>NZ_JBGLEJ010000004.1:0-550000 GCF_041325975.1 Roseburia sp. | reverse complement strand
AAGGGTATCGGAGGCGCTCAAAGGTTCCCTCAGAATGGTCGGAAACCATTTTAAGAGTGCAAAGGCAGAAGGGAGCTTGACTGCGACACCGACGGGTGGAGCAGGTACGAAAGTAGGACTTAGTGATCCGGTGGCATAAAGTGGGATTGCCATCGCTCAACGGATAAAAGCTACCCTGGGGATAACAGGCTTATCACTCCCAAGAGTTCACATCGACGGAGTGGTTTGGCACCTCGATGTCGGCTCATCGCATCCTGGGGCTGTAGCAGGTCCCAAGGGTTGGGCTGTTCGCCCATTAAAGCGGTACGCGAGCTGGGTTCAGAACGTCGTGAGACAGTTCGGTCCCTATCCGGCGCGGGCGGAGGATATTTGAGAGGAGCTGTCCTTAGTACGAGAGGACCGGGATGGACGGACCACTGGTGTATCTGCTGTCGACCAACGGCATGGCAGAGTAGCCAAGTCCGGAAGGGATAAACGCTGAAGGCATCTAAGCGTGAAGCCCCCCTCAAGATGAGATATCCCTTCCATAAGGAAGTAAGATCCCTTGAAGAGTACAAGGTAGATAGGGCAGAGGTGGAAGCACGGTAACGTGTGGAGCTGACTGTTACTAATCGATCGAGGGCTTGACCAAATAATAGCGAACGATGTTCGCATTGGAAGTTGCTTCGCAACTTCACAGATTATGTTATTGATGGTGTTCTGTATGAAGTTTTGAAGGTACTAAGAAAATACCTTTAGATTATTCCTCGATAGCTCAGTTGGTAGAGCACGCGGCTGTTAACCGCGCTGTCGTAGGTTCGAGTCCTACTCGGGGAGTTTTTTTAATGAAAGAATAAAGATAAGGCTCCGTGGTCAAGCGGTTAAGACATCGCCCTTTCACGGCGGTAACACGGGTTCGATTCCCGTCGGAGTCATTTGATAAGGCCTAATGGCTCAGTTGGTTAGAGCGCCGCCCTGTCACGGCGGAGGTCGCGGGTTCGAGTCCCGCTTGGGTCGTTTTGCAGTGAGGAAAATGTGAGTGTGTATGCCAGTTCTACGAACTGCCATCCCGCGCTAACGCTCGGATAAAATAAAAGATTCTGAGTCTTAGCCATGCAAGCATGTCACAACTCAGAATCTTTTATTTTAACACTCACTACAAGTAATCGCGTGGGATCTTAGCTCAGCTGGGAGAGCATCTGCCTTACAAGCAGAGGGTCATAGGTTCGAGCCCTATAGGTCCCATTCAATGAGTTTATCTCATTATGCCGGCGTGGCGGAACTGGCAGACGCGCAGGACTTAAAATCCTGTTGTAGAAATACAGTACCGGTTCGATTCCGGTCGCCGGCATTGTATCTGGTTTCAGATACAATGAATTAAATATGTGTGCGTAGCTCAGCTGGATAGAGCACTTGGCTACGGACCAAGGTGTCGGGAGTTCGAATCTTCTCGCGCACGTATGTATGGAGACATGATTTATCATGTCTCCATTTTTAGGTTTAAGTACCATGGATGCGCTCTAACGATGGAGCGAAGGGCAATCAATTAAGAAAAAGAGAACGAATCAGGTGTTGCGAAATACATAAAAACAGTATAAAATATTTAAAAAAAGCATCGTATCGTAAAAGAACGAGAGCAGGAGGAAAATAGAATGCTTCAGGGAAAGACAGTACTTCTTGGCGTAACCGGCGGGATCGCGGCATATAAGATGCCAAATGTAGCACGGATGTTAAAGAAAATGCACTGTAATGTGCATGTCCTGATGACACAGAACGCGACTAACTTTATTACTGCAACGACATTTGAGACACTGACCGGCAATAAATGTCTGATCGATACCTTTGACCGTAATTTTGAATTTTCAGTGGAACATGTTGCGTTGGCAAAGCAGGCAGATCTGGTGCTTATTGCACCTGCTACTGCAAATGTGATAGGAAAGATCGCAAATGGGATTGCGGATGATATGCTGACTACGACAGTGATGGCATGTACCTGCAAAATGTTGGTTGCACCGGCAATGAATCATAATATGTATCATAATTCAATTGTGCAGGAAAATCTGGAAAAACTGAAGCGGCATGGATACGAGATTATAGATCCAGTATGCGGTATGCTTGCAAATGGCGATACTGGTGATGGAAAACTTCCATCAGAAGAAACATTGGTTGAGTATGTTTTAAGAGAACTTGCATTTGAGAAAGATATGCAGGGATTGAAAGTACTGGTAACTGCAGGCCCGACACAGGAAGCAATCGATCCGGTTCGCTTTATATCAAACCATTCTACTGGAAAGATGGGATATGCCATAGCAAAGAATGCTATGCTTCGTGGTGCAGAAGTGACACTTGTGACCGGCAAGACTGCATTAGAGCCGCCAATGTTTGTGCAAACAGTTCCTGTGATATCTGCAAAGGATATGTATCAGGCAGTCATGGAACGCGCGAAAGAACAGGATATTATTGTAAAGGCAGCGGCAGTGGCTGATTATACGCCAGCGCATACTGCAGATGAGAAGATCAAAAAATCAGAAGGTGAGTTATCACTCGCACTGGAAAAAACAACAGATATTCTTGCAGAGCTTGGGAAGAATAAAGGTAAAACGGTTTTATGTGGATTTTCTATGGAGACAGAGCATATGTTGGAAAACTCCAGGGTAAAACGCGAAAAGAAGAATCTTGATATGATTGCTGCAAATAATTTAAAACAGCAGGGGGCCGGATTTGCCGGTGACACAAATGTGCTGACGCTGATCACAGAAAAGTGGGAAAAAGAGCTTGCGCTTATGAGTAAAGATGAAGCAGCGAAATGTCTGTTGGATGAATTGTTAAAATTAAAAATAGTAAATAGTAAATAAATTTTTAAAGAAAAATACAGTATAAGAAAAATACAGTATAAGAAGCAGACAGGAATAAAGATTAAAAAGTGTTGCAGCATGAAATGCAGACAGGAGACAGGGTATATGGAGACAATTAAGGTACAGAAAAATCAGGTAATTGCGAAACAAAAGGAAAAAGTAAAAGCATGGTATTTAATTTTAGAAGGATCGGTCGTACAGAGAAATTCCTACGCGAGGATTGTTCTGAACAAAGAAAGTGTGATCGGTGTTTCGGAGAAAGACAGATATTTGTGTGACTATATCGCAAGAGAAGATTCTGTACTTGCAGTTTTTCCATATAATACAGCAGATGATTTGATCAATGCATTAAACGGTCAGGAGAGCATGCGTGGAACACTCCTTCGTGCTGCTTTAAAACAGCGGCAGATGCTGCTTGAGATGTATGCCGGATTTAAGAATCTGGTAAGACAGTTTCATACATTTGTGGAAACTGAATATAATGATTATACCATGCTTTGCAGTCAGATGCGTATTGACGGACAGGGTTTTCCGAGGATGGACAACTTTAAACCGCTTGATATGGTACATATGGCAGAGAACTGGGAAGTTAATAACAGTACCAGTCTTACAAAAAAAGGATATCTTGATGAATACATAAAGCTCATGCAAAAAGATGACAGCCTTTGTATCGGGGCTATTATGGAAGCCTCTTATCAGACAAGGCGTGTTATGCAGGGCATTATCGAGATGGTTGATTATCTGAAATACAATCAGGATATTTTATTATCAGAATCCGAAAACGATTTATTCCATCTTTATTTTGAGCTTGTAATACAGGCAGAAATGAATCATTATGATGTGACCCCATTAAAAGAACGTATGGATAAAATTGCGGAAGTTATCCGTAAATTAAATATTTATGATGATAAACTGGTATCCTATCGTCTGAATGAGTATAAAAATCATGATTTTACGCAGTATGCAATTGATGAGTTTGCCACACCGGGAGAAGATGATAATATTTCTGATGAGGAATGGGATGAGGAAGAAGAGTCAGAAGACTGCTTAGAACATATCTTAACTTATGCCGGATATACACCGGAGCGCATCGAAGATATGCGAAAACTGATCCAGAAGTACAGGGATCTTCCGGATATGCTTTCCACAGATGCGGAAGTATTCCAGCTTAGAAAACAGCTTTCACAGGTATTTTATGATGCGTATTATAAAGTATTTATGAATGTGATGAAAGATGATGATGAACCGACACCGATCATAGAGATGTTTTTAAATTTCGGCTTTATGGATGTACAGATGGTGGGTGAGGACAATGCCAATATCCTTTATGATCTGACAGAGCATTTAGAAGTTTGTAACTCGGATCATATTTTTACGATATTTGAGTGGTTAAAAACGATTTATAATGGTCAGAATGAGCCGTCAAAGAATGAATTTGATCTGGATTATACGGGCTATCTGGCTGAACTGAAAAAAACCGGAAAAGTAAACGAAAAACAGATGCGGGAGTATGCAAATAACCGTGAGATGAAGGTAAAATTTGAGATACAGAATATGTTCACTTCCGGAAACCGCGTTACTTATGGCAGGGTATCGACATTTTGTCCGATTTTAGGAGAGAATGACCTGATCAATTCTGTTGATAAGATGCTTGTTACAGCACAGAAGATCGAGGATGCCATGAATAAAGTGCGAAAGGTCGATTTTTCTGTATTTTACAGAGGTGTTGTATTTTCAGATCCGGATAAGGGAATCAATCGTGAAGAGATCATGAAAGAAGTACTTCCGAATATTATTCTGATGCCGAATGCAGGAACAAGAGCGATGATGTGGCAGGAGACTGCGGGTGTAAGACGTGATACACCGGCAAGATATATGTTCCCTATTTTTACAGCTGTTGATCTTGATGATATGATGGTTGAAACGACAGGACGTTACCGCTGGGAGATCTGCCGCAAAATTCAGGGTGTTCACTGGAATGATATCCGTGATAAATCCCTGACAGCAGAGTATTGTGATTATATTCAGTTTTACAAGAAGAATCATGATCTTTCGATTGAGGCAAAAGAAAAGATAAAAAGTGCACTGCTTCGTGGAAAAAATAATTACCGTGAGGTGTTTGTAAAAGATTATCAGAACTGGATCAAATATGAGTCAAAAGGAAGTTTTCGTTTAAATAAAGTTTCAAGAGAGATCCTTGTAACATATTGTCCATTTGCGAAGGAGATCAGAGAAGAGTTAAAGTCTAATCCAATGTATCAGAATGCATGGCAGAGATATGATATTTTAATGACGAAAAAAATTCAGCGCATCAATGGCGTCTATGATAAATATCAGAAGGCGGGCGGTAAGATCACAGATGAACTGAAAGATAATTTAGAATATTATATGATGTAACTGTATGTATAATTGAAAGCATTTCTTCCAATAATATTTATGCAATCCAAAGTGCATGTAACTGAAATTGTGTATGACAGAAATTGTATGCAGTTAAAAGTACATGCCATCCAAATTGCAGGAAGCAGGTGCAAAAGGGCACCGGAATGGAGGAAGAAATGGCAAAGAACGCAGACAAAACAAACAGTGGATCTAATTGCAGAAACAGTTACGAGGACAGCTATGAAAATAGCTATGGGCAGAACAGCTCAAAAAATAAGTCTTCCAACAAGGCAACAAACAGCAACGAACAGAACAGATCAACAAACAGTAACGGACAGAATAAATCCGGTCAGAATAGCACAGGTTCTAACGTATCTAAATAAGAACACAGATACCGAAAACTGCATATAATGTAAGGAAAACATTTGCAGAAGAACAGATTACAAGGCAGCGCTTTGTAATCTGTTTTTATTTCGGAGGTATTATGGCATTTTTTACGATACATCCACGCGAGATGGAACAGATCATTTTAGGTAAGCATGCTCTGGTGCTTGATGTGAGGGAGAGAGAAGTTTACCGGGAAGAACATTATAAGGGTGCATATTGCTGTCCATATGAGGAAATGAATGGATGGATGAGACGTTTTAACAGAAGCAGAACATTAGTCGTTTATTGCGAATATGGTAGTACGAGCCTTTTGGCAGCAAGGCAGCTTGCAAAATGCGGTTACGAGGTGTATACAGTTGTTGGAGGAATGCAGGCGATCAGACAATATAATGGTTATGATTAACATTGACAGGGTATTTTAGAACGGATAATATAATACTAAGGTAAAAGAAACAGTAAGGAGAATTCATGAAAACATATGAACTTGTGGTACCGTGCCATTTCGGGTTAGAGGCGGTATTGAAAAGAGAGATTTATGATCTTGGTTATGAGATAGACAGAGTAGAAGACGGAAGAATCACATTTACCGGAGATGAGGAGGCAATCTGCCGGGCGAATATTTTCCTGCGCACGGCAGAACGTGTTTTAATTCAGGTAGGGCGTTTTCATGCGGAAACATTTGAAGAATTATTTCAGGGAATCAAGTCACTTCCGTGGGAAAAATATATTCCTGAAAATGGTAAGTTCTGGGTAAAAAAGGCATCTTCTATCAAAAGTAAACTGTTCAGTCCGTCTGATATTCAGTCGATCGCGAAAAAAGCAATGGTAGAGCGGTTAAAGCAGCAATATCATAAAGAGTGGTTTGCTGAGGATGGAGCACCGTATCCGGTGCGTATTTTTCTGTTAAAGGATGAAGTCATGGTAACACTTGATACATCGGGGGATTCCCTGCATAAAAGGGGATATCGTACTTTGACCAGCAAAGCACCGCTGACGGAGACACTTGCGGCGTCCTTACTGATGCTGACGCCATGGAAACCGGATCGTATCCTTGTAGATCCGTTTTGCGGAAGTGGAACATTCCCGATAGAGGCGGCAATGATCGCTGCAAATATCGCACCTGGAATGAATCGTGAATTTACAGCAGAGCAATGGACAAATATCATAGACCGTAAAGTCTGGTATGAGTGTGTGAAAGAAGCACAGGATATGGTCAATGATGATATTACCGTGGATATCCAGGGATATGACATTGACGGTGATGTGGTAAAAGCGGCGAGACAGAATGCTGTCCGTGCAGGAGTTGACCATCTGATCCATTTCCAGCAGAGACCTGTGGCAGAATTGCACCATCCGAAGAAATATGGTTTTATCGTGACAAATCCGCCATATGGAGAGCGCCTAGAAGATAAAGCGGATCTGCCGGAATTATACAGTCAGATCGGGGAGGCATACCGGAGATTGGATGCATGGTCGATGTATCTGATCACCAGTTATGAGGACACAGAGCGTTACATAGGGCGGAAGGCGGATAAAAACCGTAAGATTTATAATGGAATGTTAAAGACGTACTTTTATCAGTTTATGGGACCAAAACCGCCAAAACGTGATAATTTTCATTAAGGAGATTCTGATTCATGCATTATTCGAAAAGATTTATTGCCTTTGGTGGAATCGTGGCGATTGCTTTTTTGATAAAATATAATATACCCGGTGGAGAATATGAGCAGATCGGCAGTTTCCGGGGAGCAAGTTTAGAAGCAGAAACCTGGAATCCGCTGATCGCGTCAAGTGTGAATGATAATCTGCTGTCTGTGATCATTGACAATAAACAGTATACCAATGAAAAATATAAATTTTATATGGATGATAATTTAGACATTATGATGCCTGTTTCCATTCTGCGGGATGCGTTAAACTGCAGTGCACACATTTATGATGGGGACAGGCTGGTTGTGGAAAAACATTCCAGTGATATTTCCTTTTCACTGGATCAGGGAACTGCTACTGTGAATGGTGATATTGAAAAGATCACATCTCCGTTTACCATGATAGAGAACGAGTATTATGTCAGTCTCAATGATCTGTCACAATATATGGATTATACATATAGCTGGGATATGCAGGAAAATGAGGCACAGGCTGTAGATAATTCGGATGCATCGATCGTGCCGACCAGTTATGATCTAAGGGACAGAAAACGGACAGCGGAAGTGCGTAATCAGGGAAGTTATGGAACCTGTTGGTCATTTGCAGCATTAGGAGCACTTGAATCATCGCTGCTGCCGGAGGAGAGCGCGCAGTATTCAGTGGATCATATGACACTGTGTAATGGATTTAATATGACTCAGAATGATGGTGGCGAATATACCATGGGAATGGCATATCTTGCAGCATGGAAGGGACCTGTTTATGAAAAGGATGATCCTTATGGAGATAACAAGACGGATGAGAATCTTACGGAAGTAAAGCATGTGCAGGAAATGCAGATCATCGAGAGCAAGGATTACGAAAAAATAAAAGAAGCTGTATTTAAGTATGGTGGAGTGCAGACATCCATTTATAATGCACTGCGAAGCTCACAGTCTTCCTCTCCATATTATAATAAAAGTACGAATGCCTACTGCTATATTGGTACGGAAAAGCCAAACCATGATGTTGTGATCGTCGGATGGGATGATTCTTACTCAAAGAATAATTTTAATACAGATCTTGAAGGTGATGGAGCTTTTATCTGTCAGAACAGTTGGGGCGATAATTTTGGAGAAAACGGGTTTTTTTATATCTCTTATTATGATACAAACATTGGAACACATAATGTTGTTTATACGGATATAGAAAATACAGATAATTATGATCATATTTATCAGAGTGATCTGTGCGGCTGGGTTGGCCAGCTTGGTTACAATAAAGACAGTATCTATGGGGCAAATGTTTTTACTGCAGAGGGAAATGAAACCTTAAAGGCAGCATCTTTTTATGCAACTGGAAAAGATTCGCAGTATGAATTATATGTTGTGCGTCAGTTTGCGGATGAATCGTCTTTGGAGAAGATGATCCCGGTTGCATCCGGTAAGCTGGGAAATGCAGGTTATTATACCGTTGACTTTAATCAGGGGATTGAAGTGGATGCGGGGGAGCGTTATGCAGTTGTTTTGCATATTATTACCCCTGGATCTGTACATCCGATGGCAATTGAGTATGCTGCGGATGAGGCGACTGAAAATGTAGACTTAGATGATGGAGAGAGTTATATCAGTGTAAATGGTTCGAAATGGGTGAGTGTTGATACCGTAGAAAAATCGAATCTTTGTATCAAGGCATTCAGCGATAATCGATAGAAAGCAGTTATTACATGGAAGATAAAGTATTAAAATTTGCGGCAGCAGTAGTTGTGGTACTTACGGCAGCAGTCTGCATTGGACTTCCTTTTTTTCCCCAGATCCATACATGGGCTGTGGAAACGAGGGAAGAACGCTTAGCAGAGCAGGAATATGCGGAAAACCAGACAGAGATGAAAGATCTTGAAATTGTTGCTGCAGATACATCAGAACAGGTTCATGGCGGACAGTTGCAGTTGAAATTGCCGGAAGGTGTAACAGGATCTGATATCCAATTTACAAATGATTATGTGACACAGACGATAAGGATCAGTATTCCGGGGACAGACCGCTCTTATTTTGAAAATGGACCGATCACAGGAAGCAGTAATCACATTGCGACACTCTCCTATTCCAGTAAGGGAGAGGATGGTGTGATAGAGATCGTAATGGATCGTGTGTACGAATTAAAAACAGAATATGACAATGCATATTATTATTTTGACTTTTTGACACCACAGGAAGTGTATGATAAAGTAGTCGTAATCGATGCGGGACACGGAGGACGTGCACCGGGAGCAAACAAGCAGGGAGTCAATGAAAAAGAAATTGACCTTGATATCGTGCTCCAGTTAAAAAAGATACTTGATGAAGATGATCACAATATTGGTGTTTATTACACCAGAACAGATGACAGCAACCCTACTTTTGATCAGAGGGTGCAGCTTGCAAATAAGTCGGATGCCGATCTATTTATCAGTGTACATAACAACTCCACAAACAGTGGAAGAATGTCCTCTGCACATGGTACGGCAGTCATGTATAATGAATCTGATGCGAGTGAACTTGGAAGCAAACGTTTTGCGCAGATCTGTTTAGAGGAAGTGACAGGACAGCTTAATAGCAGAAACCGAGGGCTTGTTGAGGGAGACAGTATCTATATCATAAGGACAAGTGAAGTTCCGGTTGCGCTGATTGAAGTTGGTTTTATGACGAATCAGGAGGAGCTTGATCTGCTGCGTTCGGAGGATTATCAGAAGGAAGCAGCACTTGGCATTTATCATGCAATACTGCGTGCATTTGAAGAAGGCTATTAATGTGAAAAATGCATTTTTCACATGCAAGATTTGTGATTACGCACAAACTTGAGATGCGCTTGAGGGCAGCGCAGGAATAGAGAATAGTGTGAAATGGAGAAGTGATATGAACAGAATTATTTTTGCAACCGGAAATGCCGGTAAAATGAAAGAAATCAGAGAAATTTTAGGGGATATGGATGCAGAGATCCTTTCAATGAAAGAAGCCGGAATTAAGGCAGATATTGTAGAGGACGGAACAACGTTTGAGGAAAATGCTAAAATCAAGGCACAGACAGTTGCACAGTTTACCAAAGATATCGTTCTTGCAGATGATTCCGGACTTGAAGTGGATTATCTGAACAAGGAACCGGGAGTGTATTCTGCCCGCTATATGGGGGAAAATACGTCTTATACGATCAAAAATCAGGCTATTTTAGACAGATTAAAGGGTGTGCCGAAGGAAAAACGTACAGCACGGTTTGTCTGCGCTATTGCGGCTGCAATGCCAAATGGAGATGTGCTTGTTACGAGAGAAACGATTGAAGGATATATCGGAGAAAAGCCGGCAGGAAGTAATGGGTTTGGATATGATCCGATTTTTTACGTGGACGAGTTCGGGTGTTCTACGGCAGAACTTACGGAAGAACAGAAAAATCAGATCAGTCACAGGGGTAAGGCATTGCGTGCCATGAAGGAAAAACTGAATCAGTATGGAATCTGATGTATAAAGAATGGGGATTGGAAATACATAGGATGGGGCAGGTAGCCTTATGAGAGTACTGGTTATTAGCGATACACATAAAAAACATGAAAATTTAAAAGTTGTTTTAGAGAGAGTTTCCCCGGTGGATCTTGTGATCCATCTTGGAGATGCAGAAGGATATGAGGATTATATAGGGGAACTCTGCGGCTGTCCGCTTGAAATCGTTGCGGGGAATAATGATTTTTTCTCTTCTTTGCCGCGTGAAAAGGAGATCATGGTAGGAAATTACCGTGTGTTTATGACACATGGGCATTATTACTATGTCGGTTCCGGGATTGAGGATTTAAAGCGCGAGGCTTTAGCGCGTGGAGCGGATGTTGCAATGTTCGGACATACCCATATTCCGCTGATCGAATATGGTGACGGGATTGTTGTCATGAATCCCGGTAGTATTTCCTATCCGCGACAGGAGGGAAAGCGCCCTTCGTATATTCTGATGGACATAGATAAAAAAGGTGTGGCGCACTATGAAATAGAGTATTTATAAGAAAAATAAATTTTTTTGAAAAAATATAAAAAAAAGTGTTGACATTTATGTTTGAGTCCTATATAATAACTCTTGCGTCACGGATGAGACGGAAAAGACAAGCACTTAAGAAACTTGCTTTTCAATATTAAAAGTTCATATCGGGGTGTGGCTCAGCTTGGCTAGAGCGCCTGGTTTGGGACCAGGAGGTCGCAGGTTCGAATCCTGTCACCCCGATTGTGTGCGGGTGTAGTTCAATGGTAGAACACCAGCCTTCCAAGCTGGATACGTGGGTTCGATTCCCATCACCCGCTTTCCATTTGCAAATTATTATGGAAAGCATAATATATGGCAACATGTTTGCTTGTGAAGCGGGCAATCAGTTGCAGGGCAGATGTGATAAATGTGTTCGTAGCTCAGCTGGATAGAGCAACGGCCTTCTAAGCCGTGGGTCGGGGGTTCGAATCCCTTCGAGCACATTTCCTTATTTTAATAAGGTGTCAGGCTTTATAGCCGTATGGTGGGTATAGCGCAGTTGGTTAGCGCGCCAGATTGTGGCTCTGGAGGCCCAGGGTTCGAATCCCTGTATCCACCTTTGTTGCGACTAGTGCAACAGGTCTGAAATATGACAATGTCTTTAAGATGTTGGTCTTATATTTCTTGTTGGGCTATCGCCAAGCGGTAAGGCACTGGATTTTGATTCCAGCATTCGCAGGTTCGAATCCTGCTAGCCCAGCTTATAATAAAATATATGGGATATTAGCTCAGTTGGTAGAGCACTTGACTTTTAATCAAGTTGTCCGGGGTTCGAATCCCCGATGTCTCATTAGATTGGAAATAGCGGAAAACCAGTAAAATCAAGGCTTTCCGCCATTTTTTTACAATTTTTGAAGTGACAAAAAGTAATCAAAAGTTGATAGTTTTATGTCCGCATCGTGTCCGCAAGATCAGAGTGCCAAAACATTATTCTAAAGTCATTTCAGAAAGGTAGTAATAAATGAATCAGTTTTCATCAGATAAACCACAAATATTTACTCCACCCGCATTTGAAGATTTTCGCGGGTATCTGACCTTGGAAGATAATACACTGATGCAGTGGTGCGTGGATCAGGATTTTTGCGGGGAGGCAGCATGTGCTGTGCGATACGATGATCCGAATCTTATATGGAAGGGCAGCGAATGGCCAGAGGGTAAATATATCATTTCGGAAAAAGATGAAAATGCTATGTGGCTGAAAGAACTGTTTTAAGACAGGTGTATGTAGCAAACAAGTAGATTTCTACTGTATAGGAATTGATATTCAGATAGATAAAAGAAAAATACCCCGGTCAGAGACCGGGGTAAATTAATTAACAACCGAGGTTAAAATATTTGCAGATAGCATTAAATAACTCGGAACAGCTATTGAAATTAAAACACATAGTTTCGTCCTCCTTATTCTTATTTTATTGATTGCGGTCATCTTGCAATCTTTTTGTATCGGCCGATTACATAAAGAATTGTAACAATTATGTAACATTTTCGCAATAGGAGTATTATGGAAGTAATGGAAAGGATTAGTGTATGTGTCAAAAGCGGAAAAAGTAGAAAGATCTGTGACAAAAGGCTTGTGGTATGACCAGATTTTTGCTAATATGTTCAAAGATAAATGAAAGGCGGTATTTTAATATGCATATGGCAGATGCGCTTGTTGCACCGGCGGTTGCGACAACAATGTATCTTTGCTCAGCAGCAGCGGGCGGATATTCAGTAAGACAGGTAAGGGCGTTAGATGAGCCTAAGAAAGTTCCAGTTATGGGAGTTATGGGAGCTTTTGTTTTTGCAACCCAGATGATCAATTTTACAATTCCGGGAACAGGATCTTCCGGACATTTGTGCGGAGGAATGCTGCTTTCTGCATTACTTGGACCTTACGCAGGATTTCTTACCATGATAGGGGTTCTTTTGATACAGTGTCTGTTGTTTGCGGATGGCGGACTTTTAGCGCTTGGCTGTAATATATGGAATATGGCATTCTATGGATGTTTTATAGGAGCATTGCTGATCTGGAAGCCAATGATGCGTCGGGGAGCATCCAAAAAGAAGATTATTGCAGCATCTGTGCTGGGGTGTGTACTGACATTGCAGATGGGAGCATTTTCTGTTACATTAGAGACACTTGTTTCCGGTATTACGGAGCTTCCGTTTGGGACATTTGTGGCAGTGATGCAGCCGATCCATCTTGCAATCGGTCTGGTCGAGGGATTGATCACGGCAGCAGTGCTTTGCTTTGTATATGAGGCAAGACCGGAGCTGCTCTGGGGTACAGATGAAAGTACACAGAAACAGGCATCACGTTTTTCTTTGAAAAAGACAGTGACGATTCTCGCAGTTTTAACTGTTTTGATCGGTGGCGGACTTTCTCTGTTTGCTTCAGCATATCCGGACGGACTGGAATGGTCTATGGAAAAGGTTGCAGGAACCACAGAGTTAGATGCAAAAGGAACAGCATATAAGACGGCAGCAGAGATTCAGGAGCATACAGCGCTGCTTCCGGATTATGCATTTAAAAACAATGAGAGCATGGCAGGAACATCGTTTTCCGGTGTAGCTGGTGCAGCAGTGGTTGTAGTTGTATGTATCGGAGGCTGTTATCTATTTAAATTTTTTGGAAAGAATCAAAAGCATGAGTAAAATTCAAAGGGCAGTTTCTGAGATTAAAAGTATCGAGGAACTGGCAAATGAAGACAGGTGGGTGAACCAGGTTCACCCTCTTGTAAAATTATGTGTGACAATTTTGTATATAGGGACAGTTGTTTCTTTTTCTAAGTATAACCTGAGTGGACTGCTTGTGATGGCAGTTTATCCGGTTATTCTTTTTATTATGAATGAAATTTCTGTAAAGGATGCGTTATGGCGGATGCGTGTTGTGCTGCCGCTTGTCTGTGTGGCAGGTATATTTAATCCTTTTTTTGACAGGCAGATCGTAATGAATGTGGGACAGATTGAAATTAGTGGTGGAGTGATTTCAATGCTGACCTTGATGATAAAAGGAGTTTTTGCGGTTCTGGCATCGTATCTTCTGATTGCGACAACAACGATCGAAAAAATCTGCTTCGCACTTGAGATATGTCGTCTGCCAAAAGTCATTGTGATGCAGGTATGGCTGATTTACCGGTATATTTCTGTATTGCTGGCAGAAACACAGCGGGTGGTGCAGGCATATGAACTTAGGGCACCGGGACAGAAAGGCATTCATTTTAAGGTGTGGGGATCTCTGATGGGACAGATGCTGATCCGAAGCATGGACAGGGCAGAGTTGATTTACGAAAGTATGTGTCTGCGCGGGTTTCAGGGAATATTTGGACTGAAAAAAGAGATACGGTTTTGTATGAAAGACGCAGTGTATCTTGTTTTATGGATCGCGGTGTTTACTATATTGCGATGTTTTGCGGTTGGACAACTGGTGGGAACTTTGTTTTAGATGGTAAAGAGAAACTGTTTTGTGACAGATGAAAGAGAGAGGAAAATATGGGACAGATTAATATAGAGGTAACGCATCTGAATTTTTCCTATGAAAAAGAAAATCCTATTTTGAAAGATATATCATTTGCAGCGGATGGGCAGGCGTCGATTGGCGTTGTCGGTGCAAACGGAGCAGGAAAGTCAACACTTTTAAAATTACTTGTCGGTTTGTATTCTCCGGATTCAGGCAGCATCAGTATCGGGAATGTACCGTTACAAAAAGAGACATTAGCTCAGATTAGAAAAATGGCTGGATATGTGTTTCAGGATTCTGAAAATCAGCTTTTTATGCCAAATGTATATGAGGATGTGGCATTTGCACCACAGAATTATGGTCTGTCAGAAGACGAGGTTGCATACAGGACAAAAATGGCAATTGCCGAGGTACACATTGAACATCTTGCGAATAAACCGATCCATAAACTGTCAGGAGGAGAGAAAAAGTTAGCGGCAATCGCAACCATCCTTTCCATGAAACCGGATATTATACTGATGGATGAACCGTCGGCGGCACTTGATCCGAAAAACCGCAGAAATCTGATCCGGGTATTGAATGAGTTTTCCTATCTGAAAATCGTGGCTTCACATGATCTGGATTTTGTATGGGATACCTGTGACAGAACGATTTTACTGTCGGAGGGCAGAATTGTGTGTGATGGGGCAACAAAGGAGATTTTAAGCGACAGGGAGTTGTTAGAGGCACATGGACTGGAGCTGCCATTGTCTTTGTATCGAAGATGTATTTAAAATGGCTGTAATCGCTACTCGCACAATATGTGTGAACAGTAGCCGTTTCTGATTTAGAGGGAGAAATGTGAGGAAAAAATGCTTGCAATTTTGCGAGTGCTAATATATAATGGCAAAGTGGTTTGCGGGTGTGGCGGAATTGGCAGACGCGCTAGATTTAGGTTCTAGTGTCCCCGACGTGCAGGTTCAAGTCCTGTCACCCGCATGAATAAAAAATAGCCGGAAAGCTAAGATTTTGCAGTAAAATCAAGGCTTTCCGGCTATTGTTTTGTTCTGAAACAAGTCAATAATATGGAAAATGTAAAAAAATACAAAATTTATAATAAATTTAAAAAATATTGAGATAAATTGTGCAATATGGTAAAATAATAGAAAGGAATTTTCAAAAATCTGTATAGAAAAATCTATATACATCATATTTGTGAACTCCGATATTACAGCAGGGAAGCGGGAGGAAAGATTTATGAACAATGTAAAAGTACAGACAAAGCTGTCAATCGTAATGTTAGCGACGATAGTGGCACTGGTATTGTGTGCCGTTATTTCATCGGAGAGCATGAAGCAGCTCCAGAGCAAAGCATTAGAGACGATGGAAGCAGATGAGCGGGAGTCTTATGATGAACAGATCAAACAGCAGGTAGATAATGTGGTCTCACTTTGTCAGACGATTTATGATCAGTATCAGGCTGGTGTGTATACCGAGGAAGAAGCTAAGAAGTTAGCGGCAGATGAGATCAGACAGCTTCGTTATGGAGATGGCGGATATTTCTGGGTTGATCAGTATGACGGAACTAATGTGGTGCTTTTAGGAAATGATACAGAAGGCACCAACCGTATGGAGACGAAAGATGCCAATGGATATCAGATGGTTAAAGAGATCATCCGTGTCGGACAGGAGGCAGATGGAGGATATACAGATTATGTATTCCCGAAAGAAGGCGAGACTGAACCTTCTCCGAAACGTTCCTACAGTAAAGCATTTGAACCGTTTGAATGGGTGATCGGAACCGGTAATTACACAGACTATATCGATGATAAGGTTGCATCCATTGAAAAAGATTTTACTTCATATGTAACAAACAAACGTACCACGTTTATCATTTCAACAATAATAGAAGGAGCGGTAGTAGTATTTCTTCTTATATTGATCATTTTAAGCATTATTAAACCACTGAAGAAGTGTATCAGTTCCATCGGAGTCATGGAACAGGGGGATTTTTCACAGGCACTTGGAACTGCACTGTTAAAACGCCGTGATGATTTTGGAAAGCTGGCAGGTTCCATTGAGTCTATGAGGACAGAGATGAACGGACTGATCGGCGAGGTTAAGAGCCAGGCGACAGAGATCACCGGAATGGTACAGGAGATTGATACCAACATTCAGGCATTGGATGAGGAGATTGAGAATGTTTCCGCTACTACGGAAGAACTTGCAGCAGGTATGCAGGAGACAGCTGCTTCCTCCGAAGAGATCAATGCGATGTCCCATGAAATCGAGAGCGCTGCAAAGAGCATTGCAACACGTTCACAGGACGGGGCTATGGAGGCAGATGATATCCGAGACCGTGCTGTCAGTATTAAAAAGACCACAACCGAAAATGATAAACGTACCAAGGCAATCCATACGGAAATCAATGAGGGACTGACAAAAGCACTTGAAGATATCAAAGTTGTCGATCAGATTGGCGTTCTTGCGGAATCAATTATGGAGATTACCGGACAGACAAACCTGTTAGCACTCAATGCATCCATTGAGGCCGCACGTGCGGGAGAGGCAGGAAAAGGCTTTGCAGTTGTTGCAGATGAGATCCGGGTACTTGCAGAGCAGTCAAAGGCAGCAGTCGTACATATCCAGGATGTAACAAAGAATGTGGTTGAATCTGTAACGAATCTGGCAGATGGAGCGAAAAAGTTACTTGAGTTTGTCGGAACAGATGTGGTGGACAGTT
This sequence comes from Roseburia sp., assembly GCF_041325975.1. Taxonomy (NCBI): domain Bacteria; kingdom Bacillati; phylum Bacillota; class Clostridia; order Lachnospirales; family Lachnospiraceae; genus Roseburia; species Roseburia sp. The sequence continues at coordinate 532,572 of NZ_JBGLEJ010000004.1, read as the reverse complement.
TTGCAGGATTCTCTGACATGGCAGATTCTTACAGTAATGATGCGGGTAAGGTTGATGGACTGGTAACTGATTTTTCGGCATCTTCAGAGCAGCTTTTAGCATCGATCAACGGAGTTATGGATGCGATCGGTGAAGTAAGTAAGGCAGCAACGGAGGGCGCAACCGGTACCAATGATATCGCTGAAAAAACAGGTGTTGTGGTTGAGAAGGCAGCTGAGATCAAAGAAAAAGCAGAGGCAGCGCATGCAGCAGCGGACAGGCTGCAGAAGAATGTAGAGCGTTTTATTGTATAGAATAAGTGAATGCAGGCAAATCAAATAAATGAGTAAACATGTCTGCACGATGATTAACAAATAGCGGTCAGATCATATGAAAAACAGCGGATAACAACAAGAGAAGAAGTTGTTATCCGCTGTTTTATAATGTATTTTGCAGCATGTTTGCGTGGTTATGCTGATAGCAAAGAGAATGCAGGTTATATAATTATTCTCCCTGATAATTACTGCGTACATACTGCTCGATCGCTGTATTATCCTCCGGCATACGGCAGCCAACGATAAAGACGCTTTCATTATCCGTGCTGCGGATGATATGTCCTTCTAACTCGCGGGCACTTGCTACAGGAAGATCCGGGATCGATAAGGTAATGTCGGAACCGATCGCACTGGCAAAGAAATTATCGCGGACGCTGAAAGCAAAGCCGCCTGCACTGATATTGATCATCTGACCGTTATATTGTCTGCCGGTCTGTGTTACCGTGATCGTACATTTGTTGGAGAGCGGCATACGCGGATATTTACGACGGTTGATAACCTTCGGGTTGGTTGCAACAGTAATCTTATAAATATCAGATGCCTGACCGCGCATTGTGGAAATATCGGCATTTTCCCAGATATACAGTGCATTTGTGACGGAAATCTGCAGCTCGTAAGTAAAGTTTTTATTTTTAATTTCAATCGAATGACCGGAAGGAACATGCAGACGTGCTGTAATTCCACCGTCTAGGGATGCTGTTACCTCACCGTGAGCAGTAAATGATGAACTGCCATTTTTGGCGATCAGGACGACTTTCATGCCAGGTTTGGCATCACCGATTCCCATGAAACCGCCGGTACCGAGTTCACCCATCAGTTTTCCGACAATCGTTTCGATTTTATTTACGTTAACGGCGGATTCCTCGTATTTACTCAACATGGTGCGTGAAACGTCATCTGACTGGTTGATGCACTTGGTCATGACATCCATGGTGTCGCAGACCTGTTTCATATTGTCAACCATATCCTGATTGGAAGACTCCACATCTTTCATGGCACCGTCGATTACTTTGATATTTTCACCGAGAGTCGTCGAATCTTTGGTAATACTGGCAACACTGTCTTTTACGAGTGTGAGTTTTTCACGTGTTGTCTGGATCAGGTTAAGCGTCTGCGTGATGGACTGTGTCATTTTTCCAGAGGTCTCATCTAAATGAGTCAACGCATCACGGATGCGGCCGGAAGAATTTTTCGTCTCTACGCTAAGTCCCTGAATCTGGTCAGCTACAACGGCAAATCCTTTTCCGGCAGCACCGGCCCGGGCGGCTTCTATGGAGGCGTTTAAGGCGAGGAGATTTGTCTGGAAAGTAATGCCTTCGATCGTTCCGGTCTCTTCTTTTACCATATCAAAATCCTGTTTGAAATTCTCTAAAACCTGTTCGACCTGTGAGGACAGATCTGCCATTGTGTTGGTGGTAGACACAACATCGGCAAGTTCTTCCGCACTTAAGTTTGCGTGTTCGATGGATTCCTGGATCACATTTACCATTTCTGCGATCAGGGATGCTACATTCTCGACCTGTGTATTGATATCAGAAGTTTTATCCATGGAAGACATCGTTTTGGTATAAAGAATATCGTTATTCTGGGTCAGTTCTTCCATGCATTTTACAACGGAATCAGCCCCCTGTTTGTTTTCATCAGCAAGTTCACGGACTACGGTAACACCGTCTACAATGGAACTGCTAGCGCCTTTGACCTGCCCTACTGTGGTCACCACGCGGTTTAGGTTGTCTTTAATAGAGTTGACAAGTGCTCCGTCGGACTGGTTTAGATGATCGATGGAAACGACGTAGCAGATATAGCAGAGCAATATCGTGGAGATCTGAAGGTAATAATCATTTGTGGAAATATTTGGGTTTATGCCATATATATTATGTAAAATAAGATGAACAATTACAATGATCTCGTTGGCGATACCGCACCGGATCATATATTTACGGTCTTTAAAAAGAATCAGCATACTGGTTAATGGCAGGATATAACCAAACGCGATCGCAGAATCAGTGGTGAGAATTACATAAGTGTAAAATGCACCGTAACCGACAGCAACAACTTCCTTATATATAGAGGAAGCCTTTCCGTTGATCTTTAATACGAGAATACCAATAAAAAATGGAACCCATACCATAAGAAGAAAGGTAATATAATATCTGGCTGAGTGAAGTCCCTGGGAAGTTTCTGAACCATACGAAAGAGTCATGATGGCGATTAAGATCAGCCAGATCGTGCGAGCCTTTGAGTTTGATTTTGCTTTGAAATATGATTCGTTATACTCCATAAAATTCTCCATTCCTGCGATAAAAATTTACATGCGGAATATAAATATATCGCACTCATTTTTCATATGTAAATTAGGACTAAAGTAATATCGTTAATCAGATTTTAAGTTTATATGTGGGTGCTGTCAATCCTTTAAAGCAATAAAGTCTGAAAATGGTCTTTACTTTTTTCCCAACTGGTATTAAGCCACTCGACAACTTTTATTTTTCCATCTTCTGTAAAAGGAAATGTGGCAGAAGTTTTTAAGGAATCGTCTGTGTTGGCAAAATTATAAGGTCCCGGCCAGTAAATAGCACGGAAAACATCGGTATCGGATTCTTCATCGTGTTCTTTCTGGATCAGATAACGCATGCCTTTGTAGCTGCCGGTAAATTTTTCTTTTTTGTAGAAGTTGAGATTCAGGATATCTTCCGGTGTGATCATGGTGGTGTCTCCTTATATATAGAAGTTCGTGATGTTGTAAAATCTGTTTCAATTATAACAGGTGTAAAATGAGATGGAAAGAAGCAAAATTACATTATAATATAGACGAAATAGAGAAAAAATGAAATCTTTAGCGAAATGCAAATATTCCCAATAATTAAAATAATGAAAGAAAATTCATACATTTAGGAAGGCGCTTGAATGATAATGCAAAAGAAGGGAAAATACTGGGAAAAGCGTTATATTTATACATGCCTGAAAATGAGAAAAAGTATTGACAAAAAACGGCTTGCATGTATAATAAAAAAAGTATTGTTCGTCGGGAACATACAGTTGTATGTTTTTAAAGTGCAATGGGCAAAGGAGTCTGTTGGCACTTTTTTTTGCTTATACAAAAATATTTTAGCACAATAACGTGCTACAACAATAATGTTATAAAGACGCCATGGCGTTTTTATATAGAACAATTTTCTATAAGGAGGAACTATTATGAAAAAGAAACTGATTTCTCTTTTTCTGATCGGTGCCATGACTACCGGAATGGTAGCAGGATGCGGTTCAGGAAACAGCAATGCTGATGCGGGAAACAACGCTTCTTCTGACAACGCTGCTGTAGAGGGTACAGAGGCAGCTGCAGACGGCACAGAGAGTACTTTTAACGGTACTTACAGCAACAAACAGGTAATCTTAGGCGAGAGTTCTGAGACAAGTGGAGATATCACTCCATTCTGGGCAAACGGTGCTTCTGATTACGATGCATTCAAATTAGTTACAGGTATGGCTCCAATCGACAGAGACCAGACAGGTAAATGGATCGAGAACCCGGCTGTTCTTGATAATCTGGAAGTAACAGATAACGAGGACGGAAGCAGAACTTACACAGTTAAGATCAAAGACGGCTTAAAGTTCAGCGATGGTTCTGATGTAAATGCAGACGACTACTTATTAACATACATGTTAAGATGTGACGAGATGATCACTGATCTCGAAGCCAGCAACTTAACAGACAGTACTGTTCAGTATGTAAAAGGTTATGACGCATATTCAAACGGCGAGACAGATACATTCGAAGGACTTCATCTGATCGATGACAAGACTTTCTCTGTAACCATCGACGCACAGTATATGCCATACTACTATGGACAGGCTTTGATCTCTAACCAGCCGGAGTCTATGGACTTATGGTTACCGGAAGATGTTACTTTAGAGGATACAGAGAATGGTGTGAAATTCTCTGACAACTTTACTTCTGAGTACATCGGAGATAAAGTACAGGCTGCAAGATATGACTACAATATCTGCTCCGGTCCTTACATGTTCACATCTTATGATGAGAACTCTTATGCATACACACTGACAAGGAACCCGAATTTCCCAGGTAACTTCGAGGGACAGACAGCAAATATCGAAACTGTTATCGTAAAATATACACCACAGGATACTATGATGGATCAGTTAAAGACCGGTGCTGTTGATATCTTATACCAGGTAGCGGACGGTGATCAGATCGAGCAGGGTCTTGACATGGTAGAAGAGGGTAACTTCAATTACTTAAGCTATGGCCGCGCAGGTTATGGAATGATTTCTCTCAAATGTAACCAGGGACCGACCCAGTTCAAAGAAGTACGTCATGCAATGGCTTACTTACTTGACCGTGTAACATTTGCACAGACATTCACAGGCGGACATGGTACTGTTGTAAGCGGACCTTATGGTACACAGCAGTGGATGGCTGAGGAATATGCAGAAGAATTAGACGGATTAAACTCTTACACATACAGCCTTGACTCTGCAATCAAAGAGTTAGAGGACGGCGGCTGGGTATACAACGAAGATGGTTCTGATTACTCAGGTTCCGGAATCCGTTACAAGAAATTAGACGATGGTACTTACATGCCATTAGTAATCGAGTGGTTCTCTTCTGAGAATAACTCTGTATCTGACCTGCTTGTAACTTCCTTACAGCAGAACCCGGATGTAGAAGCAGCAGGTATGAAGATCAACCAGACTGTTGGTACTTTCACAGACTTACTGACATATTACTATGACAGCTCCAAAGAGAACCCATATCAGATGTTCAACTTAGCAAGTGGTTTCGGTAACCCTTACGATGTTGCATATCAGTATGAGCCAGGTTCATCTAACAACACCAATGCATTAGAGGGTGAAGAAGGTCAGAAACTGTATGATCTTGCAATCACTATGAACCATACAGAAGAAGGTGATGATGAGGCATATGCAAAAGCATGGTTCGATTTCATCGCTGACTGGAATGATGAGCTTCCTGAGATTCCGCTGTACTCCAATGATTACCATGATTTCTTCACATCAAAGCTTCATGACTTTGAAGAAGATGGATACAACTGGGATGCAACAAACGCAATTCTGTATGCAAACATGGAGTAATCTGTTTTATAGAATCATATTCTATTCCATGTGAAATTTTACCGGCATGTGGCGTGGGGCATAAGTCCCGCGCCCGTGCGGTATATATTCCGGCAAATTCTTTGATCGTTTCTTTTGGAATGGGATCAAAGGGGCATGTCAGGATTTTGTTCCTAAGGAAACGAAGAAGAAAAATCAAATGAAGGTTGGTTAAATTATGTTAAAGTACGTTGGGAAAAGAATTTTATATATGATAGGGGTATTCTTTGTAGTATCCATTATCCTTTTTGTACTGTTTAATAACGTACCTGGTGACCGTGCTCTTAATCAGGTGCAGAACTTAAGAGGTAAAGTCTCCGATGAGACATTCCAGCTCCGCTATCAGGAAGCAAGAGAAAAATTAGGATTAGATGATCCGATTCCGGTCCGCTATGTAAAATGGATGGGAAATTTATTAAAGGGCGATCTTGGATATTCTTCCTTCTACAAAAAAGATGTGAAAGACTGTCTCTCGACACCATTGTTAAACACGATACAGATCAATATCGTATCCACGATACTCGCGTTAGCGATCACAATACCGCTCGGTATTCACTGTGCGGTCAAGAAATTTTCTAAATTTGACAATACGGTACAGGTGCTGACAATTGTCGGCTATAGTATGCCTCAATATATAATTGCTCTGGTATTTATTTTCATATTTGCCGTAAAGCTCGGCTGGTTCCCAATCAGTGGTATGAATACGCCGAACTTCCAGGGAACCGGAATGGCATTCGTGCTTGACCGTCTCCATTATCTGGCACTTCCGGTCATCGTTATGACGGTTGCAGCTTTGGGAAGCATGACACGTTATGTCCGTGCAGCAATGATCGATGCACTCCGTATGGATTATATCCGTACTGCAAGAGCAAAAGGTTTAAAGGAAAAAGTCGTTATTTATTCCCATGCATGGAGAAATGCACTTCTTCCGGTTATCACACTGATCATCAGCTGGTTCATGAGTATTTTCATGGGATCTATCGTTATTGAACAGATTTTCCAGTTGAATGGTATCGGTAAAATGTATTATGTCGGACTTATGAATCAGGATTACGATATGGCACTTGCAGTAAATATGCTCTACTGTATCATCACACTGCTCAGTAACCTGATCACAGACTTAAGCTATGGTCTGGTAGATCCGCGTGTACGTATTGATAAGTAGGAGGAACGAAAAACATGAAGATGCTCAAACACCTTTTTGGAAAAAGGGATAAAGAACTCGATGTATTACAGGAAGAAGCGCTTCAGAGTCCGCTCCGTACGGTTGTGAGGAATTTCACCTCAAACAGACTTGCGTTTGGCGGCTTGATCGTATTTTTAGTTATCTTTTTGATCGTTTTAATCGGACCAATTTTTAATCCGATCGACTTAAGTGAAAAAGAAGAGACACAGATCAACGTGGCTCCGGGACTGAATATGATGAAAGTACCGGACGGTTTGAAAGGAAATGTAAAAGAGATTTCTACAGGTGCGACATTCAGTGTAGGCGTTGACAATGATGGTAAAGTCTATGTCTGGGGCTACACAAAGATCAGTAACAAGATCGATATTGCAAAGAAGATGCCAAAACAGAAAGAAATGGGAAAAGTGGTATCTGTATCTGCAGGATTTGACCATGTCATGGCACTCAATGAAGATGGGGAGCTTTTCATCTGGGGTAGTGACCGTATGGGACAGTGTCAGGTTCCGATGGAAGTAAAGCATGAGAAGATCAAACAGATCGCAGCCGGTTATCAGATTTCTTATGTTTTAACCGAAGGCGGCGAAGTCATCGCATGGGGAAATGAAAACTTAAATGATGTGCGTCTGACCAGAAGAAACGGTAACAGCCACATTGCAAAGATCTCTGTAGCAAATACAACTTTAATGGCGCTTACAGATGATGGCGAGATCAGACATTTAGGAAGCCAGAAATCCGATATCTCCAATATTCCGGAAGATCTTGGAAAAGCGAAAGATATCGTGACAACCTCCGATGCCTGTGTGGCATTGTTAGAGGATGGCTCTCTTAGAATCTGGGGAAAAGCCAACAAGAGTGAGAAAGAGATTCCGGAAATGGATGGAGAGATCGTTTCCATGTTTGCCGGAAGATATCATATTACAACACTGACAGATAAAGGAACTGTTTACTCCTGGGGAAGCAATGCAAAACACCAGACAGATGTTCCAAAAGCAGCAAAAGATGTGACTGCTATCTATGGCGGTACTTACCAGAATTATGCAGTGACCAAATCCGGCGATGTAGTAACCTGGGGATTAAAAGGTTATCTGCTCGGAAGCGATGAGCTTGGACGTGATGTATTTACCCGTATCTTAAATGGTGGACGTATGACTATGACGATCGGTGCAATCTCCGTTATCATTTCCACGATCATCGGTATCATCATTGGTGGTGTGTCCGGTTTCTTCGGAGGCTGGGTTGATATCGTGTTACAGCGTATCACAGAGATCGTTGCATGTCTGCCGTTCCTTCCGATGGCGATGATTTTGACATCTATCATCGGAAACAGTATGACAGAGAGCGCAAGAATTGCCCTGATCATGGTGATACTCGGTATATTAAGCTGGCCGAGCCTTGCAAGACTTGTCCGTGCACAGGTGCTTGCCGAGCGTGAGCAGGAGTTTGTAACTGCCGCAAATGCGATGGGTGTAAAACGTTCTGTGATCGTATTTAAGCATATTATCCCGAATGTTATTTCGGTTATCATCGTATCCGCAACGCTTGATTTTGCATATTGTATGCTGACAGAGTCTACGTTATCCTTCTTAGGATTCGGTGTAAAACTGCCGCGTCCTACCTGGGGAAATATGTTAAACGGCTGCGTAAGTTCCGTTGTTATCCAGAACTACTGGTGGAGATGGGTATTCCCGGCTATCATGTTAGGTATCTGTGTAATCTGTATCAATATGGTCGGCGACGGTCTGCGTGATGCCATCGACCCGAAATCAAATGAGCGTTAAAGGAGGAGACACAAAATGGCTTTATTAGAGATTCATGACCTGCATACCTTCTTTAAAACGAAAAAGGGTATTGTCAAGGCAGTAAACGGTGTTTCTTATTCGGTAGAACCGGGAAAGACACTTGGTGTTGTAGGTGAGAGCGGAAGCGGCAAGAGTGTTTCCGCCATGAGTATTTTAAAATTATTAGACGGCAACGGCTATATCGACAGCGGCGAGATCATTTTTGATGGTAAAAATCTTGCAGATGTATCGGTAAAAGATATGTGTAAGATCCGTGGAAATGAGATCTCTGTTATTTTCCAGGAGCCGATGACCAGCTTAAACCCGATTTTTACCGTAGAGCGTCAGCTTTCCGAGCCGTTTATCATTCATCAGGGAATGAATAAAAAAGAGGCAGCCGAGAAAGTGGTTGAGATGTTAAAGGATGTACGAATCCCGAATCCGGAAGCGGTTGCCAAACAGTATCCGCATCAGCTTTCCGGTGGTATGCGCCAGCGTGTCATGATTGCCATGGCACTTGCCTGCCGCCCAAAACTACTGATCGCTGATGAGCCGACGACGGCTCTTGATGTAACGATCCAGGCGCAGATCTTAAAGCTGATGAATGATTTAAAGAAAGAGAAAGGAACATCCATTCTCTTTATCACACATGATCTTGGTGTTATCAACGAGATGGCAGACGATGTCGCTGTTATGTACTGTGGTCAGGTTGTGGAAAAAGCTCCGGTGCGCAGCATTTTTGGGGATAACTCCTATCTGCATCCGTATACGGAAGGACTGCTTTACTCTATCCCACGTCTTGATACACCGACCGGAATCCGTTTAGAGGCAATTCCGGGTGCCGTACCGCATCCGCTTGATCTTCCGAAGGGATGTAAATTTGCACCGCGCTGCAAATATGCAACAGACAAGTGCCGTGAAATGGAACCGGAACTGAACGAGGTAGAACCGGGACATATGGTACGCTGCTTTTATCCGAAGAAAGGGGAAAGAAACTAATGAGTGACGAGAACAAGGTATTACTGCGTGTTTCGAATTTAAAACAGTATTTCCCGATCGGAAAAAAGAAGATGGGAAAACCGCAGTCATTTGTAAAGGCAAATGATGGAATCAGTTTAAATATTTATGAGGGCGAGACTTTCGGTCTGGTTGGTGAGAGTGGATGTGGAAAATCTACATTCGGACGTACACTGTTACAGCTTTACCGTCAGACTGGCGGACGTACCGTATATTACGGACGTACCGTAGAAGATTTTGACTTGAAATATGTTGAGGAGATTTTTAAGAATCTTCCAGATAAGAAGAAAAAATGCGAGGAGCTTTTAGACAAGGTAAGAAAGTTAGAGGCAGACTACGCTAAAATGCCAGAGGGCAGTGAGGAAGAAAAGATCGCCAAGAAGGCAGCCGGACAGCACCTTGCCGAGATGGAGAGTGAGGCAAACAACGATCTTTTGGATATCACTGCTTTGATCGGCGGACTCTATACGTTAGATGAGTCTGCACTTGCAGAGGCAGGCCGTCATTATCTTGCAGAATATCTTGCCATGAAAGAAATCCGTAAGATCAATGCACAGGCAGAGGATTTTGAGAAAAACGGAAAATCCGCAAAAGCAGAGGAAATAAAGAAAAAAATTCCAGAGCTTCAGAAAAAAGTACAGGCTGAGCTTGCAGAGATCGATAAGATCCGTGACAACTGCAAAAAAGATGAAGCATTTGATAAATATGAGGCACAGAAGGATGACGGTATCAATCTTGCAAACTTAACGGATGCAGAGATGCGTTATCTGCGCCGTGATCTTCAGTTGATCTTCCAGGATCCGTATTCATCCTTAAATCCGCGTATGACGGTAGGTCAGATCATCGGAGAGGGATTGATGGCTCACAATATCTTCAAAAAAGGTGATCCGAAGATGCAGGATTATATCATGGAGATCATGGAGAAGTGTGGACTTGCGTCCTATTTTATTCATCGTTATCCGCATCAGTTCTCCGGTGGACAGAGACAGCGAATCGGTATTGCGCGTTCACTTGCAGTAAATCCGAAGTTTGTTGTCTGTGATGAGGCAGTATCTGCACTGGATGTTTCCATTCAGTCACAGATCATTAACCTGCTGTTAGACTTAAAAGAGCAGAATAATTTAACATACCTGTTTATTTCACATGACCTTTCTGTCATCAAATATATCAGTGACAGGATCGGTGTTATGTACCTGGGAAATATGATGGAGCTTTCTGATACGGAGCATCTGTTTGCACATCCGTACCACCCATATACAGAGGCATTACTTTCTGCGATTCCAACCACGGATGTAGATGGTAAGAAAGAGACGATCATTCTTGAGGGAGATATCCCAAGTCCGATCAACCCGCCAAAGGGATGTAAGTTCCATACGAGATGTCGTTACTGCACAGAGATCTGCAAGAATGTGACTCCGCAGTTCGAAGAGGTAGAACCGGGACATTTTGTAGCATGTCATCATAAATTAGGCGTGCCGGAAGAAAAATAAATATATTGATTGAGTGCGAAACCGGCAGATGTTGTCCGACCGCGTAAACAGCAGAAAATAAAATAGATACAATTTGACAGATGATAAGAGCTGGCTTAAACTGGAAACATAGTGTTTTTTGGTAAGAGCCGGCTCTTATTTTATAAGCGGCTGGCTGTGATTTGTTTTGCAGCAGTATCTTTACAAATAAGTACTTTTAGTAGAAATGGAGATTATATGTTATTTCAGAGAAAAATAGATGGAGCAATGAAGAAGTTGCATGAGAGCAGTGATGCGGCGGAGGAAGAACGCAGGAAAGATGCAGGAGAACCGTATGAGGAGCTGGAACGCCCCGAATTAGAAAAGGGGGATATGCTTGCGATGATCATTGCGGCATTTATCACGTTTATACCGGTTGCTATTTTGGTGCTTGGCATTATCCTGGTGGCAGGTTATTTTCTGCTGCATTGATATGGATAAACGTCAGCATTAGAAAAATTCCGGCAGAGTATTCTATATAGGGCAGTGTGTCGGAAATTGTACGGGGTTAAGGAGGAGCGTGAAATGTTATTTGGGGACAGTGAGCAAAAAAGGAAACAAAAGGAACAGCGCAGCAGGGAAAAAGACTGGAAGAGTAAATTACTTGGAACCGGCATGGAAAAAGGAGCCGCAGGTGAGCTGGTAAAAATAATTACAGAGGCACAGGAACTTGGGGAGAGACTTCAGACAGACTATAAAACATCAAGAGAACATCTGGAGCGTGCGCAGCGCAAGATTGAACTTTTACTGGATGAGATGACAGAGGAACCGGAACGTGATGCAAAAAAGAGCCTGGATTCCCTGATCGTGGATCTGGATCACGTATATCATATGTGTTCTATCAGGGAGGATGACCCGGATTATGGATCGACGGTACAGTGTTTAAAAACTGCATCTGCAGAATTTGGTACACCGGATGCAAAGATCAGCACACTTATGCTGCGCAGTGAACTGGAGAATATACAGGCAGTATTAAAGGACGCAGCAGGCTGGGATGCCCCCGATTTTTTTGCACTTGCGTATTATCTGAAGCATGGAGATAAAGAAGCACTTGCTGATATGGAGAATGGGCAGCGCAATCAGTTTTTGGCAGATTATCTGAAAGAAAATTTTACAGACTGCTATGCGCAACATATTGAATCCGCAGGGTTAAAAGATGAAATTTCAGATTTTATTCGTACAGTTCATAATATACATAACTAATAGTTATGGAAAACGTCACTTTGTATAATTATGATTAAAATCCATCAAGAATTTAGGTGAATCTGAATATTGTGCAAAGTGTATATTTTTGCTATTATTGCAACAACAAGTTTGAGAGCTTTCGCAAATGTATGAAATATCATGACAATATAAGGTGCGGAAGATGAATGGAGGAAAAAGTGTGAAAAATTACATTTTTCACACACAAGATTTGTGTTTGAACACAAACTTGTGATGCCCTGAAAAATGGGCAGGAATGGAGGCTATTATGAAAAAAGCGGTATGTATGTTTTTAACAGCAGCGCTGGCAGTAAGTTGTCTGGCAGGCTGTGGTGGCAATGCAGCAGGAAACACATCAACAGGCAATGCATCTGCAGGTACGGACAGCAGTGCAACAGACGGTTCTGTATTTAAGATCGGAAGCATCGGACCGACAACCGGTGATGCAGCAATTTACGGAAACGCAGTTATGAATGCAGCACAGATGGCAGTGGATGAGATCAATGCAGCTGGCGGTGCAAACGGATATCAGCTTGCATTCAAAGCAGAGGATGATCAGAACGATGCAGAGAAATCCGTCAATGCATATAACTCATTAAAAGACTGGGGTATGCAGATCCTGATGGGAACTGTTACAACAACACCTTGTGTAGCAGTTGCAGACAAGACAGCAGAAGATGGTATGTTTGAGATTACACCATCCGCATCATCCACAGATGTTATCACAAACGATAATGTATTCCAGGCATGCTTTACAGACCCGAACCAGGGTACAGCTTCTGCACAGTACATTGCTGAGAACAATTTAGGAACAAAACTTGCAGTCATCTATGACAGTTCGAGTGTATATTCTTCCGGTATCGAAGCTACTTTCGTGGAAGAAGCACAGAACAAAGGACTTGAAGTAGTAGCTGAGGAAGCGTTTACAGCAGATTCCAAGACAGATTTTTCCACACAGCTTCAGAAAGCACAGTCTGCAGGCGCTGACTTAGTATTCTTACCGATTTACTATACAGAGGCATCTATCATTTTAACTCAGGCAAACGGTATGGGTTATGAGCCGGCTTTCTTCGGTGTTGATGGTATGGACGGAATCCTTGGTGTTGAGAACTTTGATACATCTTTAGCGGAAGGTGTTATGTTATTAACTCCATTCGCTGCAGATGCAGATGATGAGAAAACAAAAGCATTTGTTTCCACATACAAAGAGAAATATGGCGATGTTCCAAACCAGTTCGCAGCAGATGCTTACGATGCAATCTATGTTATCAAAGCAGCTATCGAGCAGGCAGGTGCAACACCGGATATGAGTGCTTCTGATCTGGGCACTGCATTAACCGGAGCAATGACATCTATCTCTGTAGATGGATTGACAGGAGATGGAATGACATGGCAGGCAACCGGAGAGGTCAGCAAGGCTCCGAAGGCAGTAGTGATCAAAGATGGTGCTTACGCAGCAATGTAAATGAAATAAAAAATAAATAGCTATTTTATAAGGAAAGAAAGGGGTTGTTTGCAGACAAAGTTGTCGCAGTCAGCCCCTTTTGTACTTATGACAGAATGTTTTTAAACGTCACATTGTGGCGTTTTTTGAAACAAAAAGATTGTATACAAGTATTTCAAATGGTATAATAAAAAAATCAATGTATTAACGTTATAAAGTAAGAATGGAGGATTGTTATGAATTTCTTATCTTACCTGATCAATGGTATCAGTCTTGGAAGCGTCTATGCGATCATTGCACTGGGATATACCATGGTATACGGTATCGCAAAGATGTTGAACTTTGCACATGGAGATGTTATCATGATCGGCTGTTACGTGGTGTTTTTAGCCATGAACGGTCAGGGATGGCCGCCGCTTGTAGCGGTTGTTTTATCCGTTATTGTTTGTACGGTTCTTGGTATCGTCATTGAAAAAATTGCTTACAAGCCATTGCGCCGGGCTACTCCTCTTGCCGTACTTATCACAGCGATCGGTGTCAGCTACTTTTTACAGAATGCAGCACTGTTATTGTTTGGTGCGGACACAAAGTCTTTTACCAATGTTGTAACACTGCCATCTTTAAAACTTGCAGGCGGCAGCCTTACAATTTCAGGAACCACGATCGTGACGGTTCTTGCATGTGTCATCATTATGGCAGGTCTGATGTTATTTATCAAAAAAACAAAAGCCGGACAGGCTATGCTTGCTGTTTCGGAAGATAAAGATGCGGCACAGCTGATGGGAGTAAATGTTAACGCAACCATTTCCCTGACATTTGCGATCGGTTCTGGACTTGCAGCGATCGCAGGTGTGCTGTTCTGCTCTGCATACCCTACACTAACTCCTTATACAGGTTCCATGCCTGGTATCAAAGCGTTTACAGCAGCAGTATTCGGTGGAATCGGCTCTATCCCTGGTGCGTTGATCGGTGGTATTTTACTTGGTATCATTGAGATTTTAGGACGTGCTTATATTTCATCCCAGTTGTCAGATGCAATCGTGTTTGCAGTGCTTATCATTGTGCTGCTTGTAAAGCCGACCGGTATTCTTGGAAAACAGATTCATGAAAAAGTATAAGGTCAGATTGGAGTAATGATATGTCAAAATTAAATGTAAAATCAATGAAAAAAAGTACATTAGACCATCTGATTACCTTTGCGATGGTAATTGTGGCCTATCTCATCGTCCAGATACTGATCGCAGCCGGAGTGTTGTCCTCCCTGATGCAGGGACTTTTAGTGCCGATGTGCACTTATTCCATTGTTGCGATCGGATTAAATCTGTGCGTGGGGTATTTAGGGGAACTCAGTATCGGACATGCAGGATTTATGTGTGTCGGTGCTTTTTCAAGTGCATTTGCAACAAAACTTTTACAGAATGTGATCCCAAACCAGATCATTTTATTCATCACTGTTTTGATCATCGGAACAGCGGCAGCAGCGTTTTTCGGATTTCTGATCGGTATTCCGGTACTGCGTTTAAGAGGTGACTATCTTGCCATTGTAACACTGGCGTTTGGGGAGATCATCAAAAACGTGATCAATGTGCTTTACATTGCAAAAGATACGGACGGTTTTCATTTTGCAATTTCAAACGGAAATGCAATCAAACTTTCCGATGAAGGAGAGTGGCTGATCAATGGTGCAAAAGGAATTGCAAAGATTCCGCACTTATCCAGCTTTACCGCCGGCGTGATTATGATTCTGATCTGTCTTTTCATTGTATATCATCTGGTAAATTCCAGAAGCGGACGTGCCATCATGGCGATCCGTGATAACCGTATTGCAGCTGAATCGGTTGGTATTAACATTACAAAATTTAAACTGATGGCATTTACGATCTCCGCAGCGATCGCAGGAGCCGGCGGTGTTTTATATGCACACAACCTGTCAACCGTTACAGCAACACCTGCAAACTTTGGTTACAACATGTCGATCATGATCCTTGTATTTGTTGTATTAGGTGGAATGGGAAGTTTCCGCGGTTCTATCATTGCGGCTGTGATCCTGACATTGCTGCCGGAGGTACTGCGTGGACTCTCCGATTATCGTATGCTGATTTATTCCATCGTACTGATCGCAATGATGCTCTTTAACTGGGCACCGAAATGTATTGAGTTCAGACAGCGTGTAGCTGCAAAACTGAAAAAGAACACAAAGAAAGGAGTACTGTAACATGAGTTTATTGGAAGTAAAAAATCTTGGTATCTCCTTTGGCGGTCTGCGTGCAGTAGACGGATTTCATATTTCGATTGAAAAAGGACAGTTATACGGACTGATCGGGCCGAACGGTGCCGGAAAGACAACTGTATTTAATATGTTAACCGGTGTGTATACACCAAATGACGGATCTATCACATTAGACGGAGTTGATATCACAGGGAAAAAGACCATCGATATCAACAAAGCAGGAATCGCCCGTACATTCCAGAATATCCGTCTGTTTAAAGACCAGTCAGTGCTTGATAATGTAAAGATCGGTCTGCATAATCAGATCACATATTCTACGCTGACAGGAATCTTACGTCTGCCAAAATACCATCAGGCAGAAAAAGAGATGAATGAGAAAGCAATGGAACTTTTAAAAGTATTTGATCTTGAAAAAGAAGCAGATTTTCTTGCGTCCAATCTCCCTTATGGTAAACAGAGAAAACTTGAGATCGCAAGAGCACTTGCAACGAATCCAAAACTTCTGCTTTTAGATGAGCCGGCTGCCGGTATGAACCCGAACGAGACAAAAGAGCTGATGGAGACAATTCATTTTGTAAGGGATGAATTTGATATGACAGTGCTTTTGATCGAGCATGATATGAAACTGGTATCCGGTATCTGTGAGAAACTTACTGTATTAAACTTCGGACAGGTTTTAGCAGAGGGTAAAACGACGGAAGTATTGAATGATCCGCAGGTCATCAAGGCATATCTTGGAGAATAGGAAAGGAGATTTTAAGTTATGGCAATGCTTGAAGTAAAAAATCTGGAAGTATACTATGGCGTGATCCAGGCAATCAAGGGAATCTCCTTTGAGGTCAATGAGGGTGAAGTCATTGCGCTGATCGGTGCAAACGGTGCCGGAAAGACAACAACATTACAGACGATTACAGGTATGTTAAGCCCGGCAGCAGGTGAGATCATTTTTGAGGGATGTGATATCTCAAAGATTCCGGGACACAAGATCGTATCCATGGGAATGGCGCATGTGCCGGAGGGACGTCGTGTATTTGCAGAGTTATCCGTATATGAGAACTTAAAACTGGGTGCATACACCAGAAAAGATAAACAGGAGATCGCAGAGACTTTAGCGAAAGTATATGAGAGTTTCCCACGACTGGAAGAGCGTAAAAACCAGCTTGCAGGAACCTTAAGCGGTGGTGAGCAGCAGATGCTTGCCATGGGTCGTGCGCTGATGTCAAAGCCGAAAATCATCCTGATGGATGAGCCGTCCATGGGACTTTCTCCGATCCTCGTGGAGGAGATTTTCCACATTATCCGTGAGATCTCTGCAGGTGGAACAACGGTTCTTTTAGTAGAGCAGAATGCAAAGAAAGCGTTATCCATTGCTGACCGTGCATATGTACTGGAGACCGGCAATATCGTTCTCTCTGGTGATGCAAAGGAAATGATGAATAACGAATCGATCAAGAAAGCATATCTTGGAGAATAGGGGGATGCAGCAATGAAAAAAACAGTGATTACAATCGCAAGAAGTTACGGCAGCGGCGGACGTACGCTGGGTAAGCTGCTCGCAGAAGAACTTGGAATTAATTGCTACGACAGAGAGATTTTAAGAATGGCATCCGATGACAGCGGCATCAATGAGGCGCTTTTCGGACAGACCGATGAAAAATTAAAGAAATCACCTTTGTTTCGTATTGCACGCAAAAATCCGTATAAGGGCGGTGTGATTCCGCCGGAGAGCGCAGATTTTGTATCGGATGACAATCTGTTTAATTATCAGGCAAAAGTGATCCGTGAGCTTGCAGAGGAAGAGTCCTGTATCATTATCGGAAGATGTGCGGATTATGTGTTAAAGGATGATCCGAATGTGCTCCGCCTGTTTTTCTTTGCACCGAAGGAAGATTGTATCGTCCGTGTAATGGAGCATGACGGAATCACCGAGCGGGATGCGGAGAAGAAGATCGAAAAGATCGATAAGCACCGTGCGGATTATTATAAATATTATACCGGGAATGACTGGTATGATGCGAGAAACTATGATTTCTGTCTGGATACGACTTCCATGGGATATGAAAAGCTGGTGGAAGTTGTGAAGAATTTTATTAAGGTGTACCAGAGTTAGGGTGCGGGAAAGGAAAAGCAGGGCGTGGATGGCTCTGCTTTTTTTGTGGGAGTGGGGTGGCTGGGTTTGCCGGCTGGTGCGGTGTGTTGGCAGGGGCACTAAGATTTTCTAATTCCCTTCCAAAGTCACCCCAGCCGAAAGCCCCCGCCACCCGCCCCTCCCAGCCGTCAAACCCAGCATCTCACGCCGGGGTGTGGGCGTCGCCTTGCCGGCCGCCCACGGGGAGTTGTAGAGCGAGTCGTGCTGACCGCCTGCGTACCTGCATGAAAAAGAATACTATACAGCTTTCCTTTAGGTTGTTATAATAAAAAGAAAGGTTTGCCAACGCGAAACTCTCAAGAACGTAGCGTAGTTGTGCGGCGGGCACCTGTTTATAAGAAGGTGCTGGGGAGCCGTCGGTACTTAGCGACCGTATTTTGGTCGCTTAGTATCCGCTACGAGCGACACGCAGCGAGAGCGTGCCTTCGTTAAACAGGTGCCCGCCATACAACGACCACCACAACCTGCAGAAGAGTTTCGCCCAAGACTTTATGTTTTATTATAACAACCCAAAAGAAAGGGGCACACACAAATGAGCGAGTTAACTAAAGAAATGCCAAAGAAACTGGGATTCGGCTGCATGCGTCTCCCGGTAACCGACGGCAGCACAGAAAATATCAACGACGCAGCGTTCTGCGAGATGATCGATTCCTACCTCGAACAGGGATTTAAGTACTTTGACACCGCATATCCATATCACAATGGCAGATCCGAGGAAGCAGTCGGACGCTGTCTGGTACAACGGTATGCGAGGGATCGTTTTTTCCTTGCGAGCAAGATGCCGGTATGGCTGGTCAAAGAGTACACTGACTACGGAAAGTATTTCGAGGAACAGCTAAAAAAATGCCAGGTAGAGTATTTTGACTTTTATCTTTTACATGCCATGAATAAAGACCGGGTCAAAGAGGCGGAGAACTTAGGCGGATTTCAGTTTGTACAGAGCATGAAAGCGGAGGGAAAGATCCGGCATATCGGATTTTCTTTCCACGATAAGGCAGATGTGTTGGATGAGATTCTGACAAATCATCCGGAGATGGAGTTTGTGCAGCTTCAGATCAATTATTATGACTGGGAGTCTGAGAACGTGCAGTCACGCAAATGTTATGAGGTGGCAGAAAAGCATGGAGTACCTGTGATCGTGATGGAGCCTGTCAAGGGCGGTACGTTAGCAAATATGGTCGGAGAGCCGGCGAAGATCTTAAGTGCACTGGATGAAAATGCTTCCTATGCATCTTATGCGATCCGGTATGCGGCATCACTGCCGAACGTGATGCTGGTGTTAAGCGGAATGTCCGATCTAAAGCAGTTACAGGACAATACGGCTTATATGAAAGATTTTCAGCCGCTCACGGATAAAGAGCAGCAGGCAATCGGAAAGGTGGTGGAAGAACTCGAAAAACTTCCAACGATTCCTTGTACCAACTGCCGTTACTGTGTGGAGGGATGTCCGAAACAGATCCGTATCCCGGATATTTTTGGAGTCTACAACATGGGTGTACAGTTTGGAGTGACGGATGCGGCGCGGGGGTCTTACCGCTGGCAGATCGACGGAAGCGGTAAAGCCGGAGACTGCATCAAATGTGGAAAATGCGAGGCACAGTGCCCGCAGCATCTTGAAATCCGGAAACTGTTAGAAGAGGCAGCAGACGTTTATGAAAAAGAAATGAACTTATAATTTCTTCAAAATCTTTTCCATATCCCGCTGATGCCCGATGATCATCAGATGTTCTTCTTTACGGAACACATACTCTGCATTCGGCATCAGTTTCATGCCGTGTTCAGCTTTGATGCCGATGATATTTGCATTATATTTGACGCGGACATTGACGTCTTTGATCGAATGACCGATCCACTCCGGCAGAGGGGCGATTTCATAAATGGAAAAATTATTTCCGAGTTCCACATAGTCAAAGACCTGATTTGCAGAAAAACGAACCGCGACTTTTTCTGCAATATCACGGTCTGGATAAATCACTTCATCCGCACCGTTGCGCAGTAGGAACTTTGCGTGGATATCACGGTTGGCCTTGCTGACAACATATTTTGCCCCAAGATCTTTTAACTGGCTTGTAATCTCAAGACTGCTCTGAAAATTTTCACCAATACAGACAAAACAGTAATCAAAGTTTCCGACACCAAGACTTTTTAAGACTTTTTCGTTGGTACAGTCGCCAATCTTAGCGCTGACCACAAGGGGAAGAAGGTCTTCTAAGCTTGCTTCGTCTTTGTCAACGATCATGATCTCATTGTCTAGTCTGGCGAGATCCTGACATAAATGGGTGCCGAAACGTCCGAGTCCGATAATTAAAATTGATTTCATAAGTAAATTCCTTTCTCAGCCGATGTTGATGCGTTCTACCGGCTGCATGATATGTGTTAGTTTTTTATGGTCGGTAAAAGAAAGTGCAAAGGAAAGACTTCCAAGGCGACCGATATACATCAGAAAAATGATAATAAGTCGTGAAATAAAATTAAGCTGACTGGTCAGTCCGGCTGTCATTCCCGCAGTACAGATTGCGGATATGACTTCAAAAAGCGTGTCACCGACAGAGAAACCCTGCATGCCGCAGATTGCGAGCGTTGCGGCAAGTCCGGCAAACAGATAGGTACAAAGCAGGGCGGATGCTTTTGTGATCGTATCATCTTCGATCCTGCGGCCAAAAATATTTGTCCCGGTCGTTCTTAAGAGTGTGGAGCGCAGATGCAGGAGCAGAACAAAAATGGTTGCCATTTTGACGCCGCCCGCCGTGGAACCGGAACCGCCTCCGATGAACATCAGGATAATGGTAAGCAGTTTGCCGCCCTCCGTGAAAGCACCAATGTCAAGTGTATTAAAACCGGCTGTTCTTGGTGTAATCACACTGAAAAAAGAACTGCAGATGATGCCTGTCGTGCTCATATCGGCGTAAAGATTATTTCGTTCCAGCAAATAAAACAGTAAAGCTCCGCCAAATACCAGAACTGCCGAAAAACTCAAGACCATTTTGGTCTGCAGGGCATATTTTTTAAAGTGCCATTTGTGGTCAATGATATCACTCCAGACGATAAATCCGATGCCGCCAATCAGGATTAAGGCGCACAGCGTAAAGCTGACCACAGGATCGTCATAATAGGCAGTAAAAGAAGAATACGGCTTATATTTTCCCATGATATCAAATCCGGCATTACAAAAGGCTGATATGGAATGGAAAATGCTGTAATAAAGTCCATTCGAAAATCCCATTTTAGGATAAAAGCGGGTAAATAACAGCAATGCACCGATGCCTTCGAATAATACAGTACCTTTTAGTACGCGTTTGATCAGGCGCACTGCGCCGCCGATATCCAGAACATTAAAACTTTCCTTGATCCAGCCACGTTCTTTCAAACCGATCTTCCGGCGCAAAACTAAAGAGACGGCAGTGCCGATGGTAATAAAGCCAAGTCCGCCGATCTGAATTAAAAGCAGCAGTACAAGCTGCCCGAAGATGGACCAGTGGGTATAGGTATCGACTAAAATAAGACCGGTGACGCAGGTGGCACTTGTTGCTGTAAAAAGTGCTGTGATAAAAGGGGTAATTTCACCGGTGCGGGAAGAGCAGGGAAGCATCAAAAGACATGTTCCGCCTAAGATAAGCAGAAGAAAACCAAGTGCGATCAACTGCATGCCAGAGAGACGCTTTAATTTTTTTGGTAACATATATCCTCCAAAGAGTAAAATTTTGTTGAGAAACGTATATTAAAATATTATAATACGAATAGTGAACTTTGTATATATAACATTTTTACGAAGTTAAAGAGGAGAGGAGCATGAAAAGTTATGGATGATTTGTTTGGTCTGATTGTGATAATTATTGGCATTGCAGCAGGGATTTACAGTGATAAAAAGAAAAAAGAAGGAGTGCAAAAGAAAGCGGCTGTGCCGAATCAGCCTGGCGGAGGAAGAAAAAATGTACCACAGACACAGGTTTCTTATGGTGGTCATGCAGGAAGACCGGATATTATTGCGGATGCGGCAAATGCGATGCAGAGAGAATTATCTGCAAGACAGCAGGAATTAAAACAGAGACTGCAGCAGAAGTATGGCACGGTTGCATCGAATGCGGCAAAGTCCACGCAGGCAGCGAGCCCTGTTTCAAATCCCGGGAAAGATACTATTTTAAGCCGTGCAGATTTAAACGTCAATGAAAATCAGACGGACGAACTGCGGGAACAGTTTTATGAAAAAACAGGGGAACCGCCGAAAAAGGTACATGGGGAGTGTGAGGAAGAATGTTCCCTGATGGATCAGGTCAATGATCTGATGATCATGGGATATCAGGCGAATCTGAGTTTTGAACGCGATTTTGTGGCAGAAGGAGTGGAGATGTTAAACCGTTTTGAGCTGCCGGACGAAATTGCGGGATTGACAGAAGTACATACGGCATAAGGCGAAAGAAAGGACAGCAACAGTATGGCAGAAAGAATACCGGTAAGTGGCGAGATCTACCGCCATTTTAAAAATAAATTATATCAGATCGTAACGATTGCGACACATTCTGAAACAGGAGAAAAACTGGTCATTTACCAGGCGTTATATGGAGATTTTGGCGTGTACGCAAGACCGCTCTCCATGTTTACCAGTGAAGTGGATCACGAAAAATATCCGGAGGTTACGCAGAAATACCGGTTTGAGCTGGTGGAGCGGGAGAAGAAAGAGGATGTGCAGGATCAGAGTGGAGATACCGGCACGCAGGAAAATAAAAGTGTTCCGTCTGATACAGAAGAGCAGGTAGAACCGAAACTTATGGAGTTTTTAGATGCGGATTCCTTTGAGGAAAAGTATAATATCCTGATATCCATGCGCGATATCATTACAGATAAAATGATCAACAATATGGCAGTTGTTTTAGACGTTGTGATCCCGGAAGGAGATCTCGATGATCGTTATGAGCAGCTCAAACAGTGTATCCGCACCAGACAGCGTTTTGAGAGCACACGGCTTAGATGATTCATGTGTGGATCCTGAAATCAGGCAGGAGCGGCAGAGTGACAGGACAGAGAATTAACAATACGCATGAAATATGGAGATTACATGGTTTCAGAAGAATTAAAATCAAAATTACAACAGATCACGCAGCAGGAGGTTTACAAGATGATCGTCAGCAAACCCTCTGACAAAGCTGCAAAATATCGTAAGATCGAGATCGAAAAAAAATCGTCCGGTTATCAGGCAGCAGCCTATACGCAGAAACAGGTTTTTCATGAAAAAATAGAGCCGGATAGACTTTTGAGCTATTTGTCAGAGCGTGTTGGCAGTGAATTTTTACAGTTAAATGCCTGGGATGGCAACAGTGAATATATGCTTTTGATCTCGAAAAAAGGAAAAGTGACTTACCGCTGTAAGAAGCAGGCAGAGGGCGCCGCAAAAGCGCAGGAATTCCATAACCGCAAAAAGAAATATCTTTTGGAAGAGGGAACCGTGATTCCGCCGCTGGTTGATATGGGAGTTTTTACGGCAGAGGGAAAAGTAGTCCGTACCATGTACGATAAGTTTCGTCAGATCAATCGTTTCCTTGAGATCATCGAGGACGGAGTGCGTGATTATCCGTATGACCACTTAAATATCATTGATTTTGGCTGTGGAAAGTCTTATCTGACATTTATTCTGTATTATTATTTTTCAGAAGTAAAAAAATGAATGTACAGATCATTGGACTTGATCTGAAAGATGAGGTTATTAAAAACTGTAACCTTGCAGCAGAAAAATACGGCTATCAGAATCTGCATTTTGAATTAGGTGATATTAACGGCTATCAGACACCATTTCCGGTAGACATGGTCGTAACATTGCATGCCTGTGATACAGCGACAGATTATGCGCTTTACAATGCCGTGCAGTGGAATGCAAAGATGATTTTTTCCGTGCCATGCTGCCAGCATGAGTTAAACGGACAGATAAAGACAGACCAGTTCTCACTGCTGACACGTTACGGCATCATTAAAGAGCGTTTCTCAGCGCTTGCAACCGATGCGATCCGTGCAAACCTGTTAGAGGCATGCGGATACAAAACACAGCTTTTAGAGTTTGTCGATTTTGCGCATACGCCAAAGAATATTCTGATCCGTGCAGTACAGAAGAAAGTTGTGCCGCGTGCGGTAAAACAAAATTATCTCACAGAAGTGGAAAATATGATGGAGGAGTTTCATTTTACACCGACGTTGTACAGACTGCTCAAAGACAGCAAAAAAATATAAAAAGTAAAAATGGGTGTGGCTGTTTTACCACACCAATTTTAAATGCAGATAACGAAGTGTCAGGAAAGTCTGCTTAACTGGCTGTTATGATATTTGCCGGAGAATGTTACATCTTCCCCAAACCATTCCGGGGGAGTAAAGCTGTTTGCTTCTTCTTCAGTCTCAAACTCTACTTCTGCGAGCAGCAGTGGGGCTAAATCTCCTTCAAATACATCCAGTTCGATCGTGTATTTTGGTGCAAGCGGGATCAGATAGCGGCGCTTTTTGATCAGCCTGCCATCAATCTTTTCTTTCAGATGAAGAAATGCTTCCTCACTCAAAGGCAGATTACATTCTTCGCGCACCATCATTCCCTTGCCTTTGTAGGTTAGAATATAATCGTCATTGGAACGGCGGATACGCACGACCGGGTTAGTGTTTAAGTAGCCCTGTTCGATCACTTTACAGGCATACTGTTCTAAGTGGTCAGGTAAGGTTTTTACCAGATATTTGCGTTCGATTTCCATGGTAGAGAACTCCTTTTTGTTATTTGTGAAATGATTTTAAAGGGATGTAGGAAAACAACATCGCTGTATATTATTATACCAGTTGTGCAGGTAAGAAAAAAGAAGATTTCGATAGAGGTTACAAAGAGACAAAGAAAAATATTTACAAATATAATAGTTGATTTCGCATGAAAGTGGAAGGCTTTCAATTGGGTGGCACGCACCTAAATAAACCAGTAGCAGTATTAACAAAGATAAAGGTCTTGCGTAAGCAGGACCTTTTTACGTAGGAGAAAAATGACAGTTAATTCAAGACTTTCTGATAGTGAACTATTGGATGCAATTTATAGAGCTGCATATGAGTACTCTAAATTAATTGGTAATTCCTAAAAATATAGATGAGTTTATGAAACGAAAATATAAGATAGTATTAGTATTACAAAAAAGTAAGTCACAGGAAAAGTACGGAATGGTTACAGCAGAGATAAAAGGAGGGACTTTTAAAAGATATGCATAAGGAGTTTCCAGATAATTTGAAGGAATTAATTACTATAGATAAATAAGAGCATACATGCAGAAAACAGGTAGCCATTGACCACAAAAAAACAGTTTGTTATACTTTATTTAAATTATTAAGCTGAATGTGATACCGTACATAAAAGAAAGGCAGGCAATATTTATGAGTAAAATTGGAATTTTCATGGCAGACGGCTGTGAGGAAATTGAAGGACTTACCGTAGTTGATATTGTGCGTCGTGCAAAAATGGAGATCGTTATGATCTCTGTCACCGGGAAAAAAGAAGTAACAAGCTCCCACGGAGTTACTTTTTTAGCAGATGTACTTGCAGAAGAAACAGGATATGAGGATTTGGATGGAATCGTGCTTCCGGGTGGAATGCCGGGAACTATACATCTGCTGGAAAATGAAACTGTCAATGCGGTGATCCGCAAGTTCGCAGATGAAGGAAAGTTAGTTGCCGCGATCTGTGCAGCTCCGAGTGTATTAGGTGCAGCAGGACTGTTAGAAGGAAAGCATGCAACCTGTCATCCGGGATTTGAGGAAAAATTGACCGGTGCTATGACCAGCGAGGACGAGGTCGTAGTAGACGGCAACATCATCACAAGCCGCGGCATGGGAACAGCGATTCCATTTGCATTTGAGATCGTGCGTTACTTTACCGATGATGAAACAGTAGAGCATGTCCGTCAGGGGCTTGTGTACCGTGCAAATGAAAAATAACGGATCGCAGGCATCAGGCACAGAACAGATCATCGTGAATAAATAGAAAAAGTCTCCACATCACGCCATGGATGTGGAGGCTTTTTTACTTCCGGCAAATTGTTTTTTTACTTGTGGGAAGTTGATTTTTACTTCCGGCAAGTTGTTTTTTTACTTGCCTGACATCTGCTCTTCCTGTTTCATGATCATTTTTTTGACCATCTCGCCGCCGATGCTTCCTGCCTGTGCAGAAGTAAGGTCACCGTTGTAACCTTCTTTTAACGGCACACCGATCTCGCTTGCTACTTCCTGTTTAAAACGGTTCATAGCTTCTTTTGCCTGTGGTACAGCCATTTTGCTGGTGTTAGAACCAGAATTGTTAGATCCACTCATGGATTTCACCTCCGTAAATTAGTCTGTTATTTGTTGTAACTATTTAGAATAGTTACTGTTTGGTATTAGGATTTACAAGTAAGAATTACTGTATGTCCTAATTCTATTATTTACAAAGAGAGGAAAAATATGATGGAAAATTCTGAGAAAATCGGGAACCTGCAAATGATTCAGGTCTTGAGTTTCCGCAAAATGTAATCAAAACATGATTACATCTTCCCAAAGCACCAATCTGTCAGTTTTTTTGATATTTTAGATTGACAGTTCTATGAGTAGAGGCACTTTAATAAGCCCCACCGGAATCGGGCTTTGGGAGATGTATTCTTTTATCTATCTAAGCGGTCAGCTTAAGGCAGAGTTGACGATATGCCGGACGTTTTGTCCGAAACCACAG
The DNA here is from genome assembly GCF_041325975.1 of Roseburia sp. NCBI lineage: Bacteria > Bacillati > Bacillota > Clostridia > Lachnospirales > Lachnospiraceae > Roseburia > Roseburia sp. The sequence goes on along the minus strand of NZ_JBGLEJ010000004.1, from coordinate 505,906 downwards.
CCTGACGCCTTCTTTTGCATATGATAGTATGCCGGAGATACCTTTGGCTAACCGGTAATAGCAGAAATGTACCTTTTCCTTTACAGGGTCTGCTTTTTGTATGATTGCAACCTTTAGTGCATGCGTTTCTGGTTTCATGGACATATGTGCCAGAAATGCCATGCACAGGGTAATATAAAAATTCAGGGCATTGATTGCAGCGAGCTTCCTCACACGGAAGTTTTCAAACTGAAACATCTGCTTCTTACAGCGGAAATATTCCTCAATGCGCCATCTGGAAAAGTAAGTCAGGGCGATATTTACCACGTCTTCTTTGGATTTGATTTTCTTATTGGTTGCAAGCATCATGGGATGTTCTGTAATGCCGTAAACCAGTACGAGATAAATATCTTTCTTTGAAGCGGTAATCTGTACTTTCACATGAGAAAGATAGGCATCATGCTTTTTACCCTTGTATGTCAGGGCAGTTTTAATCTTACCCTTTCTCTGATTACGAAGCTGTGTGGCAGGAACCCATTTTCCATGGAAGAAGAGTTTCCTTTTGGCAGTAAGACGGATGACATAGTCTTGTTCCAGTTCATCAAGTTTCAGAAACATCTTGTTGTCATCGTAGCCTCTGTCCATGGCAAAGGTTGCTTTGCCAAAGAGAGCTGCACCACGTTCCATTGCAGAAAAAGTAACATCATTTATAGAGGTAAAATGTTTTTCTTTTGAAGAATGAATTTCTGAAAAAATACTGACAGGATGATTATTTTTAGTGAGAACACAGGCTTCTGTTACATGATATCCTTTTTCATAAACTGTTTTGGAAGCAGTACTTTTAGAGCCATCTCTGACAAGTCCGAGAGCTTCAAATTTGTAACCATCAGGCTTTACAACATCGCTGTCATCAATGTGTATGACAGGTTCTTGCGGAGCCCATTTACGGATGGCAGTAAGATAAGATTTAAGCGCGGTGGAGGAAATGCCATTGTTTAAATGTCTGGTCAGCCGTTCAACAGAATTGACCTTTTTGGAATCTTCGTGAAGCTGATCCACAACATCGGTTAAAAGACAGCTTCTGGAGGCAAGCATACCATAAGTCATCTCGGCAGAAAACTTTTTGTCCGGCTTGGACAGGTGTTTTGAAATTTTATTTGAAAAAGTTAAAATTTCCCGTTTCAAAGTATAAGTATTTGTTGTAGAATTAAGCATAAGGAGTCCTCCTGATTTTTGTTTAGTATCTTTTTGATTAGACACCTTAATTTTACTACAAAACAGGAAAGGATTCCTTATATTTTGGGCATTTTTTGAAAGTTGTTTATGACGATGATTATGAAAACGGGGCTTTGTGGATAAAAGTACGGAAACTCAAGATGATTCAGGTTCGTTGACAGCAGACCATGAATACTCTATAATCTCATTTTTGACAGTTGATTAGTTAATAAAGTGCCACAATCCCTGTAAATACAAGGGGTGTGGCACTTTTATCTGCATACACGAAATATAGTAATGTTTTATCTCCGCTTACTTTTTTTCTGAATTCCTTTTATTTTCCGTTTTGTTATGAATTGATAGTCCGTTCTGAATCCGCAGGTTTCATGGAGATCGTCAGTGATTTCCTGACGCTCATATACCGGCATGAAGCCCTGTTCTTCTATATCCGTAAATTTTATGTCTTTTAAAGTGTGAAGTAATTGTTCTGTGGTATAAGTCCCTTTCAAGGAGCGGTTTAATAACCGGAAATGTAACAGAGCAAGAAAACAGGTAAGAAAATGAGCCTTAATTCGGTCTTCACGGTTTAAGTAAACGGGTCTGGCTTCAAAGTCTGTTTTCATAGTTCTGAAACAGTCTTCAATCTGCCATCTTCCTTCACTGACTTTTAAGATATCTGCAACGTTATCATCAAGCAGGTCTGTACATACCGCATAAAGCCCGTCATACATTTCTTCTTCAGCAATCTTATCCGTATCGAGATAATAGTGGATATTAGCTTTTTCTCCTTCGTTGGTTACAGCTACCTTATTTACAAATCTTGCAGGATCATTTGGATTTTTGCGCTGTTTTTTTAGAGAGCCATTTGCAACCATTTTTTCTGCCCGACAGATCTGCTCCGCACGGATGGATTTCTGATAAGCGGCATATTTAGGGGAGTAGGTTATGATCAATCTTTGATCCAGTTTTTTTGTTGTAAATGGTTCGTCTTTATAATAAAGCTGGTTCTTGTCATCATCTGTCAGTTTTGTGAGGTCAACAGGTTTATCATCTGAGAGACGTTTAAAGCCAGTTTTCTTTAAAGCCCATGCCCGGTCTTCAGCAGGCAGCTTTTTGATGGACTGAGTGACAATAAATGCCCTCTGTCCCATGTGATTAAGAACACGGTTATCCTCAGAAGCAAGTCCGGCGTCACTGCAATAGATAAACTTATCACAGCCGAATTGTTGGAGAATCTTTGTTTCTAAAGGTTTTAAGGATTTCTGCTCATTTTGGTTTCCAGGAAAGAGTGAGAAAGCCAAAGGTATTCCGTCACCATCCGTAAAGAGACCCATTTGAATAATGGGATTCGGACGGTGCTCTTTGCTTTTTCCGTATTTTTTATCTCCATTTTCCTGTTCGATTTCAAAGTAGTAGTTTGTGCAATCATAATAAAGGATCCGATCCATTCTGTCACCGAGAAAAAAGCTATTTTTATAAACTTCTGATTGAATAAAATCCATTTCAGAAGCAAGAACAGAAAGAGCTCGGTACACATCATGAAGTTCATAAGTGGGAGGCTCAAGGAACTGTTTTGCTGCTCGGAAAGAAGAACTTTTGCTGGAAGGTTCCAGGACCCTTGTATAAATTAAATCAGATAAAATCGCATTAAGATCATACTCGAATTTATGTCGGCTTTTGATTTTTCGGCAGATAGAATCGAGCTTAAGCCCATAGTAAATAGACTGAAGAAAAAGATATCCGCCAGAAAAAAGTTTCTGCTTATTATAGTCCATGAGTCTGTTGGAATGAAATGGGATCATGACAGTAGCATCCTCTTTTTCACTTTTATATTTCAGTGTTTCAAGACGAGCTTGTTCATTTGCCCATTCAACAACTCCGTCACGATCCGTGTGGAGCTGCGCTGATAATTCAGCTAATGTACCTAATTTTCGGATGGTTTTGGAAGTACTTTTCCCATTGGCATTTGTATAGGACTGAGTGATGTAAAAGGACTCAGAATTTTTTGATTTTGATGTTGTTATACGCACAATAATCACCTCTGTCACCATTATACAACATATCACCAAATATTACTATATAATAAAAATAAAAATTTGACAAAAAAATAAGTCTATTTCAAGGCTTTGCGGTACGTTTTTGCATTTCAATGTGTCAAACTCCCGTGTCCGGCTTGGACAGGTGTTTTGAAATTTTATTTGAAAAAGTTAAAATTTCCCGTTTCAAAGTATAAGTATTTGTTGTAGAATTAAGCATAAGGAGTCCTCCTGATTTTTGTTTAGTATCTTTTTGATTAGACACCTTAATTTTACTACAAAACAGGAAAGGATTCCTTATATTTTGGGCATTTTTTGAAAGTTGTTTATGACGATGATTATGAAAACGGGGCTTTGTGGATAAAAGTACGGAAACTCAAGATGATTCAGGTTCGTTGACAGCAGACCATGAATACTCTATAATTAAAAAGTTATGATAGAGTTGCACGAAAGAACGGAGGAATATATGGATACAAAGAAACAGGATATATTTGACCGGCTGATGCATCTGCCTGTTTTAAATATTTTTGAACCATTTTATAAAAAACATAAGGAAATGCTATTATATTTATTTTTCGGTGGACTGACATTTGTGATAAGTGTTATCACATATGCCTTTTTTAATGTTTCACTTGGAATGAATGAGCTTGTTGCCAACATTTTTTCCTGGATCTTAGCAGTTTTATTTGCTTTTTTTACGAACCGTATCTGGGTATTTGATGGAAAGACGAATGGAGCAAAAGAATTTTTTGTACAGATGATGAACTTTTTTGGCGGACGTGTTGCAACGCTGCTTGTGGAAGAAGTGATACTTTTTGTGTTTATCACAGAGCTTGGATTTGGAAGTATGGCAGTTAAGATAGTGGCACAGATTATTGTAATCATATTGAATTATGTGATCAGTAAATTGTGGGTTTTCCGGAAATAAAAAGGTATATCCGGGTAAGGAGCAGAATCGAAGGGTATGTCTGTGCAGAGAAAAAGGGAGAATGTCAATGAAGGCAATCTTATATATTGTAATTCCGTGCTATAATGAAGAAGAAGTTTTACCGGTAACTTCCGGTCTTTTTTTAGAGGAATTATTGTTGTTGATTAAGAAGGAAAAGATAAGTCAAAAGAGCCGTATCCTTTTTGTGAATGACGGGAGCAGGGATCGCACATGGGAGATCATAGAGAAACTTGCCAGAGAAAATCCTTATTTTATCGGAATAAGCCAGAGCCGCAACAGGGGACATCAGAATGCGGTTCTTGCGGGACTGATGGAGGCAAAAGATGTCGCTGACATCACAATCTCAATTGACTGTGATGGACAGGATGATATTGCGACAATGGAAGCAATGGTAGACGCTTATTATGATGGTGCAGAAGTGGTTTATGGAGTCAGAAGTAAGCGCGATACGGATACTTTCTTCAAGAGGCTTACGGCACAGGCATTTTATAAAATTTTAATATGGATGGGGGTGGAGACCATTTACAATCATGCGGATTACCGCCTGGTTTCGGCGAGGGTTTTAAAAGAATTTGCCGGATTTAAGGAGGTAAATCTGTTTTTACGGGGAATGATCCCTCTGGTTGGATTTAAGAGCACAAGTGTTTTTTATGAGAGGCACGCGCGGATTGCGGGCAGATCACATTACCCACTTGCAAAGATGGTCAATCTCGCGATTGATGGAATCACAAGTTTAAGTGTAAAACCGCTGCGTCTTATTTCTGGTATTGGTATCGGAGTATCTGTATTAAGTTTTATTGGCGTTTTGTGGGCGGTCATTACACAGATCTGCGGCAGAACTGTGACCGGATGGGCAAGTACGATCTGTGTGATCTGTTTTATGGGAGGTGTACAGCTCGTCTGTCTTGGCGTGCTGGGTGAATATATTGGAAAAATCTATATGGAAGTCAAGGCGAGACCACGTTATATCATCAGCGAACGAACATGGATCAAACAAAATAAGAATGAGGAAAAGGGAGAATAGAGAAACATATGAAAATTTCATTGATTATTCCGTGCTATAATGAGCAGGAAGCGTTACCGATTTTTTATCGGGAAACAAAAAAAGTGATGCAGTCCATGGACTGTGATTATGAGATGATTTTTGTCAATGATGGATCAAAGGATGGTACACTGGGGCTTTTGAAAGAGTTCGCAAAAGAAGATGATCATGTGACTTATATCGGATTTTCCAGAAATTTTGGCAAGGAAGCTGCAATGTATGCCGGATTTTGTAATGTGACCGGTGATTATGCAGCAGTAATGGATGCAGATATGCAGGATCCACCGGCATTATTGCCGCAGATGCTCGATATTTTGGAGAATCAGGAATATGACAGTGTGGCAACACGCCGTGCAACAAGAAAAGGAGAGCCGGTGATCAGAAGCTGGTTTGCAAGAAGATTTTACAGTCTGATCAATAAGATCTCAGATGCAGACATTGTAGATGGTGCGAGAGATTTCCGGCTGATGAAACGCAGTATGGTTGATGCGATCGTTGAGATGGGAGAGTATAACCGTTTTTCGAAAGGTATTTTCGGGTGGATAGGGTTTAAGACATACTGGCTTCCATACGAAAATGTCAATCGCGTTGCCGGAGAAACAAAATGGAGTTTCTGGAAGTTATTTAAATATGCGATCGATGGTGTGATTAATTTTTCACAGGCTCCGCTTTCCATAGCATCCTGGTTTGGAATGTTTATGACATTTGTATCATTTATAGCAGTTGTGTTTATCGTTATCCGCAAACTGATCTTTGGTGATCCGGTGGATGGCTGGGCGTCAACGGTATGTATTATCACGCTGATCGGCGGCATACAGTTATTTTGTATGGGGATTATGGGACAGTATATCGCAAAGACATATCTGGAAGTCAAAAAAAGACCGCACTATATCGTTTCGGATACGAACCGTGAGGATATGGAAAAGGTTAAATAAGGTATAAACGAAACAGGAGGTCAGGTATGAAAAAAAGAGTATTGGCAATGTTTATGGCTGCCTTAGTCTCTGTGGGGACTGTGCTTGCACCGGCAGACATGGGGAGTGCTTACGCAGCAGAGGTAACGCAGGAAGAAACGGAGAAAAGTGCTGCCGAGGCTTTGCTTGAGAATGAAACACCGGGAGTAACAGTCGAAACAGAAACCTCTGAAACGGAAGAAATACAGACGACAGAGGGGAAAGAAATACCGGAAACACAGATGGTTGAAGAAACATCCGAAACCGAAGAAGCAGCAGAGACACAGACAGTCGAAGTAATTGCTGAAACCGAAGAAACGGTGGATGTGCAGACAACAGGGGAGAATGAAGCAAGATCAGCCACACTTTCGGAGATGCCGACGGGTCTTCTGCCGTTTGAAGCAGTTGGTGAAATCACACTGGATCGCGAAACTGCGGAAGAGGAAGAAGCAGAAAATATTTTAAAATCATCTGCTTATTATAACAGTACCTGGGAAAAATATGGAAGTTATTATTTTTATAATCAGTTAAGCAGTAAGGAAAAGGCATACTGGGATGCTTTGAATAAAGTTTGTTTAAAGTATATGACAACACAGGCAGATGCAGCAAAATACAATATCAGTGGGACAACTTACTATTATATTGATATAGTAGGCAGCAGTTCGCTGTCATTATCGCAGATGGAGGAGGTATATCAGATCTTCCGTTATTCAAATCCACAGTACTATTTCTTAAAGAGTGCATACTTAAAAAGTGGAACTTATGGTATTGCAGGCTGTGTTTATCCTGCATTTGCAAATGGTTCCGCACGTGCAGCTGCAACAAAAAAAGTGCAGAGTCAGGTTTCATCCTGGCAGAAGAAGATCGATGCATGTTCAACAGATGAGAAAAAGGTAAAAATGATCCATGATCTGATCATTGATAAAGTGGAATATAACCAGACCTTATATGATAATAATTTTAAAGATGAGGATACGGCATATTCCCAGTCTGCCTACAGTGTATTTTGCACAGATCTGACGGTATGTGCGGGATATTCACAGGCATTTGAGATGATGTGCAATGGCTCAGGAATCGATGCCGTAGCAGTAACAAGTTACTATCACGAGTGGAATAAAGTGCGCCTTAACGATTCCTGGTACAATGTAGACTGTACATGGGATGATGCGGACGGAACCATTTACTATGGTTATTTTGAAAGAAGCGATAATTATTATGATACAGTAAATTATAGTTCCTATGTTTTCCATGCGGAAGAAGATATCTGGGAGGGTTACCTGCCGGCATGTACGATCGATTCCGGGGCGACATCCACAGCACCGGGAACGATTGCCACAATCACTCAGACAGTAGCAAAGCCAGTTATTTCAGCGTCGGTAAGCGGTACCTCCTATAAAGTAAAAATAACATCGAAAACATCTGGGGCAGTTATTTATTATACCACAGACGGAAGTGAGCCAAATGCGGCATATTCAAAGGGCACACGTTATACGGGAGCATTTACAGTTTCCCCTGGTAAGACGGTGAAGGCAGTTGCAGTCTGCAATAAATATGCGGACAGCAGTGTTTCATCGAAGAAACTCGCAAAGCTGACAACTTATAAGATCACATTCAAGAGCAATGGCGGCAAGGGAAGCATGAGCAAGCAGAGCATGGCAAAAGGTGTTTCCACCGCGATCTCAAAAAATAAGTTTTCAAAAAAATATTACACGTTTGCGGGCTGGAAGACCAAGGCGAACGGAAAAGGAAAGTCTTATAAAAATAAACAGAAGATCAAGCTCACAAAGAACATTACCCTGTACGCACAGTGGAAACTCACAAAATATAAGATCACCTATAAGCTAAACGGTGGAAAAAATGCGAAGAAGAATCCGACTGCATATACATACAAGACCTCGACGATCAAACTGAAAAATCCGACAAGAAAAGGGTATGTATTTAAGGGATGGTATTTAGATAAGAAATTTAAAAAGAAAGTTACTGTCATCAATAAAGGAAGCAGCGGAAATAAGACACTGTATGCAAAGTGGAAAAAGAAGTAATTTATGAATTACAGCTTTTTACCTTAAGGTTTTCTTAAAACGTGAAAATAAGATGGTAAAAAAGTCTTAAAGGGTGGTATAATAACAGAAACGGTGCGCAAAATGCACAAATAATTACTTTGAGAGGTATTTAGTTTGAAGAGAAGAGCGATTTTAATGCTGACTGCACTTGCAATGACAGTATCCATTACAGCATGCGGCAGCAAAAACACAGACGAGACGGCAGCTGATTCGACAGAGGTTGCCATGACAGAAGCAGGAACAGAGGAAACCGAGACTGAAAGTGAGGAAGTGCTTCCAGAGGGGATGTATCGCAGCGAGCTGACAAACGAACTGATCGATGAGAGTCTTAAAAATCAGAGACCGATTGCAGTCATGGTGGACAATGAGTCTATTGCATTGCCACATTATGGATTATCCCAGGCAGATGTTGTTTATGAGATGATGAACAGTACATTAAACGGCAGGATCACCAGATTTATGGTACTTGTCAAAGACTGGGAGAATATCAAACAGTTAGGAAGCATCCGGAGTGTGCGCCCGACGAATATACTGATCGCATCTGAGTGGAATGCAGTTATCTGTCATGACGGAGGTCCTTTCTATATTGATGAATATATGGCAGATCCGAGTGTGGATAATTTTAGTGGTACTTTCTCCCGTGTGGATAACGGTAAATCAAGAGAGTATACCGAATATATCTTACCGGGCGATCTGGACAAGAACTTTGAGAACAGCGGTGTGTCCAAAGAATATACCTCCTATTATGAGGGTCCACATTATCAGTTCGCAAGTGAGAGTAATCCGGTGGATCTTTCATCAGCGTCTGATGCAATTGATGCAAAACTGGTAGATCTTCCATTTCCTCATAACGGTTCTTATTTAGAGTACAATGCAGATGACCAGCTCTATTATTATTCAGAGTATGGTAAAGCACATGTAGATCCGGGCAATGACAACAAACAGCTTTGCTTTAAGAATCTTCTGATCCAGAGCTGCGGATATACACAGTATGATGAACACGGTTATCTGATCTTTGACTGTGTCAGTCAGGGTGGAGGATATTATGTGACCAACGGAAAAGCAATTCCGGTTACATGGAAAAAAGAGAAAATGACTTCCCCGACACGTTATTATGATGCGGCAGGTAATGAGATTAAGATCAATACAGGTAAGACTTATGTCGGATTTGTTCCGGTAGATGACTGGCTTGATCTTGTAATTGAATAAGCAGATTGAAAAAATCCGTATTTCAGAAATGAAGTACGGATTTTTTTATATTGTTTTTAGGCTTTTAAAATCATGTGTTTTGCGGTAAAATGAAAAATATATGTAGTCAGAAAGCAGAATTTTGGCAGAAGCAAATGAATGGAAAGAAAACGGAGAAGCTGTAGTGGATAAAAGTACATTTGAGACGGACAGAGAATATACGGTATGGGAGATACTGAAGGGAAACCTTAAAGTATGGTGGCTGATGCTTGTTGGAGCACTGGCAGGAGCAATGCTTTTGGGTGGGTATAAATATTATTCAAACCGTTCTTATATTTCTGAAAAAAATTATGAGGATGATTACCGTGTTATGGCATCTTTATTTGTGGAGGAATACAGTACAGAGAGTGCTGCAGAGCGTGTTGGAACCGTGATCACAGTGGCAGGCAGCCGCAGTACCTATGAGAAGATGAAACAGTTAAGCGGATATGATATGGAATATCTGGCATATCAGGATATGTTTGATTTAGAGCAGAATACTTCTTCGGCTGTGATCACAGTGCATGTGAAATACCCAAGAACCTATGGAACATTTTCATTGGAAAATGAAAGTGATGCCCTGGAATTTGCCGGATATCTGTTAGAGGCAATAGAAGATACGGTACAGGAGAGTATTGGTAAAAACGGAGTACATGTATTAGATGCGCCATATGTGGCAGATGTTCAGCAGAGATATCTTGCTTATGCGCCTACTATACAGGAATTTAAACAGGAAATTGCAAAAGCAGCAGTGGCGGGGATATTTTTCGGAATCCTAATAGAGGTGGCAATTTATGCAGGAATATGTGTGTCTGGCAAAAAGAGAGGAATATAGAGGGATAGCAAATGAATACGGTAAGAACATTTTTAAAAAATGCTGACGTAAAAAAAATCGGAGTTGTCTCTTTTTATGCCTATTTTGCAATCAACGTACTGATGAAAGCATTTTCCTACGATCATGGTGACAATATCTATAAATATTTTTTTTATACAGCGATCTTGTTCTGGAGCATCAAAATGATATTTACGACATATACCATGCGGGAAGTATTCTGGATCGCAGGTATGATGGGAATCGGAGTGATGCTTTCCGTGATCACAAGACAGAACATGTGGCTGCTGTCGATCATGACGGTGGCAGCGATGAAGAACTGTCGTTTTTCTGTGATTGCACAGATCGCAGTGTGGATCCGTTGTGTGGCAGCAGTGATACTGGTGGGAGGTTCTTTGATTGGAATTTTTAATATCGGAGAACAGACTAAACTTGATTCGGGCTATGTGGAACAGCATGTTTACGGATTTGCAATGGGGGAACCGAATACAGCGTTTCTGACGATATTTTTGGCGTTACTTCTGGTATTGTATTATAATTATGAAAGATTAAATATACTGTGGTTTGCTGTGACTTCGCTGATCGCACTTGTTTTTTACAAGATGACATTTTGCAGGACGGGTGTGCTTGTATTCTTTTTCTGCTGGGGGCTGATCTTATTTGAAAAGATTGTAAAAAATAAAAAAATAAAGTCTGTACTGGTGTGCTCGGTGCCGGTCGGTGCAGCATTTTCCCTGCTTACAACACTTTTTTATGATGGAAATAATGCATTGCTTTATAAGATCAATCATCTCGTTTCGGGAAGAGTTTATATCATGAATACTTATTATAAAGATCAGGGATTGTCTCTGTTTCCACGTACGCAGGCAGTTTTTTATACGAGTTATCATGGACTGATCGACAACAGCTATATGAATGTGACATTTTACGCAGGTATTCTTGTGGCGGTACTGTTCTTTGTGATCATCTTTAAAACTATGATAAGACTGTACCGGATGGAGTGTTATAAAGAACTTGTAATGATAGGAACTTTAGCATTGTATGGCGTGTTAGAGCAGTTTGTGTTAAATGGATTTATGAATATATTTTTACTTTTGTGCGGAATGTTATTATATCCGGGCATAGTGGAGGAAAAACATGAAAAATAATATTTATGTGTTAAATCAAAGACAGGATGAGACATTTGATGCAGCAGGCAAAGCAATGCGGGATGTGTTTTCTGTGCTTGCAGATAAAAATGCAAAGATTATCTGGAGCGTACCAAAACACTGCAGTAAATATTTAAAGCTGTTAGATCTGCCATATCTGGTTTTGTTTTTACTGTTTCACGTGAACAAAAACGACAATGTATTTTATTCGATTCCGGAGAATCATTTAAAAATCCGTCTGTTAAAAAGCCTGCAGCGTGTAAAAAAATACCGGATCATCTGTTTTGTCAACGATCTGAATGCATTCCGCTATGACGGACAGACCGATGGAGATCCCGGTGAGGTAAGGGCGCTTGCAGCAGCGGATAAAATTCTTGCACCGAATGTCAATACTGTTTCCATGTTAAAGAAAAACGGTATTTCTTCGGACATGATACCGGTCGGAATCTGGGATTACCGGATGAATGAGACACAGATCGCTAAAATCCGTGAAATATCGCATGCACACAAAAAAGAAAATGAAGTAAAAATTGCATTTGCCGGCAATTTAAACAAATCAGAATTTTTATCTGTCATGGAGATACCTTCTGATGTCAGAATGGAATTATGGGGAAAACTTGATCCGGAGCGTGAAAAAACGCTGGCAGATGGGTGTTATTATCACGGAATATTGTCTTCCGATGAGATACCGTTCGCAGTTGCAGAGATGGATTATGGATTAGTCTGGGATGGCAGCGGAAAAGATGAGATCGAAGGCGGCCTGGGTGAATACCTTCGATACAACAATTCACACAAATGTGCACTTTACCTTGCGTCAGGTCTTCCTGTTATCGTATGGAGTCAGTCAGGAATGGCATATTTTGTAAAAGAGCATGCCTGCGGTATCGTTATTGACCGTCTCAGCGATCTGGATCAGGTACTCCGTGAAGCAGATTATGAAAAAGTGAAAGAGGCAGCACTTACCGTTGCCCCGAAACTGTGGGAGGGCTATTACTTAAGCAAAGCGATAGATACAGCTTCATCAAAGCACAGGATTGAAGCAACCGGGAAGGCGGATAAGGATATGTAAGTGTTTTGTTTATTCCATTATACACAAAGGAGAAAAGTTAGTTATGAAAAAGAAATATTACCTTGAAGCCATCCGCATTGCTGCGATCCTGATGGTCATGTACAATCATTCTGCAGCATTTATGTCATTTTCTGTTCAAAGTGGCGTCGAATATGCAATATCGTTTTTCCTTTCCATGATATGCAAAGGTGCGGTACCACTGTTTTTCATGGTATCCGGTGCACTTCTGCTCGGAAAAAATGAGAGTGGAAAAGACTTATTCCAAAAAAGGATTCTTCGCATGATTTTCGTAATCGTGCTGTTTTCATTTTTATATTATCTGAAACTGGTATTAAAAGGAGAGCGTCCGTTTACACCGTTTTCTTTCCTTTTATCCCTGCCATCAGATCTTGTTTATCTGCCATACTGGTTTTTATACAGTTATCTTGGCGTGCTCACTATTTTACCGATATTACGTCCGCTGGCACAGAATATGACAAAAAATACCTTCTGGTATCTGATCATTCTGCAGTTATTGCTTGATTGCCTGAAACCTACAGCGTGGGTATTGTGGGGATATGGACTCTGCGGATACTATAATTTCGGCGGACTGTTCCAGTATGTTATTTTTTATCCGCTGATCGGATATGGGTTAGATCAATATTTCAGTGAGAAAAAATTTGTGACGCCGCAGAATATAGGAAGAAACCTGACTGTGATCGCTGCGGCAGTTCTCACGCAGATGATGGTATATAAAGATTACCTTTCCGTTGGAAATTACCAGGAAGTATATCTTGGCACATGGCTGTCTGTCCCGGTCATTGTGATCTTCTTAAATGCAAAACTTCTCTTTCAGGAAGAACGTCTGTCTGAGCACACGAAAAAAGTTCTGGGATGTGTCGGAAGCTGTGTATTCGGATGTTATCTTTTAGGTGGATTTATCGGAACAGGGGGAAGACTGGATATCATTGCAAATACATTAACCCCTGTGATCGGAATGCTGCCGGCGTACATCATTGAGATCCTGATTGCTTTTCTGATCGAAGTGGCAGTTACGCTGGTTTTGAAGAAATTGCCGGTATTCCGGAAATTATTGTAGGAAATGTAATTAGCAGGATTTTGGAAAAAAGAGGTGTGCCGGGAAATTCCGGAACACCTCTTTTTGTCTTTTAAGTGAACATCATCAGGCAAGAAAATACGCCATTAACTTTTCTGCTACAGTTCTTACCACATTTGCACCCCACATTACCACGCGGTTGACCACATCCACGATCCATGGCTCTAAACGTCCGATCGTCGCTTTACGTACTTCATTGAGCAGACATGCAATTACCATGATCGCAAGCACATAACCGATCGCAGGGAATACTAAAAACCATGATCCTGCATAAGGTTTAAGATCGATCCATTTCAGCAGAAATGTCTGTACCGTTCCGTCTAACACATAAATGGCAAGTACATTTCCTGCAGCACGGTTGATAAAACGGCTGTGAAAATGAATCTCCCGAAACAGCAGCAATACCATGACAGAACCGAATATAATGAAGATCGAGCAGTCACGGCAGAAGGTCGTATAGAGTTTTCCACGAAGAAACGTCAGCGAACTGTCCGCAAGGAAAATAAAGCCAATGCTAAGAAGCAGCCCTGAAAGAAGGCGATGAACATTGTGGCTGCGGTTATGATAGAGTGAAAGGTAACGTCCGAGCAGATAGATCATAACCATGTGAACTAACCCTTTTCCACCGTCCTGCATGATCTCAAAAAATCCGAAAGTAGGGATCACAGAGAAAAGAAGCAGCAATATGGCAAGCAGCTTCCTAAAGTTTTCCTTTGATAGTTTTTCCGGGATCTGGTTTAAAAACGGTGTTAAAAAGCAGAGGAAAAAGTAGCAGCTGATAAACCAGTAATATCTTGAAATTACAGGAATACAGGATTTAATCAGTGATTTTATGCCAAAATTGCCGACGGCGATCGTACCAAATACCGTAAAAAAGATGATCATGAGATCAAGCCGGATCAGTTTTTTGAAATCAAAACGGATACCAAAATAACCGGAAATTAATATAAAACAGGTAACTCCCATGTTAAAAATGGAATTGACCAGTACATGGATCTCTGTGTTAAGCAGTGATACAGATGTATCAATACCTCCGAAAGTGTGCATCATCAGGATACCAAAGATGCATAATAAACGTAATAATTCAAAATTCGAAGAACGTTCTTTGGACATGATGTCTCCATTTCTGCCCGTGCTGCGGGGCATTAGAAATTTTTGCACAGATTATGTTTTGTATGGTGTTCTGTGCATTTTTTGCAGCAGAGTATTACAGATCTATACAAAGATCATGCTTTCTGGCTGCGTCTGATCTTTAGTTTCTGCTGCCACTTTGTATTGCCGTGTTTGATATCCGCAAGTCTGCCGCGGCATTTTAACATATAGGTCACAAACTTGGCATGTGCGGAATAAGACTGGTTTTCATAGATTCCTTCCATGAAGATTTTTGTGATATCAACAAAGTGAAGATTCAAAAACCAGGTTTTTTCGTGTCCGTCGATCGTATAACAATAAGGTCTGCCGTTTTCCCAGTGAAGATTTTTCACACTTAAGCGTTTGATATATTCATACTGGTGTTCTAAGTAGCCGGAAGATTCGCCGACAGAATTATCAAATACGCTGTGGTTCGCATCGTCTTGTAACAGGTTTAAATATTCGCCTTCCGGAAGAGATGAAACCCAAAGGTGCAGCAATGCCATCTCGCCGACACCACCGTACATGCCGAATTTGCGGTGGACATCCCATTTTTTCATCAGGATATCTTTATGATTTGCATACATATCGATACAGAAATCCGTAAATTCACGAAGACCTTCCGTGGTAAAATAGGAAAATCCTGCGCAGGTTTTCCATTTTAGACCGTTACCTTCTTCAAGCATTGCAAAATCCTGTAAAAGCGGAGTCTCGGCAGCTACCTTGCAGTGACGGAACGGTTCATATTCACTGACATTTAAATAAAGCAGAACATCACTGTCGATGATGACACATTCTTCAAAGGAGTTGCGCTCTAAATACTCTAATATAAGGAAGAAACGTTTGAAGATTCCTTCTGCCCACGCAGTCGGATAGGTAGAAAGATTTTCAAAAACAGAGTGGAACTTTGTCCATTTTTCAGTGATGAAATCATTCGCATTATGCCAGTCGTCACACCAGGCTTTGTTGTATTCATCGCCTAACAAAACAACTTTTTCATTATATTTTTTTGCCTGTGCAATACAGTATTTTAAATATTCCTGGTTCTTTTTTCCGGCAGCCTGTGCCTTTTCTCCGGTTTCATGGTGAACCATAACAGGAATAATCTTACTCATAATAATTGTCCCCCTTATTATTCTTTTTTCCAGTAAGTGCCGCCTTCTACGTCGCTGCTTCCGGTCGGTACTTCGCTTGCCATCGGATAATGCCAGTAATCGTTATACATGGCAACGATATCCGGTTCTTCCTCGTCCCAGCGTCTTCCTTTTAAACCAAACAATATCTGCAGGCATCCACCGAGATGAATTGCCTGTTTTCCCATTTTTTTGATATGGGCAGCTAATGGATAACCGTAAGCTCCACAGCCGAGCAGGGCGATGTCAAAATCGATTTTTTCGCATTCCCTGCACATATAATCGAGCGCGTCAAACCATGTGGCAAAACGCGCATCTGTAGCACTGCCTGCGGTCTGCACTGCTTTTAAAGTTTTTAATTCAAATTCAGGCAGAATGTCCGTAGCCGGAAAAATTTTATCAAAGTGTCTGTACTGACTTTGAATCGACTCTTCAAATGGATGAATGACAAGTACTTTTTTCCCGGCAAGAGCGGCAGACCACGGATTTAGGCTGCGCCATGGCTCTAAAGAGATCAGGCGGCATGTTGCGCTTAAATGTTTACAGTATTTGCGGATATAATAGTCCTCGCATGCATTCTGCCATAATCCTAAAATATCGGTCTGTCTGCATGCATCTTTCATGATATCGTTAAAACGGGGAAGAAGTGCAGGATCATTTGGGAAAAAGCCGGCGCAGGTAAAAAGCTGTTCGCAGGCTTTTTCTTTTTTGGATTCCATGTGAAATTCATCCACGCGCATGTTAAAAAGCTCGACAGCACCAAAACGTCCCATCATAAATGGCTTGCCGGAACCAATCAGGTCTGCCGTATATTTATTTAATGTATCCGTATCATAGAACGGTTTGCCGACATAATGCCGGTAAAGAAAATCTGAGTCATCTGTTGCCTGCCGCAGTTTGTTGCGCAGACAGTATTTTAACTGATAATAAGAGGCTCCGAGGATCGTACCCATCTTAAGAACACTCCTTTCTGATTGCAGTACATAGATATAAACATCATAAACAATGCTTCCTGCGGTGTCAAGAAAAATGGAACAGGCAGAGGAATCTACTGTTTGACACTCACTATATATATTTGATACAATAAAGAGTAAATGAAGTTGAGAAAGTAACAGATAGAGGAAAACGTTATGAATACGATTAAATGGAAAATGCCGGATCAGTATCTGACCGAGTGGTACCGGAATCTTTCGGGAGCGGTAAAGACAGCTTTTTATGCTGCGTTTGTGGCGGGGCTTGCAGCACATTTGTATCAGTTCACCAATAAATTATATAACTATGATGAACTTGCAAATACACCCGGAGGTATCGGACTTAGCACAGAACAGGGAAGATGGCTGTTAAACTGGATGGGACGGTTTATGCATTCGGTATTTGGAGGTTCTTATTCACTGCCTCTTTTTAACGGGATCTTTGCACTTTTGTTCCTTGCATTATCAGCAGGAATGATCGTTTCCATCTTTCAGGTGAAAAACAGGCTGACCGCAGGACTTATCGGAGGACTTATGACGGTATTTCCGGCAGTTGTGTCCATGTATTTTTTTATGTTTCTGTCACTTTATTATGCGATCGGTATATTTTTCAGCGTGCTTGCTGCGTGGCTGACTGTGAAATATCCGAAAAATATCATTGCAGACATAGCAGCAGTTTTAATGGCTGCCTGTTCACTGGGTGTATATCAGGCATATTTTCCGGATACTGTATGTATCCTGCTTATGGTAGTGGTCTTAAAGGCAGGATTTGGCGGCGTAAAAGAGAAAACACAATGGAAAGAATTTTTTCTTATGGTCGTCCGATTTTTAGTTGTGATGGCAGCAGGTATTGTAGTTTATTTTCTTATTAATAAGGCAGTACTTGCAGTAACGCATATACAGCTTACGAGTTATCAGGGTGGCGATACGATGGGAAAGATCACGTTTACGCAGCTCATTGATGCAGTGAAGCAGTGTTATACTTCGTTTTTTGATCTGGGATATTCGGATGTTATGGGGATTAACTATAACCGGACCATAAAACGTCTGATCAAAGTGATGTGGCTGTTATTTGCAGCTGGTATCGGAGCATATCTGGTTTTAAAGAAAAAGGAATATTTAAATAAGGTAATTGCTCTGTGCGGCATATTGGTATTTCCGGCAGCAATGTTTTTGATCTATGTGATGGCACCGAATTCTTATTGTTATACACTGATGGCATATCCGGTTGTATTTTTCTTTATATTTTTCCTGCTCTGGATGGATGCATGTTTGTGGAACCTGAAACTGCAGGCACCGGTTAAGAGTATAGCAGGCTGGGTATCGGCACTGCTTACAGCAGCATTGGTAATCGTGTTTGTCTGGTATGCAAATGGAAATTATATGGCACTTGAATATACGAAATATCATGATTTTTCCTATGTACAGACATTGATCACAAAAATACGCAGTGTGGAGGATTATTCCCAGGATAAAGCTGTGATCGTGGTTGGAACACAGATCTCAGACAGCACAGGCAGTATGGGAAGCCTGATCGGTGATACGTTTATCGTTGGTGGAAAAGCAGATACCAATTTAGGGTATAATTCACTGCTGTATCTGATGTCTGACTACCTTGGATTTTCACCATATTATGGCACTTATGAGGAGATTCAGAGCTGGATGCAGAGAGAAGCGGTGAAAGAAATGCCGGCTTATCCTGCAGATGGCTCCATTCAGGTTATCGACGATACGATCATTGTAAAATTGTCTGATTATGAAATGAATTAAGGAACGATTGGATGAAAAAATATTTATATCTTATGAGAGTACATCATTATATCAAAAACATACTGATTTTTATGCCGCTGATCTTCAGCGGCAATCTCACAGACCGCCGGAAATTTATGGCAACATTACTTGGAATGATCGCATTTTCGCTGGTCACATCCGCTGTCTATATTATTAATGATATCAGGGATGCGGAAAAAGACCGGATGCATCCGACGAAGAAAAAACGTCCGATCGCTTCCGGCGCAGTCACACCGGTGCATGCTGTGATACTGATGGCAGTCATTCTGATCGTGGCAATGGTTTTACTGGCAGTATCAGATGCAACAGCAGGCAGTTATACACTTGTGCTGTTATATCTGTTTATTAATGTGGCATACAGTATGGGACTTAAGGATGTACCGCTTTTGGATGTGACCATCCTTGCTTCCGGATTTTTGCTCCGTGTACTCTTTGGTGCAGTGCTGACTGGAACGGAAGTATCTGAATGGCAGTATCTGACTGTACTTTCCGGCGCATTTTATTTCAGCCTTGGAAAGAGACGAAACGAACTGCAGAAGAAAAAAGACGGGGATACGAGGAAGGTACTTAAATATTATACGAGAGATTTTCTCGACAAGAACATGTATATGTGTCTTGCCCTGCTCAATACATTTTATGCTCTATGGTGTAAGGATATTACCAATGCAGGAATGAAATATGCAATGTGGACTGTACCGATCGTGATCTTAATCTGCATGAAATATAGTCTGACGGTTGAGGGCAATTCTGAGGGAGATCCGGTTGAGGTGCTTTTACATGATAAGGTGCTGATGGCGCTCTGTGTTGTTTACGGTATTGTAATGGTAGCTATGCTTTATTCCGGAGTATAGTCTGCAGGCTGTTGAAAAAGTATGGTTAGTTAGTAGAAAAGAGCTTGGAAATGAGGTTTTTATGAAACGAACATATAAATTTGGCTGGATCATTTTGATCGCACTGATTCCGCTGTTGCCATTATCGGGCTGGAATTACAGCATTGATGTCAGCGATGTCGGTTTTAATCTGAATCAGTATCGTTTTTGTTTTACAGATATGGACAGTACTTATCTTCCTTTGTTTCTGACGAATATTTTAGGCGGCTGTCTGTTAAGATTATTTGAAGTGCTGCATATACCGGCATATATCGGTATGGAGGCTGCGTGGGCAGCAGTCTGTTTTTATCTTTGCTTCTTGTCTTACCGGCTCTATGTAAGATATCGCAAGGATACATTGATACTTCCGGCACTTGCGTTTGCTATGGTGTTTGCAAAATGTAATTTTCATTTCTTTATTTATAATACGGCAGTTGCATTTATGGCACTGACGGGATTGTATTTTCTCATCCGGGCGGTCAATGATAAAAAGTCATGGATGCTTTTTTTTGCAGCAGCATTTTTTATGCTGGCTTCTTTCTGCAAGATATCTTCCCTATTGCAATTTGCTGTATTTGCAGTTCTTTTTTATGATCTTTACCGGAAAAAGGATGTGGCATATTTTGTACGTCAGGTGTTATGGTGCGTGGCAGGTGTTTTGTGCAGTCTTGCAGCAGGACTTGTGCTCATGTACAAAACATGTGGGATCAGCACTTATTTTCAGATGGTTGCAGACATGTTTCTCTATGCGGGAAACTCAAATGACGGACATACGATCGGCAACATGGTGGTGATCAATTTCAAGGGAACTGTGCGTGGAATGTTGTTACTTGCCGTGATCTATGTTATTTATCTGGCAGCAGCAAAAATAAAAAGGCTTGCGCCGGTTATTGGATATGGTATGATCGCTGTGGCAGTGCTTTTGCTGGCAGGAGCAGTTTTAGGCGCAGATCAGATTGCAGGATTATCGATCCTGTACCGTGTGCTTGGAGATTATCTGAATGTAGTTGCAGTGATAAAAGCCATGATGTATGTATGTGCAGTTCTGATCTTAAGAGACAAAGAAACTTCGGAAGAATTTAAAATACTTACATTAGCATCCTGTGCGCTTGCAATCCTGATGCCGATCGGTTCAAATGTGGGAATCACACATCTGTGTAATGAAGCGTTTTATATTCTGCCATATATTTTGATCTGTGCTGGAGAGAAAATCAGAAAGTCAGAGAACAATAGAAAAATTGTTGTGATTATATTCACAATATGGTGCGTGATATTAACTGCGTCACAGAGTCTATATATGACAAAGGCATACGTAAGAGATAAAGAACAAAAGCAGCAGTTTACACTTGATGAACTGCGTGGCATCAGGTATGATACAGCTATTGTCCTGCCAATGGAAGAAGTGGTAAACTTTATAAAATCATATGGCGGGGAAAGCGATAAAATGGTTGCCTGTGGTGCAATTCCGATATTACATTATCTGACAGGAAGGGCACCATATATTACAGGCTGCGGCGGCTGGATCGAGACAGATTATGTCACGGCAGAAGAGATAAAACAGCAGCTTGATGCATCGGCAGAGTCAGACAGCGGCGGAAAAACAATGCCGCTTGTGGTTTTTAATAAAACAGCGCTTGACAAACCGTCGGAAAAGACGGACGTGGTTTTGTCATTTGTAAAGAAATATTCTTACCAGCAGGTATTTGAAAATGAAGAATATAAAGTGTATGCAAAGAAAAATTGAAGTATATGGGCAGTTGAACCACCGGATATTACAGAAAAGTATGAGGTAACAGAGAAATGATAGCAGTAAAAATTGGAGACGGCATGGGTAACCAGCTGTTTAATTATGCCTGCGGCTATGCCCAGGCAAGGCGGGAGAACGATTCACTGCTTCTTGATATTTCGGAATGTGATAATTCCACTCTGCGGGATTTTGAGCTTGACAAGTTTCATCTGAAATATGATAAAAAGGAATCATTTCCAAATCATAATTTAGGTCAGAAGATTTACAAGAACATAAGACGTGCGTTAAAATATCATGTGATCAAAGAACGCGAGGTGTATCATAACCGTGGCCACCGTTATGATGTGAATGATATTGATCCGGGAGTATATAAGAAAAAATTTATACGTGATAAATATCTGTATGGTTATTGGCAGCATCTTGCTTATTTTGAAGAATATTTAGACGAGATCACTGCGATGATGACGCCGGCTTATGAGCAGAGTGAGACAGTGAAAAAGTTACAGGAAGAGTTCAAAAAGATGCCAACCTGCGCCGTGCACGTCAGAGGCGGGGATATCATGGGACCTGCCGGTATTTATTTTAAACATGCCATAGAGCGGATGGAACAGGAAAAACCGGGTGTGCGGTATATCGTGTTTACCAATGATATGGAGCGTGCAAGGGAAGCACTTGCCTCCATATTAGAAAGTCAGAAACAGGAAGCAGGCGGGGATCAGCTGAAAAATGAAGTGTGTCAGATGGAAAACAGGCTGGAGTTTGTCACGCAGCTTGGAAAATTTTCTGACGTGGACGAATTTTTCCTGATGGCAGCATGCCAGAACCAGATATTGTCAAACAGTACATTTTCGACATGGGCAGCTTATCTGAATCAGAATCCGGATAAGACGGTCGTTATGCCGGATGATCTTTTAAGTGAGCGGATGTGTCAGAAAAACTGGATAATTTTAAAATAAGAAAGGCAAAAGAATGAAAGATT
The DNA here is from genome assembly GCF_041325975.1 of Roseburia sp. Lineage (NCBI taxonomy): Bacteria > Bacillati > Bacillota > Clostridia > Lachnospirales > Lachnospiraceae > Roseburia > Roseburia sp. Next base: position 483,676 of record NZ_JBGLEJ010000004.1, on the reverse strand, counting down.
TGGTAAAAAGTGTATTAAAAGTTTTTGACGGAAAACAGAAGCGGAAACTTGTCGGAATGATGTTTCTGATACTGATCAATTCCGGCGTCAGCCTGCTTGGTGTTTCTGTGTTATCCCCGTTTATCACAGCGGTAATGAATCCGGAACAGTTATTAAAAAATGATATCATACGTTCTGTTTATGATGGATTTCATATGCAGAATACAAATCAGCTGATCACATTTTTATGTGTGCTGATCATTATTGTGTATATTGCCAAAAATGCATTTATTATTTTCATCAATAATATGCTGTATTGTTTTTCCTATTATGGAAAGCGCGAGATGCAGGATCGTATGATGAAATATTATATCAGCAGGGATTATACATTTTTTCTGAATCATAACAGTGCAGAGCTGATGCGTGATATCAATACAGATCCGGAAATGTTTTATGCGGCGGTATTAAATATGCTTCAGCTTATGTCAGAGCTCTGTGTCAGCCTGATCTTAGTCGGATATCTACTGGTAAAAGATGCCCTGCTTACTTTAGGTGTTGCATTTGCAATGGTTATTATGGTGTTTATCTTTATGAAAAAACTGCGCCGTACCTTAGCGCGTTTCGGTGATGACAGAAGAAAATACAATGCCAATATCTTACAGTGCATGCAGCAGGCGTTTGGTGGCATCAAAGAGATCAAGATTGCAAACCGTGAGGCATATTTTGAAGGGGAATTTGTAAAGCAGAACGGTCTTTATACGTATGTGATCAAACAGAACTCTTTCTTAAGTTCCATTCCAAAGCCGATCATGGAAGCACTCTGCATCACAGGACTGATGGCAGCGATCGTTGTCCGTATCAATGCAACTTCCACAAGCCCGGAGCAGTTTGTCGGAACACTTGCAGTATTTGCGGCAGCAGCATTTGCCCTGCTTCCTTCTGCAAATAAGATGTCTGAATATTTAGGATCGATCATCCATAACGGTGTCGTGATCCACAAGATCGGCGAGGAGTACGCAGCGATCCGTGACATGGAGATCCAGACAGAAAAAGAAGAAAACTACAAAAAAGTAACCTTGGACAAAGAAATCAAAGTCGAAGACATGACCTTCCATTACCCGGACACAGAGGATGCTGTATTATCCCATGTAAATGTGACAATTCCAAAGAACAAGTCCGTTGCATTTATTGGACCATCCGGTGCAGGAAAGACCACGATGGTCGATCTGATCCTTGGAGTTTTAAAACCACAGGCAGGAAAAATCACGGTAGATGGAATGGATATCAAAGAATCTTATCGTGGATGGCATGACAAAATCGGTTATATTCCGCAGACAATCTATATGTTAGACGATACGATCCGCAACAATATTGCATTTGGAAGGACAGAAGGCATTGATGATGCAGATATCTGGGAAGCCTTAAAACAGGCGCAGCTGGATGAATTTGTGAAGTCACTGGATGAAGGGCTTGATACAATGATCGGAGAAGCAGGTGTCCGCTTATCCGGTGGACAGCGTCAGCGTATCGGTATTGCGCGGGCACTTTACCGCAGACCGGAAGTGCTTGTTCTTGACGAGGCAACTTCCGCACTGGATACGGAAACAGAGGCTGCTGTCATGGAAGCAATCGACAGCCTGCAGGGAAAAATGACAATGCTTATCATTGCACACCGTCTGTCTACCATTAAAAACTGTGATATGGTATATCAGGTAGAGGGCGGAAGTGTGACAAGGAAAGAAAAGGAAAGCGTATGAGTAGTGAACCGATGATAATTATAGAACCGTGTGCAGGGCTTGGAAACAGGCTGCTTGGTTTAGGATCTGCCTATGCAGTGGCAAAGAAATTAGACCGTAAACTGGTCGTGATGTGGAAACGTGAAGTCGGATGCAATATCCGTTTTCAGGAATTATTTGATCTGCCGTTTGAAGTCGTTGAGATCAGTGAGAATGGTCTCAAAAAAGAGCCGGTAGCACAGATACTTGGAGACCGTGCCAAAAAGAAATGGAGAAATTCGGCAGACCGTTTTCTGGAGTGTGATGAGGTGGAAAAAATCAAAGAGCGGGAAGGATATGAGGGATTATTCCACCTGATCGAACAGACTCCGGTTATTTATTTAAAGGCATTTGGACCGATCTGCGAAGTTACAGCAGAGAGTTATTCCTTTGTAAAACCAAGTAAAAATATTGAAGAAAAGGGTGCATATCTGTTCCAGGAACTGACCGGGCAATGTGTGGGGGTACATGTCAGAAGAACCGATCATACGGAGGCGATCGCAAACAGTCCGCTGGCACTCTTTGCCGAACGAATGAAAAAAGAACTGGAAACAGCAGCAGACATCAGCTTTTTTGTAGCAACCGATGATAAAGAAGTGCGCAGGGAGTTAAAAGAATTACTGCCGGACGCAAAACTGATTTTCCCACAGTCGGATGTGATCGACCGTGATTCGAAAGAGGGAATTGAGGAGGCATTTATTGAAATGCTTGCGTTGTCAAAGTGCAGAAAGATTTTAGGAAGTTATAATAGTACATTCAGTTTACTGCCATCGTATATTGGTAATATACCGCTTGAGACGGTGCACAAGTAAATGCGGGAATGTTTTTGACAAAGATGCTGTCATTTAGAAAAGACAGTGCAGGGACGGAGAAAATATGGAACTTACGACATGCAATATTTTAGGTCTTGATATCCTTGTGACGGATATGAAAAAGACCATAAATCTGATCGAGCAGAATATAGAGCAGTTGAGAGGGCAGTATATCTGTGTGGGAAACGTGCATACGACAGTGATGGCGCACGATGATCCGCAGTATCATACTGTACAGGCAGGTGCGGCATTTGTCCTGCCGGATGGCGGACCACTTTCCGGTTACAGCAGGAAACACGGATTCCCGGATGCAGAGCGTGTAACAGGACCGGATCTGATGCTTGCATTATTTGCACGCGATAACGGACTGAAACATTATTTTTACGGAAGCAGTGAAGAGACGCTTTCACTGTTAAAAGAAAAACTGACGGAAAAATATCCGCATCTGCAGATTGCGGGAATGGTATCGCCGCCATTTCGTGAATTATCCGAAGAGGAGGATAAAGAAATGGTGGATAAGATCAATGCGTCCGGAGCAGATATTATCTGGGTGGGATTAGGTGCTCCGAAACAGGAAAAGTGGATGTATGCACACAAAGACCGTGTCAATGGCGTGATGATCGGTGTTGGAGCCGGATTTGATTATCATGCAGGAAATATTAAGCGTGCACCGGGCTGGATGCAGAAATTAAGTTTAGAATGGCTGTATCGTCTCATGCAGGATCCGAAGAGACTGTTTAAACGCTATCTGGTAACCAATACACGTTATCTGTGGCTGATTCATCGGAAATAATTGTGAAATATAAATTTGAGATATAAAAGTATGGAATTGTTACAATTTTTGTAACTATACAAGAATGGAGATCAGTGTGAAAAATGGAATTTTTCGCACACGGGAATGGAGAGTAGTATGTGTGGAATTTACGGTGTAGTCAATAAAAAGATAGACCGGGAACTGGCAATGAAATGTTTAAATACGATGATCCATCGTGGACCAGATGGCTATGGATTGTGGCAGGAGGACGGTGTGACATTAGGACACCGCAGACTGTCGATCCTAGATCTTTCAAATGCCGGGAGTCAGCCGATGTCCTATGCCAATGAACGTTACTGGATGACATTTAACGGTGAGATCTATAACTTTATCGAGATCAGGGACGAATTGCAGAAAAAAGGATATACATTCCGCAGTGCCAGTGATTCCGAGGTGATCATGGCTTCATTCTGCGAGTGGGGTGAAGCATGCGTAGACCGTTTCAATGGCATGTGGACATTTGCTATCTGGGATAAACAGACAAAACAGCTTTTTATTTCCAGAGACCGTTTCGGGGTAAAACCGTTATTTTATGCTGAACTGCCGGATGGCGGTTTTGCATTTGCATCGGAGATGAAAGTTATTCTGCCGTTACTTCCGAAAGTGGAGGCAAATAAGCCGATGTTTGACCGTTATTTTGCGGACAACCATTATGAATCACAGCCGGAGTGTCTGATCCGTGGAATCAAACGTTTCCCGGCGGGGCACAATGCATGGGTAAAAGATGGGAAAATCATCCTGAAGCGTTACTGGAATACCTTAGACCATCTGATCTGTGTACCGGATTCCTATGAGGAGCAGGTAGAGCAGTTTCGTGAGCTGTTTTTAGATGCCTGCAAGATCCGTATGAGAAGTGACGTGACACTTGGTACCGGACTTTCCGGTGGTCTTGATTCCTCTGCTGTCATCTGTGCGATGTCTTATATTTCAAAGAATATGACAGATGAGCGCACCAACAATGACTGGCAGCACGCCTATGTGGCATGTTTTCCGGGAACAGCACAGGATGAGACAAAATATGCAAAACAGGTTACGGATTTTCTTGGAATCAGCCACACCTTTATGAATATCGATTCCGCAGTGTCTGAGCGTGAGTTTTTGCGACAGCTATACTGTTTCGAGGAACTCTGGGGCAATCCGCAGGTGCCGATGATGGAACTTTACAAGAAAGAGAGAGAACTTGGAACCACAGTTTCCCTTGATGGGCATGCAGCGGACGAACTGTTTGCGGGATATGGGTTTGACGTATTAAAAGCGTACCCGGATGCAAAGACAAAAGAAGAGATCGACATGATCACGACTGCATATCTAAATCAGGATGCGGAAGATGGAGTGAGTCAGCAGTCTGCTGCATTTAAAAAGCAGAGAAATAAACTCTATCGCGAGTATATGCTGAAATATCATGCCAAAAAACTGCTCGGCAGGGAGACTGTAAAGAGTGCATATTCGGATCATCCCAACTGGAACCAACTGGATAATCTCAATAAAACATTATTTGTTTCCACACATGAGACGATCCTGCCGACACTTTTACGTAACTATGACAGGGACAGTATGGCAGCCGGAGTTGAGATCCGTATGCCGTTTCTGGATTACCGGATCGTGGAATTTGCATTTTCCATTGGCTGGCGTTCAAAACTTCATGGCGGTTTTTCAAAATCGATCGTCCGTGATGCAGGTGCGTCTTTTATGCCAAAAGAGATTGCTTACCGCCGTACCAAGCTGGGATTTAATGCGCCGATCCTTGACTGGATGCGTGGACCATACCGGGAGTTTTTTGAAGATACTGTGGCATCGGCAGATTTTGCAAACTGCAGCCTGATCGATGATCCCGCAAAAGTGCGCAGTGACCTTTCCGATTTTCTTGCAGGTAAAAATGCCACGTTTCATCAGGCGGCAGATATCTGGAACAGGATTCAGCCGTATCTGTGGGAGCGTGCACTGATCAAACAGGATTGGATACAGGAGTAAACAATGAAACGATATCAATATCTGGATGTGGCAAGGGGATTTGGACTTTTACTTGTCATCATTTCACATAGCTGCGGACTGAGCCGCTTTCTGATCAATTATTATATTCCGCTGTTTTTTGTGGTGTCGGGATATATTTATAAAGAAGGCAGAAGTTATAAAGAAAATATTTCTCACAAGGCAAGGCGCCTTTTGATACCATATTTTGGTTACAGTGCAGTACTTTTAGCAATCTATGCGTTAATGGGAAGGACATTTGCAGAGACAAAAGAGTCTGTATTTGGGATACTTTATTCCAGATACTGCCTATATGATACAACCGTTGTAACAGATAACGTTTACCTGTTTACGGTGGCAAATGGTGCGATGTGGTATCTGACAGCTTTTTTTGCAGCAAGTCTTGTGTATCATCTGGTGATCGACCGCTGCCTTGCGGATAAGAAGTTCCTGATCGGTACGCTGATCGTTTTAACTGCGATCACCATGGCACTTGCTGACATTCCGGTACTCCTTCCGTGGAGCATTGATCTTGCCTGTGTTGGAACCATCTTCATGATCGCAGGAACTCTGCTTGGCAGAACGCAGTTTTTCGAAAAGAAATGGAACATTCCACTGATCGTGGCAGTGCTTGCTATCTACATCCTGACAAGCTGCCTTGATCCTGGTATTAACATGTCCATCCGCGAATACGGCATCTACGGAGCGCTCAGTGTACCATTCTTTATCATTGTAGGACTTACGGGCTCACTGCTCTGCATCTGGTTTGGAAAACTGATCGAAAACACCGCCCCAGGCAGATTCATCGCCTACGTCGGAAAAAATACGATCTTCCTGCTCGCCTTCCACATATTTGCCTTAGAAGTTGTCGAGCGTATCGCATCAAAATTCATCACAATCCCTGCACCGGGCGGCGCAGTTGTACCATTTGTTCTGTATCATGCACTGCGCATTACCGCCGCCGTCCTGGGATGCCTTGTGTTTTCAGAAATACTGAACCGGTTAAAGAAACGCCTGCGTCGAAAAACCAGGTAGAATCAGATCGTGTTGAAATACCTACGGGGAAAACCAGGTAGAGCCATGTCGTAATGAAACGCCTACGACGAAAGCCAAAGTAAAGATAGGACGCGGTGAAACGCCTATCGAAAACATAACGTAAAGCCAGGTGGGCGGGAGAGTTTTAAAAGAAGGTGCTGGGGAGCCGCCGGTCCTTAGGGAGCGTATTTTGCTCCCTTAGTACCGTTGCGAGCGACACGCAGCGCAAGCGTGCCTTCTTATAAAACCCTCCCGCCCACCTGGCTTTTGTAATCCTACCCAGGCGTTTCCCCGCGTCCGAGCCACCCACTTCTACCAGCGTTTCCGGTACTCTGATGCCGTACACCCCTCCATCTTCCGGAACACCTTATTAAAATAACTCGCATCATCAATGCCGCAAAGGTGCGCAATCTCTTCAATGGAAGAATTGCTGTACCGGAGCAGTTCCTTGGCATTATTGATCTTTTTTGCCAGGACATACTGGATGATCGTCGTTCCAAATTCTTTTTTAAATTCCCGTGAAAGATAATATTTACTGATAAAAAACTGTTCTGCGAGCTGGTCTAAGGAGATATTTTCCGTATAATGATCGTCCAGATAGTGCAGAATTGTTTTGAGTTTATCTGAGAGCAGCTCATTTTTTTCGTTGGACTCGGTACAGATGAGCGTTAAAATATTAATGATCTGCTGGGCAGTCAAAAGATCGGTGTCATCGGTTGGTTCTTCGTTGTAACGGATGATATTCTCTATCGAGGTAATCAGTTCTGTGAAATGAGCAGAGCGGAAATGCCAGTTATGGTGCTCCCTGAAATAGGTATAATATGCTTTGACCTGGGGACCGTTGAAATGAATCCAGAGCAGTTCCCAGGGGTCTTCATCCGTACTTATGTGGGTGTATTCTCCAGAACAGTCGAGAAAAAAACAGTCCCCTGTGTGGGCAGTCCTAGAGATCATACCACCCTCGGATAATGGTTCCCGATAGGTGACTTCGCCACTGCCGGAGAGCACGACAAAAAACAGGTAGGAATTAAGCTCACTGCGTCGGCTTAAGTGTGATTTCAGACTTTTTAAATAGCCGGCTTCCTGTATATAAAAGAAGTTCTGGCGGGTAAATGCAGAGGGAGTATTGATGACGCTTCGCGTATTTGTAACTTCGGAGGTTTTGTATTTTTCAAAAAATAATTTTTTCATAGCAATATAATACTATTTTAGACCAATATATTCAATTGTAAAATGCAAAAAATTAGATTAATCTATACAACGGCTTAAAAATTTGATATTAGCAAAATAATTATAGAATTCATAAAAGGAGAGATGAAATGAGTAAAAAAGCATTGATCACAGGTGTAACAGGACAGGATGGAAGCTACCTTGCAGAGCTTCTTTTGGAAAAAGGATATGAAGTACATGGTATGGTACGCCGTTCTTCCGTAGAAAAGAGAGAGCGTATTGACCATTTAGAGGGCAATCCGAACTTTACCGTTCATTATGGAGATCTTTCCGATTCTTTAAGTCTGGTACGTTTGATCGGAAGCATTAAACCGGATGAGATTTATAACCTTGCTGCACAGAGCCATGTTGGTGTCAGCTTTGATGTGCCGGAATATACAGCAGATGTTGTCGCAACCGGAGTACTCCGCGTACTTGAGGCAGTACGAATCTGTGGATTAGAGAAGACCTGCCGTATCTATCAGGCTTCCACATCTGAGTTATACGGGAAAGTAGAAGAGGTTCCACAGCGCGAGACAACACCATTCCACCCATACAGCCCATATGCAGTTGCAAAACAGTACGGTTTCTGGATCGTAAAAGAGTACCGTGAGGCATACAATATGTTCTGCTGCAACGGTATCTTATTTAACCATGAGTCAGAGCGCCGCGGTGAGACTTTCGTAACAAGAAAGATTTCCCTTGCAGCAGCAAGAATCGCTCAGGGCAAACAGGATGTTCTTTACCTTGGAAACTTATCATCCCTGCGTGACTGGGGTTATGCAAAAGATTATGTTGAGTGTATGTGGCTGATCTTACAGAATGAGAAACCGGAAGATTTTGTTATTGCAACCGGCGAGCAGCACTCTGTACGTGAATTCTGTGAGCATGCATTCCGTGAAGCAGGTATTGAATTAGAGTTTAAGGGTGAAGGAATGGATGAAGTCGGAATCGACAAAGCAACCGGAAAAACAGTTATCAAAGTATCACCGGAGTTCTATCGTCCGACCGATGTTGTAAATCTCTGGGGAGATCCGACAAAAGCAAAAACAGAGCTTGGCTGGAATCCGACAAAGACTACTTTTGAGGAACTTGTAAAGATCATGGTAGCTCATGACATGGAGCTTGTAAAAAACGAGAAATAATATATTTGGAGAAAAGTGTGAAAAATAAAATTTTTCACACACAAGTTTGTGCTTGCGCTCAAACTTGTTATGCCTTGAGAAACAGGCAGGAATGGAGAAAAGATCATGGAAAAAGATGCAAAAATATATGTTGCCGGACACAGAGGAATGGTAGGTTCCGCAATTGTCCGTCAGCTTGAAAAAGAAGGATATACAAATATTATCACAAGAACACATAAAGAGTTAGATCTCTGCCGTCAGGATGCTGTTGAGGCATTCTTTGCAGAGGAAAAACCGGATTATGTATTCCTTGCAGCCGCAAAAGTAGGCGGTATCATGGCAAACAGCGAAGCACTTGCTGATTTTATGTATGACAATATGGTTCTTGAGATGAATGTGATCCATGAGGCATGGAAAAATGGATGCAAAAAACTGATGTTTTTAGGTTCTTCCTGCATTTATCCGCGTATGGCACCACAGCCGATGAAAGAGAGCTGCCTTCTGACAAGTGAACTGGAGAAAACAAATGAGGCATATGCACTTGCTAAGATCAGTGGCCTGAAATACTGTGAATTTTTAAACCGTCAGTACGGAACCGATTATATTTCCGTAATGCCGACAAACCTTTACGGACCAAACGATAACTATCATCCACAGCACAGCCATGTGCTGCCGGCATTGATCCGCCGTTTCCATGAGGCAAAAGAGGCAGGATTAAAAGAAGTAACCTGCTGGGGAACCGGTACACCGCTTCGTGAGTTCCTTTATGTAGATGATCTTGCAGATGCCTGTGTATATCTGATGAACCATTACAGTGGAAATGAGACTGTAAACCTTGGTACCGGCAAAGAGCTGACCATCAAAGAACTGACAGAACTGGTAGCAAAAGTAGTCGGATTTGAGGGTGAGATCAAATGGGATACTACAAAACCGGACGGAACACCGAGAAAACTTCTTGATGTAAGCAAATTAGAAGGACTCGGATGGAAGTATAAAACAGAGTTAGAGGAAGGAATCCGTCTGACTTATGACGATTTCCTGCACAATCCAATGCGTGCAGAACGCTAAGAGAGCAATGTGAAAAATAAGATTTTTCACATGCAAGATTTGCGCTTACGCACAAACTTGAGATGCAAATAAAAACGTTGTTTTTATTGAAAGACAGCGCAAGAATGGAGAATAACATGTATATTGTTTTATTATCAGGCGGTTCCGGAAAACGTCTCTGGCCGTTATCAAACGATCTGTGTTCCAAGCAGTATATTAAGTTAATGAATCCGGATGAAGCAGAACATTCGGCTAGTACGGAAAAATGTTCCATGTTACAGCGGGTGTTCGGGCAGCTTAAGGCGGCATCACTTTCTGAGAATACGATCGTGTGTGCCAGTGATTCCCAGGTGGAACTCATTGAAAGCCAGTTAGACGGACAGGCAGAAGTTGCTGTTGAGCCGATGCGCCGGAACACATTCCCGGCTGTCATGTTGTCCTGTGCATATCTGCTATCAAACAAGGGGGCAAAACCGGATGATGTGGTCGCATTTCTTCCGGTAGATCCGTACACCACGGTAGAGTTTTTTTATAAGATCAAATCTTTAGGTGAGTATATCGAAAAACAGGATGGTGTGATCGGACTGCTTGGCGGAGTACCGACATATCCATCTACCAAATATGGATATATCGTTCCTGAAAAAAATGAGTCTGAGCCGTTTGCGGTAAAAGGATTCCGCGAAAAACCGGATGAAGCAACTGCACAGGAACTTGTGGACATGGGTGCACTCTGGAATTGTGGTGTGTTCTGTTTCAAATTAAATATGGCTGCACAGTGGCTGGAAAAATACGGTGTTACGACAAACTATGATGAGATGGTTACCGATTACGAAAAACTGCCGAAACAGAGTTTTGACTATGAAGTGTTAGAGCACTGGAAAAACATTGTTGCGGTTCAATACGATGGGATCTGGAAAGATCTTGGAACCTGGAATACCCTGACTGAGGAGATGAACGAGCAGAGTATTGGAGATGTGACCTGGGACAAGACCTGTGAAAACAGCCATGCCATCAATGTGCTCGGTGTTCCGATGGTAGTCATGGGTGCGAAAAATATGGTGATCGTTGCCTCACATGATGGTATTTTAGTGGCAGATAAACATCAGAGCTCCTATATCAAAGACTGCCTTGAAAATATCCCGGATGAATCCAGATTTGAGGAACGCCGCTGGGGTACGATCAAGACGATCGATAACAACGACGAGGATGGAATACACAGTGTAACAAAACGTATTAAGATCCTGGCAGGAAAGACGATGCCATATCATACACATGCGAGACATACAGAGACGATCACCGTTATTTCCGGTATGGGAAAACTTATTCTCGAGGGAACAGAGGTAGATCTGCTTGCAGGTTCTACGGTAAGCATTGCATCCGGAAAGAAACATTCCATCAAGGCTCTCGGTTCGGATCTGCGTCTGATCGAAGTAAGTCTCGGTGTTACCTGTGATGATGAGCAGGTTCTAGGCTAAAAGTAGTTACTGTTCACAGGCAGGCATTTTCTGAACTGAAAATGCCGTATGATACAGTGGGGGCAGCAGATTTTGCCGATTTGGAATGCGAAGCATCGGCAAAATCCGTTACTGGAACGAGGTACGAGTGAACAGTAACTAAAAGTATGAAGATTATCTGAATAAAAAAGATAAATGTAGCATTTTGGCTAAAAATGTTTTATAATAAAAGATGTATATACGTCTTTCTTTGAAAAACAGGGGATTTATAAACAGAATCTCTGGTATCAGGAAAAACATAAAAAAATAAAAAAAATATTGAAAACGGCATAAAAAGATGATATGTTGTTTACGGACGTAGTAATCACTGCGTGAGAAGAAAGGAGATTGGTTCATGGATACGAACGATATTTCAGCATGCGAAAGACTTGTCATGAAAGTTATCTGGGATTCCACTGAGGATCTGGCATTACAGGATATCATGAACAGAGTAAATCAGGAGAACGGAAAAAGCTGGAAGCCACAGACGGTTTCTACTTTTCTGGCAAGACTGGTTAAGAAATCATTTTTAACAGTTTACCGCAAGGGAAGATATTCATTCTATCAGCCTGCAGTAAGCAAAGAAGATTTCTGGAAAGCAACCGTACAGGAGAACGCAAGATACTTTGATAAGGGAGATATGGCTGCATTTGCATGCCACCTTTGCGAAGATGCACTTACTAAGGAAGAGATTCAGGTACTCAAGAAAAAATTAGATGAACTTAATTAGTCAGATATTTTTGATTATCCTGATCGCCTGTTTTACAGGTACGGTCAGTCTGGGGTTCTGGAAGTTATTTCAGCCATTATTACTGAAACTGGACCCCAGATTGATATATGTGACATTACGGTTTGTATGCATGATGTATATAGTTCCGTTTGGATATCTGATCGTCAGACTGACATGGCGGGGATATCTGCGGGCAGATAGCATATGGAAACCTAATTTTGAGATGGCAGGAGACATGGATCTCGTGTTTGGAATAGCCGGGATCATCTGGCTGATATTCCTGATCAAAAATGTCGCAGATGGCATGATTGAATTTATCCGCTGGAAAAGACTCTGCAGATATAGGATACCTGTGGCAGATGAGCAGGTTTTAGCAGAGTTTTCGAAAGTAAAAAATATGCTCCATATCCATCGGAAGATAGGACTTTACTATAGTAATTCCATTCAGAGTCCAATGGTGACAGGAGTATTCCAATACAATATCTTATTACCGAAGGATCACTACAGTAAAGAAGAACTGACGGTGATCTTTTGTCATGAATTGGTACATTGTAAGCATAATGACCCTTTCTTTAAAATTTGCAGCATTTATATCGGTGCGATGCAGCATATGACCTCCGGGGCAAAACATATTCTGTCATGGATCAATGAGTGGAGTGAGTGTGCCTGTGATGCATCGGCAGTCTGTGCATTGCGTGATGTGACAACGCCCAAACGTTATTTTGAAGTGATCGTAGATCTGATGGAACGTATGCCGGAGGATTCAAAGCCGGATTATATTTTTTCTACCCTATATGAGAGCCAACAGAGTTTGGAAAGGAGAATAGAGTATATGAAAAAATATGTGAAAGCCAGAAGAGGGGCAAAAATATCAGCATTTGCATTATCATTTTTGTTTGTGGTAACATCAATAACTACGACTTATGCAGCAAGTTACGGAGTAGCGGGTGTGCATGACGAATTGTATCAGGAGGCAGAAGGAACACAGGGTGAGTTATCTGAGACACCGGAATTAAAAGAGGTATTTGTTCCGGCATCTGAGAATAACGACTATTCCCGTATCAAATATGCAAGACCGGATCTCAGTCCGGTAGCACCATTACTGAATGCCAATGAAACTGTATCATTTAACTGGACAGTAGAGCCTGGAACACGTTACTGCTCCGGTAAATTTAAAGTGTCAAGCGGACAGAAGATAACGATTGTTGCAGCAACAACACCAAGTACACAGACCTGCTGGATTGGTATTATGGACCCGCACAATAATGTACGTTATGTGGAAGGAAAAGGTGCATTATCACATACGTTTTCTGTTTCTGAAACCGGAAAATACCGTGCCTTTGTGCAGAACCGTGGAACAAAAAATGTATCAGCAGGTGGAAGCTATTACTTTGAATAGGCAATTCATTTAGCCAATAAAAGAAAGAGGTGAAACACCTCTTATCTTTTACAACAATATCACTACAACTGAAATCGACGTTTGATAACAATTTACATCGAAAAAATATGATCGGACGAAATCCGGGAGATCTTATCAGGCTATTTCAAAGTAACAGAATTAGGAGCGGTAGAAAAATCAAATACCGTTCCTTTTTTCTGCAGAAAAGCCTTTAGGGAACTGGCAGGAAAATCAGGATTGTCCGTGATGGAGGACGGTGCATCGATAAAAGCGAAGGATGCACCTGCTGCCTCATAAAATTCATCCGAGAATGACCAGTTTCCATGATGACCGGTCTGGATATAATCACAGGAAATGTCATCCCGGTAAGTACTTAGAAGATAATCATTTATATCGTATTTGATATCAGAACAGAATAACATGCTGTTCGTCGTACCGCTGATCTTAAAAAGCAAAGAAGCATTGTTCTGGTAGTCTTTTTCATCTCCTATATTGGAAATTACGGAGTCATCCCATGCATTAAAAACAGAGAGAGTCAGATCACCGGCAAGTGCGATATTATCGCCGCGTTTTAAATGAGTGACATTGCCGGCATCTTTTGTCAGGGCATGGAACGTCTCCATGACTGTGATATCATCATAGGGTTCACCGGCAGCTTCGATAAAATCATAATCAAAACCATTGTCGTAAATAGCTTTTATGGTAATATCTCCCGGATTGGAATAAATGACATTAAATGCACCGGCATGATCCTGGTGTGGATGGGAAATGATCCATGCGTCCACTGTGTTGTTATGTTCTGCGATCACTTTCCGGACAGCGTCGGCATTGCCTGCCCAGCCTCCATCGATGATGATTAAGGTGTCATTGTTTGTGATCGTATAAAAGGTACCCTGGACGCCGGTTGCATCTGCATATTGTGTGATAAGATATTCGGTATCGGGATCAGGTATGTGTCCGGTGGAGTCCATACGGCCTTTCTGGTAGGAAAACCATGCTGCAAGACCGATCAGCAGGGTAAATAAGATTAAAAGCAGTGTACTTAAGCAGATTCTTTTTTTCATAAATGCTCCATTCCAAGATTGTTTTTTCTTTCTACATTAGCAAAAAAATGTGCTGTTGTAAATTGTACAGATTGGTTAAAATCTCAAACTTGCATGATATTACAGAAAATGGTACTATAAAACAATATGGAGTATTTTTGACTTTTAAATGGAAAGGCAGGAGAAATACGATGAAAATTGCAATCGCGGGAACAGGATATGTTGGTTTATCAAATGCGATTTTATTGGCGCAGCATCATGAGGTGACTGCAGTAGATATTATAAAAGAAAAGGTGGAGATGATCAATCAGCGCAGATCACCGCTTGTGGATCGTGAGATTGAGGATTATCTTGCAAATGCAAAACTTGATCTGACCGCAACGACAGACGGTGTACATGCATATGAAAATGCAGATTACGTTATCATCTCAACACCGACAAATTATGATGAAAAGAAAAATTATTTTGATACATCATCCGTAGAAGAAGTATTAGAGCTGGTTTTAAAAGTGAATCCGCATGCTGTGATCGTTATCAAATCCACGATCCCGGTCGGCTATACACAGTCTGTATGTGAGAAATACCACACAGACCGTATCCTTTTTTCACCGGAGTTTCTGCGGGAAGGACAGGCATTAAAAGATAATCTGTATCCGTCAAGGATTATCGTCGGTTCAAAAGAAGGAAGCAGCGAGATGAAAAAGGCAGCGGAGACGTTTGCACATCTGCTGCAGGAAGGGGCGATCAAAGAGGATATCCCGACACTTATGACAAATCTCACAGAAGCAGAGGCAGTAAAACTTTTTGCAAACACATATCTTGCGCTCCGCGTTTCTTTTTTCAATGAACTTGATACGTTTGCGGCAATGAAAGGACTTGATGCGAAACAGATCATTGAGGGAATCGGACTCGATCCAAGAATCGGAATGCAGTATAACAATCCTTCTTTTGGATATGGTGGTTATTGTCTGCCGAAAGATACCAAGCAGCTTTTAGCAAACTATGACAATGTACCGAATAACATCGTCGGTGCGATCGTAGATGCCAATCGTACGAGAAAAGATTTTATCGCAGAGCAGATCCTTGAGAAAAATCCGGATACAGTTGGTATTTACCGCCTTGCAATGAAAGCAAATTCGGATAATTACAGACAGAGCTCTATTTTAGGTGTAATGGAGCGTATTCGTGCAAAGGGTGTAAATATTGTCATTTTTGATCCGTCATTAAAAACAGATACGTTTGAAAATTCCAAAGTGATCCGTGATTTTAATGAATTTTGCAGCATGAGTGATGTGATCGTGGCAAACCGTATGGATGCAATGTTATCAGATGTAAAAGAAAAAGTGTATACGAGAGACATTTATTTCAGAGACTGATTGGAAGGACTGCATATGGATACACATAAATTTTTTGTGGAGAAACTCAGATTTCATCTGAATGAGCCGGATATGCTTGTGTTAGTCGGCTGGTTTTATGACGGAAAAGCCGCCGGCAGAGAGGTTATGGCTTATTTGGATGGTGAAAAACTGCCGGTTACCCTTACAGTAAACAAAGGTGCTGAGGTTCGCCAGAAATACCTTGGAACGATCAATGAGATCAATGAGGAAGTCGTAGGAATCGTGACACTGCCAAAAGACTGGCGTGAAAGAAAGAAATTTGAGATTTTTACGGATGATGGGGAAAAGAAAAAAAGAGCGTATGCCGTTTCAACAAAAAAACTGCGCGTGCGGGAGAGCAGACTGGAATATTATATTGAAAACTGTCACCGTGATGAGGATACTGTAACTGTGACCGGCTGGTGTATGGGAGCAGGGGAAGTGAATCTTTATCTGCTGGATCAGCGCAGACAGAAACTTCAGGTAAAAACGGATCATTATTTCAGAAAAGATCTTCTTTCGGTATTCCCGGAATGTGACACGCAGGCAAAACCAGGGTTTATGATCCAGGCGTCGGTGAAAAGACAGGTGGATGATAAAAATTTTTTCCTTGAAATGCGAAATGCAGAACATTATTCCCGCACCCGGTTAAGAAAGTGGGATGATGGCGGCAGATTGCAGTATGTTCTGGAAAAATCACAGGATGCATTCCGCTATTTAGAACGTAACGGACTGGCTGCAACGATTCATAAGATCGAGACGAAATTGGCGGGCAGATCGGAGACATCCTATGATGCGTGGTGCAAAAAATACGATGCAGGTAAAGAAGAACTTGACGAACAGAGAAAACATGTATTTTCTTATCAGCCGCTATTTTCCATCGTTGTACCGTTATACCGGACAAAACCGGAATATTTACAGGAAATGATCGAATCGGTGCAGGCACAGACTTATGGCAACTGGCAGTTATGCTTAGCAGACGGCAGTCTCTCCGGGGATGATGAGGACAGACAGAAGGATTCCTTTGTGACGGAGCTGACACCGGTTTTAGAGAAATATGCAAAGGCGGATGCAAGGATCACTTTTACGACGCTTCAAAAGAACCTCGGTATTTCCGGCAATACGAACGCAGCACTTGCAATGGCAGCAGGTGATTATATTGTTCTGGCAGATCATGATGATATTGTTCCTGCAAATGCACTTTATGAGCTGGCAGATGCCCTGAATCAGGATCAGAGTATTGATGTTTTATATTCGGATGAAGATAAGATCAGCATGGATGGAAAAAAGCGGTTTGAACCTCATTTTAAACCGGATTTCGATCTGGATCTTCTGTGCAGTGTCAATTATATCTGCCATCTGTTTGCAGCAAAGAAGGAACTTGTGGATATGACAGGTGGATTTTGCAGTGAATATGACGGGGCGCAGGATCTTGACTTTATATTAAAATGTTGTGAGAATGCGAAAAATATCAGACATATTCCAAAGATTTTGTATCACTGGAGATGTCATATGCAGTCTACGGCTGCAAATCCGGAGAGCAAGCTGTACGCTTTTGAGGCAGGCAGACGCGCGATAGAGGCACATTATGACAGGATGGAAATTCCTGTAACTGTGGAGAATGCAGCATTTTACGGGATGTACCGGACAAAATATGACTGGAAGGAAAAACCTCTGGTATCGGTCATTATTCCGAATAAAGATCATAAGAAAGACCTTGAAAAATGTATGAATTCTATCCTCGGAAAAAACACTTATCCGAACATTGAGTTTATCATTGTGGAAAATAACAGTACGGAACAGGAAACTTTTGATTATTACAAAGAACTTGAAGTGATGCATGAAAATGTACATGTCGTTTTCTATGAGGGAGATTTTAATTATTCAAAGATCAATAATTTCGGCGCAGATGCTGCAAAGGGATCGTATCTGTTGCTCCTCAATAATGATACGGAGATGATCGATGGTGGCGCGGTCAATGAAATGTTAGGCTATTGCATGCGAGAGGATGTCGGGATTGTCGGCGCAAAGTTGTTATATGAGGATGAGACCATACAGCATGCCGGAGTCGTTTTGGGATTTGGAGGAACAGCCGGACACGCATTTATCGGCAAACCGCGGTATGATACCGGTTATTTTGGCAGAATTTTATGTGCACAGGATTATTCGGCTGTAACGGCTGCCTGTATGATGATAAAACGCAGCGTGTTTGATGAAGTCGGCGGACTGACAGAAGAACTTGCAGTTGCATTTAATGATGTGGATTTTTGTCTGAAAGTCAGGAAAGCAGGAAAACTTGTGGTCTACGATCCGTATGCAGAGTGGTTCCATTATGAATCGAAATCCAGAGGATATGAGGATTCACCGGAGAAAGTGGAACGGTTTAATGACGAGGTGGATATACTGCTTCGTTCATGGAGAGAGATCATTGAGCAGGGGGATCCGTATTATAATCCGAATCTGACACTGGATAATTCAGATTTTTCCCTGCGCAGATAGGAAGTAAAAAAGGAGAGAGGCAGAAGTTCCTATGATGAAAGTATTTATTTGCCCGGAATGCGGATGGATGCGTGTTGTATCAAGACGCAAAGACGTGGAGTGCTTTAAATGTGGAAACGAGCAGATGACGCTGGCAAAGGTGGATTTTGATGCATTTACCTCAATGTCGGAGGAGGAACGAAAGGATTACGCAAACGGATGGCTTTATATCCATCAGAAAGCGAAAAAATAAACATGAAATCAATTTTTCAGAAAATAACCATTCAGAAAGTTGTGAAAGGATTACGCTATCTGAAGCATTATGGATGGAAAGAATTTGTGATACGTCTTCAGGAAAAAATGGAGGCGGAAAATGTTCCGTATGAGCCATGGTATGAAAAACATAAGGCAGCAGCGGATCAGCTTGAAAAACAAAAAAAGCAGGCAGAAAAATGGAAAGATGCGCCAAAGATCAGTATTGTGGTGCCGCTTTACCGGACACCGGAAACTTTTCTTCGAGGGATGATCGAGTCGGTGCAGGCGCAGACTTATGGAAACTGGCAGTTGTGTCTTGCGGATGGCAGTGAATCTGCGGAGGAAGAAACAGATCTTAGATCATCAGTTGTACAGCGTGTTGCAGCCGAATATGCATCGGCAGATGTACGGATCAGGTATCAGTGTCTTAACAAAAATCTGGGGATCGCAGGAAATACAAATGCAGCGATCGCATTAGCAGATGGAGACTGGATCGCATTTATGGATCATGATGACCTGCTTGCACCGGATGCTCTGTTTGAGCTGGTAAAGATGATAAGACAGGGATTTCATAATGAAGACGGACTGGCAGCAACAATCTATCAGGAAGCCGGCAGTGACTATGAAATGATCTACACGGATGAAGATAAGGTTGATATGGATGGTAAAACACATTTTCAGCCGCATTTAAAGCCGGATTTTAATATTGATCTGCTCCGGTCAAATAACTACATTACGCATTTCCTTGCGGTAAAACGATCCCTTCTTGAAAGAGTGGGTGGCATCCGCCCTGATTTTGACGGGGCGCAGGATTATGATTTTATTCTCCGCTGTGCAGAACAGGCGAGAGCAATTGGTCATATCCCAAGGATACTGTATCACTGGAGATGTCATAAAGAGTCGACTGCTGAGAATCCTTTCTCAAAACAATATGCGGTTGATGCGGGAAAGCGTGCGATCGGGGAGCATTTAAAGCGGCTTGGTGTGGATGCGGTTGTGACACCGACGAAGGATATGGGATTTTATGAGGTAGAATATGCTCTGACAGAGAAACCACTTGTGTCGGTCATCATACCAAGTAAGGATGAGGTGGAAACCTTACAGAAATGTATTGCTGCGATTGAAAAGTCTTCTTATGGTAATTAT
This sequence comes from Roseburia sp., assembly GCF_041325975.1. Lineage (NCBI taxonomy): Bacteria > Bacillati > Bacillota > Clostridia > Lachnospirales > Lachnospiraceae > Roseburia > Roseburia sp. Next base: position 463,993 of record NZ_JBGLEJ010000004.1, on the reverse strand, counting down.
GAAGTTATCGTGGTGGAGAATAACAGTTGTGAGGAGACATTCGATTACTATAAAAATATTGCACCGGAAGAAAATATGGTTGATGGAATACGCTGCATGGAAGGAAAACTTGCCGGTGGACAGCGCATCTGTGTTGCGGTTTACACGGAAGGCTTTAATTATTCCAGATTAAATAACTTTGGCGTAAAATTTGCAGAGGGCAGTTATTATCTCCTGATGAACAATGATATTGAAATGATCGGAAATGACTGGATGAAGCGGATGTTAGAAAACTGCCTGCGAAAAGAAACAGGAGTTGTCGGTGCAAAACTGTTTTACCCGGATCATACGATCCAGCATGCCGGAATCGTGGTCGGGATCGGAGGAAATGCACGTGGAATCGGAGACAATATGTTTGTCGGACTCGCCGGAGAGCGCAGCGGTTATATGCATAAGGCATCGATCCAGCTGGATTACAGTGCAGTTACGGCAGCATGTCTGATGGTGAAGAGAGAGATTTACGAGCAGGCAGGCGGCTTTGAGGAGCAGCTTGCGGTTGCGTTTAATGATGTGGATTTCTGCTTAAAAGTGCGCAGACTTGGAAAATTAGTTGTCTATGATCCGCATGTCCAGGCATATCATTACGAGTCGAAATCCCGTGGTGCGGAGGATTCGGCAGAAAAAACAGCGCGTTTCCAGCGCGAGATCGAATATATGAGAAATCACTGGATCGGTATCTTAAAAAATGGAGATCCGTATTATAATCCAAACTTTTCTTCGGTTTATAATAATTATTCACTGAAGGATAACAGTTGAAGGGAGGATGGATGACGGAAGTTACGATTATCATTCCGAATTATAACGGAAAAAAACTTTTGGAAAACTGCATAAAAACACTGGAACGGCAGACTTGTCAGGAATTTAAACTGCTTGTGATCGATAATGGCTCTACAGATGGAAGCACTTTAGTTACATCGGAAAGCCTGGATATGGAAATGGTCGCACTGCCGGAAAATACCGGGTTCTGTGGAGCGGTAAACCTTGGTTTTAAAATGACAGAAACACCCTATGCAATCCTTTTGAATAACGATACAGAGGTAGAACCACATTTTGTGGAGGAACTGCTAAAAGGAATCAGGCAGTCGGAACATATTTTTTCCTGTGGAGCGCAGATGCTTGATTTCAGACAGCGGGATCTGATTGATAATGCAGGAGACCTTTATACGCTGCCAGGCTGGGCAGTGGCACGGGGGAAAGGCAGACCGGCTGCAGATTATGGAAAACCAGAGGAAGTATTTTCCTGCTGTGGCGGTGCAGCCATTTACCGGATGTCTGTGTTAAAGAAGATCGGTGTGCTGGATGAAAATCATTTTGCCTATCTGGAGGATCTTGATCTTGGATACCGTGCAAAAATCGCAGGATATCGCAATTGTTATATTCCGGGGGCGAAGGTGTATCATGTCGGAAGTGCTACGACAGGCTCACGCTATAATGAAAAAAAAGTATTTCTTGCTGCACGCAACTCCATGTATGTGATCTATAAAAATATGCCGGTGTTGCAGCTTTTGATCAATCTGCCGTTTTTACTTGCAGGTGTTCTGATCAAGTGGCTGTTTTTTTGCAGAAAAGGATTTGGTCATTGTTATCTGAAAGGGATCACAGAAGGAATTACGCAGTGTAAAAAATGCAGAAAAGTTCATTTTAAGGCGGGGAATCTTCGCAATTATGTAAAAATTGAGTGGGAACTCATTACAAATATATTTCGTGTGTTATCGCACAGATAACAGGAAAAATCGTTTGAGCGTCAAAGAATAATAAAGAAATAATTAAGAAATTGTGACAAGAGTTTTAAGAAAAAGAAGTTGTGCTTTATGGAAAATTATTGTATTATTATTTTTATGGTAGCTTGAAAATGAAAAAAGGATGACATTATGATAAAAGATAATCAACAGCATTTTAACAGACTGCATGTGATCATAGATGCGTTTGTCATTGCGGTATCATATATCATAGCATGGTGGCTGAAGTTTTCGAGCGGTATTTTGGACTCACCGGGCGGTGCATTGTCTTTGGGATTTTACATGAGGGCACTGGTCGTAATCATTCCATTGTATCTGATCTTGTATTATGCGTTTAATCTTTATGCGCCAAAGAGGGTACAGGGACGGCGGTTGGAGTTTTCCAATATCGTGATGGCGAATATTGTAGGTTTTCTGTTGATTTTTACAGTATTGTACAACCTGCAGTCTTATGTGGAGCAGTTTCGAAATTTCTCACGTGAGATGTTCTTTTATTTCTTTGCGATCAACACGGTATTAGAAGAGGTATTACGTCTGCTGATACGTCAGTTTCTGCGCACGATACGCAAAAACGGCTATAACCTTAAGCATGTTCTACTTGTGGGATATTCGCGTGCCGCTGAGCAGTATATAGACCGGATACAGCAGAATCCGCAGTGGGGGTACAATGTCAGGGGGATTTTAGACGACAATATAGCGAGAGGGACAACTTATAAGGGGATAAAGGTCATTGGAAGTATTGGCAATCTGCTTTATATTCTGCCGGAGAATAAATTAGATGAGATTGCGATCACACTTGGACTTGAAGAATATTATAAGTTGGAGAAGATCGTTGCGGAATGTGAAAAATCCGGAGTTCATACCAAATTTATTCCGGATTATGGAAATATCATTCCGACAAAGCCGTATACGGAGGATCTTTTAGGACTTCCTGTTATCAATATCCGTTATGTGCCGTTGTCAAATACGTTTAATGCACTTGTAAAACGGTGTATGGACATTATTGGCTCACTGCTCTGTATCGTGCTTTTTTCGCCAATTATGCTGCTTACCGCAATAGCAGTCAAGGTGACTTCAAAAGGACCGCTGATCTTTAAACAGGAGCGTGTCGGACTGCACAATGAGCCATTCCGCATGTATAAGTTCCGCACCATGTATGTGCAGACAGAGGAAGAAGAACGCAAGGGCTGGACACATAAAGATGATCCGCGGATCACAAAGATCGGCAGATTCCTGCGCAAGACAAGCTTGGATGAATTTCCACAGTTATTTAATGTGTTAAAAGGCGATATGAGTCTTGTGGGACCAAGACCGGAACGGCCACAGTATGTGGAAAAATTCCGGGAAGAGATACCGCGTTATATGATCAAACATCAGGTGCGTCCCGGTATGACCGGATGGGCACAGGTCAATGGATATCGGGGAGATACATCCATCCGCAAGCGGATCGAACATGATCTTTACTATATTGAAAACTGGACGATAGGGCTGGATATTAAAATCCTGTTTCTTACCGTCTTCAAGGGTTTTATAAATAAAAATGCATATTAGGAGAAAACATTTATGAGTAAAACAGTACAGGGAAGAAACGGGGCACACAGCAAAGCGTCAAAAAGAAGAAAGAAGCAGAAAAACAGACTTATTATCGTTGTAATTGAGATTCTTGTATTGCTGATTTTAGCAGCAGTGTTGTTTGTTACGGTAAAACTTTCAAAGATCCAGAAAGACACAAGCTTCAATAAAGAAGATATCGAGGTAAATGAGGGATTATCTTCGGAGTCACAGGAAATCATGGCAGGTTATACAACAATCGCACTGTTTGGTCTTGATAACCGTTCAAACGGTAATCTCTCCAAAGGTAACAGTGATGTTATCATGATCGCAAGTATCAATAATGATACACATGCGGTAAAGCTGGTATCTGTATATCGAGACAGTTATCTGGATATCGGAGGCGGTACTTTTAAGAAATGTAATTCCGCATATGCAAAAGGTGGTCCGGAGCAGGCAATTACCATGTTAAATAAAAACCTGGATATGGACATTACCGATTATGTAACAGTGGACTTTAATGCAGTTGTGGAATGTGTAGATCTTCTTGGAGGAGTTACGATTCCGGAGGTATCCGATGACGAGGCTGTATTAATGCATGGTTACATGGATGAGATCAATAAGCTGACAAAACATAATTCAAAATATTTATCCGGCGGCGGAACAAACGTAGAGATGGATGGTGTTCAGGCATGTGCATATGCGCGTATCCGTTATACTGCAGGAGATGATTATAAACGTACAGAACGCCAGCGTACAGTTCTTACTGCAATGGTACAGAAAGCCCAGAAAGCAAATCTTACTACGATCAACAGCCTGCTCGATGAAGTATTTGGTGATATCAAGACAAGTTTTTCAAATACAGAGCTGATCTCTCTGGCTGCACAGGTATTTAATTACAGCCTTGGCGAGACAACAGGATTCCCATTTGAGAAGAATACGACAACACTTGGAAATAAGGGAAGCGTTGTTGTACCATGTGATCTTGAATCCAATGTAAAACAGCTTCATGTATTTTTATACGATGATAATGAATATGCACCGACCGATACAGTCAAGAATAACAGTGCTCAGATTGTCAATGATACCGGATTCCATCAGGGAGAAGGATATTAATGAAAGCAGATCTGATCATACCGACTTACAGACCGGATGACACATTTTGTCTGCTCCTGCAAAAACTGCAGGAGCAGACCTTTGTCGTTCATAGGGTTCTTATTTTAAATACAGAAGAAGCATTATGGAGAGAGGCTGTAGCAAAGTATCCAATTGAACAGTGCCTGCAGGCACTTCCATGTGAATATACACTGTATCATGTCAGCAAAGAAACATTTGACCATGGTGGAACGAGAATGTATGGCGCAGATCATTCTGATGCAGATGTTGTTATTTTTATGACACAGGATGCAGTCCCTGCAGATGCAGATCTGATTGAACGGCTGGCAGCAGGCTTAGAGGAACCGGATACAGCAGTCTGTTATGCAAGACAGCTTCCAAATGAGAACTGCCGCATTGTAGAGCGCTATACAAGATCTTTTAATTATCCGGATAAAAGCAGAAAAAAAGGGAAAGATGATATAAAAGAACTTGGCATTAAAACATTTTTCTGCTCTGATGTATGTGCAGCTTACAGGGTGGATCTGTTTCGTGAGCTTGGAGGATTCGAGTCACCGGTTATTTTTAATGAAGATATGTTTTTTGCGGCAAAAGCAGTTTTTGCAGGATATTATGTAAAATATGAAGCGGACGCGAAAGTGATTCATTCCCACAATTATACAGTAAAACAGCAGTTCCACCGGAATTTTGATCTGGCTGTCTCACAGACCATGCATCCTGAGATATTTGAACAGATCAGTTCGGAAGCGGAGGGAATGAAGCTGGTAAAGAGTACCATGAAGTATTTGTGCTCGATTGGAAAGCCACATCTTATTTTTGAACTTGGAATCATGTGTGTTGGAAAATATGCGGGGTACTGGCTCGGAAAAAGATATAAAAAGCTGAGCAGAAAACAGATTTTAAAGTGCACGATGAGTCCGGATTACTGGAGACGTATGTGGAAACAGGAAGTATCAGACGGGAATAGGTAAATTATGAAAGAGACTTCTAAAAAAGTTTTATTTTGGGCATTGATGTTTATGGGAGTATTCCTCCTGCTGACGCAGGTGGGGTATTCCGATGGCGACGATGCCTTTTTTTATCAGTATACACATGAAATGGGATTTTTGGAATATCTGAGCTGGCGTTATACGACATGGGTGGGAAGAATGTCTGGAGAAGCGATGGTATATGCTGCGTTTACACTGGGAATCTGGTTCTGGCGTGTTGTAAATGCCATGATGATCGTACTTCTTCCATGCGGTGTTCTGAAACTGGCAGAAAAAGCAGCGGGGATTCGTACAGAAAGATTTCTGGCGGGACCGACACTTACAGTGGTGTGCGGTTATCTTCTGATGGCGATTATGACCGTTGGATATGCGGCAATATGGATCAACGGATCTATTTTTTACACCTGGTCATTTACCTGTGGGATCTGGGCTCTGATCCCGGTTGCAGATATTGTGTTTGATACGGGAGTGGGAAACACAAAACATTTTTTCTATTCCATCCCCTGTGCGATTCTTGCAAGCATGTCAATCGAACAGATGGCAGCGGTACTGCTGACGTTTGAGGTGCTGGCAGTACTGGTGGCTGCAGTCAGGCAATATGGATGTAAAAAACATCCGGGGAAAAATGAACGGATCAGAAATATCCTTCTTATTGCACAGACTGCGGTGACTGTCGTGGCATTTATCATTCTGTTTCTGGCACCGGGAAATGATATCCGGGTTGTATCGGAAGTGCAGAACTGGATGCCGCAGTATAATGAACTCTCATTTGGGCAGCATTTTTTTATTACTGTGCAATGGCTGGTGTCTTCTTTTGCAAATGAGAACCGCCTGTTGCTGGCAGGAATCTGGTTGACGGGAATCCTGCATATTTTATGTAAAAATGAAAGAAAAACATCAGATCTGGTATGTGTGACTGGGGCAGGTCTGTTTTTACTCACTGCAATACTTCCATTTTTTGGTATCGAAATATTTTCAGACTGTGGGCTTCATATTAAGGATATTACAGTGCGGCTTGATCAGGTACCGCGGATCGAAGATATGCAGGCGGCAAACTGGTTTGCAATGTGCTGGTGGATTGTGGCACTTTTATTTACCTGCATATTGATATGGAAAGTTTCAAAACACAGTGTAGTACTTGTGCTGGCATGGCTTGGTGGAATTGCAAGTGAAGCAATCATGCATTTTTCGCCGACGATCTATGCGTCCGGTGCAAGGGTTTATTATCTGACAGACTGGATGTGTATGTTTATCATGCTGGCTCTGGCATTTAAAATCCCTGAAAAAAAATGGCGGGATCTGTTTTATTCCATTATGGCAGGTCTTGGTGTCTGGAATATTTTGCATCAGATCATAAATTACATTTGAAAATAAAAACATATTTTTTTGATTGTTTTGTCACAAATAGAACACAATTTCTCTGTACACTCATAATCAGAAAAGGAAAAGAAATTCCGAATACGAAAGGAGAAATCGTTATGGATGGTAACAATTATAACAATAACAACAATCAGAATGGGTCTTCGGATTCCTTCTATTCATACAATAACGGAAGCCAGAACAGCCAGCAGACAGAACACACGAATGAAGGAAACGTAAACCATTACCAGAATTCTTATCAGAACAGCAGTTCATATTCACAGAACACAGGATATCAGCAGGGTGGTGCATATCAGAATGGCACATATCAGAATACCGGCTATCAGCAGAATGGTACTTACCAGAATACCGGATATCAAAATGGAGGATATCAGAATACTGGCAATGCATTTTATCAGAATGCACAGCCGACCGGCAAAAAGCAGAAAAAGAAAAGAGAAAAAAAACCGGGTGGATTTGGAACAAAACTTGCAAAATGCGCAGCTATTGCTTTAGTATTTGGATTGGTATCCGGTACTGCATTTGAGGGCGTACATCTTGTATCTTCCAAGGCATTTGGAAATGATGAGAGCGTGGCAGAGAGCAGTGGCAGTCAGAATTCACTGACAAAGGCAGACAGCAAGGTGGAGGCAACTTCCACATCATCGAATTACGTTGCAACGGATGTATCTGATATTGTATCATCCGTAATGCCGTCCATCGTGGCAATCACAAATGTGAGCGAGACCGAATACCAGAGTTTCTGGGGCGGTATGCCACAGACGTATGAGAGCACAAGCTGTGGATCAGGTATCATCGTAAGCCAGGATGATGAGTACCTTTACATTGCAACCAATAACCATGTGGTAAACGGTGCAAACAGCCTGACAGTTACCTTTAACGATGAGTCAACCGTCAGCGCAGAGGTAAAGGGTACAGATCCATCCACTGACCTTGCAGTCATCCGTGTCGCTTTAAGCAGCATTGAGAGTGACACCATGAATAACATCAAAGTAGCTACACTTGGTGATTCCGACAGCTTAAAAGTTGGTAATTCCTGTATCGCGATCGGTAATGCACTTGGTTATGGACAGTCTGTAACTGTTGGTTATATCAGTGCATTGAACCGTCAGGTATCCGTCGGTGATTCAGAGAGTGATACGAGTTATACCGCAGAACTGATCCAGACAGATGCAGCTATCAACCCTGGTAACAGTGGTGGTGCATTACTCAGTGCAAACGGTGAGGTCATCGGTATCAACTCTGTAAAATATTCTGATACTTCGGTAGAGGGTATCGGATATGCGATCCCGATCAATACGGCAGCACCTATTATCAATGATCTGATCACGAAAGAAAAAGTAGATGAATCTGACAGTGCATACCTTGGTATTGCAGGCGTCGATGTGACAGATGATGTTGCAAAGACATATAATATGCCATCCGGTGTTTATGTTGCACAGGTAACAAGTGGTTCCGCAGCAGAGCAGGCGGGCATCCAGAAAGGCGATATCATCACAGAATTCGATGGAAAACAGATCGGTTCCATGGAAGAACTGTCATCTACAATGGAGTATTATAAAGCAGGTACAACCGTTGATGTGAAGATTCAGCGTTCTACGAATGGTGAATATCAGGAGCAGACGATTTCTGTTACACTTGGCAAGAAAAATTAATGGCATGACCGTATAGGGAGTGGGCGAAAAGCCCACTCCTTTTTTGGTGGACGCTGTTTGTGCGTCCCTCTGCTATCGACTTTTGCAAGGATGTGTGCTATGATATTTTAGAGTCTGCTTTGCGGTGTGGATGTTTATAGCGGACGGTTATTTCATATAATAAAAATAGGTCTGGGACGTATCGCGTCTGGAATGGAGGATTTACGTTGTCAAAGTTTGAAGATTTCAGAAATCAGTACAATTCTTTTTTATATAAAGATCATTCGGTGGAGTATATCGAAAATGCATATCGTATTGTGTATCACTTTGAGATACCGGGACTGTGTGAATTTCAGTCAAAATGGGAGTTCCCGGCTGCGGAGCGCGTGGATGAGACAATCTTAAATGCACTTGCGTTTCACCTTGGAATGGCAGAGACGATCAGTTACTGGAAATGTGCCTGTCCGAAACAGTTAAAGATACTTTGTGGAACACTTTCCGCTGAACAGAAAAAATGGTGGAAAAAGTTATATTATAATGGACTTGGCGAGTTTATGTACTGCAATGGGATCGTGGCTTCAGAGGAAGATCTTGTAACGATCGAGTGTGAAGAGAAAAAAGATGTACCGATCCATGATACACATTCCTATGACGGATGTCTGGTATCAGTCGGAGGTGGAAAGGATTCGGTTGTTTCGCTGGAAGTATTAAAGGGAGAGAAGATCACCACATACAGTATCAACGGTAATGCGACTACGAAAAACGTCATTGCAGTCTGTGATCATAAACAGGGAGATTATGCCGCAAAGCGTATCCTTGATAAAAAAATATTAGAGCTCAATGCAGAAGGGTATTTAAACGGACATATCCCGTTTTCTGCTGTTGTGGCATTTTCATCCTTTATTTCAGCATTTTTGAGTGGCAACCGCTATATCGTGCTTTCGAATGAGACGAGTGCAAATGAGACAACGGTAAAGGATTCTTTTGTCAACCATCAGTATTCAAAGAGTTTTGAATTTGAGCAGGATTTTGTATCATATATCAAAGAAGTGACGGATTCAGATATCCACTATTTCAGTCTTCTTCGTCCGCTCACCGAGATGCAGATCGCATGGCTGTTTTCAAAGTGTAAGAATTATCATGAGGTATTTCGGAGCTGTAATGCGGGAAGTAAGCAGGGAATCTGGTGCTGCAACTGCCCGAAATGTTTATTTGTCTATATTATTTTAACACCGTTTTTATCACAGGAAGATCTGGTACACATTTTTGGAGAGAACCTGTTAGAAAAAGACTCACTGGATCTTGATTTCAGGGAACTGACAGGAATTGAGGAGAATAAACCATTTGAATGTGTGGGAACAAGACGTGAAGTCCTGGTTGCATTAAAAACATTTGTAAACCGCGGTGGAAAAAGCCTTTTAACAGAGCGTTATAAAGAGACGATCGAGGCTGCACCGGGAGAGTTAGACGGGATGCTTTCTGAATGGGTATCTGAAAATCAGGTGCCGGAGCATTTTTTAGAAGTCTTAAAAGAATTTATGAGCCGGGCATAGGGCATAAAAGCCGGAAATGAATTTTAAAGTAAAAAAGAAATTGCAGGATGCACCCAAATAGAATATGCGTGCATGGAGAAATGGAGATAAAAATGGACATCATCAGCGAGTTGGATGGAAAACGGATTTTGATCTGGGGATACGGCAGAGAAGGAAAAGCGACAGAGCACTTCCTGGAAAGATGTGCAAAACCGGCATCTGTGGATATATTTGAAGGAAAAAGAGAAGAGATCAATGAGGATGCGTATGATTTTATCATAAAGAGTCCTGGCATTGTGATGAAGGAAGAAAATCCGAAATATACTTCAGAAACAGAATTGTTTTTGCAGCAGTTTCGTGACCAGGTGATCGGAATCACAGGCACAAAAGGAAAAAGCACGACATCTGCCATGCTTTATACCGTTTTAAAAGCATGCAGCGGCAGACCGGTGCTGCTTCTCGGAAATATCGGACAGCCTTGTCTTGATTATTTCGAGGAAGTGACAGAAGATACGATCATTGTCTATGAGATGTCCTGCCACCAGCTTGCGCATACGAATGTGTCACCGCATATTGCAATCTTTTTAAATCTCTATGAGGAACACCTTGACTATTATGGGACGGTAGAAAAATATTTTGAGGCAAAAAGCCATATTGCAGCGTATCAGAAAAGTGGAGACTTTTTCTTTGTCGGGGAAAATGTACCGAAGATTGAGACAAAAGCGGAAAAGACAGTGCTTCATCAGCCGAAAGATGTGCATTATAAACTGAGACTTGCCGGGGAGCATAACCAGTATGATGCGCAGTTTGTAGAACATGTGGCGGAATTGCTTGGATGTGAAAAAGAGGCGGTGTTAAAGAGCATGGCAGAGTTTGAGGGATTGCCGCACCGGCTGCAGTATATTGGCACCTACAGAGGAGTCAGATACTTTGACGATTCCATCTCAACAATTCCGGAGGCTGCCATAAATGCAGCAATGAGTATTCCGGATGCAAAGACTATTTTGATCGGAGGCATGGACCGTGGGATCAATTATGATCTTCTGATCACATTTATCAGGGAACACAGGGAATTTCAGTTTATCTGTGCATATGCATCCGGTAAACGTATTTTCGGGGAAGTTGGTGACTGTGAGAACTGTGTTTATGTGGAAGATTTAGAGCAGGCAGTTGAGGCAGCAGTGCAGATGACAGAGCCGGGAGGTGCCTGTATTCTCTCACCGGCAGCAGCATCTTATGGTTATTTTAAAAACTTTGAGGAACGTGGAGAGGCATTTCAGAAGTACGTATATGCTTTTGCACAGTAAAGTGACAGATTTTCAGAGAAAATCATACAGAACGGAGAAAATAATTTTACGTCTTGCAAAAGCGTATATTTTCCTGTATGGTAATAGATGAATGAATTTTTGAAAAATTGATCTGTCATATTTGCAGGAAGTAATGCAAAAAAATAAATATTTAGACGTAAAAATGCAGGATTGCAGAAAGAAAAATGCAAAAAGAGCAAATGTATGTGTCAGAAAGACAGGTTGAAACATGGATTTATTCGAATATATGAGAGAACAGAAAAAAGAAACGGAATCGCCGCTTGCATCGCGTCTGCGTCCGGCAACTTTAGATGAGATGGTAGGACAGCAGCATATTATCGGGAAGGACAAGTTACTGTACCGCGCGATCAAGGCGGATAAGCTAAGTTCCATTATCCTCTACGGACCTCCGGGAACCGGCAAGACAACACTTGCAAAGGTCATTGCGAACTCTACAAGTGCTGAATTTCTGCAGATGAATGCAACTTCCGCAGGCAAAAAAGACATGGAAGATGTTATTTCCAAGGCGAAGAATAACATGGGGATGTTTGGAAAAAAGACGATCCTGTTTATTGATGAGATCCACCGTTTTAATAAGGGACAGCAGGATTATCTTCTGCCGTTTGTGGAGGACGGAACCATCATTCTGATCGGTGCAACGACCGAGAATCCTTATTTTGAAGTAAACGGTGCTCTTCTTTCGCGTTCGATCATTTTTGAACTGAAAAGTCTGGAAAAAGAGGATATTAAAACTCTTATTTTAAGGGCAGTAAACGATGAGAAAAAGGGTATGGGCGCATACCATGCCGTCATTGATGAGGACGCATTGGATTTTCTTGCAGATATTTCAAATGGCGATGCACGTGCAGCATTGACCGCGGTAGAACTTGGAATACTGACAACGGAACGCAGTAAGGACGGGTTCATACATATCACGCTTTCCGTTGCTTCCGAATGTATACAGAAACGTGTGGTAAAGTACGATAAGTCCGGTGATAACCATTACGATACGGTATCCGCGTTTATCAAAAGCATGCGCGGCTCTGATCCGGACGCGGCAGTCTATTATTTAGCAAGAATGCTGTATGCGGGGGAGGATATCAAATTTATCGCAAGAAGGATCATGATCTGTGCATCGGAGGATGTGAGCAATGCAGATCCGATGGCACTTGTTGTTGCAACGTCGGCAGCACAGGCAGTAGAGCGTATCGGGATGCCGGAAGCGCAGATCATATTAGCCCAGGCAGTCACTTATGTGGCGAGCGCGCCAAAGAGCAATTCCGCAGTCAATGCGATCAGTGAGGCGATGGAAACAGTGAAAAATACTATGACAGCACCGGTTCCGTCCCACTTGCAGGATGCCCATTACAAATCATCATCCAAACTCGGTCACGGCATAGGATATAAATATGCGCATGATTATCCGAATCATTATGTAGAACAGCAGTATCTGCCGGACGGACTGACTGACCGGAAGTTCTACAGACCGTCAGAGAACGGTTATGAACAGCAGATCAGGGAATATTTCCATAAGATAAAAGGGGAATATTCCATGAATGATAAATAATGTATAGAAAACCAAGAGGAGGAAGCAAACAATGCAAGCTTACCAGGAAATGACAAAGGAAGAACTGTTAGCCGAAAAAAAATCACTCGAGGCAGAGTACAAGAAATTCCAGCAGCGCGGATTAAAACTTGATATGTCCAGAGGAAAGCCATCCCAGGAGCAGCTTGATCTGTCTATGGGAATGATGGATGTTTTAGCATCTTATGTGGACTTAACCTGCGAAGATGGAACAGACTGCCGTAACTATGGTGTGCTTGACGGTATCCATGAGGCGAAAGTGCTCATCGGCGATATGATCGAGTGTAATCCGGACAATATCATTATCTATGGTAACTCCAGTTTAAATATCATGTATGATACGATTGCACGTTCCATGACACACGGTGTTATGGGAAATACTCCATGGTGCAAGTTAGATAAAGTAAAATTCTTATGTCCGGTTCCGGGATATGACAGACATTTTGCCATCACAGAATATTTCGGCATTGAGATGATCAATGTGCCGATGCTGCCAACAGGTCCGGATATGGATATGGTAGAGGATTTAGTCAGCAAAGATGAGTCGATCAAAGGTATCTGGTGTGTTCCAAAATATTCTAATCCGCAGGGTATCACATATTCCGATGAGACAGTACGCCGTTTTGCAAGATTGAAACCGGCTGCAAAAGATTTCCGTATCTACTGGGACAATGCTTACTGCGTACATCATTTATATGATATCGACCAGGATCATCTGATCGAGATCCTTGCAGAATGTAAGCGTGCAGGAAACCCGGATATGGTATACAAATTCTGTTCCACCAGCAAGATCACATTCCCTGGTTCCGGTGTTGCTGCGATCGCAACTTCCGCAAATAACTTAGAGGATATCAAGAAACAGTTGAAGGTTCAGACCATCGGTCATGACAAGGTAAACCAGCTCCGTCATGTACGTTTCTTTAAGAACATTCATGGTATCACAGAGCATATGCGTAAACACGCAGCATCCTTACGTCCGAAGTTTGAAATGATCACAGACATGTTTGATAAAGAACTTGGAGGTTTAGGCGTAGGTACCTGGTATAAACCAAAGGGAGGTTATTTCATCACATATGAGACTTTAGACGGCTGTGCAAAGAATGTTGTTGCAAAAGCGAAAAAAGCAGGTGTTGTAATGACTCCGGCAGGTGCGCCGTTCCCATATGGAAAAGATCCGAAAGATTCCGTGATCCGTATCGCACCGTCTTATCCAAGTTTAGAGGATCTGACAACAGCAGCAGAGATCTTTGTTGTCTGCGTGAAATTAGCAAGTATTGAAAAAATCTTAGAAGAGAAATAAAAAAGCAGAGAAATAGAAAACATAAAACATAAAAGCAGCAATATGCAGAATGTTATAATAAAAAACTGCAGGAATCATGAAAATATGATCCCTGCAGTTTTTTATGAGATACATCAGATGTGATGTCTGTTTTGTAGAAATTAGTTTTCTGTCTCAGTTCCGGCAGTTTCTGTGGTAGAACCATTTTTCCATTTGTCAAATTTCTCTAAAACTGCATCATAGGTGCGTTTAGAGATATCCGGGAGATCTTTTCCCCAGGATTTGGTTGCATCATCAAAGCCTTTTTTGAATGCGTCGATCAGAAGATCCGCTTTTTCAGGATCATTGCCGGAAAGTGCTTTTGCAAAATCAAGGATACGGTCAGAAGTCTGTTCTACACCCCAGTATCCATCTTCTGCGATATCTGCCTGTGCCTGTTTCTGGGTCTCTTCGTCAACGGTAAAGTTGCCTTCTGCTAAGAAGCTCCACATGGAATCAGCATTTGCAATGGCTGTGCCCTGTTTGGTCATCATCTTTTCGACCAGACTGCGTAACTGGGAAGTACGCTGTTTAGCATCTGCTTTTAATTTTTCTACCATTTTATAGTCTGTTTTCTTGGTAACGGTGTTTTTGTCAGTTTGAGAAGATTTCTCATATACAACACCGGTTTCCGTCTTATCCGTGGTAGTTGTTTTGTCTGCTGTCTCAGAAACTTTCTTGGAAGCCTGACTTGTCTGATAGCTGTTAAATGTTGAAGTTACGCTGTTAATTGCATTCATATCCATAAATAATTCCTCCATTCCAGTAAATGAATGACTGATTTGTTCATGCATTTTTTTCTGTAAGGTATATCGGCTTTTCGGGAAAAATAATTTAGATGGAATTGACCTTTTGGTCTTAAAATGTTAAGATTTATGTTGTATACAAAAAACAACGAAAATACATAATGATGGTATGGGGATTATGAAGGAAATATCAGTAAAAGCACTTGCAAAAATTAACCTTGGACTTGATGTTGTACGCAGACGTGAAGATGGGTATCATGAAGTGAAAATGGTTATGCAGACGATACATCTGTTTGATCGTCTTGAAATGAAAAAGACCGCAGGCGGGATCACAATGACAACGAACCTGTCTTTTTTGCCGACCAATGAAAATAATCTGGTTTATACGGCAGCAAAACTTCTGATCGATGAATTTCAGATCAAGGACGGCATCGATGTAAAACTGCACAAGCATATTCCGGTTGCAGCCGGGATGGCAGGAGGAAGTACAGATGCTGCAGCAGTGCTTTATGGTATGAACCGGATGTTTGAACTTGGACTGTCTAAGGAGGAGCTGATGCAGCGCGGAGTTAAGATCGGAGCGGATGTTCCTTACTGTATTATGCGTGGAACCGCGCTTGCAGAGGGAATCGGTGAGAAACTTACAGCACTGCCTCCGATGGTAAAATGTCCGGTGCTGATCGCAAAACCGCAGATTTCTGTATCGACGAAGTTTGTATATGAGAATCTCAGACTGGATGAAAACACTGTTCATCCGGATATTGACCGGCTGGTTGAGGATATCAGACAGAAAAATCTTGCAGCTGTTACCGCAGATATGGGAAATGTTTTAGAAACAGTAACAATCCCGAATTATCCGGTAATTGCAGAAATCAAAGAACATATGATGGTGCATGGGGCTGCAGGGGCAATGATGAGCGGGAGCGGTCCGACCGTATTCGGATTGTTTGATGATAAAGAGAAAGCGGTTGCAGCATATGAGGCGATGCAGGCATCCGGACTGGCAAAACAGGTTTACCTGACCAGTATTTACAACAACATGAGATAAGCGAAGAAATGGAGGAAGACAGGTTTATGACAGACGATTTGACGCTGAATATGGATGCGTATCTGCCTCTTCGGGATGTGGTGTTTAATACACTGCGCGAGGCAATCTTAAAAGGAGAGTTAAAACCCGGAGAGCGTCTGATGGAATTGCAGCTTGCTGCAAAGTTAGGCGTCAGCCGTACACCAATCCGTGAGGCAATCCGTATGTTAGAGCAGGAAGGACTTGCGGTCACAATTCCGAGAAAAGGTGCGGAAGTAGCCAAAATGACGGAAAAGGATATGGAGGATGTGCTTCAGATCCGTGACGCCTTAGATGAACTTGCTGCATCGATCGCATGTGAACAGATGACGAAAGAACAGTTAGATACCCTGACAGAAACAATGCATGAGTTTGAGGAATCTACCAAATCAAAAGATTTAAAAAAGATCGCAGCAGCAGATGTAAAGTTTCATGATATTATTTATCAGGCAACCGGCAATCCAAAACTTGTTAATATGCTCAATAATTTAAGAGAGCAGATGTACCGCTATCGCGTCGAGTATTTAAAGGATGAAAGAAATTATCCGACATTGATGCGGGAGCATAATGAGATCGTGGAAGGACTTATGACAAAGGATAAAGTGCGTGTGACAGAAGCGATGCACAAACATGTCAAAAATCAGGTCGTGGCAGTCAAGGAAATGATACGTGAGCAGGAGTAGCTGCTGCTTCGCAAAAGTTGTATAATCCGTGGAAAATCGCATAGAATAAGAAACAGAAATGAGGATAAGCGTTTGCTTATCCTTTTTTGCTGTCACTAAATGATGGTTTGTTGGGCTATGAGTTCCCCGGCGAAGGGGGGTGGAGTTTTGTGAGTGGCAAATAGCATCAAGCCGGGACTGTTTTGTTCCGTTGTACGAAAATAAGGCAAGTCTAAGTCAGCCTGATTTAATGTTTCTCGGAGTGACGTGTGCGTCTTAAACGCCCCGTCCGGGGGCATTAAGACTTGTGCTGCCGTCCGTGGCAGCACAACACTGTGTTACGAACAGGCAGACTAAGATTGCCTAATTTTCTCCCAAAGTCACAAAACAAATCCCGGCTTGATGCAATTTGCCAGCCACTAAGTTGTGAACCACCCTTCGCCGGGGAACTCACATCACAACCTTGGGGGTGCGTAAATTTTTAGTGTTTTGTGTCTGAATCTGATTAAAAAAAGATTTCCAAATAACTATATTCAATGGTTTATTATTTGTTTGACAACACTGGCAAAAACCTCGATATATACCACTATGCCCATATTTATTGCCATACACATTTGAAAAAATATTCTGCATTATTAATCTGGCAATTTACGAAAAATTTCATGTAATACAATGCAGCAGCTGAAAATTTTGGAAAGTCATCAGGCTAAATATTAATGATACAGCACATTAGAATTTTAAGCATATTTTTATTCGTGCGAATATCAAAAATCCACACCCGCGCCCCCAATTCTGAGATGAACCGCCCACCCAAATGGTGTTCACAACCTGAAGACTGGCATCTTGCGCAAAGCCTGAGCTGATTTTGTGACTTTGGGAGAAAATTAGAAAATCTTAGTGTGTCTGTAGGTATACAGTGATGTTCTGCCACGGATGGCAGAACAAGGCAGCATCGAGTCATGGATGACTCGTTGTTGCCGGTCACGTCACTCCGAGAAAATCTAACTCAGACACACTTAGACTTTTCTTATTTTCGTACAACGGAACCAAAATTAACTCCGGCTTTGCGCAAAATGCCATTCACAGACCTACGACACACCATTTGGACGGGCGACGCATGTCAACCACAAACCAGCATTTGTTGGATAGTTCATTAAACAGTGCAGAAATGGAGATTATTATGACAGAGAAAATACCGGTTTCAAAGAGGCTGAGCGAGAATATCGCACAGATGGAGCAGTTTTTTCATGAGTGTGATGATATCAAGAAGAAGGAAATGATGCTTGGCAGGCAGATGGATGTGCCATGTTATCTGACGTTTATTGAGGTGTCGGTAGATATGGGAACATCGGCGCTTGGCGAGGTATTAAAGCATTTAAATGGGCTTGAAAAAGACGAAATCTATCAGGTGCTTGAGAAGAATGCGCTGGGAATTTCGGATGCAACGTATTTTGACACGATAGAAGATGCGGTGGACGGACTTCTGACCGGAGAAGTGATCCTGTTTGTGGAAGGATTTGACCAGGCAGTAAAGATACCGGATGACGGTTATCCGAATATGGGAATCACAGAGGCAGATTCGGAGAAGGTGATAAGGGGTTCTAATGAAGGATTTTGTGATTCCGTCAAGCAGAATGCAGCATTGATCCGGAAGCGTATCCGTTCGCCGAAAGTCAAGGTGAAGCAGAAGAAATGTGGTGTGCGTTCGAACACGAATGTCTATCTTGTTTTCATGGAGGATCTGGTGTATCCGGGACTGGTGAGGGAGATCGAGCACAGGCTGGAAGGATTTGAGATTGACGGAGTGCTGGACAGTGGTGTGATCGAACAGCTTACCGAAGAAAAGTGGTATTCGCCGTTTCCGCAGTTTCAGACAACGGAGCGCCCGGACCGTGCAGCAATGGCTGTTTTAGAGGGACGGGTGGTCGTACTTTCGGACAATTCTCCGGTTGGGCTGATCCTGCCGACAGATTATAATTCGTTTATTAAGACGAGTGATGATTATTACAACCGGTGGGAAATTGCGAGTTTTGGAAGATTATTGCGTTATGTTGCATCCTTTTTTGCGATGACACTGCCGGGATTTTATCTTGCCGTGACAAATTTTCATACACAGATACTGCCAACTATGCTGCTTTTATCTTTTGCAGATGCAAGAAGCGGGGTGCCGTTTCCTGCAGTGGTCGAGGTGATCTTGATGGAACTTTCGTTTGAACTTTTGAGGGAGGCAGGTGTGCGGTTACCCGGTGCCATGGGAAATACGATCGGTATCGTCGGAGGACTGATCATTGGACAGGCGGCAGTCGAGGCGAATCTGGTCAGCCCGATCGTTGTGATCGTGATCTCATTTACAGCGCTATGCTCATTTGCGATACCGAATGAGGAATTTGCAACAGCATTCCGTCTTTTGAAATTCTTTTTTATCGGAATGTGTGCATGGTTAGGCTACTTTGGTATGCTGCTTGGATTGCTATTTGTACTGATTCATCTGGCACATTTAAAAAGTTTTGGAATCCCGTACCTGATGCCATTTGTCGGGGCAGATCTGACCGACTATGAAGACGAGCGGGACTTTCTGTGGCGTCTGCCGATACGGAAACTGACCAAGCGCCCGATCTACGCAAAGCGGGATGAGCGGGTGAAACTGAAATTGAAATAAGTATGAAAGATGTTTCGAATAAAATTTGAAATGAGTACGAAAGATGTTTGAAACAGTAAAACGAGCATGAAGGATGTTTGAAACAAAAAGGAGAAAAAATTATGTTTTCATCGAACGAAAAGATTTCAGGTCGTCAGGCTTTCCGGCTTCTGGTTTTTGATCTTCTGGGACTTGGAACACTTTTGATCCCGACTGCGGTTGCAGGTTTTTGCGGAAGAGATGGAATATTTTGTATCATTGCGGGAACGGTTGCAGGAATTTTGTTTTTGAAGCTGATGGTTTATGCGGTGGGGGATATGCAGGGCAGTTTTGCAGAATATACCGTAAACATGTGTGGTACATTTTTTGGAAAGATCATACAAGCGGGGTATTTTTTATATCTGGTGCTGTTAGCGGGATATACGGCATATCTTTTTTCTGTGACGGTGTTAAACAACCTGCTGCGGGGAGAATCATTTTATCTGGTGCTTGTGCTGATCTTAGGTTTAGTCTGGTATGGTCTGTTAAGCGGGATCGAGGGCAGGGCGCGTGTCTATGAACTGCTATTCTGGATCATCCTGATACCGCTTTTTATCATGTTAGCGTCCGCACTTGATGAGGTGAAAACGGATTATTGGAATCCGGTGTTTTTTACGGAAAAAAGTGATTTTTTTGCCGGCAGTTATTATGTGTTTATCTGTTCATCTCTTATTTTTCTTGTTTTGTTTCTGGGAGGGTATCTGCGAAAACGGGAAAGCCTGATGAAAGCAGGACGCCTCGCATTGATTTTCACCGGCTGCCTGGAGGCAGGACTTTATCTGATCCTGCTTGGAGTGTTTGGAGGTGCGGCACTCTCAGACATGCAGACTCCGGCGATCACACTGATGAGTACGATTAAAATTACCGGTGGATTTTTAAAAAGGGCAGATGCATTTATGTTTGGAATCTGGTTCTTTACATTGTATGCATTGTTAAATAGTGCAGTATTTTATGCAGAAATGTTATTAAATGGTTTATATCATGCAAAAAAAAGACAGATATTGTGGAAAAAGTGGGAACGTGCGGCAGTGTTTGCTGTGGTTTTTGGCATTACAGTATTCTTTTACAGTTCAAAAGAAAATACGGTACTGTATGAGAAATTTGTGTGGTATATCGGAACACCGTTTCTAGTGCTTATTCCTGTGGTGTTTGCAGTCATCCGGTATAAGAAACAATGGAAACATAAAAATTATCCTATTCTGCGCGTTTATCTGATGATAGGTGTCCTGTTTGTACTGACTGGTCTTTCCGGCTGTGCCACGGCAGAACTTGAGGAGCGCAACTTCCCGATCGAAATGGCAGTATGTGATATGGAACAGTTTGACAGGGAATGGCTAAATGCCGATGAGTCCGGGAACCGCGTGGTGGATTACAGCCATATGAAGGTTATTCTGCTGGATCATACCTTTTTAGAGGATGCAGAAAATATGGATGCTTTTCTGGAGATTCTGGAAAAAAAGAGCGACGTGCCAAGAAATACTTATCTTGTGGTGGCAGAGGATGCACAGGCAATTTTAAATCTGCAGGAAAATATGGAAGAGTCCGTGGGAACTTATCTGGAAGATTATTTTGAAAATGTATCTGAAATCAAAAAGACTGCGTATCCGACGATTGGCATGCTTTATCAGGAGCAGGAAAATAAAATGGAAACACTGTTCATCCCCTATGTTGGGGAAGCAGAAAAAAAACCTGCCGTGAGGGGGTATTATGTCTGGAAACGCGGTGAGGCAGCAGGACTTATTAACAATCAGACGGCGATGCTTTCTTTTTTTATCCAGAATCAAATGAAAGAATATACGCTGACGCTTGCAGACGGAGTGGATGTACGCCTGTTTGATCCGCACAATCAGATTGTTTTTTCGCAGACAGAAGATAAAAGAGTCATCGCAGAAATTAATTGTAGTGGAGAGATTCTGTATGAAAAACCGGGATGGAGGAAGAAGATACAGGCAGAATATGGTCAAGGCTTAAAATCCGGTGATATAAAGGAAGAACTGGAGAAACAGATTACAGAATATTTTCAGATAATCGCACAAAAAGCGGAGATCGACTGCATGAACAGCTATAAAAAACTGGGCGGACAGCGCAGGGACTGGTATCTGTTTTATCAGAAGCAGCCTAAGCAGTATGAAAAAGATATGGAAATAATTTACAAGGTAAAGGTTGACTGGGTAAATCTGGGTGAGTGAAAAGGTGGTGGTTAGAAAGATTCGGGTGGAAAAAGGTGTTTTATAACTTAGTGGCCGGTAAATTGCACGAAGCAGGGACTAATTTTCGGACATCGGAACAAAATAGGCACTGTTTTGTGCAATTTGCCAATCAAGAAATTAAAAGTCCCCTTTTGCCACCCGAATCTTATAAAATAGCCCCGATCACCAGTCCAAAGAGAAAGATCCCTGCCAAAATCAGATCCTTTTTATAACTCCGATTCCTTTCTTTTAATGCGTACAAATTTGATTATATGGAAAATAATAACATTGTTTTAAAATGATAACAATAGATTTTGTTAACAGGTTTTGTATAAAAACAAAAACAAGTGGAATACTCCTGCTATCAAACAGAAAAGGAGTATTCCAATGAAATTAACGATCATAAAATGTAAAAAAGATTTCCTGTACATAACCCTGTTTTTCTTATTTTCTTTTGCCTGTATCATTGGATTGCGGTATGAACAGAGGCTTGAAATGCAAAAAGGTATCGCAGAAAAGATCATACGCTTTCATGTGATCGCAAACAGTGATGCCAAAGAGGATCAGGACTTAAAACTTGCTGTGCGGGATGCCGTCGGTATCCATATGTCAGAACTGTTAAAGGATGTGTCTGACCGCAGCAGTTCAGAAATCGTGATCTGGAAGAACATGGAAAATATGAAGCAGACGGCGAAGAAAGTCATTGCAGACAAAGGATTTGATTATGATGTGGATATCTGCCTGAAAGAAACGGATTTCCCAGTAAAAACATATGGTGCGTACACATTTCCGGCAGGAAATTATGAAGCATTGGAGATTATCATCGGTGCGGGGAAGGGACATAACTGGTGGTGTGTGATGTATCCGAACATGTGTTTTTCTGATACGATGTATGAAGTGATCGATGAGGATGCGAAAAGTTCATTAAAAAAAGTACTTTCTGATGATGAATATCAGAAAGTACTTGAGAGTGGCGATTATAAAGTAAGATTCCGTTACCTCACATTTTTAAACCAGTTATGTGAGGATAATAAAAACGCTTACATTGAAAAGGGAAAATAATCCCGGTATCGGATATGTGTCATCAGATTTTTTATCTAATGGGAAGTATGATGTACTTTATATCCGATGTTGTTATTGCCAAAGCAGTGCTCGTAAGGAACACCGGTGAGGGCGGCGATAAGCGGTTTTAGGTAAATGCTGCGGTAAAAAGCCATTCTGCGCCGAAACCGAACAGGTACATTCCAAGATGGCGGCGGAAAGTACGGATCTTTAAAGTAGGTAAGATATCCATAAAGAGCTTTTTGAAGCCTTCAAAAACGTTTGCCACGCTCTCATCCTCAACCTCGTCACTCGGACGCTCCCAGAAGTTCGTGTAGAGCAGGATCATGGAAACGATAAGGATTGCTCCGTATGCAACACCGGTACAGAAGAACGGAGTCGGAGAGTCCTGTCCATAAATGCTGATGAAAAATCCCGGAAGTGCGGTACCGAGGAAGTTTGCAACTTTTCCAAACATGGCTTTTGAACCTGCAAGATAAGTTCTCTGGTCAAAATCATCCGTCATTTCTACCGGAAGTGTGTTGTATGGGATCATGACGCTGGTGTATACGATCTCAAACATGATATAGGTGGACAGATAATACCAGAAATTCATATTTCCACCCATAACAGCGGGTACAGACACATAAGGGGGATTCCAATCAGGATAAAGAAACGTCTTCGTCCAAACCGTTGACCGAGCTTTGTTTTATAAAAGCTGTCGGAGATAAAACCCATCAGTGGATTCATGATAACATCCAGGGCACCACTGCCGAGTAGGTTGCCTGTTCCATAGGCAAAGCGTACAGTCTATTGTATAAATTTAGGCAGTAAAATACTCTCTGTAAATACCTTATCCCAAAAATGAAAGCACTTACATATTTTCTATATACCATTATAGAAAGAGATTTCAAAATATCAAGAAAAATAGTATTGAATAATAAAAAAAAAACATATAATATAATAAGGCAATTTAAGATAAATAATCCTGCAAAAATCAGGCAGGGTTAAATTAGAAATGAGGATCAGGATGACAAAAGAAGTACTGGTAACTATCAGCGGGCTTCAGTTTTCACCGGAAACTGACAATGAATCCGTGGAACTGATCACATCCGGCAGTTATTATAAAAAAAATGGAAAACATTATATCATCTATGATGAAGTCAACGAGGGATTTTCCCAGACAACACGAAACATCATCAAACTGAATGATGATTTTATGGATATCACCAAGAGAGGTGTTTCGAATGTACATATGATGTTCGAGAAGAACCGGAAGAATGTGACGTATTATTATACGCCATATGGAAGCCTTCTGATTGGGATCGATGCAAAAAGTGTGGATGTGCGGGAGACGGAAAATGATATTGATGTCAAGGTCAATTATGAGCTGGAGGTCAATTATGAGCACATGGCAGACTGCTGTATCACGATGAATATCAAGTCAAAAGATGCTGGTGATTTCCGGATCACAGAGTCCGAATAAAATGAAAACATTATTGTGTTATAATCGTACCATTAAAAAAGAAAGGACATGAAGTCAAGAGTATGAAGAAAAAATTGTTGACCTTTATTTTAGTGGGAACGATGCTGACTGCAGCCTCTGTAATCGGATGCGGAAAGTCTGCACAAGATGCACAGACAAGTGCAAATACAGAAACTAAGGCAGACACAGAAACTGCAGCAGAAGATAATGCAGATTCCGAAACAGGATCTGTCCAGATCAATGGAGGCATTGAAAATGATGGAATTGATCTGATGGAAGATGACGGATTGTATCGTACGGTGACTTTGGATGATTATCCGGTTTATTATTCAGTAGGCAAAGTAACACTTCCTTTATCTGAGGATGTAACCTTTGAAGATCAGGCAGATCAGAATCAGGAGTCAGACCTGCCGGTCGTAGAGCTAAATGATCTGCCGGCAGCCATTGAAAATAGTGATATGGCATTTAATTGTAACAATACAGTGATCACAGTCAGACAGGGACAGATCGTACAGATCATCAGATATTGGGTTCCGTAAAATGAGGATGGCAGTCGATAATGTAAGAGATATCCGCCAATCTGAATATCGGATCAATAGATAGAAATTGGGCAGAGCCGGATTACCGGTTTCTGCCCATTTCTGTATATGTATTTCTAATGTTCCATCTTCCATACAGCCACAGAGTAACCCGGAAGATCCGTTCCACCGCCAAAATCATGCGGTGTATCGGTAATCAGTTCCTGTGCCGTGCCGCATCCGGCATCAAAATCTGCGTGGAAGCTGTTTTCATCCGCATTGATTGCTACATAAATGCGTTCATGTTCACTCTTACGCTCGAAAATGCACTGACGGTTTGTTAAGAGTACAGAGCGGAAAGAGCCGTAATTTAATGCCTCAGAGTTCTTTTTGATCTCGGCGAGACGGCTGATTATATCAGAAAGATCATTCCATTCCGGTTCCAAGAAGCAGGCGCGTAAAGCCGGATCGCCTTCTTCTTTTCTCGCCTTTGCGCCCCATTCACTGCCATAGTAGACACATGGGATACCAGGCATACCGAAGAGCAGGCCGTAGATCAGCGGCAGATGTTTTTCGTTGGTCAGGATACTTGCAATTCTTGTGACATCATGATTGTCCACGAAGCAGAGCAGATGTCTGCCTTTGTAGAGTGTCCAGTTGTCAGGACCGAACTGGCGAAGCAGGGAATGGTTGATCTCAAACATATTCATGCTGTTAAAACTGGAATAAAGTCCTTTGTAACACTCATAGTTGGTCACAGAGTGAAGCATGGAGTCATTCATCCACTGGTTGTAATCGCCGTGTAATGTTTCACCGACTAAGAAGAAGTCCGGTTTTAAACTGTCACAGAAACTGCGCAGACGGCGCAGAAAATCATGGTCGAGACAGTAAGCGACATCAAGTCGCAGACCGTCGATATCAAATTCTTCTACCCAGCCTTTGATCGCAGCAAAAATATGCTGGATGACATCTTCATTTCTCAGATTTAATTTAACCAGGTCATAATTGCCTTCCCAGCCTTCATACCACAGACCGTCGTTATAGTTGGAATTACCGTCAAAACTGATATGGAACCAGTCTTTGTACGGGGAATCCCACTTTTTCTCCAAAACATCCCGAAAAGCCCAGAAACCACGACCGACATGGTTGAATACACCATCTAATACGACTTTGATCCCTTCTTTGTGAAGATTGTCACAGACTGTGGCAAAGTCCTCATTTGTGCCAAGTCTGGTATCGATCTTTGTATAATCCCTGGTATTATATCCGTGTGTGTCAGACTCAAAGACCGGAGAAAAATAAATCGCATTGGCACCAAGTTTTTTGATGTGAGGAATCCAGTCATTGACCTTTAAAATACGATGCTCTAAAACACCATCATTCTCGAACGGAGCACCGCAGAATCCAAGCGGATATATCTGATAAAAAACACTTTCGTAAGCCCACATAAGAAAACCTCCAAATTATATTATTGAAATCAGAACTGATCATAAATCCGATGATACAGAAGAATGTACATCCTTATCAGGAGTTATGACTCATATCGTATGATTTTTTGGAACATGCGCGTTGTGCAGAGATCACGGTATCACGGAAACCGCCATGTTCTAAAGCTGCAACCGCTTCAATGGTCGTACCGCCAGGAGAGCAGACTGCATCTTTTAATTCTCCCGGATGTTTTCCGGTCTCTAAAACCATTTTTGCAGCACCCAAAATGCTCTGTGCGGCAAACTTATATGCCTGGGTGCGCGGCATTCCATCTGCGACAGCGGCATCTGCCATTGCTTCAATAAACATATAGACGTAGGCAGGAGAAGAACCGGAAACACCGACAACGGCATCCATCATGCTCTCCGGTACGACTTCCGCACGGCCAAAGCTGTTGAATAATGATTCGATAAGTTTTACTTCCTCAGCTGTTACCTTGTCGTTTGGACAGAGTGCACTCATTGCAGCTCCGACAAGCGCCGGGGTATTTGGCATGGCGCGTACCAGCTTGATTTTGCCAAGTATTGCTTCAATATTTGAGATCGGCTGTCCGGCTGCGATGGAAACTACGATACAGTCCGGTTTTAAATGATCTTTGATCTGTGGAAGCACTTCCGCAAATTTATTTGGTTTTACAGCGAGAAATAAAATATCGCTTCGTTCTGCAACAACTTCATTCGATTGTGTTGTCTCTATCGAAAATTTTGTACGGATTTTATCAAGTGTCTCAGGAGAATGCGCACTTGCGATGATCTGGCTGGTCGTCACCAAAGACGCATCTAAAATACCGCCGATCATGGCGCTTCCCATATTGCCGGCACCGATAAAACCAATCATTTTATCTAACATAAAATCCTCCTTGTTTTGCTTTTTTATCATTCAAATTCTATCCTAGTCTATTTGGGTGGAAACGTCAATATTTTATACGCTTCTTGAGTTTCCGTACTTTTATCCACAAAGCCCCGTTTTTATAGGCATTGCTATAAACAACTTTCAAAAATGTCCAAAATATAAGGAATCCTATTCCTTTTTGATGTAAAATTTAATCACTACAAAAAAATCATACTAAACAAAAAAAGAGGAGGATTCCCTGTGGTTAATTTTACATCAAATGAAACGGGAAATTTTAACTTTTACAAATAAGATTTCTGAACATCTTTCTAAGCCAGAAAAGAAGTTTACTGCTGATATCACTTATGGCATGCTGGCTTCTGGCAGTTGTCTGTTAACAGAGGTTGCAGATCAGCTCCATGAACCTTCACAAAAGATCAACATTGTTGACCGTTTATCCAGACACCTTGAAAAAGGTACTCCTACCGTTGCAGCTGCTTCTTATCTTCAGTTAATAAAAAAGTGGATTCCATCAGATCCGGTCATCCATATCGATGATAGTGATGTTGTAAAACCTGATGGATATCAGTTTGAGTCGCTTGGCATAGTCCGGGATGGTTCAGAAATTACATCTACAAAAAATGTTTACAAAAAGGGCTATCATGTTACAGAGGCTTGTGTACTTACAAGCAGTAATCAAAGTGTCAAGAACCTATTTCTCACGCTGGAAAATAGAGGAATATTTTTGCTGTAAGAAGCAAATGTTCCAGTTTGAAAACTTTCGTGTTCGCAAACTGAAAGCTATCAATGCACTTAATTTTTACATTACCTTATGCATGGCATTTCTGGCTCACATTTCCATGAAATCAGAAATCCATGCGCTAAAAGTTGCAATTATACAAACAGCGGATACTATAAAAGAAAAAGTATATTTCTCCCAAAGCCCAGCTCCGGTGGGGGTTATCAAAGTATCTCTAATCAGAACACTGCTATTCAAAATCATTCAAAAATTTAGCAGATTGGTACTTTAGGAAGATATACTCACTTTTTATTACAGTTTGTGGAAACTCAAGTTTATACGGAGATAGGAAGTGACACCAGTTGCGGACACATAAGAATATTATTTTCGTTGACACGGGAGTTAGAAAAGACTAACATATAAACGTCAACAGAAAAATAAAGACGTACAGAAAGGAAACCAAAATGGAAAAAGAGAAGCAAAAAAGAGCAATGCTTGCAGGAATTGCGGCAATGGCGCTTTTTATGATCGGTGACTGGCTTTTGGATGTCAAAGGAAGCGGCAATAAAGAGGTTGGGTTATTTGTCAATTCCAACTGGTCAGCAATGTCTATGTGGCGTTTTGAGGTATCTATTCTTTTAGCAGCAGCGGCAATGCCGTTATACTGGATTGCGCTTAAGGAACTTAGGCATATAGTGACAGATGCCTGCAGCAGGAATCCAAAGGGGCATGCCCTGGCAATGAAGCGTTTGTTTGATTTCAGTTCTGCAGCAGGATTAATATCTGTGTTGTTTATCCATATTATGTGCTGCCTGTTGCCGATTATCTTTAAAACATCTTATGGAATGGGAAGTACATTTGAACAGGCAGCAGATGTGACAAATCAGGTCGGCATGTACATATTGCTTCCATTTATGATTTATTATCTGGTTATGGATATCGGAATGTCTGTGGTGATGGTCTATCTGATCCTGACCAGACGGTTTGCACTGCCAAAATGGATGGCATGTTTTCATCCGGTGGGCGGTCTTGTGTTATGTGAAATTTTCGCGGCAATACCGGTTGTCTGGTGCAATGATGTGTCCGTTGCATTCGAGAGCATGGGACATTTGCTGATGTTTGTGGCAGGATATGTACTGCTACAGCAGTTTGACAAAATCAAAAC
Source organism: Roseburia sp. (assembly GCF_041325975.1). Lineage (NCBI taxonomy): Bacteria > Bacillati > Bacillota > Clostridia > Lachnospirales > Lachnospiraceae > Roseburia > Roseburia sp. The sequence continues at coordinate 435,195 of NZ_JBGLEJ010000004.1, read as the reverse complement.
AATCATCTATAGTACATACAAATGATAAATTTACGGACAAAGGCGTTGAAAACATGAAGTTTTTAGCGCCTTTTGGTTTGCGCGCCATGGGCGCACTCTAATGGGTGAAAGTCCCGAACACGCCTAGGCAACGAGGAAGCAAAAGCCTGACGCTACGTTAGTGGTCGGATACAAGGATTGGCAGAAAAATTTTGAGCGTCATGTAAATAAAGGTGAAAAGGCAATTCGTATACTATTCATGTATCATCCTTTCGCTTTGGTTATTTTCCGCAAAACAATCATAGCAAAGAAGGGCAAAAAGAAAACAGGATTAACCAGTAACTGTAACTGATTAGTCCTGTTTTTTAGTAGATCGTAGCCCCTCAAAAACTTTGATTACCCATATCAGGGGAATACGGGATAAAAAATAAATTTGATGTAACTATTTACATTACATCAAAGACATGATATAGTACAACCATTAGATGTAACAAATAACATTACATCAAAAAACAAAACAACAATAAAAAACTTAGGAGGTACTATTTTATGCAGAAAGTAGTAGAATTTTTACAGGCAAACCCAGTTCAGTATTTAGCAACAGTAGGACGTGACGGAAAGGCAAAATGCCGTCCATTTATGTTCTGTTTTGAGCAGGATGGAAAACTCTGGTTCTGCACAAACAACACAAAGGATGTTTACAAGGATATGTTAGAGAATCCGGAAATCGAGGTATCCGTTTCTTCACCGGAGTATGCATGGATCCGTCTCCATGGCAAGGCAGTATTTGAAAACAACATGAGTGTTAAGGAAGGATGTATGAACAATCCGATCGTGAAAGGACAGTATCAGACAGCAGATAACCCAATCTTTGAGGTATTTTATCTTGAAAATCCACATGGTGTTATCGCAGATTTTTCCGGTAACCCGCCATACGAATTTTAATTACCGTAATATATAAGAGACTCACACCTGTTCTAAAAGGAGGGACACTGAGGTGTTTATTTTCTCACAGCAAAAGGCAAAGAATTTTATGCGCAGCTAATGCAGCAGCAATATGTGGCGATATCAGCAACAAGGGCAAAAATAGCAGTGTCACTCCGTGGAACAGTGAAAAATATCGGTAAGAAGCATCTTGATATCATGTTTGAGAAAAATCCTTACATGAAAGGAATTTATCCGGGTGATACAAGAGCGGCACTTGAAGTATTCTGGTTATGTGAGGCACAGGGAGAATATTTTGATATCAGTGATCCTTCCAATATAGTGCGGGATACGATCATAATTGGCAATGGAAATACAGTACAGACCGGATATATTGCCGGAGAGGGCTGCATCGGCTGTAAATTATGCTATTCTGTCTGTCCGCAGAAATGCATTGATACATCAGCAAAGCCAGTTGTGATCAACCAGAATCACTGCCTGCATTGTGGAAGATGTACAGAAATTTGTCCGAAACAGTGCATTAAGAAAAGAGGTGCGGCATGATTTTCAAAAAGATAAAAAAAGCCCATGTTGACTGGCGGGATTTCCTGTGTGGAACTCCGGCAAATGACTATATATTTCAAAAGGATGATTATGAGGATCAGATCAGAAATGCGGTTAATCTGATAAAAGATGCAGATACCGTGATCATAGGTGCGGGAGCCGGTGCTTCTACGGCGGCAGGTTTAGAATATGGCGGGAAGAAATTCCGGGAAAATTTTCATGAGTTTATTATGAAATATGGCGGTCACTATATGACGGATATGTATGCGGCAGGATTTTATCCATTCCCATCGGAAGAAGCAAAATGGGGATACTGGTCAAAGCATGCACTTATAAACCGGTTTGACCCACCTGCATTGCCGCTTTACAAAGAATTGTACGATATTGTCAAGGATAAAGAATATTTTGTACTCACAACGAATGTGGATCATCAGTTTTATAAAGCGGGATTTGCAGAGAAAAGGATATTTGCGACACAGGGAGATTATGGGAAAATACAGTGTCAGAGAGGCTGTCATCCAAAGACTTATGATGCAAAAGAATTATTTCAGAAGATGGATGCCGCAAGAAAAGACTGCCTGATCCCATCAGAACTGGTGCCAAAATGTCCGGTATGTGGTGGAAATATGGCTATGAATTTAAGATGCGATAATTATTTTGTGGAGGATGAAGCATGGCATGAGGCGGCTGACAGGTATGCAGATTTCTTAGAGCAGCACCAGTCAGAAAAAGTTGTACTGATCGAGCTTGGGGTTGGATTTAACACACCAATTATAATCAGGTTTCCTTTTGAAAAAATGGTGCGGGAGAATGCCTCTTACAGCCTGATCAGACTGAATAAAGATGAAGCTGTTGTCCCGGAAAGCTTTGGAAAACGTGCAGTTGGGATCGGCGGAGATATGACCCATGCAATCACAGATATATGGAGGTTATCATGACACAGAATGAAAGACGGGAATATCTGATCAATTATCTTTTAAAAGAAGATAAAAAAATCTTCAGACAGAGAATACCGGATCAAAGGGAAGAACAGGAGAAACTGCTTCGTTCCCTAATGAATGTCAGATTGCCGAAACCGGTCAGTGAAGAATTTTTAAAAATTCAGGATGACTATCTGAAAGAAAGAAATCTGGAACGCGGAATCACAGATATCGAAGATTTAAAGCCGGTTTCATCGGATAAAAGACTTTATATCTGGCAGGGTGATATCACAACGTTAAAATGTGATGCTATTGTAAATGCTTGCAATTCGCAGATGCTAGGCTGTTTTTCACCAATGCATGCCTGTATTGACAATTTTATCCACACCTATGCCGGAGTTGAACTTCGTCTTAAAATGTATGAGATCATGACAGCGCAGGGGCATGAGGAGGAGATCGGAAAGGCAAAGATTACTGCCGGCTATAATCTTCCTGCAAAATATATCCTTCACACAGTAGGTCCGATCGTTCAGTGGGCAGTCACAAAAAAGGACGAGGAACTTTTAGCTTCATGTTATCGTTCCTGTCTGGAACTTGCAGAAAAATACGAAGTGAAAAGCATTGCTTTCTGTTGTATATCTACGGGAGTATTTATGTTTCCAAATGAACGCGCTGCCCAAATAGCAGTGGAAACAGTGCGTAAATACTATGCGGAAACAGGAAGTCAGATGAAAGTTATTTTCAATGTGTTCAAGGATGAAGATCTTGACATATATAGTAATATATTAGGTAAAAGTATGCTGTGCAATACAAAAGATGAAAAATAATTTTTAGACAGTAAAGGGAATCGGAAAACCGATTCCTTTTACCTACGCAGACAATCAGTAAAACAATTACAGTACATGTAAACGGAAGAATTTTCTGAATATGCAAAATTTAGAAATGGAGTAGAAGCAATTTCCTCTCTTCTTCGTCGAAGATATCATGTGGACAAGCAATATATTAAGGATACCTTTAAATGTATCGCAGATTGTGATATGTGTGGACTGTGTACTGTATTCAAGGGGAAAGATCCGGAACTTGCCCATGAAGATTATATATCCGGAAAACGGGAGTATATGGATGTATCAGGGGATTATAAGTAACAGAATAAGAGCGCGAGACGGCGCAGGACATCCGGTGGATGTCCGCTATGCGCGGACCGGAGCGGAAGCGAAGAAACTCGAAAGTTCGAGTCCGGCAGGACTCGATTTATCAAAAAAAGACATCTGAATGATGTCCTTTTTGATGAAAGAGAGCGCGAGACGGGACTCGAACCCGCGGCCCCGACCTTGGCAAGGTCGTGCTCCACCAACTGAGCCACTCGCGCACATATGAAAATTTATATATCTGTATATCAGATACAAGAGCGCGAGACGGGACTCGAACCCGCGGCCCCGACCTTGGCAAGGTCGTGCTCCACCAACTGAGCCACTCGCGCATATATGAAATGTTTATGTATCTGTTTGCCAGACACATTTGGTATCTTACCATGGAAAAGGATAATTGTCAATTATTTTTTGCAAATTTTTTCCTTTGAAAGGAAAGCACTGTTTTTTGGCGAAAAAAACGAAAAACAGAATGAAAACGTCATTTTTTAGGCTGGAACTCATAAATGAAGAATGTTATAATAGAAAGTATAGGAAAATGGTCACAGGAAGATTTTAAATCAGACATGGGAAAGCCAAAGGGGTGGCATAATGTATAAAAAAAATGCGGGAATTCGTAATGTGGCGGTTTTATGTGCGATATTACTGATTTTTGGAATAGCACTATTTGGATGTTTTGGGCAGATCAGAAATAGTTTACAGCAACAGTTGATGAGCAGCATAGAGGGGATGGCTGAGCAGAATGAGATACTGATTGAGAAAGAAGTAAGTACACGTTTTCGTCTGCTTTCAAGTCTTGCCAGAGAGTTTTCAGATGGGGACGAGAGCATTTTTGTTGATAGATTACAGGGATTTGTGGAGACATACCAGTTCAAACGTATGGGATATATCGCGTCAGATGGGATGGCACAGACGACAGACGGGTATCATCTGGATATGTCCGACAGAGAGACATTCAGACAGTCGATGCAGGGAAAACAACGTCTGACGGATACATTTGAAGACCAGATTGATGGTTCAGATGAAATTGTAAATGCATTCAGTGTACCGGTATATGAAAAAGATCAAAAAACGGTAAAAGGCGTTTTATTTGCAACTGGCAGATATGAAATGTTTGAGGGATGCCTGCAAAATGAGATATTTGAAGGTCAGGCTTTTAATTATATTGTAAAAATGGATGGTATGATCATTGCTGCTTCCGGAAACAGTAAGGAATGGGGAATTGGTAAAAATATTTTTACTGCCGATATTTCAGCAGATGAAAATGATGACGCTGCAAAGAGCCGTATGATCAGTGATATGAAGTCAGGAAAAAGCGGTTATGGAATGGATCCAAAACGTAAGGAAGTTTCTCTTTATTATTATATGCCGCTTAAGATAGAGGAAACCGGTGATGAATGGTATGTTGTCACAGCGGCATCGGAAAGTGTTCTGACAAACCGTATGCAGGTGGTTATGGATGCGATCAACAGCCTGATTGTTATCATTCTGGTTATAATATCAGTCAGTGTCGGAGTATATATTTATTCATGGCGTAAGAGTAAAAAAGAACTTATTTCGCTTGCATATCAGGATCCTGTCACATTAGGAGATAATTTTGCAGCATTTAAGGAAAAGGCAAAGAGCAAAAAAGATGGTGCTGGGTGGCTGGCAGCCATGGATCTTGCGGATTTTAAACTGATCAACAGTACCTGTGGCGTGAAAAAAGGTGACGAGGTGCTGCGGGCTGTAAGTGAGATATTTGAAAATGAGAAGGGGGATAATGAACTGGTGGCACATGTGAATGCTGACCGGTTTGTATTGTTCTGGATGGAAGAAAATCAGGACGCAATCAAAGAGAGACTGGAACGTGTGATCAAAAAGATAGAAGAGATACCGGAGCGTTTAGAGATACCAAATCTTTTTCCGGTGTTTGGAATTTATCATACAATGGTTTTGGATGAGATCGATCCTTTATATGGAAATGCTGTTCTGGCAAAGCACCAGATCAAAGGAAGACGTGACAGACACTACATGTTTTATGATGAACTGAATCATGAGAGTATCCAGGAAAATCGTGAACTGGAAGATCATTTTGAGATGGCACTTGAAAAAGAAGAGTTTGAGATCTGGTATCAGCCCAAATACAGCGCACATACCAGAAAACTTGTAGGTGCAGAGGCACTGGTACGCTGGAGGAGACAGGATGGAAGCCTTATTCCTCCGCTTAAATTTATTCCTCTGTTTGAGCGAAATGGCAACATCATAAGACTTGATGAGTATGTGTTCCGGGCTGTGTGCAGGCAGCAGAAAGCCTGGCAGGAACAGGGACAGAAGATGTTTCCTGTTTCAGTAAATATTTCGCGTGTCAGTCTCTATTATTCGAATGTTGTTGAAAAATATGAAAGCATTATCCGTTCGTATGATCTTGATTCAAAATATATCCAACTGGAGATCACAGAGAGTGCAACAATCGATAATAACGAAATATTTAATCTGTTAGAACAGTTTCACACGGCAGGATTTAAGATACTTCTGGATGATTTCGGAAGTGGTTATTCGTCCCTTTCCACATTAAACCGGATGCATTTTGATACGATCAAGCTGGATAAGAGTCTGGTTGATTATATCGGAGATGACAATGGGGAGAAATTGTTGAATTCTATCACAAAACTGGCGCAGAGTTTTGGAATGGAGATCACGGCTGAGGGTGTAGAGACTGTGGAACAGCTGATGTTTTTGTGCAATCTGGACTGTGATGATATACAGGGATATTATTTTTCACGGCCATTGCCGGTAAGAGAATATGAAGAATGTTTAAAAGAAGCATGCATGTAATATGCTTTGGATTCATACAATATAACAATCGATACCATGGAGGTACAGGGTGAGCGCAAAGACGAGGATCGTAGTCCTTCATATGAAGGAGGTTATCTATACAGCGATATTTGTCGGACTTGGGATCGTATTGATTATATTGCTGCTTTTCATGTTTTTGCCGAAAAAACAGAAGAATGGGGCAGAGCCAACGATGCAGTATACAGCAGGTGTATATACATCGTCGGTAATGATGGGCAGTCAGTCAGCTGATATACAGGTCATTGTAGATGAAAATCGTATACAATCTATTTCCCTGCTCAGTCTGGATGAAACAGTAGCGACAATGTATCCGCTTATGGAACCGGCATTGGAAAATGTCAGCGAACAGGTGATAAAACAGCAGTCAACGGAAGGAATTACATATAATAAGGATAATCAGTATACATCGATCGTACTGTTAAATGCGATCGAGAATGCACTTGCAAAAGCAGAGATCGCAGAGGGGGAAGCAGATTGACAGAGCATGGAAAAAGAATAGCTGGTCTGCAGATGATATGTTATGTAAAAAAAGGTTCCGGATGTTCCGGAACCTTTTTGTTGAAATGTTATTCTTCTGTATCGAGTGTATTCATATAATCATTCACTGCGTCAAGATTGGCATAGATCGTTTTGATCGGTCTGCTCTTTTCATATGCATGATAACCGGAATATCCTGCCCAGCCAACGATAAGGACTGCGATTACCCATCCACAGATAATACCTGCGATGCGTTTTCTTTTTTCCTTTGCGAGAATCTTTTTGCGGTTTGCTTTCTCTTCTTTATAGCGGTCAACTTTTGCCTGACTCATAATTATCCTCCGTATTATTATTTACATGCTGATGCATGGGTAAAAATCATATAAACATATTGATAATATACCCCATTCTGCCCGAAAAAGCAATAGAAATACACCTTGTCATTTTTGGGGAAATTGGTTAAAATGAGAGTTTGAAAGAGTATGGACAGACAGAAAACAACAATGCACAGGGAAAGAAGTGCATTGTGGATGGAGGATAGAAATTTTTATGAATATAATTGTTGCAGCAGATGAAAACTGGGCGATCGGTAATAAAAATGAATTGTTAGTCCGGATTCCGGCAGATCAGAAATTTTTCCGTGAAACAACGATGGGAAAAGTAGTTGTGATGGGGCGGAAAACGTTAGAAACATTTCCGAATGGACTTCCACTGATGGGGCGGACGAATATTGTGCTGACACATGATAAAAAGTTCCGGGTTCCGGGAGCTTTGATCGTACATGATATGGAAGAACTTCATGAAGAACTGAAAAAGTACGATAGTGAAGATATTTATGTGATCGGCGGCGAATCCGTATATAGGCAGCTCATTGATGAGTGTGATGTGGCACATGTCACAAAGATTGATTTTGCATATGATGCAGATGCACATTTTCCGGATCTGGATGCAGATCCGGCATGGCAGGTAACAGCGGACAGTGAAGAACAGACATATTTTGATCTGGAGTATTATTTTTACCGGTATGAGAGAGTCAGAAAATAAATAAACCAAAACGGAAAGCAGTGCAGCGAAGATGGAAAATTTTATTTACAGTATCAATGTGACGTTCCCGATTTTTTTAGTTATGGTCATCGGTTATTTTTTAAAACAGATCGGAATGATAAATGACAATTTTGTTACGGTGGCAAATCGTTTTAATTTTAAGGTGACGCTGCCGTTTATGCTGTTTCGCGATATCGCAGGTGTGGATATCAGAGAAGTATTTGATTTAAAATATGTGTTATTCTGTGCACTGGTAAGTACAGCATGTTTCTGGCTGATCTGGGGCGGTGTGAAACTTTTTCTGAAAGATAAGTCCATGCGGGGCGCATTTGTGCAGGCATCGTTCCGCAGCAGTGCAGCGGTCATGGGGCTTGCTTTTATCCAGAATATTTACGGAACTTCGGCGATGGGACCACTGATGATCGTCAGTGCGGTACCACTTTACAACATTTTTTCTGTGATCGTGCTGACATTTGAGGGGGAAAATGCGAGCGGAGTAAATGGAAAAGAAAAGATCAAAGAGGCATGTGTCGGAATTGCTAAAAATCCGATCATTCTTGGTATTTTAGCGGGACTGGTTGTGGGACTTTCCGGAATCGAATTTCCAACGATCATAAATAAGACGGTAAACAGTGTGGCGCAGATGGCAACACCGCTTGCACTGATCACGATCGGAGCCGGATTTGAGGGGAGAAAAGCACTCGCAAAAATAAAACCGACGATCGCGGCATCTATGATCAAACTGGTGATCCAGCCGCTTATTTTTCTTCCGGTTGCAGCCTGGATGGGATTTAGCGGGGAAAAAATGATCGCGATACTGATCATGCTTGCATCCCCGACAACACCGAGCTGTTATATCATGGCGAAAAGCATGAATAATGATGGTGTACTGACGGCGAGTGTGATCGTGACGACAACGCTGCTTGCAGCATTTACGCTGACCGGATGGATTTTTATATTAAAATCAGTCGGTCTGATTGGATAAATAAAATCATTGCATTTCCCGGTAAGATGGGATATAGTTTTTTGAAAGAAAAATACCTTGGTTTTTTGGGAGGACGATATGGATATAACAGGCAGAAAATTATTTGTAAAAGCGCTGCAGGAAGAGGGCGTGGATACCATTTTCGGTTATCCGGGCGGTACTGTAACAGATCTTTTCGATGAATTATATAAACAGGATAGTATTGACGTCGTCCTGCCGAGACATGAACAGGGACTGATACATGCAGCAGAAGGGTATGCGAAATCTACCGGAAAAGTCGGTGTATGTCTGGTAACAAGCGGACCTGGGGCAACGAATATCATCACAGGACTTGCAGATGCACATTATGACAGTATTCCGTTAGTTTGTTTTACGGGACAGGTTCCACTTTCTTTAATAGGAAATGATGCGTTTCAGGAAGTAGATATTGTCGGAATGACAAGAAGTGTCACAAAATATGGCGTAACAGTGCGCAGACGGGAAGATTTAGGACGGATCATCAAGATGGCATTTTATATCGCATCCACCGGCAAGCCTGGGCCGGTACTGATTGATATTCCAAAGGATATCCAGACGGCAGCAGGACCGGCAGAATATCCGTCAAATATCCAGATCCGTGGTTATAAGCCGAATGATTCGGTACATATCGGACAGTTGAAAAAAGCATACAAATTGCTCCGTACCGCAAAGAAACCGCTGATCCTTGCCGGAGGTGGTATCAATATTGCGCATGCAAATGATAAGCTGCTTGCGTTAGCAGAGAAGATGCAGATTCCGGTTGTTACGACGATCATGGGAAAAGGTTCGATCCCGACGAGCCATCCACTTTATGTTGGTAACAGTGGCATGCATGGAAAATATGCGGCAAATATGGCAGTCAGCAAATGTGATGTGCTCTTTTCCATCGGAACCAGATTTAATGACCGTATAACCGGAGATTTAAATGAATTTGCACCGAAAGCTAAGATCGTGCATATCGATGTGGATACGGCATCTATTTCCAGAAATGTCGTTGTGGATGTTCCGGTCGTATCGGATGCTAATTTAGCGTTGGAAAAGCTGCTTGAATGGGCAGAATCAAAGGATACAGAACAGTGGCAGAAAGAAATCGCAGAGTGGGATAAGAAAAATCCGCTTGAGATGCGCAGAGACTGTGGCATGACACCGCAGATGGTATTTGAGCATGTAAACCGTACTTTTGGGGAGGCTGTTTATGTAACAGATGTCGGACAGCATCAGATGTGGGCAACACAGTACTTAGAGTTAGATTCCTGGCATCAGCTGATCACATCCGGTGGACTTGGCACAATGGGATTTGGATTCCCGGCAGCAATCGGGGCAAAGATCGGTAATCGTGATAAGGAAGTCATCTGCTTTACCGGTGACGGCGGTTTTCAGATGAATATTCAGGAGATGGCAACGGCGGTGGTACAGGAAGCACCGGTGATCATCTGTCTGTTCAATAACTATTATCTTGGCATGGTACGTCAGATGCAGCAGTTGTTTTATGGAAAACGTTACGAGGCAACCTGTCTGCGGAGAAGAAGAACCTGTCCGGCGAACTGTAAGGGACCGAATGCATCCTGCCCTCCATATACACCGGATTTTATTGCATTAGCGAAGAGTTATGGTGCACATGGTATCCGGGTGGAAAAAGAGGAGGATATCCAGGCAGCACTTGATGAGGCACGTACTTATACAGATGCCCCGACGATCATTGAATTTATGATTTCCACAGATGAGATCGTACTTCCTATGGTAAAGAGCGGAAATCCAATGAGCGAGATGATTTTGAAATAGGAGAGGATACGGATATGAAAAATAGATGGATTGCATTATATGTGGAAAATCAGGTGGGTGTTTTAGCAAAAGTATCCGGTCTTTTTTCCGGAAAATCTTACAATCTCCAGAGTCTTACGGTTGGTACAACAGAGGATGAGACAGTTTCAAGAATGACGATCTGTGTGACCAGTGATGATATCACATTTGAGCAGATCAAAAAGCAGTTGAACCGTATGGTCGAGGTCATTAAAGTCATCGATCTTACAGATGTGCCGATCCACATGAAGGAGATTTTATTTGCGAAAGTGTTAGATGTCGATGAGGCTGGAAAACTTGAAGTATTCCAGATCGCACAGGTATTTAATGTGCAGGTGGCAGATATCGGAAACGACAGTGTACTCTTAGAGTGCAAACTGACAGAACGACGCAACAATGAACTGATCGCTCTGTTAAAATCCAAATTCCGCCGGATCGAGGTTGTGCGCGGCGGTGCAGTGGCGATCGAGTCGATCAGCACATCGTGCAGGTAAAATTTTCCGGGATCGTTGGGTTTATATAGGCAGAAAAAACGGAATCAGCAAAGATTAGTAAATTTTACAGGGATCAATAGGGTTATATAGTTAAAACAGAACGCAAAAAAGAGGCGGGTGATGATTTCACCTGCCTCCTTTCATTTGGAAAGAAAAATATATGGGATTGTCTATACACGCTTATTTAAGAAAGCGATAAATTTTTCGAAATGCATCGGTGTTCCCTGTATTTCCTGTACTTTCAGGCGGTTTTTCTCATTAAATCCCACAAGAATATTATGGTTTGCCTCCGAAAGATAATCAATGATACCGTCGATGTCGGATTTGATATTTTTCGGGCACTGGATATACAGATGCTTATTTGCACTGATATGCAGTGTATATGAGATACTGAAATGATACCAGAAGAACTTGTGCAGCGTGGAATATTTGTAGATCCATATGATCTGATCGATCGGTACGATCGCATTGCCATAAACGGAAGTTTCGATGAAAAAATGTTCCGTGATAAACATATCTTCTGTTGCAAGCTGCGGCAATGTGGCAAGTTCTTCTTCTGCCTGTTCTAACATTTTTTTCGGATTGCCAAAAAGCGCAAGATCCTGGCAGGCAGGAGAGAGTACCGGGAAAAACATATACACAATAGACAGTACGACACAGAGCAGTGCATAAATCCCGGTAATAAAAATAGCTGCAAACAAGATCCGGTTCCCAACATGATTAAATCCGGGTTCACTGATATAATAGGAAGATACCTTGTTGCGGATACCATTTTCTGTCCAGTTTAAATCGGTTGAAAGGTTTGAAAGCAGGGTGTCAAAGTTTTCATTTCCCTTTGAAATCTTTCCCTGAATGGTAACCTCTTCGATCGAAGGCAGACCTTCCTCACTTGTATCTGGGGCTAACAATACGATGACACATTCTCCGGCACGCATCGTGTAATAATAATAACCGTTGGTGTGCCCGAAAAGGGACTGTGTATATCCGGTAAATTTTAAATCAGAAAGCGTGGTGCTCACATACTGTTCGCCATTCCGGAAAGCTGTCTCTAAAGAAGTATCTGCAGGCAGAATATCCGGAGAAAATACGGAGGACAGTGAAAAAAAGTGCCATGCAAGAATGAGCACGATCAGGTAAATAATCGGAGCTGCAAGTCTTCGTTTATAAAACGCCTTTATATTTTTGCTGATATAATGATCGTAATTTTCAGGCATATCAAAATCCTTTTCTCAAATAAAAAATGACATACTGTTAATAGTATAGATTCTTTTTTGCTTTATTTCAACTAAAACCTGTGATAAGATGGTACTTGCTTGGAAAGGTACTGCAGAAATGACTAAAAGGTACGGCAGAAATGACTGAAAAGCAGTAACCAACATTAAAAGGAGATTATAATTTGGAAGCATATACGAGTTTTGCACAGGTGTATGATCTGTTCATGGATAATGTTCCATACGAAGAGTGGAGCCAGTACATTATAGGACTTCTGAAAGAATATGGGATCTGTGAAGGAACAGTGCTTGATTTAGGATGTGGTACAGGAAAGATCACAAGATTGTTGAAAAAAGCGGGCTACGATATGATCGGTGTGGATAATTCACCGGAAATGTTAGAGATCGCAGCGGAAACCGGATATCAGGAGATGCCGGAGGATGAGATTTTATATCTGCTGCAGGATATGAGAGAACTTGAACTGTATGGAAGTGTGCGTGCAGTCGTAAGTATCTGTGATTCCATGAATTATCTGCTGGAAGAGACGGATCTGCTTTCATTGTTTTATCGTGTAAATGAATATTTAGACCCGGATGGTATTTTTATCTTCGATCTGAACACAGTATATAAATATAAAGAGCTTTTAGGTGAGACGACGATTGCAGAGAACCGTGAGGAAGGCAGTTTTATCTGGGACAATTACTTTGATGAAGAAGAACAGATCAACGAATACGATCTGACACTTTTTATCCGCGAAGAAGAGGGGCTTTATCGTAAGTTTGAAGAGACGCATTATCAGCGTGCATATGCGTTAGAAAACGTAAAACATCTCTTAGAACAGGCGGGACTTGAACTCGTCGCAGCATATGACGCATTTACGAGAGAACCGGTAAAAGAGGAAAGTGAGCGCATCTATGTGATTGCGAGGAGTAATGCCGGAAAGACAGAAATAACTGAATAAAATTATAAATATAGTACGAAAATGGAGGATAAAATATGAGTGATTATATTGTAAGAGCAACAGCGGCAGACAGCCAGATCCGTGCATTTGCCATTAATTCAAAAGAGCTGGTGGAAGAGGCAAGACGTGACCATGAAACAAGACCGGTCATTACAGCAGCGTTAGGACGTCTTTTGAGTGGTGCAGCAATGATGGGAACAATGATGAAGGGGGAGAAGGATCTTTTAACGATCCAGATCCAGTGCGGCGGTCCTGCAAAAGGACTTACCGTGACTGCTGACTCCCATGGTCATGTCAAGGGATTTCCGATGGAGTCCCAGGTAGAACTGCCGTTAAATGCACAGGGCAAATTAGACGTGGGCGGTGCACTCGGACTTGGTGTGATGAGTGTAATTAAGGATATGGGTTTAAAAGAACCGTATGTGGGACAGATCGCGCTGCAGACGGGAGAGATCGCAGAGGATCTGACTTATTATTTTGCGACATCCGAGCAGATTCCGTCCGCAGTAGGACTTGGAGTTTTAGTAGATACAGATCTGTCAGTGCGTCAGGCAGGCGGTTTTATTATCCAGCTTATGCCATTTACCAGTGATGAGATCATCGAGAAACTGGAAAATAAGATCAAAGAGATCGCATCCGTGACGGAAATGTTAGAACAGGGCATGACACCGGAGCAGATCTTAGAGGAGATCTTAGGAGATTTTGGTCTTGAAATCACGGATAAAATTCCGGCGGCATTTGAGTGTGACTGTTCTAAAGAGCGTGTTTCACGCGCAATCTCCACGTTGAGCAAAAAAGATTTAGATTCGATCATCAATGACGGAGAGGCAATCGAAGTAAAATGCCAGTTCTGTAATAAGGCATATCATTTTGATGTGGACGAGTTAAAAGAAATGCGTTCCGCAAAATAGAAAGTAAGGTAAAACGTAACCGGAAAAGAGGAAAGAATGAGACAGGGATTTGTAAAAGTTGCAGCAGTAACGCCAAAGATCAGGGTTGCCGACACCGGATATAATGCAAAAGTAATCTGCCAGGCAATCAAAGAGGCAGCAGATGAGGGAGCAAAAGTGATCGTTCTGCCGGAGTTATGTATCACCGGATATACCTGTGGAGATCTGTTTTTGCAGGAAAAGCTGCTTCGGGAGGCAAAAAATGAATTAATAAATATTGCAAAATTTACAGCAGATATAGATGCGATCGTATTTGTTGGTCTTCCACTTGCATATAAAGGTAAATTATATAATGCGGCAGCGGCACTAAACCGTGGAAAAATTCTTGGCATTGTGCCGAAAACCTATCTTCCGAATTACAATGAGTTTTATGAGGCACGTCATTTTACAAGAGGCATGGAAGAAGTGGTTGATGTGAGACTGACCGAAGAAATGATCGTGCCAATGGGAACAAGGCAGCTTTTTACCTGCCTCGAAATGCCGGAACTTGTGATCGCGGCAGAGCTCTGCGAGGATCTCTGGACGATGAATCCGCCAAGCATTTCACATGCTATGCATGGGGCAGCTCTTATCGTGAATCTCTCTGCATCGGATGAGACAACCGGAAAACCGGCTTACCGCAGGGAGCTTGTGAGCGGACAGTCGGCGAGACTGCTCTGTGGTTATATCTATGCGAGTGCAGGAGATGGAGAATCCACACAGGATGTTGTCTATTCCGGGCATAACCTGATCGCAGAAAACGGCCGCCTGCTGGCAGAGTCGGAGCTTTTTTCTACACAGACAGTATCCACAGAGATCGATGTGATGCGTCTTGCGTCCGAGCGCCGCAGAATGACGACATTTGAGACAGCTACAGAGCCTATGTATCATGAGACAGTATTTTCCTTAAAGATGGAGGAGACAAAACTGACACGTTATATCGATCCGATGCCGTTTGTACCGTCCGGGGAGCGTGACAGAACACTGCGTTGTGAAGAGATATTATCCATTCAGTCAATGGGACTGAAAAAACGTTTAGAGCATACACACTGTAAATCTGCGGTGATCGGAATTTCCGGAGGACTCGATTCCACACTGGCACTTCTTGTTACCGTGCGTGCTTTTGATGCTCTTGGAATGGATCATGGCAATATCAAGGCAGTTACGATGCCGGGATTTGGTACGACAGACCGTACCTATGATAACGCTGTATCACTGATCCGCTGTCTTGGAGCGGACTTTACAGAGGTTGATATTAAAGACGCTGTTAACGTCCATTTCCGTGATATCGGACAGAATCCATCCGTGCATGATGTGACTTATGAAAACGGACAGGCGAGAGAGCGTACGCAGATATTGATGGATATTGCAAATAAATCCGGCGGTATGGTCATCGGAACCGGTGATCTCTCGGAGCTTGCGCTTGGATGGGCAACTTATAATGGAGATCATATGTCCATGTATGCAGTCAATGCATCGGTGCCCAAAACGTTAGTGCGCCATCTGGTACGCTATTATGCAGATACCTGTGGGGATGAAACATTAAAACAGGTTCTTCTTGATGTGCTTGACACACCGGTTTCACCGGAACTTTTACCGCCGGAGGACGGAAAGATCTCACAGAAAACGGAAGATCTAGTCGGTCCGTATGAACTGCATGATTTTTATCTGTATCATATGCTGCGCCTTTCTTATGCACCGGCAAAGGTTTACCGTCTGGCAAAACAGGCTTTTGCCGGAACTTATGATGATGCGACGATTTTTAAGTGGTTAGAGACATTTTACCGCCGGTTCTTTGCGCAGCAGTTTAAGCGTTCCTGTCTGCCGGACGGACCGAAGGTTGGAAGTGTTGCAGTATCTCCGCGCGGAGATCTGCGTATGCCGTCGGATGCGTGTGCTGCTATATGGTTATCAGAACTGGAGGAGTTAAAGGATGCAGTATCGCAGGGATAAAAAAGGAAATGAAATTTCTGTTTTGGGATATGGATGTATGCGTTTTACCAAAAACGGCAGCAGTGTGGATATTGATAAAGCAGAAAAAGAAGTGATGGCTGCGATAAAAGCAGGTGTGAATTATTTTGACACTGCATATGTTTATGCAGGCAATGAAGTGGCAGTTGGAGAGATCTTAAACCGCAACCATTGCAGGGAGCAGATCTATCTTGCAACCAAACTGCCGCATTATCTGATCAAGTCTGTCGCAGGTGCGGAAAAGATGTTTCAGGAGGAACTTCGCAGATTAAAGACCGATTATATCGATTATTATCTGATGCATATGCTCACCGATATTCCAACCTGGGAAAAATTAAAAAAGATCGGTATGCAGGACTGGATCGAGGAAAAGTTAGCGTCCGGTCAGATCCGTAATATCGGATTTTCCTATCATGGGAATACCGAGATGTTCAAACAGCTTGTGGATGCTTATGACTGGGATTTCTGCCAGATCCAGTATAATTATATCGATGAATACTCACAGGCAGGCGTGGAGGGACTGCGCTATGCAAATGCGAAAGGACTTCCTGTTATTATCATGGAGCCGCTTAGGGGAGGCAGGCTTGTAAATCTTCTGCCGGAATCTGCAAAAGAGCTGTTCCGTAACGATGAAGAAGGACGTACACCGGCAGAACTCGCCTTAAAATGGCTTTATAACCAGCCGGAAGTGACCTGTGTACTTTCAGGAATGAATTCCATGGAAATGGTAGAACAGAATGTAAAGACTGCCTCAGAGTCTCATGTGGGCTGTCTGACGACATCGGATGCTGCGCTGATCGAACAGGTAAAGGAAGAAATCAAAAAGCACGTGAAAGTCGGATGTACCGGCTGCGGATACTGTATGCCGTGTCCGCGAGGTGTAGATATACCGGGAACATTCCGCTGCTATAATGCAATGTACTCAGAAGGAAAAAAATCTGGGCGCAGGGATTACTTACAATGCACGGCTTTCCGTAAGGACACGGCAAGTGCATCCCAGTGTGTCGGATGCGGAAAATGTGAGACACATTGTCCACAGCATCTTGAAATCCGAAAAGAGCTAAAGTGTGCGGCATCAGAACTGGAAGATGTGAAATATAAAGTAATGAAATCTGCGATCCGGATTTTCAAATTATGGTAAGACAAAAAGAAAAGGATAAAAAGTATTGGAAAAAAAGAGTTTTGTTTTAAAAGGAAATATTGTATTTTCAGGAGAAAATAAAGAACTGTACAGCATGGAAGGAGGTTATATTGTTTGTGAAAACGGTATCTGTAGAGGTGCATTTGAAGAGCTGCCGCAGCAGTATGAAAAACTGCCGATTACAGATTACGGAGATAAGATCATTCTTCCGGGCATGACGGATCTTCATGTGCATGCCCCACAATATACCTTCCGCGGGCTTGGTATGGATTTAGAACTTCTAGACTGGCTGAATGTGCATACTTTTCCGGAAGAGGCAAAATATGTGGATATCTCCTATGCAAAACGTGCATATGGGAATTTTGTGTCTGATCTGAAACACAGTCTGACGACACGTGCATGTATTTTTGCAACGCTTCACAGGGAAGCGACGATCATGTTGATGGATCTTTTGGAAGAGAGCGGAGTTGTAAGCTATGTCGGTAAGGTAGATATGGATCGCAATGGCGGTGAAAATCTATGCGAGGCAGATGCGCTGACAGCAGCAGAGGACACAAAAAAGTGGATTGATGAGACAGCCGGAAAATATGAAAGAACAAAACCGATCTTAACGCCTCGATTTATCCCAAGCTGTACGGATGAGCTGATGATGGCACTTGCAAAACTGCAAAAGACCACCGGGCTTCGTGTGCAGTCTCACCTGTCGGAAAATCCGTCTGAGGTTGCCTGGGTAAAAGAACTTGTTCCGGCGGCAAAAAATTATGCAGATGCTTATGCCATTTTTGATATGTTAGGAGATAAGGAGCATCCGGCGATCATGGCTCACTGTATTTACAGTGAAGATGAGATGGATCTTTTGAAAGAACATGGTGTCTATGTGGCGCACTGTCCGGAATCAAACTTAAACCTTTCCTCCGGTATCGCACCAGTCCGGAAGTTTTTAGAAGATGGTATTGCGGTCGGACTTGGCTCTGATGTGGCGGGAGGCTCATCTTTATCCATGGCAAAAGCGTTGACATTAGCAGTACAGGTTTCAAAAATGTAATGGCGTCTGATCGATGAAAACAGCAAGCCGCTGACGTTTGCAGAGGCGTTCTATTTAGCAACAGCCGGAGGCGGAAGCTATTTTGGAAAAGTTGGTACTTTTTTGGATGGATATGAATTTGATGCGGTAGTAGTAGAAGATCATATATCGAAGGAAGTTAGAAAATATACACCAATAGAGCGCACACAGCGGATGATGTATGATGAGAATTTGATGACAGTCTGTGCGAAATATGTAGCGGGATACGAGTGCAAATTATAAAAATTTGCGCTCGTATTTGCGCTCGCCAGCCGGCATGCGTGCCGGATTCTGTACATAAACAAGCATATACATAAATACTGCCATGATGATTCCGGTAACAACATCGAATACAGAGTGCTGTTTTAAAAACATGGTAGAAAGAATAATACTTACCATAAGAACAGCAGAGCCGATCCGGATAACTTTTTTATCACGGAAATTCCCACTGTGCCATACAGCTAAATTGACGGCAATGGAATTGTAAACGTGAATGCTCGGAAAAAGATTCGTTGCTGTATCAGTTGTGTAAAGCCATTTTACCATATGTACAAATACATTATCACGTGCAAAGGTAGTCGGTCTTAAATAATGCCCGTTTGGATAAATGGTAGAAACGATCAGAAAGATCGTCATACCGGTAAATAACATGGTGCATAAACGGAAATATTCATCTTTATTTTTAAAGTAGAAGTAACCAAGTCCCCATGCCACATATCCAAACCATAAGAAGTATGGAATGATAAAATATTCACAGAAAGGAATATAATCATCCAGTGCAACATGGATCACATGAAAATGTGTGGTAACGGTTCTCTCTAAATGACCAAACCATGGCAGATAAATCATGAAATAAAGCAAAAGAAGAGCATGTTTGTTTCTCTCGATAAATGCGTTGACCGCATCACGTGTCTTTGTTTTCACGGTTTCACCCTCTTTTCATTAATCTCAACGATAGGGATTATAGCACAGCAATTTTTCAGAAACAATTACCTTTTTCTTATTTTAAGAAAGATTATTTAAAATTTAAGAAAACTTTAAGCTATGACCAGTGTTTTTGGGGAGTTTGACGTTTTTTTTTATTACAGAACAATGCGAAAAAAGAACGAATTCTTAATTTAATGTTACGATTTGGACAATTTGTTGACAAGACTTTGCGGGATATTATAATAGAGTAGGTGTCCGTTTGCATATTTTATGCGATACAACATATCTTTACACATGGGATGAAAGGATATTTAGGAGAATGAAAGAAAAAAATAAGCGGAAAAAGCAGCAGGCTGCGTCCGGGAAAAATTATACGGGACTGGTGCTTACATGCATTATGACGGCGATCGCAGTGATTTATGTCGGTTTTGCGATTTATTTTGAAAGTCATTTTTGTTTTGGAACGTCTATTGATGGAATTGCTGTCGGTGGCAGCAGTGTGGAAAAAGTCGAGGATGCTTTTCGGACTGAAATGAAAAATTACCAGCTGACAGTTACTGCACGTGAGGATAAAAATGGAACGATCGCAGGTTCGGATATTGATATGGAGCCTGTATTCCAGGGTGAGATAGAAACACTTTTAAATGAGCAGAATGGCTTTTCCTGGCTGATACGGATGTTTCAGAAGCAGGAGTTTGAACTGGAAAAGGTTGTATCCTATGATGAGCAGAAACTGAATGAGGCAGTCAGTAATTTACCATGTATGAAAGATCAGCGCACACCGGTGGATGCGACTTATGCTGATTATACAAAAGAAAACGGTTATGCACTTGTCCCGGCCGATTATGGAACAGAGGTTGATGCGGCAAAAGTGAAAAAGGCAGTAAGTGACGCCATTTTAGTACTGGATGAAACCGTTGATCTAGAGCAGAGCGACTGTTATCGGAAGCCTGCAGTCGGAGATGATGACAAAGATCTGCTGGATTTGATTGACACGTTAAACCAGTATGTAGGTGTTACGATTACATATGACTTTGGGGATGATAAGGAAGTACTGGATGGAACTACGATCAGTACCTGGCTTTCTGAGGGTACCGATGAAAAGGTTTCCATTGATGAGGAAGAAGTGCTTGCATTTGTAAAGACGCTGGCAAAAAAATATAACACAGCCTATTCCCCGAAAGAATTAAAAACTTCTTACGGTACGACAGTTACGGTCACAGGTGGTTTTTATGGCTGGAGAATTGACAACAGTGGAGAAGTAGAACAGATTTTAGCAGATTTAAAAGCAGGAAAAGACGTGGAAAGAGAGCCGGTATATCTCACAACTGCGAACAGTCATGGAGAGCATGACTATGGTGATTCTTACGTTGAGATCAATCTGACAAACCAGCATTTATTCCTCTATAAAGATGGAAAGCTGGTGGTGGAAAGTGATTTTGTTTCAGGAAATCTTGCAAAAGGGCATGACACCCCGACAGGTGCTTTTGGACTGACTTATAAGACCATGAATGCGGTTTTAAGAGGACCGGATTATGAGACACCGGTTACTTACTGGATGCCATTTAATGGTGACGTAGGTATGCATGATGCGACCTGGCGTAACAAATTTGGAGGAAGTATCTATAAGACAGGTGGTTCTCATGGATGTATCAACCTGCCGGCATCTGCAGCAAAGAAGATCTATGAGACGATCGATAAGGGATATGCAGTTTTAGTATATCGTATGCCGGGTGACAATCCGACTGTTGTGCAGCAGCCCCAGGCGGATGTTCCATCTGTGATCAATGCGATCAGTATTATCGGGCCTGTAACATTAGAGAGCGAAACAGCAATCGTGAATGCGAGAAATATGTACAATTCACTTTCGGATGCAGATAAGGCACAGGTAACGAATTATGATACACTGACAGCGGCAGAGGCGGCACTTGCGGCATTGAAAGCACAGCAGCCAGATCAGAGCCAGCCGCAGGATCAGGGGCAGCAGCCAGACCAGAGCCAGCCGCAGGATCAGGGACAGCAGCCAGACCAGAACCAGCCACAGGATCAGGGACAGCAGCCAGATCAGAGCCAGCCACAGGATCAGGGGCAGCAGCCAGACCAGAGCCAGCCACAGGATCAGGGGCAATAGACAGATAAAGAGCGGTAAGAGGATGAGAAAACTAATTTAACAGATACAGATCAGAGAGAAAAAGCTCCTGCGCTAAACATAATGCGCAGGAGCTTTTTCGTGGCAGATTACAGATGCTGGTTATTGGAAGAAATATTCTTATGGGCGGCCAAAGTATTCATTTCCGCAGAGTGTTGTTTTTTATGTGAACTGTCTTTTTGTATTGTGGTACCGTGTAAAGGTGCAGGATTTTTGCGTGGCGCACTGCAGCCTAACAGAACGCTGACTGCCTCATGCATTTCCGGATGTGCACGGTAGGCTTCGATGATCATCCGCTCAGAGGGCGTTACATGAAAATTTTCATTACTGTCATAACCGAATGCGTCAAGAATATCGGTAATATTATATATATCACAGAGTGTTAATAGGATATCTGCACTTGGATTTGCCTGCCCGCTTTCCCAACCGTAAATTGTCTTTGGAGCAGCGGTAAAAGAACGTTCGTCCAACAGGAGAGATACATCATTGACAGACAGATGATTACGTTTACGATATTCTTTTAAAACCTTTGCTATATTCTGATTTTTCATGTCGATCTCCGTTCTATTGCATTTTAAAGCAGTCAAAATGCTTTGTAACCGTATCATATCCCACCTCATTTTATCAGTCAACGAGTTCTTAATACGAGAGAAAAATATAATTGCAATTCCTAAAGCTAAAGAATAAAATAAGGGAAAACAGATTTTTGTAGAAGAGGTGCGATAACATGGGAAAATCAAAAGTGACTGATTATATGATCCGTTATATAGAAGAAAACCAGATGGATGCAAAATCGCTTGCGGCACATGCGGGCATCGATGCGGGAAAACTGCGGGAGGATTATGAAGAACCACTGGATGCGGAGGAATTTCTTACTTTATGTGTGTGTCTTGGCATACAGCCGGAGCAGGTGCGAAGCGTGATAAATAAAGTGTAACAAATGAAGTGCAAGTAGATGAAGACTCTGGTATAAATATCTGCAAAATGTACATGCTAAAGCATATAGAGAGCATGATGTTTGAAAAAACGATGCTGTAATTAGATCTGGAAATGGAGAATCATATGAGCATGCAGATGGGAAAACAGAGTATTTGTTTTAAGGAGCCGCCTTATATCATAAGCAGCGCAAGCATTGTTGGAAAAAAAGAGGGAGAAGGGCCACTGGGAGATTGTTTTGACCTGATCGGTGAAGATGATAAATTCGGACAGAATACATGGGAAGAGGCTGAGAGTACGCTTCAGAAAGAGGCCTTTGGGATGGCGGTTGGTAAAGCAGGACTTTTTAAAGAAGATATCCGCTATCTTTTTTCAGGGGATCTCCTGGGACAAAATATTGCAACCTCATTTGGACTTATGGATTATCAGGTACCGCTCTTTGGGTTGTACGGTGCATGCAGTACCTGTGGCGAGGCACTTTCACTTGGTGCAATGTGTGTTGCGGCAGGATATGCAGATTACGTTGTGGCAATGACGTCGAGTCATTTTGCAAGTGCCGAAAAACAATTCCGGTTTCCGCTGGAATATGCAAACCAGAGACCAATGTCAGCAACATGGACGGTGACAGGGAGTGGTGCGTATGTGCTTGGAAAAAGGAAAAGCAGTGCCTGTATCACTGGAATCACGACCGGTAAGATCATGGATTATGGAATTAAAGATTCCATGAATATGGGGGCGGCAATGGCACCTGCGGCAGCAGATACGATCTGTCAGAATTTCAAAGATTTCGGACGGAAACCGGAGGACTATGATCAAATTATTACCGGGGATCTTGGAAGTGTGGGACAGGAGATACTGATCGATCTTTTAAAGAAAGAAGGATATGATATCAGCCAGGAGCATTTAGACTGTGGTATGCTGATCTTTGAGAGTAAAGCACAGAAAACCGGTGCCGGAGGCTCAGGATGCGGCTGCTCTGCCGTGACACTTGCAGGACATTTCTTAAAGCAGGTTGAGATGGGAAAATTACGCCGTATCTTATTCGTGCCGACCGGTGCACTGCTTTCCACGGTATCTTTTAATGAGGGAAAAACGGTGCCTGGAATCGCACATGGTGTTGTGATCGAGCATGCAGATTAAAAAGGAGGAAAGAAAAAATCATGGATTATGTCAATGCATTCTGGGTGGGAGGTGCGATCTGTGCACTGGTACAGATTTTAATGGAAAAAACGAAGATGCTTCCGGGCAGAATTATGGTCATGCTGGTGTGTCTTGGTGCGCTGCTTGGAGCGTTGGGAATTTATCAGCCGTTTATTGAATTTGCAGGAGCGGGAGCAAGTGTTCCGTTGCTTGGATTTGGAAATACCCTGTTTAAGGGTGTGAAAGAAGCAGTAGATGAATATGGTTTTCTTGGGATCTTTTTAGGCGGCTTAAAAGCAAGTGCCGCTGGTATTTCAGCGGCACTGGTCTTTGCATATCTTGCAAGTATTATTTTTCAGCCTAAGATGAAAAAATAGACTTTATAAGTATTTTTTGATATCTTCGATCAATGAGGCATATTCTTCCTCTGACAGGAATTTTTCTCCCGGATTCATGGCAAATGTGCCTCCCCACTCGTAACCGTCTGTATATTTTGGAACGAGGTGGAAATGCAGATGATGACCTGTATCACCGTAAGCACCATAATTAACTTTCTGCGGGTGAAATGCTTTGTGAAGTGCTTCTGCCACATGATTGATATCTTCAATGTAAGCAGCACGTTCTTCGGCGGTCAGCTCGGTGATCTCACTGACATGTTTTTTGTGTGCAACGATCACACGGCCTTTGTGGCTCTGCTCTTTAAAAAGATATACCTTTGAACTTGGCAGTTCACAGATTTTAATACCAAACTGGGCAACTAATTCGCCCTCCATACAATATGCACAATTCTGATCCATAAGAAACCTCCCGTGTCTGTTTTTTTATTTAACATTGAAAAAAAGGTCTGCACAAATCATAGACCGGTGCAGACCTGATTTTTTAAAATTATTTCTGGTTGAAGTGAACTGCGAAACCTGCGATCTCGTCTTTTAAGTAGGCAACAGTAAGTTCGCCCTTGTCATTGTATTTGAAAGAAGATTCGTCAAATACGAAACCACGTTTCTCAAGATGATAAATAGCGCGGTCTAAGTAGTTAGTCTGGATGCAGATATGACCATTGGTTCCACGTCCCGGATTTTTCATCATTTCGATCAGGGAACCTACGAACATGGAGCTGTTTCCAACTTTTACGTTTTCACCAAGTAAAGTTGCGAATTTTGCTGACTCAGCAGCAGCTACTTCCTCAGAAGCGTTGTTTACACCTACATGTAACAGTTTGAAACCTAACATGGTAGAAACAGCCTCTTTTGTTAAAGCTGTGATGCCAGCCCAGTCTTTTGCTGCGATCATGTCTTTGTTAACCATCCAGGATCCACCGCATGCGATGATCTTCTTGAAATCAAGATAGCTTGTTAAGTTCTTTGCATTGATACCGCCGGTCGGCATGAATTTCATTTTGGTATAAGGAGCTGCCATGGATTTGATCATGCTAAGTCCGCCTGCAGCTTCTGCCGGGAAGAATTTAACAACGTCAAGACCAAGTTCGATCGCAACTTCAACGTCGCTTGGGTTAGAACATCCAGGAGTTACCGGGATTCCTTTTTCTACACAGTATTTTACAACTTTTGGATTTAAACCAGGGCTTACGATAAATTTAGCGCCTGCATTTACAGCACGGTCAACCTGCTCTGTGGTAAGAACAGTACCTGCACCTACTAACATCTCCGGGAACTGCTCGGACATGATGCGGATAGATTCCTCAGCAGCTGCTGTACGGAAAGTAACTTCTGCACATGGGAGACCACCGTCGCATAATGCTTTTGCTAAAGGTGCAGCATCCTCTACATTGTCAAGTGCGATAACCGGGATAATACCGATTTTGGAAAACTCTTCTAATACTTTGTTCATAATTCTTCTCCTTTATTTTGAATAATTTTAAGGTTCTTAAATTGGTTTCGTAATATGAAACATTGTTTCATACAACGGTACAATAGTATTATAACATTACAAAATGCCTTGTCAATAATTTAGGGAAAGAAAATGTTGTATTTTGCAAAAAACAAAAATTTGACTTTTATTGGAAGGTCATGTTATGATGTCATATGGTTTCATATAATGAAACAATAATGTGAATTATGAAACCTAAAAGACAGGTATTGGAAAAATAACTGATACCTTACATAGAATATGAGGTAATTATGGCAGAACAGAAAGAAACAAAAAATCCGGTGCAGTCGGCAGAGCGCATTTTTCAGGTAATGGAAATGCTGGCCGATCACGGTGAGATGGGACTGATGGAGATCAGCACAGCGTTAGGACTTCACAAAAGCACGGTACATCGCCTTCTGATGTCTTTAGTCTATATGGGATATGCAAAGCAGGATGAGGTATCCCAGAAGTATATGCTTTCCTATAAAATAGTAAGCATGGCAGGAAAAATGCTTGACCGCATGGATATTTTACAGGTCGCGAAACCATATATGGAACGTTTGTCAGATATCAGCGGGGAAACGGTGCATTTAGTGCAGCGGGAAGGAAATAATATTTTATATATTTATAAAATAGAAGCAAAGATTGGTACGATCCGCATGGTGTCCCATGTTGGTATGGTGCATCCGATGTATTGTTCCGGTGTGGGTAAAGCGATCATGGCAGAACTTCCGGAATCAGAAGTGAAGCAGATCTGGAATGAGAGTATCATCGAAAAAAAGACAGAGCATACGATCACAGATTATGATGAGATGCTTCGGGTGTTAAAAGAAGCAAAAAAGAATGGATATGCGCTTGATGATGAAGAAAATGAAGAAGGTGTGCGCTGCATCGCGGCGAGTCTTCGTGATTATCATAATGAAGTAAAATATGCATTCAGTATTTCCGGTCCGACCAGCCGGATGACGCGAGAGCGCGTGGAAGAGCTGTCTGTGGATGTCAAAAAAGTACAGGAAGAATTATCCATGGAATTAGGCTGGTATAGAAAATAGCAGAGTTGGTCATACTATCCTTGAAAAGGTAATGGTTCAGAGAGTTTTTGAGCGGTTACAAATAATTTCTTGTAAAGTAAAGGAGAAGAATGACCATGAAAAAATTCAAAATGCTTGCGGCATGCCTGGTGCTTACATTGTCTCTTAGTGCACTGACCGCATGCGGCACAAACAGTAACAACACGGATACCAATAACAATGGAAATAATCCGGCTGCAGGTACGGAAAACCAGGTAAAAGGTAACACGGAAAATGGTGTTAATGCTACCGAAAATGGTATGAATGATACCAATGTGAATGGAACTGATACAATGAATGATACCAACGCAAATGGCACGAATGGAACCGTAAATAATAACAATGGCAATGACACAGATGGTGGTGCTGTTGTGGATGATGTAGTAGACGGCATCGGTGATGCGGGAAAAGATATTATCGACGGTGTTGAAAACGGTGTGGATGATGCAACCGGAAATAATAACAATAGTGGAAATGCTACTGATAACAGTGCAAGATAACGGATGTGGAATCTCCGGGTATGACCTTTCGGTGAAAGGAATGCCCGGATTTTTTCTGTTACAGAATATTCGCAGAAATCCTTAAATAAAAATGAAATCTTCCTGATTTCCTTGTGATTGCAGATATTTTGCGGTACAATGTCTTAAATAAGTCTGTTTTAAAGATAGATGAATGGAATGATTTAGGAGATTTTCAGATGAATAATAATGATTATAGAGAAGTAACAGAGGATGAAGCAACAACAGTTTCTACAAGTTCAAAGGACGAAATAAACGGACAGGAAAACAGTAGTGATACCCATGATGTATCAGAACATGAAAAAGAAACCGCAGAGGCAGAAGTGACAAATGCAGACACACCGGAGGAGAAAGAAACGGAATACGAAGATATCTGCTATATCTGCCGCAGACCGGAACATATTGCAGGAAAGATGATACGGATACCGAATAATATCTGTATCTGTCAGGATTGCATGCAGAAAACTTTTGACAGCATGAACCAGACAGGATTTTCCATGGATGATATGCTGAACATGAATATGGGCAAGATGCCGAATATCAGCATGATCAATCTGTCAGATCTTCAGGGGATGCAGGGATTTATTCCGAATAACCAGAAGATCAAAAAGAAAAAGCCAAAAGAAAATAAAGAGCCGGTGCTTGATATCAAAAAGATCCCGGCACCGCATAAGATCAAGGCATCGTTAGATGAGTACGTAGTAGGACAGGAGCACGCAAAGAAGGTTATGTCTGTTGCTGTCTACAATCACTATAAGAGAATCGCATCAGATGAGAAGGATGGTATTGAGATTGAAAAATCCAATATGTTAATGATCGGACCGACCGGTTCCGGTAAGACTTATCTGGTGAAAACACTTGCAAAACTTTTAGATGTGCCGCTTGCCATCACAGATGCAACATCCCTGACAGAGGCAGGATATATCGGTGATGATATCGAGAGCGTTGTAAGTAAGCTGCTTGCCGCAGCAGATAATGATGTGGAGCGCGCAGAGCACGGTATTATTTTTATCGATGAAATCGATAAGATCGCCAAGAAACGCAATACGAACCAGCGTGATGTCAGCGGTGAGTCCGTACAGCAGGGAATGTTAAAACTGTTAGAGGGTGCAGAAGTTGAGGTGCCTGTCGGAGCCAGCAGTAAGAATGCGATGGTACCGATGACTATGGTCAACACAAAGAATATCCTTTTTATCTGTGGAGGTGCATTCCCGGAGTTAGAGGATATCATTAAGGAACGTCTCAATAAGTCTGCGTCGATCGGCTTTAAATCAGAATTAAAGGATAAATATGATCAGGACGAAAATATCCTGCAGAAAGTGACTACAGAAGATGTGCGTAAGTTTGGCATGATACCTGAGTTCTTAGGACGTCTGCCGATCATGTTTACGCTAGAAGCACTTACAGAAGATATGCTGGTACGCATTTTGAAAGAACCGAAAAATGCGATTTTAAAACAGTATCAGAAGCTGCTTGCCATGGATGAGGTAAGACTCAAATTTGAGGATGATGCGTTGATGGCGATCGCAAAGCAGGCGAAGGAAAAGAAAGTCGGTGCGCGTGCACTTCGCGCGATCATCGAGGAATTTATGCTTGACATCATGTATGAAATTCCGAAAGATGACAATATCGGTATGGTAACCATTACGAAAGAGTATGTGGAGAAAAAAGGCGGTCCGCTTATTACGATGCGTGGCTGTGCACAGATTGCTGCTGTTCAGACGCAAGCTTGACACTTTGCTGTCAAGCTATGCGCCGTAGTGTATATTGTTGTGAGATTACAGCCCCTGCCTCGAAGAGGCACTTTTCATGGGCTGTAATCGTTGCTGGTCACACCGGAAGTGTGAACAGTAACCACAGATCGGGGAACAGAAAGCTCCGGAGATCGCGGCTTTCGAATAATACAATTAAATAAGTCTGTAACGGGCACTCCGGCATCTGTTTTACGATAAACAGATGACCGGAGTTTTTCAATTTATAAAACATTTAGGGCGTATTTGTTGCGGACATTGACAGTAATGTATCTATTACATCAGGTGACACGATCTCCGGAGATGATTATGATGCAGGAGACAGCACAGTCAGTTTCATTAAATGAACTTGTGCAGAAGTTCGAATTAAAATAAAAAATATGGTTCTAAAGTAAAAGATTCCGGCATCTATTTAGTAAATGAATAGATGACCGGAGTTTTTTTATTTATGGCAGATTGCAGGGAACAGGTATATTCTGATGATTTTTTTGATTTTATCGTATCTTATGAGGAAACCAGTGGACAGACGATCGCAGAGGCTTGTATCCAGAGAATCGATGAAGGGTATGATATCTATTATTATCCGAGGGAGAGATTACCTCCGCTTAGTGTAGGCGGTTATTCTTATTCTGAGATCCCAAAATGTTATGGACTGCTGGATCGGACAGCACTTGAGGTGTCCGGTATTTTAAAAATGCAGAATCAGCCTGTTCTTGCATTAAAGGGAAACGGTGTGCTGATCGGATTTATTGATACGGGGATTGATTATACAAATCCGGCATTTCGCTACAGTGACGGGAGCAGCCGGATCGTCCGTATCTGGGATCAGACGATACAGGATGGAATGCCACCAGCGGGTATTTTATATGGGGCAGAGTATACAAAAGAACAGATCAATGCGGCGTTATTTTCCGAAGACCCGTACGATATCGTGCCGTCGCGTGATACCAATGGACATGGTACATTTCTTGCAGGAGTGGCATGTGCAAGTGAGAGTGAAAACGGTGATTTTATCGGGGCGGCACCCCAGTCTGAGATCATTATGATAAAATTAAAAGAGGCAAAGCAGTATCTTCGGGATTTCTTTTTTGTGAAGGACGGTGTTCCGGCATATCAGGAAAATGATATTATGATGGCAGTTTCTTATTTAAACAGTGTAGCAAATATTTTGAATCGTCCGCTTGTCATATGCATGGCATTAGGAAACAGTGCCGGGAGCCATGCGAGTGAGGGTTTTCTTCCTTCTTATCTTAATTATATGTGCGGAAGAAGAAAACGAGTCGTTGTGGTTGCAGCCGGAAACGAGGCGAATGCAAGACATCATTTTCAGGGACGTATCATAGGGGAGATGGAGCATGAGGATGCAGAAATCACGGTAGAGCAAAATACGAAAGGTTTTTTTGTGGAACTGTGGGCATCTGCGCCGGAACTGTATGCGGTTGCGGTAATTTCACCATCAGGAGAGCAGATTCCGCGGATTTCGGTGCGCCGTGGGGCATCAGAGCAGTTTAACTTTATTTTTGAGGGGACGACGATCACGGTAGATTACCGGATCGATATGAAAGAAACGTCAAGCCAGCTGATTTTTTTCCGGTTTATAAGACCGACACCGGGACTTTGGACAATACGTATTTTTCCACAGCTTACTGTCACCGGAAATTATCATCTCTGGCTTCCTTTGAAAGAAATGACAGATGGCAATAATTTTTTCCTTCGGTCGAATCCGGAAATTACACTGACTTCCCCCAGTGCGGCAAGACAGGTCATCACAGTGGGCGGTTATCAGGCATCGAACACCAGTATCTATGCGGATTCCGGAAGAGGTTATACTACGACAGGAGAGATCAAACCCGATTTTGTGGCACCGGCGGTGGATGTTTATGGTCCCGGACTTCGCAATAATTTTATCACTTTTACGGGAACAAGTGCAGCCGCAGCGATCACAGCTGGAGCCTGTGCGCAGATCATGCAGTGGGCGATCGTGGATCAGAATAATACGATCATGTCACATACATCTATCAAAAACATGTTGATCCGCGGTACTGCAAAACCGGAAAACCGGACATATCCGAACCGGGAGTGGGGATATGGGACACTTGATGTGTATGGGGCATTTCAGAATCTGAGACTGTGATAAAACGACGAAATATTATTTAGAAAATGTTTAGAAAAAACAGCAAGATTGTTTATCTGTATTTATGTAATTTTTGTGAAACTGGTTATAAACTTCAAAATGTAATACGATATAAATAAAAATAAGAATACAAACGGGGAGAGAAAGGCGATATCTTAAAAGTGATCCAGAAAACAAAAGCAGAAGCAGGTCAGTCTGATGGATATTCTGCTTCCGGCGGAGAAGGACAGACAGGGCAGGCATCCGGAACCGGGGCTGCTGGTAGTGCCGGTGGCGGTGGAGACAGTGATGACGAAACTACTACAACAACAAAGACGGTTGTGGTCAATGGTATTACTTATCTTGAAACAACGACTGTGGAGAACGGTGTCACAAGTGTGCAGAGGACAAAGATCAGTGGAGTTGGTGAAGAATAGCGATGGTAAAAAATCCGAAGGGAGTGTGAACCTTCGGATTTTTGCTGAAATCAGGAAAGTAATCCCTAAATGTTAAAATAAAATTGCTTGCAATTTGTAACATGATATGATAAGATGTTTATTGTTCGAGCGATTAAAAAAGAATAAGCCGGCGTGGCGGAATGGCAGACGCACCAGACTCAAAATCTGGCGGTGGCAACATCGTATGGGTTCAAGTCCCATTGCCGGCATTAGAAAAAAGTCCAGTTTTACTGGACTTTTTCTTGATTCATAGGAAATTACATCCTATGAATCAAAAAGCCCTCCGGGCAGGATCGCACTGCGGCGGAGTGGAATAATGTCGCTAGAGCGACCCGCCGCAGGACATCCGGTGGATGTCCGCTATGCGCGGACCGGAGCGGAAGCGAAGAAACTCGAAAGTTCGAGTCCGGCAGGACTCGATTTTTCAAAAAAAGGACATCTGAATGATGTCCTTTTTTTGATAAAAGAGAGCGCGAGACGGGACTCGAACCCGCGGCCCCGACCTTGGCAAGGTCGTGCTCCACCAACTGAGCCACTCGCGCATATCTGAAATTATTCTGTATCTGTCTGTCAGACACATTTGATATCATACTATGGCAAAAACAATTTGTCAATAATTTTTTTAAAATAGCAATAATATTTTTTTTATCCTTAAGAGAAAAAGTTCATCTGTGATTTAAAAAAGAATTAATAATATTCATCTATATATTAAGTAGGAAAAATGCTATAATACGGAATGTCTGATAATCAGGATGCAGACAGTGTACATTTAAGGAGGAACTATGGAAAAGAAAAAAATAATTATTCCGGTCGTAGCCATTGCAGTAATTGGAGCAGTAGGAGGAACCGGTTATTATTATCGCAACAATATTATAGATGTGACAACACAGGCAATTGATGTAGTTTCAGAGAAAATTCCGTTTTTACAGTCAGGAAAATCGGATGACAAGGTATATGTTGAGAAAGTTTCTAAGATCATGAATACATATACGGGAAATACCAACCGGTATAATGGTGTTGTGGAATCGCAGGACAGTTATGAGGTAAATGTAGATTCATCGCGTACCATCAAAGAAATCCTTGTAAAAGTAGGGGATGAGGTAGAAGAGGGTCAGACACTTGTTACCTATGATACCAGCGAACTTGAGATGCAGGTGAAACAGGCAAAACTTGAACTCGAGGGAATCCAGAATGAGATTGACAGTTCCAAAAAAAAGATAGCCACATTGACCGATGAATTAAATAAAACGACAGATGAGGACGATAAATTTTCATTGACGACAGATATTCAGTCGGAGGAAAATTCCATCGAGGAGAATAAACTTGATCTTGAGAGCAAGAACCTTGAAATATCAAAATATGAAGCCCAGATCGATGCATCGTCTGTTGTCAGCAAAAAATCCGGCGTGGTAAAGGAAATCAACGAGAACGGTACAGACAGTAATGGTAATAATGCTGCGTTTATGACGATTCTTCAGACAGGTGAATACCGTGTAAAAGGAAGTATCGATGAGCAGAATGTATGGATGATCTCAGATGGACAGGCGGTCATCATACGTTCGAGGGTGGATGAAAGTCAGACATGGAATGGAACGATTTCAAAGATTGATACAGATAACGTGCAGAAAAGTGATGACGATTCATCTTCAGACAGTAGTGTCTCTGCAACAAAGTACCCGTTTTATGTGGAA
This sequence comes from Roseburia sp., assembly GCF_041325975.1. Lineage (NCBI taxonomy): Bacteria > Bacillati > Bacillota > Clostridia > Lachnospirales > Lachnospiraceae > Roseburia > Roseburia sp. Next base: position 402,105 of record NZ_JBGLEJ010000004.1, on the reverse strand, counting down.
CTTCCATCTGCAGAAGGACTGCTGTTAGGACAGCATGTATATATTGAACTTGACGAAGGTCAGGACGATCAGCAGAAAGAAGGAATCTGGCTGTATTCAAACTATGTTGTTCAGGATGACAGCGGTGCTTATGTCTGGGCTGCAAATGATAAGAAACGTCTGGAAAAACGATATGTAGAACTTGGTGAATATGATGAGGATCTGGCAGAGTATGAGATCTTATCCGGTCTTTCACTTGATGATTATATCACATGGCCGATGGAAGGACTCTATGAAGGAGTAACTACGGTGACAGATGTGAGCGAGGTCGATTATTCTTCTCCGTTGTACAATCAGGATGGTACAGAGATGCTTGATTACGGAACCGAAATGTTGTATGAAAACGGAATGTACGATACGGAAATGATGAACGATAATGGCATGCAGAATTATGTAAATGGCGATATGGAAGATGGATCAGGTTATGATGGAGCTGACGATGGCGATTCTGCGGATGATGCGGAATATGATGACTCTGATTACGATGATTCTGACTATGAGGATTCTGATGATTCCTATGATGATTCCAATGATATGGAGGTAGGGGAATGATACTGAATCTGCAGAATATTTACAAGGATTATCAGCAGGATAAGCTGGTCGTTCCGGTATTAAAAGATGTCTGTCTTACCGTGGAAGAGGGAGAGTATGTTGCGATCATGGGACCATCCGGCTCCGGAAAGACAACACTTATGAATATCATAGGCTGTCTGGATAAGCCGACGAGCGGGACTTATGAGCTGGCAGGAGAGGACGTCTTAAAGTTAAAAGACAAGCAGCTGTCAGATTTAAGACTGCGCAGTATCGGGTTTGTATTTCAGAGTTTTCATCTGATGCCGAGAGAGACTGCGGTGGAAAATGTATCACTGCCGCTTAGTTATGCCGGCGTGAAAAAAAAGGAGCGCAGGGAGCGTGCAATCAAAGCACTGGAACGTGTCGGACTTGGTGACAGGGTGGACTTTCGTCCGACGCAGCTTTCCGGTGGACAAAAACAGAGGGTTGCGATTGCGAGAGCAATGGTCAATAATCCAAAGATCTTACTTGCGGATGAACCTACCGGAGCACTTGATTCCAAGTCAGGAGAGCAGATCATGGAACTGTTTCAGAAACTCAATGAAGAGGGTGTTACGATCGTTATGATCACACATGATCCGCATATCGCATCCAATGCAAAACGCATGGTGAAAATCATTGACGGGGAGATTTTTGAGGGCGATGAAAAGGAGGATGCATCATGAAATTAAAAAAAGTAATCGCAGTCATTGTCGTACTTGCCGTCACTGTTGGTGCAGTCACCGGAGGAATTTATGGTTATAAGTCGTATCAGAAGAAGAATCTGGTGGCAGAAGTACAGTCTGTTTCCAGTTTAAACTATGGATATTATGGGAACTCTGAAACAAGCTATGGTGTTGTGACGAATGATTCTTCCCAGGAAGTATATTTAGATGATTCCAACAAAGTGCAGGAGGTTTATGTTTCAAAAGGCGATACAGTGAAAGAGGGAGATCCGCTGATCCAGTATGATACATCGGAGGCAGAGATCGATATCCAGAGGAAAAACCTTGAGATCAGTACAACAGAAAACAGTCTTGCGAAGGCACAGCATTCTTTAGAGTCATTAAAAAACACAAAACCGGTGGATAAGACACGGCCTTCTACTGCCAGTACTGCATCCTCGTACATAAATAAAAAGCTGCAGGAATTAGAGCAGAAGAAAGCCTACATAGAGTCACTGCCGGAAAAGGATGCGAAGGATAACCGCATTTATAATTATGTGACGGAAGATTCAAAGCCATATAATAAAGACACGGCAGATGGAACAGCAGAGAATCCTTACATTTATTATTGTAATAAAGATGTTTTTGCATATGGAAGTTTTTACAATTCGCTGCGGCCGCAGAAAAAATCAGATGGCACTTATACGGATGGAAAATATGTAAAGTTTATTATCTGCAAAAAAGACAGCGATGGGAAAATGGTGTTTGAAAGTGTGGAAACAGGAGATGAAGTGGTGGATGACAGTACTGAGTCGAATGGTGACACAAAAGAAGTTACAGTACAGAAATATGAGCCTGTGGCAGATGACAGTATTTCACCGAATGTAAAAGATGTCGATGGAAGTACCATGCCTATGGACTATGATAAAAGCCGGTCCTGGTATGTTTTTTCAGGAGAAGAAGTTGGAAAAAGTCTTCAGGATTATCTGGATGAACTTGAGAATGAAGATAACTGGAACGATGAAGATGACTGGGAAGAGCCGGAAGGATATACCGAAAAAGAACTTGCAGAGGCAATCAATGACAAAGAATCAGAAGTAAAAAAACTGGATATACAGCTTCGCAAGTTAAAACTGGAGCTGGAAACGTTACAGGACAGCATCAATGATGGTGTGGTTTATGCAAAACTTGATGGTGTTGTGAAATCTGTGGGAGATCCGGATCAGAAACAGGATGATGGGAATGCATTTCTTGTGGTAACCGGAGATGACGGACTGTACGTGAGCGGTACGATCAGCGAACTTTTGTTAGATGAAGTCAAACCGGGAACGGTTGTTACCGCAAATTCATGGGAATCAGGAATGACATTTGAGGCAACCGTAACGAGCGTATCGGATTATCCTGTGAGTGGCAATTCCTGGGGAGAAGGAAATCCGAATGTTTCTTATTATCAGTATACTGCATATATGGAAGACAGTTCTGCACTGAAAAATGGAGAATATGTGGATCTTGCAATTCAGACAAATCAGTCAGAAACAGGCGGAATTTACCTTGATAAGGCATATGTGAGACAGGAAGATGGAAAATCATATGTTATGATCGCAGATGAGAGTGATCATCTGAAAAAACAATATGTTGTAACCGGAAAAACAGTATATGGTACTGCAGTTGAGATCAAATCAGGACTGACAGAGGATGACAGGATCGCCTTCCCTTATGGAAAGACAGCAGTCGAGGGAGCAGCAGTAACAGAGGATGAAAGTGTTGAATATTAATCAGGAGGAACAGGATGTTTGAGAATATAAGATTATCTTTTCAGGGAATCTGGTCCCACAAGATGCGTTCCTTTCTGACCATGCTTGGAATTATCATAGGTATCGCAGCGATCATTGCGATCGTATCGACGATCAAAGGAACGAATGAACAGATCAAAGAAAACCTGATCGGCTCCGGAGAGAATACAGTGGAAGTGTCTCTTTATCAGGGCGAGTGGGAATACGAGATGGATTACAACGGAGTGCCGCAGGGAGTGCCGCTTGTAACGGATGAGGTCATGAGTGACATCAAAGATCTCGATCATGTAGAGAATGCATCTGCATACTTAAGCAGACAGGATTATAGCGGAGTGTATCATTTAAATACGGCTTTTTCCGGTGGATATGTGCGCGGAATCGACAACAGCTATTTTGATACCTGCAATTATGTTATGAAAGAGGGACGTGCTTTTACGGATGAGGACTTTAAAAAGTATAAAAAAGTCGCTATTTTGGATACGGATTCCGCAAATGCGCTGTTTCAGGGAGAAGATCCGGTCGGAAATACGATCGAGATCCAGAAGGAGCCTTATACGGTAATTGGAATCGTAACCAAGGCAAAGGTATTTGAGCCGGTCATCAATTCCATTGATGATTATTATACATATGCGCAGGATACGGCAGGTTCTATTTATATCCCGAATACGACCTGGCCGATCATATATCAGTATGACGAGCCACAGAATGTTGTGATCCGTGTGGACAGTACGGATAATATGACATCTGCCGGAAAAGCATGTGCAGATCTGCTAAACAATTATCTGTCACCGAAAGATGATACGATCCAGTATAAGGCAAAGGATCTTTTAGAGCAGGCACAGCAGATACAGGAACTCAGCAGTTCAACAAATACGATGCTGATCTGGATCGCTGGAATTTCCCTGATCGTTGGTGGTATCGGTGTTATGAATATCATGCTGGTATCAGTGACAGAGCGTACGCAGGAGATCGGTTTAAAGAAGGCAATCGGTGCAAGAAAGTCAAAGATTTTGAATCAGTTTCTGACCGAAGCAGCGGTGCTTACAAGTTTAGGCGGTGTGCTTGGTGTAATTGTCGGTATCATATTAGCAGAGATCATTTCCTATGTGACGACGATGCCGGTTGCAATCAGTATTCCGGCGGCGATCGGTTCCGTGCTGTTTTCTATGGTGATCGGAATTGTATTCGGGGTTTTCCCGTCTTATAAGGCGGCGAATCTAAACCCGATTGACGCGCTGCGCCATGAATAAACGTCTGGATAATGGAAATGGAGATTCGTGTGAAAAAAATCGTGATGTTTGAAGGAGGCGTGGAAACGCTTGCGTATTTCTCGAAACAGATGGCGGGGCAGTTTGAAAAGATGGGATATGCAGTATTTTTCTACGATCTGAAAGATGAAAAGGGAAGTGCCAAAAGGCTGAGAAAATTCATAAAACCCGGCGAGACAGTGATGATCACTTTCAATTTTCAGGGACTGGAAAAAGAAGCGGGTGTATACAGTGAAAGAAACGGTTATATTTGGGATGAATATAAGATTCCCTGTTATAATATTGCGGCAGATCATCCGTACTATTATGATAACCGTCTGCATGATCTGCCATCCGGATATCACCACATCAGTATTGACAGAAAACAGGAAGCATATTTTTTAAAATATTATTCCGGATATAAAAGTGCCGGATTTCTTCCGTTAGCGGGAACCGGGCTGGATGGAGCACTTGATGTGTCGTATGAACAGCGGAATATTGATGTGATCATGACCGGAAATTACACGCCTCCGTCTTTTTTTGAACAGCATATCAACTGGATCAATGATGAGTATGCGGCATTTTACCGCGGAATCATTGACGAGCTGCTGGAAAAAACGGACCAGACCATCGAGGAGGTGACACTGCGTCACTGTGAACGTGAGATGGGGAAGGTGGTACCGGATGATTTCAGACTTGTGATGCATAAGATGATATTCATTGATCTGTATGTGCGCAATTACTGGCGTGGCCTGGTCATAAAGACGCTGGCAGAAGCAGGGATCACCGTGGATGTTGTTGGAAAGGGCTGGGAAGAACTTGACTGTACTGCGATGCAGAATATAAGAATACATCCGCAGACGGATTCCCTGACCTGTTTAGAGCAGCTTGCACATGCGAAGATTTCAATTAATGTGATGCCATGGTTTAAAGATGGTGCACATGACCGGGTGTTTAATTCGATTTTAAACGGTGCAGTCTGTGTTTCGGATACCAGTCACTACCTCTGCGAAGAACTAAAAGAGGGAGATGGTGTCTCGTATTATGACCTGAAACATTTAGAGCAACTACCGGTAAAAGTAAGTGATCTGCTGAAAAATGAACAGCAGATGAGAGATATTGTTATGCGTGGAGTGGAGAAAACGGCAGGGAAGCATATCTGGGCGATGCGGGCAATCGAACTGGAAGAAAAAATCAGGCAGGAAGCATGTTAGACTTGCATTACGGAAATAATGAGTGTATAATAACGAAAGAATTTGGCAGTGATGGAAGCTGCGGCAGCAAGACTGTTTCAGAGAGCCGGTGGGTGCTGGAAACCGGTACAGAAAAGATGCCTTTCCACTTCCGGAGTCAGTGATGAAAGTCACGGGGTCGTATCCCATAGCATACGAATTGAGAGGTCACAGCAGGAGAAACAGATACTGGAAATGAGCATCTGTGTTAAAAAGAAAAAGCAGTGACAAGATGGGTGGCAACGCGGAAGAGTTTTAGAGCCTTTCGTCCCATGTGCAGGATGGCACACAGGGCGGAAGGCTTTTTGTGTTATCGTTAAGAAAATGTCAGACAGATATTAGGTCAGGCAAAATGAAAATCTACAAAAACGGGCGGCATGTTCCGCAGAAAGAGGAGAAAGATGATCGATTTAAAATTTTTAAGAGAGAATCCGGAAGTTGTAAAACAGAATATTAAAAATAAGTTCCAGGATCACAAACTGCCATTAGTAGATGAGGTGATTGAGCTTGATGCAAAAGCGAGAGCTGTACAGCAGGAAGCAGATGATCTGCGTGCAAGCAGAAATAAACTGTCAAAACAGATCGGACAGTTAATGGGACAGGGGAAAAAAGATGAGGCAGAAGCAGTAAAGGCACAGGTAAATGCCAATGCAGCACGTCTTGCAGAGTTAGAGGAGCAGGAAAAAGAACTGCAGGAAAAAGTAACAAAGATCATGATGACGATCCCGAATATCATTGATCCGTCTGTACCGATCGGAAAAGATGACAGCTGCAATGTAGAGATCGAAAAATTCGGCGAGCCGGTCGTACCGGATTTCGAGATCCCATATCATACAGAGATCATGGAGCGTTTTAATGGTATCGATCTTGATGCTGCAGGAAAAGTTGCAGGAAATGGTTTTTATTATCTGATGGGCGATATCGCACGCCTTCATTCTGCAGTGATCTCTTATGCGCGTGATTTTATGATCGACCGTGGCTTTACCTATGTGATCCCGCCATTTATGATCCGAAGCAACGTTGTTACAGGTGTTATGAGTTTTGATGAGATGGATGCAATGATGTACAAGATCGAGGGTGAGGATCTCTATCTGATCGGTACTTCTGAGCATTCCATGATCGGTAAATTCATCGACACGATCAACGATGAGGAGAAATTACCGTATACACTGACTTCCTACTCTCCATGTTTCCGTAAAGAGAAAGGTGCACATGGTATTGAGGAGCGTGGAGTATACCGTATCCACCAGTTCGAGAAACAGGAGATGATCGTTGTCTGCAAACCGGAAGAGTCTAAAACATGGTATGATAAATTATGGCAGAACACGGTAGACTTATTCCGCAGCCTTGATATTCCGGTTCGTACCTTAGAGTGCTGCTCCGGCGACCTTGCAGACTTAAAAGTAAAATCCTGCGATGTTGAGGCATGGTCTCCAAGACAGAAGAAATACTTTGAAGTTGGAAGCTGTTCTAATTTAGGAGATGCACAGGCAAGACGTTTAAAGATCCGTGTGAAAGGTTCCGACGGAAATAAATATTTTGCACACACTTTAAACAATACTGTTGTTGCACCACCTAGAATGTTGATCGCATTCTTAGAGAACAACTTAAATGAAGACGGCAGTGTTAATGTACCGAAGGCATTACAGCCGTATATGGGTGGAAAAGAGAAACTTATTCCGGTAAAATAATTGACGGTTCAAACAATTTATAATAAAAATCCACAGTGCACACGATATGGTGTGCGCTGTGGATTTTTTGTCTTGTCAGGATAACAGGTTTGCAGTCTGGATCAGCATTTCTCCGGTTCCGGATAATCCACACCGAAAGTCTCAACAGTAACAGTTTTCATGCGCTGTGTCTCTAATGGCCTGTCACTGTAATCGGTTGCGGTTTCTGCGATTTTATTTACGATATCCATTCCTTCCGTGATTTTACCGAAAGCAGCATAAGCTCCGTCTAAGTGCGGAGATGTTTTGTGCATGATAAAGAACTGGCTGCCGGCTGAATCCGGGTGCATAGCTCTTGCCATGGATAAAACACCTTCGGTGTGTTTTAAATCATTTTTGAAACCATTCTGGGAAAATTCACCTTTGATATCATAGCCAGGACCGCCCATGCCGGTTCCGTCAGGACATCCGCCCTGGATCATAAATCCTTTGATCACGCGGTGAAAGATCAGTCCGTTGTAATAACCTTTCTGGATCAGGCTGATAAAGTTATTGACAGTATTCGGAGCGATTTCAGGATAAAGTTCCGCTTTCATGATATCGCCATTTTCCATTTCAATCGTAACGACTGGATTTGCCATAATTGTGTACCTCTTTTCAAAATAATAGTGTCTGTAATGATACTGCTCTATTGTAGCGGAAAAAAAAGGAGTAGTAAAGTAAATAATTTAAGAAAATCTTTGCTTGAATAAAGATTCTTTACAAGGTAACATAAATATAGACGGGTTTGAGATGAAAATGGGAGATACTATTTAAAAATATCAGAAATCAGATCAGAATTGGGAGGAAGGGTATTTGAATCGTCAGAAAAGAAAGGAGTACAGATTTTATGCGATGTTAGCAGGAATGTTTCTACTGATTGCTGGGGCATACTGTCTGGATGGAGATTTTACATCAGAAATTGATCAAAATGCTGCAGACGTTTCTGCCACGCAGCCGGAATATGTGCCGGCAGTGAAACTGTATGCTGGTATTTTTACAAAACTGGACGGCGAAGAGTATGCTGTGATCAAAAAAAATAAAGACATTCTGGTAGCTGCGGCAAACAGGGGATATTATAATGAGACGGATGTCTACTCTTTTTTGCAGGGACCAAAATCCTGGGGAGAGGGACGGGCCTGGTCCGGCGAATGGAGTAATCAGTATGTAAGAGGCAATTATTTTGGTAATTTCGGGTGTGGACTGTGCTGTATGGCAAATATATACAGTACATTTTCGGATCATACCTGTTCGCCATGGGATATGTTTCTATATGCACGGGAGACTTCCGGATATACGCCGACGAAAAAGATTGGGGCGATCGGCTGGGGTGATATGAAAACGGTTATGCGTAAATGCGGATTTGATGCGGAGCTTTATACAAAACCACAGACTTATGAGGCATTCCGGGAGCAGATCAAAACAGCAAAAAGTGCCATTGTTTTAGTCAGCAGTCATGATGATAATACTTACTGGAAAAAGACAGGTGGTCATTATGTGAATATCTGTCTGTACAAAGAAGAGACAGATGAAGTATTTCTTGCAGATCCGGCAGACCCGGATGGAAACCGGAATTATATTCCGCTGCGCTATGTTTATGATGCTTTAAAAACGGTCAGTAAATATCAGTATCTGGTTGTAGATGGTTATTCTGAGGAACAGAACCAGTGGAAACAGGATGGAATAGATGAGGCATGGGTGGCACCATAAAAAATGTGCGTACAATATAAACAGAAATATATGGAAATGGAGAATGTATGAATCAGGAAGAAAGAAGACAGAAAAGACAGGACGATTTTAAACATGCAGTAGTTGTAGTAGCTGTGTTTGTGTTGATTTTGGCGGCATTGCTTGCAGGGGCAGCAGCTGCCATACATAAGTTTTTACCAAAGAATGATAAAGCAGAAAAAATACCGGAAACACAAAGTACGGAGATAATGGAGGATTCACAGACCGTACAGGAACAGAGTGAAGCAGCAGAACCTGTAGTTGATCCGTTAGTTGAGCAGGCTGCACAGCTTGTGTCAGGCATGTCACTGGAAGACAAAGTCGCACAGATGTTTGTTATTACACCGGAGGCGCTGACAGGGTATGCGAGTGTGACGGCAGCCGGCGATACAACAAAAGCGGCATATGAAAACAGGCCGGTCGGAGGTCTGATCTATATGGCAGATAATCTTGTCAGTACGGAACAGACGACAGAGATGCTTACCAATATGCAGAATATAGCCATGGAGCGGACCGGGCTGCCCGTCTTTTTAAGTGTGGATGAAGAAGGCGGAACAGTTGCAAGAGTTGCAAAGAATGAAGCGTTTGGTGTTACAGATGTTGGGAACATGAGTGATATCGGTGCGACCGGTGATCTGCAGAAAGCATATGATGCGGGAGCATCGATCGGAACATATTTAAAACAGCTTGGTTTTAATGTGGACTATGCACCAGTAGCAGACGTACTTACCAATCCGGACAATACAGTTATTGGGACAAGATCTTTTGGCTCGGATGCATCTGTGGTGGCAGATATGGTCACAAAAGAACTTGAAGGATTAAGCAGTCAGGGAGTTTTTGGCGTAGTAAAACATTTTCCGGGACATGGCGGCACTTCGGGCGACTCCCATGACGGAGCAGTGACACTTGATAAATCATTAGAAGAACTGATGCAGACCGAACTTGTGCCATTCCAGAGAGCGGTTGAAAACGGTGTGTCATTTGTTATGGTCGGACATATCTCAGTTCCGCAGGTAGTTGGAGATAATACGCCGGCATCACTGTCCCAGATGATGGTAAGCAATGTGTTGAGGGAACAGCTTGGATATCAGGGGATCGTGATCACAGATGCCATGAATATGGGGGCAGTCACAGGCAGTTATACGGCAGACCAGGCAGCAGTCATGGCAGTCAATGCAGGTGTTGATATGATCTTAGCACCTTCTGATTATGAAACAGCATATAACGGACTTCTTCAGGCGGTAAAGGATGGAACGATCACGGAGGAACGTATCAACGAATCGGTTGTGCGTATTGTAAAAGTAAAACTGCAGATGCAGTAAAGAGTTGTTATTCTCCAGTGATTCAGACTTTACAAATAACCGGAAAAATAGGATAATAGTAATAGATTTATGATATACGAATGGGGAATACGACATGGAAATAAAGCGCGTAGGAGAAAATAAAATCAGATGTGCCCTGACCGAGGAAGAAATCCGGGATATGGGTTTTGATATTGATGAGATCATTGGAAATGGAGAAGCAACACAGAAATTTATGCGTGTTGTCTTAAAGATCGTGGAAGAACACGAGAACATCAGTCTGGAGAACATTTCACCGATGGTAAAAGCAGAACTTCTTTCAGATCACAGTATGGCGATCACATTTGGCGGCGATTCAGATACGAGTTTTCAGCAGCTGATGGAGGCAATCTCTGATCTGGTCGGTCAGATGACGCCGGAGAAGATGCAGGAGTTCCGAAACTTAAGCAAAGAGGAGCGCCAGGGAGTACTGGATGCGTTCTTAGACCGGAAGAAAGATACTAAAGAACAGGAATATACGCAGAAAAAAGAAAATCAAAAGAAGTCATCAAAAGAAGAAAAAAAATCAAAAAAACAGCAGATGATCAACAGACAGATGGTCTGTGCACTCCGGTTCTTTGATTTAGATGAAGCATCACGCATGGGAAGGGCATGTTTTGAGGAGATTTTTCCAAAGAGCAGTCTTTACCGGTTAGAGGGTGCATATTATCTGATTATGGATTTTTCGAAGTTCCCAAGAGACGAAATGAGGGCGTTTGCATTCGGTGCTGTCGAGTATGATGCGGGCAGAATTTCGGAGATAGGACAAATTTCCTATATCCGTGAACACGGAGATTGTATTGTTAAAAAAGAGGCTCTGCAAACGCTGATAGCGTTGTAACAAATGAATAAAAGATAGTTTGTAAATAGGCAAAATGGGAAAATCCATCTCCAAAATTTGGTAAAATTGCCGAACAAGTTGATGCTCTAAAATTTACCAGATATGCTATTATGTCATAGGTGCGTGCACAGCATATAGTTATACTTATGACGAAGGATTTGCCGTATGTCGGCAGATCAGAGAAGGCAGTATAGAATAAGAGCAGGAGATGGAGAAGCGTTATGAGCAGAGAGCAGCTTTTGGAACTCGAAGACATGAAGAGGGGACTTTTAGTACAGGCATATCGAATGAAACAGGAGTGCCCGCATATGTCACCAGTGGGATTAGAGCATGAAATGTATGCGGCTATTATGGCTGAGGTAAGGGATATTACAGCCAGAATACAAAGGTCTGCAGAAGCATAGCGGAGAAAAAGTAAATATTGTATACAAGAAGATCAGCCGGTGTAGCGATACATTGACTGGTCTTTTTTGTATTATAAAAAAGCATCTGACATTTATATTGACTGAAAAAACAACCGAAATAATGCCTTGCTATCAGATTAAGAAACGAATATAATTAATATATCAGTAATTTTTGGGAAACGTAATAGACAACAGAAAGGTTACAGGGGTTTTTCATGAATGAGATCATTACGAAGCTTGATGAGATCGAAAAGAAGGCAGAGTCTATTCTGACGGATGCAGCTGCGGAAAAAGAAATGATGTTAAAACAGTTAGAATTTGATAAACGAGAGATGGACAGGCAATATGCTTCCATGAGACAAAAACAGGAAGAAGAGATAAAACAGCAGCTTTTATCGGAGTCTAAGACAAAACTTTTGGGGCAGAAAGAACATTACGAAGCCAAAATGAGACAGTTGGAAGAGGAATTTCTGCAGAAAAAGGAGACTCTTGCAGAGAAAATTTTTGAAAGTATTATAAGCTCCTGATGTTATGCGCGGTGATAGCTTGAGAAAATGCAGGTAGCAATGCTGATAGCAATGCTGATAGCATGGCGAAATGGGGGAAGATAATGGCAGGAGGATTGTTAGAGTACAGCGGTCTGGTGACAAAGACCAAAGCAATGCGTGCAAGACTGCTTGAGGCGGATGATTATGCGGTAGTTTCGGAATATGAATCTGTGACAGATTTTATTGCTTTTTTGCGGGAACAGCCTGCATATGCACCGGTATTTGAGCGGCACGGGGAAGTGGCACACCGTGGTCAGGCAGAAGCGGTGATAAGGGATTCACTGTATATGGATTACTGCAAGTTATACCGGTTTTCCGGTGTGCAGCCAAGAAGTGCATTGCAGTTTGTATTTTCACGCTATCAGGTCAATGTGATTAAAAACTGTCTGCAGTCTGCGATGGAAGGAAACGGACGTGAGCTTACCTTAAGCGGAGGTTTTTTTGAACGGCATGCAGATTTTGATTTAAGAGCAGTGATGGCGGCATGCAGTGTGCAGGAGCTGATACAGGCGGTGGCTGGAACGGAATATGAAGCTCTGTTAAGGGAATTAGAGACGGAAACAGGACAAAACTACGCGGATTATGCATTTGCACTTGATATTTATTACTATAAGAAAATATGGAAAGAGATCGCAAAGGTTTCCGACAAAGAAACGAGGCAGATCTTAGAACAGATTTTCGGAACAGAGATCGACTGGCAGAATCTGATGTGGATGTACCGGGCAAAGCGGTTTTATTCGATGGGAGAGGCGGATATGAAAAAACACCGGATACCGGTAAGCTACCGTTTAAAGCCTGCGGAGACAAACAGACTTTTAGAAACAGAATCGGCAGAGCAATTTGTGGAATTTGTCCGGCAGACTGCATATTTTCGTGGAAAACAGGCAGTGCTTGAGCCGGAGGATGAACTGACGTGGGAGCGGGTCATGATAAGGACATATGAGAAAATATGTAAAAAGCATCCAATGTCTGTGGCACCGGTTCTGCGTTATCTGTATGAGAAAGAGCATGAGATCGATCGCCTGACGACGGCACTTGAGGGAATCCGTTACCACATACCGCCGTATGAGATACGGAATCTTATTTTTGCAATGTAAAGGATGGAGGGGTGCAAGTGGTAGAGAAAATGAAACTGCTTCATATTACCGGACCGAAAAATGATATCGACCGTGTAATGGAGCAGTATCTGAGCAGATATGAGATACATTTTGAAAATGCCACATCCGGATTTGGCATATCCGGTCATGTAAGACCGTTTGCCGAGACGAATATCTACAAGGATGCCTGTACAAAAGCACAGGCATTGTGGGAGCATATCAAAGATGAGCCGGGTGGGACAGCAGATTATGCCGTACCGGTAAAAATGGAACCTGCAGAAGCAGAGAAAGTAGTGGAAGCCGCGTACCGTCTGACCGACGAGATCGTAAAACGTCAGGAAGAAGTGCGGAAGGAACGCATGGAGAATCAGAGTCTGATGGATCAGATTTCACCATTTCGAAGACTTGATTATGAATTTAAAAAAATTCTGGAATTTCAGTTTATCGCATTCCGTTTTGGAAGGATCGCAAGAGAACATTATCAGAAACTCGAACGTTATATCCATGATACTGATCATGTACTGTTTTATGAATGTGACAGCGATGAGGCATATGTGTGGGGCGGCTATTTTGTGCCGAGAGTCTACGCAAAAGAAGTAGATGCAGTGTGCCTGTCATTTCATTTTGAGCGTATCTATATACCGGATTCTTTTGATGGAACGCCGGAAAGTGCTTATCAGGAGGCATTGCAGAAAAAACAGGCATATGATGAGGAAGAGCAGAAGCTGAAAAAACAGCTTCATGATACGTTAGAAAAACATGCCGGGAAAATTGCAGGTGCATGTGCTGCATTAGAACATTACTGTAATAATTTTGATGTGCGTAAATTTGCGGTCTGTACAACACCGGGAAGAAAACCGGGAGAACAGACAGAATATTATATTTTATATGGCTGGATGAGTGCGGAAGATGCCGTGAAATTAGAAAAAGAGACAGTGGAAGATCCAAAGATCCATGTGATGGAGGAGGATGTGGAAGATCATATGTCCGTCAGTCCACCGACAAAATTAAAGAATCCGGCATTGTTTAAGCCGTTTGAAATGTTTGTGGAAATGTACGGACTCCCGGCATATCAGGAAATGGATCCGACGATATTTATTGCCCTTACTTATACGCTGATGTTCGGTATTATGTTCGGGGATGTCGGGCAGGGACTATGTCTTTTGATCGGAGGGTTTGTTTTTTATAAGATAAAACATATGAATCTTGGAGCAATCCTTTCGTTAGCAGGCATCTGGTCTACCGTATTTGGATTTATGTATGGCAGCGTGTTTGGATTTGAGGGAATACTAAAACCTGTGTGGATGCGTCCGATGGATAATATCATGACAACGCTTATGTTGGCGATCGGCTTTGGAATGTTTTTGATCCTGGTTGCGATGGTTTTAAATATCATCAATGCAGTGCGTGCAAAGGATCTGGGGCGCATTTTATTCAGTCCGAGCGGAATTGCAGGAATGATATGTTATGGCTGTGTAGTCCTTTGTATTGTATTGTACGTGATGGGCAGACCGGTTCCGGCGACTGGTATTCTTGGTGTCCTGATCGGGGTGCCGCTCATCGCAATTCTTTTGAAGGAACCGCTTACGAATCTGATCGAGCGAAAGAAGAAGTTGTTTCCGGAAGGAGAGAGCAAGGCAATGTTTTTTGTCGAATCTCTTGTGGAATTGTTTGACGTGGTATTAAGTTATGCAACAAACAGTATATCCTTTGTCCGTGTTGGCGCATTTGCGTTAAGCCATGCGGGAATGATGGGCGTAGTACTGACACTTGCCGGATATGAGAGCGGTTCGCCAAACTGGATCGTTGTGGTACTTGGAAATATTGTCGTGACAGGACTGGAAGGACTTGTCGTAGGGATTCAGGTATTAAGACTTGAATATTATGAGATGTTCAGCAGATTTTATCAGGGAACAGGAAAACCATTTGTGGCTTTTTCCGGAAAACGAAAATAGGAGGAGAAAAGATATGGCAGCAAAAATAACACTGGTGGCAATTTTAATTTTCAGTATGGTGATCCCTTTTTTGGGATACTATCTTGGACAAAAGAAAGAGAAAAGTTTTAAAGCGTCCCTTGCGGTAAATCTGGTATTGTTTTTTGGAACGGTTGTGGTGGCAGACATGCTGCTCTTTAGCGGACATATTTATGCGGCATCGGATACGGCAGCTTCTGCAGCGGAGGGCTGGAGATATATGGCAGCAGCACTGTCGACAGGACTTTCCTGTATCGGTGCAGGTGTTGCAGTTGCAAGTGCAGCTTCCGCAGCAATCGGAGCATTGAGCGAGGATTCCGGTATTATGGGTAAAGCACTCATTTTCGTTGCACTGGCAGAATCTATTGCGCTGTATGGTCTTTTGATCTCATTTTCCATTCTGGGATAAAAAAGACGGAAAGGATGGCGGATTTCCATGAGGATGTATTTGATCAGCGACAATATAGACACATATACGGGGATGCGGCTTTCCGGTGTTGAGGGAGTGGTCGTACATGAGAGAGAAGAATTAGAAGAGGCACTTACCTTTGTGACGGGACAGGCAGATATAGGCATTGTATTGCTGACAGAAAAGTTAGGCAGGGATTTTCCGGAGCTGGTGAGTGATCTGAAATTAAACCGGAGAACGCCTTTGTTTGTGGAGATCCCGGACCGGCACGGAAGTGGCAGAAGCAAGAATTTTATTACGGATTATGTTAGTCAGGCGATCGGACTGAAGCTGTAAACGGGGGATGGATGCATGGAGATCAATGAAAAACTGGAAGTTTTTTATGGTGCGGCGATCGGTGCTGCAAACAGTCAGAGTGCGGCGATATTAGGCGAGCAGAAAAATATTTATCAGTCGGCGATGGAAGAACATGAACAGTCATGCCGTGCTGCACTTGAAAGCTCAAGACGTATTTTCTTAGAAAAACAGAAAAAAGAAGTAAACCGTCAGGCTGCGGAGCAGATGATGACCTGGAAAAAAGATTATCAGGCGCGAAGAGAGCAGAAAACCAGAGAATTATTTGAAATAGTAACAAAGAAGCTCGCATCATACCGGCAGACAGACGGATATGAGACATTTTTACTTGCCCAGATTAAGAAGGCAGAAGAATTTGCACAGGGTGAGGAAATGATAATTTTTATCAGTCCCTCGGATCGGGAAAGGCAGACAGTGCTGCAGGAAAAGAGTGGGTGTAAGGTAGAGATTGCCGAGGATGAATTTTCCGGTGGCATACGGGCTGTCATTCCGTCAAAGAACGTTCTGATCGATGAATCGTTTGCGGAGAGAATGAGACGCGCACAGGAAACCTGCTGGATATGATATGAGTTGTCTTAGGGCAGAGACTGATTTGCAGGAATATTTCGAAGCAATAGGCTGCCTGAAAACGGATAGTAGTGAGAGGATCAGACATGGGTATAACAGGAAAGATATATGGGATTAACGGACCGGTTATCACGATACAGGGAAATCTCGGTTATAAAATGAATGAGATGGTATATGTCGGAGAGAAACATTTAGTCGGGGAAGTGATCCGGCTGACGAAAGAGAAAACGACGATTCAGGTGTATGAGGAGACTTCCGGGTTAAAACCGGGGGAAAAAGTTATCGGTGCCGGCAGTGCCATCAGTGTAAAATTAGCTCCTGGAATCTTAAATAATATCTTTGACGGTATTGAACGTCCACTGCAGAAGATTGCAGAAAAAAGCGGGGCATTTATCCCGACAGGTGCGCAGGCGGATGCGTTGGACAGAGAGAAACTCTGGGAGACGCACATCACGGTACAGGCTGGTGATCAGGTAAAAGAAGGTTCTGTTATTGCAGAGGTACCGGAGACAAAGTCGATCGTACACCGTGTGATGCTTCCACCCGGGGTATCCGGGACGGTAACAGCTGTAAAACCGGATGGAAAATATACGATCTGTGAAGGGATCGTTACGATACAGACGGAGGATGGCAGTACAAGAGAACTTACCATGACACAGGAGTGGCCGATCCGTAAACCGCGCCCGGTATCAGACAGGTATCCGGCAGACAGACCGCTTGTGACGGGACAGCGTATCTTAGATACACTTTTTCCTATTGCAAAGGGCGGTACGGCGGCATTGCCGGGAGGATTTGGAACAGGAAAGACCATGACACAGCATCAGCTTGCAAAATGGTGTGATGCAGATATTATCATTTATATCGGCTGCGGGGAACGTGGAAACGAGATGACCAACGTTTTAGAGGAATTTGGTGAGTTAAACGATCCAAAGACCGGCAACCTTCTGATGGATCGTACCACACTGATCGCAAATACTTCCAACATGCCGGTAGCAGCACGTGAGGCAAGTATTTATACCGGCATTACACTGGCGGAATATTATCGTGATATGGGATATCATGTGGCGATCATGGCAGATTCCACATCGCGCTGGGCAGAGGCACTGCGTGAGCTTTCGGGCAGACTTGAGGAGATGCCGGCAGAGGAAGGTTTCCCGGCATATTTAGCATCAAGGCTTTCTGCATTTTACGAGCGTGCCGGATATGTGAAAAATCTAAACGGTTCGGATGGAAGTGTGACGATCATTGGAGCAGTCTCCCCACAGGGAGGCGATTTTTCGGAACCGGTCACACAGAATACCAAGCGGTTTGTCCGCTGTTTCCTTGCGCTTGATAAATCACTTGCCTATGCGAGACATTATCCTGCGATCAACTGGCTGACCAGTTATTCCGAATATATTCCGGATCTGACAGCATGGTATGAAACGAATGTCGGACCGACATTTGTACAGTGCCGGAATGAGATCTTAAATCTGCTTACCATGGAAAATCGTCTGAATGAGATCGTAAAGCTGATCGGAAGTGATGTGCTCCCGGATGACCAGAAGCTGGTGCTTGAGATCGCACGTGTGATCCGGCTTGGATTCCTGCAGCAGAACGCATTCCATAAGGAAGATACCTATGTGCCGATGGAAAAACAGCTTCGCATGATGGAGATCATCCTTCATCTGTATGACCGGTGCAAAGCCTTGATCGACCGGAATATGCCGATGGCGCTTCTGCGCGAAAGTGATATATTTGAGAAGATCATATCCATTAAATATGATGTGGCAAATGACAAGTTAGAACAGCTGAATCTGTATGATGACAGAATTGAAGAATTTTATCAGCATCTGATGGCAGAAAACGCATAAAAGGCGGCTGACTACGCATAAATTGTGTTTGCGCACGAACTTAAGATGCGCTGAGGGCAGTGCAGGAATGGAGATTAGTATGGCGATTGAGTATCTGGGATTAAGTGAGATCAATGGACCGTTAGTTGCTGTGGAAGGCGTAAAAGGTGCTTTCTATGATGAGATCGTGGAATTGGTCGTGGATGGAAAACAGAAAAAATTAGGGCGCATTGTAGAGATCAATGATGATTATGCAGTCGTTCAGGTATTTGAGAGCACGGAGGAAATGTCTCTTTTAAATACGCATGCAAGGTTAACCGGCAGACCACTTTGTGTGGGATTATCAGAGGAGATCTTAGGAAGGACGTTTAACGGCTTAGGACAGCCGGTTGATGGGCTTGGGGCAGTACGTGCCGAGGTTGTACGCGACGTGAACGGTCAGCCGATGAACCCGTGCAGCAGGGAATATCCAAGAAACTATATCAGAACCGGTATCTCTGCGATCGATGGTCTTACAACACTGATCCGTGGACAGAAGCTTCCTATCTTTTCAGGTAACGGTCTGCCGCATGACGAGCTTGCAGCCCAGATCGTAGAGCAGGCAAGTTTAGGAGACGGGGAAAATGAGGATGAGCCGTTTGCAGTCGTGTTTGCGGCAATGGGCGTAAAATATGACGTGGCGGAATATTTTAAACGGCGTTTTGCAGAATGTGGTGTAAGTGATCATGTTGCAATGTTTTTAAATCTTTCCAATGATCCGGTCGCAGAGCGTCTGATCACGCCGAAGGTGGCTCTGACTGCTGCTGAATATCTTGCGTTTGAAAAAAATATGCATATTCTTGTAATACTGACGGATATGACATCGTTTGCGGAGGCAATGCGTGAGGTATCGGCACAGAAAGGTGAGATCCCAAGCCGGAAAGGATATCCAGGTTATCTCTACAGTGAATTTGCAGCTCTATATGAGAGAGCCGGAATCGTAAAAGGATCGGCCGGTTCTGTGACACAGATCCCGATTCTGACAATGCCAAATGATGATATCACGCATCCGATCCCGGATCTTACCGGTTATATCACCGAGGGTCAGATCGTACTTGAAAGATCACTTCACCAGAAAAATATTTATCCGCCGATCAATGTGCTGCCGTCTTTGTCGCGTCTGATGAAAGACGGCATTGGTGAAAAATACACGAGAGAAGATCATCAGGATCTTGCCAATCAGCTTTTTTCATCCTATGCCCGTGTGGGAGAGGCGAGAGATCTTGCAAGTGTTATCGGTGAGGATGAACTTTCCGATACCGATAAACAGTATTTAAAGTTTGGTACAGCTTTCGAAAAAGAATTTATCGGGCAGGGAAAAGATGAGAACCGTTCAATGGCAGAGACACTTGATATCGGATGGAGACTGCTTCATATTCTGCCACGCGGAGAGTTAGACCGTATTGATACAAAGATCCTTGAAAAGTACTGGGACAGGGAAGAATAATTCTGTTCACCGCAAATTTTTTTACAGGGAGGGATGACGCATGGATCCGAATACGTTTCCGACGAAAGGAAACCTCATACTGGCAAAAAATGCGCTTGCATTATCCAGACAGGGATTCGATCTGATGGATAAAAAAAGAAATATCTTGATCCGGGAATTGATGGAATTAATTACGGAAGCGTCAGATATCCAGAGTCAGATCGATGAGACATTTTCCAATGCCTATCAGGCATTGCAGAAAGCCAATATCCAGATGGGAATCCATCAGGTAGAACAGATCGCAAAGGCAGTTCCGGTGGAAAATTCCATCCGTATCAAGCGCCGCAGTGTCATGGGTACGGAGATTCCAAAGGTAGAGTATGAAAAAAACAAGCAGACCCCTGCGTATTCTTTTTATCATACAAGAATGTCGTTAGATGAGGCATGTCAGCAGTTTGAAAAGGTAAAAGAGCTTACCATCCGCCTTGCAGAGGTTGAAAATTCTGCCTACCGTCTTGCATATAATATAAAAAAAACACAGAAGCGTGCAAATGCGCTATCGAATATTACGATTCCGAAATATGAAAAATTGTCGCGTGAAATACAGGAGTATCTGGAAGAAAAAGAGAGGGAAGAATTCACAAGACAGAAAGTTGTAAAGAAAAACCGGATAAAGAATGAAAAATAAAAAAACATGGGTGCCAAAATCTGGATTTTGAATTTATGATTGTGCAATTTGACAGTCTTTAAGTTATGAACCAGATTTTGCACCCATATTTTTATAAGAAGCGAAATGCCTGGCGCATCAGCTCCGGTAGGTATCGGAAAACAGCTCGCGGTACCATTTCAGGGCATCAATATAGGCATCATATACGGTCTGTGTATCGAGATTTTCTAAGATCATAAGTCTTGAAACTTCAGACCAGTTGCCAGCCTCGTACTGTTTGATAAAATATAACGGTTCTGCAAAAATGCCGCTTTGCCGGATGAGTGCATCTTCAATGTCATGCGAAACCTTGACAAGGGATAGTGCTTCCTCCATTGGTTTGTCGAGGATAATATCAAGCACGGAGAAGAGTCCGGTTAAGAACAGTTCGGAAGCCTTTCCGCCAAGTTCAAATGCAGGAGCGAGATTTTCGGCAAATTTTGCACGTAACAGGGATAAACGCGTGATCTCGTTTGGCTTGTCAGAGCACAACTGATTGACAACGGCTGTGTTGATCCAGCGTTTCAACTCTTTCTGTCCGAGCATGGCAGCCGCGTGCCGGATAGAAGTAATCTCCGAGTTGACAGCCATATGATTGACCATACGAAGAAGTGAGATGACAAGCGCAGTGTCATGAGCGATAATGTCTGCTGCTTTTGTCAGGTCAAAGTCTTCTGTATTGACCAGATTCATAAGTTCAATGTAATTGATCTTTAATGGAGCTACCTTGTGTGTTCCTTTTGTGACAGGCAGTCTGTAAAAACTTCCCTCATAAAGGCAGCAGCTCTTATCCTGACGGATCGCATCGAAGGTCTCTGTATCTGTTATGTTTGAAGCACAGAGTCTGATATCCGGATAAACCTGATTAAAGTAAATACGGGCTTTACTGATATCGATCTGTTCACAGTCTAACATGACATAATCCATCAGTGTGAGCAGATCATGATAAGCCTCATAGCTTGATACAGGAAGTTTACGGATGGCAAAACGGTATCCCATCTCTTTGAGCGCTTTTACACGGTCAATATACATTGGTGTACATGGAATATTTCCTTTTAGCAGTAATACGAAAAATTCGTGTGGCAGACCGCATTGTGCAGGAATATCGGAAAAGATCGATATTTCATTGACCGGAACAAAAATCTCTTTTGCAGGGGAAAGTGTTTCAAGCCCCATATTTAAGATCAGTTCGAACCCTTCAATCTGGGCGGCACCGTCATTGCTTCCGCTTCCTAAAAGATTTGGGTGAAGCAGGAAATTCGCTTTCTGCGTATATAGAGAATATGCGCTGACTTTTATGTTTTCATCAAATAGGGGTATTAATGTAACCAGCATAGGCGTTCTCCTTATAGCATGGATTCCTGTTGGAAAAACCATACAAAACTTTAATATTTATCTATCTTTACTATACTATAAATCTGTGAAAAAAGACACATTTTTTTACAATTAATAAACAGAAAACATATTTTTTGAAAAAATATGAAAATGCTTGATATTTCAGAATGAATGTGAAAAACTAAAGAAAGAAGAACTGGATGAACGTGAAAATAAAACATGAAAGAATGGAGGGTTTTGCATGTTAAAACAATGGGAAAAACCAGAGCGTCCGTCGGATGAGAAATTAGAGGGGCGGCTTAAGGATGCACGGATGAAATTACAGGAGCAGCAGCTTAAGGTAAAAGAACACGGACTGCCGGTACTTGTACTGGTCGAAGGCTGGGGAACCGCAGGCAAAGGTTCTCTGATCGGTCAGATCATCAAAAATATCGATCCGCGATTTTTTAAGGTAGAATCAATGTCAGCACCGACGGAGGAGGAAAAAAGAAAGCCGTTTTTGTACCGTCATTTTGTGAAGATTCCGGAAAACGGCAAGTTCAGTTTCTTAGATTCCGGCTGGATGGACGAGATCATGAAAGAAAGACTGCACGAAAAGATCAGCGATGAGGCATATGCGCACCGTATTGAGAGTGTCAAGCGGTTCGAACGTCAGCTGACAGACAACGGTTATCTTGTTGTGAAATTATTTTTGCAGGTTTCCAAATCTGAGCAGGAAAAACGTATAGAGCATCTGTCGAAGGAGAAGGATACCAGATGGCGTGTCAGTAAAAATGACCGTTGGCAGAATGATCACTATGAAAAATGCTCAGATGCATTTGATTCCTATTTAAAGGAAACGAATCTGCCGTCGGCACCGTGGTATATCATTGATGCAGAGTCAAAAAAATGGACAGAGCTGCAGGCACTTGAGATTCTGACAGAGGGAATTGATGTGGCACTTGCCAATAATGCGATGGCAGTACCGATCTTACAGAATGTATTTTCCATGAAAAAAATGCCGTTATTATCTGAGATTCCACTGGATAAGACGATGGAAGAAGATGCGTACAAAAAAGAGCTGAAACAATTACAGCACAGATTAGGAGAACTTCATAACCGTCTGTACCGTAAAAAGGTTCCGGTTATCATTGCATACGAGGGATGGGATGCGGCAGGAAAGGGTGGCAATATTAAACGGATCACAGGCGCATTGGACCCCAGAGGCTATGAAGTACATCCGATCGCAAGTCCGGAGCCGCACGAGAAAGCGAGACATTATCTCTGGCGTTTCTGGACAAGGCTGCCAAAGACAGGGCATATTGCGATCTTTGACCGTACCTGGTATGGCAGAGTCATGGTAGAACGCCTTGAGGGATTCTGCAGTGAAAATGACTGGAAACGTGCTTACAACGAGATCAATGAGTTTGAAAAAGAGCTGCACGACTGGGGCGCTGTCATTATCAAGTTCTGGGTGCAGATCGATAAGGATACGCAGTTGGAACGTTTCAATGAGCGGCAGAATACACCGCAGAAGCAGTGGAAGATCACAGATGAGGACTGGCGCAACCGTGAAAAATGGGATCAGTATGAAGATGCGGTCAATGAAATGATCCAGAAAACAAGTACCACGTATGCGCCGTGGCATATTTTAGAGTCGGTAGACAAGCGGTATGCAAGGATCAAGGCACTTAAGATCGTGATCGAAGAGTTGGAAAAGGCACTTGGAAAGTGATAAATAAAATATGGTTATGTACTTTCCTTTTTGAAACAAAAGCATTATAATAGGAAGAAATACAACAGACACAACAGATTGTTTAGAAATGGAGATTTGCATGCCATATATATTACTAGCAGGGATTGTATTTGGTTCTGATTTGTGGATCAAGCACCATATGGATAAAAAATATGCCAGATATGTGGTGCATCCGAGGCGGCGGAATAAGATTCTGATCGAAAAATATTATAACCGCGGGGCTGCACTTAATTTCCTGGCAAAAAAGCCCCGTGTAATGCGCACGCTGCATACGGTGATCATGTTTTTTGTCGGAGTTTTATATTATTTCCTGCTTCGTATGCCGGGGCACCGTCTGAGCAAGACAGGTGCATCTTTACTTGTCGGTGGAGGGCTAAATAATCTGCTGGACCGTTATACCAGAGGGTATGTGGTTGATTATGTGAAGTTTAATTTTGGACCGAAGTGGCTGCGTGGGATCATATTTAATATCTCAGATTTCTGTATTTTTATCGGTGCATTTTTATCGGTTGTGGGAAGTGAGGTCTCATCATGACGCAGCAGACTTACCGGAAGATGATGGGGTACTTTTTACAGGATAAAAAAAAAATCTGCCGGATCGTCTGGGCAAACAGGATTTTTACAGGGATCGTTTTTTTCAGTTATCCGCTTTATCTGCTGTATTTGTTTTTTTTAGGAGATACTTTCCTGCTGCAGGCGGTACTGGTACCGGCGGTTTCATTTGTGGTAGTGTCGGTGTCACGTAAGATTATCAATGAACCGCGACCTTATGAAAAATACGGCATTCCGCCGGTGTTAGACAAGAATACCAGTGGAAAATCGTTTCCGAGCCGTCATGTGTTTTCTGTATTTGTGATTGCTGTTACGGTATTTGTAAAGAATCCGGTGGCAGGTTGTATACTTGCAGTGACAGGGATCCTGATCGCAGTGATCCGGGTGATCGGGGGCGTTCATACGGTACTCGATGTCGCAGCAGGCGCAGCAGTGGGGATTGTAAGCGGTGTACTTGGATATTATCTGCTTCCGTATTAGCGATAGTAAACGAATATTACCATATATTTTTGGAAAAATAAAAACAACGAACTGTAAATGAAAATTTTTTGGATTTGCAGAAATGGAGAAGAAGATGGACACGATGATGAATAGTTTTTCAAGAGAACAGATGGAATATATCGTGGAATTGTTTAATCCGTGTATGGACGATTATCTGTATGTGTTTGATCTGCAGAAAGATTTTTATAAGATCTCAAAACATGCGACAGATCGTTTCCTTTTACCGGGAGAAACTTTTGACAATGCAGCAAAAGAGCATCATACATTTGTGTACACAGAAGATCAGCCGCGTCTGGATGAAGAGTTTAACCGTATTATGAATGGGGAGATTGTTTTTCATAATATGCATTACCGGTGGTTAGACCGTGAGGGGCATCCGGTCTGGATCAACTGCAGGGGGCGTGTGTTAAATGACGCTGACGGAAGACCACATTTTCTGGTTGGATGTATCAATGAGATCGGTCAGAAACAAAAGGCAGACAATGTCAGCGGACTGCTTGGTGAATCGAGCCTTTCGGCTTATGTGGAGCAGTTTGGGGAAGGATTGCCGGATGGATTTTTCCTTCGTATTGGCATTGATGATTTTCGGGATATCAATGGTGACTTCGGAATGGAGTATGGCGATTATATCTTAAAAAGTACGGCAGATTGTATCAGCGCTAATATCAAACCGGGGCAGAAGCTGTACCGTGTATTAGCAGATGAGTTCATGGTTGTTGATTTTTCCGGTGGTGATATGGAAGCAGCAACGGAACTCTATAAAGCAATCCGGAAGAGTCTTGACGTATTTATTGAGGAAAATGGATATAAATCTGTATTTACCATATCTGCGGGGGCTGTCGATACAGCAAAGACATCCGGAACATACAAAAATATCATGAAATTGTCCGAGTATGCCCTTAACACTGCCAAAGATCTGGGAAAGAACCGCTGTTATATATTTATGAAGGAAGATTATGACAGTTTTCTACGGAAGAAACAGATCACACGCCAGCTTCATCATGCAGTAAATCATGGATTTGAGGGATTTGAGACTTATTATCAGCCAATCGTGGACACAAAGACACGCCGGCTGGTCGGTGCAGAGGCACTGATGCGTTTTTCCATGCCGGAAAAAATTCAGGCGGGAGAGTCTGAAAAAGAAGTGGTATGTGTAAAGGAAGATGAAAACGGGGCAAAAGATACAGTCCGCTGGGAGCGTATCTCTCCGGTAGAATTTATTCCGCTGCTGGAGGAAACCGGTCTGATCATTCCGGCAGGAAAATGGATGCTTCATCAGGCAATCTCAACCTGCAGCAGATGGCAGAAATATATTCCTGATTTCAGGATCAATATCAATCTGTCCTATGTGCAGGTCATGAAAAGCCGTGTTCTGACAGAGATACTGACAGCACTGCGTCTTTACGGACTTGAACCGTCCGCAGTAGGAATTGAGCTGACAGAAAGTGGTTATCTGGATTCTAATACACATTTCAAAAAACTGTGGGATGGATTAAAGAAAAACGGTGTACTTGTAATTTTAGATGATTTTGGAACAGGATATTCCAATCTTCACTGTCTTGGTGATCTAAGACCGAATTATATCAAGATCGACCGTTCCTTTACATTAAAAGCATTAAATAACCAGTACGAACACGATCTGATGACACAGATCATCACGATGACGCACAAACTTGGGCTGACGCTCTGTGTTGAGGGAATTGAGACAGAGAGTGAGTTTAAAAAGATATCAGAGTTAGATCCGGATTATATCCAGGGATTCTTATTCGGCAGACCACAGCCGGCAGAAGAATTCTATGAGAATCTGATTGGACCGGCGGTGGCTGCTGCTCATCTTACTGCGTGATCGGACATGACAGGATCTTAGGCGCAAAGCCTGACAGTGGATGTCAGGCTTATGGATGAACCGTATCTGGCGACTGCCGCCTGCGGTATTCGCGGGGGGTCTGTCCGAAGCGTTTCTTAAAAATACGGTTAAAATAAGAAAGATTTTCAAAACCGACTTCCGATGCGATCGCAAGGATTGAAGAGTCGGAGGAGATCAAAAGTCTTGATGCCATGGTGAGCCTGTATTCGTTGAGATAATCGACGAAAGAGGTTCCCATGGTATTTTTAAAATATTTCATAAAATGGGACTGGCTTAAGTCCACTTCGTTTGCGATATCTTCGATTGTGATCTTTTCCATATAATTGTTTTCTACATATTTTAGGATCAGCTTCATTTTTTCTAAAGACTTGCTGCGGTCTTTGCCGGAAAGTTCTTTTGTGCTGCACTTATGAAACAAAGTATAAAACAGCAGAAAAAGCTGTCCTTTGATAAAAAGCTGATAACCGGACGGATAAGTTTTGCATATCTCATCATTTGCATCGATACAGGCAGAAATCTCCCCATAATGCGGACTGTCCGGTGTATACAAAAGCGGCAGGGAGACATTGCCGGAGATCAGCGGAACTAAAAAATCCGTATTACAGGTATCCGTTTTCTTGGAGATCAGCATGTTTGGGTGAAAAATGATATTTTCGTACTCCATGGATTCAGACTCAAACTGCCCGATCGAGTGAAGCTGTCCCGGAAGGATCAGGGCAATGTCTCCTGCAGTTACCGTGTGCTGGGCGAAATCGACCGTGATCGTGCCTTTTCCTTTTTTTATATAGATAATTTCCATCTCATCGTGCCAGTGCATCGGCACATACCCGAAATCTAACGGAATTGAGCAGAGATATGTGATATAAGGAAATAAAGGATCGCCATGTGAAATTTTTTCCTGATAGTTTTCATATTCTAAAATATTCATGATGATAGGATTGTACCACTTTTTGAGTCAATATTACAAGAAAAAAGTGAGTATGGAAACTATAATAACATCATAAACAATGATTTTGCGAAAAAAAGCGAAATCAGGACAACAGGAACAAGCATAAACATTAAAATTGGGGAACATAATGAAAACAGCGCAGGGGCGCTGGAATGGAGGAAAAAATGAAATTACAGGAAATCGTATCAAACAGATGTGGCAAAGAAATTTCACAGTGCACAAATGAGGAACTTTACTATGCACTGCTTGAGATGACAAAAGGAATGGCTAAGGAAAAAGAAAGCAATCAGGGAAAACGTAAATTATATTACATTTCCGCTGAGTTCCTGATCGGTAAATTATTATCCAACAACCTGATCAACCTTGGTATTTACGAGGATGTGAAAAAACTTTTAGCAGATAACGGCAAGAGCCTTGCTGAGATCGAAGAGGTTGAGCCGGAGCCGTCATTAGGAAACGGTGGACTCGGACGTCTTGCAGCATGTTTCCTTGATTCTATCGCAAGCCTTGGATTAAACGGTGACGGTGTTGGTTTAAATTACCATTACGGATTGTTCAAACAGGTATTCAAAAACAATCTGCAGAATGAAACACCAAACCCATGGATTGAAAAAGAAAGCTGGCTGACAAAAACAGACGTTACTTACCCGATTCAGTTTGGCGGTTTTACGTTACAGTCCAGATTATATGATATCGATGTGATCGGTTATGAGAACCGTACCACAAAACTTCATCTGTTCGATGTTGAGACAGTGGATGAGAGTTTGGTTGGAGACGGCATCGATTTTGACAAAGAGGATATTGCAAAGAATTTAACATTATTCTTATATCCGGATGATTCCGATGATAAGGGAAGAATCCTTCGTGTATACCAGCAGTACTTCATGGTCAGCAACGCAGCGCGCCTGATCATTGATGAGACACTTGCAAGAGGCGGAGATCTTCGCAAATTAAATGAGTATGCAGTGATCCAGATCAACGATACACACCCAAGTATGGTAATTCCTGAGATGATCCGTCTGTTGATGGAGCGTGGAATCTTAATGGATGAAGCGATCGATATCGTATCTAAGACATGTGCTTACACAAACCACACCATTTTAGCAGAAGCACTTGAAAAATGGCCGATCCATTTCTTAGAGAAAGCGGTTCCGCAGTTACTGCCGATCATTTATGAGTTAAACAGCCGTGTGACAAAGAAATATGATGACAAATCCGTAGCAATCATTGATGATGAGAAACGTGTTCATATGGCACATATGGATATTCATTACGGATACAGCGTCAACGGTGTTGCTTACCTGCACACAGAGATCTTAAAGAATACAGAGTTAAATAACTTCTACAAGATTTATCCGGAGAAGTTCAATAATAAGACAAACGGTATCACATTCCGCCGCTGGTTATTACACTGCGATCCGGAGATGACCGAATTTATCACATCCTTAATCGGACCTGGATTTAAGAAAAACGCAGAAGAGTTAGAGAAACTCGGCGCATATGTAAATGACGAAGAAGTATTAAAGAAACTTCTTGCAGTAAAAGGTACAAGAAAGACAGAGTTAAAGAATTATCTTGCAAAAACACAGGGGATCGAATTAGATGATAACTCTATCTACGATATCCAGATCAAGAGATTACATGAGTACAAGAGACAGCAGATGAATGCTCTTTATGTGATCCACAAATATTTCGAGATCAAAGCAGGAAAGAAACCGGCTCGTCCGATCACTGTTATTTTCGGTGCAAAAGCAGCTCCGGCATATATCATTGCAAAGGACATCATCCATCTGATCCTCTGCTTACAGGAACTGATCGCAAATGATCCGGAAGTCGCACCATACTTAAAAGTAGTGATGGTAGAAAACTACAACGTAACATTAGCTGAGAAACTGATCCCGGCAGCAGATATCCATGAGCAGATCTCTTTAGCTTCCAAAGAGGCAAGTGGAACATCCAACATGAAATTCATGTTAAACGGTGCTGTTGCGATCGGAACCATGGATGGAGCAAACGTTGAAATGCATCAGTTCGTTGGTGATGACAATATTTATATCTTCGGTGAATCATCTGAGGAAGTTATCAGACACTACGAGAAAGCAGATTACGTTTCAAGAAGCTACTATGAGAATGATGCGAACATCAAACGTGCGATCGATTTCATCGTAAGTGACCAGATGAAAGCAGTCGGATGTGCAGAAAACTTAGAGCGTCTCTACAATGAGCTGTTAAATAAAGACTGGTTCATGACTCTTCCGGATTTCGAGGAGTACGTTGCAACCAAAGAGCGTATCTACGCAGATTACGAAGACCGCATGACATGGGCTAAGAAAATGCTTGTCAACATCAGTAAGGCAGGATTCTTCTCATCAGACCGTACCATTGCACAGTACAATGAGGATATCTGGCATTTGTAAAATGCTATGCATCTCGTAAAATCTTGTAAGCGATTATGTGGCTTGCAGAGCAGCAGTTAATTCACAATATTTAAATTACAAATTCTTCCTAATTGGGAACCGCAAAACTTAGAATGGTTTTGTGGTTCCTTTTTTGCTTTATAGAACGCGTTATCTGATAAATATTGGTTTGTTTATGAAATAAATCGCCCGTCCAAATGGTGTGTCGCAGGTCTGTGAGTGGCATCTTGCGCAAAGCCGGAGTTAATTTTGGTTCCATTGTACGAAAATAAGAAAAGTCTAAGTGTGTCTGAGTGAGATTTTCTCGGAGTGACGTGACCGGCGTTCAACGAGCCATCCGTGGCTCGTGAAACCTTGTTCTGCCATCCGTGGCAGAACATCACTGTGTACCTACAGACACACTAAGATTTTCTTATTTTCTCCCAAAGTCACAAAATTAGCTTCGCTTTGCGCAAGATGCCAATCGTCAGGTTGTGAACACCATTTGGGTGGGCGGTTCATCTCAAAATTGGGGGCGTAGGTGTGGATTTTTGATATTCGCACGAATGAAAATATGCTTAAAATCCTAATATGCTGTATCATTAATATTCAGCCTGATGACTTTCCAAAATTTCCATCTGCTACATTGTACTACATGAATTGTTTTGTAAATTGTCAGACCAATAACACAAAATATTCTTCAAATGTGTATGGCAATAAATATGGGCATAGTGGTATATATCGAGGTTTTTGCCAGTGTTGTCAAACAAATAATAAACCATTGAATATAGTTATTTGGAAATCTTTTTTTTATCAGATTCAGACACAAAACACTAAAAATTTACGCCCCCAAGGTTGTAAAATGAGTTTTCCGGCGAAGGGTGGTTCACAACTTAGTGGCTGGCGAATCGCATCAAGCCGGGATTCGTTTTGTGACTTTGGGAGAAAATTAGGCAATCTTAGTCTGCCTGTTCGTAACACAGTGTTGTGCTGCCACGGACGGCAGCACAAGTCTTAATGCCCCCGGACGGGGCGTTTAAGACGCACACGTCACTCCGAGAAACATTAAATCAGGCTGACTTAGACTTGCCTTATTTTCGGACAACGGAAACAAAACATTCCCGGCTTGATGCAATTTGCCAATCGTAAACCCCCGGAACCACCCTACACGAGGAAACTCATGTCACCCGCAAACCAGCATTTAACCGGATAGCAGAGTTCCTTTTATTTTGTGATTGAATAATGCGGCTTCTTGTAGTATACTATAAAAATAGTTCTGATAACTCAGTAATTCTATGCCACATCAGCAGCAAGTTTCACAAAACAAAAATATGTAGGAATGGCTTGAAGATGTTTTTGGGGTTCTATATAATAAAGAAAAGCATTTGAAGCTGTAGTGAAGGCGGTACCGGGGTATGATATGGATGTAATCCTCGAAAATCTTGCAGAAAAATAAAAGAATGATTTTTAAATGTCAGACAGACATCAGGACAGGTTGTTCATAGATTTAAACTATGGATAACCTGTTTTTGTATATTTTATGATCAAAAGTATTTTCAGGATAATGCCGAAAGTGAAGGGGATGCAGTATTTATTCTTACAAACAAATATGTAAGATCAAAAAATGAGAAAAAACTTGACATATATATAGACAGACTATATACTTTAGATATATAGATAGACTATATAACAAGGAGGAAAATCCTCTGCTCGCCAAAGGGCTCGCATTTTCCTTCGGAAAACAAGGAGGATTTTATGTTAAACAAATCATTGATTCAGGGTAGTCTTTCCATGCTGATCTTACGGCTTTTAGACGAGAAAGACATGTATGGTTACGAAATGATCGAAACATTAAGGAAAAGATCGGAAAATGTATTTGAATTAAAAGCGGGATCGCTTTATCCGCTTTTGCATGCCTTAGAGGCAAACAATCTTGTTACGGTCTATGAGGATGATGCAAGTGGGAAAATGCGCAAATATTATCACATTACCGGGGAAGGAAAGCGTATTTTAAAAGAGAAAAAAGACGAATGGAATACGTATGCCGCAGCAGTTACAAATGTATTGTCATGTAAAGCCATGGAAATGTGTATTTGAAAAAGTGAAATGGCATCAGGCAGTGAAATGTGTAAAAAATGCAGGGATAAAAAAAGCAAGCATGGCAGAAAGAGCCGGGAGGGAATACATTGACAGATTATACAGAATATATGAAGACTCTGGAAGAACAGATTCAAAATAAACGTGCCAGAGCGCTTGTGTCAGAAGAAATAAACGGGCATATAGAAGAACAGGCACAAGGCTATGAGGAAGAAGGAATGAGCAGGGAAGATGCAAAAAGAGAGGCAGTGCGGCAGATGGGAGATCCGGTGGAAACAGGATGTGCATTAAACCGTATCCACAGACCGGCATTTCCATGGAAACTTTTTGTGCTGGCGGTTCTTTTAACGGCGGCATCTATACTCATGTCAGTTGTTATTTCCGGAAAAACAGAAGGTGGGGCATCACAGGCAGAACAGCTTAGATCATTACTTGTGATAAATGGTGTCAGCTTTGCAATGATCTTTCTGGTGATGTATGTCGATTATACATGGCTGTTTTTACATATCCGTGCGGTTGCTGTCTGTTATCTGATCTGCCTGTGTCTGGTATGGTCAGGTGGTGTTATTGGAAATTATCAGACCGCACTTTTAGCGTGTTACAGTATGCAGGTATTACTGCCGGTTATTTTTGCAGGAGTCATTTACCAGTATCGTGGGAATGAATTTGCTGGTATCCTGAAAGCAGTGGGATGGATCTTTGTACCATTTCTGGTATTGTTTCTTATGGCAACACCGATGAGTACAGCGGCGGTTTTGGAAAATGCAGTGGTCTGTCTGTTCTTGCTTGTGGCAGCGGTACTTCGTGGGATATTTGGAAATAAGAAGAAACGGTATCTGGTAAAACTGGCAGGTCTTGCGTTCGGGCTTTTGGGAGCAGGAGTGCTTTTGTATCATCATTTTTTCACAAATGGTTATGTGAAGGCAAGACTTGAACATATGGGGCAATTTGGTTTCCAAAACAGAATGATAAAGAGTGCGGCTGCAGAATACAGCCTGTTTGGAAACAGGACGCTGCTGATGCAGGGGCATGCACAGGACGGCGAATATTTACTTGGAAATATCTTCAGTTATTTTGGAATCATAGCAGGTGTGCTGGTTATAGCAGCCTTTGTGTGGTTTTTACTTCAGGCATTCAGACAGTCACTGATGCAGAGCAACCGGATGGGATTTTTGCTCGGAATGGCATGCAGTATTGCATTGATCGTGCGTGTGCTGGTCATTTATGTTGCAATGAATTTTGGATATGCCGTGATCTATACGGTGGCAGTTCCGTTTTTTTCCACAAATCTGATGATGGCAGTAGTCAATGGAATTTATGTCGGGTTGTTATTTTGTGTGCTGCGGAATAAAATGATATTAAAAGAACCGTGCATTGAAAGAAAAAATACGGCGGTTTTATAAGCCTGGCAGGTTTACAGGGGCAGATTTGCAGAAAGGATTCATCGGATATGAATTATATCGACATGCATTGTGATACGCTTGCAAAAGCAGTGGAACAGAAAAAAGAGACGGCAAAAAAACTGGAACATACGATGGTGGATGCAGAAAGGCTGCACCGGTGTGGCACAAAAGCACAGTTTTTTGCCATGTTTTTACAGCAGAAAAAAGAAGAAAACTGGAGTGATCCGGGACATGATCCAGACGACTGCCGGTCAGAAAAGAGAAAGATAAGTCTTTGGTATAACGGGGCAGAGATCGAAAAGCAGATGCAGGATATGTATGCAGTATATCAGAATACGATGGAAAATTGTGCAGATATCATTGCGCCGGCATGCACCTATGAGGATTTGCAGCGCAACTGGCAGCAGAAAAAAGTATCAGCCTTTCTGACGGTGGAAAACGGATGCGTTGTGGATGGAAAAATGGAGCACTTAGAGCAGCTTTATCAGATGGGAGTACGGCTTATCACGCTGACCTGGAATGATGATAACTGTTTCGGACATCCGCATGCGAAAGATGCAGGAAGGATGCAACTTGGACTGACGCCGTTTGGGAAGGAAGCTGTCACATATATGACAGAACGTGGAATCCTTGTGGATGTTTCCCATTTATCGGATGGCGGGTTTTATGATGTGGCAGAGCTTGTGAAGGGACCGTTTGTGGCATCCCATTCAAACTGCAGGGAACTCGCTCCTGCAACGAGAAATCTGACGGATGATATGATACGGATATTGGCAGAGCATGGCGGTGTGTGTGGACTTAATTTTTATCCACCGTTTTTAAATACAGATCCGGTGGATAAAGTAAGCAGGATCGAAAGAATGTGTGAACATGTGAAACATCTGGTCAATGTTGGCGGGATTGAATGTGTGGGCATTGGTACGGATTTTGACGGGATTGAGGGAAATCTTGAGATTGCTGACTGCATGGAGATGGAAAAATTATTCGATGCACTGCAGAAAAAAGGATTTTGTGAGGATGACATAGAAAGAATCGCGTACAAAAATGTGGAACGTGTGATCCGTGAAGTGATGTAAAAACTATTATTGTGAAAAAGAGCAGCCAGGTACCAATATAATGGAATGAAAATATAAAGACCGGAATACCCATAAAAATTGGATATGGATATTCCGGTTCTTTCTATCTGCCGCATGCTCAAAGCAGCAGGCGGTATATTTATTATCGGTTCATCTCAGAATGATAACCTGTATTTTTGTGTTCTGCGATAATGCTGTCGATCTCTTCAAGGTCGGTCGTTATCATATCACCGATGACACTGTGCTTGATGGCTGCCATGGCATTGCCGTATTCTAAGGCTTTACGGCAGTCCTTATGTTTTAAGTAGCCATAGAGGGCACCGGAAACATAGGCATCACCGCTTCCGATACGGTCGACTACGTCGATATTGTTGTAGGGTTCCTCGCGGTAGTAGGCATCATCTTTCGCAGAATAAATAATGGAAGTAAAGTTATGCTTCTTTGGCGTGATGACGGTGCGCTCTGTGGATGCAACCACGGAGATCGGGTACTGCTCGCAGAAAGACTTCTGGATTTCCTCGATCGAGCCTGTTTTGCCAAAGGTCAGGCGGGCGGTATCTTCAGAACAGAAAAAGATATCTACAAAGGGAAGAATCTGTTCGATGCAGGCTCTTGCCTCCTCACCAGTCCAGAGATTGGCACGGTAGTTGACATCAAAAGAGATCAAAGTGCCCTGCTCTTTGAATTTGCGGATACACTCGATGGCAAACTTCTGTGCTTTGCCGCCAAGACCTAAAGTGATACCGCTGGTGTGGAACAGGCGTGTGTTATAAAACATGGTTTCCGGTACATCTTTAATATCGATGTTGTTGATGGAAGAATGTTTTCTGTCATAAACAACACGCGGTTTACGTGGATAGGAACCATATTCGTAATAATAGACACCGATACGGCTGTCGTCTGCTGTATCGGAGATCAGGTAATTTTCACTGACACGGGATGCGTTCATCTGGTTTTTGATGAATGCGGCGAGCAGGTTATTTGGAATCTTAGAGATCATTGCCGTCTTTAAGCCAAGCTGTCCGATCTCGGAGGCAATATTTAACTCGGCACCTCCTAAATGCTTCATTAAAGTATCGCCCTGTGCGAGACGTCCGTTGATCGGAGTGGAAAGACGAAGCAGAATCTCTCCTAATGTGATGACATCATATTTACGGTCCATGGAAAAACCTCCTTAAAAAATATATCATAACAGTTTCAAAATATGAAACTAAGTTCTACAATATGAACCAATACATATGCATTATATAACACATCTCAAAAATAAAAAAGAGAAAGTTGCAAATATTTCACAACTTTTTTGGATAAAAATAACAGAACCTATAAAAATTGCATTAAAGTAAAAACATGTTTGACATTCTATTTTTCAGTGCTATAATAAAAATATAAATTATGAAACAACGTTTCACAATGTGAAACATTTTATTTTAGGAGGATTTAAATCATGGCAAAGAAAGTCGTTACATTTGGTGAGATCATGCTTCGTCTGGCACCAGAAGGATATTATCGTTTCGTACAGGCTACATCCTACGGCGCAACATACGGCGGTGGAGAGGCTAACGTTGCAGTTTCTTTAGCAAACTACGGTTTGGATGCAAGTTTTGTTACAAAGCTCCCGACACATGAGATCGGACAGGCTGGTGTGAATGCTTTAAGACAGTATGGTGTTGACACATCTGATATCGTTCGTGGTGGTGACCGTGTTGGTATCTACTTCTTAGAGAAAGGCGCAAGCCAGAGACCATCTAAAGTTGTTTATGACCGTGCAGGTTCTTCCATTGCAACAGCTACAACTGCTGATTTTGACTGGGATAAGATTTTTGACGGTGCAGACTGGTTCCACTTTACAGGAATCACACCGGCACTTGGCGATAATGTTGCAGCAATCTGTTTAGAGGCATGTAAAGCTGCAAAAGCAAAAGGAATCACTGTAAGCTGTGATTTAAATTACCGTAATAAATTATGGTCCAAAGAAAAAGCAGGCCAGGTTATGGGCGAGCTTTGCAAATATGTAGATGTATGTATCTCCAATGAGGAAGATGCAAACGACGTATTCGGTATCAAGTCTGAGGGTACAGAGGTAACTGCAGGCGAGTTAAATAAAGAAGGATACAAAGAGGTTGCACAGAAATTAACAGACCGTTTCGGTTTCAAGAAAGTTGCGATCACATTAAGAACATCTATCTCTGCAAACGACAACCGCTGGGCAGCAATGCTCTATGAGGATGGACAGAGCTACTTCTCCAAAGAGTACTTAATGCACATCGTTGACCGTGTTGGTGGAGGAGATTCCTTCGGTGGCGGATTAATCTACGCTTGTTTAAATGATTATGATCCACAGGCTACCATTGAGTTCGCAGTAGCAGCAAGCTGTCTGAAACATTCCGTAGAAGGTGACTTCAACATGGTAAGCGTTGATGAAGTTAAGAAATTAGCTGGCGGAGATGCTTCCGGACGTGTTCAGAGATAATAAGATTACGACAAGATCATTTTGTTAATTCCTTTCCCTAATTTAATATAATTGTCTGCCATGTGCAGATAGTGTATAGTCTTTTTACCCATTTGGACTGTACGAACAAGACGGACTGCCGTTTCATGAGAATATCATGAGACGGCAGTTTTTTTGATTCATAAGATATTACGTCCTATGAATCAAAAAGCCCTCCGGGCGGGATGCGCATCTCGCGGAGAAGAAGTTAGCTGTAAACAGCACCGCTCGAGCGCAAAAGAGTCGCAAGCGACTCTTTATTTTGTGATAATTTTATTTCTTATGGAAAAACTATTAGAAATACGGAGGATTATCATATGAAACGATCAGAAATGTATGAGGAATATTTAAAACAAAGTGAGCTGTCGGAACATACCAGACAGGTATATCTGAGGGAGGCAGAAAAATTTATCCGGTATTTAAATGGAAAGGAAGTTACAAAAGAAAGGACACTGCTATATAAACAGAAATTGCAGGATGAGAATCTGGCACCTGCAACGATAAATCTTTACGTGATTGCGGTAAACAGGTATTTAAGATATTTAGAGTGTGAACAGGCATCCATAAAGACGTTGAAAGTGCAAAAAAAGAACAGCGTGGAAAATGTCATTAACCGGAAAGAAAATCAGGAATTGTTAGATTATGCCAAAAGCAGTGGCAGAAAAAATATTACTATATCAAAAACGGGCGGCATAAAATTTTGTGCCGCCCGTTTTATGTAAAATATGACTAATAAAGTATAGTATCATGTGCTATAGTTTTCACAAAAATAAACGTTGAACGCTTATTTTGCTGACTTTTTGGGAAAAATAATGATATAGTTAAATAGTGGTATGATATAAAAAATATCAGGTATGAAATACCAGGTAAATATAAGATAGAAAAAATACCTGTAGATGATCATTTAAATTTGAAACCAGGGAAAGGAGAATCAAAAGAATGTTTGAAATCGGAGAATATGTTGTGTGTGGCGCAAAAGGTGTCTGTCAGATCAAAGATATTACCCATATCGATATTTCGGGAGCGGACCAGGAACGTTTGTATTATGTTTTAGCACCGGTCGGGGATTCGAATGGGACTGTCTATGTACCTACGGACAGCGAGAAAATTGTAATGCGTAGGACGATTTCAAAGGAAGAGGCAGAAAAGCTGATTGAGGAAATGCCCCGGATAGAACTTTTGTGGGTGCCTGATGATAAACAACGCGAGGCAAAATATAAAGAAGCACTCCGGACATGTGATTATCATGCATGGGTCAGCATTGTAAAGACATTGTATAAGCGTAAAAAAGAGCGGATCGCGCAGGGCAAAAAAGTGACTGCGGTAGATGAACGTTATATGAAAGTGGCAGAGAATGAACTGTATGGAGAGCTTTCTCTGACGCTCGGTGTACCGCGGGAGAAAATGGAAGATTATATTAAAGAACGGCTTTCATGAAAGAAAACTGCCCATCAAATGCTGGTTTGTGGTTGTGATGTGAGTTCCCCGGCGAAGGGTGGATTTACAGTTTTGTGAGTGGCAAATTGCATCAAGCCGGGACTGTTTTGTTTCCGTTGTCCGAAAATAAGTCAATCTAAGGCTGCCTGGTATAGGTTGTGGCGGAGTGACGTGTGCGTCTTAAACGCCCCGTCCGGGGGCATTAAGACTTTGTGCTGCCGTCCGTGGCAGCACAACACTGTGTTACGGACAGGCAGACTAAGATTGCCTAATTTTCTCCCAAAGTCACAAAACAGGTCTCGGCTTGATGCGATTTGCCAGCCGCAAGGTTGTGAAACACCCTTCGCCGGGGAACTCATTTTACAACCTTGGAAGTGCGTAAATTTTTAGTGTTTTGTGTCTGAATCTGATTAAAAAATATTTCCAAATAACTAGATTCAATAATTTATTATTTGTTTGATAACACTGGTAAAAACATCGATATATACCACTATGCCCATATTTATTGCCATACACATTTGAAAAAATATTCTGCGTTATTAATCTGGCAATTTACGAAATAATTCGTGTAATGCAATGTGGCATATAAAAATTCTGGGAAGCCGTTAGGCTGAATATTAATGATACAGCATATTAGGATTTTAAGCATATTTTCATTCGTGCGAATATCAAAAATTCACACCCGCGCCCCCATTTTGAGATGAACCGCCCACCCAAATGGTGTTCACAACCTGAAGGCTGGCATCTTGCGCAAAGCCGGAGCTAATTTTGTGACTTTGGGAGAAAATTAGAAAATCTTGGTGTGCCTGTCTATACATAGTGATGTTCTGCCACGGATGGCAGAACAAGGCAGCATCGAGTCATGGATGACTCGTTGTTGCCGGTCACGTCACTCCGAGAAAATCTAATTCAGGCATACCTAGACTTTTCTTATTTTCGTACAACGGAACAAAAATTAATCCGGCTTTGCGCAAGATGCCACTCACAAGCCTACGATACACCATTTGGGGAGATGATTTATTTCATAAACAAACCAGCATTTGTCAGAAAGGCTATCAGATCGTTGTATTCACACCATTAACGGCAGCATGCTCGTCCTCATCCATTGGAATAACAAGGCATTTCTGACCGTCGATAACCTGAGAGTGGATCTGATCGACTTTTTCCGGTTTGACGCGCAGAATGACATCATAGGTTTTGACTGCCGGGACATCGTCCTCATCAGATTCTCCGACTGGAAGGGCACGTGTTTCTTCTAACTGTTGTTTCAGATTTTCAACCTGTTGTATCAGTTCTAATTTTTCTTTACGTTTTGCATTTGCTTCTACCAGTTTTGGATCTACCAGGTGTTCTGCAACAGGGACTTCTTCTCCAAATACATTTTCATAGGTCTGTTCGATCACAGCTGCCTGTTCTTCGGTCACACCGCTCTCTGCGAGTACGGAAGAGATTGTGCTCTTTGTGACAGGAACCGGTTCCGGTTCTGGTTCATCTTCTAAAGCGACAGGGATCAGGTCATTTAAATTATCCTGAATATCCATGAAGATAGCATCGCTTTCATCATCATCTTCCCCGATAACTTCTTTTACAATGCTCTGGAAAGTAAGTTTCTGTTCGGTAGCAGTAAATTTAGAACCGCAGCCGAGACCGGATTCCATAAATTCAGAGTGAGGTGTCTTGGTATCTCTGGTGTAAAACATGACAGAGTGGATATCAGTACTTCGGTCAGTAAATGCAGGAAATACAAACCCGGTATCCGGTGCGCCTACTACCCAGTCACGGATACGCGGACCGATACGGTTTTCATCCTCACGGTAGCCAAGCCCCGGTTTTGTCAGGTTGACCGGACAGATCGCGCAGAGCAGGTATTCGTAAACTTCCTCCGATTCGTCTAATTTATTATTGTCTGATGTTTTTGTCATGACGTCATAGGCATCATGGAATACAAGAATCAGATAATTTCCCACGTAGTCGTAACTGTCGATGACGAGATCATAAAATGCATCCATCAGATCATCATTTTTTAAGGCACTCTCGCGCAGTCCCATCAAAAATTGTTGTCTGCCGCCGGCAGCTTCCTCTGCGGTTGGAAATTCCAGCTCTAAAAGGTTATTCCCGATCGTGCCGGACATTACTTTTTTGGCAATCTCTAAATATTTGTAAAATTCTTCATCCTCCAGATTTAAAAATGTCTCTCCGAAAGAAGTTACCTTATTGTGGTCAGCATCCACATAACAGCCGCACAGTCTTGTAAAAGTGCAGGCATCCTTTTTAAAACGCCGTTTTAATTCTAAAATGTCTTTTTTGTTCATAAATCTATATCTCCATTTCTGAGGGGATGCCATACGAAAGATAGCGCAGGCTGTTTCATGTCCCCGTAATCTGCAAGAAATATTATAACGATATTTTAAAACCGGTGCAAGGGATTATGATTTCCCGTCACGGACAACGGCGTGCTCCATTAACCAGTCACACCATACTGCGTAGTATTTTCCGAGGGGATGCGCATTATCATTGCTGTACTGTGTGCCGAGATTGCCGTTTGCATCGTCAAAAAGTTCATTGATGTCCAGATAATAAATGGTCCGGTGATCGGCTAATGTCGAAATTTTTTGATTAAAGGCGTTGATATTGGCATTATTGAATGTCTTATCCGAGTCTGAGCGCTGTGCAGTCACATGAAGATTTGCTTCCACATAAATGATCGCATCCGGCTGCATGGTTTGCAGAAAATTTACAAACGACGCATATTTTTCAAATGTCTGTGTGACATCGTAGCCAAGTTCATTAATGCCGAGCATCAGATATATTTTATGATAGGTATGGCTGGCTAAAAGATCAGAGATACTGACCTTTCCGATACCGTCCACCATAATTTTTTTGTTTTCCAGATCATAGATACTGAGACCCGAATCACAATAAAAGGTGGCATTGCCCAACGTACCATATTCTTTTAATCCGACGGTGCGGGAATCACCGATCATTAAAGCGTCATCGAAATAATCTGCATCAACAGTGGTCATTTCTGTCATCGGAACTTCTGTGTCCGGGATATCCTGCCGGTCTGTATTGTCAGATGGCGCACCGGAAGTGTCCGATGGTGTCGTGGTGTCCTGTTTTTGTGCGGCGGAGACAGAAGACACGGACAAGGACGTATTTTTGGCTGCATTTATGTTTAACGTTACATATAAGTAAATGAGTGGAATCAAAAGGCAGCTTATCAAAAAGAAAAAATAAAACAATATGGCAGATATTTTTTTTCGCATAGTGTTCCTTCGTTAAAATCTGAAATATAAAAATGGGTCATTAGAGCCAACGTAAATACAGTAAACAGAAGACCAGAAAATTGCCAGATAGACAAAAATTTCTGGCACAGAGCCCCTGATTTTTTTTAAAAGGCGGACCGGAAGCCTTGTAGAAAAAAGGAAGCCGGCAGGGATGATAAAGCGGAAATCATTTAAATTTTTCCAGAAATCATTCACATAAATAATGGCATCATCGGCGGAAAAAAATGGAAATAATTTCCGGATGTAGACTTCGATACTGCCGGGATCACTGATTCCAAAAAGCATCCACGACAATGGGATCAGAACTGCCATATAAAGATGTCCGGCCAGCGCGTATCGGTCCGTCAATTTTTTTAACAGCAGTTTTTCTGTCAATACAATGACGAACAGGGAAAATCCCCACAGAATAAAATGAAATTCTGTGCCATGCCAGATTCCGGTAAGTATCCACACGACAAGCAGGTTGCGGATCCATTTGCAGATGCCTGTGCGGTTGCCGCCAAGTGGAATATAGATGTAGGTCTGAAACCATTGTCCAAGTGTAATATGCCAGCGCCGCCAGAATTCTGTCATGCTTGTGGAGAGATAGGGGTGCATAAAGTTTATGGGAAGATTAAAACCAAGCATTCTGCCAAGACCTGCTGCCATCAGGGAATAACCATAAAAATCAAAGTAAATCTGGAAAGAATATGCATAGATTCCAAGCCATGCAAGCGGTGTGGAGATACTTTCATATCCGATCGTGCCAACATTTGCCCACAGACTGCCAAACTGATTCGCCAGAATCGCTTTTAAGCCAAGTCCCCGGATAAAAAGTTTCATACCCTCCGCAAGATTTTCGGGCAGAAAGCGTCTTGCGCTGTGAAGCTGCCTGCGCAGCATCTCATACGGGGTAATTGGTCCGGAAATTAATTTTGGGAACATGCTGATGTAAGTACCGAATGTCACAAAATCCCGTTCCGGTAAAATACGTCCGTAATAGATATCAAAAAGATATGCAGTCAGCTGGAACGTATAAAAACTGATTCCGAGCGGCAGAGATAAATGTCTGGAATATTTAAACAAAAACAACCATAAAAAATCGAAAAAAATAACTTTTGTCAAAAAGAGTTTCTTTTTTCTTGAATTGTGTATCTGATAAAGGCAGATTCCAAACACATAATTGAGATAGGTCAGAACCATTAACAGAAACAGTGCATATGGCTGTTTGATCACCCCGATTGCATAAAACAATACGCTCCCTGCAAAGAGCGTATTGTTTCTGAAAGCAGCAGGTGTGACATAATAGGCAAACAGAAATAATGGCAAAAAAATAAAAATAAAGTTGAGACTGCTGAATACCATGCCAGAATCCTTTACTACATAGACATTTCTTATTTTAAAATATCGGCGATCGCATCGTGTGGGATCGTAAATTCTACAACACCCATAGACATTGGACCGACATCGCCCTCGTTGAAGCTGATGACGAGATTTCCGTCAGCATTAACATAGAAGGAAGTATCATCGTTAATGGAGGTAAAGTTCCATTCAGGAACTTCTGTATCATCCAGCCAGTAGGAGACATTTTCGTCGGCATCCATCTGCCCTCGCATCTGTGATTTGATGTTTTCGCTGATCGGGGTGATATAGTCAGATCCCTCTTTAAAAAGATCTTTTAACGCAAGGCGTTCCCCGGTCTTTAAATCAATCGTGTAATAATAATCCATCTCATAACCGCTGCCGGCAGCCTGATAACACATCAGTTTTAAGGTAAAATAGTCGTCAGTTGTGTTGATGACCTCATGTTTGATCATGACATCCTGATAACCTTCGTTGTTCATATTCTGTTTGAACTCTGCGATCAGGCTGTCACTGATCTTTTCAATCTCTGCATTGATCTCATCGGTTGATTTCTTTAAATTTTCCCCAACCGGGTCTTCCGTTGTATTTTCAGTGGAAGCAACAGTTTCCGGTACCAGTTTTGGAACATTGACATCGGCGTTGTTTTTGTCACTGCTGTACTGGTAATCGCGGAATGTGACGACCTCGATCAGATTTCCAAGCAGCGGGATCTGTTCCATCGCATAGGCGACACTCGGTGAAGTATTTGGCAGGATGACAAACGCTGCGATCGCTGCAGCAGCGCCAACCCAGATTCTTGTGATAATGGTTTTATTGTGTTTGTTCTTCTTCTCGGCTTTCGCCTGATTCATTTTTTCTTTCATTTTTATGACCTCCTTTTCAGGCATTTGCGAGGTGTCATAGGATTTTTTTAATTCATAAAAATCATTTGTGTTCATTCGGTTACCTCCATTTTCAGTTTTAACTTCTGCATACTGCGGTACAGACGGCTTTTTATGGTATTGACATTTTCATTTAAGACGCGGGCGATATCTTCGATTTTTAAGTCCTCGAAATACCGAAGTTCCACGATCGCCTTATCCTCCGGGGACAAAGAATCAAGCGCAGTTCTAAGATCTAAGTCCT
The DNA here is from genome assembly GCF_041325975.1 of Roseburia sp. Taxonomy (NCBI): domain Bacteria; kingdom Bacillati; phylum Bacillota; class Clostridia; order Lachnospirales; family Lachnospiraceae; genus Roseburia; species Roseburia sp. Next base: position 358,012 of record NZ_JBGLEJ010000004.1, on the reverse strand, counting down.
GATACTGGTCCGGTTTTCCCTCTGCGATCAGTGAATCCTCGTAAGAAATGGTATCCGGCCGCTTTAAATGATGAAAAATCTCATTTAACATGATGCGGTAAATCCAGGTCGCCGCATATTCCGGCTGCCTTAGGGAAGCACTGTTTTTGATCGCCAGATAAGCGCCGTTTTGTACGATGTCACTTGCATCGTCTGGATTATGTACATAGCTGTATGCAAGATGATAGTAGCGGTTGTAATTTTCAAGCAGTAATCGTTCAATGAGTTCGTCATTGGATTCTGCAGTAAGTTTTTTTTCTTTTCCGGAAAAGAATTTCAAGATCAGATCCTCCTTTGCAAATATTTGATTCTTTCGAATCATCTGACTATTAGATACAGCATAGTCATAAAAAGTTTCAAATACAATGCAAAATATCAAAAAGGTATGGTATAATGTGCGTAAGCATTGAGCAGTGCCAACGAAGTGAACAATAAAAAATGACTGCTTGCAGGCACTTTTTTATTGTTTGCTTCGTTGATAGGGCGAAAGCCCGACAGTCCGGAAAATCTCTGATTTTTCGGACGTGCACTGCGGACTGGAGTGCAGCCAAATGATAAAAAATGACTGCCAGCAGGCACTTTTTAAGAAATAATGGAGACACACAACAATGGACATAAGATTAGCAACAATAAATGATATAGATGCGATCACGGAAATGGAGAGACAGTGCTTTCCACCGGAAGAAGCAGCAGAAAAAGACTCTTTTGAAAAAAGACTGACCGTATTTCCGAATCATTTTTGGTTACTGGAGGACTCTGGAAAAATAGTGAGCGTGATCAATGGAATGACGACCAATATTCCGATTTTGCGGGATGAGATGTTTGAGGATGCCACGATGCACATGGAAGATGGGCAGTGGCAGATGATCTTTGGAGTGGCAACGCTGCCGGCATATCAGAAGATGGGATGTGCGTCAAAGCTCATGGAGCATGTGGTTGAGGACGTGAAAGCACAGGGACGCAAAGGAATTGTTTTGACATGTAAAGAAAGTCTTATTCCATTTTATGAGAAATTTGGTTATATTAATGAAGGAAAGTCCATGTCAAAACATGGGGGAGCCGTGTGGTATGATATGCGGCTGGTGTTTGAAGAATTATAGAGAAAAGGAATTAATATAGAGATGAAGAAACACAGATTGCCGTATATGGTTGCAGGGGCAGTGCTGTTTGCTGCACTTTTTACCGGATGCACCAATGAGCGTTTAGAGGACGAACTGGATTTTCGCAAGATCGGGATCAACAGTATGCAGTCCGGTGACTATGAGGGGGCAGTTGCAGCTTTTAACAGTGCACTTTCCCAGTGTGTAGGTAAGATCACAGATACCGAGTTAGATATCTGTTACTACAAGGCAGCGGCACAGTATGCCGGAGGAGATATTGAGGGAGCACTTGCAACTTACCAGGCGATGATCGATTATGATGGGAAGAATGGAAATGCCTATTACCTGCATGGATGTCTGAGTTTAAAACAGCAGGATACAGATACAGCAAAAAAAGATTTTGCAAATGCAGTGAAATATAACCCGGATGATTATGAATTGTATGTTGGGATTTATGAGAACCTTGCCGCTAATAATATGACTGACGAAGGGGAAGAGTATTTAAACAGGGCTTTTGATATCAAAGGCAATTCTGCAGAAAATCTGACCTGGCGAGGCAGGATTTATTATCTTCTTGGTCAGTATGCAAATGCAGTTAAAGAGTTAGAAGAAGCAGTGAAAAAAGACAGTGCCAAGGCAAATCTCTATCTTGCACAGGTCTATGAAGCTGAGGAAGATTCTGCGAATGCAGAGAAGTATTATCAGGCATATGTGGACAGTGGTACGGCTGATTCGGTTGCAATGAATGCACTTGCCGAGATCCAGATGGGAAAAGGCAACTATGAGGCAGCTTTAGAGGATATCAGACAGGGACTTGCGATGGATAATGTTACGAACCAGCAGGAACTTCTGTCAAATCAGATCATTGCTTATGAATATAGTGGAGATTTTACATCCGCATGGGATGTTGTCCAGCAGTATGTTTCGCTTTATCCGGATGATGAGGCGGCACAGAGAGAATATATTTTCTTAAAGAACCGTCAGAGTACGGATGAGAGCAGTAACACAGAATCTACAGAGGAAAGTGCTGCAGGAGATAGTTCCACAGCAGATAGCCCAGCAGAGAATGTCACAGGAGATAGTTCCACAGCAGATGGCTCAGCAGAAAATGCCACAGGAGATAGTTCCGCAGAGGATAGTTCTTCACAGGATACGGGAAGTCAGAATTAAAAACAGCAAGGGAGGAACAAATGCCAGAACCCATTAAAATAGAAGAGGTAAAAGAACGCGTCATCTTAGTAGGTGTCAGTGAACAGGAGGGAGACGATGCGGAGGATTCTGTTGCAGAGTTAGCAGAACTCGTTAAGACTGCCGGAGCGGTTACCGTTGGAACTCTGATCCAGAAACGCGAACTGATCCATCCGGGCTCCTATGTCGGAACCGGAAAAGTTCAGGAGATCGCAGACATGATCGCAGAGCTGGGGGCAACAGGTATTGTCTGTGATGATGAGCTGTCACCGGCACAGCTTAAAAACTTAGAGCAGATGTTAGACACGAAGGTCATGGACCGGACACTTATTATTCTTGATATTTTTGCGGCGCGGGCGACAACAAGTGAAGGAAAGATCCAGGTTGAGTTAGCGCAGTTAAAATACAGACTCAGCCGTCTGACCGGACTTGGCAGGTCAATGTCAAGGCTTGGTGGTGGTATCGGTACAAGAGGACCGGGTGAGAAAAAGTTAGAGATGGACAGGCGTCTTATCAAAGACCGCATCGCCCAGTTGAACCGCGAATTAAAAGAAGTGCGTAAACACCGCGAGATCACGCGTGCCCAGAGAGAAAAGAAACAGATACCTGTGGCTGCGATTGTCGGATACACCAATGCAGGAAAGTCAACACTGTTAAATCACTTAACTGGCGCGGGCGTGTTAGAGGAAGATAAGCTGTTTGCTACCTTAGATCCGACAACGCGTGTCTTAGAGCTGCCGGGCAGACAGGAAATCCTTCTGACAGATACGGTTGGTTTTATCCGGAAGCTGCCACATCATCTGATCGAAGCGTTTAAGAGTACTTTAGAGGAAGCAAAATATGCGGACTATATTCTACATGTGGTAGATGCTTCCAATCCACAGCGGGACAAGCAGATGCATATCGTGTATGACACACTTTACCAGCTTGATATCAGGGAAAAAACGATCATTACCTTATTTAATAAGCAGGATCAGGTCACAGATGAGGAGCCGATCCGTGATTTTAAGGCAGATTATACATTGGCGGTTTCCGCAAAAAAGGGAACAGGATTAGAGGAGTTGAAAGAACTTTTCTGTACGCTGCTGCGGGATAATAAAATATTAGTGGAGCGTACAATCTCTTATCAGGAGGCTGGAATTTTACAGCAGATCAGAAAGAGTGGAGAACTTTTAGAGGAAGAGTACCGGCCGGAGGGCATTTTTATCCGCGCCTATGTCACGCCGGAAATCTATGGCAGTTTATAGAGGCTTTGTGTTTACGAAGATTTTTGCATATGGTACACTGATATAAAATTTGACAGAATACAGACAAAATTTTGCACAGAAGCGATGAAAGCGTGCTTCGGAATGGAGAAATTATGACAATATTAATTCAAAATGGACAGGTGATCAATCCTGCCACAGGGATGAATGAAGTTGCAGATGTGTTGGTGGAAAATGGTGTTGTTTCTAAGATCGAAAAAGGGATCAAAGAGAAAGCAGACCGGAAGATCAATGCAAAGGGATGTTTTGTCATGCCGGGATTTATTGACATGCATGTGCATCTGCGTGATCCGGGATTTGAGGAAAAGGAAACGATCGAAACAGGCTGCCGCGCAGCAGCACACGGTGGATATACAACGATTCTTGCAATGCCGAACACCAAACCGGTTGTTGACAATCCGGATGTTGTAAATTATGTGCATAATAAGGCAAAAACGGTCGGACTTGTAAATGTATTACAGGTGGGTGCCGTGACAAAAAATCAGGAAGGAAAAGAACTTGCGGATATTGAGGGAATGGTAAAGGCTGGAATCCCTGCAATCAGTGAGGACGGAAAATCCGTCATGAATGCCCAGTTATACCGCGAGGCGATGGAAAAAGCTGCAAAATTGGGCATTGTGGTACTTGCACATTGTGAGGATAAAAATCTTGTCAATGGCGGTGTCATGAATGAGGATGAGCACGCAAGGGAGCTTGGGTTAAAGGGAATCACCAATTCTGTAGAAGATATCATTGTAGCACGAGATATCATGTTAAGCCACGACACAGGGGCAAGGCTGCATTTATGTCACTGTTCGACGGAAGATTCTGTCATGATGGTGGATCTTGCAAAACAAAAGAATGTAAAAGTTACCGCTGAAGTATGCCCGCATCATTTTACACTGACTTCTGATGATATCCGCAAGATCGCACCGGAAATGGATGTGGAAAAGAATGTGATCGCTGCGGATGCGGATGCAGATACCAATTTCAAGATGAATCCTCCGCTTCGTACCAAAAAAGACGTGGAGGCATTAAGAGCCGGACTTCGTGACAATATTATGGATGTTATTTCTACCGATCATGCACCGCATACATTTGCAGATAAAAATACATCCATGAAAAATGCACCGTTTGGAATCGTAGGTCTTGAGACGGCTGCATGCCTGACTTATACAGAGCTTGTACTTGGCGGTTATCTGACACCAATGCAGATGGCAGAAAAAATGAGCTACAATCCGGCAAAGATCGTTGGAATCGATAAGGGTGATATTGCACCGGGAAAGACAGCAGATATTGTGATCTTTGATCCAAATGAGACTTATAAGATTGATAAAAATAAATTTGCCAGCAAAGGAAGAAATACACCGTTTGACGGCAGAACCGTGACCGGAAAAGTAAAAATGACGATCGTTGGCGGTCACATTGTATATGAAGAATAAGAAAAGCGGTTAATAAAAGGAGAAAATTCATGCAGACAAAGGGTACAAAATTTGAGGAAACTGCGATCATCATCAGGCAGGAAGAGATCGCGGATGACATTTACAGCATGTGGCTTCGCACAGAGAATATCGCAGCACATGCAAAGGCAGGACAGTTTGTCTCTGTTTACTGTAATGAGGGAAGCAGACTGCTTCCAAGACCGATCAGTATCTGTGAGATCGACAGAAAAGACGGCGCCATCCGTCTGGTATACCGTGTGGCAGGAAAGGGAACCGCAGAATTTTCCGGTATGCGTACCGGTATGCAGTTAAAAGTGGTTGGCCCGCTTGGAAACGGATTTCCGAAGAAAAATAAAAAAGCATTTTTAATCGGCGGCGGAATCGGAATTCCGCCAATGTTAGAACTCGCAAAAGAGTTAGACTGCGAGAAAAAGATCGTGCTTGGATTCAGGGATGAACTGTTTTTATTAGAGGATTTCCGGAATCGCGGACAGATCTATATTGCAACGGAGGATGGCAGTGCCGGAACGGAAGGAAATGTCCTGGATGCGATCCGTGAGAATGGATTAGACGCAGATATCATCTATGCCTGTGGACCGACACCGATGCTTCGTGCGATCAAAGAATACGCGGCAGAGCAGAATATCGAATGCTGGATTTCCATGGAAGAGCGTATGGCATGTGGAATCGGTGCCTGCCTTGCCTGTGTGTGCAAGTCAAAAGAAAAAGATGCACACAGTAATGTGAAAAATAAGAGAATCTGTAAAGAGGGACCGGTATTTCTTGCACAGGAGGTAGAATTCTGATGAACATGAAAGTTGATTTATGTGGAGTGACATTAAATAATCCGGTCATGACTGCGTCCGGAACGTTTGGCGCCGGAGAAGAATATTCTGAGTTCGTGGATTTGAACTGTCTTGGTGCTGTTGTGACAAAAGGTGTTGCAAATGTGCCATGGGAGGGAAATCCGACACCACGTGTGGCAGAAGTGTATGGCGGTATGTTAAATGCGATCGGACTTCAGAATCCGGGTATCGATCTTTTTATCGAGCGTGATATTCCGTTTTTAAAAAAATATGATACCAGAATTGTTGTCAATGTATGTGGACACACAACTGCGGAATATGTTGAAGTTGTAGACAGACTTGCCGATCAGCCGGTCGATCTGTTAGAGATCAATATTTCCTGTCCGAATGTAAAAGAGGGTGGTATCGCATTTGGACAGAATCCGAAAATGGTGGAGGATATTACAAGAGAGATCAAGGCACATGCAAAGCAGCCGGTCATCATGAAACTTTCTCCGAATGTAACAGATATCACTGAGATGGCACGTGCGGCAGAGGCTGGCGGTGCAGATGGTTTATCTTTGATCAATACATTGACAGGTATGAAGATTGATATCCACAGACGTACATTTGCATTAGCGAACAGAACAGGCGGTATGTCGGGTCCTGCAGTGCATCCGGTTGCAGTCCGCATGGTATACCAGACTGCGCAGGCAGTGAATATCCCGATCGTTGGTATGGGAGGCATCATGAATGCGGATGATGCGATCGAGATGATCCTTGCAGGTGCAACAGCAGTGTCTGTTGGAACGGCAAACTTTACCAATCCGCAGGTCACTATGGAGATCGTAGATGGAATCCGTGATTATATGGAGCGCTATCAGGTAAAAGATATCAAAGAACTTATCGGCGCAGTACATGACCGGTAAACAGTGAGGGAATATAAGTTATGAAAATGTTAAAGAAAGTTATCTGTATCTGTCTCGTGGCCATTATGGCAGCAGGACTTTTACCGGTGGGACAGACAACAGTTATGGCGGCTGGAAAACCGGTACAGTTAGTATCCTGTAAAGTAAATTCAGTTGGAAGCAAGGTAACGGTAAAAGCAAAAGTTGCCGGAATACAGAAAGGAATGGGAAAAAAACTTTACCTGTTTTCGGTAGATGCCAATGTGAAAGAAAATGCAAAACTTGCCGGAAAACCGGTGGCTTCCGCTAACTTTAAAAAAGGTACTGTCACATTTTCTGTAAAATATAAGAGCAGCATGCTTTGCCAGAAATTTGTGGCTGCATACAAAAAAGGAAAAAAATATATAGCAGTCAGTGGTGCACAGTATATTACAAATCCGGAGGCACTGGCATCCTACACCGGTACCGGTGTTAAGACAACGTCTAAAAAAGGACTGCAGCCGGACTGGGCAGATCACACGTCGGTAAAGAAACTCCGTACGCAGCATGTTGTCTTAAACTGGTCAATCGAAGAAATTTTAAACAAAGACTGCGGAAATAAAGAGGTGTATAAATACCGCGGGAAAAAATACACATTTGACAGGGATCGTGTAAACTGGCTGCAGGATCAGGTCAGACAGTATATTGATGATGGTTCAAAAGTATATGTGATTCTTCTGCTTGGAAAAGATGCAAAAGGTCAGGCGGGCAAAATGAGCTATGGCGGTGGAAAAATATTTTCTTCCATTAAGACAACATCAGCAGCAGGATGCCGTACCTGGGAAGCATTTATGAGTTACATGGCAGAAAAGTTTGGAAATGAACAGCATTTGGTGTCCGGATGGATCTTAGGAAATGAGGTTGACAGCCCTTATGACTGGAACTATGCGGGCGGAAAAAGTTTAAGTGCGTATATGGATGATTATGCGCGGGCATTCCGCATTGCATATAATGCCACAAAGAGTGTCAGCAGCCATTCAAAGGTATATATCAGCCTTGATTATAACTGGAATCAGGATGTCGATGGAGGCGGGAACAGCTTTTTCTCGACGAAGAATACACTGGACACATTTTATTCGAAACTGAAAGCGCAGGGTAAGATCTGTCCAAACATTGCATATCATGCATATTCACAGGGTCTTGTGGAGCCAAAATTCTGGGATGACTCTTTAGCAGGCAGTGGAGTGGATTCTACGATCATCACTATGAAAAACATTTCTGTTCTTACAGAATATGTGAAAAAGAAGATCGGAAAAGATGCGACGATTATGCTCGCAGAGCAGGCATTCAATTCGACACAGGGAGAAGAATTACAGGCAGCAACTTATGCGTATGCTTATTATATCAGCGAAGGAAATAAGATGATCGAATCCTTTATCTATGCGAGAGATACCGAACCACAGTCGGATGTGGATCAGGGCTTTTACTGGGGACTTCGCGATAGCAATGGCAGGGAGCGTAAGGTCTATAATACATTTAAGGTGATCGATTCAAAGGAGTCTTTGGATAAGACGAAGAATCTTCTCTCCTATACAGACTTAAGTTCATGGACACAGATTCCTGGAATTAAAAAGTCTACTTTTAAAAATAACCGTTCCATCAAAAACAAATGGCCGCTAGTACAGTCAACCAGCCTGTATGTGTGTCTTGCGGATGATAACTGGCAGAGAGAGACAACTTATGTCTACGACGGAAAGAAACATAAACCTGCAGTAACGGTAAAACGTAATTATACCGGAAAGACGGTTCCGAAAAAGAATTATTCCGTAAAATATCTGACAGACTGCAGGAGTATCGGAGTGCATCGTATTCAGATTAAATTAAAAGGTGACTTCCGCGGAACGATCATCCGGGAGTTTACGATCGCACCGCAGAATGCAATGCTGAATGATCTGGTGATGACGTCAAATTCTGCTACGGTAAGCTGGAATGTACCAAAGAAGACCAAAGAGCAGATTACCGGTTATATGATCCAGTATACGGATGGAGAAGGTGGTTTTTATTCGACACCGGAAAAAGATATCCATCTGATCAAGATCAAAAACAGTAATAAATTAAGATATACGATCAAGGGACTTACCAAGGGCAAACGCTATTTTGTAAGAATAACGACCTATAAAACAGTTATGGTAGATGGCAAACCAAAAGATATCATTGCCGGATGGGGATATGATGATATCAAATATGATTATGCCACAGATCCGGTCGTGCCGGAACCGGATACAGAAGAGGATACCTTAGAATAAGCGATTGAGGTAATGTGAAATACGATGCCGGAATTAAGATTTATAATAGCAGACAGACTCCCGGAGCGGGAACTGGATTATTTAAAACAGAATATCAGACCGGAACCGGATCTGAAACTGGTGGTAACAGGGAAAAATAATGCCAATCGCAGAGCAGAGTTTTCTCTGTTCCCGCCAGAAGAAAGTGTGCTCATCTCTACAGATGGGCACATTATTTCTAATATGGATCAGCTTGGAATGGCAACGCTGGGATATATCGGACCGGGCGGAGCAGAGAATGAGAGCACAGGAGAAGTACCGGACGATGTGATTACAGAAATTGGTAGTCAGAACGTGAATTGTAATGACAGCACAGATGAAGTGACGGAGGGAATCGAAGAACAGGGAATGCAGGCTGCGGTTATGTTAATCGAAGGTCTTGAGGAAGTGGATGAAACGTTTCTGCTTCGTGCGTATGAACGTAAACATGGTATTCCGTGGACAATCGTCACGACAGAACGCTGCATCGTGCGGGAGATCACGCTGGATGATTTAGACGGCCTGTTTGCACTGTATGCCGGGGAGGGAATGACGGAATATTTAGACCCGCTGTATGAATACGAAAAGGAAAAAGAGTATCAGCGGTCGTATATTAACTATATGTACCGCCTTTATGGGTACGGCATGTGGGTCGTGATCGAAAAGGCGACGGGAAAACTGATCGGGCGGGTCGGGATCGAGAATCGTGAGGCGTGTGACGGTGAGCCGGAACTTGGATATATGATCGACGTATCGTATCAGAGAAAAGGATATGCAACAGAGGTCTGTCTTGCTGTGATCGGTTACGCATGGAATTTTCTTGAATTCGATAAATTAAACTGTCTGATCCAGAAAGGAAATAAAGCATCGGAATGTCTGGCAGAAAAACTGGGATTTATGTTCCGGGAGGAAATGGATCTGGACGGAAAATGCATGAAACGCTATACCATAAGCAAAAGCGGGGTATGATATCATCAATAAACGTTGCATTTTCCATAAAAATAAAATATAATATAAACTACTAAAAAAGGGATAAAGTGGGTGAGGCACATGGCGGATTTTTCATCAGAATCACTGGATCTGCAAAAAAAAGTAAAAGAAGAGGACGATAACATCAAGCCGATGAAAGAGTTTGAGAGTCCGGAAAAACTATATGACGAACTGATCGCCAGCGTGCGAAAGTATCATCCATCGACAGATATATCGCTGATCGAGAAAGCATATCATGTTGCGAGGGATGCACATGAGGGACAGGCAAGAAAGTCCGGCGAGCCATATATCATCCATCCATTGTGTGTTGCGATTATTTTAGCGGAGTTAGAGCTGGATAAGGAGACGATCGTTGCAGGACTTTTACATGATGTTGTGGAAGATACTGTTATGACGGATGAACAGATTGCACAGGAGTTTGGAGATGAGGTTGCTCTTCTGGTAGATGGTGTTACCAAATTAGGACAGCTCTCTTATGATGCGGATAAAGTGGAGGTTCAGGCAGAGAATCTTCGTAAGATGTTCCTTGCAATGGCAAAGGATATCCGTGTTATCCTGATCAAGCTTGCGGATCGTCTTCACAATATGCGTACGCTCAAATACATGACACCTGAGAAGCAGAAGGAAAAAGCGCGTGAAACGATGGATATTTACGCACCAATCGCACAGCGTCTTGGTATTTCCAAGATCAAGATCGAGCTGGACGATCTCTCACTCAAGTATTTAGAGCCGGATGCCTATTATGATCTGGTACATCAGATTGCACAGCGCAAGAGTGTCAGGGACGAATATGTACAGAAACTGGTGGAAGAAGTGCGTCAGCACATCAAAGATGCAGGAATTCCTGCACAGGTTGACGGACGTGCAAAACATTTCTTCAGTATTTACAAAAAAATGGTCAATCAGCACAAGACATTAGACCAGATTTATGATCTGTTTGCCATCCGCATCATCGTGGATTCCGTCAAGGACTGTTATGCAGCACTCGGTGTGATTCATGAGATGTATAAGCCGATTCCGGGACGGTTTAAAGACTACATTGCGATGCCTAAGCCGAACATGTACCAGTCACTCCATACGACTCTGATCGGACCGACCGGTCAGCCGTTTGAGATACAGATCCGTACCTTTGAGATGCATCGTACGGCTGAATATGGTATCGCTGCCCATTGGAAGTACAAAGAGGCAAGTAACAATGGCGGTGTGTCACAGCCAATGACCGTTACCGAAGAGGAAAAGCTGAGCTGGCTCCGTCAGATCTTAGAGTGGCAGCGCGACATGTCAGATAATAAAGAGTTCATGAGCCTGCTAAAGAGCGATCTTGACCTGTTTTCCGATACGGTATTCTGTTTTACACCGACCGGAGATGTCAAGAATCTTCCGACCGGTTCCACGCCGATCGACTTTGCTTACAGTATTCATTCCGCGGTCGGCAATAAGATGATCGGTGCAAAAGTCAACGGAAAACTGGTTCCAATCGACTACATCATCCAGAACGGTGACCGTGTGGAAGTAATCACTTCCCAGAATTCAAAGGGACCGAGCCGTGACTGGTTAAATATTGTAAAAAGCACCCAGGCGAAAAATAAGATCAATCAGTGGTTCCGCAGTGAGTTAAAAGAAGAAAATATTACACACGGCAAGGAACTTTTGATCGCATCGGCAAAATCCAAGGGAATCAATTTCCCGGATATCAATAAGCCGGAATATCAGGAGAAAATTTTAAGAAAATATGGTTTCCATGACTGGAATTCCTGCCTTGCAACGATCGGACATGGTGGTTTAAAAGAAGGTCAGATCGTAAACCGCATGTATGAGGAATACAAAAAAGACCATCTTGCGTGTATCACGGATGATGAAGTGCTTGAGACCATTGCCGAGAATAAAGATAAGGTCGTACAGAAACATTCCAAGAGCGGTATCATCGTAAAAGGACTTTATGATGTGGCAGTGCATTTTTCAAAGTGCTGCAGTCCGGTACCGGGAGACGAGATCGTTGGATTTGTAACCAGAGGCCGAGGTGTTTCCATCCATAGAACAGACTGTATCAACATTATCAATCTGTCTGATATGGAGCGTGAGCGTCTGATCGATGCCGAGTGGCAGCATGATGAAGAGTCCGGCAGCAGTGGCCTGTACCGTGCAGAGATCAAGATCTACGGCAATAACCGAACCGGTCTTCTCGTGGATATCACAAAGGTATTTACAGAGCGTGAGATCGATATTGATTCGATTCACTCCAAAACAAGCAAGCAGGGAATTGCAACAATCGATGTATCTTTCAGCACGAAGGGCAGGGAAGAACTTACAAGCGTTGTGGAGAGACTGCGGCAGATCGAGAGTATCATTGATATAGAGAGAACGACGGGCTAAAAGAACTGGTTGTCAGAAGGTTGTGGGAAACATGAGCCGCATCCAGATGGGCAGCCAGTTTTTCTGTAAAGAAAAAGATTTTGTCAGACAGGAAAGGGGAAAATATGGCACCACTGAAAGTAGAACAATATGTAGTTGGTCCGGTACAGACAAACTGTTATTTTGCGGTCAATGATGACACGAAAGAAGTTTTGATTATTGATCCGGGGGCAAGTGCTGATAAACTTGCAGAAAAGATACGGCAGGAAAATCTGACTCCTGTGGCAATCCTGCTGACACATGGACATTTTGACCATGCGGGTGGAGCAGAGGAACTTGCAAAGCATTTTGATATTAAAATATATGCTGAAGAACATGAGAAAGAGACATTAGATACACCGTCTCTTAACTTAAGTGGCTGGGAAGGCGTACAGAAAACTTATCATGCGGATATTTTCCTGAAAGATGAGCAGGAGATCGACCTTGCCGGTTTTCATATCCGTGTATTTCATACGCCGGGACATACGGTGGGGGGATGCTGTTATTATTTCCCTTATCAGAATGTTGTATTTTCCGGAGATACACTCTTTTGCACATCGGTAGGCCGTACTGATTTTCCAAAGGGCAGTGCAGCACAGATCATCCGCTCCATTAAGGAGAAACTTCTGCCGCTTCCGGATGAAACGACCGTGTACACCGGACACAATGATATTACAACGATTGGGACAGAGCGGATGTATAATCCGTATCTGTAAGTGAGAGGTTTTGGGATGATAGAAGTTTTATTAAATAAACCGGAATTTGAATATGATATTCATTCTCTGATCAAGGCATTTTTCCCGGAACAGTATGTGGGTGTGTCGGCAGAAAAAAAAGAATATGATGAAAAAATCGATATCCGCATGCAGGTAAACTACGGGGAAGATACGATTCAGATCACATGGCAGGAGATCGTGCATGCAAATGAGGATGCGCAGGCAAATGAAAAACCGGGTCAGGAAGAAGTAAAAGAGATACCGGATGAGACAATTCAGGTAGATTTTTCGGATCGCGTGCGGACGAAAAATCAGCTGAAGCAGATGCTGTACCGTATGCTCTGTGATTATACGAAACGAACACTTCCATGGGGAAACCTGACCGGAATCCGTCCAACGAAGATTCCTATGAAATTGCTGGAGGAAGGAAAAAGCCGGGAGGAGATCTACCGGTATATGAAGGATACCTATTTTGCTTCCGATGAGAAGATTGAACTTGCAACCGATATTGCAGAACGAGAAAATGCGATCTTAAAGAAAATTGATTATGACAACGGATACAGTCTTTATATCGGAATCCCGTTCTGTCCGACGACCTGCCTGTACTGCTCGTTTACATCATATCCGCTTGTAAGCTGGAAGAACCGTGTGGATGCTTATTTAGATGCACTGGAAAAAGAGATTGATTATACGGCGGCAAAGTTTTATCACAAGCATTTAAATTCCATTTATATCGGTGGCGGAACGCCGACAACATTAGAGCCTTATCAGTTAGACCGTCTGATCCGTAAAATTAAATGTAGTTTTGATTTGTCAGACTGCCTTGAGTTTACTGTGGAAGCCGGCAGACCGGACAGCATCACAAGAGAAAAATTAGAGGTGCTGCGCAAATGGGGAATCACACGAATTTCCATCAATCCGCAGACCATGCAGCAGAGAACGCTCGACCTGATCGGAAGGCGCCATTCGGTAGAACAGACTGTGGAAAGTTTTAAGATCGCAAGAGAACTTGGATTTGATGATATTAATATGGATCTCATTATGGGACTGCCGGAAGAATCTTTAGAGGATGTACGCGATACATTAGAGCAGATCATGCAGTTAAAACCGGACAATCTGACTGTTCACTCTCTGGCACTAAAACGCGCGGCGCGCTTAAATATGTTCAAGGAAGACTATAAAGATTATAAGATGGTCAACACGCAGGAACATATGGACCTGACCGCTTCCTATGCGAAGAAGATGGACCTGTTCCCTTATTATCTGTACCGCCAGAAGGGAATGGCGGGAAACCTTGAGAATGTCGGTTATGCGAAAGAAGGAAAAGCGGGAGTTTATAATATTCTGATCATGGAAGAGAAACAGACCATCGTAGCTTGCGGAGCCGGAGCTTCCACAAAACGTGTCTGGACAGAACCAAATCCGGATGGCACACATCGGATCGAACGATGCGAGAATGTCAAGGATGTCGGGCAGTATATCGAGAGAATTGATGAGATGATTGAGCGGAAGCAGAAACTTTTTGCAGAAGAATAAAAGGGTTTTTCTTCCTGAAATAGTACATCAAAAAATTGGTCAGTGAACGACCATATAAACGCAAATTGAGACATGGAGAAGCGGTAAGGATGATTATAAATGGTGAATGTGGAGCGTTTTCTATGAAACTGATTCAATGCTTTCTGGCTGCTGCTATGCAAAAAGAGTGGGTGCAGAAAGTAGAAACGGATACGGAAGCGTAATAGGATGCAACCTGGGTAATGGGAAAACAGAGAAATAGTATCTTATCATTTTTTTTATGAAATTGGATGAGATTCTGCCTATATAATACGATTCTACCATTAAGGGGTGTACTTTTTGGGACAAAATAGATACTATAATTCTGAAAGGGGGAAGTATTTATGGACCTTGTGAAAATCGGAAGCTATATTGCAGAAAAAAGAAAAAAACTTGGTATGACTCAAAAACAGCTTGTTGAGAAACTGGGTAAGAGTGATAAGTCAGTTTCCAAATGGGAACGTGGTGTTTGAGTTATAATAGGACCAAGTTAGATGAAACCCAGTAAAATCAAGGGGTTATGCCTAATTTAGTCCTTATTTTTATACCATTTTAGCGGTAAAGATAGGGCAGCGCTGCAATATTAAACCGAAAATCCAAGTCAGTATCACAGATGTCCGCAATCAGTCTGAGAGTGAATCTGTGTGCTTAGATTAGGTACAATTTTATATCAAAAACATTTAGTGAGGACTAAATTAGCACTTGAGATGGAATACTCCATCAGCTGGTTTGGTCCTCTTTTTATTTGAGAGGAGTGGTCGAATGGGCAAGGTGTTAATTTGGTTCGTAATCATTATTAGTATAGTGGTTCTTTACTGTCTTATGAAAGTTAAGGCAGAGAGTGATGAACTGTATGAGGAATTAATGAAAAAACATTTTTATGGCAGGTCTGATGATATTCCTGCATCTGACAAAACCGAGCACTTGAAAGGGTGTGGGTAATTATATGAAATTTTGCAAAACAATAATGCAGACAATACAGAAAAGGAGTGAAAGGAACATGAATAACAAGTTAGAAGTAATCGGCATTGATCATGGCTGGTCAATGATGAAAACAATCTCTCAGGTATTTGTCACAGGAGTTAAGGAGATTACAACAACTCCGGCACTTTTCGGCGATGTACTTGAGTATGAAGGAAAGTTGACGAAGAAAACAAGGTGTACATTATCTATCAGATCACGGAGATACAGAGTGACTTGGGATTCTCTAAGAAAAAAGCAATGGATTATCTCACAGAATTGGAGAAAATCGGACTGATTGAAAAGAAAAAGAGAGGCTTTGGATTGCCGAACATTATATATGTTAAGAGCTTTATGGCACATCAGAGTAGTCAAAGAAGTAATGAAATGGGAACTTCACAGGAAAAAGATGTGGTACATAGAAGTATCGAAATGGGAACTCCTGAGGTGATGAATAAGCACCTCAGAGGTGCCGAAACAGATACCTCAGAAGTGCCCAAAAACGGACTGCAAGAGGTTCCCAAAACGGTACCGCTATATAATAAGACTTATATGAATTATAATAATCAGAGTAATATCACATCGAATCATATCAAATCAGATGGCGATAGGATTCGATGTGATCAAAAAGAACAGACAATCAATGCTTATGCTGAACTGGTAAAGAAAAATATTGATTTTGATGTTTTACTGCATACATATAGCAGAGAGCAGGATCTGGTAGAAGAAATATATCAGTTGATTCTGGAGACCGTTCAAACTGAAAAGGATATGATACGGATCGCCGGCGAATATTATCCGGCAGGCTTTGTGAAGGGAAAATTACTGAAACTGAATTATTCGCATATCGAGTATGTGCTGGAGTGCATGGATAAAAATACTACGAAAGTCAGAAACATAAAACAATATTTGCTGGCTGCTTTATTTAATGCACCATCAACGATTGGAAGTTATTATAAAGCAGCGGTAAATCACGACATGCCACAGTACGCAAACTGAAGGAGGTACTTATGATTGTTTTAAGAATGGCAGGAAAAATTTTATTGTTACCGGTGTGGTTATTATTAGCCACTGCCCATTTACTGGTAAAGATCGTAGTTGAAATCTACTGCATCGGCAAAGGGATTGTCAATCTCATTCTGGGTTTTATGCTGATTGGAACACTGCTCTGGTACAGACAATGGGAGCGGTTTGCTTTACTTGCAGTTGCCAGTGGTATCTTGCTGTTCTTTCTGTGGATCGGAGTGTTTATGGAAGTTATACTGGAATCAGCACAACACAAAATTGGAAAATGGATTATTAAGTGAGGAAACTATTATGGAAAAAGAATATATTCAGCTACCAGCATTAAAAAGAGATCTGGATCCAGATGTTGTAAAGGTTTTATGGGCGTTTATTCAATTACCTGAGGAATACCAAGCACGCTATCAGGAGCAATATGAATTGTTAAATCAGAGGAAAGAAGAAGCAGACAGGCAATTACAGGAGAATATCGAAAAGATTGATGCAGACGCAATTCATTTATATGAAGAAACCATGCGGAGCATGATTCGTGATATTGTTCAGCAATCCTGTAACTTAGCTTGTTGGGTTCGTTATCATAAATATGATTTGGAAGAATCTCTGGAGGAGATGATAGACCAGCAGCCACATGCTGCAAAATATATTATTGCAATGAATATACTTATGGATGACGCAGAGGGAAGCGAAAGTCCATTTGAGGGAAACAGTTTTATGACATCATAATTAAGGAAATCACAATCAATAGTGGAGCTGTCGGTAAATAACGTTTTTTACATATTTCCCGACAGCCCCATTCTTTTTCTTCTGTCTTTATATGCCAGAAACAGAATCGTCAGAAACGTAACTGTCTCCGCTGCAAGAAGAGAGATCCAGATTCCATTTAATCCGAATAATTTCGCAAGTATAACTGCGCAGATAACAATAGCAACAATTCCTCTCAGGAATGATCCCACAATCGCGATTTTCGGTTCATCTACTGCTGAGAAATATGCCACCAGTACAACATTGATTCCTGCAACTATAAATCCAAGGAAATACAGACGCAGTCCTGTATGTGCATAATTCAATAACTGAACATTGTTTTCACTGTTGAAAATGCTGATTAGCGGGTCAGTTGCTGTCCAGATGATCAATTGGATCAATGCTTCTACTGCAAGACATACGAGCAGGCTCCATTTCAGAAGTTTTTTTACCTGAGTAGGCTGACCTTTTCCGTAGCTTTCACTGATCAGAGGCTGTGCTCCCTGGGCCAGACCGTTGAAGATTGCAAATGCCACGATAGAAAGGTTTGCCACAACTCCATAGGCTGCTACACCTACATTTCCTGCAATTCCCAGGATCAGGAAGTTAAATACAATAGCGATCACACCGGAAGACAGTTCACCGACGAATGCGGAAACTCCTAGCTGACAGCAGGAAATCAGGTGTCTGAATGACGGTTTTTTCCAATGGAATCCTACATGGTTTCTGCTGCTTCTGTAGTGTATGGTACAGACGCTCATTGTTACGATCGGACAGATTGCAGTAGCCAGTCCGGCTCCGGAAAATCCCAGACCGACTGGGAACATGAATATATAATCAAATATAATGTTAAAGATACTTCCACTGATGGAACCGATCATTGCAATAGAAGGCGCCCCATCGTTTCTGGCAAATGCAGTAAATGTATAATTTGACATGAAGAATGGTGTTGCGATCAGAATAATTCTCACATAGTTTCGTCCAAGTCCGATCAGTCCGGCATCTGCACCCAGCAAAGCCAATGCTTTGTCCGGAATAAAAATTCCGATCAGCATAAATGGAACAGCAACCAGTATGCTCCAGGTTACTGACTGTACGAAATAATGTTCTGTATTTTCTCCTTTTGCCCTGCTTATGGCATACCTGGTAGCGGAACCAATCCCGATCATAGCCCCAATCGCATAGATCAGTCCATAAACCGGCAGGATCAAATTGAGAACTGCCAGTCCGTCAGCACCGGAATATACAGATATAAGGAAAGTATCTGCCAGAACATAAACGGAAATCCCGATCATTCCGGCAACACTCTGGGTTACATATTTAGTGAATCTTTTCAGCATAATTCATGTCTCCTTCCGTAAAGACTTGCCTTCTATTATATATCTGTATTTTAAAAAATAGCAATCAAAAACTCCTCTCAGGCGCTATGCATAATAATTTCAACAACATGCTGCTTATAGCAGGTATTGATAAATTTATATCATTCTGATGATATATTATATTTCATTTTTCACGTTAATGATGTAAAATTATCAATGTAAATATCAGGGCATATTCGAATAATCATTTCTAAACTTTTTCAAATATGCTCCGGAAAGGAACTTTTATACTAATGAAAACCAAGATTCAGGATATGACCTCCGGTTCACCGGGACGGTTGATCATTCTTTTTGCAATTCCCCTGATGCTGGGAAATATCTGTCAGCAGCTTTATACAATGGTGGATACCATGATTGTTGGTCAGGTTGCAGGTGTGGAGGCTCTTGCCGCACTGGGTGCTGTTGACTTTCTGATGTGGGTTGTCACAGGAATATCCACAGGACTCACTCAGGGATTTTCTATTCAACTCTCCCAGTATTATGGGGCAAAGGATTTCGAAAATCTGCGTAAATCTCTGGCTCACAGTTACCGGCTGACCGCATTCATCGCAGCCGGAGTATTGATTCTCAGCCAGTCATTTGCTTCGCTGGTATTAACAGGGCTGCATACACCTTCCAATATTATCGGAATGTCTCTGTTATATCTGCGCATCATTTTCTGTGGAATCCCCGCCACAGCAGCCTATAATATGTTTGCTTCTGCTCTAAGGGCTATGGGAAACAGTAAAACACCGCTGACCGCAATGATCATCGCATCTGTGCTGAATGTCTCACTGGACATCCTTTTTGTGGCAGGCTTCGGATGGGGTGTGGCAGGAGCAGCAATCGCAACTGTGATTGCACAGAGCTTCTCCGCTGTTTACTGTTTCCTGATTTTACGCAGAATTGATATCGTTCATCTGACCAGAGCAGATTTTATGCCTGCCTCCGGCATGAATGCCCGCCTGATGAAGCTTGGTATTCCTGTTGTATTTCAGAATATCATCATCGGTGTGGGCGGTCTGGTAGTCCAGTATGTGATCAATGGCTATGGTTTCCTTTTTGTAGCAGGATTTACAGCTACAAACAAGCTTTATGGTCTGCTGGAAATGGCTGCTATTTCCTATGGATATGCCATCGTTACCTATGTGGGTCAGAATCTGGGAGCCGGAAAGATTGACAGGATCAGAAAAGGCGTACGCAGCAGTATGCTGCTTTCCCTGCTTACCTCACTGATCATTTCTGCTGCCATGTTTTTATTTGGAAAAAATATTCTCTCACTTTTCATCTCAGGTGAACCGCAGCAGACACAGCAGGTATTGGCAATTGCTTTTAAATACCTTTCTATTATGGCTGCCATGCTCTGGGTTTTGTACTTCCTGTACGTGTACAGATCTGTACTTCAGGGGATGGGAGATACCTTAATGCCTATGGTAAGTGGTATGGCTGAATTTGTCATGCGTATCAGTGCTGCACTGATCCTTCCCCATTTTATCGGACAGGACGGTATTTTCTTTGCAGAGATTGCAGCATGGAGCGGAGCCACTGTGATCTTATGCATCAGCTATTATGTACGGATGCATAAATATCATTAAAACAAAACAGGGAGCTGTCGGTAAATAACGTTTTTTAGAGCTGACAGCACCAAACAAAAATATCCTGACAGTTACAGAGCTTTCTGGCTCTGCAACTTGTTCAGGATATTTTTATTTTGATAAATACTTTCTGTTTTTGGCCGCAAAAAATCCTTGTTTGGATTTTTTCAGCCGCATTTTTTTCTAGGCAGTTTTTCCTTCAAATTTTCTCAGTTTTTCGTATAAAAACGATGATATTTATTTATATTTCTTCCAATAGCATACAGCATGAATTCTTTATATACCTTATCTGCCGAACGGTAATTAAAACGCCGGAAGTTCTCATTTTCCTTGATATCTCCAAAATGTCCTTCCGTCTGAATGGAACGTGTCTGGCGTTTCAGGATCCCGCGTTCACTCTGGATATTGGCATGCGATCTTTCTTTCAGTTTCTCCCATTGTTCATTGATCTTCATGACTTTGTTCTTTTCGGCATCTTTTTCCGCATCATACTTATACAGACAACGCGCTTTATGTTCACATCCGCTGCAGTCTGCACAACCATATACCTCAAAGGTCTGTGTATATCCATCCTGCTCTTTGCTCTCTATCCTGAGATGCCGCAGTTCACGTCCGTCATGGCAGATATAGAACTGTTCATCTTCAAAGATCCCTGTCCTCATGTTGTAATATTTACTGATATCTTCTGAATAAGCGCGTGTTTTTCGCTTTTCATGATCCTGCAGTTTTATATAACTGGATATTTCATTCCGTTTTAAATAAAGCAGATTTTTTTCACTACAGTACCCGCTGTCCGCAGTTACTTCTTCCAGAATACTCCCGAAAGCATTCTTATGTTTTTCAAGGACCGGGATCAGGGTATTATAATCGGTGCGGTCGCTGCTTACATATCCATGTACGATATAATAATTCTCTACCGCGATCTGAACATTATATGCTGGCTTTAACTGTCCGTTCAGCATGTGATCTTCTTTCATACGCATAAAAGTCGCTTCCAGATCTGTTTTGGAATAACTGTTTCTGTCTTTTCCCATGATCTCAAAGCATTCTTTATATTCCATCAGTCGTTTTCCGCATTGTTCCAGTTCCTCATGCAGCTGTTGAAGTGCAGGTTTTCTTTTTCCTTTTCCGTAAACGAATTCGATTCCCTCGTTGTCTGCGATCATCGTGAGATTGTTCTGGAGTTTCCGTATTTCAAGCGGTGAACAGTTATCGATCTCTATAATACGGTTATTTGAAAGCTTTTTATGTTTTACAAGCTTTCGTTTCCAAAAGTGGGGAGGGTCCCGCTTTTGAGGCGAATGCCCGGCAGTGTATATACACTGCCTGTCCCTGCTATTCTTAGCTCTCAGGCATTAAATACAAAAATAATTCGGTAAGTTCATTCTCTTGCTGAACTAAGTTTTTAAAGTATACGTATGTTTGTGAAATGATAGATATCAAGAAAAAAGGATAAATTAAACTTGGCATAATTGTTTTATTGAAGGAGGGCCATTACAATGGCATTTTCATATATTGATATATTTGCTGGTGCAGGTGGCCTTTCAGAGGGCTTTCAAAGAAATGGCTATATACCAGTAGGTCAATTCATCCTAGCTATGGATACCTGGTTTGAAAAACTGATGGAGAAATAATCTAGGAAAATAGTTTAAAGTTTACATGTTATGATCATGTATGAAGTTGGAACAAAATAAAAGAATTGTGCTATAATATTGTTCAAGAAAAAAACTCATTGACATATTTCAATCTATTTAGGAGGATAAACGATCATGTGTACAGCAGCAACTTATAAAACAAAAGATTTTTACTTTGGACGAACCCTCGATTATGAATTCTCTTATGGTGATCAGATAGTAATTACACCACGTAATTATGCGTTTAATTTTCGCCATGTTGGCGATATGAAAAATCATTATGCAATTATTGGAATGGCTCATGTTGCAGAAGATTATCCTTTGTATTATGATGCTATGAATGAAAAAGGAGTGGCAATGGCAGGACTGAATTTTGTCGGAAATGCTGTTTATGCCGCGATTAAGCCAGATGTGGAAAATATTGCACAGTTTGAATTTATTCCGTGGATTTTAAGTCAGTGTTCTTCTTTAGTTGAAGTTCGCGAGCTTCTTGAACGAATTAATATTGTTAATACTCCTTTCAGCGAGCAATTACCATTAGCACAATTACACTGGATCATTTCTGATGAGAATGAGTCAATTACGGTAGAATCTATGTCAGATGGTTTGCATATTTATGACAATCCAGTAGGAGTGCTTACGAATAATCCGCCATTTCCACAGCAGATGTTTCAACTAAATAATTATATGTATTTATCTCCTAAACAGCCCAGAAATACTTTCTGCGAAAATTTGGCTCTTGATGCATATAGTAGAGGTATGGGAGGATTAGGTCTTCCGGGAGATCTCTCATCTTCCTCTCGCTTTGTACGTGTAGCTTTTACAAAGGTAAATGCAATTTCAGGTGAATCAGAGGAAGAAAGCGTTAGCCAATTCTTCCACATTCTCGGATCTGTGGATCAGCAACGAGGATGTTGCGAAGTAGCGGATGGAAAATATGAAATCACATTGTATACGTCGTGTTGTAATGTTACAAAAGGTATTTATTATTACAATACTTATGAAAACCATCAGATCAGTGCAGTAGATATGCATGTAGAAAATCTGGATAGTGATAAAATGATTTGTTATCCAGTAATTCAAGGAGAACGAATCAACTATCAAAATAAATAATGTTTTGAAATCAGGGATGAGGTAGAAAGGAAAGTTTCATGACAAAAGATGAAGTAAAAAAACTCAGGATGGCTAGTCCGGAATCACTACAGTTTTTAAATAATGCTACAAAATTTTATAATTTAATGATGATGTATCGTTGTGCTATTCGGGAGATACAAACTAAACTTGAGGTTTTGGATGATGAATTTTCAGTTGAGAACAATCGAAATCCTATTTCTTTTATAAAAACAAGAATTAAGCAGCCCAATAGTATTTACGATAAACTGCAGAAGATGGGATATGAATTTACAACAGAAAATATACAGACATATCTCAATGATGTAGCAGGCGTTCGAATAGTTTGTGCGTTTATTGACGATATTTATATGATATCAGATTTGATTACCCAACAGGATGATATTAAAGTTATTGAAATAAAAGATTATATAAAAAATCCAAAATCGAATGGTTATCGAAGCTATCATATGATTGTTGAAATACCAGTATTTTTTGCTAAGGGTAAAACACCTATGCGTGTAGAATTACAGATTCGAACCAATGGTATGGATTTCTGGGCAACATTGGAACATCAACTTCGCTATAAAAAAGGAATTGAAGAAATGCCTGGCTATGATGAGATAAGTGAAGAATTACTTCATTCTGCAAGAGCTATCATTGAAGCAGATAATGAAATGCAGAGAATAAAAGACAAAATTGGTATGTTCCACGAAATTTAGGGAGAAAACTGAGCAAATAGGAAGGTGGAATATATATGAAACAAGATACTTTAGAGGGCAAAGCAAAAACAAAAAATGGGGTAAAACGGCTGTGTTTTTCCATAATCTGCATTCTTCTAGAAGTGATTTTTATTATTACTATCGTAACACGCTTGAATGAATATGCAGAAATCATAAATTTATTTACAAGGATTTTGAGTGGGATCTTGGTTTTGGGATTGTACGCATCAAATAAGACATCCTCTATGAAAATGCCTTGGGTCATCTTAATTCTAATTTTCCCAATTATGGGTGTAGGCCTGTATTTGTTGATTGGTTTGAATGGTGGCACACATAAAATGCGTGAGCGATATGCAAAAATTGATAGCAAATTGTTACCAATGCTTCCGGACAGTCAGGAGTGTTTGAGCAGAATAAAAGAAACAATTCCGAAAGCAGGAAATATAGCAAGTTACATACAAAGAAATTCGCAGTATCCAATCTATCAGAATACGGATATTGTGTATTTTGATGAAGCAGTGAAAGGATTAGAGGCACAGCTTAAGGATTTGGAGAAAGCACAGAAGTTTATCTTTATGGAATATCATGCGATAGAAGACGCTGAAGCATGGCATAAGATTCAAGATGTTCTGGAAGAGCGAGTAAAAGCAGGTGTGGAAGTTAGAGTATTCTACGATGATATGGGTTCTATAGGCTTTATTAACACAGATTTTGTGAAAAAGATGGAGGCAATAGGAATTCATTGCCGTGTATTCAATCCGTTTATGCCAGGTTTAAATCTGTTTTTGAACAATCGTGATCATAGAAAAATAACAGTTATTGATGGAAAAGTCGGATTTACAGGTGGATATAATCTAGCAAACGAATATTTTAATTACACACACCCGTATGGACAGTGGAAAGATACAGGTATTCGTTTAGAAGGAGATGCTGTTCAGTCGCTTACGGTGACATTTTTGGAAATGTGGAATGCAGTAAGTGATAAGGATGCTAATGATTCTGATTTTAGTAAATACCTTTTCCACTATGATTATGCGGCACAGCAAACTGGGTTTGTTCAACCTTATGCAGACAGCCCTATGGATAATGAGCAAGTAGGAGAAGAAGTTTATATCAGTATGATAAATAAAGCTGAAAAATACTGTTGGTTTATGACTCCATATCTAATCATAACAGATGAAATGACGCATGCGTTATGTCTGGCTGCTAAGCGAGGGGTAGACGTAAGAATTATCACACCTGGTATCCCTGATAAAAAATTCATTTATAATATAACGCGTTCTTTTTATCATGGATTAGTTAAACATGGTGTTCGTGTTTATGAGTGGACTCCTGGTTTCTGTCATGCAAAAATGAGTGTGGCAGATGACTGTATGGCAACTTGTGGAACAATTAATCTGGATTATCGAAGTTTATATCACCATTTTGAAAACGGCTGTTTTATGGCAGATTGTCAGGCAGTTGTGGAAATAAAAAATGATCTGATAAGAACGATGGGAGAATGTCGTGATGTGACAGACCAATATCAAACCGGACGAAGTGCATATTTGCGACTGGGACAATTATTTATGAGATTATTTGCTGGATTGCTATAAGAATCTGATGAAACGACCTTTCAAAAAACAGTTGATTTAGAAGTTAACTGTTTTTGAAAGGCCGTTTTTGCTATATCTAACAGTCTGTTGTACAAAGAAGATTTTGCATGGATGAAAAAACAAACCTTGTTGAGGTTAAATTGAGTTTTCCATTGTATTGTATTGCTAATGAATAAGAATAAGAAAAAGAACAGACAATGCTGAATGCTCTGGAAACAAGAATATCTGAGTATAGTATGTAAGTTCGTAACAGAATGAAAGGAGCGATTCAAATGAGCAATTTGGAAAATTATATGAAACAGCAAGCAATTTTTTGTGAACAAAATGATAGCATTAGTAAGAATCTGTATTCAGAGTATGGTGTAAAAAGAGGCTTACGAGATGAAAAAGGCCAAGGTGTGTTGACGGGGCTTACAAATATTTCTGATATAAAAGCTTTTGAATATCGTGATGGAGTAAAGAGTCCATGTGATGGCGAGTTATCTTATCGTGGTTATAATATAAAAGATTTAGTAACAGGAAGTAAAGGAAAAAGGTTTGTCTTTGAAGAAGGAGCATATCTTCTTTTATTCGGAGAATTGCCAACTGATACACAGTTAATGGAATTTCAGGGAAGACTATCTGATTGTATGGAACTACCGACTAACTTTACCAGAGATGTCATTATGAAAGCACCTACATCAGATATTATGGGTTCTATGACTCGAAGTATTCTTACATTGGGCTCTTACGATAAGGAGAAAGAAAGTCTTGAAATTCCGAACGTGCTAAGGCAGAGTATGCAGTTGATCGCAGCATTTCCTATGTTAGCAGTATATGCATACCATGCTTATTGTCATTATGAAAAAAACGAAAGTATGTATATTCATAGACCTGAAAAAGATTTATCTATTGCTGAAAATTTCCTGCGCCTATTAAGACCAGATACAAAATTCACAGAACTGGAAGCAAGAGTACTGGATATAGCATTATTGTTACATATGGAACATGGTGGTGGTAACAATTCTACATTCACTACACGGGTAGTAACATCTTCAGGTTCAGATACTTATTCTGTTATTTCAGCAGCAATGTCATCCTTAAAAGGAAAAAAACATGGCGGTGCAAATCTGATGGTAATGAATATGATGGATGATATTAAAAGTCATGTGAAAGATTATGAAGACGAAGAGGAAATTGCATCATATCTGAGTAAGATTTTGAAGAAAGAGGCGTTTGATCAGAAAGGACTTATTTATGGAATGGGACATGCTGTATATTCTATTTCCGATCCGAGAGAAAGGGTGTTCAAAGGTTTTGTAGAACAACTCGCAAGGGATAAAGGACGTGAGAAAGATATGACCCTTTATAACAATATTGAGAAGATTGCACCTAAGTTGATTGCAAAGCAGCGTCAGATATTCAAAGGAGTAAGTCCTAATATAGATTTCTATAGTGGTTTTGTGTATGACATGTTGAATATTCCAAGAGAATTGTACACGCCATTATTTGCGATAGCAAGAATTGCTGGTTGGAGTGCACATCGCCTGGAAGAATTGATAACTACAGATAAGATCATTCGCCCGGCATATAAGAGTCTAGTCAGCAAAAAAGAATATATAGAAAGAGAGGAACGATAATATGGGAGCAGGAACCAGTGCAGAGGAGTTTTTTTTAAAGAGCATCAATGTTGAAAGTATATTTGAATTTGTTGAAAGAACAGATTATTTGTTCCTTTATAGTATAAAGGAATGTGTTGAAAAATCAGACTGTCATGAAGGAGTATATCTTTCAGAAGTGGCAGAATACATGAAATTATCGATTCCAGAAACATCTAAGATGGTAAAAAGTCTTGAAAATAAAGGATATATTATCTGGAAATTAGATGAAAAAAAAGAAAGAACGTACCTTGTTTTGACGAACAAGGCAATTGAATTAAGTAATTGTCAGAAACAAAAAATGATAGAAGCTTATGAAAAAATCATATCGAATATACAAGAAGATGACCTGGCAGTTACACGGTGTACATTGAGAAAAATCCGACAGCTTATGGAAGAAATAAAATAGTGATTAATACAACGGAGTAAGAAAAGCTCCTTCATATATTAGAATAAAAATATGACTGTTTCTTTAAAAAGAAGCCTGTCATATTTTTTTATGAAAAATAAATTTTGTTGAGGTTAAATTGAGATTGACTTTGTATTGTATCAGTATGAAATAAAAAGGAATCAGGTGATGTACAATGAAAAAGTATAAAATATGTAAAATCCTTCTTGTTATACTGGCAATTTTTTTATGTATGGCTTTTTATGAATTGCTCGGAATCTGCGTTGCATATAAAAAGCAGCCGGAAGTGTCCAATACAACCAAAAAAGAAACAAAAAATGGGTCATGGAACGAATGCAGTGAAAATACAGAACGGGCAGTAATCATAGAAAAGAATCCAGAAGCGCTTTTACAAAGAGTGCGTTTGATCAAGAATGCAAAAAAGGAAATTATTCTTTCTACTTTTGCATTTCAATCCGATGAAAGTGGAAAATTGATTTTAGGAGCACTGCATGATGCGGCAGACAGAGGTGTACATATTCGTCTGTTAGTAGATGGAATGGAGAGCTGGATTGATATGGAAGGAAATCCGTATTTCTATGGATTATCTTCCCATGAGAATGTTGAAATTAAACTATATAATAAGGCTAATCCGTTGAAACCATGGAAGATGATGGGTAGAATGCATGATAAATATTTGATTGCAGATGGAAAGAGATATATTCTTGGGGGAAGAAATACATACAATTATTTCCTGGGTGATTTTCCGGGACATAAGAACTATGACAGAGACGTGTTAGTAGTTTGCGATGAACCTGAGAAAGAAAATTCAGTTAACCAGTTGTCAGAGTATTTTGAAACGATATGGGAACAAGAAGACAGTGGTTATTTTCATGACAATAAAAAACTGGCAAATAGAAAATCTGTAAAGAACGCAGTTTTAGAGCTGCAGAACGGCTATCAGAAATATTTTGAAGAGAATAAGGAAAGAATCTGCGATACCGATTACACGGACGAAACTTTTGAGACAGAAAAGATTGCATTAGTGTCAAATCCTATTCACACAGGTTCCAAAGAACCAGTAGTGTGGTATCAGTTGGGAGAATTGATGAAAAATGCAAAAAATCGTGTGAAGATCCACACGCCATATATTATCTGTAATGATATGATGTATAATACATGGGAGGAGATTGCAGAGAACGTTTCAGATTTTTCTATCATGACAAATTCAGTTGCGAATAATGGGAATCCATTTGGGGCTGCCGATTATGCGAAAAACAGAAATAGAATCTTAAGTACAGGAATTAATATCTGGGAATATGAAGGCGGTTATTCATACCACGGAAAAAGTATTCTGATTGACGATGATCTGTCTGTAATCGGTTCCTTTAATATGGACATGAGAAGTGCATATCTGGATACGGAACTGATGCTTGTAATACGCAGTAAAGATATTAATAAACAGTTGGAAGAGGGGATGATGGAATATGAAAAAGTGTCCCGCCAGATATTAGAAGGCGGAACTTATAATGATCCATATCATGTAGAGCCAATCGAATTAACAAAGAAACGTCAGAGAAAAATATTTTTGGTACAGCATCTGCTTGGATGGGCAAGGTATCTGTTTTAATAAGGAGGAAGGAAAACGTGTTTCAAATATTGATTGTAGAAGATGATAAAGAATTAAGCCAGCTATTCCAAAAAGTGCTTGAGAAGAATGGATATCAAGTCAAAAGTGCATCGGATGGAGCACAGGCATTAGAAGTATTGGATAAGGAATATATTGATCTGATCATTTCTGATATTATGATGCCGGTTATGGATGGCTATGAACTGGTGTCAGAACTTCGTTCAGCAGGATATCAGATACCAGTGCTTATGATCACTGCGAAAGGTTCCTTTGATGATATGCGCCAGGGATTTCTTTCGGGAAGTGACGATTATATGGTAAAACCGGTAAATGTGAATGAAATGGTTTTAAGAGTCGGAGCACTGCTTCGCCGTGCACAGATACTGAATGAACACAAAATTGTGATCGGTTCAACAGAGTTTGATTATGATGCAATGACGGTGACAACTGATAAGGAAAGTCTTGTTTTGCCTAAAAAAGAATTCCTGCTTTTATATAAGCTTGCAGCTTCGCCAGGCAGAACATTTACAAAACAACAGTTGATGGATGAAGTATGGGGATACGAGACGGAGGCAGACTCACATACGATAGAGGTACATATAGGAAGAATCAGAGAGCGTTTTAAAGATAACCCTGATTTTGAAATCGTGACAATGCGTGGAATTGGATACAAGGTGGTGAAAAAATAATGGAACAAAAGAAAGAAAAAGGATTGCGGATCCGATCCTGTCTGACTGGTGCAATCTGGCTGGCACTTGTATTTTCAACAGTCATATCTGCTTTATTATTTGCTTTTTTGAATCATTTTTTTAATCTGCCGGGCAGCATACCTGTGCTTGGCTGGCTTTTGATTTTCAATACATTGATTGCAGGGCTGATCACTTCCTTTATTAATGCAAAGTTACTGGAACCAATTACCAGACTTAGTAAAGCAATGAAGGAAGTTTCTCGGGGAGATTTTGAACAGCATTTGGAAACGAACAGCCGTATAGCAGAAGTTGGAGAATCTTATCAAAGTTTTAACGTTATGACAAAAGAGCTTCGTGCAACAGAGGTGCTGCAGATGGATTTTGTATCTAATGTTTCTCATGAGTTTAAGACCCCGATTAATGCCATTGAAGGGTATACAATGCTTCTTCAGGGAGAAGAACTGTCTCAGGAGCAAGAGGAATATGTAGAAAAAATCCTGTTTAATACCCAAAGGCTTTCCGGATTGGTTGGAAATATTTTGCTGTTATCCAAGTTAGAGAATCAGAACATACCAATGAAAAAAACAGAATATCGTTTGGATGAACAGATCCGTCAGGCATTTCTTTCCCTGGAGACAAAATGGACAGAAAAAGAAATTGGTTTCCAGGTAGAGCTGGAGGAAGTTAAATATACTGGGAATGAAGGACTTTTTATGCATATATGGATGAATCTTTTAGATAATGCGATTAAGTTCAGTCCTGCAAAGGGGACAATTATGATGTTTCTGAAGCAGGAAAAGGATTCTGTAATGTTTATTCTGGAAGATGAAGGACCGGGAATAGAGGATGATGTGAAAACCAGAATATTTGATAAATTTTATCAGGCAGACGGTTCTCACAAAGCAGAAGGAAATGGTCTCGGCCTTGCACTTGTGAAACGGATCGTAGATAGTGCTGGCGGGACAATCAAGGCAGAAAACCGGGAATATGGTGGATGCAGATTTGTTGTAGAGCTTCCAATACAGAAAGATGAGGCCATATAAGTTTAAGAAAAACAGATAGAGGAGGAATTACATGACATTTTATCAGGAATTGCAGTTAAATCAGGCAGGTTCTAAAAATCTGTTGAAAAAGAGTGAAACAGTGAAAGAAAAATCATATCATATACTGGTATATTTGGTAAAGATAGCTGTTACAATGGCATTTTGTTTTTTATTTGTTACTATTTTCAGTATCTTCTTTGGAAATGAGAATAGTATTGTGGGTGTAGTAGTTTTATTATGCCTTATGGTATTTCGAAATGCGGATCTGGGGATCCACACCGGACAATCTACGATGCTTTTGGCTTTGTTCTTTGTAATTATGACTGTATGTCCGCATTTAGCAAATCAGTTTTCACCGGTATTGGGAATGCTGTTAAATATTGCGGCACTGGCTGTGTTGATTCTGTTCGGATGCCATAATCCATTCATGTTTAATCAATCTACATTGGTTCTTGGGTATCTGCTGCTATATGGTTATGATGTTACGGGAAAAAGCTATCAGATGCGATTAGTCGGAATGGCTTTAGGTGCAGCACTTACCTGCTTCGTATTTTATCGAAATCATAAAAACAGAACTTATAAAAGAAATCTGAAAGATCTGATACAAGAATTTGATATCACTTCTTCCAGAACAAAATGGCAGATATGTCAGATTTTATGCGTACCGATCGTCCTTTGCATTGCAGAACTTTGTAATATGCCACGTGCAATGTGGGCTGGTATTGCGGCCATGTCCACGATTTTGCCGTTTATGGAAGATATGCACTACAGAGTCCGTAAAAGGATTGTCGGAAATATTGCAGGTGTTATATGTTTTACAGTATTATATTTTCTGCTTCCTTCGTCAATCTATGCATATATAGGAATTCTTGGTGGAATCGGTGTAGGATTTTCAGCACAATATGGCTGGCAGGCAGTATTTAACACATTTGGTGCTTTAGCCATTGCTGCAGAGACTTATGGACTACAAGGAGCGGTTAGTCTTAGAGTGATTCAAAATGTTTTTGGTGTTGTGTTTGCTTTAGCATTTTGTGTTATATTTTATTGGTTTATGTCTAAAAAAAAGGAAAGTGATGTGACCGTACATGCAGAGTGAAGTGAATCAGGAAGAAAATTTGAATAGAATTATTACGGTTCCTAATCTTCTTTCTTTTTTTCGGCTTTGTCTGATTCCGGTAATTATATGGAGTTATTGTGTAAAGAAAAATCCTCTGTTAGCTGGTGAAATCTTATTGCTGTCTGGTCTTACGGATCTTGCTGATGGATATATCGCAAGAAGATTCCATAGGATTAGTAATTTAGGAAAAATACTTGATCCGGTGGCTGATAAGCTGACACAGGCAGCGATGTTAATCTGTCTGTTTACTCGTTTTCCGCATATGCTTCTTTTAATCGTAATAATGGCAGGTAAGGAGCTGTATATGGTAGTCAGTGGATGTCTTGTGATACGAAAGACAGGAAAAGTACATGGTGCAGACTGGCATGGAAAGATAGTAACCTTTTTATTATATGGAACTGCAGCGGTGCATATTATATGGTTCCAAATTACACCGATGGTATCAGATCTGTTGATTGGTTTGTGCGCTATAATGATGGTCATATCGGTCGCTCTGTATATTATCCAGAATACCAGGACTCTTAAGGGAGAGACTGTATAAGCAATTTTATATTGCAATGACTAGAAAATATTTAGGAGAAGATAGATATAAACAGTAAGTCAAACACACAAACTATGGAGTCTTTAGTCGGTTTAATAAAATTTTAGATAGAAAATAAATCATTCAATGTCATTTAGATAAGGTTTTTTATGACAAAAAGACAGATTGCTTATCTGCCTTATAATGCAGTATAATGGTAACGAGATTTATGCAACCCGATACATGAAATCCCTATTTCTCTTTGGACGGAGGTGGATAGGATATTTTCGATTGTACTTGACAGGTGTCAGATACTTTTGTATGAGAAGCATGGACTCTGTTTCGTTACCATCGTGTTTGAGATATGCCCTGCATATGTTTACTGCATTTGAAACGGATTTACTCTGCATCTGGAGCATAAACTGAATATACTCGCGGAAAGAAAGTTTGCGGTTCCTGGTAAAATCACTTTCCGGATTACGGCAGAACATGGAGTGAATTTCATCGAGTTCTGTGATGCAGTTGTCGAGTGTGGATTTTAAATTAGATAAGAAAAAATCAGCCATAATGAGCCTCCTTGAAATATGTTTATAATCAAGGCTTGCGCAACATATATTGGTTTACTTGTCAACTGTTTTTTGTAATATTTTTAAAGTTTTTAGGCATAAAAACAGTGGCTTTCTATGACAGAAAACCACTAAAATGATGCTTAACTGAATGGCATTGCTTTATCACCACTTTGAAAATGGTTGTTTTATGGCGGATAGTCAGACAGTTTTGGATATAAGAGATGATCTGGGAGCAACCATGAATGAATGCAGGGAAGTGACCGAAAAGTACCGCACAGGACGGAGTGCATATTTACGGCTCGGACAGTTGTTTATGAGATTGTCTGCAGGACTATTATAGCAGAAAGAAGAGGTGTTCGATATGTGTACAGCAGCAACTTACAAAACAAAAGATTTTTATATGGGCAGAACGCTTGATTATGAATTTTCCTATGGGGAACAGATCACGATAACGCCAAGAAATTACGAATTTGATTTCCGGTTTGCCGGGAAGATAAAAAGCCATTATGCTTTGATCGGAATGGCATTTGTTGCAGGAGGTTATCCGCTTTATTATGATGCTGTTAATGAAAAAGGCCTTGGAATGGCAGGTCTTAATTTTGTCGGCAATGCGGCATATGAAGAGGCTTTGCCGGAAGATGAAACAGAAGTCAGCCAGGTGGCACAGTTCGAGTTCATCCCATGGATCCTTACACAGTGTGCTACTGTAGCCGAGGCGAGAGAGAAGCTGGCAGCAATGAGACTGACAGGCACAGCATTCAGTGAACAGCTGCCGACAGCACAGCTTCACTGGATCATTGCAGACAAAGACTCCTGTATCGTTGTTGAGTCTATGAAGGATGGGCTGCATGTATATGATAATCCGGTAGGAGTGCTTACCAATAATCCACCATTCCCGGGTCAGATGTTTGCACTGAATAATTATGCCGGAGTATCCAGAAAACAGCCGGAGAGTACTTTTGCAGGAGTATTACAGCTTGATGCATATAGCAGAGGAATGGGGGGAATGGGAATACCTGGAGATCTTTCCAGCCAGTCAAGATTTGTGAAAGTTGCCTTTACAAAATTAAATTCGATCTCCGGTGAAGAAGAGGATGAGAGTGTAAGCCAGTTCTTCCATATCTTAGGATCCGTAGATCAGCAGCGTGGATGCTGTGAGGTGACAGAAGGCAAATATGAGATCACGATATACACGTCCTGTTGTAATACAGCAAAAGGTATTTATTATTATACGACTTATGATAATCATCAGATCACAGCGGTTGACATGCATGCGGAAAATCTGGATTCAGATCAGCTGATCTGTTATCCGCTTCTGTCCAAGGGCGAAGTCAGATGGCAGAATAAATAATACGAAAATGCACGGAGAAAGCATATCGCAGAACAACAGGAGGAAAGACCATGAAAGAAGTTAAAACACCGAAAAAACCACTGGCATATTATTATGGGATTGTGTTAATAGTGCTGATCGTATTTAATCTGGTTGTCACACCAATCCTTATGGAGCATCAGGTGAAGGAAACGGATTATGGCACTTTTATGAGCATGATCGAGAAGAAGAATATTGGTGAAGTAGAAGTTGAGGACAATCAGATCATCTTTACAGATAAAGATCAAAAAAATATTTATAAAACAGGTCTGATGAACGATCCAAACCTGACGGACAGGCTATATGAATGTGGAGCAGTATTCGCAAAAGATATCGATAAGCAGATGTCACCGATCATCAGCTTCCTGCTGACCGGGGTTTTGCCATTGATCCT
The DNA here is from genome assembly GCF_041325975.1 of Roseburia sp. Lineage (NCBI taxonomy): Bacteria > Bacillati > Bacillota > Clostridia > Lachnospirales > Lachnospiraceae > Roseburia > Roseburia sp. The sequence continues at coordinate 323,258 of NZ_JBGLEJ010000004.1, read as the reverse complement.
TTTTATCGCACTGGGAAATTATATGGCGAAGAAACTGATGGAGCATGCCGGAGGAAAAAATTCGATGGCTTTTGGAATGGGAAAAAGCAATGCGAAGATTTATGTGCAATCCAGTGAGGGAATCCGTTTTTCAGACGTTGCAGGAGAAGATGAGGCGAAAGAAAACCTTTCAGAGATTGTTGATTATCTTCACAATCCGAAGAAGTATACCGATGTAGGTGCGTCTATGCCAAAAGGTGTCCTTCTTGTAGGACCTCCGGGAACCGGCAAAACAATGCTTGCAAAAGCAGTGGCGGGTGAATCAAATGTACCATTTTTCTCAATGTCCGGATCAGAATTTGTTGAGATGTTTGTCGGTATGGGAGCTTCCAAAGTTCGAGATCTTTTCGGACAGGCAAAGGAAAAGGCACCATGTATCGTGTTTATTGATGAAATTGATGCCATTGGTAAAAAGCGTGACGGACAAATGGGCGGAAATGATGAGAGGGAGCAGACCTTAAACCAGCTTCTTACAGAGATGGACGGATTTGAAGGAAATAATGGTGTCATCATTCTTGCTGCAACGAACCGTCCGGAGTCGTTAGATCCGGCACTTACACGTCCGGGACGTTTTGACAGACGTGTGCCGGTTGAACTGCCGGATCTTGCAGGCCGTGAAGCAATTTTAAAGGTTCATGCAAAGAAGATAAAAGCATCTGATGATGTTGACCTGCATACGATTGCACGTATGGCATCTGGGGCATCCGGTGCGGAGCTTGCCAATATTATAAATGAAGCAGCATTACGTGCTGTCCGTAGTGGAAGGACCGTTGTAAATGAATCTGATCTCGAAGAAAGTATAGAAGTGGTTATTGCAGGATATCAGAAGAAGAATGCGGTTCTTTCAGATCAGGAGAAGAAGGTTGTTGCATATCATGAGATAGGACACGCTCTGGTAGCTGCATTACAGAGTCATTCAGCTCCGGTCCAGAAGATTACGATCATCCCGCGTACCTCAGGTGCACTCGGCTACACTATGCAGGTTGAGCAGGGTGATAAATATCTGATGACGAAAAAAGAACTTGAGAATAAGATTGCTACATTTACAGGCGGACGTGCGGCAGAGGAGATCGTATTTGGTGAGATCACGACTGGAGCCTCCAATGATATCGAACAGGCAACAAAAATTGCAAGAGCGATGATCACCCGCTACGGCATGACAGATGAATTCGACATGGTGGCAATGGAAAACGTGACCAACCAGTATCTTGGCGGCGATACGTCTCTTTCCTGTTCTGCAGATACACAGAAGGAAATTGATGAAAAAGTCGTGCAGCTCGTAAAAGCAGAGCATGAAAAAGCAAGAAAAATCCTTGCTGAAAACAGGGAAAAACTGGACGAACTGGCTATGTACCTGTATGAGAAGGAAACAATTACAGGTGACGAATTTATGGATATTTTAGACAGAAAATAATGTAGTTTATTAGATAATCAATGTCATTTAGATAAGAAAAATAGTTAGTAGTTCTGAAAAATGGAATTATTTTATATAAAGGAGCGGACAAATTCTCATTGAACAAAATCGCTGCGCGATGGCCTGCCAAGGCTGTGGCGCAGTTTTTCTTTTCCTAAATAAAAAAGCAGTGGAAACCAAGTCCTAATAGTAGTATTGTTAAGTCACCACAACCAACAATCAAACAGGATCGACATTACCACTGCCTATGAAAAGATTAACACCTAACCGTTCTTTTAGCAAGTGGTTTTATTATTCCAATGCACCTCCATGTAAGCAGTGATACCCGAAATTACTGACTTTACATGGAGGAATTATTATGTACGAAAAATATTTATTACAGCTTGAGGAAGCCGGAAAAATCCGTAACCTTAAAGAGCGTTCCATTAACTGCTACAAAAACTATGTTTCTTATTTCCTTAATTACATGGAAAAGCACCCGGAAGAGTTTACCTGTCAGGATGTCAGGGACTTTCTTCTTGCCAAGAAGGACGATGGTCTGAAAGCGACCACCCTCAACCTTTATAATTCAGCCATCCGTTTTTTCTATCGGAATGTACTTCACGTTCTGTGGGATGATATCACTGTTCCACGCATGATAATAGAGCACAAACTCCCAACCGTACTTTCTACTGATGAAATTGACCGGCTTCTTGATGCTACGGATGACCTGAAATATAAAGCCATGTTCGCCACAATTGGATTCTTCCGGAATGCGTGTCTCGGAAGTGATTCATCTTCATTATGATGATATTTCCCGCACAAACATGCAGATTCATGTCCGGGATACCAAGAACCGGATGGACCGTTATACCATTCTGTCTGAAAGAAACCTTGCACTTCTTACGGAATACTGGTTCCGGAAAGGCAGACCAAAGGGCATTCTGTTTCCGAATCAGTTTACAGGGCAGTATCTTACCGTAAGTACACTGGAACAGGTTATCCGACGTTCTGCATCGGCTGCCGGGTTATCCGGTGTTACTCCTCACTGCCTCCGTCACAGCTTTGCCACCCACCTTATGGAGCAGGGAGTGGAACAGCGGGATATTCAGGCATTGCTTGGACACCGCGATCCGAAATTCACAGAAGTTTATCTTCATGTCAGCAACAAATCCCTTATGGGCATCCGCAGTCCTTTTGACAGAAAGGATGGTACAGCCAATGGATAAGCCCACAGTACAGGATATTTTTCATCGTTTTTATCCGGCATACCTTGATCAATATTCACCTTCCCCTGTACAGGCAAAGGTTGCACATAACATCATGAACTGCAAGACTGGTGCCTATGGTGCAAATGTATGTGTATGTGAGGATTTTGTGGCTTCGTACAGATTCATTACAATTCCTGCCGTAACCGTTGCTGCCCCATGTGTCAGGCTGTTCCGAAAGAAATGTGGATGGATGCACGCAGAGAGGATATCCTTGATGCTCCTTATTTCCATCTGGTTTTTACGGTTCCTGATATTTTAAACCCTGTCATTTACAGCAACCAGAGACTTCTTTATGATGCCTTATACCATGCAGCTTCTTCCACAATCAGCGAACTGACTGCGCCGACCCAAAACATCTCGGCGCAAAGGTGGGATACATCTGCATTTTACATACATGGGGTTCTGAAATGAACTTTCATCCCCACATTCATGCCATCCTGCTGGGTGGAGGACTGGCTTCCAACAACCAGTGGAAGGACAATGGTGAAAATTTCTTTCTTCCCATCCGGGTCATCTCCAAAGTGTTCCGCGGAAAATATCTGGAGGAACTAAAGAGGCTGTGGGAAGAGGATAAGCTGGTATTTCATGGTACTGCAGAAAAATTTCGTAACCATTATACGTTCAAGGAGCTTTTAGATTCCTGTTATGGTATGGACTGGATTCCTCATTGTAAAAAGACATTCAATGGTGCTCAAACAGTAATGAAATACCTTGGTAAGTATACTCATCGCATTGCCGTCAGCAATCATCGCACCGTCCGTATGGATGATCAGTCTAAATGAATTTTTGGCAGGTGAAGATATTGAGGTAACTAATGTAGAAAAAAATCGGAAGATACACTGATACAGATATCAAAAGATAGTAGTCATAAACAGCGTTATTTAAAGAAGATTATTGCTGTACTTCTTATTGCTGTGGGAGTATTTGTTATTACTCTTGGAATCATGGTATGTAATAAATTGCGGCAACCACAAAATTATATAGAAGCAGTAGATCCGGATAGTGTAGAAATGAAAACGGCTGAATTGTTGTCCGGAATTGATGGAACCATGATGTTTCGATACAATTCAAAAGATACATTTCAAACATTATACGTTTACTTATCAGAATATCATTCTGGAAAACGAGTTTCTCATAAACGAGTTTTGGAACTTTCCTATGAGGACGTGAAATCTGCAAAAAAAGGATTGATTGTCATCACTCCGGATTTTGATAATTTTACTGCAAAGCTTATTGCAGCAGATGAATATTCAAAATATATGACAGAAACGCCAATCTTGGAAGGTGTTGCAAACAGAGAATATTATGGAAGATCTGCGACCTCTATAGAGAACAAAAGCACGATAGAGTACGGAACAGAGCAAGGATTGGCAGCACTGATCTATGGCGAACAAGGAGTGAGTTCGTTGCCGATACAGGACATTACAGGAGAATACATAGATACAGATAATGAGTATATGTATTATTATTCGGCTGAGTTTGTAAAATAAGAATAGCAAAAGTGAGAAGAGGATATTACAAATCATTGTTTTGATAATTCGGTGGTATCCTCTTTGTGGATTTCAGAATTTGTTTCTCAGCTTTCGGTATTCTCTCGGCGAATATCCTTTCAACTTGTGAAAAAGCCGGCTGAAATAAAGCTGGTTATCATATCCGACAATCTTAGAAATCTCATTGATGGAATAAGTTGTTGTTTCAAGTAACATCTGAGCATTGTTGATGCGGATTCCCACAATGAATTGCATTGGTGTAGAACCGGTATATTTTTTGAAATTTCGGATAAACCAGCTGACACTCATGCCTCGTGAGGCAGCATAATCATCAATATTGATATTTTGATTGTAGTTTTCACTGAAAAAGGTAACAGCATTATCCATCTCATGATCAAGATATTCATTTTTTAATATGTGCTCTCTTGTCAGTTCCCGGTGGAAACTGATCAGAAGATGACGTAGCAAAAGGACAAGCATTTCCTCATAATTGTCTTGACAGCGTTGGAGCTCGATAATGATACGTTTGAAAATTTGTTCATATTCATTAGATGTACCCACTTGAAAGACACGTTCTTTATCCGGAAACCCATATTGACGTAAGATATTTTTCACATTGCTTCCTGTGAAGTGAATCCAGTATACTTCTGTCTTATCTTCTCCGTAATATTCATATTTTTGGAGTTCTTTCGGTCTGTACAGTACAATGTTGCCGGCTGGAACAATCGTTTCATTATTTACATTATCAAAATGAAAATGCCCACAACCAGCAGTGATATATATAATCTGATAATCCAGACGACCCCTTGGACGGTAGGTCGGAAGTTTGGGATGTCTGGAAAGACGGTAAGTACCACAGCTACCGACAATCAGCGGACGACTTTTGTCTTTGAAATCCATATGTGAGTGGTTCCAATAACCGGTGTTCAAATACATAGGAGGGCACCTCTTTTCGTACTTTTTATCATTGTATCATTTAGTGCATATTTTGTCTAATCCAATTCATAGACATATTTTGCGAATTAGGATAAGCTATATACAGCATAACTAAGGAACGTAAACAAAAAGTAAAGTATAAGGTTTGCTTTAGGAAAACAAAGAACAAAAAAGTATATGTATTGGAGGAGAGCTATTTATGATCGTACCACGTTATTATGAAAATCTAAGCGTACTGCACGAAAACACAATGCCAGCCAGAGCCTATTATATTCCGGCATCCAGAAGAATGGATAACTTGGTGGAACACAGAGAAGAGTCAGATCGTATGCAGTTATTGAATGGAACTTGGAAATTCCAGTATTTTAACAGCATCTATGACATTCAGGATTCTTTCTTTGAGAAGAATTATGATACAGAAAATTTTGATGAGATTCAGGTTCCAAGTGTATGGCAGATGGCTGGATATGATACACACCAGTATACAAACATCCGGTATCCATTTCCGTTTGATCCACCATATGTGCCACAGGACATTCCGTGTGGAGTCTATGTACATACTTTTGAGTACAGTAGAGATGAGAAAGCGCCAAAATCTTTTTTGAACTTTGAAGGAGTAGACAGTTGCTTTTACGTATGGATCAATGGCTCTTACATAGGATACAGCCAGGTTTCGCATATGACCAGTGAGTTTGATGTTACCGATGTACTTCAGGATGGAACGAATACGGTGGCAGTGTTGGTAATGAAGTGGTGTGATGGTTCCTATTTGGAAGATCAGGACAAATTCCGTATGAGTGGTATTTTCCGGGATGTGTACATTTTGAAACGCCCAAAACAGGCAATCAGTGATTATCATATTAAAACAAGAATTGAGGATATGCTTGCGAAAGTAGAAATTGAAATGAAATTCTACTCTCCGTTAAATGTAAAAATTTCGATTGAAGATAGAAATGGAGCAGTTGTAGCACTAGGAAGTATTGCTGAAGAAGGGAAAGCTGTATTAGAAATCGCAAGTCCGGAACTTTGGAATACAGAAAATCCATATCTATATAAACTGATTCTGGAAACAGAGAATGAAGTAATTGTAGATCACATTGCATTAAGAAAGATAGAGATTAAAGACCAGGTTATTTATTTAAATGGACAGAAGATTAAATTCCGTGGTGTCAATCGACATGATTCTGATCCGGTTACTGGATTTACAATCAATACGGAACAGATTACAACCGATCTTACGTTAATGAAGCAGCATAATTTTAATGCGATCCGTTCCAGCCACTATCCGAACGCACCATTTTTCTATGAAATGTGTGACAAGTATGGATTCATGGTAATAGATGAAGCAGATATTGAAGCTCATGGTTCATTTATGATCTACAGAAAAGAAGACACTGATTACAATCGGTTCAAACGATGGAATGAGAAGATTGCAGATGATCCGGTATGGGAAGAGGCAATCGTTGATCGCGTAAAACTCATGGTGGAACGTGACAAAAACCGTTTCTGTATTGTCATGTGGTCAATGGGAAATGAGAGTGCTTATGGTTGCAACTTTGAAAAAGCACTGGAATGGACAAAGAATTTTGATCCAGACCGTATCACACAATATGAGAGTGCAAGATACCGTAATTATGATGAAACATATGATTACAGCAATCTGGATGTGTACAGCCGGATGTACCCAGCGCTTTCCGAAATTCAGGAATATCTGGATAAAGATGGAAGCAAACCCTTCCTTTTGGTAGAGTACTGTCACAGCATGGGAAACGGACCTGGAGATTTTGAAGATTACTTCCAGATGATTCAGGATAATGATAAAATGTGCGGCGGCTTTGTCTGGGAATGGTGTGACCATGCGATTGCTCATGGAACTGCTGAGAATGGAAAGACTATATATGCTTATGGGGGCGACCATGGCGAAGAAATTCATGATGGCAACTTCTGTATGGATGGATTAGTATATCCGGACAGAACGGTACATACAGGACTTTTGGAATACAAGAATGTTTATCGCCCGGCAAGAGTTATTTCCTATAACAAAGAAAGCGGAGAACTGGTGCTTCATAACTACATGGATTTTGATGACTTGAAAGATTATGTGAAGATTAGTTATGAGCTGACCCAGGATGGTCTTGTGATCAGCAAAGGCATACTTCCGGAGTTTTCTGTGGCACCACACGGGGAAGGAAAAACAAACCTGAAGATCAATGTTCCAGAGAATGGGAAATGTTATTTAAAACTTATTTACCATCTGAAAAAAGAATTGCCACTGTTGGATGAAGACCATATTCTTGGATTTGATGAAATTGAGGTAAGTAAAGAGGATACAAAATGTAAACTTGCAGAGAAATGGATACCAAAAACAGTAGTGGACTCTGAATTACAGGTAAATGAAAATGATACACAGATTCATATCAAGGGGCGTGAATTTGCTTATACCATAGACAAACGTACTGCACTCTTTACAGAGATGAAATTCGCAGGGAGGGAATACTTGAACCATCCGATGGAATTAAATATTTGGAGAGCTCCAACAGATAACGATATGTACATCAAGTCTGAATGGAAGAAAGCCCACTATGATAAGGCTTACACAAGAGCCTATACGACAGAGGTTGTGCAGGGAAAACATGGTGTGAAGATTACAAGCCATGCTTCCGTTGTGGCAGAGACAGTACAGAAGATTCTTGATGTGACGATTACATGGAAAATAGAAGCTGCTGGAAAGATTGATGCAGATATTGCAGTAACAAAAGACGATGAATTCCCGGATCTTCCGAGATTTGGTGTGAGGATGTTCCTGGATAAAAAACTTTCAGCTGTAAGATACTTTGGAATGGGACCACAGGAAAGTTATTGTGATAAACATCAGGCTGCGAGCCACGGTTTGTACCGGGCAGATGTAGGGGATTTACATGAGGGCTATATCCGTCCACAGGAAAATGGAAGCCATTATGATTGTGAATATGTAGAGCTTAACAACAGCCGATATGGAATTGTGGCATCCGCAGAAAAGGCATTTTCATTCAATGTTTCTTATTATACACAGGAAGAACTTGAGAAGAAAACGCATAATTATGAATTAATAGAATCAGATAGTGTAGTATTCTGTGTTGACTACGCATTAAATGGCATTGGTTCTAATAGTTGTGGTCCAGTTGTATTGGATCAGTACCGATTTGATGATGTATTATTCCGGTTCCAGTTTACACTGATACCGTATGTAAAGGGATAATAAAGTTTCATGTAACCCGTAAACAAGGAAAGAGAGTCTGATTGTAATGTAAAGTCCGGATATACAGAGCAATCAGACAAAATCAGAGAAAAAAACAGAATTGGATATCATACGGTTAGCCATATTGAGATTCTAAGTGCGATGAAGATGAGGAGCAAAGAAATTCGATGGAAGAAAAAAAGTATTTGAAATGGTATAACAAAATTGGATATGGATCAGGCGATATTGCAGGTAATGTAGTCTATGCGTTCCTGACATCTTTTATGATGGTCTATTTGACGGACTCAGTAGGACTTGCTGCAGGTGTCGTAGGTACCCTGATTGCCGTATCAAAACTATTTGATGGTTTTACGGATATATTTTTTGGATCAATGATTGACAAAACACACAGTAAAATGGGAAAAGCGAAACCCTGGATGCTATACGGATATATTGGTTGTGCCATTACGCTGGTCTGCTGTTTTGCAGTACCAGTCAGCTTGGGAACAACGGCTAAATATGCATGGTTCTTTATCTCTTACACACTGTTAAATGGTGTGTTTTATACAGCAAACAATATTGCTTATTCAGCACTTACGTCACTGATTACAAAGAACAGCAAAGAGCGTGTGCAGATGGGATCTTACCGTTTTATTTTTGCGTTTTCGACAAGTCTTCTGATTCAGGCAATTACAGTTGGATTTGTAGATAAATGTGGTGGAGATGCTGCAGCATGGAGAACGGTTGCTATTATCTATGCAATCATTGGTCTTGTCGTAAATACGATTTCAGCAATTTCTGTTAAGGAACTTCCTGAGGAAGAACTTAACGAAGGAAAAGTAAAGGATGATAATGAAAAGTACGGAATGGTACAGGCATTCAAGCTTCTTGTTAAAAACAAATATTACATGATGATTTGTGGAACATATATTTTACAGCAGTTATATGGTGCCATGATTGGAGCCGGCATTTATTACATGACATGGGTACTGAAAAATAAGAATTTGTTTGGACAATTTGCATGGGCAGTAAATATTCCACTGATCATTGCCCTGATTTTCACACCGACATTAGTTGGTAAGTGGAAAGGTATGTATAAACTGAACTTAAGAGGTTATGTCTTAGCAGTCATCGGTAGAGCACTTGTTGTTGTTGCAGGATATATGGGCAGTGTTCCGCTGATGATGGCATTTACAGCTCTTGCAGCCTTAGGTCAGGGACCATGGCAGGGAGATATGAATGCAGTTATCGCATCCTGTTCTGAATACACTTATCTTACACAGGGAAAGAGAATTGACGGAACGATGTACTCTTGTACTTCTCTTGGCGTAAAAATCGGTGGAGGTATTGGAACCGCTGTTGTTGGATGGATACTTGAGTTCAGTGGATATATCGGAACAAATGCAACTCAGCCGCAGTCTGCACTTGATATGATGCAGTTTATGTATCTTTGGCTTCCGTTAATCTTAGATGTATTGATTATGTTTGTACTTTCAAGAATGAATGTAGAAGATGCAAATAAAAAACTGAAAGCAGAAAAAGGAATTGCTGCAGATGAAGTAACAGATGCATCAGACATAAATTAGAATCTGGCAGGAAAAAGCGTTGTCTGGTCGTTGCTCGATGAGACAGTGCTTTTTTCTATAAATAGTCCTTTTAGTATTTATACATGGTAAGGATGCTCAAAATATTCAGTGTAGAATACTAAAAGGTCATTCAGATATTTTTTTAGGTTGCTCATTTGCAATTCCTCCTTTCCTTATTTACAAGTTGATTATAAGATAGGTGTAAAAGGATTGCTTGCCAAATCGAAAGAAGATATAGACAAATGTTGCAAAGGGGAGTATTTCATGCAGTTAAAATATGTTGACACAAAAGAGGAGATTATAGCAATAAATAGGAAGTCAAAACATATTGAACCACATCTTCATAATGCACTGGAGATCGTTTGTGTAACAAGTGGATCATTAGAACTTGGTGTCGGACAGGAACTATACCATATGGAAAAAGGAGATATAGGCTTTGTATTTCCAGATGTTATTCATCACTATCAGGTACTGACACCCGGTGTAAATAAAGCGACTTATCTGATTGCATCGCCATTTGCGATAGCCAAATTTGCAGATATCATGCAATCCATGGCTCCTGGATACCCAATCATCAAAGCGGAAAAGGTTGAACCGGAGGTATATAGGGTTATAAATGCAATTTTAGAGACAGAACAGTCGGATATTACTGTTACACAGGCATATCTTCAAATTGTGTTGGCACGCTGCATAGGAAAATTAAATTTGGTAGAAAAGAGCAGTGTGGGGAGCAACGATCTTATTTACCAGACAGTTTCCTATATATCAGCAAATTTCAAGAAGAAGTTTTCGTTGGAAGAGATGGCAAAAGACCTGGGCGTGAGCAAATATGTTTTATCCAGACTCTTTTCCAAGACATTCCATAGAAACTTTAATCAATATCTTAACGATGCAAGGCTGAACTATGCATGCCATCGTTTGGAAAATACGAGTGATTCTATTACAAATATTTGTCTGGATAGTGGATTTGAAAGTCAGAGAACGTTTAACCGAGTATTTAAAGAAAGATATAAAATATCACCAAGTGATTATCGAAGTACTTGTGTGAAAGAGATGTTGTCATAAAAGGTTCTGTTGATCGAAATATTTACTTTGATTTTACAGTGCTATGTATTTGATTTCTTCACAGACTCCTTAAATCCTATAATTTCAAGCGTTTGCAAGTGCATTTGTATAGGATACTTGTTCCTGATATGCAGTAGGTAATATCTGAAATATATCTCGGAAGGCCGATGTAAATTTACTTTGGCTTTTATATCCCACAGCGGCGGCAATTTCCGAAATAGATTTATCTTCCTGCAACAGCATATTCGATGCCAACTTCATACGGTATTCTTTCATGTAAGAAGCGATGGGCATTCCATAGACTGCTTTGAAAACGGATTTCAAAGTAGTGGTGTTCATCAGGTACTGTTTTGACAACTCTTCAATTTTGGTAACTTTTTTGAAAAAATTTGGATTAGACAACCAGTTAGGGGCTAACCCTGTAACTTAACGAAATGACATTGAAGTAACATAAAAATAAGATTTTTTGTACTGTACACAGGACAGTTCTTGACGTATACAACTGTGAAACGTATAATAGGCAAAGGATATTAGGCATAAGATGGAGGAAATTTTATGGCATTAAGTAAAAAGCCGGTCAACGGCATGAAAGATATTTTACCGGAAGAGATGCAGATCCGGGATTATGTGCAGCAAGTCATCAAAGAGACTTACCGCAGTTTCGGTTTTACACCGATCGAGACACCTTGCATGGAAAATATTGCAAACCTGAGCAATAAACAGGGTGGAGAAAATGAAAAACTGATTTTTAAGGTAATGAAGCGTGGTGAAAAGCTGAAGGTCGCTGAAGCAAAAGAAGAAGCGGATTTAGTTGATTTTGGTATGCGTTATGATCTGACTGTTCCGTTAGTTCGTTTTTATTCGAATAATGCAAATGATCTTCCATCTCCGTTTAAGGCGATTCAGATCGGAAATGTTTGGAGAGCTGACCGCCCACAGCGTGGACGTTATCGTCAGTTTATGCAGTGTGACATCGATATTATCGGAGAGCCGACGAACCTTGCAGAGATTGAGCTGATCTTAGCAACAACTACAACAATCGGAAAACTCGGATTTAAGAATTTCGAGATCCGCATCAATGAACGCCGGATCTTAAAGGCGATGGCAGCATACAGTGGATTTGCAGAGGAAGATTTCGACACTGTATTTATCATCTTAGATAAGATGGACAAGATTGGGCTTGACGGTGTGGCAGAGGAACTCGAAAAAGAGGGCTATGCAAAAGAGTCGATCGAGAAATATCTTGCACTTTTTAAAGGTGTTGAGGAAGCAGAAAACGGCATCAAATACCTTGCAAAGACCTTGGAGGGATATTTAGATCCTGAGGTGGAGCGCAATCTTTTAGAGATCATCGATACCGTGGAGGGGGCAAAGGCGGCTTCCTTTAAAATGGTATTTGATCCGACTTTGGTTCGTGGTATGAGCTACTATACCGGAACCATTTTTGAGATCTCCATGCCGGAGCTTGGCGCAGCCTGTGGAGGCGGTGGACGTTACGATAAGATGGTTGGCAAATTTACCGGACAGGATGTGCCGGCATGTGGATTTTCCATCGGTTTTGAGCGTATCATCCTTCTTCTGATGGAGAGCGGATTTACCGTTCCGACACAGCGCCCGAAAGTTGCGTACCTGATCGAAAAGGGATGCCCGGCAGAGAAACTTGGCGAGATCATCGGAAAAGCACAGGAAGAACGTGCTGCAGGCAAACAGGTGCTTGTTGTCCGTATGAATAAGAATAAAAAATTCCAGAAGGAAAAATTAGATGCCGAGGGATATAAAGAGATCATTGAGTTTTTCAATAAATAAAGTTCATTGACAGAGTGAATGATCTCTTTGAGATCATTGAGTTTTTTAATACGTAAAAAGGAAAGAGGATTGCAGTAATGGCAGAATCAATGAAAGGCTTACACAGAAGCCATAGATGTACCGAGGTTTCAAATCAGAACATCGGTGAGACTGTAACCGTCATGGGATGGGTACAGAAGAGAAGAAATTTAGGAAGTCTGATCTTTATCGACTTAAGAGACCGTTCGGGTATCTTACAGCTCGTATTTAACGAGGAGAGCGTTGGTAAAGAGGGATATGAGAAGGCAGAGCGTTTAAGAAGTGAGTTCGTGATCGCTGTAACCGGAAAAGTGGAAAAACGTTCCGCAGCGGTGAACGAGGCGTTAAAGACCGGTGATATCGAAGTGATCGCAACGGATATCCGTATTTTATCTGAGGCAGAGACACCTCCATTCCAGATCGAGGAGAACAGCCAGACAAAAGACGAAGTCCGTTTAAAATACCGTTACTTAGACCTGCGCAGACCGGATATCCAGAAAAACCTGATGCTCCGCAGTAAAGTAGCTTATCTGATGCGTGACTTTATGGCAAAAGAGGGATTTCTTGAGATCGAGACTCCGATGTTATGTAAGTCAACACCGGAAGGTGCAAGAGATTATTTAGTACCAAGCCGTGTTCATCCGGGACATTTTTATGCGCTGCCGCAGTCACCGCAGCTTTACAAACAGCTTTTAATGTGCTCTGGCTATGACCGTTATTTCCAGATCGCAAGATGCTTCCGTGATGAGGATCTGCGTGCAGACCGTCAGCCTGAATTTACACAGGCAGATATGGAGCTTGCATTCGTAGATGTAGAGGATGTACTTGATGTCAACGAGAGACTGCTCAAATATATCTTTAAAGAAGCAATCGGTGTGGATGTGACACTTCCACTGCCAAGAATGCCATGGCAGGAAGCAATGGATCGTTTCGGTTCTGACAAACCGGATACACGTTTCGGCATGGAGCTTTGTGATGTATCCAAAGTCGTAGAGGGATGCGGATTTTCCGTATTTACCGGTGCACTTGAAAATGGCGGTTCTGTCCGTGGTATCAATGCAAAAGGACAGGCTGGCATGCCGCGTAAAAAGATCGACAAACTGGTTGAATTTGCAAAAGGTTACGGTGCAAAGGGACTTGCTTACCTCGCAGTAAATGAGGATGGCACATACAAATCTTCCTTTGCAAAATTCATGACAGAGGACGAGTTAAAGGCACTTGTTTCTGCAATGCAGGGAGAGCCGGGAGACTTATTATTATTCGCAGCGGACAAAAACAAGATCGTATGGAATGTACTTGGAGCACTCCGTCTCGAACTTGCAAAAGAGTTAGATCTGCTCGATCCAAACCAGTACAACTTCTTATGGGTAACAGAGTTCCCGCTGTTAGAGTGGTCTGACGAGGAGAACCGTTTTATGGCAATGCACCATCCGTTCACCATGCCGATGGAGGAGGACTGGGATAAAATCGATTCTGATCCGGGCAGTGTCCGTGCAAAAGCATACGATATCGTATTAAACGGTACAGAGCTTGGCGGTGGTTCCGTGCGTATCCATCAGGATGACATTCAGGAGAAGATGTTTGAGGTGCTCGGCTTTACGAAAGAGCGCGCACATGAGCAGTTTGGATTCCTGTTAGATGCATTCAAATACGGTGTTCCGCCACACGCAGGACTGGCTTACGGACTTGACCGTCTGGTCATGCATATGGTACACGCAGATTCTATCCGTGATGTCATTGCATTTCCGAAAGTAAAAGATGCATCCTGTCTGATGACACAGGCACCTGGTATCGTGGATAAAAAACAGTTGGAAGAACTGGGACTTGAAGTTGAAGAAGTGTCAGAAGAATAAGTAAAAATCTGGCAGGGCGTCGCATGGCGCCCTGTTTTTGCTTACTTATTGGAAAATATATTATGGGGGAAAATATGGGAGAGGAAGTTAAGAAAAATGAGTCATGGGATGCCAGATGGCTCACCATACCGGAGTTTGCTGATGCTGTGCCTCTTAATCTGTTTCATAAGGAACAGGTACAGCCGTCTGTTGAAGGCAGGAAAACGGCAGAATTTCAGAATGTCCATGTGTTTGTGCGCGGGTATTTTACTTTAGAGCGTGCACAGAAGATTTTCTGTAAGATCACAGCCGATGACCATTATAAGGCATATCTGGATGGAACGTTTATGGGGGAAGGACCTGCCGCGGCATATCATACGAAGTATTATTACAATGTTTTGGAACTTGGAACACTTGCTGCCGGGGAGCATGTGCTGGCACTCCATCTGTATTATCAGGGACTTGTGAACCGTGTGTGGAACAGCTGGGATCTGCGTTTTGCCTTTGCGGCGGGGCTGTGGGATGAAAAAGAAAATGAGATACCGGTTTCTTTTTGCTTTTTGAAAACGGACTGTTATGAGGGAGAGACAGTCGGATACGAGACACAGTTTTTAGAAAATTTTGACAGCCGGAAATACCCGTATGGGTGGAAAAATATCGGGTTTGATGCGGACGGCTGGGAGAAACCCGTTCCGGCGGTGTGGGCAGATTACACGCTGACGAAGCAGCCGACGGAGATGCTCTCTTACATGGAATATCAGTTGGGGACTATAAAGCTGCACGCTGGTAATGAGCATCCACTAGAACCGATAAAGCTGCACTCTGATGCCGTACAGCCATTGGAATCGGCAAAGCTAGAGCACAAGTGTGCAGATCATAACGGTCACATACATCAGATCACACCGTCCGTGATAAGACAAGATCCCGATGGTGCGATGCTTCTGGATGCGGGCGAGGAGATCACAGGCATGATCCTGCTCACCGCGGAGGGGAAAGACGGCGATCAGGTGAAGTTGTTTTACGGGGAGGAACTGGACGGGAAGGGCAGTGTGCGCTATGACATGCGGTGCAACTGCTGTTACAGAGAAATCTGGACGCTGGCGGATGGCAGATGTGAGTTTGATCCGTATGATTACAAGGGATTCCGGTATGTTAAGATCGTGCCGGACGGGGGCGTTAAACTGTCGGATATCCGTTTTCTGGTAAGGCATTATCCGATGGATGAATCACTTTGTGAGTTAAAGACAGAGGAGAAAACATTAGAAAATATTTTTCAAATCTGCAAAAATGCAGTGCGTCTTGGAACACAGGAGAATTATGTGGACTGCCCGACGAGGGAAAAAGGTCAGTACTTAGGGGATGCGGTCGTGACGGCGCACGCGCAGGTACTTTTGACCGGAAAGACGGATATGCTGTTAAAATGCATCGATCAGTTTGCACAGACAGCGAGGGTCTGTCCGGGACTGCTTGCGGTTGCGCCGGGCGGCCTGATGCAGGAGATTGCAGATTTTTCATTGTTGTATTCGCAGCTCCTTTTGCTGTATTATCGTTTTACCGGGGAGAAAGAGACGGTGGACCGTTATTATGGAATCGCAGATGGGATTTTAAAACATTTTTCGCAGTATGCGAGGGAGGACGGTCTGTTAGAGCAGGTCGCTGACAAATGGAATCTTGTGGACTGGCCGGAAAATCTGCGGGATGGATATGATTTTCCACTGACGAGACCTGTGGTGGCACCAGGCTGCCATAATGTGATCAATGCACTCTACATCGGGGCGATGGAGACACAGAATACGCTGGCAGAGATCTGTGGAAGGGAAATGCCGTATCAGACGAAAGAAATTAAAAAAGCATACCGGAACGCTTTTTACCGGGAAAAGACAGGAATTTTAGCGGACAGCGAGACAAGCAGCCACGCGGCACTGCATTCGAATGTTTATGCGATGTACTTTCATTTACTTCCCAAAGCGGATGAACAGAAAATACTGACATTTATGGAACAGAAGGGATTTTCCTGCGGCGTGATGCTGAGTTATTTTGTACTGCGTGTGTTCGCAGAACGCGGACAGTACGATACGGTGTATGAGCTGCTGATCAATGAGGGGGAACACGGATGGGTCAACATGCTGCGCGAGGGTGCAACGACCTGTTTTGAGGCATGGGGGAAAGACCAGAAATGGAATACCAGCCTGTGCCACCCCTGGGCATCTGCACCGGTCCCGATTTTGATCGAGGAGATCGCGGGGGTACATATCGATGCGGCAGAGAAGGATGGATATTACTGGACACCGCACATCCCGGAGAAAATCAGGGAGTTTCGGCTCTGTGTACCGGTGAAAGGGAAAAAAATCATTGTTGAAAAGAAAATGGGGGAAGAATATGCAGTTATCAGAGAAGACAAAGAATAATTTAAAAGGCGTTATGCCGATTACAAAAGAGGAGCGCGAGGATGCGCTGGCATCTGCCTGCATGCAGGTAAAGCGTGTTCTGCCGGAATTTACGACAAAATTTCAGAATGCATACAGTGAAAATGGATTTTACCGTCCAATCGACAACGTGGAGTGGACGACGGGATTCTGGACGGGGGAGATCTGGCTTGCCTATGAATATGGCGGGGGGGACGTTCTGTTAAAGGCGGCAGAGATCCAGATGCAGGATTTCCTGCACCGGATCGAGCAGAAGATCTGTGTGGATCATCATGATATGGGATTTTTGTATACACCATCCTGTGTCGCAGGTTATAAGCTGACCGGTTCCGGGACGGGAAAAAGAGCGGCGCTCCTTGCGGCAGACCAGTTAAAGAGCCGTTTTCAGGAAAAGGGAGAATTTATCCAGGCGTGGGGCGCTATGGGAGAGCCGGAAAATTACAGGCTGATCATAGACTGTCTGCTCAACGTACCGCTGCTTTACTGGGCGTCACAGGAAACGGGAGATGAGAGTTACCGTCAGATCGCTGACCGGCATGTACATACCACACTTGAAAATGTGATCCGCCCGGACTTTTCGACCTGGCATACATTTTTCTTTGATCCGGTAACTGGAAATCCGGATCACGGGGCAACCTGTCAGGGCTACCGGGACGGTTCTGCCTGGGCGAGAGGCCAGGCGTGGGGAATTTACGGAACGGCACTCGCATACCGCTATACAAAAAGAGAGGAATACAAATATATTTTCCGTGGTGTCAGTAAATATTATATAGAGCATCTGCCGAAAGATCTCGTACCGTACTGGGATCTGGAGTTTTCGGATGGTGATGCACAGCCGAGGGATTCTTCCTCCGCCTCCATTGCAGCGTGCGGAATGCTTGAGATGGCAAAATACTTATATGATGAGGAGGCGGCATTTTACCGGGATCTTGCGGAAAAATTTATTGGTTCTGTATACCGGAACTATGCGGTAAAAGATTTTGAAAAATCCAACGGGATCGTACTGCACAGCACATATTCGAACCGTTCGCCGTATAATACCTGCAATCCGTGCGGTGTGGATGAGTGCAATAGCTGGGGCGATTATTTTTACATGGAGGCGCTGACGAGGCTGCAGAAAGACTGGCAGATCTACTGGTAAAGGGGAAGAGATGGAATTTTACAGGATAAATGCACAGATGCTCCCGAAGGTAAATTTTGTGGATGAGACAGAGATAAGACCGCCTTATGTCCACCGGAAACGCAGGGCGGGAGAACAGATCTTATATTTTATCCGGCACGGGGAGATGCATCTGCTTGAGGACGGAAAGCCTCTGATCTTAAAGCCGGGGGATGTCTGTCTGCTGGATAAGGATCGCACGCATGAGGGAACAAAGGCGACGACCTGCAATTATTATTATGTACATTTCATGCATGGGGAGATGGAACTGGTCGATGCAAAAGAAGAGGAAGTCGCCAGGCAGCAGTTTGAACGCCGGAGAAAGGCGATGGCAAAGGAGCCGTGTGAGCCTTATGGAAGTTATGATGAGAGCAAGATCTGGCTGCCGAAATACTGGCATATCAAAAAAGTCACCGACCAGATCCACATTGATGAGCTGATCAAGCAGGCGATCGCGGAGGATTACAGCACGTTTGAGAATCATAAGATCCTCTGTGCCTGCCGGATACAGGAGGCGTTGATCGAGATCGCGCGCTGTTTTGCGACAGCGGAACGCGAAAGGACTGCAGGCGGGTTCCCGGAAAGCTATTATAAAGTCCAGAAAATACAGGAATGGCTGAATGCGTCTTATGCGGCAGACATTTCGGGGGAGCGGTTAGAGGAGGAGTTTGACGGCAATTTTGATTACATGAACCGCATCTTTAAGCGCGTGACAGGACAGACCATTTTCCAGTATCTGACGGCAGTCCGCATGGAACATGCCAAGCGTCTGATCGCGCAGACGACGATGCATACCGGGGTGATCGGCCAGGAGGTCGGCTACCCGGATGAATATTATTTCAGCAAAGTGTTTAAGCGCAATGTCGGGATGTCACCGCGCGCCTACGCAGATTCTCTGTCAAAAAATAAATCATGAAAAGTCGCTAAAAGACAAAAAGTGTCACTATTCTCCATTGTATCATACCTCTGTTTTTTACTATGATGTGTTTAAAAGAAAACATAGACCGTAGTAAAAATGGAGGTATTTTTTATGATTATGAATAAAACAGAACTGTTATTAAGTGAGGGATGGAAGTTTCATTTTGGAGAATGTGAGGAGGCATGGTATCAGGGATATGACGATCGTGCATTTGAGCGTGTCATGCTGCCGCATGACTGGGCAGTGGCTTATCCTTTTTCAAAACAATATTCCAGCGGCACCGGATATCTCACGGGCGGGATCGGCTGGTACCGGCTGCATTTTTATCTGCCAGAGGAATATCAGGGGAAATCGATCCGTCTGGTATTTGACAGTGTGTATAAAAACAGCCAGGTGTGGGTCAACAGTTATTATCAGGGAAAACACCCGTATGGTTACACCGGATTTTCCTATGATATCTCTGGGATCGCACATTTTGGGGAGCAGGAAAATGTGGTCAGTGTGAAAGTGACGCACACGGACATTGCGGATTCGAGATGGTACACGGGAAGCGGGATCACGCGGAAAGTCACTCTTGTGGTGGAAGAACAGGTGCATCCGGCAGAATATGGCGTGACGTTTGTGACAGAGAAACTTGTGGCTGATGGGAAAGAGTTTCCGGAAGTGCAGGCGGCAGTCAGTATCCGCCACGAGATATGCAACCAGACGAAGGAGCAGAAAACATGTGTGGTCTGCACAAAACTGTCTGATCCGCTGGGAACACCTGTGGCAGAGTGGAAAGAACAGGTACAGATCCCGGCAGGAAATACGGTATCCTGCAGCATGCATGGCACCATCCGTGATCCGAAGTGCTGGTCGCCGGAGCACCCGGATCTCTATGGGATGGAAACCTGGTATGAGACAACGGATGAGGATGGAAAGAAAATATCTTATCTTGCAGACACACAGAAGGTCGGGATCCGTGTGGCAGAATTTGACGCGGACCGGGGATTTTTCTTAAACGGTGTGCCGATGAAGATCAAAGGTGTCTGTGTGCATCATGACGCCGGCTGTCTCGGCGCCGCGGTGACAAAGGAAGTATGGCACAGACGGCTTGCAAAATTAAAGGGATGTGGCTGTAATGCGATCCGGTGCAGCCACAACCCGCATATGCCGGAACTGTATGAGCTGTGCGATACGATGGGATTTCTTGTGATGGATGAGGCGTTTGACGAGTGGGAAAATGCAAAAAACAAATGGTCCACGGGACACAATGTCTATCCACCGAAACACCAGGGTTATTTTGAAGATTTCCCGGAATGGCACGAAAAGGATCTGCGCGCCATGGTAAGGCGTGACCGCAATCATCCGTCCATCATTTTGTGGAGCATCGGAAATGAAATCGACTATCCGAACGATCCGTACTGTCATCCGAGTTTTATGGAGATGACTGGAAATAACGACGCGAATAAACCGGCGGCAGAACGGCAGTATGATCCGGCAAAACCGGACATGCGAAGACTGCTTCCGATCGCCGAAGAACTTTCCCGTATTGTAAAGAGTGAAGATAAGAGCCGTCCGGTCACCATGGCGCTTGCCTACCCGGAGCTGTCTGCAAAACTTGGCATATTAGAGCATCTGGATGTGGCAGGCTACAACTATAAGGAGCAGTATTACGAAGCCGACCACAGAGATTTCCCACACATCCCGTTTTTAGGGAGTGAAAACGGACACAGCTATGAGGCATGGGATGCGGTAAAATCAAACGACTATATCAGCGGACAGTTTTTGTGGACAGGGATCGATTATTTAGGGGAGGCACATGGCTGGCCGATTCATGGATCGGGAGCCGGAATTTTGGACTGCGCCGGATTTGAAAAGGCAAGATATTACCGCAGAAAATCGTTGTGGTGTGAAGAACCTCAGCTTTACCTTGCCACAAGACTGTGGAGTGAGGAGTCTGCCGAGTGGATTCCGTGTCAGGAAAACTGGAATTATAAAGCCGGAGAAAAAGTCATTGTGATGTGTTACTCAAATCTGCCGGAGACAGCTGTTTTTATCAATGGAAAAGAGGCTGGCAGACAGATCGGCTACAACGACGACGGTGCATATCGTTTTGAGGTACTCTGGGAGGCAGGGATCCTTGAGGCAAGCGGTTATGATGAAAACGGAAATATCATAGAACAGGAGAGACTGCTTACCACGCAGAACGCTGCTGGCATCAAAGCAGAGGTCTATCAGCCGGAGGAGATTCCTTTCCAAGAGACACAGAAAAACGGATATCTCTATCAGATCGCGCTCACACTTGTGGATCAAAACGGACAGAAGGTTGTCTGGGATGATAAAAAACTGCGTATGGCTGTGAGCGGGGCAGGCATGTTAGCAGGGATCGAGAACGGGGATCTGTCGGATGTGACTCCATATGCGGAAAATGCGAGAAAGACAAAGGACGGAAGGCTCATGATCTATGTGAGAAGAATAAAAAAGGGAAAGATCCGTGTAGAAATTTCAGAGACAGACAGCATAGCACAAAAGAACTGCATAGCAGAAAAAGGAGGAATGCATCTTGAAGTGGAAATGGATTGATGCAGACTGCACCAGCGTTACCACGGCAGAGGGAACGCTGACGCTGAAGGGACTGTTTATCCCGTTGTTTATTGAACAGCTTTTGATGAATATGACCGGTACGGTCAATACGCTGATGCTTGGGCACTATGCGGATGATGCGGTCGCGGCAGTCGGTGCGGCAAACCAGGTGATCGGATTTTTGTACACGTTTTATGCGGTATTCAGCGGCGGCGCATCGGTCGTCATCAGCCACAGACTAGGGGCGGGAGATGAAAAAAGGGCGTCGGATGCAGCGTTTACCTCCATCGTGTGCGGAGGTGCAATCAGCCTGATCTTAGGAACGATACTGGCATTTTTTGCAGGTGCAGTCATGCGTCCGATGCAGTTAGAAACATCGGTGTATGAGATGGCGGTGGTATATTTTCGCATCTGTATCGGCTTTTCCGTACTGCAGGGCATTATTTCTGCTATCTCCGCGGTACTGCGCAGTTATGGAAAACCGAAACTTGCAGTGACGGTATCTTTGTTTATGAATATCGTGAATGCAGTGTTAAATTACGTTGTGATTTTCCAGCCGGTGAAAATTGTGCCGGAGGGCGTGGAAGGTATCGCAATGGCAAACGTGGCAAGCCATGGGACGGCGCTTTTACTTGGCGTCTGGTTTCTGTTCCATTGCGGACTGCATCTTGATTTTGCATCGAAAAATTTAAAGACATTATCCTGCGTGGGTGGAATCTTAAAGATCGGACTGCCGGGAGGGATCAGTTCCCTGTCGTATTCCTTTTCACAGATCGTGTCAACATCGATCTTAGCAGTGCTTGGAACAGCGGCGCTCACCGCAAAGATCTATGTTTCATCCATCGTGTTTTATGTCTATGTGACCGGAATGTCACTTGGACTTTCCACGGCGATCCTGATGGGATGGATGACGGGGGCAAAGGAGTATGAAAAGGCATATCGGCTGAACCAGCAGGTGTTAAAAATCGCGGTCAGCTTAAATATCGTGCTTTCGGTTCTGATCTTTCTCTGCCATAGACCATTGATGCATTTGTTTACGCAGAGTGAGGAGATCATCGGGATGACGGGCGTGATCTTTTTTATCGATATTTTTGTGGAAATCGGGCGTGCATTCAACCATGTCGAGGACAATTCGCTCCGGGGAGCGGGGGATGTGTTCTTTCCGATGGTCATCGCCGTGATTTCCTGCTGGGGCGTCAGCATTTTGTTTGCATATCTGCTTGGGATACGCCTTAGGATGGGGCTGGCAGGATGCTGGATCGCGTTCATGCTCGATGAGATGTTCCGCGGAAGTATCTTTTTCATCCGTTTCCGCTCACGAAAATGGACGAAAAAAAGAATCTGACCCTATATTGACAAACCTGCAAAATCCCGATAAAATTAACTTGAAAACGTTTTCAAATATGACTTTTTAAGGGGGATGGCCGATGGGCAGTGAGTTAAATATTTATAAAATTGCACAGGAAGCGGGAGTTTCACCGGCAACAGTGTCGAGAGTCATGACAAAAAATGCGAGGGTGAGCGAGGAAAAGAGAGCGCGTGTGGAAGCAGTGATCCGCAAATATGATTACAGGCCAAACGCGCTTGCGCAGGGACTGATCAAGACGAAAACGAACGTCATCGGTGTGCTTGCTGCAGATCTGGTCAATCCATATTATTCATCCATGGTGGAAAACTGTGAGAAGGAGATCATTGCGCGCGGGTATGTGCCAATGATCTGCGGAACATTAAGCAATTCGGATCTCGAGGTAGAATATATTCAGAAAATGTTTGACATGCGTATGGATGCAATCATCATTATCGGGGGAAAATCAGACAGCCTTGTCACGGAGCCGGAATACGCAGATCTGATCAACCGTGTCGCTGAATCCATCCCGGTCATCACAACAGGAAAGGTGGAGGGCGGTGAGTGCTGCCAGGTCACGATCGACGAGGCGGAGGGCATGAACCAGAGCATGGAATGTCTGATCGGTTTAGGACATAGAAGAATCGCACTGATCGGCGGAGTCGAGGAGATGAAATCCACTTACGATAAGCGCATCCGCTACCGAAGTCTGCTGCGAAAGAACGGTCTGACCTACCGTGAGCGCTATGTGATCAATTCCAATTATTCGATTGAGGGCGGTTATCAGGGGTTCGAGGCACTCTTTCAGGGAAATAAGACACTTCCCACGGCGGTGATCGCGATCAACGACTACAGTGCAGTGGGTGTGATGCGTTCCATCAAAGAGCATGGACTTAGGATCCCGGAGGATATTTCCCTCATCAGTTTTGATAATACGTTTATCGTAGATACCGTCATACCAAGGCTGAGCAGTATTTCCTATGATTATGAAGCATTTGGAAAGCTTTTGGTTGACACCGCATTAGATAAGATTGCCGGAAAAGAAGTGCCGGAGGTACAGAAAGTGACACCGACTCTGATCATCAGAGAATCCGTAGCGGAGTTAAAACGGTAAAATCCGTTAGAATGACGGAAAAATAAAATAAATATGAAATAAATATGTACAAAAAGTAAAATAACCTGTTGACAACTCATAATATGTATTGTAATATAACAATATGAAAAGGGTTTCAAATTAAAAAGCACTATAAAATACACAACTGGTGTAAAAGCCGGCTGCATGGATGGGGTTTACACAGCAAAGGTGTAAGATAAGTGCGGGAAACATGCAAAAAAGAAGATATAAAGGCGTTTCTGACACTTAAGATCAAAAAATATTACACCTTATGGAAGATGGCAGACAGTTTTGTGAAAAATATAAGTGCTTTGTTTTTACAAGGTTTTGAAACCGGTTTCAAGAAAACATTGGAGAGGGGAAAATATATGAAAAAGGAGAACGGTGTTGCAAAACAGGTTGGCAAAAAACTAAACTTCTGGCAGAAACTCTGGAAGTACCGTGTACTGACACTGATGTGTGTCCCGGCAATGATTTTTTTCTTTGCATTTAACTATATGCCATTGCCAGGAATCTATGTTGCGTTTGTTAAATACAATTACCGCGATGGTATTTTTGGAAGCAAATTTGTAGGGTTACAGAATTTTGAGTTCCTCTGGGAATCAGGAAAAATTTTATCACTGACGAAAAATACAATTTTATATAATCTGGCATTTATCCTTCTTGGAAATTTACTTGCGGTCGTGGTAGCGATCCTTTTAAATGAAATGAGATGTAAATGGTTCAAGAAAGTATCACAGACGATGATGTTTCTTCCATATTTCATTTCACAGGTATTGGTCGGAGTGCTGGTATTCAACCTGTTAAACTATGATACCGGATTTGTAAATGAAATCCTCACCAAACTTGGAATGGAAAAATGGGGACCTTACAGCGATCCGCATGTATGGCCGGTACTGCTGGTTATCATTTATCTGTGGCAGCAGACAGGTTACAACTCCGTTGTATATTTCGCATCCATCTGCGGAATTGACGCAGAGATGATAGAGGCATCCAAGGTCGATGGAGCAAATGCATTTCAGAGGATCCGTTACATATTGCTCCCGAGTTTAAAACCTACCGTGATCATCCTGTTACTGTTTGCATTGGGCGGCATCGTAAAAGGTAATTTCGGATTGTTCTACAATATCATTGGTACGAACTCCTTATTATATGACACGACAGATATTATTGAGACGTTTGTTTACAGGGCTACGATGACGGATTTTAACTTCTCGACAGCGTCGGCAGTCGGTCTGTATCAGTCAGTCGTTGGTTTTGTGATCGTTATGGTCGTGAACTATATTGTTAAGAAAATTGAACCGGATTATTCCCTGTTTTAATATCTATGGAGGTCGACTATGAAGAAAAATAACAGCAATAAAGTAAAACTTGGAGCTTCTGATAAGATTGTACGGGGATTTGGATATGTAGTGATCACGATCTATGCAGTTGCGTGTGTATTCCCGTTCCTTTTGATCCTTGGCAGCTCGTTTACGGCAGAAGAAGTGATCCGTGCAGAAGGTGTACAGCTGATTCCGAAACAGTTTACACTGGCGGCTTATGAGATGGTCTGCAAGAGCGGTGGTATCTGGAAATCTTATCTGCTCACGATCATCCTGACGGTGGTCGGTACAGCGATCGGACTGACGATCATAGCAATGACAGGCTACGCATTACAGAGAAAAGATTTCCCGTTCCGCAACGGAATTTCTTTCTACATATATTTTACAAGCCTGTTTTCCGCAGGACTTGCACCGTACTATCTTCTGATGACACAGACTTACCACTTAAAGGACAGCTATTTTGCAGTTTTATTACCGCTTATGATGTCACCGTGGCTGATCATCATGATGAAAAACTTTGTGAAGGCGATCCCGCATGAGATCACAGAGTCCGGCAAGATCGACGGCGCGGGGGATATGAAGATCTTTGTTTCACTGATCCTTCCGATGTTAAAACCGGCACTTGCGACGATCGGATTATTCCTTGCACTGGGATACTGGAATGAATGGTATCAGTCATCACTTTTCTTAAGCTCGAAAGTGGATGTAAAACCGTTACAGTATACATTATATGAAGTTGTAAATAAAATGGATCAGCTCAAAAACTCCGTTGCAGGACAGTATGTATCGTTAGCAGATATCCCGACCGAGGGAATCAAGATGGCAAATGCGATCCTTGCAACCGGACCGATCATTTTCCTGTATCCATTCGTTCAGAAATATTTCATCAGCGGTATTACCGTTGGAGCCGTAAAAGGCTGATCGATACGATTATCACTCTGCATGGGGCAGAGTCATAATAAAAGCAGATTTGTCTTAGGGAAAGACAGATCTGCTGCAAAAATAAATCATATGGAGGGTATGGTATGAAGAAAAGATTTAAGAGACTTGGGGCAATGTTACTCGCAGGTACAATGTTACTTGGCGCCACAGCCTGTGGCGGAGGAAGCAATTCTTCCACAACAGGAAATGCAGCAAAATCGGAAAACAGTGCATCCACTACGGAAGCAGGGGGAACGACAAGTAGTGGTGACATTGACACATCCGAACATGTAGTGATCACTTATATGGTGACCGGTGATAAACCGGATGGACAGAAAGCAGAGCGTCTTGATGAGATGTTAGAAAAACTGAATGCGATCCTGACCGAAAAAGTAAATGCAGAACTTGAGATTTATTACATCGGATGGACCGATTATCTCTCCAACTACAACCTGACACTGGCACAGATGGATGGTTCTGTCGACCTTGTCGGAACTGCATCTGACTGGCTCGATGCCTGGCCAAACGCAAAGAACGGAGCATTCTTAGAGCTTTCCGAGGATATGTTAAAGACCTACGCACCAAAGACATGGGAGAGCGTAAGCCAGGATCACTGGGATCTGTGTAAATATAACGGCTCGATCTATCTGATCCCGGAGGATAATTACGCACAGTGGACCAATCATGGATTTATCTATCGTCTTGACTGGGCAAAAGAAGCAGGACTGACAGATGGTGTCAAGAGCTGGGAAGATCTTACAACTTACTTTAAATATGTAAAAGAAGCTTACCCGGATATCATTCCATGGGATTCTGACGGTACACAGTATGCACAGATGGCAAACGGCTGGATCACCTCCCACAGCAATTTTGTTGCAATCGACGGTATCTGCTCCGGCGCATTATGGGGCGGTACAAAAGATGACCTTTACACGATCACAACACCTGCATACACAGACACAGATATGATGGTCGAGTATGCAAAATTAATGAAAGAATGGGATAACATCGGTGTATGGAAGACAGACGTATTAAACAATACCGCTTCCTCAAACCGTGATGATTACCGTATCGGACGTGTTGCAGCAGAGCAGCACCACACACAGACCTGGACAGATCTGTGCAGTGCAACTCCGGCAAATACCATTTACCAGGATGATCCGGATGCAGAGTCAGGCTTCTTCTACTTCGGAGAAGAGACCGGAAACGTGGTAGCACTTTCCATCACACACGGTGCAATGGCAGTTTCCGCAGCAAGCAAGAACCCGGAAAGAGCACTGATGGTATATGATTTATTAAGAAATGACGAAGAATGCTACAGATTACTCTGCTATGGTATTGAAGGCGTATCTTACGAGATCAACGATGAGGGACTCCGCACAACTCCGGAGGGATACAACTCAGACACAGACAACATCAACGGTATGACCAACTGGTGGTGGGGACGTAACGACGATCTTGAAATCAGGGACGCTACAAGAAACTGGGATGCAATTGACAAACTTTACAGCGAGTATGATTCCTTAAAGATCGATTATCCGTATGGACAGTTTGTACCGGAAGTTGATGATATCCAGTCTAAGATCGATAACATCAACGAAGTATATACCAACTATACAAAACAGATCTCTTATGGTAAATATCAGGGAACTGCAGAGGAGATCGTTGCAGAGATGCAGGCAGCATTAAAACAGGCTGGTATTGAAGAAGTAACCGCAGCACTGCAGGAACAGTTTGATGCATTATACAAATAGGTATACAATAAAGGCATGATGTGCCGCTATTGAACAGAAGGTGTTGATTCTAAGAAATAGGGGATCAACACCTTTTGTTATAGGAAGGAACTGATACAAAAGGAACATTTTGGAAAAAGAGGAGAGATGACATGGGAAATTTTGAGATCAAAGACAATTTTTATCTGGATGGAAAACCGTTTCAGATCATATCGGGCGCAATTCATTATTTCAGAATCGTTCCGGAGTACTGGAAGGACAGACTTGAAAAATTAAAGGCAATGGGATGCAATACGGTGGAGACGTATATCCCGTGGAACATGCATGAACCGAAAAAAGGGGAATTCCACTTTGAGGGCATGCTTGACATAGAACGTTTTATAAAAACTGCGCAGGATTTAGGGTTATATGTGATCTTAAGACCGTCGCCGTACATTTGTGCGGAGTGGGAATTTGGCGGACTGCCGGCATGGCTGTTAGCGGAAGATGGAATGAAACTGCGCGTTTCCTATCCGCCGTTTTTAAAACATGTGCAGGATTACTATGATGTATTATTGAAAAAAATCGTGCCGTATCAGATCAATTACGGCGGACCGGTCATTTTGATGCAGGTCGAAAATGAATACGGATATTATGCAAACGACAGGGAATATCTGCTTGCAATGAAAGATAAAATGCAAAAAGGCGGTGTCGTTGTCCCGCTTGTCACCTCGGACGGACCGTTTGAAGAAAACTTAAACGGAGGTCATTTAGAAGGCGCGCTGCCGACCGGAAATTTTGGATCTAAGACAGAGGAGCGTTTTGAAGTCCTGAAAAAATATACGGACGGCGGGCCATTAATGTGCACGGAGTTCTGGGTAGGCTGGTTCGATCACTGGGGAAATGGCGGTCATATGACAGGCAATCTGGAGGAGAGCGTCAAGGACCTCGACAAAATGTTAGAACTCGGTCATGTCAATATTTATATGTTTGAGGGCGGTACGAATTTTGGATTTATGAATGGCTCGAACTACTATGATGAGCTGACCCCGGATGTGACATCGTATGACTATGATGCGCTATTGACGGAAGATGGACAGATCACGGAAAAATACCGCAGATACCGCGACGTCATTGCAAAATACAGAGAGATACCGGAAGTCACATTTACGACTGAGATCAAAAGGAAGGCATATGGAACACTGCAGGCAAAAGAAAAGGTAAGCCTGTTTTCGGTGCTGGATGACCTCAGTGCTCCGGTGGAGAGCAGTTTTCCGCAGAGCATGGAAAAACTGGGGCAGAATTACGGCTATATTTTATATCATTCCACATTAGATACGGAGGAGAAACTCGAAAAACTCCGCCTGTGGGAGGCAAACGACCGTGCCAATATTTTTGTGGATCAAAAACCGGTCACAACACTTTATGATTTAGAACTTTTAAAAGAAAAAGAGCTGGATGTCACGTTTGAAAGGGGAGCAGATTTTGATATCCTGATGGAAAATATGGGGCGTGTCAATTTCGGACCGCGCATGGAACACCAGAGAAAAGGCATTGGTCAGTGTGTGCAGGTCAACGGACATATGCACAACCACTGGAAACAGTACACGCTGCCGCTCGACAATATCGAAAAAGTTGACTTTTCCAAAGAATACAAAGAAGGGCTGCCGGGATTTTACCGTTTTACGGTGGATATCGACGAGACAGCAGACACATTCCTGGATTTTGAGGGATGGGGAAAGGGCTGTGTCTTTGTAAACGGATTTAATATCGGAAGATTCTGGGAGATCGGACCGCAGAAAAGACTCTATATCCCGGCACCACTGCTGAAAAAGGGGGAAAACGAGATCATCGTATTTGAGACGGAGGGAAAGACCCGCGATACGATCGTGTTGAAGGATGAGCCGGATATTGGCTGAGTGTCCACGAAAATAAAAACCAAGTAATATGAATGGAGCAGGGTATGGCAGGATATTTATTTGTACACTTTACCGGGGAACAGAAGGACGGCGAGCAGATCTATTTTTCCGTGAGCCGGGACGGACTGCACTGGACGGATCTAAACGATGGAAAACCGGTACTGTATTCGCATATCGGCGAGTGCGGCGTGCGCGATCCGTTTCCGGTAAAAAATCCGCTGAATGGACGTTATTATCTGATCGCAACCGATCTTCGAATCGAAAAGGGTGAGGGCTGGCAGGCAGCGCAGGAGTGCGGCAGCAGGGATATCATCATCTGGGAATCAGAAGACCTTGTGCACTGGGAAAAGGAGCGCGCCCATACAGTCGGCATCCGTGAGGCTGGCTGTGTCTGGGCGCCGGAGGCTGTGTTTGACGAGGAAGAACAGGCATTTTTAGTCTTTTTTGCATCCAAAGTAAAATGTGATGGGGAAGAGACTGCAAAACACCGCATCTATGCCGCTTATACAAAGGATTTTGTCACATTTTCGGATACATTTTTGTATATGGAACGTGAACGGGATGTGATCGATACCACGATTTTAAGGAGTAACGGAAAATATTACCGGATCTCAAAGGATGAGACCGACAGCAGGCTGATTTTAGAGGAGTCAGACAGTCTCCGCGGGGATTTTAAGCGGATCTCCTGCCCGGTTTTTGAAAAATTAAAAGGCGTGGAAGGCCCGGAGGGCTATCTTTTGCCGGAGGGCAGGAGCTGGTGTGTGATCGCAGACCAGTTTGCCGAGGGAAAAGGGTATCTGCCGATGATCACGGAAGATCTGTCATCGGGTGATTTCACGATTTTGGAAAAAGAAAAATATGATCTTGGCAGGACGAAAAAAAGACACGGCGGGGTGTTGGAATTAAGTGACGCAGAGTATGAGAGATTAATTAAGGCAGAAATGGAGGGGTAACATGTTATATCCACAGGAAAATAAGATTCGTGGGATCATTGATTTAAACGGAGTGTGGGATTTTGCACTTGGGACAACGGAGGAGCCGAAAGATTCGGTAACACTTCCAGATAAGATGGAGCCAATCGCAGTTCCGGCATCTTACAATGATCAGAAAGATGATATTGCTTACCGGAATCATTACGGTTATGCGTATTACCGGAGAAATATTACAGTGCCTTCTTATTACAAGGGACAGAGACTGGTGCTTCGCTTTGACGCAGTAACACATTTTGCAAAAATTTATCTGAATGGGGTATTGCTCACACAGCATAAAGGAGGATTTCTTCCATTTGAAGTGGATATCACTGACAAATTATGTGCAGGGGAGAGTGCAGAACTGGTCGTTGCTGTGGATAACCGCATTAATCACAGCACACTTCCGGTTGGAAATGAGGAGGGAACCTCATTTATGGGAGCAGACAATGCAGGAGTGCCGGGAGTTGAAGCTGCAAAACGCTGGAGAAAACCACAGAATCTTCCTAATTTTGATTTCTTTAATTATGCAGGGATCAACCGTCCGGTCCGAATTTATACGACACCGAAGGCGTATATCAAAGATGTAACGCTTGTGACAGATATCCGTGGAACAGATGGCATTGTGAATTATCAGGTTAAGACTTCAGATACAGATGGACAGGAAGTTGTACTGCAGATCTTAGATGCCAATGGAAATGAAGTGGCACAGGCAAAAGGCACTTCCGGGGAGATCGTGATACCGGATGCAAAACTGTGGGAGCCATATCCGGGAACACCGTATCTGTATACGGCAGCAGTCACGTTCGGTGATGATTATTATGAGGAGCCGTTTGGCGTGCGTACGGTGCGCGTGGAGGGGACTTCGTTTCTGATCAATGGAAAACCGTTTTATTTCAAAGGGTTTGGAAAACATGAGGATTCGGCATTTCATGGACGGGGTATGGATGTCTGTCTGGATGTTAAAGATGTCAATTTGATTCACTGGCTGCATGCAAATTCTTTCCGTACCAGCCATTATCCATATGCGGAAGAAATGTACCGCCTGTGCGACCGTGAAGGAATCGTGATCATCGACGAGGTTCCGGCAGTCGGGATCGGTGCCGGAGCAGGAATCAATCCTTATGAGACATTTCCTATCCGTGAACACCATGAACAGGTCATTAAGGACATGATCGCGCGTGACAAAAACCATCCATGCGTTGTCATGTGGTCACTTGGAAATGAACCGGATACGGAGAATTTTCCGGAGTCAGCATACGAGTATTGGCATTCACTCTATGAGCTGGCACATGAGACAGACCCTTCTGACCGTCCAGTTACTTTAGTCTGCTGTCAGAACAACTATGAAAAAGATATTGTCACAAGAAGCATGGATGTCGTCTGCATTAACCGTTACTATGGATGGTACAACCTGTCCGGAGATCTTGACGCTGCCTGCTATGGATTAAATCTTGAACTCGACTTCTGGGAATCCCAGAATAAACCGGTCATGATCACCGAGTACGGCGCTGATGCCGTAGCCGGTATCCATGAGTGTGTGCCCGAGATGTTCTCGGAGGAATTTCAGGTGGAATTTTATAAGAGACAAAATGCACAGTTCGATAAGAGGAAGTTCTTTATCGGGGAGCATGTCTGGAACTTTGCGGACTTTGCGACCGTGCAGGGATGCATGAGAGTTGATGGTAATAAAAAGGGACTGTTTACGAGAGAGCGCAGACCGAAAATGGCGGCGCATTACTTTAAAGAGAGATGGGGAGAGATACCTAATTTTGAGTATAAGGGTTAGGTGGTAAAGCACAAAGCGGGAGCCACAAACTAAAGGAGAAATCATGTCAAAAAATATTCGTGAAATCAACATCAACCAGATAAAAATCCACGACCCATTCTGGTCTGCCATGCAGCACCGCATGACAGACACCGTCATTCCATTTCAGGAGAAAGTATTAAATGATGAAGTGCCGGGAGTGGAAAAAAGCCATGCCATTGAAAACTTTCGTATTGCCGCAGGTTTAAGCGAAGGAGAATTTTACGGTATGGTCTTTCAGGACAGTGACGTCGCAAAATGGTTAGAGGGTGTCGCCTATTCGCTTGCGGTAAAGCCGGACAATGAGTTGGAAGCGCGTGCGGATGAGATCATTGACGTCATCGAAAAGGCACAGCAGCCGGATGGCTATCTTGATACCTTTTTTATTGTAAAAGAACCGGAACACCGCTGGCAGAATTTGCAGGAGTGCCATGAACTGTACTGTGCCGGACATATGATGGAGGCTGGTGTCGCATACTATCAGACAACCGGAAAAGAAAAACTGCTTCATGTGGTGGAGCGTCTTGCTGACCATATCATTTCCAGATTTGGAGAGGACAAAGAGCCGGGAATACCGGGACATCAGGAAGTGGAGATCGGACTGATGAAACTATACCGTGCAACCGGAAAAGAAAAATACAAAAAGATGGCACGGTATTTTCTGGAAGAACGAGGAAAAAATCCGGATTATTTTTATGAGGAAAAGAAAAAAAGAGGCTGGCAGCATTGGGGACAGTATAGCTTAGAACCGTTAGATCAGAGATACACGCAGACGCACGCTACGATTTATGAGCAGAAAGAGGCAGTCGGACACAGTGTCCGTGCTGTTTATATGTATACGGCAATGGCTGACCTTGCCGGGGAAGATAAAGATGAGAGACTTTATGAGGCATGCCAGACTTTATGGGATAATATCGTAAAGAAAAGAATGTATATCACCGGCGGCATCGGTTCTACGGTTGAAGGCGAGGCTTTTACGATTGATTATGACCTGCCAAACGATATGGCATATGCGGAGACCTGCGCGTCGATAGGAATGATCTTTTTTGCAAAGAGAATGTTGGAAATAAAACCCCTTGGAATTTATGCCGATATCATGGAACGGGAATTTTACAATGGAACCATCAGCGGTATCCAGTTGGATGGAAAACAGTTTTTCTATGTGAATCCGCTTGAGGTAAATCCGGGAACATCCGGCACGATCTTTGGTTATAAACATGTATTGCCGACCCGTCCGGGCTGGTATGCATGTGCATGCTGTCCGCCGAACCTGGTACGTCTTGTAACTTCACTGGGAACTTATGCATGGAGTGAGAGTGAAACGACGCTCTATTCACATCTGTTTCTGGGACAGACCGCGGATTTTGATAAAGCGGTGATTACGGTAGAAAGCAGTTATCCGTGGGAAGGAAAGGTATCCTATCAGGTAAAAGCAAAAAAAGAAAAGGCGTTTGAACTTGCAATTCATATCCCATCCCATATTCGTCCGGACACACTTGCTGTGACAGTAAACGGAGAAAAAACAGATGACATGTCTTTTGTGAAAGATGGTTATCTTTATCTGAAGAGAAACTGGGGAGAAAATGATGTGGTTGCACTTACATTTGATCTTCCGGTACGAAAAATTTATGCAAATACGAATGTGCGTGAAGATGAGGGCTGTGTCGCGTTGATGAGGGGACCGGTCGTTTACTGCTTTGAAGGTGCAGACAATGGTGAGTGCATTCAGGCACTTCGTATACCAAGAGAGATCAAAGCTGAGACGGAACTTTGCAAAGAAGGTGTATTAGCGGGAAATGTGCTGATCCATCTGCCGGGATACCGGATGGAGAGCAGTGATGCGCTTTACTCCGAGGAACGCCCAAAGCGGACAGACGTAATGCTGACCGCAATTCCTTATTATGCATGGGCGAACCGGGGAGAAAATCAGATGCGCGTCTGGATGCCGGAAGAATAAATCTTTTGGCTTATCAGAGACTTATTTTACAGCATCAAAGACAAAGATCAGTTTTCTACACGAAATACCAGACATCCGTGTGCTGGCGGGGTGACAGAGATCGCACTGCCGGATACGGATGTTTTTTCTTTGCTCCAGAGTTCTGTCAGACTGGCATTTTCATGGATGCATAATTCATCACCGACACGGAGAGTTTCAATCTCACAATGGATTGTCTGTGTTTCATCTGAGAGATTAAAGAAAGCAATAAAATGTTCGCCTGTAACTGCATTATGTGCGCACCAGATGGCTTTTTCATCGTCAAGACATATCTGATGAGGTTTACAGTCCGGTGTCAGCATGGAAAGTATATCGCGGTTGGTCAAAAGTGCAAGCGTGGCATCGTCTAATTTTGTCAGTTCACAGCCAAGCATTAAAGGAGAGCCGAAAAGACACCAGAGTGTTAACATGGTATGCTGTTCATCCGGTGTAAAATTAGTGTACCATTCGTGTCCGAAGCCTTTTCCAAGCCAGCCGAGCGGCAGCATGTCACAGTCCGGATAGCATCCCTTTGAAACATGGTTCTGCCAGAGTTCACAGCGATGGAACATATCTTTTAACAGATCCCATTTATCCCAGAAATCATCAGTGATACGCCACATGTTTGCGTAAGTTTCATAATGCCATGCATGTTCGATCAGTGCAGGACCCGGAGACAGGGATAAAACGATAGGTCTTCCACAGCGTGTGATCGCCTTATGCAGCATTTCTATCTCGTGGCGTGCAGAATATGGGTTTGCCGGATAAATATTGGTGTTGCAGATATCATCACATTTGATAAAATCGACACCCCAGGAAGCGTAAAGTTCCATCAGGGAATTATAGTAAGCCTGTCCTGCCGCTGTGTCACGTACTCCATACATATCCGGGTTCCATCCGCAGATGGAGGAAGGATTGGCAACCATATCAGCAGTCACATTGCTGCCTTTGATCTTACTGTGATTATGTGCGGCAGTTCTGGGAATTCCTCGCATGATGTGGATTCCCAACTTTAAACCGAGACTGTGGATATAGTCTGCAAGATGGGTAAATCCGGTGCCGTCAGCGGAAGATGGAAATCGATCCGGATCAGGCTGTAATCTGGAAAATTCGTCCATTGCAAC
Source organism: Roseburia sp. (assembly GCF_041325975.1). Taxonomy (NCBI): domain Bacteria; kingdom Bacillati; phylum Bacillota; class Clostridia; order Lachnospirales; family Lachnospiraceae; genus Roseburia; species Roseburia sp. Next base: position 287,326 of record NZ_JBGLEJ010000004.1, on the reverse strand, counting down.
GTCGGCAAACGGAATGTACTGGAACTGATCACGCATGGAACCGGCACCGATCGCATACCATTCGATGTCGACAACGATATATTCCCAACCGAAATCTTTTAAATGTGCAGCCATATAGTCTGCATTTGCTTTTACGGCATCTTCTGTTACCGTAGTGTCATAGTAATCATAGCTGTTCCACCCCATAGGCGGCAGCGGTGCAAAATTATTTTTGTTCATAAATACCCTCCAAAAGTGATCTCATAAGCCGATTATACTATATAGAAATTACAATACAATAACGCATTGCATTTCTTTTCACATTTTTTTATAATGATGATGGTATCAAATTAGTCAGATAATAAGAGGAATGATCATGTCCAATAAGAAAACAGTAAAAATAAATGGTTTTGTATTTACAGATGAAGCGGAAGCAGAGCAGGCAAAAAAGGAAGCGCAGGGAATCCATTATGTGGAAGAACGTGCAGATATGCATCATCCGGAAACAGTACTTGAAATCTACACTAAAATGGTAAAGCAGGAATTGTTTGAAACAGCGGTTGGATATACCTATTTAAAAGAACTTCAGGAATACCTGATCCAGAATCCTGCAATCAATAATGCGGATATCCTTCCAATCTATGTGACACATCCGATGTTAGAGGAGAGTCTCAAAAAGAAATTAAGGATTTCTGCAAAACATCAGTCAGATGAAAAGAAAAAACAGGGAAAAGCAGATGGGTACCGCAAAAAGTATGAGATTACATTATTTATATCTGTGATTCTTGCAATCAGTATAATCGGCATGTTTATCATTGCATCGACGAGTGACAACCCTACAATTTTAAATTATGAGAATAAACTGATCGATAAATATGCGGAATGGGAGCAGGAACTTGATGAGCGGGAAGCTGCCTTGAATGAACGTGAACAGATGGTGGAAGAACCATAGAAGTTATCACATTTATTTCATAATTATCTGTTAAATTGTAATGTGAAAAATGGCAGGAATGGAGCATTAAGTATGGAAAAGATAAAGATATTGGTTGTGGATGATGAGAGCAGAATGAGAAAGCTGGTCCGTGACTTTTTAGTCAGGGAAGATTATGAGGTATTAGAGGCAGGAGACGGTGAGGCAGCACTGGATATTTTTTATCAGGAAAAAAATATTGCACTGATCATATTGGATGTGATGATGCCAAAAATGAATGGCTGGGACGTATGCAGGGAAATCAGGGAAACGTCAAAAGTGCCGATCATCATGCTGACAGCAAAGGGTGATGAAGAGGACGAGCTCACCGGATTTGAACTTGGTGTTGATGAATATATCTCGAAACCGTTTTCTCCGAAGATTCTTGTCGCACGTGTCGGTGCGATCTTAAGAAGAAGTGGAAAAGCACCTGAGGAGGGAAAACTTCTTTCCATCGGAGGAATCGTGATCGATCAGACAGCACATACGGTCACAGTGGATGGAAAACAGATTGAACTGAGTTTCAAGGAATTTGAACTGCTTACTTATTTTATGGAAAATGAGGGCATTGCACTCTCCAGAGAGAAAATTCTCAATCATGTCTGGAATTACGATTACTTTGGAGATGCAAGAACCATCGATACACACGTTAAAAAACTGCGTGCCAAGATCGGAGAAAAAGGTGACTATATCAAAACCATCTGGGGTATGGGGTACAAATTTGAAGCAGAAGAAAACGGCAGTGATAAATGATGAAAAAATTGATGAAAGATCGGAAAAGAAAATATTTTGGTTCACTGACACATCAGTTGATACTGATCAGTATCTGTCTGGTTACAGGAACACTTCTTTTATGCTGGTTTATTAATACCGTTTTTTTGGAGCCGTATTATGTGGTCAATAAACAAAATACACTGCTGTCCGGATTTGAGACGATCAATGAAGCGAGTGAGAACGGATCACTAGATGACAGCTCTTTTGATGTGACATTTGATAATCTCTGTGCAAATGGAAATATCACTGTCATGATCATAAGCTCTGACCGGACCATTGTACGGTCGTCCGTGAATGATACACAGAAAATGATGTTGGAATTTATGAACATTATTTTTGGGGAGAAGCAGAATGAAGTGACGGTATTGATGCAGTCTGACAATTATATTATACAGAAACAGACAGATGCCAGATTGGATTCAGAGTATCTGGTGCTTTACGGGACACTTTCCAATGGGAATCTGATCCTGATGCGGACAGCACTTGAGAGTATCCGTGAGAGTGTCAGTCTCTCTAATACATTTTTAGCATGGGTAGGTGTCATTGCTGCGATCATCAGTGCGGTCGTCATTGTTTTCGTTTCGAGAGGCATAACAACGCCGCTTTTACGTCTGACGGATATATCGAAGCGGATGACGGAACTTGATTTTGAAGCAAAATATCAGCCTGGGAGCAGATATCACAATGAAGTGGACGAGCTTGGCGAATACATGAATGTCATGTCAACTACGTTAGAGCACACGATTTCTGAACTAAAGAGTGCAAACAATCAATTACAGATTGATATCGATAAAAAAACACAGATCGATGAAATGCGGAAAGAATTTTTATCAAATGTTTCACACGAGTTAAAAACACCGCTTGCACTGATACAGGGATACGCAGAAGGACTGAAAGAATGTATTAATGATGATGCGGAGAGCAGGGACTTTTATTGTGAAGTCATCATGGACGAAGCAGACAAGATGAATAAAATGGTCAAAAAACTGCTGACTTTAAACCAGCTTGAATTTGGTAATGAGGTCATTACCATGGAAAGGTTTGATCTGACGGAACTGATACAGGGAGTGATCAATGCGTCTGCGATCCTTTTAAATCAGAATGAGATCACATTAAACTTTTCGCAGCAGGAACCGTTATTTGCCTGGGCGGATGAATTTAAGGTGGAAGAAGTAGTGACCAACTATTTAAGCAATGCGATTCATCATGCAGAGGGTGAAAAAAGAATTGATATCCGCTGTGTAAAGAAAGATGATAAAGTCCGCGTCAGTGTTTTCAACACCGGAAAGCCGATACCGGAAGAAGATGTGGATAATATCTGGATCAAATTTTATAAGGTGGATAAAGCAAGAACCAGAGAATACGGCGGCAGCGGTATAGGTCTTTCTATTGTTCAGGCGATCATGGATTCATTCCATCAGAAGTGTGGTGTGATCAATCACGAAGACGGAGTAGAATTCTGGTTTGAATTAGAGACAAATAATGGAAATTTTTTCAGTTGATAAATGATACCAAAAATGCTAACATATGGATAGAGTATATTCTATTATTTACAGATATCATGAGAGGAATACCATGAAAAGAACAGGAATGAGATTAACGGCAGTGGCAGCAGTAACAACATTGCTGCTTGGAGGATGTGGAGAACAGCCATACAGTTTAACAGAAGATGAAGAAGGCGTGATTGTGGATTATTCGGCACACGCTGTGGCGAAGTTTAATACGAGCCAGCCGGAAGGTCTTGCAAATGTGAGTCATGATGAGCAGGAGACGGAATCTACGGATGAACCACAGGAGACAGAAACAGAGAACAGAATTACACTGGATGCATCCGGTAATGCGTCTGCAGGTGAACAGATTGCAGAAGATGGAACAGAGCAGGCTGCAGCAGAGTCTTCCACTCTTGATGAACTGTTTGGCGAAGAAAACCTGACCATAGCATATGCCGGAGCCGAGATTGCGGCGGATTATATGGAAGGCGGATACTATTCGCTGGATGCAGAGAAAGGAAAAGTATTTGTTATTGTCAGTATTGATATTACAAATTCCGGAACAGATGAAATAGCGATCGACAATTTTGCAAAGACACCGAAGTTTTCTGTCATGGTCAATGGTCAGGAAAAAGCAGATGAGGAAAATACCATACTTCCATCTGATTTTGCATTGTATCAGGAAACAATTCCGGCTGGTGCGACAGAAAATACCGTGTTGCTGTTTCAGGTACCGGACAGTGTGACAAGTATTGAAAGTCTGGATCTGTATGTAAATATCAGTGAAACAAATTATCAAATTACTTTGTAATGATATTAGTAATGTGTTATAATGACATTAATATTTATGCAATGGCAAAAGCAATGAATTGCGTAGCAAATGATACGCGGGAGGAGAGACAGGAATGGATACAAATATACTTTTAGAGTCAGGAACGAATGAGCTGGAAGTCCTGGAATTTACATTAGGAAATAATCATTATGGAATCAATGTTGCAAAGATCAGAGAGATATTGACGTATCAGCCGGTAACACCGGTACCAAATTCTCATCCAAGTGTGGAAGGTATTTTCATGCCACGTGATACAATGATTACCGTTGTTAATCTGAAAAGATGTCTGGGGATGGCAGAGAGTGGAGATGGCAAGGGACTTTTTATCATCACAAACTTCAACAAATTAAATATTGCGTTTCATGTAGATGCTGTAATTGGCATTCACCGTGTATCATGGGAGTCTATTATCAAGCCGGATTCGACGATCAATACAGAGGATAACAGTGCATCCACAGGAGTGATCAAGATGGATGACAAGCTGATCATCATCCTTGACTTTGAGAAAATCGTATCTGATATCAGTCCGGAGACAGGTCTTAAGGTATCAGATGTTGATAATATGGCAAGCCGTGAGCGCTGTGATTCACCGATCCTGATCGCTGAGGATTCGCCACTTCTTAGCCGTCTGATCACAGACTGTCTGAAGAAGGCAGGATACACCAATCTGATCGTGACAATGAATGGCCAGGAGGCATGGGATAAGCTGACCGAATTTGAAAAGGCGGGTAATGTACGTGATAAGGTTCATTGTATTATCACTGATATCGAGATGCCGATGATGGATGGACACAGACTGACCAAACTTGTTAAGACGAACGATAATATGAAGAAGATACCGCTTATTATTTTCTCATCTTTAGTTAATGAAGAAATGAGAATTAAAGGTAAACAGTTAGGGGCAGATGCCCAGTTGACAAAACCTGAAATCGGCAATCTTGTAGAGGCTATTGATAATTTAATTGATAAAAGCATTGATTAGGTTGAAGCGAAGAAGGGGATGTGATATATTGTCACATCCCCAAATTAAGTTATAGGCTTGACGGAGGTGTCGGATGAGCGGGACAGAGGATTATCTGGATGGACTGTTAAATTCCTTATCAGAAAAAGATATGGATGCAGAGAAAGAAACCGGGAGTAAAACGATGCGGACAGAGGATGATATTATGAATGAGATGGAAAATGATTTACTTTCCAAAGAGGCGGAAGATAATTTTTTAGAACAATTTGAAAAGGAATTGGCAAATGAGAAGTCTGCACCAGAAGCGGAAACAAAAGATGATTTCTTTAACAGTTTAGATCAGATTGTAGATGGAACAGGTCAGAATAATAAAGAAGATGATTTCATGATGGATACGCTTGGAGATATTCCAGGAATTGATGATATCATGAAAAAGGAAGAACCTGCACAGACATCAGAACCGCAGACGGATGAAAAAGAAGAAAGCGGGCAGCAGGAGAATACGAAAGCACCGGAGAATCTAGGCGGACTGGGTGATCTAGACGGACTTGGAGATTTTGGAATATCGGATGATATATCGGAGGAAAGCGCTGACGTGACAGAAGGTGCACAGATGACGGATTACACAGACAAAGGCGAAAGTGATGCTTTAGGCATGGAGGATGCAGCCAGTGATGGACTAGACGATTTTGGAGATCTTGGTGAAGCGGATATATTTGGAGATGATGGAGCAGGAGAAAGTGAAAATACTTCGGACAGCATGTCAGATGTCATGCCAAATGACAGGGAAGACAAGCCGAAAAAAGAAAGTTTCCTGAAAAAATTATCACGTATTCTTTTTGGGGAAGATGATGAGGATGAGGAAGGTGATCCTGCATCGTCCGGAAAAGAAGTGATAACAGAAGAAAATGCAGGCGACATTGATCTGTCAGATCCGAATATGCAGATATTACAGGAACTTGGAGATATTCCAGGTATATCGGACGCGCCGAAGGAAGAAGAAAAATCAGATCCGGAAGAAGATAAAAAGAAGAAAAAAGAAAAAAAGAAAAAAGAGAAGAAGCCAAAGAAAGAGAAGAAACCGAAAAAGCCAAAGAAAGAAAAGAAACCGAAGCCACCAAAGGAGCCGGATCTGACACCTCCACTCCCGAAGGTACCGGTAATTCTGATCTTTGTGATGGTATTTTCATTCCTTGTTCTTGTAGTATTAGCAACTAATTTAGTGGGTTATTCCAGCAGTTTTTCAAATGCGGAAGATGCATATGCAAAGGGCAATTATGAGCAGGCATTTCAGGATGTATCTGGTCTTGAGGTAAAGGAGAAAGATCAGGATACATACAGAAAATACCGTATTCTTGCATACACGGCAGGGCAGTACAGAGCATATCAGAATCTGATGAATCAGAAAATTTATGATATGGCGTTAGATTCGCTGATCAGTACGATCGGAAGATGTGATGAATACAGCAGTGATGCCAAAGAACTTGGATGTGACAGAGAGATTTCAGACATACAGGCAAAAGCAGAGGAGGCATTGGAAGCATTTAAGATCGATGCCCAAAGAGCACTTGAAGTGTATGGCATGAAAGACCGGACTGCATATTCAAAAGAGATTTACCGGATACTGGATGATGCAGGACTTAGTGAGGAATAAAAATGATAGCGATCATAGACTATGATGCAGGTAATTTAAAGAGCGTACAGAAAGCACTTGATTTTTTACATCAGGATTGCGTGGTAACAAGGGATTTTCATGAGATCCGTCAGGCAGACAAGGTAATATTACCGGGGGTTGGTTCTTTCGGCGAGGCGATGGATCAGTTAAAAAAATATGAGCTGGACAAAGTAATTCGTGAAGTGGCAGAAGAGAAAAAGCCATTTCTTGGAATCTGTCTTGGACTGCAGCTTTTATTTGAAGGCAGTGAGGAAAGCAGCGGAGTGGAAGGACTGCATTTGTTAGACGGACAGATCTTACGGATACCGGATACAGAAGGATTAAAAATACCGCATATCGGATGGAATTCACTGGATTTTCAGAATAATGGAAGATTATTTGCAGGGCTGCCGGAACATCCGTATGTTTATTTTGTTCATTCTTATTATATGAAAGCAAAGGATGATATGATCGTAAAGGCAACTACGGAATATGGCACACATATTCACGCTTCTGTGGAACAGGACAATATCTTTGCATGTCAGTTCCACCCGGAAAAAAGCAGTACAGTCGGACTTAAGATACTAGAAAATTTTGCCGGGATTTAAGACGGGAGGATAAAAATGTTTACAAAGCGAATTATTCCGTGTCTGGATGTGAATAACGGACGTGTGGTAAAGGGTGTTAATTTCGTAAATTTAAGAGATGCCGGAGATCCGGTGGAGATAGCAGCAGCTTATGATAAAGCAGGCGCAGATGAACTGGTATTTCTTGATATTACTGCAACTTCAGATGCAAGGGAGACAGTTGTGGATATGGTGCGCAAGGTGGCAGAAAAGGTATTTATACCATTTACTGTCGGCGGGGGTATCCGTACTGTGGATGATTTTAAAGCCTTACTCCGCGAGGGAGCCGATAAGATATCCATCAATTCATCTGCGATCAACCGCCCGGAACTTATCAGTGAGGCTGCAGATAAGTTTGGCAGTCAGTGTGTGGTTGTGGCGATCGATGCCAGAAAAAGAGCTGATGGTTCGGGATGGAATATCTATAAAAATGGCGGACGTATCGATGTTGGCATTGATGCAGTAGAGTGGGCAATGAAAGCAGACAGACTCGGTGCGGGGGAAATTCTTCTGACGAGCATGGATTGTGATGGAACAAAGGCAGGTTATGATCTTGAACTGACGCGCACCATTGCGGAAAATGTATCCATTCCTGTAATTGCTTCCGGTGGAGCGGGTACGAAAGAACATTTTTATGATGCATTGACGGAAGGAAAAGCAGATGCAGCACTTGCAGCGTCTTTATTCCATTATAAAGAACTTGAAATCCGCGATCTGAAAGATTATCTGGCAGAGCGTGGTGTTTCTGTAAGAAGATAAAAATAAAGAAAAGAGAATTTATCATGGCAATGATCACAAATGACTGGCTTCCGGCAATTCAGGGAGAGTTTAAAAAGCCATATTACAGGGAATTATTTCAATTTGTAAAAGAAGAATACAGCAGGGCGGTCATTTATCCGCCGGCAGATGATATCTTCAATGCGCTGCATTTTACACCGCTTAGTGAAGTAAAAGTATTGATCTTAGGACAAGATCCGTATCACAATGAGAATCAGGCACATGGTCTGAGCTTTTCAGTACTGCCATCACAGAAGGAGATTCCACCATCATTGCAGAATATTTATAAAGAACTGCAGGATGATTTAGGCTGTTATATACCGAACAACGGATATTTAAAAAAATGGGCGGATCAGGGAGTGCTTCTTTTGAATACGGTGCTGACGGTTCGCGCGCATCAGGCTAATTCCCATCAGGGAAGAGGATGGGAGCAGTTTACCGATGCGATCATTCAGGCTGTCAATGCCCAGGATCGTCCGATCGTATATATGCTGTGGGGCAGACCCGCACAGAGCAAGATCCCGATGCTCACGAATCCGAAGCATCTGATCTTAAAGGCACCGCATCCGAGTCCGCTTTCAGCATACAGAGGATTCTTTGGATGCAGACATTTCAGTCAGGCAAATGATTTCTTAAAAGCAAATGGGATCGCGCCGATCGACTGGCAGATTGAGAATATCTGATTCGGTGTCTGGTACATCGATTTTTAAATAACCAGAATGTTCGTATAGCGTACATTCTGGTTATTTTCTCTATAAATGAGGAGTGCCCAGACACCTTTCGGCGCCTGGGCTATTATGAAAAAAATTTATCAAGTATATTATAACAAGTTGTCTAAGTATTTTTTAACTGTATTTAGTATATCAATCATATATGAACAAAGTATGAATAATAAATTAACAATTTTTTTAGTGATTTAAAACAAAAAAACAGGGAAAAATACAAAAAAATTGGTGAGGTTAACCATACGCACGAAATGATTATTTTGAATGTGTAAAATACTTGAAAATGTAAAGAAAACAGCCTAAAATGACGATATAAGAAACAACAGGGAAGTTTTTGGTAATCTATTGTATTATTTCAAAGGAGTGAGATATATGGCAACGATTTCCGGTTATAATTCATATTCAATGGGAGTTTTGTTCTCTGGATTAAATACCACGTCATCTAAGAATTCATTATTTTCCAGCAGTATGTCAGGAAGTGATATACTTGGAATTAATTACAGTGACTGGGCAACGATCAAATCCGGCAGCTATTTTAAACTGTTAGATGCCTACTATGGAAAAGGCGGGCAGGTCAGCGGCTCTGGTGATACAACATCTTCTTCAACATCAACATCCAAAGATGACACTAAGACACTTGCAGCAATCGAGAGTGATGCGAAGAATGTGGAAAAATCCGTTGCAGCACTTCAGGAGACGGGAGATAAATCCTTATTTAAAGAAGTGACAAAGACAGATAAGGATGGAAATAAGACAACCGGATATGATACGGATGCGATTTATAAAGCTGTGAAAGACTTTACCGACAGCTATAACAGCCTGCTTGATGAAGTCGGCGATTCGAATACAAAAAGTATTTTAAGAGCTGGTGCAAGCATGGTGAGTGTGACAGAGGCAAACCGCAGGTCACTTTCCGATATCGGTATTTCCATTGGAGCAGATAATAAACTTACGATCGATGAAGAGAAGTTTAAGAAAGCTGATATGGGCAAAGTTAAGACAATGTTTGCAGACAACAGTTATTACGGGACAGAAGTAAAACGTCAGGCATCACGTGCAGAATCTTATGCAAAGAGTGAGGCAGCAAAGGCGAATACTTATCAGAAATCAGGTTCTTATACTTATAATTACAGAACAGGTGAGCTTTATAATTCTAAGATCTGATCGTAGAATGGGATGATGAAATTACATTACTGTTATAAAATGTGAAAAGCAGACGGTAATGATTATATTGGTTTGGCATGGACGGAAAGAAAGCTGGTCTGTGCAGAAACGGCTATTTATGAGAAACTCAGATTGGGTTTCTCATAAATTTTGCAAAAAAATAATAAGCGTGCCGGAAAAAAATATTGCACAATGGTGCGATGTATGGTCAAATAATAGGTAGTGTGCAGGAATAAGGATTATATGTAAAATTTGAGATAGATGAAATGGAGAATAAAATGGCAGCAAAGAAAGTAGTAGTCGGCATGTCCGGTGGTGTGGATTCCTCCGTGGCAGCATACCTTTTAAAAGAACAGGGATATGACGTCATTGGTGTGACCATGCAGATCTGGCAGGATGAGGATGAATTTGTGCAGGAGGAGAGTGGCGGATGCTGTGGCCTTTCTGCGGTAGATGATGCGAGAAGAGTGGCAGACCGTCTGGGAATCCCGTATTATGTTATGAATTTTAAACAGGAATTTAAGAAAAATGTTATGGATTATTTTACCGCGGAATATTTAAAGGGCAGAACGCCGAATCCGTGTATTGCCTGCAACCGTTATGTAAAATGGGAAGCACTGTTAAACAGGAGTCTTGCAATTGGTGCAGATTACATTGCAACCGGACATTATGCGAGAATTGAACAGCTTTCTAATGGAAGATATGCGATCAAAAATTCTGTAACGGCAGCAAAAGATCAGACTTACGCACTTTATAATCTGACGCAGGAGCAGCTATCACATACACTGATGCCGGTTGGTACCTATCATAAAGATGAGATCCGTAAGATCGCCGAGAATATCGGTCTTATGGTTGCACATAAAAAAGACAGCCAGGAAATCTGCTTTGTCTCTGACAACGACTATGCCGGTTTTATTGACAGGGAATGCAAAGGTCAGGTACCGCCTCCGGGAAATTTTGTCCTGACAGACGGAACTGTGGTTGGAAAACATAAAGGAATCACACATTACACGATCGGACAGAGAAAAGGACTCGGAATCGCATTTGGGCATCCGGTTTTTGTCACAGAGATACGTCCGGAGACGAATGAAGTTGTACTTGGCGAGAATAAAGATGTGTTTACCTATGAACTGGATGCGGATCATATTAATTTTATGTCAATTCCGGATATTAAAGATGAGATGCTTTTAAAAGCCAAAATACGTTATTCCCACAGTGGAAGTATGTGCAAGGTAACAAGAACAGGGGAGGATACGATACACTGTGAATTTTTAGAGCCGGTGCGTGCGGTAACTCCGGGTCAGGCAGTTGTATTGTATGATGGAGAATATGTTGCCGGGGGTGGTACCATCCTTTAGAAAAGTATAAACAACAGAGAACTGCTGAAGTGATCCGATGAATAGACGGCAGATCACAGAAAATACAAATGACATGGAAAAGAAAGGAACTGGCAGAGATGACAAGAGAAGCGTTTAGAGAGCTGGTAAAAAATGGCCCGGTACTGCTTGATGGTGCGACAGGAACAAATTTACAGAAAGCAGGAATGCCGGTTGGAGTATGTCCGGAGCAGTGGATTCTGGAAAATTCAAAAGTACTGGTTAATCTGCAGAAACAGTATGTGGAGGCAGGAACAGATATTTTATTTGCTCCGACTTTTACCGCGAGCAGGATCAAGTTAAAAGAATACGGTTTAGAAGATCATTTAGAGGAGATGAACCGTAAGCTGATCGCATTGTCAAAAGAAGCCGCAAAAGGTACGGATGCGCTGGTTGCCGGAGATCTTACCATGACAGGAGAACAGCTTTACCCGTTAGGAGATCTGATGTTTGAAGACCTGGTGAATGTTTATAAAGAACAGGCAAAGATCATCGCAGATGCAGGGGCTGACCTTTTTGTAGTTGAGACGATGATGAGCCTGCAGGAATGCCGTGCGGCGGTACTTGCGATCCGGGAAGTGTGTGATCTGCCGATTATGGTTTCACTGACCTACAATGAAGACGGAAGAACACTCTACGGAACTGATCCGGTTACAGCGGTTGTTGTGATGCAGAGTCTTGGTGCGGATGCGGTCGGGATGAACTGTTCAACCGGACCGGAAGCTATGTTAGAACCGATCGCAAAAATGGCAGAGTACGCAACGATACCGCTTCTTGCGAAACCGAATGCCGGCATGCCGGAGTTGATCGATGGTCAGACCGTTTTTAATGTAGAACCGGAAGAATTTGCCGAAGTCGGGAAAAAGTTAGTCGAAGAGGGAGCAGCCATCATTGGAGGATGCTGTGGAACAACACCGGAACATATCCGTGCTTTAAAGCAGGCAGTAAAGGATATTCCGGTCAAAGCACCGCTTCAGACAAAGAGAAGAATGCTGACTTCAGAACGCAAATCAGTGGAGATCACACTCGATGGACGTTTTATGGTCATTGGAGAGCGCATTAATCCGACCGGAAAGAAAAAGCTGCAGGCTGAGTTAAAAGAAGGTTCTTTAAATCTTGTCCGCACGATGGCATTAGAGCAGGAAGAAAACGGAGCGTCGATCCTTGATATCAATATGGGTATGAATGGTATTGATGAGAAAGAAATGATGCTGCGTACTATATATGAGGTAACTTCAACGGTGGACTGCCCGCTTTGTATTGATTCCAGCCACGTGGATATTATTGAGGCTGCACTTCGTATTTATCCGGGACGTGCACTTATCAACTCAATATCACTGGAAAAAGAAAAGTTTGAAAAACTCCTTCCAATTGCAAAGAAATATGGTGCAATGTTTATCCTGCTTCCTCTCTCAGATGAGGGGCTGCCGAAAGATTCTGCAGAGAAACATGGAATTATCCGCACAATCATGGATGAGGCAGTCAGAATTGGTATGGCAAAAGAAGATATCATTGTGGACGGACTGGTTGCCACGATCGGGGCAAATCCAAATGCTGCATTAGAATGTTTTGAGACTTTTTCTTATTGCAAAAATGAACTGGAACTTCCAACGGCGTGTGGACTTTCCAATATTTCATTTGGACTGCCTGAGCGTACTTATGTCAATACGGCATTTCTTACGATGGCGATCGCAAACGGACTTACGATGGCGATCGCAAATCCGTCTCAGGAACTTCTGATGAATGCTGCGTTTGCATCTGATATGCTTTTAAATAAGAAGGAAAGTGATATCCGTTATATTGAAAGGATGAACTTTTTATCAGAAAAATATGCCGGCATGGAACGGGTGATGGTTCAAAAGACTCCGACAGGTGCATCTGCGAGTGGTGAGACCAAAAAGGAGAGTGCAGGAAGCGGCGTATTTCAGGCAGTTTTAAAGGGAAATAAAGAGCATGTGTTAGATGAAGTAAAAAAGATGTTAGATGACGGTGCAAAACCGGATGAAATTATCAATGAACATCTGATCGCTGCGATCAATGAAGTGGGAGAGCTATTTGATAAAAAGAAATATTTTCTGCCACAGCTTATTTCTTCTGCCAATACGATGAAACTTGCAATCGAATATTTAGAGCCGATGTTAGAGCGCAGCAATACTGAGGCAATGGCAACGATCGTTGTAGCAACTGTTGAGGGGGATATTCATGATATCGGCAAGAATCTGGTGGTTCTGATGCTGAAAAATTACGGGTATCATGTGATCGACCTTGGCAAGGATGTTCCGGCAGATGTGATCGTGGATACTGCAATGAAAGAGCGCGCAAAGGTAATAGGCCTTTCTGCACTGATGACGACCACGATGATGCGGATGAAAGATGTTGTGGAACTTGCAAAAGAGAAAGGATGCACGGCGAAGATCGTGATCGGAGGAGCGGCGATCACAGAGAGCTTTTCAGATGAGATCGGAGCGGATGGATATTCCAAAGATGCAGCGGAATGTGTGAAACTGGTGGAACGGTTACTGGCATAATCTGGTTGTTTTGTTGTTAAAGAATGTTTTTTTGAAATTTTTTGAAAAAATATGAAAAAAAGTGTTGACATTTTTATTTTGAAATAGTATACTTTAGAAGTCGGTTGCGGAAAGCGACCGACACGGACGGGATCTTAGCTCAGCTGGGAGAGCATCTGCCTTACAAGCAGAGGGTCATAGGTTCGAGCCCTATAGGTCCCATTACATCAGAACTTCTGATGACAATTTAATATGGCGGAATAGCTCAGTTGGCTAGAGCATACGGTTCATACCCGTAGTGTCGAGAGTTCGAATCTCCCTTCCGCTACTTCAAGACCTCAGACATTCTGAGGTCTTTTGTTGTATATCGGTATTTTTTTCTGTATAATAAGATCGGGATGCCGGTATTTAAGAAAAAGTGATATTGAAGAGATATTATCAGAGACAGAAGCAAGAGGATTTACACCATGTTCGAAGTGTAATCCACCACAGTAAAAATTTTATGAAAGGGATAGAAAAAAATGCGTGTAGGAATGGGATATGATGTTCACAAATTAGTTGCGGGAAGAGACCTGATTATTGGCGGGGTAAAGATTCCGCATACATTAGGGCTTTTGGGACACTCGGATGCAGATGTTTTACTTCATGCTATTATGGATGCTCTGCTTGGTGCAGCAGCTCTTGGTGATATTGGAAAACATTTTCCGGACACTGATCCGAAATATGAAGGAATTTCAAGTATTAAATTACTTGAACATGTGGCAGAACTGATTGCAGAAAAAGGTTATATCGTGGAAAATATTGATGCGACGATCATTGCACAGAAGCCGAAGATGCGTCCGCATATTGAACAGATGGAGAAAAATATTGCAGAAGCACTTAAGATATCAGAAGACCAGATCAATGTGAAGGCAACAACAGAAGAAGGACTGGGATTTACCGGAACAGAACAGGGAATTTCTGCGCAGGCAGTCTGTGCATTGACAACGATCTATGAGAACAGCGTCAGTGTGGCTGATTCTGCCGGAGGATGTGCGGGATGTCCGGGATGTGCCTGTGGGAGATAAAGTATAAAAATGATTGACACAATCGCATAAATACGATATAATAAGCCATGTTTTGGCGAATTGAAGTAAGACTCAGATATATTTTTTGTAAGGACATCAGGGGATATTCAAAGCAAAGATATATACTGGGTCTTTTTATGTACAAAAGAAGGGAAAATGAGTATATGAAAAAAAGGACGATACGTTTCTGTTGTGGAGTTATGGCTGCGGGCCTGCTGATCTGTGGCATACCGTCTGGGGGAGCAGAGGGAGTAACCCAAAATCATTTGCTGTGGAATGTGGCTGCGGCGGCTGAGACAGCAGTTACAGTGTCGAATGAGAATGAGTTTCTGTCGGCACTTGCACAAAAGCAGAAGAATATTGTTGTAACTGGAAGCTTTTCCGTCAGAGGTCAGGCAGAAGCGAGTGGACAGATGATGCCTGTTGAGATACCGGACGGGACAGTGATTACTGGAAATAATACAGGAAGTATTACGTTCAGCGGACCAATCCAGATCATGGGAGACGGTGTTGTGATCCGGGATATCCAGATTGGTTTTATCTCTACCAATAGTATGAATTCTGTGCCGCATCGTGAGATTTTTCTTGCAGGGCACAGCCTTACACTGGATAATGTAAAAACATATTTGCCGGGAGGAGGGGACGCCAGCCTGGGTGGTTTTGGCGGCACAGAAAAAGAACTTCTTCCAACCATCTATGCAGGAGGATATCACAGTAATACAGCGGTGGGGACGAAAGCGTCACTCACAGTTGTAAATGCAAACAGTGATACAATGTTCCAGAATATCTATATGGGACATAAAGCGTCAGCAGGTGAGAGGACTGCCTATACGGGGAGTGTGGAGTTAAATCTGGACGCAGATGCAAAAGTGCGGGATATTATTTCGGCAGAGGACACAACATCTGCAACACTTACGCTTTCAGGTAAACAAAATGGATATGACGAGATCAGTCTTGTGGAGATCAGGGGAAATGCAAATACAGTATTGACCGTAAACAACTGTGCTGTGTCAGGTGTCATTACAACAGGGATTAAAGATATTGTTTTAGATGCAGGAGGAAGACTGCAGCCGAAAGATGAAACAGCGCAGTTAAACAATATTACATTGAAAAACGGTGGTTGTCTGGATCTTACAAAAATAATAGATGCTCAGGTAAAGGGCAATTTCACAAGTGGTGGCAGTGCGGCAAAGGGAAAGCTTGTTCTTGATCAAAATGGATACGTTCAGATTAATGGACAGGTAAGCGGTGTTACACAGTTCCAGGTGGGAAGTCATGCTATATCTGGTAATCTTTTAAATGAGCATACCTATATCATAGCAGAGAATGGAACAGCAGGAAATTTTGTGTTATCAGATAAAGATATCAATAACAACTACAGCCTGATCTGCAAAAATGGGATGTGGACAGCGTATCGCAATTATGTACCGGAGGAACGTGAACTTGATAGTATCGAGATAAAATCCTGCCCGAAAAATGTTTACACCGGTAATATTCCGACAGACATTACAGATAAAACCGATGATGCACCATATCTGGATGTGATATGGAAGGATCAGTATGGAGAAGATTACACGTTTGATGAAGTTGCAAATGAATATGATGGCTATGGATTTTATAATGATATGATACTGATCCGTTCTGATTACTGGAATAGTGATGATGAAGACATTCAACAAAAAAAGGACTGGGAAAACCCAATCCGTCTGGATGTGGATAAAAATGAGTCAGACCGCTATTATCTGATTGCATATGGTGAAGTGAAAACAGGAAAATACACCTTATTATTATGTTCGGATCCGTTTGATGATCCGAATACTGTGGCAGATGTAAAAGCACTGAAAGATACCGTGTTGGCAGAAAAGGAAATAATATTCACAGATGAACCAGATGTATCGCATCAGCATGTGGCGGGCGAGCCGGTAAAAGAAAACGAGATAGCTGCGACCTGTACCCAAAAAGGAAGCTACGATAAGGTAGTTTATTGTAAGGATAAAGGCTGCGGGGAAGAACTTTCCCGTGAGAATATTATGGTTTCAGCATTAGGGCATAAAAAGGGAGACACTGTCATCGAAAATCGTGTGGAAGCAAAAGTGGGTGTGGAAGGAAGCTATGAAAAAGTAATGTATTGCACCACATGTCATGAGGAGTTAAGCAGAGAAAAAATAGTGATTCCAGCCCTGAAAGAGCCGGATACAGAAGAGCCGGGAACAGAGACACCGGCACCGGAACCGGATACAGAAAAGCCGGGAACAGAGACACCGGAACCGGATACAGAGAAGCCGGCACACAAACACAGTTATGTACTGCAGAAGACCGTAGAGGCGACCTGTGAAAAAGAAGGCGAAAAAGTTTATTCCTGTACCTGCGGGGAAAGCTACAAAGAGAAGATCGCAAAGAAATCCCACACACCGGAGAAGAAGCTGACGCCGGCAAAGCCGGGCAGTAATGGGAAAAATGTGACTGTGTGCAGTGTATGCAAAACAGTGCTGCAGCAGGAGACAATTAACGCACCTAAGAAGTTAAAACTGTCAAAAGAGCGTTATGTGTACGATGGAAAAGCGAAAAAGCCTGCCATAAAAGTGACAGATAATAAAGGAAAAGTGATTTCAAGCGGTTCTTATAAGGTGTCATATCAGAACAATAAGAATACCGGAAAAGCGACTGTAACAGTTAAATTCCGTGGAAATTATACCGGAGCACTGAAAAAGACGTTTGAGATCTGCCCGAAGGGAACATCCCTCACAGATGTAAAAGCCGCAAAAAAATCATTTACACTAAAATGGAAAAAACAGGCATCACAGACAAGCGGATATGAAATCGCATATGCAACGGATGCATCATTTTCCAAAAAGAACACAAAAACGACAGTAGTCAAAGGTAATAAGACTACATCGAAAGGAATAAAAGGTCTAAAGCCGGGGAAAAAGTATTATATAAAAATACGGACGTACAAAGAAATAAAATCAGGAACCAAAAAGGTAAAGATTTATTCAGACTGGTCAAATAAAAAATCAGTTAAAACAAAAAAATAGATACGCAGAATAAAAAGCGGTCAGATGATAAATAAAGTCATCTGACCGTTGTTTTTATGAGATATCATCATGTGTCTGATATTTTTTGATGCGTCTTTTGATACTTTCAACATCAATCGGATCAAAAATAAGATCGCTGATCACATTGGATAATATGGCATTCCGAACCTGTGTCAGGTTACTTTCCTGACAGATGGCAATAACAGGGACTGACTGTGCCCAGGATTCATGACTTAATTCTTCCCATATTTTCTGACCGTCATCTTCGCTTTCGGATACATCTATGTAAACGGCAGGAACGTGGTTGTTTTTATCCATAACCGCATAATGTATCTCAGCAAGGGAAGATATTTTTACAAGCCTGTCCGGATAAGAATGAGCGAACTTCAACGTGGATGCGACATTCCTGGACTGTGTATATAATAAAATATTTTTCAGCGTGGCATCGGATACTGGCGAAGAAACCCCATATTCGGAAAAACATTGTTTCCCGGATTTTTTTGAGTTGCTGAGTGCAGTATCTGCTTTCTGAAAAAGTGTGGTATAAGACGTTTCGTATGGATCTGTGAAAGCAATACCGATGCTGATCGTAACATTTTCAGGGATTGACAGTCCTTCCTTGTCGGAAATGGCATTTAAAAGCTCCTGTGCTTTTTCGTAGATTGCCTCTTTGGTTGTTATATTTCGCACAAAAACAACAAATTCATCTCCGCCGATGCGTCCAACAATATCAGAACCTGAAAAATGGGATGCAAGAATACCGGCTACCACAGATATTGTGTGATCCCCCATTTTGTGGCCACAGATATCGTTAACTGCTTTGAAATTGTCGATATCAATGGCGAATAATGCATGCAGACCTTCGGGACTTGATAAAAGTATATGGGAAATTGTGTGCTCAGCTGTGGTTTTATTCAGAAGATGTGTCATCTCATCAACTTCTGATCTGATCCGTAATTCTTCCCGCTTTTGTAAAATATTATTCAGTCTGCGGTTGGTTTTCAAAATGTTACCAATACGCAGGCGTGCGATGGCGGGTTCAGCAGGTTTACTGATAAAGTCGCTTGCACCTAATTCGAATGCTTTTGTCTGGACTTCAGGGGTATCGGTGGTTGTGAGAACTACAACCGGGATTTTCTTAAATTCCGGCATTCCCTGTCTGTGTTTTAGAACATCAAAACCATCCATGCCGGACATGACCAGATCTAAAAGGACAAGATCGATCATGTCCTGTTTTTCTTCGATCATTTTCAGACATTCCTCGCCGGAGGATACTTCAAGAATATTGAAGTTTGAAGAAAATATTTCATTTAAAACTGCACGCTGTAAGCGTGAATCATCTACAATCAACAGAGTTTCTCTTTGCTGTTCCATAATAAAATCCTTCGTATAAATTGTAAATTATCCCCAGAATAACCAGATACTATTTATAATGTAACACGGAAAAGGATCGTATGCAATGAGAAAAAGGGAAGAGAACAAATAAAAAAGTTGACAAATCGGAAGCAAGTGCATAAACTAGAGTAAGTAAATAAACTTACCAGTATAAATACGATAAGGGCGTTGAACGGGAAGAGTAAGAAACCAGAGTGCTGACAGAGAGAAACTGCCATCGGCTGCAAGCAGTTTTCAGAAAGAGATTTCCGAAGTGCCTCCGTGAGCCTGTCCGGGGAAAGGGCTTTGTCTGCCAATACAGTATCCGGATACGGGTTACACACGTTAAGTGTATTGAGTGAGGATCATAAGATCCTTAAATTAGAGTGGAACCACGGATCATTTCGTCTCTTAGAGATGAAATGATCTTTTTTTTGATTCAGGAAAGGGGATGCCGGTTTTGGGAATCATCAGTCATATTAAGGAAGAATTTACAGTGATAAAGGAGCGGGACCCGGCGATCAAATCGCCGATGGAGGTATTGCTTTATCCGAGTTTTCGGGTTATGTTGAGCTACAGACGTGCGCATAAGCTGTATTTAAAAGGACATTTCTTCTGGGCGAGATATATTTCACAGCGGGCAGCGAGAAAAACAGGAATTGAGATACATCCGGGAGCAACGATCGGGAAAGGATTTTTTATTGATCACGGCAGTGGTGTGATCATTGGAGAGACGGCGATCGTTGGGGACAATGTTACTCTGTATCAGGGTGTGACACTAGGCGGTACCGGAAAAGAGACCGGAAAACGTCATCCGACGATCGGGGATAACGTTATGATCAGTGCGGGTGCAAAGATCATCGGTTCCTTCACCGTTGGAGAAAATTCCAAGATCGGAGCGGGAAGTGTGGTCATAGAGGAAGTGCCGCCAAACTGTACCGTAGTTGGTGTTCCGGGAAGAATCGTAAAACGTGACAATGTGAAGATGCCGCGCAGTGATATGGATCAATGCCATCTGCCGGATCCGGTCAAAGAGGATATTACCGTACTGCAGAGGGAAAATGCAGAACTGGTCAACCGTGTGCTTGATTTAGAGCAGGCAGTCCGGATTTTAAGTGCTGATGCACAAAAAACAAAATAAAATTGTATTTTGCTCCGCAAAACAAGGAGTAAAATCCTCTGCTCATCAGAGGATTCGCATTTTGCTTCGCAAAACAAGGAGGATTATTTAAATGGAAAATAAATTTCAATTTTACAACACACTGACAAGAAAAGTAGAAACGGTAATCCCGCATGAGGATGGAAAGATCGGCATGTATACCTGTGGACCGACCGTATACCATTTTGCACATATCGGCAACCTCAGAAGTTACATCATGGAGGATATATTGGAAAAATCACTCCGTTATGTCGGCTATGATGTCAAGCGCGTCATGAATATCACGGATGTCGGACATTTATCTTCTGATGCAGATACCGGGGAAGATAAGATGTTAAAAGGTGCAAAAAGAGAGCACAAAACAGTGATGGAGATCGCAAAATATTATACAGACGCATTCTTTAGTGACTGTAAGAAGTTAAATATCAAGACACCGGATGTTGTGGAGCCGGCAACGAACTGTATCCTGGAGTTCATCCATATGATCGAGGTGCTGCTCGAAAAAGGTTATGCTTATGTGGCAGGTGGAAATGTTTATTTTGACACTTCAAAATTAGACGATTATTATGTATTTTCTTCCCAGAGTGAGAAAGAACTGTTAGTCGGTGTCCGCGATGATGTGGAAGAAGATGTGAATAAGAAAAATAAAAATGATTTTGTACTCTGGTTTACAAAATCAAAATTTGAGGATCAGGCACTCAAATGGGATAGTCCATGGGGTGTTGGATATCCGGGATGGCATATTGAATGTTCCTGTATCAGCATGAAACATCTGGGCGAGTATGTAGATATCCACTGCGGAGGTGTAGACAATATTTTCCCGCACCATACCAATGAGATCGCGCAGTCCGAGAGTTACCTTGGCCATACATGGTGTAAATACTGGTTCCATGTACAGCATTTGAATGATAAATCCGGAAAAATGAGTAAGTCCAAAGGGGATTTCCTTACCGTATCCCTGCTGCAGGAAAAGGGGTATGATCCGATCGTATACCGTATGTTCTGTCTGCAGTCCCATTATAGAAAACCGTTGGAGTTTTCCTATGAAGTATTAGATAATATGGCTGCAGCTTATAAAAAACTGACCAAACGAATCGCAGAATTAAAGGATGAGGGAGCGGTACAGCAGGATAAATTTGATGCTTATAAGGCAAAATTTGAGGATGCGATCAGCAATGATTTGAATACATCAATGGCGATCACGATCATTTACGATCTGCTCAAAGATGATATGAATGATAAAACAAAACTTGCGTTGATCAATGATTTTGACAAAGTATTATCCTTAAATCTGACAACGGCACAGACAGATGCAAAAGAGGAGATCGATGCAGAGTTAGAAAACTATGTACTTGCAAAGATTGAGGAACGTAAGGAAGCAAAGAAAGCAAAAGATTTTGCAAAAGCAGATGCAATCCGCGATGAACTGCTTGAAAAAGGCATTGTACTGAAAGATACCAGAGAAGGTGTGATCTGGCACAAAGCGTGAGAGAGGGGAAATGCCGATGCAGAAAGGAATAGATTCCTATATTAAAGAACAGTTTGGGATCAGTGAAGTAGATATCCGGACATATTCACCTCTTACGTTAGCATATATCGGAGATGGGATATTTGACCTGGTGATCCGTTCGGTTGTTGTCGGAAAAGGAAACACGAGAGCAGGAGAGCTTCATAAGAGGACAAGCCAGATTGTAAAAGCACACACACAGGCGGAGATGATCGAGAAATTACTGCCGGTTCTGACGGAGGAAGAAACGGAAGTGTACCGCCGCGGAAGAAATGCAAAATCGCCGACAATGGCAAAAAATGCGACAATGTCAGACTACCGGAAAGCAACCGGATTTGAGGCACTGATGGGATATCTGTATTTAAAAGATGAGTTTGAACGTCTGGTGGAACTGGTAAAGACAGGTGTGGGCGAACTTGCACTGAAAATGTAAAAGGAGAGAGTAATGGGCTACGAAGAGCTGAAAATAGAGGGACGGAATGCGGTGCTTGAGGCATTCCGTTCCGGAAAAACGATTGATAAATTATTTGTGTTAGACGGCTGTCAGGACGGTCCGGTACGCACGATCGTAAGAGAGGCGAAAAAATACGACACGATCGTACATTTTGTGGAAAAGGAACGCTTAGACCAGCTTTCTGAGACAAAAAAACACCAGGGTGTGATCGCTGTTGCTGCTGCATATGAATATGCCGAGGTGGAAGATATGTTAAAACTGGCAGAAGAAAAGGGTGAGCCGCCGTTCTTATTTATTCTGGATAATATTGAGGACCCACATAATCTTGGTGCGATCATCCGTACCGCAAATCTTGCGGGGGCACATGGTGTTATTATTCCAAAACGCCGTGCAGTTGGTCTGACAGCTACCGTGGCAAAGACATCTGCCGGAGCGATCAACTATACCCCGGTTGCAAAGGTAACAAATCTGACTGCAACGATGAAAGAGTTAAAGGACAAAGGAATGTGGTTTGTCTGCGCAGATATGGATGGAACCTGTATGTATGATCTCGATCTGAAAGGACCGATCGGTCTTGTGATCGGCAGTGAAGGCGAAGGTGTTGGCAGACTTGTGCGTGAAAACTGCGATTTTGTTGCGTCCATCCCAATGAAGGGGGATATTGATTCTTTGAACGCATCAGTAGCAGCAGGTGTACTTGCATATGAGATCGTGCGGCAGCGTATGCGCTAAATTTGCAGCGGGAGTCTTGGGAGGAACATGTTAGAGTCATATCAGGATTTGACAGACGAACAGTTGATCGCGGTATTAAAAGACAGCGGTGATACGGACGGAAAGATCATGGATTATATTCTGGATAAATATAAACCGCTGGTCCGCAAAAAGGCAAATGCAGTATTTTTAATCGGTGGGGAGACGGATGATCTGATCCAGGAGGGGATGATCGGTCTGTTTAAGGCAATCAGAGATTTTGATAACACGAAAGAAGCGTCTTTTTTTCATTTTGCGGAATTATGTATCACAAGACAGTTATATAAGGCAGTTGAGGCGTCAAACCGCAAGAAGCATGCACCACTTAATTCTTATGTTTCTTTCTATTCAGAAAACGGCGAAAACGGATATCCGCTGGCGGAAACACTGACGATGGATGGAATCGGCAATCCGGAGCAGATGATGATCGATCAGGAGAATGTAGAGCAGTTCTGGAAAAGGCTCCGGACACATTTAAGCAGGATGGAACGGGAAGTATTAGACCAGTACCTTGCGGGACTTCATTATCAGCAGATTGCAGAAAAGATGGGAAAGACGCCAAAATCCATTGATAATGCGCTCTCGCGTATTAAGGCAAAAATCCGTGAGATGAATCCTGAAATGGGGAAGATGTAAAAGATTTATCTGCTTTTTTGTGGATTGTCACGAAAAATGATTGTGCATGTTGCATAAAAAATAAAAGAGAAAATTGTAACATTTGTGAACACTTATTGAGAAAATCATGCTATTATAATGACTGTAAAAACCCCCCAATACATTATATATAGTTTTTGCTATACCCCATAGTAAAAATACCTTCTCCTAAAAAGACAGCATCGGCTGTCTTTTTTGTTGTACAAATATTGACAACTATCATAGATTCCGCTAGACTGAATGAGTCGGTAAAATATAATAGAAAACAACGCAGAGGGACTGCATGTCTGGGATAGTGCCTGGAGAGATTGCAGTTGAGAAGGTTAAAACCTGACTCTTTGAACCTGTCAGTTAATACTGTCGTAGGGAGCGTATTGGGAAGATGTTATCTCCTGTCGCACTTGCGGCAGGAGATTTTTTAAATCATTCATAGAAAAATTCTCATCGCCAGCAGTCTTTCATGCGAAAAGGAGAAAATGTATGGAACAGTATACAACACAGATGGATGCAGCAAGAAAAGGCATTGTGACAAAAGAATTAGAGATCGTGGCAAAAAAGGAGCGTATGACAGTAGAGGAACTGATGCCGCTTGTAGCAGAGGGAAAAGTTGCAATCTGCGCAAACAAACATCACACATGTATTGATCCGGAGGGCGTGGGGTCCATGCTCCGCACAAAGATCAATGTCAATCTTGGTGTGTCAAGGGACTGCAAAGATTATGATGTGGAGATGGAGAAAGTTATGGCGGCAGTCAATATGGGCGCACATGCTATTATGGATTTATCCTCTCATGGAAATACAATTCCGTTCCGCAGAAAACTGACCGCAGAATGTCCGGCAATGATCGGTACCGTGCCGATCTATGATTCCGTGATCCATTATCAGAGAGATCTTGCGACACTGACCGCAAAAGATTTTATTGATGTGGTGCGTCTGCATGCGGAAGATGGCGTGGATTTTGTGACACTGCACTGCGGAATTACAAGAAAAACGATCGAGCAGATCCGGAAACATAAACGTAAAATGAATATTGTTTCCCGCGGAGGTTCTCTTGTATTTGCGTGGATGTGTATGACTGGAGAAGAAAATCCGTTTTATGAATATTACGATGAGATCCTTGAGATCTGCCGTGAGCATGATGTGACCATTTCACTTGGAGATGCCTGCCGTCCCGGATGTCTTGCGGATGCATCTGATGTATGCCAGATCGAAGAACTGGTAAGACTTGGAGAGCTGACAAAACGTGCATGGGAGAAAGATGTACAGGTTATGGTAGAAGGACCGGGACATATGCCAATGGATCAGATCGCAGCAAATATGAAGATTCAGCAGACTATCTGCATGGGTGCACCGTTTTATGTGTTAGGACCGCTGGTTACTGATATTGCACCAGGATATGACCATATAACATCCGCAATCGGCGGAGCAATCGCAGCGCAGAACGGAGCAGCATTCTTATGTTATGTCACACCGGCAGAACACCTGGCACTGCCAAACGTGGAGGATGTAAAACAGGGGATCATTGCATCGAAGATCGCAGCACATGCAGCAGACATTGCAAAGGGTGTCCGTGGAGCAAGGGAGATCGATGATAAGATGGCAGATGCAAGACGTGTATTAGACTGGGATGCACAGTGGGAATGTGCAATAGATCCGGAAACGGCTAAAGCAATCTGGAACAGCAGAAAACCGGAACACGAGGATACCTGTTCCATGTGTGGAAAATTCTGTGCAGTACGCAGCATGAATAAAGCACTTGCGGGAGAATATATTGATATTCTGTAAAAAAGAGTAGAGGCATGATTCCGTCTTATGTTATAATAAATGTGTTTCGATCAGCCGGTGATCAGATGAAAAGAATATATTTGGTTGACAGTGAGAATGTAGGAGATATATGGGTACCGTTACTGGTAGCATCACAGCCTGATGAGGAAGTGATCGTATTTTATACGCAGAAAAGTCCGCATATGAATTACGAAAATGTGAGGTTATTAAAGGAGACGGAGAAAGAAGCAGAGTTTATAAAATGTTTTGAGGGAAGCAATGCACTTGATTTCCAGCTTGTTACACAGCTTGGGTATATGTTGTGTGAGAATCAGGAAAACTGTTATGTGATCGTTTCAAATGATACCGGATTTGATGCAGCAGTCCGCTATTGGAAACAGCGTAATATGCCGGTACAGCGTATCAGCGGAAAAGAATTAAGCCGCAGATTACAGCAGAAGACAAAAACAGCAGAGTTATTGGAAAATTCCACAGAAGCTGCGACGGGGCAGACCGCAGAATTTCTGAAACACAAGACAGAAGCTGCGACAGGGCAGACGGCAGAGTTTCTGAAACACGAGACAGAAGCTGCGACGGAGCAGACAGCTGAGTCTATGAAAAACGAAACGGTAACTGCGGAAGAACAGGTACAGACGGAAAAATATGCGGAATCAGAAGAAATGTCTGAACCAGAAGAGATTCAGATGGAAATGCCGGATGAAATTATGAGACCGGATGAAACAGCAGATGGAAATCAGCAGGATGAAGAATTGTCAGATGCAGATCCAGAGAAGAATATAATGGTGAAAACACCAGAGATTTCAAAGGAACAGGATGAGGTTATCCGCAGCCTGCTTACCTGCATCAGCAAAGATCGTCTTGCAGATTTTCACAATGCACTGGTATTGTTCTTTGGGGAAGAGATCGGAAAAGAACTTTACCAGGAGGCAAAGAACAGTTCTGCATATGCAATCTGCCGTGAGAATCAGAATGCGATCAGTGAGGAAGAGAAGTTTGACGTTTATTGTCAGACAGTATTTGCCTACAGTGATCCAAAACTGGACTGTCCGGAAGATTTTTCCTCGTTTTTGTATAAGGCAAATGCGAAGAGAAAGAATCTCAATTCATTAAGAGCTGCATTGCAGGGACATTATGGCAAAGATAAGGGAATGAAATATTATTCTCTTTTTAAGTCACACATCAAGATTATGAATCGGATGTAAAAAAGGAGAGGCTGATTGAAACAAAACGGGAAGAACATAACGGATGTGGTGACAAAACACCATCTGGCCAGAAGACCCGAAGAACACAATCCCGGTGAGACATGGAATGTTGATCTGGGATTGTGTAAATTTTTTGAAAAATTACAAAAATTTCCTGCATTTTATGCTTGACAAGCGTACAATCCTATTGTATAGTAATACAGGTGTTGAAAAACACAATGCTGCTGTGGCTCAGTCGGTAGAGCGTCGCATTGGTAGTGCGGAGGTCACGGGTCCGATTCCCGTCAGCAGCTTTTTTTGTGCCCAAAAAGATCATAAACAGCAGATTGTATATTTTGAAGAAAGATTTTTTATCACGGATAAAAGGAACAGAGCGGCAGACGGTCGCTCTGTTTTTTTAATAAAAATACAAAATTTAGTTCTTTTTGATCTGTTTATCTGTATTACCGGCAATAAAATGATCAATGAGAAGATTGATCGTATGCTGCTGTGTTTCAATGATTTTTCGGAAAGTTTCATTCTCTTTTGTCAGACGGTTGATTTCAGATTCACTATTCATTTTCATCTTCCTTTTTGCGCCACTCAAATCGATACAGGTATTGTATATATTTTCATGTTAAAAAAAATTATTTGAAATGTCAAGACAATAAAGACGTCTGTGGGAAAGATTATTGCTTTATTAACATAAAGCGTCAAAATAACTATTTGATTCGACAGAACATGCAAAAAATAAAGGCTGGGAAATAGTGTTGCAATACTGGAAACTTATGAATTTATGAATTTTTTACGAATAGATGTTATTTGCTGGAGGAATGTGCTAAAATATCATTCGGCTAATTATCTAAAGGGAAGATACACCCTTGAAATGAGGTTTGACATGAATGCTAGCAGAAAAAGAAAAAATACGAAACCAAAAGGTTTCTGGGAAAAATTAAAAGAGCAGAGAAATGAGAAAATAGCAGCCAGGAACAAAAAGTCGGATAAGAAGAATGATATTTTAAAAAAGGCAGGAAGCAGTATCATATCGTTGCTGCTTGTCATATTGCCGCCTGCGGCATGTTTTTATCTTATGGAGTGTTATTCACACAATCCGTTTATGGTCGTGCGTCCGTGGGCTCAGTTTTTTAATATTGTACTGTTTTTACTGGTAACGATTGTACTGTTTTTGCTGACAGGAAAATTAAAGACAGCACACCGGATCGTTTATGGTGTGGCGATGATCTATGGTATTGCAAACAGTTATGTAGTGCGTTTCCGTACAAATCCGATTGTGCCGTGGGATATTTTTTCATGGAAAACGGCGGCGAGTGTGGCGGATAATTATAATTTTATGCCGGATACGCGTATGGTCGTGGTAACACTGGTGTTTCTTGTGGCAATCGCATTATTTCATTTTATAAAGGTAAAAGTAACACGTTTTGTATTCTGGAAACGGCTTATACCGGCAGCACTTGTGGCTGTGGTGTTTTCACTGTTTGCGGGAACCTTACAGCAGGAGAGCTTTCAGAACAGCCACAGACTTTATAATAAGCTGTTTACACCGGTCTACATGACAGATGTGGATGGAATGGCAGTCACATTTGTGATGAATCTTGCATATATGTCGATCGATAAACCGGAGCATTACAGTGACTCGGAGGCACAGGCAGTGCTTGATTCCTACGGAGCAGGAGGTGCAATGACGGAGGATACTGATCCGGCAGCAAAAGATGATACACAAAAGGATGAAGAACTTCCAAATATCATTGTGATGATGAATGAGTCGTTTTCGGATCTGTCGGTTCTGGGTGATTTTGAGACAAATGAGGATTACATGCCGTTTATTCACAGCTTGGAACAGGGAGCAGAAAATACGGTTACCGGAATGTTAAACGTATCTGTATGTGGCGGAAATACGGCAAATACCGAGTTTGAATTTCTGACCGGCAATACCATGGCATTTCTTCCACAGGGAAGTATTCCGTACCAGCAGTATATCAATGGGGATTTAAAGGCACTTCCGGATTATCTGAAAACATTAGGATATCAGACGATTGCAACACATCCATACAATGCAGGCGGATGGGAACGTGATACGGTTTATCCGATGTTAGGTTTTAACGAAAGTGTATTTAAAGATGAGTATGTGAATCCACAGTATGTGAGACAGTATATCAGTGATGAGAGCTGTGTGGATAAGATTATCGAATTTTATGAAAATAAAGAAACAGATAAACCATTGTTTGTTTTTAATGTGACAATGCAGAATCACGGTGGATATCAGGATCAGTATGGCAATTTTACCCCGGATATCTCAGTGAAAGATTCCACTAATTTTTCGCTGCAGCAGTATTTATCGCTGGTAAAACTTTCTGATTCAGCGTTGGAGTCTTTAATCTCTTATTTTAAAGATGCAGATGAAAAAACAGTGATCGTTTTCTTCGGGGATCACCAGCCGAGTGATGCCGTTGCATCTACGGTTCTTGCAAAAAATGGAATGTCCTGGAATCACCTGACAGAGGAACAGCAGAAACTGCGTTATCAGGTTCCTTATGTGGTATGGGCAAATTATGATATTGATGAGGAAACGGGTGCAGATACGAGTGCAAATTATCTTGCAGCAGAAGTGTTAGAGCGTGCAGGTGTTCCACTGGACGAATACCGTTCCTATCTGATGCATTTAAAGACAGAATATCCGGTCATTTCTGCCGTGCGTACGGTAAAAGCAGATGGCAGTGAAGTGCGGGGTTCCGATGAAAAAGATGAGATGGATATTTACCGGAAACTGCAGTATTATGAGTTGTTTGATCATGGAACTGTCAATTAGAAAATGATAAAAAGAGAGGTTTTGTTTTGAAAAGAGAAAAGAAACTACAAAATCAATTGTGGGAAGAAAGAATGCCGCTTCTTGCTTCATTCTTTCTGCCATTTTTTATTCTGGTTGTGATATGTATCCTTCATGACGTTTATCCGTTTGGAGAGCAGTGTATTTTACACATTGATATGTACCATCAGTACTGTCCTTTTTTCACGGAGCTGATGGATAAGATCAAACATGGCGGCAGTCTGTTTTACTCATGGAATGTCGGACTGGGGGCAGATTTCATCTCTCTGTATGCCTATTATCTGGCAAGCCCCCTGAACTGGCTGCTGCTGTTATGTCCGCAAAATCATGTGATCGAATTTATGACCTTGCTTGTGATCTTGAAAATTTCATTTGCGGGACTGTTTTTTGGTTATTATTTAAAAGAGCACTTTGAAAAAAATCATATTGCGGTCAGTATTTTTGCGACAGCCTATGCATTGTGCGGATTCTCCGCAGCCTATGCATGGGATATCATGTGGTTAGACTGTATGATGTTAGCGCCGCTTGTTGTTCTTGGGCTCGAAAAACTGATCAAAGAGAAAAAGGTACTGCTTTATTATATCTCGCTGTCTTTATGCATTATCAGTAATTATTACATTGCGATCATGGTATGCATTTTTCAGGTGATCTGGTTTTTGATCACATGGCTTGAAAATAAGG
Source organism: Roseburia sp. (assembly GCF_041325975.1). Taxonomy (NCBI): domain Bacteria; kingdom Bacillati; phylum Bacillota; class Clostridia; order Lachnospirales; family Lachnospiraceae; genus Roseburia; species Roseburia sp. The sequence goes on along the minus strand of NZ_JBGLEJ010000004.1, from coordinate 256,999 downwards.
AAACAGGGATCGGTGCCTGGATTCGTTTTGCAGTTTATTCTCTTCTGGCAGGTGGAACGGGTGCAGTTCTGATCATTCCTGAGGCGATCACACTTGGTGCGAGTGGGTCACAGAATATTTCGTTCCCGGATACGATGGAATGGTATTTTAACATCATTGCGGAGCTGGGAAGACATTCTGTGATGGCAGAGCCCTATACAGGAAAAGACCACTGGCCAAATATTTACTGTGGAGTATTTGTTATTCTTTTGTTTGTACTATATTTGCTTAATCGTGAAATATCCTGGAAAAAGAAGCTGGCGCGTGGAATTCTGGCAGTATTTTTTGTTCTCAGTTTTTCAAATAATATACTTGATTTCATCTGGCATGGTATGCATTTTCCTGATTCCCTGCCGGGAAGACAGACTTTTTTATACGCATTTTTATTGCTTGCGGTTGCATATGAGGCATTTTTACATTTTAAAGGGACGCGGTTTTTAGATGTGATCGCAGCGGGAGTGGCATCAGTTGGTCTGATGGCAGTTTCCTGTCATTTTTCCGATGGGACGATCTTAGGAGAGAGCGCGGCAACGGCAACTTATGTATTTCTGGGCAGCTATATTGTGGTGCTGCTGATCTATTTTTATGCGGAGGAATGTATCCGGGAAGATGAGGTAAAAAAGATCGGAAGGATCAAAAGGGCAACCAGGGAAGAACTGAAGAAGATCATGCTTGTCTGTGGCTGCGTAGCGATGCTGTTAGAATTATTCTTTAATTACAATGTGACCGGACTTGAGACAACAAGCAGGACTGCTTATGTAAAGGCGGTGGATGATTATCATGTGGTACTTGCAGAGGCAAAAGATCAGGCACAGAAGGAAGGCGTATTATTTTACCGGACAGAGGAATTAGAGCGTAAAACGAAAAATGATGCCGCATTGTATGGATATCGTTCTGCAACACAGTTTTCGTCACTGATGAATTTAGATGTCAGTCATTTTTACCAGGCAGTCGGAATGGAGGGCGGTAAGAATTTTTACTGCGTGAATGGGGCAACACCGCTTTTATCTGCGATGTTATCCCTGCGCTATGTGATCGCAGATAATGCGCTTGAGGCAAACCCGATCCGTTCTTTTGTGGCAGGAAGCGGAAACACTTATCTCTATGAAAATAAATACGTGCTCCCGCTTGGCTTTATGATGGATGAGAATGTGATCGAAGCGTGGGATTATTCTGATTTAGACGAGATCACAGCGCAGAATAAACTTGCAGAACTTCTCGGTGCAGATGAGACGATGCTGACAGAGATCCCATCGGAATCAGTGGTCGGAGAATCAACGATCGATGTGCAGGAAGATGCATATATTTTTGCTACCTATGATTCGACGACCGTGGACAGCCTGACAGAAGAGATCAGTGACGGCAGGACAAAATCTTTCACGAAAGTTTCGCATGGTTATACGCTTGATCTTGGATACTGCACGGCAGGTATGGAAGTAAAGATCAAAAACAGCAGCGAGGAGAGGGTGAACATTACTGCATATGCCTTAAATCTCGATGCAGTAGATACTGCTTATCAGACATTAAATGAGCAGACGATGGAGATGACATCATTTTCCGATACGAAGATCACCGGGACGATCGATGTGAAAAAAGAAGGACGGCTGATCTTTTCAGTGGCGGATGATGCAGGATGGAAATTGTATGTTGATGGAGAAGAAACCAAGCCGGAAGTTTTTGGAGAGGCATTTATCAGTACTTATCTTGAAAAAGGAACACACACGATCGAACTGCGTTACCGGACACCTGGATTTATGGTGGGAGCCGGGATCTCATTTGTCTGTGTTATGATCGTTATCCTGACCGCATGCCTGACCGCACGGATAAAAAGGCACCATTGAAATTAAAGCGGTTCTGTGAGATACTATAGCTTGGAGGAGTTTGAGAAAGGTAGTGATTTATATGAGTAAAAAAGAGATAGAAATTTATAATGAAAATGCCGATGATATCAAAATCCGCCCATATGAGCATCATGCAAAATATTATGAGACGGATCAGATGGGGATCATCCATCATTCAAATTATATCAAATGGATGGAAGAGGCGAGGATGGATTTAATGGATCAGATCGGACTCAGTTACAAACAGATGGAGGAGATGGAGATCATAAGTCCTGTGCTCTCCGTATCCTGTGAGTATCACAGCATGGTACATTTTGATGATACCGTCGTGATCGAGACAAAGATCACCCGTTATAATGGTATCAAGATGGATTTGGAATACCGGATGACAGACAAAGAGACCGGAGAACTGCGGACAACCGGAAAGAGTTCCCACTGCTTTTTGAACCGTTCCGGAAGACCGATCTCATTAAAACGATCTTATCCGGAGATCGATACGAAGTTTTTTGAGTATACGGATGCGTGATGGAAGAAACAGCCATCATGTAATATACAGATTTTGGAAAATATATAAGAAAGAGGAAAGTAAGAAATGATACAGGAAAGATTAAAGGCACTGCGTGCAGAGATGGAGAAAAGAGGGATCACTGTATATGTTGTGCCGACTGCTGATTTCCATGAATCAGAATATGTAGGAGACCATTTTAAGGCAAGAAAGTTTATTACCGGATTTACCGGTTCTGCAGGAACTGCCGTTATCACAGCAGAGGAGGCAGGGCTCTGGACGGATGGACGTTACTTTGTACAGGCGGAAAACCAGCTTAAGGGCAGCACAGTTACACTCTACCGCATGGGCGAAGAGGGCGTGCCGACCGTAGATGAATTTGTAAAAGATAAATTAAACGAAGGTGGATGTCTCGGATTTGACGGACGTGTTGTAAACGGTACCTGGGGAGGTAAACTTGAAAAAATTGCTTCTGCAAAAAATGCCTCCATGCATGTGACAGAAGATCTGATCGACCTGATCTGGGAAGACCGCCCTGCATTGTCAAAACAGCCTTTATTTATTTTAGAAGAAAAATATTCCGGAAAAAGCACCGCGGATAAAATTGCAGATCTAAGGAAAACTATGAAGGAGAATGGTGCAAATGTCCATATTTTAACTTCTCTTTATGATATCGCATGGCTTTTAAATATCCGTGGCAATGATATTGATTATGTGCCGGTCGTATTGTCATATCTGGTGCTGACAGAAACAGAATGTATCTGGTTTTTGCAGGAGGATGTAGTGGATGATAAGATCCGTGCTTATCTGGATGAAAACCATATCATTACAAAACCATATAATGCGGTCTACGATTATGTACCGGAAATCCCGGCAGACGCAGTCGTGCTGATGAACCGCGGCATGGTTAATTACCGTATCGTAAACAGTCTTGATAAAGCAATCAAAGTTGTGGATAAACCGAACCCGACCGAGCTTATGAAAGCAGTAAAAAATAAGACGGAGGTGGATAACACCAGAGCTGCACATGTAAAAGACGGTGTTGCATTTACGAAGTTCATGTACTGGCTCAAGACAAATATCGGCAAGATCCCTATGACAGAGATCTCGGCTTCTGACTATCTTGAAGCGCGAAGAAGAGAGCAGGAGAATTTTATTGAGTTGAGTTTTGATACGATCTGTGCTTATGGTGCAAATGCTGCGATGATGCATTATGCTGCAACACCGGAATCAGATACGGAATTAAAACCGGAAGGATTCTTACTGGTGGATTCCGGTGGACATTACTTTGAGGGAACCACGGATATCACAAGAACCATGGCACTTGGACCGATCACAGATGAGATGCGTCTGCATTTCACAACCGTATGCAGATCGAATATGAATCTTGCACATGCGAAGTTCTTATATGGATGTACCGGATTAAACCTTGATATTTTGTCCCGTGGTCCTCTCTGGGAGATGGGCATTGATTATAAATGCGGTACCGGACATGGCGTTGGGTATGTGTTAAACGTACATGAGGGACCGAATGGTTTCCGCTGGAGAGTTGTGCCGGAGCGTCATGACAATGGTGTTTTAGAAGAAGGAATGATCACGACAGATGAGCCGGGCGTATATTTAGAGGGCAGATACGGCATCCGTACGGAAAATGAACTTGTATGCCGTAAGGCTGAGAAAAATGAGTATGGTCAGTTCATGGAATTTGAAAATATTACCTATGCGCCGATCGATCTTGATGCGATCGATCCGGATCTTTTAAGCGCACGTGAGAAAAAGATGTTAAATGATTATCATAAGATGGTATATGATACCATTTCCCCGTATATGACACCGGAGGAAAATGAGTGGCTGAAACGCTACACAAGAGCAATCTAAAAGACAGAGAATGGAGAGAACAATGGGCGGAAAGCTGGTATTGATTGACGGACACAGTATTTTGAACAGGGCATTTTTCGGAATCCCGGATCTGACGAATTCGGAGGGACTTCATACGAACGCAGTCTATGGATTTTTGAATATTATGTTCAAGATTTTAGAGGAGGAGCAGCCGGATTATCTGACGGTTGCATTTGATGTGTCAGAGCCGACTTTCCGCCATAAAATGTTCGCCGAATACAAAGGCACGAGAAAGCCGATGGCACAGGAACTGAGAGAACAGGTTCCGCTCATAAAAGAAATGTTAAAGGCGATGGGAGTCACCACGATCGAAAAAGGCGGTTACGAGGCAGATGACCTGCTTGGAACCATTGCAAAACAGAGCGAACAGAAAGGTCTTACCGTTTCCGTGGTTTCCGGCGACCGTGATCTTTTACAGCTTGCAACGGATCATATAAAGATCCGTATCCCAAAAACAAAGCGCACCGGTACAGAGATTGAAGATTATAATGCCACAGAGGTAAAAGAAAAGTATCAGGTAACACCGATCGAATTTATAGATGTCAAGGCACTGATGGGTGATACAGCGGACAATATTCCGGGTGTGCCTGGAATCGGTGAAAAGACGGCAACTGCGATCATTGCGCAATACGGAAGCATTGAAAATGCCTATGCGCATGTGGATGAATTAAAGCCGCCGCGTGCAAGCAAAAATTTAAAAGAATACTATGATCTTGCACAGATGAGCAAGACTCTTGCAACGATCGAAATTCACGCAGACATTGACTATGATCTTGCCGGTGCTAAGATAAACGGCATTTCCACTCTGTATACCGAGGAGGCATATCTTCTCTGCAAACGGCTGGAGTTTAAGAATCTTTTGAACCGGTTTGAGGTGGAAACACCGAAGAATCAGGCGGCAGAACATTTTAAACTTGTCGAAGATGAAAAAGAAGCAGAAAAAGTATTTGCAAAACTGCGCGGCAGAAATTGTGGATTTTATATTGTATCAGGCAGCGATGAACGCTGTCTTGGAGCTGCAGTTTCAATTGGGGAGAAAGAAACCTTTTTTATAAAAGCTGGAGAGAATCTTTCTGCAAAGCAGATCCTTTCCATGTTTACTGCAAGCGAGGCTGCATCCTATGCGACACTTGATTTAAAACCACAGCTTGCAGCACTTGGTTTACTGGAACGTCAGGAAAATGGTAATATTGCTTTATCAGATCTTTTTGACGGAGTGATCGCAGCCTATCTTCTGAATCCGTTAAAAAATGAATATCCATATGAAGATATTGCAAAAGACTATCTGGGACAGATGGTGCCGTCTAAGGCGGATCTTCTTGGAAAACAGACCATAGAGCAGGCAATGAAAAATGCGCCGGAAGCATTCCTAAGTTATGTATGCTACATGGCATATGTGGCGCAGGCATCAAAGAAGACACTCGAAGATGATCTGAAAGAAGAGGGCATGGATCAGCTATTTTCCGAGATTGAGATGCCACTTGTATTTACTCTTGCAGATATGGAAAATGAGGGAATCATTGCATGCAGGGATGCGCTGATGGAGTATGGAGATAAACTTGCAGTGCGTATCACAGAACTGGAAAAACAGATTTATGAGGAGGCTGGGGAAGAATTTAATATCAATTCCCCAAAACAGCTTGGAGTAATTTTATTCGAGAAACTTTCCATGCCATATGGGAAGAAAACAAAGACCGGATACTCAACGGCAGCAGATGTGTTAGAACGGCTTGCACCGGAATACCCGATCGTTTCCGATATTTTAGAATACCGTCAGCTTACCAAGTTAAAGTCCACCTATGCGGACGGACTGGTAAACTATATCGCAGAAGATGGCAGAATCCATACCAGTTTTAATCAGACGATCACAGCTACCGGACGTTTGAGCAGTACGGAGCCGAATCTTCAGAATATTCCTATGCGGATCGAACTGGGAAGACTGATCCGTAAGGCGTTTGTGCCAAAAGAAGGATTTGAGTTTATGGATGCCGATTATTCGCAGATCGAACTTCGCGTTTTAGCGCACATGTCAGGGGACGAAAAGCTGATCGAGGCATACCGGGAAGCACAGGATATTCACAGAATTACCGCATCCCAGGTATTTCACATTCCGTTCGACGAAGTGACGGATTTGCAGCGCCGCAATGCCAAGGCAGTAAATTTTGGAATCGTATACGGAATCAGTTCATTTGGACTGAGTCAGGATTTAAGCATCAGTAAGAAAGAGGCAGCAGAGTATATAGAGCGTTACTTTGAAACTTATCCGAAGATCAAGACATTTTTAGATGGACTTGTGACGGAGGCAAAAGAAAAAGGTTATGTGACGACTATGTTTGGAAGAAGGCGTCCGGTACCGGAACTTTCGAGCAGCAATTTTATGCAGCGTTCGTTTGGTGAACGTGTTGCCATGAACTCTCCGATTCAGGGAACGGCGGCAGACATTATCAAGATCGCAATGATACGTGTGCATGACAGACTGTTAAAAGAAAATTTAAGATCGCGTCTGATCTTAACAGTGCATGATGAACTGTTGGTGGAGACAGCGGTTGAGGAGGAAGATGCAGTCAAAAAGATTCTTGAAGAAGAAATGCATGGAGCAGCAGACCTTGCGGTAACGCTTGAGATTGATGCACATGTGGGAAAAAACTGGTATGAAGCAAAATAAAATATTTCAGTTTCGGGGAGCACAGAACAGATGAAATTTATAGGAATTACCGGCGGTGTCGGTGCGGGAAAATCAGAAATACTTCATTATCTTGAAACAAAAGACGGCGTAAAAGTCATGCTGGCGGATGAAATCGCACACGAACTGATGCTTCCGGGAACAGATTGTTATCAGAAATTAAAAGACAGATTCCGGAATGAAGATATCTGGTCAGAGGATGGTTCGTTTGACCGGAAAAAGTTAGCAGCAGTTATTTTTTCCGATGAGGGAAAAAGAGAAACTTTAAATGGAATCGTGCATCCTGCAGTCAAGAGATACATCAGAACTGTTGCAGAAGCAGAGCGGGAAAAGGGAGAACTTAAGATTCTTGTTTTAGAGGCGGCACTTTTGATTGAAGAACATTATGATGAAATTTGTGACGAACTTTGGTATATTTATACCAGAGAGGATATAAGAAAAGAACGCCTTATGAGATCGCGCGGATATTCCATGCAGAAAGTACAGCAGATTTTTGACAGTCAGTTAGAGGAATCTGTTTACCGGAAGTATTGTAAAGTGGTGATCGATAATAACGGAACGGTGGAAGAAGCAAGAAAGCAGATTGATTTGGCAATCACAAATATGGAGAACGAGTAGGAGATACTGCAGATGAGTGACGGAAAAGACATGGAACAGTCATTGGTGTTCGGACTTGACATTGGTACAAGAAATGTAGTTGGAACTGTAGGTTACCGTACAGAGGATCAGTTTATCGTAACTGCACAGTATATCATGCAGCATGATACAAGAGCGATGTTAGATGGACAGATCCATGATATCGGACGTGTATCAGGGACGATAAGAAAAGTAAAAGAACAGTTGGAAAAACAGATCGGAAAAACCCTGACAGAAGTATGTATTGCTGCCGCAGGACGTGTGCTTAAGACGGTTACAACAAGTATCAGTTACGATTATCCGGAGGAAAGCGTAGTCACCGGAGAAGATATACATACACTTGATCTGCTTGGAATTGAAAAGGCACAGAAAATTTTACAGGAGATGAATGATACCAATTACAAATTTTACTGTGTGGGATATTCAGTGGTCAGATATTTTTTGAATGATGAGCCATTTTCAAACATTGAATCACATAAAGCAGACCGTATCGGCGAAGATATTATCGTAACATTTCTGCCGGAGGATGTAGTGGACGGACTTTATGCGGCGGTAAATCAGGCAGGACTTGAAGTAGCAAATCTGACATTGGAGCCTATTGCTGCTATTAATGTTGCAATCCCTGAAAGCTATCGTCTGCTTAATATCGCACTGGTCGATATTGGAGCGGGAACATCCGATATTTCCATTACGAAAGACGGAAGCATTATTGCATACGGTATGATTCCTCTTGCAGGAGATGAACTGACAGAACTGATCGTGCAGAATTATCTGGTTGATTTTAAAACTGCCGAATATATCAAATTGCAGAGCACAACAGAGGATGAGATCACCTATAAAGATATCATGCTGATCGAGCATACGATTCCGGCAAAAGAGGTATGGGAGCTGACTAAACCCGTAGTGGATGAGATGACAACCGCAGTAGCTGCCAAGATCAAAGAATTGAATGGTGATCAGACGGTCAGTGCAGCGTTTATCGTTGGTGGCGGTGGTAAGATCCATGGTTACACAAAAATGCTTGCAGAGAAATTAGATCTTCCGGACGTGCGTGTGGCACTGCGTGGCGAAGAGGTACTGCAGGAAGTTGTTTTTGAACAGCAGGATATCAAGAAAGATCCGCTGCTTGTAACACCGATCGGAATCTGCCTTAATTATTATGAGCAGAGAAATGGATTTATCATGGTGCGTTTCAATGGTGAGCGGCTTAAATTATATGATAATGAGGGATTAACGATCGTGGATGCCGCATTGCAGGCAGGTTTCCCGAACGAGGATCTTTTCCCGAAGAGGGGATCGGAACTTAACTTTTTTGTAAACGGTGCAAAACGTATCATCCGCGGAGAACAGGGCGAGTCGGCAGCAGTTTATATGAATGACCGGCCGACAAACCTGAATGCCGCCTTAGAGCCTAACTGTGAGATCATAATTGAGCCGTCCACAGTGGGAAAGCCGGCATCCTGCACGTTAGATCAGTTAGAGGAATATACTTCTGATTACGTGGCATTTGTAGTCAATGGAAATGTGATAAGATGTCCGAAGTTCTTAGAGGTCAACGGTAATTTAGAGCTGCCTTCCTATCAGATCAAAGAGGGAGACCAGGTGGAGACCAGAAGTTTCTACACAGTAGGACAGCTTGCAGAATTTATGGATGTGGAAGTGAATGTTGAGCATGTGATCTTAGTAAATAATCGTCGTGCAACACTCGATTCCCTGATCTATGAAAACTTCACGATCGAGTGGACCGTGCGTTCTTATGGTAAACCATCATTCCAGCCGTTAGAGCAGGAAGAAGTAAAGACACCGACTGTCGGGGAATACAAAGAAGAAGAGATACCGGATATTGTAGAGCCAAAGACAGAGACAGAGGCACAGGATAGCGCAGATGCAGCAGTTTCGCATGATGACAGCAGTGCAAAGGAGAGTACAGCGCGGACAGATGATGCTGCCGCACCAGATGAAGATCAGGTAAATGCAGACAGCACAGAGGGAACAGACAATGTTACTGCATCAGAAGAAAATACGGCAGGATCAGACAGCATGGCTGCGTCAGATGAAGCCACAGTGAATGTCGGGAATGCAGCTGCGGCAACAGATGAGAACACAGTGAATGCAGAAGCGTCCCAGTCAGATTCAGTGCCAGACGCTGCAGCAGAAGATACAGCTGAAAATGTAACAGAACAGACAGAAGTACAGAGTGTACAGAACACGGATGAAAAACCGGAAGATGGCAACGCGGTATTAGTATATATCAATGGTCAGCCGGTAAAACTTACCGGAAAACCACAGTATATATTTGTAGATATTTTTGATTTTTACGAATTTGATCTCACAGCTTCAAACGGCAGGGCAATCATTACCAATCTAAATGGTGAGAATGCATCGTATTCTGCAGTATTAAAGGCCGGAGATACGATCGAACTTAGATGGAAAGAGAATTAAAGCAATGGAATTATGCAGTATAGCAAGCGGTAGCAGCGGAAACTGTATCTGTGTCGGATCTGATGACTGTCATGTACTTATCGATGCGGGAATCAGTGGAAAACGGATTGAAAACGGACTCAATTCAATTGATCTGAAAACGGAAGAAATGAAAGGCGTTCTCGTAACACATGAACATATCGATCATATATCTGGACTGGGCGTCATTGCCAGGCGTTACGGGCTTCCGATCTATGCCACGGAAGGTACGATAGATGCAATTTTGAATACAAAGTCTGTCGGAAAAATAGATGAATCTTTATTTCATGCAATAACGCCGGAACAGCCCTTTGAAATCGGAGATCTCTTGATCGAACCGATCTCAATCTCACATGATGCGGCAGATCCGGTCGCCTACAAAATAAAAAATGAGGAAAAAACAGCTGCGGTAGTAACTGATCTTGGCACTTATGATGAAAATATCATTCATAAAATAAAAAATCTGGATGTACTTTTATTAGAGGCAAATCATGATGTACATATGCTGCAGGTCGGCAGTTATCCTTATCAGTTAAAACAGAGGATTCTTGGGGAAAAGGGACATCTTTCTAATGAACTCTCTGGTCAGCTTTTAGGAGAAGTACTTCATGATCATTTCAATACGGTTATTTTAGGCCATCTCAGCAAGGAAAATAATTATGCAGAGCTTGCATATGAGACAGTCCGGCTGGAGGTAACAATGGGAGAGAACCCTTATAAAGGTGATGATTTTCCGATGTATGTGGCAAAACGGGATGAGCCGTCAGAGCGTATCGTTTTTTAAAAAATAATATTTCTAATGACATTTAGTAGAAAAATTTATAAATTCCAACACATTTAACAGTGGAAATTATAAATCACATATGATATGATTATCCATAATATTTGCACTGATTTAGTAAAGCAGAAAAGTGAGGAGAGCAGAGATGGAGAACACAGCAGACAAGACAATTATTACAGTAGTGGGTAAGGATACCGTTGGTATCATTGCAAAAGTATGTACTTATCTTTCCGAAAATGGTGTGAATGTACTTGATATTTCACAGACGATCGTTTCCGGATATTTCAATATGATGATGATCGTTGACATGAACAGATCCACCAGATCATTTGTGGATTGTCAGAAAGATCTTGACGGGATTGGTGAACAGATCGGTGTATCCATCAAGTGCCAGAAAGCTGAGATTTTTGAAAAAATGCATCGTATTTAGAGAGGAAAGCAGCAATGATTAATATATTTGAAGTAAACGAGACCAACAACATGGTGGAACACGAAAATCTTGATGTCCGCACCATTACGATCGGTATCAGCCTGCTTTCATGCATTGATTCTGATCTGAAAAAATTAAATGAAAATATTTATAACCGTATCACATCCGTTGCAAAAGATCTTGCAAAAGTTGCAGGGGAGATCGAGGCAGAATATGGTATACCGATTGTCAATAAGCGTATTTCTGTTACTCCGATCGCACTGATCGGTGGAGCAGCCTGCAAGACACCGGAAGATTTTGCGACGATCGCAGATACCATGGATCGTGCAGCGGAAGCAATCGGTGCTGATCTGATCGGCGGATATTCTGCACTGGTGTCAAAAGGCATGACAAAAGCGGATGAGATGCTGATACGTTCCATCCCGATGGCACTCTGCCGGACGAATCGTGTCTGCAGTTCCGTAAACCTTGCTTCCACAAAGACTGGTATCAATATGGATGCAGTGCGTCTGATGGGAGAGATTTTACTGGAAGTTGCTGAGCGTTCAAAAGACCGTGATTCTGTGGACTGCATGAAACTGGTCGTATTCTGCAATGCACCGGATGACAATCCATTTATGGCAGGAGCTTTTCATGGTGTGACAGAGGCGGACGCAGTGATCAATGTCGGAGTCAGCGGACCGGGTGTTGTAAAGACAGCACTTGAAAAGGTACGTGGCGAGAATTTTGAAGTACTCTGTGAAACGATCAAAAAGACAGCGTTTAAGGTAACAAGAGTCGGACAGTTGGTTGCGCAGGAGGCATCCAGACGTCTCTCGATTCCGTTTGGTATCATTGACCTTTCCCTTGCACCAACTCCGGCAATCGGTGATTCCGTTGCAGATATTCTCTGTGAGATCGGTCTGGAATATGCCGGTGCACCTGGTACAACCGCGGCACTCGCCATGTTAAATGATCAGGTTAAAAAGGGTGGTGTCATGGCATCGTCTTATGTCGGCGGCTTAAGTGGTGCTTTTATCCCTGTCAGTGAGGATCAGGGAATGATCGATTCCGTACAGGCAGGTGCGATCACTCTGGAAAAATTAGAGGCAATGACCTGTGTCTGCTCAGTAGGACTTGATATGATTGCCATTCCAGGTGATACAAAGGCAACTACGATCTCCGGTATGATCGCAGATGAGATGGCTCTTGGTATGGTAAACCAGAAAACAACAGCGGCACGTCTGATCCCGGTAATCGGCAAAGGTGTTGGCGATACGGTAGAGTTCGGTGGTCTGTTTGGTTATGCGCCGATCATGCCGGTTAATAAATATTCCTGTGATGACTTTATCAACCGTACCGGAAGAATCCCGGCACCGATCCACAGCTTTAAAAACTGATCTTAAAAAAATGAATGGGATCGTTCACAGGCGTGAGAAAAGTAAATAAGATTAAATTGCGATCAGGATTGTAATATAGAGCCTGCTCTGCGTCAGGGATTAGCATACGATGCAAAAATACCTGTCCGGGGCAGGATTTTTTGATTCATGGGAAATTGTATCCTGTGAATGAAAAAGAGGTGGAAGTATAAAAGTATGAAAATAATTTTTATAAAAAACGCGGTAGAAACGTTAGGATATTTCTCGGAACAGTTAGCAGCAGCATTTCAGGAGCTGGGTTATGATACTTATTTTGTGGATTACGATGATTTGGTAAATACAGTGGATGGTATCAGCCGGTTTGTAAAAGCCGGGGAAACATGGCTTTGTACGTTCAACTTTATAGGACTTTCCGGGGAAGAGATTTTTATTGAGGAAAACGGACGTTATATCTGGGAAAATCATGGGATAGCATGCATCAATATTCTGGTGGATCATCCGTTATATTATCATTCGAAACTGGCAGGACCTCCGGTGTCTGATATGCGGATCTTTTGTATTGACAGGGATCATGTGATATATATGAAGCGGTTTTATCCGGCATTGCAGGTGGATTTTCTGCCATTGGCGGGAAACTGCATTAAAAAGCAGAACGGAAAAAAATGGGAACTTAAAAATATACCGTATCAGAATCGGAAATATGATATTGTTTTTACCGGAAACTATACGCCGGTGGAACACCTTTACCGGGAAATCGACAGACAGGGCGTAGAGTACCGGACGTTTTATTATGAGATCATGGAAGATATGAAAGTGCATCCTGCGGTATCGGTCGATCAGATGTTAGAGACACATATCAGAAGGGATTTAGGAGAAGTGCCGGAAGAGGAGCTTCGTGCAGCGTTTGCGGGAATGGTTTTTATTGATATATGTATGCGGAGTTATTTTCGGGGGGAGATCATAAAATGCCTTGCAGAGCATAAAATCCCAGTGCATGTATTTGGAGCAAACTGGGAGAAACTTGACTGCGAAAATCAGGATTACATTATAAAAAATGGCAGGGAGGTGGATTCTGTGACCTGCGCAGAGGCGATAGCGGATGCTAAGATTTCGTTGAACATCATGCCCTGGTTTAAAGACGGAGCACATGACCGGGTATTTACAGCGATGTTACAGCATACACTTTCACTGACTGATGACAGCAGGTATCTAAAGGAAAATTTTACAGATAAAAAAGATCTGGTTTATTATTCGCTGGAAAAAAGAGAAGAACTGCCGGAGCTTGTAAATGAGCTTTTGCAAAAACCGGACGCGTGTATGGAAATTGCAGAAAGAGGATACGGGAAAGCTGTCCGGGAACATACATGGAGACAGCGGGCGAATGAAATAATATTTCATATAATATATTAATATAACTTATAAAATTAAGTAAATAAATTCATGACGCTAATAATTGTAAAAACAGGATCAAAATGATAAGATAAATAAAAAGAGCAAAACAGCGCAAGAATTGGAGGATATCATGGAGAAAATGTCATTAAAGAATGAACTTTCAGGCAATTCCTATCCTGGAAGAGGAATCATTATCGGAAAATCTGCAGACGGAAAACACGCTATTACAGCTTATTTTATTATGGGCAGAAGCGAGAACAGCCGTAACCGTGTGTTTGTTGAGGATGGCGAGGGTATCCGTACACAGGCGTTTGATCCTTCTAAACTGACAGATCCGAGCCTGATCATCTATGCGCCTGTCCGTGTGCTTGGCAATAAAACGATCGTGACAAACGGAGATCAGACAGATACGATCTATGAACTGATGGATAAGCAGCAGACTTTTGAACAGGCACTGCGCACAAGAGAATTTGAGCCGGATGCACCAAATTATACACCTAGAATTTCCGGTATCATGCATATTGAAAACGGTAAATTCAACTATGCGATGTCTATTTTAAAGAGCAACAACGGGGATCCATCCTCCTGCAACCGCTATACATTTGCATATGAGAATCCCACAGCAGGTGAAGCACATTTTATCCATACTTATATGGGGGACGGTAATCCGCTTCCAAGTTTTGAGGGAGAGCCGACACCGGTTGCGATCGAGGGTGATATTGATACATTTACATCATTTGTATGGGAAAATCTCAATGAGGATAACAAGGTTTCTTTATTTGTCCGCTATATTGATATTGAGACCGGAAAATATGAGAGCAGAATCATAAATAAAAATAAGTAAAGGAGAACCCATGAAAGAATTAGAATTAAAATATGGCTGTAACCCAAATCAGAAACCATCCAGAATCTATATGGAAAATGGTGAGCTGCCAATCCAGGTATTAAACGGAAAACCAGGTTATATCAACTTTTTAGATGCATTTAACGGCTGGCAGTTAGTCAGTGAGTTAAAAAAGGCAACCGGACTTCCGGCAGCTACATCTTTTAAACATGTATCACCGGCTGGTGCAGCAGTGGGACTTCCACTCAGTGACGTGGAACGTAAGATCTACTGGGTAGATGATATGGATATGGAGTTTACTCCGCTGGCAAATGCATATGCAAGAGCAAGAGGTGCAGACCGTATGTCTTCTTTTGGTGATTTTATTTCTTTATCGGATGTCTGTGATAAGGCGACCGCAATGATCATCAAAAGAGAAGTTTCTGATGGTGTGATCGCACCAGGCTATACAGATGAGGCATTAGAGATCTTAAAGGCAAAGAAAAAAGGCAATTATAATGTAATTCAGATCGATCCGGATTATGTGCCGGCAAAGGTCGAGCACAAAGAAGTATTTGGTATTACCTTTGAACAGGGAAGAAATGAATTAGTGATCGATGAGCACTTTTTTGACAATGTGGTAACTGAAAATAAAGAAATCCCGGATGCTGCAAAAAGAGATCTTGCAATCGCTATGATCACTTTGAAATACACACAGTCCAACTCCGTATGTTATGTCAAAGACGGACAGGCAATCGGTATCGGTGCGGGACAGCAGTCACGTATCCACTGTACCAGACTTGCAGGACAGAAAGCTGACAACTGGTGGCTGCGTCAGTCTCCAAAAGTATTGGGACTTCAGTTCCTCGATAAGATCGGACGTGCCGACAGAGACAATGCGATCGATCTTTATATCGGCGAGGATTATATGGATGTTTTAGCTGACGGTGCATGGGAAAATATCTTTAAAGTAAAACCGGAGGTATTTACCGCAGAAGAAAAACGCGCCTGGTTAGATAAAAATACGAATGTTTCACTTGGTTCAGACGCATTCTTCCCATTTGGAGATAACATCGAGCGTGCACATAGAAGCGGTGTGGCATATGTGGCACAGCCGGGTGGATCTATCCGTGATGACAATGTTATCGAGACATGTAACAAATACAATATGGCAATGGCATTTACCGGAATCCGTCTGTTCCATCATTGATCAGATGCGGATAATCTGCTTACTGCATTCAGGGCAGGAAAAACAATCTTTTGTTTTTCCTGCTTTTTGCTGTTCATAGAGTTCTGCAGCAAAAATATCCTCCTCTAACATGTATTTTGCGGTGCCGTCAAAAGTGTGCAGGGATTTGGAAAGTTTTGATATGACAGGCACAGTCACGTTTTTTTTCAAAACAGAGAGCAGATCAGCAGAATCTTTGCGAAAACCGAGTATGCGCAGGTAAGGGATATAATCAGCTTCTTTATATCGTTTTACATCTGCGTCAGTTATCCGCAGGAGAAGATGCATAAGAATCCGGCTCATCCGTGTATAGGTAATATCACGGCTCTTGTTTTTTTCACTAAATTGTGTAAAAGAGGAAAACTGATATTTATTTTTTAGTATGCGGTTTGCAATTTCCGGTGTCATGTCAGAAATATCAAGCAGATCTTCTTTATTACATGACAAGATACGGTAACCGAGAATCGATGAAAAATCATCTGCGTTAAGAAAACTGCCGGATAGAATCTCATTTTGAAACAACGTAAAAGCAGGTTCTGGCATGGAAATGGCAATTTCACAAAGGGAAACCGGTGACTTATCTGCTGTCATAAAATCAGAAATTGCAGTCCGGATCGCAGAAGCCGATGCTGTTGGCTGGGAGTGCTGCTCATCTTCGGAAAAGTATAATTTTCCGGAAGGAGCATGTATGGCAGTGTCATGATATCCGCTACCGGCACGTGGGATCAGGATCGGAGTCATGACAGAATTGCGGCGTTTCAGAGCCTTTAGATATTCGATCGCAAGGATATTATTTGGAGTACTTAATGTGGAAATAAGTGACTCTATGGAATAATTTACAATAGAAGAAATCTCTTCTGTACAAGAATAAAAAATTTGGAGGTTATTCTTAAAATAATCTGTCAGTGCAGCAACCCGTGCAGATGGAAATGTCATACCTTTTTTTAAATAGTAAGCAAGTGCAGATTTATAAGTATCCGGTTCCTCTGCGAGAATATCTGCAATGATCTTAAGCAAAGGAAGGTTGTCAGACTCTGCTCCAAAACAGATTCCATCAATACAGTTTATTTTATCGAAAAGGGTAACGCCTGCCATGGCAAAATCTTCTGCAGAGGAGACTGACCAGACGGTCGGAAGCTCTATGACAAGATCCACGCCGCATGAGAGAGCCATTTTGGCCCTGCAGTATTTATCGACAATGGCAGGGGCACCACGCTGGACAAAGTCACCGCTCATGGCGACGATGACAAAGTCGGCATTTGTTTTTTGTTTGAGTCTGGCGATCTGGTAGGCATGTCCGTTGTGGAAAGGGTTATATTCTGCAATGATTCCGATAACTTTCATAAGGTTCTCCATTCAAAAAAATTAAAGAACATTTTTGTGAATAATATTCTGATTAAAGACTACCATATACAGTTTTTTTTCGCAAATGTGAAAGAATGGTATTTGTTAAAAAAATAACGTTAAAATTCTGTCAACCTGTTTTTCATTTTGTACAAAAAATCTCACTTTAAATACCTTGTGCGAACAGAGTTAGAGGCGTATACTAAAATTATATGCGGTTCGTATCAGTCGGACTGCCCATTTATCATTTAAGAAAAGAAAGCTGCCGTTAAAAAGCAGGCAGGGCATGGGAGGAAAATATGAACGTTTTAGTAGTAAACTGCGGAAGTTCTTCACTGAAATATCAGCTTATCGATTCTGACAGTGAAGCAGTATTAGCAAAAGGACTTTGCGAGAGAATCGGTATTGACGGTAGACTGGTATACCAGAAGACCGGATCAGACAAAGAGATCACAGAAGCAGCAATGCCGACACACAAACAGGCAATCCAGATGGTACTTGATGCACTGGTAAATGAGAAAACTGGTGCGATCAAGAGCCTTGCTGAAATCGATGCAGTAGGTCACCGTGTGGTACATGGTGGAGAGAAGTTTGCTTCTTCTACCGTCTTAACACCAGAAGTATTAAAAGCAATCGAAGAGTGTAATGACCTTGCACCGCTTCACAACCCGGCAAACCTGATCGGTATCGATGCATGTAAAGAGCTGATGCCAGACGTGCCGATGGTAGGTGTATTTGATACAGCATTCCATCAGACAATGCCAAAGAAAGCATTCCTTTATGGTCTTCCATACGAATACTATGAAAAGTACAAAGTAAGAAGATATGGCTTCCATGGAACCAGCCACAGTTTTGTATCAAAACGTACTGCTGAATTCCTTGGAATGGATCTGAAAAATTCTAAGATCATTGTGGCTCATCTTGGAAATGGTGCTTCTATCAGTGCCGTATTAAATGGTGAGTGTGTAGATACATCCATGGGTCTTACACCTTTAGAGGGACTTGTTATGGGAACACGTTCCGGCGATATTGATCCGGCAATCATGGAGTTCATTGCAAAGAAAGAGAACTTAGATATCGAAGGTGTCATGAATGTTTTGAATAAAAAGTCAGGTGTACAGGGATTATCAAAATTATCAAGTGATTTCCGTGATCTTGAGGCTGCAGCCAATGAAGGAAATGAGCTTGCAATCGGTGCTATCGACGTATTTTGCTACCGTGTTGCAAAATATATCGGTGCATATGTGGCAGCAATGAATGGTGTGGATGCGATTGCATTTACTGCAGGTATCGGAGAAAATACAACGATCGTCAGAGCAAAGGTACTTGAGTATCTTGGATATCTTGGAATTACAGTAGATGCACAGGCAAACGAAGTACACGGAGAGGAAAAAGTGATCTCCACAGCAGATTCCAAAGTAAAAGTCTGTGTGATCCCGACCAACGAGGAGCTTGCAATCGCAAGAGAGACGGTTGCACTTGTAAAATAGGCAGAGACAACGCATTTTTATGGGCTGAAATCGTTGCTGACTGCACATGTGTAAATAGCAGCAGATTCGCGAAGATAAAAAAACAGGGTTGTCAAGAAAAAATACTTGACAAACCTGTTTTCACTATGTATAATCATTTAGGTGTGAAAAGCCTAGATAAAAGGTTTGATTCACAAAAAAAGATATAGGAGAATGCCGTGATTATAGATATTTCAGACATTTTATCTTGTGAGAACAAGGAAGAAACGAAACAGGTTCAGATCGAACTTGCGTCTTTTGTATCAAAGTTAGGGGAATTTCCTATTATCAGTGCAGCACCGATAGAACTGCATATCGCAAACCGGGAGAACAAGCGGCTGCTTATCCAGGGTGATGTTGATCTGCGTGTATCGATTCCGTGCAGCCGTTGTCTGGAGGAAGTTCCGACAGATATCCACTTTTCGATTGACAAGGATATCAAATTAGAAGATTCTGTTGTTCATGATGAAGATGTGGAAGATAATGACTACCTGATTGGATTTAATCTGGATATAGATAGACTTATCTATGGAGAGATTTTGGTGAACTGGCCGATGAAAGTTCTGTGCAGGGATGATTGCAAAGGAATTTGCAAAGTGTGCGGAATGAACCTGAACAAAGGGGAATGCAACTGCCAGAGAACAGAACTGGATCCAAGAATGGCAGCAATCCAAGATGTCTTTAACAAATTTAAGGAGGTGTGAGAATATGTCAATTTGTCCAAAGAATAAATCTTCCAAAGGAAGAAGAGATAAAAGAAGAGCAAACTGGAAAATGACTGCTCCGGCATTAGTAAAATGCAGCAAATGTGGAGAGTTAATGATGCCTCATAGAGTATGTAAAAACTGTGGCTCTTACAACAAAAAAGAAATCATCCCTCAGGACTAATCCTTACGGGATACAGGAAGATCAAGGGTGGAACGGTAAGTTTCCTCTTGGTCTTTTTGTTTTTATGGGTGATCGGGATCAAAATAAGGAAGTGAAAAAATTGAATGTATGTGTAGCTGTAGATGATAACATGGGAATGATGTTTAACAGGCGCAGGCAGAGTCAGGATAAGCTGCTGAGAAAACACCTGATAGAATTAGTACAGGGGGAAAGACTCTGGATCAATCATTATACTGCCAGACAATTTGAAAATCCTTTGCCGGATAATATTATAGTGGATGATGAATTTTTGAAGAAGGCAGAAGACTCTGATTTTTGTTTTGTGGAAAATCTTCCATTGACAGAATATCAGAATAAGATAAAAAGAATTTTTCTTTTCAGATGGAACAGAAGTTATCCTGCAGATATATATCTGGATATTTCAATGTTACAGAATGAGTGGAAAATGATATCTGTTTCTGAATTTGAGGGGAGTTCACATAAAAAAATTACGTTAGAGGAGTGGAAACATGAAGATATTTAATTGGATTTTTGCAGTTTTTTGCATGTTATGTCTGCCGGTATATGGATTTCATCCAGGGGCTGTTTTGATGTTCCTGCTTGGTATTGCATCATTGCCGGTAAAACCTGTCAGAAAAATATGGAAAAAACTTCCGAAAAGCAAAGTTTTAAGACCCGTACTGCTGGGTGTTTTGTTTTTCGTATTTTGCAGTATGATCCCTACGGGGAGCAACCCGGCCGGTCAGACTGCGGAATTGTCAACAGAATCCGTGGTGGCGATAGAAGAGTCTGTAAATAAACAGGCTAAGATCCAGGAAACGGAAAAACAGGAACCCGGAATTCCGGAAATTGTAACGGAAGAAACTGAAAGTGAAACAGAAACCGAAAGTGAAACAGAGACTGAGACAGAACAGACCATAGCGGTGCAGACTCAGCCATCAACAGAGGTAACGATCTTAGCATCTGATATTCCGGCTTATTCCGGAAAACCATATGTTGAGATCAATGACAATGTACCGTACTTCCGGGAAACGGATCTATCAGTATCATCTTATGAATATTACAGTGACTTAGACGATCTTGGCCGTTGTGGTGTCGTGTATGCATGTATTGGAACCGATCTGATGCCAACGGAAGAACGCGGAAATATCGGGGCAGTAAAACCTACCGGATGGCATACTGTAAAATATGATGTTGTAGATGGAAAATATCTGTATAACCGTTGTCATCTGATCGGATACCAGCTTTCGGGTGAAAATGCGAATACAAAGAATCTGATCACGGGTACACGTTACTTAAATGTGGATGGTATGCTGCCGTTTGAAAATATGGTGGCGGATTATGTGAAAGAGACCGGAAACCATGTGATGTACCGTGTGACACCTGTTTTTGAGGGTGATAATCTGCTTGCCAGTGGAGTGCAGATCGAAGCGGAATCTGTGGAGGATAAAGGGGAAGGAATCCTTTTTAATGTATATTGTTATAATGTACAGCCGGATGTGGAAATCGATTATGCGACCGGTGACAGCAGTCTTTTGGCAGATGCAGCCGTGCAGAGTGACAGTACGGATTCATCCGGGCAGAAAGCGGCTGTTACATCGGATGAATCTGTTGAGACAGAAAAGAGCACTGTTTCGGCAGGTGATGGTATTGCAGATTTCGGAAATACAGGTTCGGAAAATGAAAGTATGTCGTCAGGATCAGATGCAAGTGGAAGTGTAACGAATGACACTGGATCAGGTTCAGGTGGCTCAGATACATTAATGGTCTGGAAATCTGCAACAGGATCAAAGTATCACAGCATTAATAATTGCGGAAATATGAATCCTGATAAGGCAACACAGATCACAGAGGCGCAGGCAATCAGTCAGGGACTGGGCAAATGCAGCAAGTGCTGGTAAAGAACCGGGTAAACAAATAATTCACAAATTAGCGGTTGCATAATCGTTGCCAACAGAATAAAATGGTAGAATAATGTTTTAACAAAGGAGTAGGGCAATGGGAGATATTTTTAATCTGGACAATAAGTTTTTTCAGGCACTTGGAAAGGGTGTCGACTGTGTATGTTTAAGTCTGTTGTGGATGATATGCTGCATACCGCTTGCATTTGGAATTTATGTGGCATATGTGACAAAAGCGATCATTTTAGCACTGCCGTGTATCGTACTGGCAGTTCCGGCTGGAATTGCAACAACAGCACTTTATTATGCAGTAAACAAGGTGATCCGGCACAGCAGAGGATACCTTTGGAGTTCTTTCTGGCATTCTTTTAGATCAAATATGAAGCAGGGAGCATTGGTAACGCTTATTGTGGCAGCAGCAGTTGTTCTCGTAGGTCTCGATGGCTACATTATGTATCAGTTTGCAAAAGCAGGTGAAAAATCAGGTGTGCTTTATGTAGTTTTCTTTGTGCTGATGCTTGTGGTCATTGCATGGGCAGTGTATGTATTTCCATATATGGCGCGCTTTGAAAATACAACGAAAATGATCCTTAAAAATTCTGCACTGATGGCGATCGGTAATCTGCCAAAAACATTTATGGCATTGATGTTTTTCCTTGCATGCTGCATCGGAACATACCTTTTGCCGGTTGTTGCCATTATTTCACCGGCTTTAGCGACACTGTTACTTAATTACATATTAGAAGGTGTGTTTGAGCGTTATATGTCTGATGAAGACCGTGAAGCAGAAAATGAAAGAAATCAGGAATTTTATAACTAATGACAAGCGATTTTTATATTGATTTATAGAAAGAGTTATAGTATATTTCAATATAGACGTGAAGGGAGAGTCCTAAACGTATTAGAATGGAGAAGTAATTATGCAGCAGAATCAATCACTTGAGATTACGAAAGTTGTCTTAGATGCAATGGGTGGAGATTATGCTCCTGCCGAACCTGTAAAGGGTGCTGTGGATGCGGTCAATGCGAGAAGGGATATTAAGATTCTTCTGGTTGGACAGGAGGATGTGGTCCGCAAGGAACTTGAAAAATACACTTATCCGACAGAGCAGATCGAGGTTATACATGCTGAGGAAGTTATCGAGACGGCAGAACCGCCGGTAAATGCGATCCGCAAGAAAAAACAGTCATCGATCGTTGTCGGCATGAATATGGTAAAACAAAAAGAAGCGGATGCATTTGTATCGGCAGGAAGTTCGGGTGCCATATTAGTCGGCGGACAGGTTATTGTAGGCAGGATCAAAGGAATCGAGAGACCACCGTTAGCACCGCTTATTCCGACAGAAAAGGGTGTGTCACTTCTGATCGACTGCGGGGCGAATGTAGATGCAAGGGCATCACATCTTGTTCAGTTTGCAAAGATGGGTTCCATTTATATGGAGAATGTACTTGGAATCAAAAATCCGAGAGTAGCGATCGTAAATATCGGTGCGGAGGAAGAAAAAGGAAATGCACTGGTAAAAGAGACATTTCCGCTTTTGAAAGAATGTACGGATATTAATTTTGTGGGCGGTATTGAGGCTCGTGAGATCCCGCATGGAGAGGCAGATGTGATCGTTTGTGAGGCATTTGTTGGAAATGTAATTTTAAAGCTGTATGAAGGACTGGCAGGAACGCTTGTCGGAGCAATAAAAAAAGGCATGATGAGTACCGTAAGAAGTAAAATCGGTGCGGCACTTGCACTTCCGGCATTAAAGTCAACATTAAAAGCGTTTGATGCAACTCAGTATGGCGGCGCTCCTTTATTAGGACTGAATGGACTTGTGGTAAAGACTCATGGAAGTGCGAAAGCAGTTGAGATTACCAATTCCATTTTTCAATGTGTGACGTTCAAAGAGCAGGACATCAACGGAAAAATCAGAAAAAATATTATAAGTTCAACGGAACAGGAAGGAATGTAAAGTTATGGAATTTGAAAAACTGAAAAAAATCATTGCAGAGGTATTAAATGTAGATGAGGAGGAGATCACAATGGATACCACTTTTGTGGATGATCTTGGAGCTGACTCCCTTGATATTTTTCAGATCATTATGGGAATTGAAGAAGAATTCGATATCGAGATCGCAAATGAGGATGCTGAGCATATCGTGACAGTTGCAGATGCAGTTGAGCAGATCAAAAATGCTTTAAACTAAATAAAAGGATAACGTATGCCCTTGTTGAAGACAAAATCTTGTCAGGCAAGGGCTTTTCCGTTATTATAATAAAAAACAGAGTCTTTTTTATATTTTGCTGGACGGACAGTAAGGTAGAAAAAAGCCCCTGACTAGGGAGGATGAAATGTCAAAGTTACAGGAATTACAGAATCAGATAGGATATACATTTGAGAAAGAAGGTTTATTGCGTCAGGCACTGACACACAGTTCATATGCCAATGAAAAGCATATGAAAAAACATTCTGACAATGAGCGGCTGGAGTTTTTAGGTGATGCAGTTTTAGAGATCGTATCGAGTGATTTTCTGTACCGCAATTATCCGGATCTGCCGGAGGGGGATCTGACAAAACTTCGCGCAAGTATCGTTTGTGAGCCGACACTTGCACTTTGCACCAGAGAGATGGATCTTGGTGATTATCTGCTGCTTGGCAAAGGTGAGAACCAGACAGGTGGAAGAAAGCGTAAGTCAATTTTATCAGATGCATTAGAGTCTGTGATCGGAGCCATTTATTTAGACGGTGGTTTTGAGCCGGCGAAAAAGTTTATACATAAATTTATCCTGACAGATATTGAACACAAAAAGCTGTTTTATGACAGCAAGACTATTTTACAGGAGGTTGTGCAGGGCAATTATAAGGAGAGTCTGCATTACGAACTGATTTCAGAAGAAGGACCGGATCATGATAAAAAGTTTTCGGTCGAAGCACGCATCGGAGATAAAGTGATCGGGGAGGGATGCGGTCACACGAAAAAAGCGGCAGAGCAGGAAGCTGCCTACCAGGCACTTTTGCTTTTGAAACCAAAACTGTAAAGAATGAGGTTTAGTATGTATCTGAAAAGTATTGAAGTGCAGGGATTTAAATCATTTGCGAATAAGATCGTTTTTGATTTTCATAACGGGATCACAGGAATTGTGGGACCAAACGGCAGTGGTAAGAGCAATGTCGGAGATGCGGTGCGCTGGGTTCTTGGTGAACAGAGTGCAAAGCAGCTTCGTGGTGCCAGCATGCAGGATATTATTTTTGCGGGAACGGAAAACCGTAAGCCGCTCAGTTATGCCTATGTTGCGATCACACTTGACAATGCGGATCATAAACTTCCTGTAGATTATGAGGAAGTTACGGTCGCAAGGCGTGTGTACCGCTCCGGGGAGAGTGAGTACCTGCTCAACGGCAATGCCTGCCGTCTGAAAGATGTGACCGAGCTGTTTTATGATACCGGTATCGGAAAAGAAGGATATTCCATTATCGGACAGGGACAGATCGAGAAAATCCTAAACGGTAAACCGGAAGAACGGCGAGAGCTGTTTGACGAGGCTGCCGGAATTGTAAAATATAAAAAGCGCAAGGCAACTGCGCAGAAAAAGTTAGAGAATGAGCGTGAAAATCTGGTTCGTGTCAATGATATCTTAAGTGAACTGGAGCGTCAGGTTGGTCCGCTTCAAAAACAGGCAGAAAAAGCGCATGTTTATTTAAAGAAAAAAGAAGAATTAAAAACATATGATGTCAATATGTTTCTGATGGAGATGACACGTATTGACGCACAGCTTCGTGAGGTAGAAGAAAAGTGCGGCATTGCCAATGCACAGCTGAATGAGTCAAAAGATTCTTATGAGCAGGTCAAAACGGAATATGAGCGCATGGAATCAGAGATTGAACAGTTAGAGCAGGCAATCACCGCAGTGCGTGATAACCTGAGTGGTTCTACTGTTTTAAAAGGAAAATTAGAAGGTCAGATCAATGTCTTAAAAGAGCAGATCCATACAGCGGAGATGACGGACGAGCATTTAAAAAACAGGCTGGATTCCATCGAAAAAGACAGACAGGAGCGCATCGGACAGAAAGAAGTTTATGGCAGGGAACGGGAAGAACTCTTAGAGGCATTAGCCGGGATCTCTGAGAGAAAGCAGGCTGCCGAAAAAGAATTAGAAGATCTGCGAAATGGAATGAAAGAATGCAGTGATGGGATTGAACGTGGAAAGAGCGAGATCATCGAACTTCTTAATAACAAGGCATCCATCAAGGCGAGACAGCAGCGTTTTGATACGATGGCAGAGCAGATCAATATCCGTAAAGCGAAACTTACACAGAGACTTCTTGCCAGAAAGACAGAGGAAGAAGATTTAGATAATGTGCTGTCTGCGTATCAGCAGGAATTAGATGATGTCAATGAAACGATCCGCGGGTTGAAAGAAGTGACGGCTGCAATGGAAGAAAAGAACCGCGAGTGGCGCAGAAAGTATTCCGGGACCAGTCAGAAACTAGAGCAGGATGTTACCAGATACCATAAAGAACAGTCCAGATTAGAAACCTTAAAAAATATCGCAGAACGTTACGATGGGTATGGAAACAGTATCCGTCGTGTAATGGAGCAGAAAGACAGACACAGAGGAATTTTAGGTGTAGTATCAGATCTGATCCAGGTTGAGAAAAAATATGAAGTTGCGATCGAGACTGCATTAGGCGGAAGTATCCAGAATATTGTCACAGAGGATGAAGATACAGCAAAGCAGATGATCGCTTATCTGAAGCAGAACCGTTATGGAAGGGCAACATTTCTTCCTCTTACGAGCGTGAACGGCAGCGGTGGTTTTAAAAATCAGGAAGCATTGCGTGAACGTGGTGTCATAGGACTTGCAAGTACGCTGGTAAAAAATGATGCAAGATATGATGGTGTGACGAATTATCTGCTTGGCAGGGTAGTTGTTGCGGAGACGATTGATGATGCCATTGCATTAGCAAGAAAATACCGCTACTCTTTTCGCATCGTAACGCTTGAGGGTGAGTGCTTAAATCCGGGTGGTTCCATGACCGGTGGTGCATTTAAAAATACCAGTAATCTTCTTGCAAGAAGACGTGAAGTGGAAGAACTTGAAACACTTGTAGCTACACTGCAAAGCCAGATCAAAGAGTCGAGAGACCGTCTGGAAGATATCAAAACAGCACAATCGCTGTTAGAAGAAGACATGGAAAGCAGTAAGGAAAAACTGCAGGAACAGTATATTTTACAGAATACGGCAAAAATGAACTTAGATCGTGCCACAGAGCAGAAAAACGAGAGGGAATCTGTTTTTGCAGGTCTTAATGCAGAGAGAACTGAGATCGAGGAGCAGCTTGCAGAACTTGAACAAAATAAAGTACAGATCGTGGCTGAGATCGAGAATGCAGCAGTCCGTGAAAAAGAGATCGAACAGGAAAATGAAGAGTTTGGAAAGCGTTTAGAGGAATATCAGACGAAGGAGAAAGAAGCGGCAGAGCTAGTTTCAAAGATCGCTTTAGAGGAAGCTGGTATCCGGCAGAAGGCAGAATTTGCGCAGTCTAATATTTCACGTATCTTAAGTGAGATCACAAGATTTTCACAGGAAAGAGAGCAGTTAGTCACACAGGCAGGAGAGGCGAAAGAAGAGGCAAAGCAGAAAACGCTTGAGATCGAGGAGCTGAAAAAGACGATTCTTGCTTCGGATGATACACATGCCGGTTTAGAACAGCAGCTTAACGATTATACGCAGAAGAAAGAAGAGATGTCGGCTGCACAGAAAGGATTTTTCCGGAAAAGGGAGGAAATGTCAGATCAGATCGCTGATCTCGACAAAGAAGTGTTCCGATTGAACAGCCAGCATGAAAAGCTCGATGAAGCGAGAGAATATCAGACGAATTATATGTGGCAGGAATATGAGCTGACACTTCATGCTGCGATGGATCTTAGGGATGATTCTTATGCTGATCCTGCAGCATTAAAGAAAATGATCACACAGATTAAAGACGATATCCGGAGACTCGGTGATGTCAATGTCAATGCGATCGAGGATTATAAAGAGATATCGGAACGTTATGAGTTTTTAAAAACGCAGCATGATGATCTGATCGAGGCGGAGAAAACGCTGCTCGGTATCATTGAGGAACTCGATACAGGAATGCGTAAACAGTTCATGGAAAAATTTGCAGAGATCCAGAAACAGTTTGATACGGTATTTAAAGAACTGTTCGGTGGTGGAAAAGGTACACTTGAACTGGTGGAAGATGAGGATATCCTAGAGTGCGGTATCCGTATCATTGCACAGCCGCCCGGAAAGAAACTGCAGAATATGATGCAGATGTCCGGTGGAGAAAAGTCACTGACAGCGATCGCTCTGTTATTTGCGATCCAGAATTTAAAGCCATCGCCGTTTTGTCTGTTAGATGAGATTGAGGCGGCACTTGATGACTCAAACGTAACAAGGTTTGCAAAGTATCTGCATAAGCTGACAAAGAACACACAGTTTATTGTGATCACGCACAGACGTGGTACAATGGCTGCAGCAGACCGTCTTTACGGTATCACGATGCAGGAAAAAGGTGTTTCAACACTGGTTTCCGTTAATCTGATTGAAAACGATTTAGATAAATAATATTTGGACAAATAAGAAAGGCAGGATGTATGGGAGAAGAAAAAAAAGGATTCTGGAGCCGATTGGTTTCCGGACTCAGCAAGACGAGAGATAACATCGTATCCGGGATCGATTCGATCTTCAGCGGATTTTCCAGTATTGATGATGATTTTTATGAAGAAATCGAAGAAATCCTGATCATGGGGGATATCGGTGTCAATGCGACGGAGTCGATCATTGAGAATCTCAAAGAAAAAGTAAAAGAAAATAAGATCAAAGATCCGGCAGAGTGCAAGGAACTTCTTATCAACAGCATCAAAGAACAGATGGATGTCGGAGAAACTGCGTACCGGTTTGAAAATGAAAAGTCTGTGGTACTTGTCATCGGTGTAAACGGTGTAGGAAAGACGACTTCCGTTGGAAAACTGGCTGGCAAATTAAAAGATCAAGGGAAGAAGGTTGTTCTTGCAGCAGCCGACACGTTCCGTGCAGCAGCAGGTGACCAGTTGTTAGAATGGGCAAACCGTGCCGGTGTTGAGATGATCGGTGGACAGGAAGGGGCAGATCCGGCGGCAGTCGTATATGATGCGGTCGCAGCAGCAAAAGCGAGAAATGCGGATGTACTGCTCTGCGATACGGCTGGACGTCTCCATAATAAGAAAAATCTCATGGAAGAATTAAAGAAAATCAACCGTATTCTGGAAAAAGAATATCCGGATGCATACCGTGAGACTCTGGTGGTCTTAGATGCAACAACAGGTCAGAATGCACTTGCCCAGGCAAGACAATTTTCGGAAGTAGCAGAAATTACAGGTATCATTTTAACAAAGATGGATGGCACCGCCAAAGGTGGTATCGCTGTTGCAATCCATTCAGAACTTGGAATCCCGGTCAAATATATCGGTGTCGGAGAGACGATCGAGGATCTGCAGAAGTTTGATTCCAATGAATTTGTAAATGCACTTTTTGATGTAAAAGATCAGGCAGAATAATAAACAGATGAAGGAGAAAATAAATGTTAACATTAGACAAGTTTGAGGAAGCTAGTGAAAAAGTAAAAGAAGTCACTTTAGAGACAAAACTGGTATACTCTGATTTCTTAAGTGAACAGACAGGAAACAAAGTATATTTAAAACCGGAGAATATGCAGTTTACCGGTGCGTACAAAGTGCGTGGCGCTTATTATAAGATCAGCACGTTGACGGAGGCAGAACGTAAGAAAGGACTCATCACTGCATCAGCAGGAAATCATGCGCAGGGTGTTGCCTACGCTGCAAAATGCTATGGCTGCAAAGCTGTCATCGTGATGCCGACAACAACACCTTTGATCAAAGTAAACCGTACCAAGAGCTATGGCGCTGAGGTTGTTCTCTATGGAGATGTTTATGATGAGGCATGCCAGAAGGCATATGAGTTAGCAGAGGAAAAAGGATATACATTCATTCATCCGTTTGATGATCTTGCAGTGGCAACCGGACAGGGAACGATCGCAATGGAAATCTTTAAAGAACTTCCGCTTGTGGAATATATCTTAGTTCCGATCGGTGGAGGCGGACTTGCAACAGGTGTATCTACACTTGCAAAACTGTTAAATCCAAAGATCAAGGTGATCGGTGTGGAACCGGCAGGTGCAAACTGTATGCAGGCTTCTTTTAAAGCAGGAAAAGTAACGACACTGCCAAGTGTCAACACGATCGCAGACGGTACTGCAGTAAAGACACCGGGCAGCAAGATATTCCCATATATCAAAAAGAACTTAGACGATATCATTACGGTTGAGGATGATGAGCTTGTTGTTGCATTCCTCGATATGGTGGAAAACCATAAAATGGTTGTGGAAAACTCGGGCCTTCTTACGGTAGCAGCGTTGAAACATCTTGGTGTAAAAGATAAACGTGTCGTATCAATCTTAAGTGGTGGTAACATGGATGTGATTACAATGTCTTCCGTGGTACAGCAGGGACTTATCTTCCGTGACCGTATCTTTACGGTATCTGTACTTCTTCCGGATAAGCCGGGCGAATTGTCAAAAGTAGCCGCAACGATTGCAGCAGAGCAGGGAAATGTGATTAAGTTAGAGCATAATCAGTTTATCAGCACAAACCGCAATGCAGCCGTGGAGCTTCGTATCACTTTAGAGTGCTTTGGTACCGATCACAAAAATCAGATCATCAAAGCATTAGAGAAAAATGGTTATAAACCGAAATTAGTCAGAGCGAGTCTGTAAGATTCTAAAAAAATAAGGAATTTCGTTAAAAGAAAACGAAATTCCTTATTTTGATCTATGCAATAAATCTGCTTCTGATATTACATGAGAGCATATGCAGTTAAATCTGCTATGATACCGTGTAAGACTGACCTGTCATTGTAAGACTGTCAATACTTGCACCGGAGTGATTTAAATGGATACCGAGTGTGAGATCAGAACCGGAATTCGGATCAAAAATCAGTTTCACGGAATTGCCGGAGATTGAGGTGGATGCTGTATATCCTGCAACCTCAACCTGATCGATCGAGTTATTGAAAGAAAGCGTCAGGGTAACACTGCCGGTCACATTGCTCCAATTTACGGCAACCAGACCTTTTCCGCCACCGTCCCATCTGTCCCATACACCTATGTAGGTCGCAGTTACGGAACCGGCTGCGGCATTTGAACCACTTGCAAGGTAAATGCCTTCTGTATGTTCTGGTGTCAGATAAATTGCAGGTTTCTGATATTTATTTTTCATTGGAACCTCCATTCCTGCGCAGTTTTGCGCAAGTACAAAACAGGTTTATTTCATGTGGTACTTTAGTCCGCAATGCTCATTGCTTACGCATATTATAAACAGCAGAAAAAAGAATTGTCAAGATTGATATAGGAAAAAAGTCTTGTTTTAAGAAAAAATAAATACTGGTGTCAAGAAAAAATGCTTGACACCTATTCTTTTTTATGATAATCTATGCAAGGTGCTGATGTGAGAGTACAGATTGGGATATAAAATGGAAGAAAAGATTGAACAGGCGTATCTCTATGATTTCTATGGAGAGCTTTTAAACGAACATCAGAGAAAGATATACGAGGATTTTGTGTTCAATGATCTCTCACTCGGTGAGATCGCAGATGAAGAGGGAATCAGCCGTCAGGGTGTACATGATATGGTAAAGAGATGTACGAAGACTCTGGAAGGATATGAGAGTAAACTTCATCTGATCGAGAAGTTCCAGACCGCAAGAGGTATGGTAACAAAGATTCATGCATTGACAAAAGAGTTCTATAAGAATCATGACGAGGCAGTATTAGAAGAGATCGAGCAGATCTCCAACCAGATATTAGAGGAGCTATAGATGGCATTTGACAGTTTATCCGAAAAACTCCAGAATGTATTTAAGAACCTGAGAAGCAAAGGTCGTTTGACAGAAGATGATGTGAAGGCTGCTTTAAAGGAAGTTAAGATGGCTCTTTTAGAGGCCGATGTCAATTTCAAAGTGGTCAAACAATTTGTAAAAGACGTGCAGGAGCGCGCGATCGGGCAGGACGTGATGAACGGACTGAATCCGGGACAGATGGTCATTAAGATCGTAAACGAAGAGATGGTTCGCCTGATGGGGTCTGAGACAACAGAAATCGCACTTCGTCCGGGCAAAGAACTGACGATCATTATGATGGCAGGTCTTCAGGGTGCCGGTAAAACGACCACAACAGCAAAGATTGCCGGAAAGTTAAAAGCCAAAGGCAAGAAGGTGCTGCTTGTCGCCTGTGATGTTTATCGCCCGGCAGCAATCGAACAGCTGCAGATCAATGGTGAAAAACAGGGTGTGGAAGTATTCTCCATGGGAGATAAGAACACTCCTGTAAATATTGCAAAGGCTGCGGTAGAGCATGCCACAAAGAATGATTTTAATGTGCTGATCATCGATACAGCAGGACGTCTTCATGTAGATGAAGACATGATGGCTGAATTGATTCAGATAAAAGAAAATGTTGCGGTATCACAGACAATATTAGTTGTTGATGCCATGACAGGACAGGATGCCGTTAATGTTGCGAAGACCTTCGATGAGAAGATCGGAATTGACGGTGTGGTACTTACCAAACTTGATGGTGACACCAGAGGTGGTGCGGCGCTTTCCATAAGGGCAGTGACCGGAAAACCGATTCTTTACGCAGGTATGGGAGAAAAACTTTCTGATTTAGAGCAGTTTTATCCTGACCGTATGGCATCAAGGATTCTTGGAATGGGTGATGTGCTGACTCTCATTGAGAAAGCACAGAGTGAAATCGACGAGGAAAAAGCCAAAAAGCTCGAAGAAAAGATGCGCAAGAATGAGTTTGACTTTGAGATGTATTTAGAATCTATGAGTCAGATGAAAAAAATGGGCGGTCTTTCCAGTATTCTTGGTATGATGCCGGGACTTGGCGGTGGCAAGATGCCTGAGATTGACGAGGGAGCGGCTGAAAAGAATATGGCGCGTACCGAGGCGATCATCTTTTCGATGACAGTCGAGGAGAGACAGAACCCTTCATTGCTCAATCCGAGCAGAAAGCGCAGGATCGCACAGGGAGCAGGCGTTGATATTGCGGAAGTAAACCGTCTTGTAAAGCAGTTTGACCAGGCAAAGAAAATGATGAAACAGATGCCTGGCATGATGAAAAAAGGTAAAAAGGGAATGTTTAAAGGACTTCCTTTTTAATAAATGAACAGCAAAAATTTAAGGAGGTGAAAGTAATGGCAGTAAAGATCAGATTAAGAAGAATGGGACAGAAGAAAGCACCTTTCTATCGTATCGTAGTTTCTGATTCCAGATCCCCGAGAGATGGAAAGTTCATCGAAGAGATTGGAACATATGATCCGACTAAAGATCCAAGCGAGTATCATGTAAATGAGGACTTAGCAAAGAAATGGTTAGCAAACGGAGCTCAGCCAACAGATACCGTAGCAAGAATTTTCAAAAATGCTGGTATTGAGAAATAGGATCAGTGAGGTGGACCTATGAAAGAATTAGTAGAAGTAATTGCCAAGGCACTTGTTGATTGCCCGGATGAAGTTGTTGTAACTGAGACCGAGAATGAAAAAGCGATCGTATTAGAGTTGCGCGTTGCACAGTCTGATATGGGTAAGGTAATCGGCAAACAGGGACGTATTGCGAAAGCGATCCGTTCTGTTGTAAAGGCTGCTGCCTCAAAAGAAGAGAAAAAAGTGATTGTGGAGATTATGCAGTAATCTTCACAGTAAACCGGCGTGATCATGAACATGGTGCAGCCGGTTTTTTTTCTATCAGGGAAGGAAGAGAGGGAATAAGAATGAGAGGTATTGCAAAAAAGTGTTGTATATTTTTAATGACATTCCTGTTAGCTATACAGATGCCGGTAATGGCAAGTGCTGCTGAAAGATTAACGGACACAGGGAATGATACCGTATTTATCGAAGAAAATGTGCTGGATGGGACAGAAGGCATCGTAAATGAATCCTATAAAGGTGCTTATACAAAAATGCGTTTTAGCGGAAAACTCACGCAGGTATATTGCCCGAAAAACAAAAGGACATACGTATATAAAGTAGGAAATATGCCGTCAAACGGAAGAATCACAAAAGTGAGCAGCTCAAATGGAAAAGTGGCAAAGATTGCCATAGGTGACAATAATGTCCGGATCAAACCATTAAAGGCTGGAACCTCAACAATCAAAGTGACGGTAAAAACAGGCAGATTATTGACAACTTTTACGTCAAAACTGACTGTTTATAAATGGAGCAATCCGGCTGCAAGTTACAAAATTGGAAATAAACAATTAAAAAATCAGTTTAAAAATACAAATATTTATGATTACAAATCTGCAAATAATAAAACATTAAAGTTTGACGTGAAAGCGAAAACAGGATGGAAGATCACGTCATTTACTTATTATGATAAGAACTGGAAAAGTACGTCTTATCTGAATTCGGCAAAAAAGATCAAAGTACAAAAAGGCGGTTCCGTGCAGATTAATTTTACAAATCAGAAAACAGGCCTGGTCGAGAATGTTGTGATCAGGATTAAATGACAGAATGGAGGATTTATGGAGAATTTACTTCAGGTAGGTGTCATTACAACGACACACGGTGTGCGTGGGGAAGTGAAAGTATTTCCGACCACAGATGATGCAGCACGCTTTAAAAAATTAAAACAGGTAATCTTAGACACCGGAAAAGAAAACCTTACACTCGAAATTGCCGGGGTAAAGTTCTTCAAAAATATGGTGATACTCAAATTCAAAGGATATGACAACATCAATGATGTGGAGAGGTTTCGAAAAAAAAGTCTGTATGTCACCAGGGAAAATGCGGTAAAGTTGAAGAAAAATGAGTATTTTATTGCAGATCTCATCGGACTTAAAGTAACATCGGATGAGGGCGAAGATTTAGGAGAACTGACGGATGTGCTGCAGACAGGTGCAAATGATGTCTATGTAATCAGCAAAGAAGGTGCAGATGATATTTTACTTCCTGCGATCAGAGACTGTGTAAAACAGGTGGATATCGAAGGTGGTACGATGCAGGTTCACCTGCTTGATGGATTAAGAGACTTAAACAGCAGGCGGGAGGAAGCATGAATTTTTACATTTTGACATTGTTTCCGGATATGGTCATGCAGGGATTAAACACCAGTATTATCGGCAGAGCCGCCGAGAAGGGACTGCTCTCGATCGAAGCGGTAAATATCCGGGATTATACGATCAATAAACATAAAAAAGTAGATGATTATCCATATGGCGGTGGGGCTGGAATGTTGATGCAGGCGCAGCCTGTTTATGATGCCTGGAAATCGATCGTTGATAAGATTGGTGCAAAACCGCGTACTATTTACCTTACACCACAGGGACCGACTTTTACCCAGCAGGCTGCAAAGTCGTTTGCGAAGGAGGAGAATCTGATTTTTCTGTGTGGACATTATGAGGGAATTGATGAGCGCGTCTTAGAGGAGATCGTGACGGATTATGTTTCGATCGGTGACTATGTACTGACGGGAGGCGAACTTCCGGCGATGGTCATGGTGGATGCGATTTCCCGCATGGTACCTGGAGTGCTGACAAACGATGAATCCGGTTCTACGGAGTCTTTTGAGGGAGATCTGTTAGAGTATCCGCAGTATAGCCGGCCGGAGGAGTGGATGGGTAAAAAAGTTCCGCCGGTACTCTTGTCAGGCAATCATAAACTTGTAGACGAGTGGCGCAGGGAGCAATCTATTATAAGGACGAAAGAAAGAAGACCGGATCTGTTTGCAAGGGCAGTGCTGACAGAAAAGGAACAGAAAAAGTGGAGATCATAAAATCCTGTCTTTGACAGTTGAGTAGACTAAAACGCCTCGCAAATCCAGTGTTTATGCTGGTTGCGAGGTGTTTTGTTCTCGTTTTGAAGTATGGTAATTTATTTCCTTCCCTTACTTTTTTTCTGAATTGTTTTCATTTGACTTTTGGTAATAAGCTGAAAGTCTGTTTCAAAACCACATACCTGATGCAAAGCATCGGTTAATTTATCACGTGTGTACAGGGGCATAAATCCCTGTTCCTGTACATCGGCAAAATTCATGGTCTTGAGTTTGTCTAAAATTGTTTCACAAGTATAGGTATTTCCTAAACCCTTTTCCAGGTAACGATAGATTACTAACGCAAGAAAACAGATGAGAAAGTGTGCTTTGATACGCATATCCTCTTGGAGATATATCGGTCTGGCTTCAAAATCAGTTTTCATGATGCGGAAGCATTCTTCGATTTCCCATCGGCCTTCGCTTACTTTTAAGATATCTTTTACATCATCATCCAGAAGGTCTGTCGTTACCGCATACATTCCATCATAAAGTGCTTCATTTTCAATCTTATCGACGTCCAGATATTTTTCAATCTTAGCAATTTCACCATCTTCTGTAACGGCAGTCTTACCTATAAATCTTGCTGGATCATTTGGATTCCTTCGTTCTTTTTTTGTTTTTCCGGAATGGAGCATCTTTTCTGCACGTTCCACTTGCTCATTGCGTATTGTTTTTTGATATTTCGCATATTTAGGAGAGTATGTAATAATCAGACGCTGGTGCAGCGAGTGGGGCGTATATGGCTTATCTTTATAATATAATCCCATATCATCTTCCGGGATTTTTGAAAGCTCAACAGGAGAATCATCGGAAACCCGTTTGAATCCAGTCTTATCCAACGCCCATCTTTTATCAACCTTATTTAATTTTTTGATCGACTGGGTAACGATAGATGCTCTTTCGCCGGCATGATTTATTTTTTTGATGGCTTCTGAACCAAGTCCTGCATCGCTGCAGTAAATAAATTTAGTGCAGCCAAAGTCCTGAAGAACTTTTGTTTCCAATGGCTTTAATGAAGTCTGTTCGTTTGCATTTTCTGGAAAAAGTGAAAAAACAAGAGGAATCCCGTCTCCATCCATGAACATTCCCATTTGTATGATGGGATTTGGACGATGTTCTTTTCCTTTTCCGTATTTCTTATCCCCATCTTCCTGCTCGATTTCAAAGAAATAGTTTGTGCAATCATAATAAAGCACCTTATCATTTCGTTTTCCAAGAAGATGACTGTTTTTATATACTTCTGACTGGATAAAATC
This sequence comes from Roseburia sp., assembly GCF_041325975.1. Taxonomy (NCBI): domain Bacteria; kingdom Bacillati; phylum Bacillota; class Clostridia; order Lachnospirales; family Lachnospiraceae; genus Roseburia; species Roseburia sp. Next base: position 220,118 of record NZ_JBGLEJ010000004.1, on the reverse strand, counting down.
GCATTCGTTTCCTAATACATCAAGAGCACGATATATGTCGTGCAGTTGATAAGAAGGTTTTTCCAGAAATTCAGAAGCCGTTTTAAAAGAAGAACGTTTGCTGGCTGGTTCTAAAATCCTTGCATAAATCAAGTCAGAAAGAATGACATTGATATCGTATTTGAATTTATGCTTATCCCGAAGTTTTCGGCAGGTCTTATCCAACTGAAGCTGATAATAAAAAGCTTGTGGAAAAAGATACCCTCCACGGTAAAAGACCTGTTGGTCATAATCCAGTTTATGGTCAGAATGAAAAGCTATCTGAACAGATTTGGTTTGCTGCTCTTTTTTATATTTCAGTGTTTCCAGTCTTGCTTCTTCACGAGCCCATTTCATGACATCATCACGGGTAGGACCATGTTCAGGCAAGAGTTCTTTCAGTGTTCCGAGTTTTCGAATGATAACAGAAGTACTGACGCCTTTGTTGTTAACGTAACCTTTCGAAATATAAAATGATTCTGAATTTTTTGATTTAGATGTCGTAACTCGCATACAAAAATTCTCCCATAGCTTATTATACAACACATTGCAATATAGTAAAACAAGAAAATTGACGCAAAAAAAGCAGGTTTTATGCGACCTGCGAGTATATTTTCTAATATTCAACTGTCAAACTCCCGAGTAAAAAATATCTTTACAATCACAAATTTATGTGATAAGATATAATAGTTGTGAGTAAAAATAGATGGTCCTCTGTTACGAATTCGCGTATTAAGAACATCCAAATTATCAGGAGGTCACAAAATGAACGCAAGTGAAATCATTAAGAACATTGAAACAGCACAGTTAAAAGCAGAAGTACCGGAGTTCCGTGTTGGTGATACTGTAAAAGTTTACGGTAAGATCAAAGAGGGTAACCGTGAAAGAATCCAGGTATTCGAGGGTACTGTACTTAAAAAACAGGGTGGAAGCAACCGTGAGACATTTACTGTAAGAAAAATCTCTAACGGTGTCGGCGTAGAAAAAACATGGCCGTTACATTCTCCGAACGTTGAGAAAGTAGAAGTAGTTCGTCAGGGTAAAGTAAGACGTGCTAAATTATTCTACTTAAGAGATCGCGTTGGTAAGAAAGCAAAAGTAAAAGAGTTAGTAAAATAGTAGATGTAAAAGAAAAGCTGCAGTGGAAACACTGCAGTTTTTTAATTTTTCGGACGTGCACTGCGGACTAAAGTACTTATGGTACAATAAGTAACATGAACTTCTGCATCGGTCAAAGGGATCGCTTTCCGGTCTTTCATGGGCTGGTTTAAGGGTGTTGCGATACTGGTGGAAAAACATAACAATGAGGAGTTCCGGACCAGTTCCTCAAACTCAAATTCATCTGTCTGTATCAGAAAACGTGATGCAGGCATTTTTTGTTTTACCAGTTCAGTCCAGAAACCGATCTGGTCACGGAGAAGGCAGTTAAAGCCATTGAGCTGCGTGAGACTTAACTCGGCGTTATCTATAAAAACGATTTCTTCAACATTCCGGTACTCAAAGAAATCGGAACAAAATATGGAAAGAGTGTAGCTCAGGTAGCACTCCGCTTCCTGCTTCAGAATGGGGTAGTTGTCATCCCGAAATCTACCCACGAAGAAAGAATGCAGGAAAACTTCAATGTGTTTGATTTTTCACTGACCGATGAGGAAATGAAGCAGATCGAGGCACTTGATACAGGAGAAAGTTTATTCTTTTCACATTATTCACCGGAAACCGTGGAATGGTTTATGAGTATTGTATAGATAACAGGCTTGTAAAAGCGTATTGCAGTTTATGGAAGCTGCAATACGCTTTTCGTGTATAATAGGGAAAAATCGTCGCATTATGGAACATCAATAATTCCAATGAAAATAGCATTTACTTCTTTATAGTGCTGTGGTAAAGTATTTAAAGATATATTATAAATACACTTCTTTCAGTGGGATTTGTGTGATCTGCAACAACAGAAATGTATACGAATGGAGATAGAATTATGGTTTCAAAAAGAATACAAAAGGCTTTACTCGGAAATTCTGCGATCCGTGCAATGTTTGTAGAAGGAAAAGCAATGGCAGAAAAATATGGTGCAGAGAATGTCTATGATTTTTCTCTTGGCAATCCAGCAACACCGGCTCCGGCAGCGTTAAATAACAGTATCCGTGATCTGTTAGACGAGGCAGATAAAAAAGGTGCATCAGGTTCTCTGGAATTACACGGATATATGGAAAATGCCGGCTATAAAGATGTGCGTGAAGCGATCGCAGAGAACTTAAACAAACGTTTTGGTACTGTATTTGATGGTCAAAATATTGTAATGACAGTCGGTGCAGCAGGCGGTCTTAATATAATTTTTAAGACAATTTTAGATCCGGGAGATGAGGTGATCGTGTTTGCACCATTTTTCGGTGAGTATCGTCAGTATGCAGCTAATTTTGATGCGGATATTGTAACGGTAAATCCGGATCTTCGGACATTTCAGCCGGATTTAGCTGACTTTGCGGCAAAGATCACAGAAAAAACAAAGGCACTTATCGTCAATACACCAAATAATCCGACAGGTGTGATTTACAAACCTGAGACGATGCAGGCAATCGCTGCTATTTTAGAAAAGAAACAGGAAGAATACGGACATGACATTTATCTGATATCAGATGAGCCTTATCGTGAGCTGGTTTATGATGGAAATAAAGAAGATTTTCTGACAAAATATTATAAAAATACGATCGTTGGATATTCTTTCAGCAAATCATTATCACTGCCGGGAGAACGTATCGGTTATGTGGTAGTTCCAAATGAGGCATCTGATGCCGAAGATCTGATACGCGGTATTGAGATATCAAACCGTACGCTTGGATTTGTCAATGCACCATCTTTGATCCAGAAAGCAGTTGCAAGATGTTTAGATGAAAAAACAGACGTTTCTTTTTATGATGAAAACCGAAAGATGTTATACGATGGCTTAACGAATCTTGGCTTTACCTGTATCAAGCCGGAAGGAGCATTTTACCTGTGGGTGAAATCTCCGGTTGCCAATGAAGAAGAGTTTGTAGAAGAGGGCAAAAAGCTGCATCTTCTGATGGTAAAAGGAAGTGCATTTGGATGTGGCGGATTTGTACGCCTTGCTTATTGTGTTTCTCATGAGACAATCAAAAATTCACTTCCTGCATTTGCAAAATTAGCAGAAGTGTATGGACTGAATTAGTAGGAGGCATAGAATGGGTAACTGGGAATCTTATGTAAGAAAAGTAGTACCGTATGTTCCGGGAGAGCAGCCACAGGAACAGCGTATGATCAAATTAAATACAAATGAAAATCCGTATCCACCGGCACCAGGAGTGATCCGTGCACTCAAAGAGTTCGATACAGACCGGCTCAGATTATATCCGGAGCCGGCCTGTAAAGTTCTTGTCGATGCGATCGCAGAGTATTATGGTTTAAAGAGCAGTCAGGTTTTTGTGGGTGTTGGATCTGATGATGTACTTGCAATGATCTTTATGACGTTCTTTAATTCTAAAACACCGATCTGGTTTCCGGATATTACTTATTCGTTTTATGATGTGTGGGCAGATATGCTTCGGATACCATATGAGGTAAAACCGTTAGACGATAATTTCCAGATCGTAAAAGAAGATTATTATGGCGAAAATGGAGGCGTAGTTTTTCCAAATCCAAATGCACCGACAGGAATTTTAATGCCACTTTCAGAAATTGAGGATATCATAAAGCATAATCAGGATGTGATTGTGGTTGTGGATGAGGCATATATCGATTTTGGAGGGGAGAGTGCACTTCCTCTGATTGAGAAATCTGATAATCTGCTGGTGGTCCAGACTTTTTCAAAGTCACGTTCCATGGCAGGCATGCGTATCGGCTATGCAATGGGAAATGAAAAACTTATTAAATATATTAATGATGTGAAGTACTCATTTAATTCCTATACGATGAATCAGACAGCACTTGCACTTGGTGTGGAAGCAATAAAGGACAAGGACTACTTCGAAGAGACCAGACAGCGTGTAATAGCGACCCGTGAATGGACAAAGAAAGAGCTTGCAAAACTTGGTTTTTCATTTGGAGATTCCATGAGTAATTTTATCTTTGCAACACATGAGCGTGTGCCGGCAAAAGAATTGTTTGAGGCTTTGAAAAAAGAACATATTTTTGTGCGGTATTTTTCAAAAGAACGAATCAGCAATTATCTGAGGATCAGTATCGGAACAAAAGAAGAGATGGAAGAACTGATTCGTTTCCTGAAAAATTATCTGCAGTGATGAAACCGGACGTTAATTGAATGGAGGAAAAGTATCATATCCCGTATTTTCAAGTGGCAGAATAGACATTTGTTTTTGAACCATGCGGTTTGATCCAAAATGGAAGAGGACAAAACCGCATGAGATACAGATCACTCCTGTGGCAAAATAAAGGATGAAAAAGAGTGCACTGCTGCCGGTTGGTAAAATGCTGCTTATGACGGTTCCCCAGAAGTTAAATAACATGTGAAACAGGATAGACTGATAAATACTGCCACCTCTTTCACAGATGTAACCCAGAATCATACCGAGGAAAAATGCATAGATTCCCTGTATCATATTCATGTGGAAAACTCCGAATAAAAGTGCCTGCATGATGTTTGCTGCCCAGAACGGAAATACTTTTTTTGCCTGATGCATGGTAACACCGCGAAAGAGAAGTTCTTCACCGATTGGGGCAAGCAGGACGGAGTAAAAGAACATGGATACGGTCAGCCCATTTGTCATTCCTGCAGTGTCCATAAGTTTTTCATAGGCTTTCATCCACTGTGGAAACAAAGATGCCAGGAAAGAGACCAGATAGGTCGACAGACACTGTGTACCAGGTACTAAAAGGATGATCCCAATAACGGAAAGCGGATGGAAAATCTTTCCCGGGTGAACCAGATAAATCCCATGATATCCGGCATGGTACCATAGACCGAATGCTCCGATACAGAGCAGGGAAAATACGATCATGATCATGGTATTTACGCGCGTTGAGGACCAAAGGTTTAAAGTATTGTTCCAAAGCTCTGTATAGACATGGCTGGAAGAAAAAATATAGCGGATATGTTCATAAAACAGGGCTACTCCCATTACAAAAAACATGGCAAGGTACTGGAATGCTATCGCAAGCAAAAATGGTATAAAAGTAAAGAAAAATGAGCCTATTTTTTTCATGTGGAATGCTCCTTTACAGGGTAAAATATTTGTTGGTAAAAAATATTATAGCAAACATATGTTTGAAAATCAATAGAAAAGAAATAAAAATCAGAACAAATGTTCTGATTTTGTAAACCGATATATTTCATTGCATTTACATGGAGAAAATGATATAATAACGGTCTGCGAAAAAAATAAAATAACAAAAATATCTATTTACTTTAAAACTTTAATATGCTAAAATGCAACATAGGTGTATAGCGCACATAGCGTGCAATCAATAAAAAAGGAGAAAGGATTATGAGCAAGAAACTTAGGACAGAGGCAGTTGATCATCTGTTTGATGCTATTTTAAGCCTCCAGAACAAGGAAGAATGTTATACATTTTTTGAAGATGTATGTACTGTGAATGAGCTGCTTTCTTTATCACAGAGATTTGAAGTTGCGAAGATGCTTAGAGATCAGAAGACATATCTTGATATCGCAGAAAAGACCGGTGCTTCCACTGCAACGATCAGTCGTGTAAACCGTTCATTGAATTATGGCAATGACGGATATGATATGGTTTTCTCAAGACTTCAGGAAAAAGATAAAGAATAGAAATAAAAAGAACCGCTATTCCGGCAGACAGGTGTATATGCAAATATATGATCATCTGTCTTATCAGAAATAGCGGTTCTTCTATTATTTTTTGGATGGTTTTGTGTCCGGATCTTTTGAAGCCATCTGGTCGATCATTTTTTCAATCAGAGTTTTTTTGATGTATACATCATAACTGAGCATACAGATAAAACTGAACGTATGCAAAAGATCGGCTTCTTCTTCCGATGCATCCGGGAATGTTTTCATGGAAGTGTTGAATTTCTTTGCAAGATCTTTCATGAGGTTCTGTGTTTCCGGATGTTCTAAACTGAAAACTTCTTTATAGATATCTTCGAGACTGTAGTGCTCGTCATTGCCGAAGTATTTTTCTGTGATCGGATTTAAAATCCCCTGGATATCGCTGATACTTAAAATACTCTTCAGATAATAAATAAAGATCAGAACCAGTACATGTTCTTTGGTATATTTCTTCTTTTCCGGTGGAGGAAGAAGGTTGTTTTTTGCATAATTGTTGATCATTGTCTTAGTCAGGATTTTGTCGTCATCATGACGCTTGGAAGCTGCAAGCTGTGAATCCATAAATGTGGTTACCTGATCCATATATAAATCAATATTCGGAATATCTTCCGGTTTGACGTAATCAATCTGCTGTAAGGAATCTAAGATTGAACGTAAAAATTGTTTCGTATCCATATTTGTGTCACCTCTTATCACATTATATAGTAATGAAAACTAGATGACAAGATATAAATGAAAAAATAATTTAACAAAATAATTCAAGATAGGTTTTATTGCACGAAAAGTACATGTTATAGTATAATAGCAATCAATGAAAGAAAAGGAAAATAATAAATATGAGTATATACGATACACTGAATGAACAGCAGAGGGAAGCAGTATATCAGACGGAGGGACCGGTGCTGATCTTAGCGGGAGCAGGTTCCGGGAAAACGCGTGTGCTGACACACCGTACTGCTTATTTAATAGAAGAAAAGGGAGTTAATCCCTATCATATCATGGCGATCACTTTTACCAACAAGGCAGCTGGGGAGATGCGGGAGCGGATTGATAAAATTGTTGGATTCGGTTCGGAAAGTATCTGGGTATCGACCTTTCATTCAAGTTGTGTGAGAATCCTGCGCCGTCATATTGACCGGATCGGATTTGATACCAATTTTACGATCTACGATGCGGATGATTCAAAATCCCTGATGAAAGATATCTGTAAGCGTTTAGAGATCGATACTAAGATTTATAAAGAGAAAAGTTTTTTAGCAGCAATCTCGTCAGCGAAAGACGAACTGATCACACCGACAGAACTGATGCAGCGTGCACTGACATCTTCTGATTATGCAAAACGCAGACAGGCGGAGGTATACCGGGAGTATCAGGATGCATTACATAAGAACAATGCGCTTGATTTCGATGATCTGATCATGAAAACGGTAGAACTTTTACAGTCGGATCCTGAAGTGAAAAATTATTATCAGGAGCGTTTCCATTATATTATGGTAGACGAGTATCAGGATACCAATACAGCACAGTTTGAACTGATCCGTCTTCTGGCGGGAAAGTATCAGAATCTTTGTGTAGTAGGTGATGATGACCAGTCTATTTATAAGTTCCGTGGGGCGAATATTTATAATATTTTAAATTTTGAAAAACATTTTCCAGATGCAAAAACAATCAAATTAGAGCAGAATTACCGTTCCACCCAGAATATTTTAAATGCAGCAAACAGCGTGATCGCAAACAATGTTGGCAGAAAATCAAAGACACTCTGGACTGCAAATGAAGAAGGTAAGAAGATTGATTTTGAACAGTTTAATACCGGTTATGAGGAAGCTGATTTTATCGCATGTGATATTGCAGGTGATGTAAAGAACGGAGCTTATCATTATGGGGATCATGCTGTTTTATACCGTACAAATGCGCAGTCACGACTGTTTGAGGAGCGTTTTATCGTATCAAATATTCCGTATAAGATCGTCGGTGGTGTAAACTTTTATGCCAGAAAAGAAGTGAAGGATCTTCTTGCTTATTTAAAGACGATTGACAATGCACGTGATGATCTTGCGGTGCGTCGTATTTTAAATGTTCCAAAACGTGGCATTGGCGCAACGACTGTAAACCGTGTGACTGATTATGCTGGGGCATACGATATCAGCTTTTATGATGCCTTAAAGCGTGCAGATGAAATCCCGTCCATTGGAAAAGCAGCATCAAAAGTAAAGCCATTCGTAAATCTTGTTCAGGTGTTCCGGAGTAAACTGGAGTTTATCAGCATTTCACAGCTGCTTCATGAAGTGATCGAGGAAACAGGATATGTTAAGGAACTTCAGGCGGAAGGTACCGATGAAGCTGAGGCAAGGATCGAGAATATCGATGAGCTTTTAAGTAAAGTTGTAAGCTATGAGGAAAGCGAGGAACATCCGACACTGAGCGGTTTTCTGGAAGAAGTAGCACTGGTGGCAGACATTGACAGCCTGGAAGATGACAGCGACTATGTTGTCTTGATGACGCTGCACAGTGCAAAGGGACTGGAATTTCCTAAAGTGTATTTAGCAGGTATGGAGGATGGTCTGTTCCCAAGCTATATGTCGATCACGTCGGATGATTCAAGTGAGCAGTTAGAGGAAGAACGCCGCCTTGCTTATGTGGGTATTACCCGTGCAATGAAAGAATTGACGATCACCTGTGCAAGGCAGAGAATGATCCGAGGTGAGACACAGTACAATAAAGTTTCACGATTTGTCAAAGAAATTCCTGCAGAACTTTTAGATGGAAAAGAAACAGTTCCTGCAAGAAAGGAAGCGGGTACTTCAACTGGAAATGAATGGAGTGCAAAATCAAAACGGATGAACATGAAACAGCAGCCTTCCGGACAGAGCATGCAGGCGCGTGCATTTGCGTCTGTTCATACGAAAGCGGAAAAACTGCCATATGATATTGCTGACCGTGTTTTACATACAAGGTTTGGAGAAGGCACTGTAGTTGCGATCGTAGAAGGTGGACGGGACTATGAAGTCACGGTTCAGTTTGATACAGTGGGCATCAAAAAAATGTTTGCTTCTTTTGCAAAATTAAAAAAGATATAAAAATGTTTAATTTATAAATTTTTAATAGGCGAAATGGGAAACATATGATATAATATTAGCATGTAATGAATTTACATTGCGGAATGTAATACGCATAATATTAGAATCATCAGGTAACATATGACTGTGAGATACAGCAGTCTTAAAATAGAAGGAGGGGAGCCCTATGAACAAGATGGACGATTTAAAAGATTTAGTTAACATTTCAAGATTAAACGAACTGCTGAATAAAAAAGAAGCAGAGGAAGAGAAGAAAGCTTCCAAAGTTGTCTGGGTATTTGCGATTATCGGAATTATTGCCGCAGTGGCAGCAGTAGTTTATGGAATCTATCGTTTCTTTGCACCGGATTATCTGGAAGATTTTGAGGATGACTTCGAGGATGATTTTGATGATGATTTCTTTGAAGACGAAGAAGATGACGACAAAGCAGAAGAGCCAGCAGAGGAAAAAACAGAAGAGTAAGAAATATCTTAGGGGGCTGCAGTGTTGCAGCCCTTTTTAGTTTGTGTTAATAGAAAAAGAAAGGAACTGGTTATGAAAAAAGGGCAGATCGTAGAAGGAATCATAGAAAGGGTGGATTTCCCGAATAAAGGAATTTTAAGAACGGAAGATGGTACACGTGTGATCGTAAAAAATGCGATCATGGGACAGAAAGTATCAGCAGCAGTCAATAAGGTCAGAAAAGGAAAATGCGAAGGACGACTGCTTGAAATATTGGAAAAATCTGCACTGGAGCTGCCAGAACCTGGATGTGTTCATTATGGGATCTGTGGTGGCTGTACATTCCAGAGCCTTCCATATGAGCAACAGCTTAAGATGAAAGAAAAGCAGGTCAAAGACCTGATCGACGCAGTCATCACTGAAGAAAATAAGGGATATGAGTTTTTACCAATCAAAGCAAGTCCAAGACCAAAAGCATACCGCAACAAGATGGAGTTTTCATTTGGAGATGAATATAAGGATGGTCCGTTGGCACTTGGAATGCACAAACGCGGCAGTTTTTATGATATCGTAAATGTAGGAGAGTGCCAGATCGTAGACGAAGATTTCCGTCGTGTGCTTAAGATCACGTTGGAATATTTTAAGGAAAAACAGATTCCATTTTATCATAAACTCCGTCACACTGGGTATCTCCGTCATTTTCTTGTGAGAAAAGCAGCAAAAACAGGAGAGATTTTAGTTGACCTTGTGACAACTACACAGATGGAGGAACTTAGTGGGGAAAATGAAAGTGCATTATTAGAAGGCTGGGTGAAAAAACTTTGTGAGGAAAAATATGACGGTGTGCTAAAAGGAATTCTTCATACAAAAAATGACAGCGTTGCCGATACGATCAAAAATGAGGGGACAGATATTTTATTTGGACAGGACTTCTTTTATGAGGAACTGCTTGGTCTGAAGTTTAAGATCACACCATTTTCCTTTTTCCAGACAAATTCCCTTGGTGCAGAAGTACTCTATCAGACTGCACGTGAATTTATCGGGGATGCGCTCGACGATGAGGCGAATCAGACAGTATTTGACCTGTATTCCGGAACCGGAACAATCGCACAGATACTTTCTCCGGTTGCAAAGAAAGTGATCGGTGTGGAGATCGTGGAGGAAGCTGTTGTGGCTGCAAGGGAGAATGCAGCTTTAAACGGACTTACCAACTGCGAATTTATCGCGGGAGATGTATTAAAAGTGATCGATACGATCGGGGAAAAACCGGATTATATCGTACTTGATCCGCCAAGAGATGGAATCCATCCGAAAGCACTGGAGAAAATCATCCGCTATAATGTGCCGCAGATGGTCTATATTTCCTGTAAACCGACCAGCTTAGTAAGAGATCTTGAAGTGCTGCAGGCGAGAGGTTATCAGGTGAAGAAAGTGCAGTGCGTGGACATGTTCCCTGCGACGGGAAATTGTGAGACGGTTGTCTTGCTTTCCAAGGGCGAGGTCGACTCGAAAAAGATTCGGGTTGAGTTCTCTTTGGAAGATATGGATATGTCGGAGTTCCAAGATGGGGCAACCTACACGCAGATCAAGGACTATGTACTGGAACATAGCGGATTAAAGGTATCCAACCTCTATATCTCACAGATTAAACGGAAATGTGGGATTGAGGTAGGCAAAAACTATAATCTGCCGAAATCCGAGGATTCCAGACAGCCCCAGTGTCCGCCGGAAAAAGAGAAAGCAATCCGAGAAGCATTCAAATATTTTGGGATGATCTAACATCCAGCAAAGTGGAGGTTTCTTATGGATAGATTGATTTCTTGTGAGTTTAACATGGATACCGCTTGTGTGGAACTGAAATTTTTAGATGGCAGCATGATTGCCATTGATACCATCGCCGTGGAGAATGAGGTTGCTGACAATATGTATCAACGGTCAGAACTGGATTATCTAATCTACAATGATCCGGTTGGATATGCAGACTTGATCTTGAACGGTGATCCCGAAATTTATCTAAAAACTGTAACTGAATGTAAACCCTTAGATTAAAACTCAGCCCTCTGCCTTTTCCTTGGCAGAGGGCCGTTTTTTGCTTAACAGTTATTGAGCATCCCTTAATTGCTCTACAACACTGCATTTCGCTGCATTGTCATACATCATGCAAGGAATCAGCCACCCCAGCAGAAGAAATACCGGAATTGTCAGCAGGACAGGCAGAATGGTGAATCGATACTCAAAGAACCAGAACATACTGCCCAGCATTTTTCCCGCAAGAGGTCCCACCGCCAGCGACAGAATAAAGGCCGCCGCTACAGAAGACATTGCGTAAAACAACCCCTCGTAGATCAGCATGGTTTTGAGCTGCCGGTTTGTCATTCCTACAGCCTGAAGCACAGCAAATTCACGGCGGCGGGAAAGAATACCGGTCATCATGGCGTTGAAGAAATTTAAGAGTCCCACCAGCCCAATGATAGCACAGAGGATACCACCTATCAGAAGGAACATCTGCCGGAACTGAGCAAATTCAGAGCGAGCCGTGGCCTTGCTTTCATACATCAAGGGCGAAAACTCACCGGCAGTGAGCTTCGATAGATATTGCTCTGCTTCGGCCTCGTCAACTTCGTCCGCTGTGTCGAACAGGTAGAGCATCGGAATGGCCGCACCACCGCTGTCCCTCTGTGCGGTATCCACAGACAAAACCGCCTCATATCCAATACCATCATAACGATAACTCATGGAAAACGGAAGCTCTACCAAGGCGCAGACCGTGTACTCTACATCTCTGGCTCCATACAGTTTTTCCTGAAGGTACTCCTCCGGTGTATCTTCGGTGCAGAGTTCCCCGGTGCGGCTGTCGATATATTTCACATCGTCCGTATAGGTAGCGGTAATCGTGTCTCCCACCTTGGGGTAGTATTCAGGATTGGGCAGATTGCCGTAGTCATCTAAGGAAACCGCAATGGCAATAGCGTTATTGTTTGGCTCCAGCATAGGAGAAATATCTCCGTCGAATACTTGCAGCTTGTCAAACAGGCTGTTATCCAAAGCCTCAATTCTGGTCTTTCCCATCACCATATTGCCCCGGTGCTCCATGCGGCTCATATGGCTGTCCACCTGCTCAGCACTTTCGAACAATGCATAGTCCTGCCGCAGAGCATCCTCCGTCATCCAAAGATATACGGGTTTTCGCACAGCATATCCCGTGCCGGAAAGACTGGACTTTGTGTTTGCTGCGATCTCTTCGATCTGTTCCGGCGTGATGAATTCATCTGCCGGGTTGTAATGGAAATAGTCGGGCGTGCTGACGATAAAATCGGCGCAGGTCATGAAGGATACATACTTCTCCATGCTGAAGCCGCCCACAAAGGCACACAGTGCATTGAACAGCGTCACCGACAGTGCCAGAGACACCACCACCAGCACCGTCTTTTTTTTGTTTCGTCCCAGATTGGCAAAGGCCATCTGATGGAGCTTCGCTCCCCGGGTGCTGCGCTGTTTTTTCTTGGTCTGCATCGCATCTGTATATTTGGTAGCCTCCACCGGAGAAACCCTGGCTGCCATTTTCCCGGGCTTGGAGCAGGACAAAAGCACCGTCAGCAGGGCAAACAGCACGGAGCCAACAAAGATCACAGGCGAAGTGCTGATGGTGGTGATGCCTGCATCCAACTGGGTGGAGCGCAAGACAACAGGCACCAGAACAGCGCCAATGCCATAGCCCAACAGCAGCCCCGCCGGAATGCCGATCAGACAAAGCAGAAGTGCCTGCTGGCGAATGATGCGTTTGAGCTGCCGGGGCGTTGTGCCAATGGTTTTCAGAAGCCCGTAAAACCGGATATCCCCCGCAACAGAGATCTGGAAAATGTTATAGATGATAAGATACCCGGTGAAAATCACCAGCAGCAAAAAAGCTGCTATGGCGATCACAAGTTCCGGATCGAGCTGCGACTCCAGCTGGGATGAGGTATATCCCCAGTTGACGCCGATTCGAACGCTGTTGGGATCGGTATAGCTGTCCCATGTGTAGCCGAGATCGGTATCCACCTGCTCCATCTGCCCTTGAATGTTTGTACTGGAAGCCATCATGACATTCAGGTCAGTGCGGAAGGGCTGTAGCCCTGTTTTCACTGCCTGCGCTTCGATGTCATCTGCGTAATCACGGCTGATGTTGATGTAGTGAACAGGCATTAGTTCATCATAGTCCCAATAGCCTACCAGCGTAAAGGTATCTGTTACAGTAAAGGCGGTTTGATCCTTGTCCGTAATGGAATAGGAAACCGTGACCTCGGCGCCCAGCTCCGGCGTTACGCCAAGCAGCTGCAACGCTGCCGTATCCATGGTTACCTCTTTGCCGCTTTCGGGCATCCGTCCGGTAGTAGGGGTTGCATAGCTCCATTTAGTGCAGTTGGCATCCATGTAGCTGATCTCTGCCGGTATTTTGGCAAAGACCCCCTCCGCAGTGATACCGATTACCTTCCGTACCCCCGCAGCCTTCACCTTTGGGTGGGCAGCGATACGTTCCGCCTGCTCGGGGGAAACATCCTTAAAGGTACCGTGTGCATAGCCACCTACCTGCCGAAACTGGTAGGTTTCATAACTGGCGTTCAACGACAAGACAATGGTGAACATGGACGTAAATAGCAGCGTTGTCAGCGCAATGGCAAAAATAGCGATCAGATTGCGGCGACGGTTCGCATAAAGAGATTTTAAGCTGAGCTTTCGAATACATTTTCTGTTTTTGACATTCATCGTAGCCACCTCCCGTTAGTTCTGGGAGACGATCCGACCATCTTCGATACGGATAATGCGGTCTGCCATCTGCGCAATTTCTTCGTTGTGAGTGATCATTACGATTGTCTGGGCGAACTTTTGACTGGTGACTTTCAAAAGGCTCAATACATCCTGGCTGGTTTTGGAATCCAGATTGCCGGTGGGTTCATCTGCCAGAATGATAGCGGGTGCTGCCGCCAGCGCACGGGCAATGGCTACTCGCTGCTGCTGACCGCCGGAGAGCTGATTGGGCAGGGCATCCAGACGATCATCCAGCCCAAGTGTCTGTACAATTTGCTGTACGAAATCCTTATTGACCTTGCCACCGTCCAGCTCAATGGGTAGAACAATATTTTCATACACATTCAGCACCGGAACAAGATTATATGCTTGGAACACAAAGCCGATTTTCCTGCGGCGGAAGATGGTCAGCGCTTCCTCCTTCAGGGAGAAAATATCCTGTCCGTCCACCATGACCGTGCCACTTGTAGGGCGATCCAGCCCGCCCAGCATGTGCAGCAGCGTGGATTTGCCGGAGCCGGATGTGCCGACAATTGCAACAAATTCGCCCTTCTTTACACTTAAATCAACTCCATCCAACGCATGAACTGCGTTATTGCCGGAGCCATAAATCTTTTTCAGGTTTTTTGCCTGTAAAACTTCCATAAATGAGTACCTCCATGAAAAAATCTGTATGTATGAAAGGAAATGATCCTTTGATACATACAGATTATCGCATAGGAATCTTTCCACATTCTTTCCGGCGGAAAATGAAATCTAACAGTTTTGATAGAATTGTTGTTATTTCGGCAGAAATATGGAAAACGTACTTCCTTTTCCCGGAACGGAAGCAACCTTGATATAACCGCCCTCGCCGGATATGATCTGTCGGGCAAGGTATAAGCCGATGCCGACCCCTTCTTGTTTCTGCACACTATTCGAGCGGTAAAAGCGAGCAAATATCTTCGCTTGCTCAGTTTCCGGTATGCCTGAACCGGTATCCGATATATCGATCCTTGCAAACATTTCATAGCTTACGGCAGAAATAGTAATGGTGCCATGCTCTGTATATTTGATGGCGTTGTCTACGATATTAGCCAGCGCTTCCGCTGTCCATTTGAAGTCGAATACAGCAAAAGCATCGGTATCTTGCAGTTGCAAAGACAATCCTTTTTCAGAAACCTTGGCGGCATATTGTTCTACTACGCTTTCAAGCAGCGGCTGCAGCGCTGCCGGCTGGGGGGAGAGTGAAATGATCCCGTTTTCCAGTCTGGAAAGCTTTACGAGAGAATCGATCAGAAATCGCAGCTTTTCCGATTGTTTGTACAGCGCCTCCACATTTGCCTTCGCCGATGCAGGCAGAGTTTCCTCCATCAAAAGCTCGCTGTATAACAGCAGATTTGCAATCGGCGTTTTCGTTTGGTGGGAAATGTCCGCAATCAAGGTCTTGATTTTGTCTTTTTCCTGCGCTACATTTTGAGAAGATGCTTCTGCGGCGGAAAGATAGTGCGCAAACTTCGTTTCCAATGCAGATAGCTGGCTTTCATCAAAATTGGTTTCAGAAAAGGAGCCGGTCATGGCAGCGTCCAGCATCCTTTCGATTTCTTCCATCGTTTTTCTGATCTTCCTCCGCTCCCATAATACAGCAGCTATCGCCGCCAGAAAACATAGCAGTATGATCACAATGCCGGTTTTATTCATCTTTTGTCACCCAGCTATAACCGATTCCGTAGATGGTTTTAATGTATTTCTGTGCGCCAAGCTTATCCCTCAGACGCTTGATCGTAACAGACAAAGCATTTTCATCCACATATTCTGCGCCATCTGTCCAGATCCGGTCGACAAGGTCTCCACGGGTCATGGTTCGGCCTCGGTTTTCAACAAGCAGACGCAGTAATTTTTGTTCTGTTTTGCTCAATTCAACTTTTGAATCTCCCACATAAAAGGTCATAGCCTCAAAGTCAAAGTGAAATAGATCCATATGGAACGGCGCATTTTTATGGTTTGACACTTGCTTTCGCAGTTGGGTATTCACCCTTGCACGCAAAACCGAAAGAGAAAAGGGCTTGGTAATATAATCATCAGCGCCCCTCTCCAGTCCGTCTACGATGTCCAGATCGGTGTCATTGGCAGTCAGCAGAATAACAGGAATATAGGGTGTGTTTTCCTTGACCTCCCGGAGCAGCTCAAGCCCACTGCCATCCGGCAGATTGATATCCAGCAGGATCAGGGATACACCGCCGCAAAGCAGCTGTTCCTTCGCCGCTTTTAGGTCTTGGCAGGAAATGATCTGACGGTCATCTGCTTTCAGTGCTTTACTTAAACCCTGATTCAACCCTATATCATCTTCAATAATCAATAATTGTTCCATGTATCTCACTCCCTCGTTATTCAAAGGCCACCATTATTTCCTTGGGTAATTTTTCGTTCTCACAGTTCAGAAGATAGGCGATTGCTCTGCTTGCAAATTTGTTTGTTTTCACTGTATCCCAATCGGCAAGCAAAATGACCTCTGCCTTGCCGTTCTCAAAATCTAATGATACTTCGCCCCATTCGCCGTCGCAGTCTGCCTGATATTCGTAGATTGCGGCGGCGATTTTCTTTTTTCGCTTGATCTTGGATTTCTGTTTTAGCCGGACTGCATGGATTGCGCCCTCGGCAACCAACAATTCCGTCAACTTGTCCACTGCTTTTCGGTAGGCTCGTTCTGCACCGCTGGCTGTACTGCCCTCAAACATAACCGCCAGTTCTTCAAAGGTGGGGCGGTCTTTCCATGAGCTGACACGCCCACAGGTCATGCAAATTGCTAACCGTTTTTCGAGCAAGGTCTGTTCCCGGTAATTCAGTTTCTCAAATGCCCGCTGCACCTTTTCTGCCTGTATGCCGTTCCAGAGGATATCGGTATAGTTCCAGCTATCGTCAAGGGCTACATCCTCGCCTGTTTCTTCGCCGTCCTCGTCTGTGACATAGAAAGGCTGCTGATTGCGGATTCCACGGACAACTTTCAGATATTCTTCCGCAAGGGCAAGATCGCAGTTGTATTTCTTGGAAAATTCGTTGACCGCATCCTTGGTATTGTGGTACAGCCAAGCCATTGACCGCACCATTTTGTAATTGGTCAGAGAGGACACCGACCATTTTTCTTCGCCCATGCGAAAACGGAGCATAGCATCCCGGATGAACGGGAAAATGTATGTAGCATACTCTGCACCCTTGGCAAGGTCATAGTCCATCAGCTTTTGGAGCATTTGCTCCCGGCAGGAGAGCTTTATATCTATAAATCGGTTTGTGTCGTACAGATCGCCGCCATCCACACCGAGAAAGTCTTTGATGCGCTTGTTAAGCTGCGGCTCGTAGTGGTGTAGGAAGAATGAGAAATATATCAAATTCTTTTCCTGCAAGGCAGACAGGATATATTCGTTCAGATTGCCCACCGCTGGAGGCTCCGGTTCCAGTTGGAAGATGCGCTCTGCCGCATAAGGAATGATGCCGTCACCGTGCGGATTGACAGCGTGTTTTGGTATGTATCCGGTCATGTCCCATGAAAAATCACTCAGCATAGCGCACCTCCTTTCGGTTCTTTCTCTATCAATATCGACAGTAATTATGCATCGAACTTTTTGTTAGTAGTATTATTTTCGTCGTCCATCATATCACTTAGCACGGCAAAAGCTTGGCTCAGCGGCACAGCCTTAGAAGTCCAGTTTTTCAAACTAAACAAGTTGGAAGATTCATCAAACACATCAAATTCGTCTGTCCCATCAGTGATTTTCTTCAAGTACAACATTTCTATCAAATACAAAGCTCCCAAGATATTTAGTACATTCTCCTGCTTTGCTTGCTTCAACTGCTCATAGCGGTTGTGCTTGACATCTGTAAATGCTCCCCACCATTGCAACGACTGTGCGGGCTGGGTAATATCCCAATTCATAAACGGTTGTATTTCGATATCGTATTCCTGTACACTGATTTTTTGATTTTTTATATCCGGTGTGTTGGTCAAAATATACTGTGCATAGTCTGCAACCGTTTTTCGATCCGTTGTATTGAAACTGCAAAACTCTTTGAATACAGTATCCAACTCTGCCCCTATGGCTTGAATTAAGAGGGCATATCCGTTAGAAAATGCATCAAAATTGTCCTCATGTAGTTCTACAAACTCTATTGATTCAACAAAACGCTTTTCGAGCATTAAGTAGTATTTCCAATGATTCTGACTAAGTTCTTTTCTATTCATGTTTGTCCCTTTCTTTGTATATTTTTGCACTTGCTTCCTTTTTCAAAGCCGCCTGGTCCATTTCTTTTTCATAAGCTCCCTTGGCATAGGCTACATTGCTCAATGCCCGGAGCATCTTATCTTTTGCCAGCTTTTTCATAACCTCTGCAAGATCAGCGTCCAGAGTACCACGCTTCACATAGCGGTTTATGGTGTTCAGCCGTTTCTCATAAATCTGTTTCACCGGATGATCGTCCGCAAGCTCCCGTTGTTCTCTGCCTTTCAGGTTGCCGATCTGCCGACAGGTGCGGTGCAGCTTGTCCCCCGGTGCATAGCCGCCACAGTATTTGGCGTGCCGTGCGTTGGTGGTCAGAAACCACTTGCCGCAGATTTTGCATTTCTTCGGTGCATGACCAACACACAGGCCCTCAAAGAGATCAGACCGGAACATCCCTACAAAGGATACATAGTGCATCCGCTTGACCAGCTTCGCAACTTTTTCGCCGGGACGGATGACGGATACATACTGAACGGAATTGTTCAGGGTAGACATCCAGGCATTGCCTTCCGTGATGGAAAACTCCGGCGGGAAATAGCTGCCGAACATTTTTGCAAAACCCTCTGCGGTGCGGTCTGCTTCGTTGCCGTCTGTTTTTTCTGCAAAATCAAGCATGGCCGTTTGGTATTCCCCAAGGGAGTATGCCAGATGCCCGAAAACTGCGGTATAGCGTTGGAGCATCATCGCATCGGTAAAGTTCTGGATTTCTTCAAATTGCAAAGAATTGGTTGCGGCTTTTATGGCAAACTCCACATATTTCAGCGCATTGTCCACAGTAAAGACTTTTTCAATCCGTTCTCTGTGCTTTGAGATATTCATATAGGAGAACGGCGGTGTTTGACTGAGAATATCGAGCATCGTCAGAGCAGCTTCCTTTGCAATAGGACAGAGTGCAGAAGCATCCTGTCCGGCGTTTAATATTCCAAGCAGCAGATTGATTTTCTCGCATTGCTCGTTTATTTTTGCAATGGTATTCACAGGAACATTCAGTGCATCACAGGCAAGTGTACCGACAGGAAATGTTTTGCTCTCATATATGACCGTATCCTGCCAGAAATCCAATGTCATCAATTCTTGATTCATGCTTGCCCTCCTGTCCTGTTTTTTCATTTTTCTAATTATATCATGTAAATGTGAAGAAATCTACGTCCTCAGATAAGTTGTCCTGTTTTTTGAAACAGGCTTGTCCTGTCATTAGCCTGTTTTTTGAAAAATCCGTCATAACCATAATAGAAGGAGCGAAGCACCTGCCAATCACGGCGGGTGCTTCGTGCTTTCCAGAATATTATGAACGGAGGGTTTTCTATGACAATCTATGAAACCATCAAGGCGGCAATCAGCGTCAAGCAAGCCGCCGAACACTACGGGCTGAAAGTGAGCCACAACGGCATGGCTTGCTGCCCGTTCCACAACGACAGGCATCCGAGCTTGAAGCTGAATGAGGACTATTTTTTCTGCTTCGGCTGCGGAGCCAAAGGGGATGTGATCGACCTTGTGGCAAGGCTGTTCAATCTGAGCAGTTATGAAGCAGCGCAAAAGCTGGCTTTGGACTTCGGGCTTGACCCGAAACCGCCCACTGCCGCAGCTATGGTCAAGCCGAAGCGTCCCTATATCCGTCAGTTCCGGGAGGATGAAATGCTGTGCTTCCGGGTGCTGACGGATTATTTGCATCTGTTGGAAGATTGGAAAGTGCGCTATGCTCCCAAGACACCGGAAGATGCTCTGGATGACCGTTTTGTGGAAGCCTGCCAGATGCACTGCCATATCGAATATATGGCAGATGTGCTGACGGTGGGTGATCTGGAAGAACGGGTGGCATTGGTGGACAAGCTGATGCAGGACGGCAAAATTGCTTTTCTGCAAGAGTATACCGCACGAAAGAAAAAGGAGGTGGCGCACCATGGCGAAGAACCGGAAAACGCCTGATATGAACTTGCCCATGTGGTTTGACGGGCAGAACATCAACGAAGCTCTGTTTTGTGAAGAATTTCTGCAAGAGCGCAGGATCATCTTCGCAAACGGAGCTTTTTTCACGCCCGATGGTCGAGTGACGGACGATCTTCCTCTGCGTGGGGAGATTTACGACAAGCTGAAATTCTGTGCCGTAAACAATATCCCCCGGAAGATCACCAACATTCTGGAAGTGCTGAAACTGGAAGCGCAAGTGCCGGACTTTCCACCGGAGCAGGATCGGATTCATTTGTCCAACGGTACGCTGCTATTGAACGGCACATTTACCGAGGGCAGACCGGCTATCGTGCGGAGCCGTTTGCCGGTTGCTTACAATCCCGATGCTACTGCGCCGGTGATCTGGCTGAACTTTCTGGATGGGTTGCTTTACGCCGAGGACATTCCAACTTTGCAGGAGTTTATCGGCTATTGCCTGATTCCCTCCAACAAGGGGCAGCGCATGATGGTGATTAAAGGCAACGGCGGCGAGGGTAAATCTCAAATCGGTGCGGTACTGTCTACCATCTTCGGCACGAATATGAAAGACGGCAGCATCGGCAAGATTTCTGAAAACCGCTTCGCCCGTGCCGATTTGGAACACATTCTCCTGTGCGTGGATGATGATATGCGGATGGAAGCTCTGCGCCAGACCAACTATGTAAAATCCATTGTCACCGCACAGGGCAAGATGGATTTGGAACGCAAAGGCAAGCAGAGTTATCAGGGTTGGATGTTCGCCCGATTGCTGGCATTCAGCAACGGTGATCTGCAAGCCTTGTATGACCGCAGTGACGGATTTTATCGCAGACAGCTTGTGCTGACCACCAAGGAAAAGCCAGTGGACAGAGCTGACGATCCCGACCTTGCGGAGAAGATGAAAGCCGAATCCGAGGGTATCTTCCTGTGGGCATTTGAAGGCTTACAGCGGCTTGTTGCCAACAACTTTAAGTTTACGGAGAGTGAGCGTATCCGGGAAAACCGGGAAGCGGTCAAGCGTGACAACAACAATATCTTTGATTTCATGGATTCCGAGGGATACATCCAGCGTAAAGCGGATGCGTCCATCAGTTCCAAGGATTTCTATGAAATCTACCGGATGTGGTGCGAAGAAAATTCCCTTGCACCGCTGAAAGCCCGCAGCTTCAGCGACGCCATGATTGCCAATGCCGGGAGATTCAATCTGGAACATTGCAACAATATCACCAACTCTGCCGGACGGCGGGTTTGGGGATTCATGGGAGTGGAAGCCATTGCACGACCTCATATAAATGGGTTTTACGGAGATTCGCCGTGTACGTACGTACCGGAGGACATTCCGAAGGAATGGCGGCAGGTCGAGTAAATCCCATTGCTGGTACGTATGTACGCAGCAAAAGAGCGTGAAACGCTCGTTATAGAAACAGCACACATCCTCTCGTTCGGGCTGTTTCTATGTCCACAGGCTTTTGAAAAAGTGTCTGTGGACATCGGCTGCAAGAGGAAGTTGACACAGAACAGCTTCATGCAGACGGGGCTGACCATGGGAAAAGGCGCAGACATTTTCGCCTTGGTCAGCAGAGGTCACCGCAGTGACCGCATTCCCCCTCGGGAGAGCCCTCGGAGAGCCCACGGCACTTTGCAGCCAGTATGGATGAAAGTGTCATAGTGGGTTATTACACTTTGAAAAAGTGCCTCTCCGTAGTTCTCCGCTGTCTGCAAATCTCAAAGAAAGGAAACGCCAATGGCAAGAAACGATGGAATAGACCGTACCGTAGCCAGAAATCAGGACTTGGGAAACCCGGCAGATGTGGCAAAGGTACAGGAACACAATGAGCGTGAAAAGGACAGCTACAGCAATCAGGACATCGTGCCGGAACGCACTTCTCTGAACGTCCATTTCAAAGCACCCACGGACGATTATGTAAAAATGTTTGAGCAGATGGAACAAGACGGCGTGATCTCCACCAGAGGTCTGAAACCGGATGCCGTCAAATACGGTGAGTTGGTATTTGATGTGAACTCCGCTTATTTCTACAACTACGGCGGCTATGAATTTGCGAAACAGTTTTATGCCGATGCCTATAAAGCCGCCGTGGAGATTGTGGGTGGTGAGCAGTATATCCTCTCCGCTGTGATGCACGCCGATGAGCGCAACCGGGCAATGTCCGAAGCTCTGGGCGAGGATGTGTACCACTACCACCTCCATGTGGTCTATATCCCGGTGGTGGAAAAGCAGATCCTTTGGTCGAAGCGATGCAAGGATGAAGCCCTCCGGGGAACCGTTAAGGAGGTCATCACACAGGTCAGCCGCAGCAAGAAATGGGAGTCCAAGCCGGTGCTTGGCGAGGACGGAAATCCCATGCTCAACGCAAAAGGGAAAAAGATTTTGAAGTCATCCTACAGTGTGTTGCAGGATGACTTTTTCAATTTCATGCGAAACGCCGGTTATACCGATGTGGAGCGTGGAGAGCGTGGCAGTACAGAGGAACATCTGACTGTGACCCAGTTCAAGGTGCAGGCAGAACAGCAGCGGCTGGAAGCTGTGACCGGGCAGGTGGCACAGGCAGAACAGAATTTGGAGGATGCCAAAGCTGCCACAGCAAAACAGAAAAAGAAACTGGAATCTTTGCAAAAGGAAACCAAGGCGGCAAAGACCATTGCGCTGACAGTGCAGGACATTGAAGTAATGGGCAAAAAAGCCACATTCGGAAACAATATCACGCTGACACCGGATGAATGCGACACACTCAAACGCCATGCGGTCAATGGCATTATCGTCAATGCTGACAACAAGCGTCTGAAAGAAAAACTGGCTTCCGCAGAAAAGACGGTTTCCATCTGGAAGCAGCGGTATGAAGCGGTAAACGAAAAATATATGGAACTCAAACAGAAAGCCCAACCCTTTCTGGATGCACTGGAAATCGCATCCGAAAGGGTTCGGGCTTTTCTTGATGTTGTCCTCAGCAGAGGAAAAAAAACGCAGGAGCACGAACACACTGCCCGGAAGCGTGGACAGGATATGGAACTTTGATGGAGGAATCGCCTATTGAAGAAATATTATGAGGAAGCGAAATATAATGCGGCATTTGACCGCTGTGTGGATGTTATGAGTCAGATGCTCCAAAAATATGGACATCAGGTTTTGGATAAATTGGAACAGGACGCTCCGCAGGAAGTGGAGTATTCCGAGGAAAGTAATCAAGCGCAGCTTCTGACGGATAAGGCTGCGTAAAATTTGCAATTTACACGTTGCGTATTCACTATGGCTATGCTATAATGATTACGCAACGTGTATTTTTTGCTTTTGTGGAGAAAAGACGGATGGATTGTAAAAACAGAATTATAAAGTTGCGGGAAAGCACAGGACTGAATCGGAAAGATTTTTGCAAGCTCGTCCATATTCCTTACCGGACTATGACTGAATGGGAATTGGACAACCGCCATGCACCGGATTATGTGCTGTGGCTTTTGGAGTATTATATCCGCAACGAGGGACTTATGGTAAAAGGAAGGAATGAGGGAGGTGGAGATTCTGAAAAAGAAACAACTTAAATGCTATCTTTATACAAGAGTGTCCACCTCGATGCAGGTTGACGGATACAGCTTGGATGCCCAGCGTGACAAGCTGCGGAAGTATGCGGCATACGAGGATATGATCGTTGCCGGGGAGTATTCTGACGAGGGCTTTTCTGGAAAGAACATTCAAGGGCGGCAGGAGTTTCAACGGATGCTGAATGACATCCAGGACGGCAAAGATGATGTTTCTTATGTGTTGGTCTTTAAGCTGTCCCGATTTGGCAGAAATGCAGCGGACGTTCTGAACTCTTTGCAACTCATGCAGGATTTCGGTGTCAATCTGATCTGCGTGGAGGATGGCATTGACAGCTCCAAGGATGCAGGAAAGCTGATGATCTCTGTGCTGTCTGCGGTGGCAGAGATTGAGCGAGAAAATATCCGCACACAGACAATGGCAGGACGTGAGCAAAAGGCTCGTGAGGGCAAATGGAACGGCGGTTTCGCTCCATATGGATACAAACTGGAAAATGGAAACCTTGTCATTGCAGAGGATGAAGTGGAAGTAATTCGTGTCATTTATGACCGCTACATTCACACTAATGAGGGTGTTGCAGGAGTTGCAAAATATCTGAACCGCAATGGTTATACTAAGAAACTAAGACAGAATAATACCATTCCGGGATTTTCAAGAGATTTTGTGAAAAATGTATTGTACAATCCTGTTTATATGGGAAAGATTGCTTACGGCAGACGAAGAACAGAAAAGAAACAGGGTACAAGAAACGAGATGCACGTGGTTGAGCAGTCGGAGTTCCCGGTTTATGAAGGACAACACGAAGCTATCATTTCCGAAGAGGATTGGTATCTGGCACAGGAAAAGCGCAAGATCAATTCCTTTAAGCGGGAAAAGGTTAACAATCCAGACCACGCACACATCCTGTCCGGTATCTTGAAATGCCCATGCTGCGGAAAGAGTATGTATGGCAATATCGCCAAGGCGCACAGCAAGGACAAGAAAACACGGTATTATTACTACTGCAAAAATACGGTTACACCGACAGGGCATGAGTGCAGTTTCCGTCTGAATATCGAGCAGACGGAAATCAACAAATTTGTGGCGAAGGTTATCTCCGCTATGGTCAACAATCCACGATTTGTAGAAGCAATTCAGGCGAAAATCGGAACAGCAGTTGATACAGAAGATATGGAAAAGCAGATTGCTGTCCTACAAGGGCGGCTAAAGCAAGCCTTTGGAACGAAAAGCCGCTTGGAGCGTCAGATGGATACCTTGGACCTCAATGATGCCCACTATGACAGAAAGATTTTGGACTTGCAGCGCCGCTATGATGAGCAGTATGATACCATAGAGGAAATCGAAGTTCAGATTGGCGAATTGCAAAGTCAGATCCGCAGCATCCAGCAGGAGAAGATTTCCGGAGACAATATCTATCGCTTGTTACTGGCATTTGATGAAGTCTACCATTCCGCAACGGAAGCGGAGCAGAAGGAGTTTATGAAGGCCTTTATCGAGCGAATTGAGATGTTCCCGGAGAAAAGGAAAGACGGAAGCTGGATAAAGAAGATCGTATTCAATTTTCCTGTGCCTGTTGATGGTGAGGAAGTGAAAGAACTTCCCTTGGAAACTGAAACAACTGTCGAGACGGTGTGTTTATTATCAAAATAGAATAAATTTGCACTATTTTAAGAATTTATATTATTTTGCTTTCTTTCTTTTCATTCCTTTTTCCCATGTGATTTAGATGGTATAATGTGCGTAAGCAATGAGCAGTGCCACATGAGAGTAAAATAAAAAATGGCTGCTTGCAGACACTTTTTTGTTTTATTCTCATGTGATAGGGTGGTGCTAGGTGCCGGTGGCACCTGTTTAGCACGGACCGAAGTGGAATGTAGATGCCCGTCAGTCCGGAAAATCTCTGATTTTCCGGATATGCACTGCGGAGTTTAATTAACACCACATGGGGAGAAGGATATATGATTCGGGTTTTGATCGTTGATGATGAATATATTATGCGGCAGGGATTAAAATATATGATCCACTGGGAGCAGGAAGGCTATGAAATTGTCGGGGAAGCGACCAATGGAAATGAAGCACTGCGGCTTACAGAAGAGTTAAAGCCGCATATTATCATCAGCGATATTGTGATGTCTGTGATGGATGGAGTTGCATTTACGGAGATGGTGCATAAGATTTATCCGGATATTGCCATCATTATTTTAAGCGGATATGATAAGTTTGAATATGTGAAAAAAACGCTGACAAATGGTGCCATAGATTATATTTTAAAACCGACATTGAATGAGGAAGAACTGTTAAACGTATTAGAGAAAGCAGCGCAGAAAATTCCGGGTTATAAAAGGAAAGAAAAGAGTGAAGGAATCAATTATGCTGCGGAGATGGAGCGTTATCTGATCGGGATGTCACAGGAATTAGATGAGGTGGCTTTCAGCCAGATTTTTCCATATTCCCATTTTCATATTTTCGGGATGCGGATCAAAAATGAGAATGAGATTCCACCGAATGTATCTGAACTCCTGTATCAGAAAATAAAAAAGGATGTCGCTGATTTTGAAGCTGCCAATGGAATGGTCATGATCCTGCAGGAAGAACTGGTCATTGTAGTAATGTGTGCGAAACCGGCAAATGATGCGCAGATGATCCGTTTTTTTGAACAGATGACAGCGGAGTTAGCGGTACTTTCTGAATATATTCTTGGAGTGTGCAGCAGGGCGTTTGATGGAATGAGACTAATCAGGCAGTATTATCAGCAGGATATTTTAGCATATGCAGATAAGGTATTTTATTATAAAGACCTTAAATTTATTCTGGCAGATGAAATGACGGAAAAAGAAAAGATACCTGCTGTAAAATTTGATTTTTTTAAGTATAATAAATTTTTATCCATGAAGGAGTATGGGGAAGCACTGCGTCTGCTTGAGGAATATAATACAAAGGCATTGCAGAGTGAAATTGATATTGCATCGCTGAAAAACCAGATTAAAAACATGGTCTATTATTTATTAGATCAGCTTGATCTGACAGAAGAACAGAAAGATGCAGAGCGGTATGAGTATTTCAGGGAGATTTCGATGGCGCATTACGAGCAGGATTATAAAGAAGTGATGCGTCAGATATTGGAAAAAATCACTGCACAGATCGGAGTTACACAGAAAACTGTAGATGACAGGATTCTAAGGATGTTAGCTTTTATTGAAAAAAATTATGAGCAGGATTTAAGACTTGAGGATATGGCAGAAGAGTTTAATTTTAATTATCATTATCTTTCGGCGTATTTTCATCAGCATATGAAGGAAGGGTTCAGTGATTATCTAAATGAGATCCGGACGGCTAAAGCATGTGAGCTACTGGAGAATACAGATCTGTCAATTGCCCAGATCAGCGAAAAGGTAGGATATTCGGAGCACAGCTATTTTTGCAGGGTATTTAAAAAAGTTACGGGAAAGACACCGTCAGTCTATCGAAGGAAGAATCATGGATAAGATAAAAAGCCGTTTTAATAGTTTTTCAGGAAAGATCACACTGATCGTAATGCTTGGGATCAGCCTGATCGCCGTTACCGTCAGTTTTGTAGTGCTTGTTATGTCGAGGCAGGTTTTTACAAAAAATTACGGGGATTCCCAGGAAAAGGTTTTTGAACAGATCGAAAAAGAATTTAATGATTTTCATGATCATATCCAG
Organism: Roseburia sp.; assembly: GCF_041325975.1. Taxonomy (NCBI): domain Bacteria; kingdom Bacillati; phylum Bacillota; class Clostridia; order Lachnospirales; family Lachnospiraceae; genus Roseburia; species Roseburia sp. The sequence goes on along the minus strand of NZ_JBGLEJ010000004.1, from coordinate 192,597 downwards.
AATGTTTTTGATGCGATAGATTCAAGCTGGGCATTCCGGCTTTATTTTAATGAAACGTCGGAACTCGATAATACGCAGACATTTCAGAATGTTTATCAGATGGAGCAGGATTTAGAGAAGAGTAAATCTGCAGATATGGAGCGGCTGAACATTCTTGTTGTTGGATATAATGGTAAACATTATCTGTCGCGAACGGAAAATATCTGCGTTACAGATCAGGAAATCTTACAATCAGAACCGGCCAAAAAAGCATTAAGTGATCCGGATGTCATCCATTATACTTACACTGGTCAGGCTTATACGACCACATCGAGAAATGCTGATACACTGATCATTTCAAAAGCCCTGTATTATCATGAAAGCAGGGAAGTTTATGCGATTGCTTTTGTGACGCTTACGATGGAGGAGTTAAAGCAGTATTACAATTATTTTGTATCAGATACAACGTCCTTTTATCTTGTGGATGACCATGAAATCGTTCTATGCAGCGACAGACCGGGCATCACAGGGACGCATTTACAGGAAGAATGGTTTGAAAAAATTAAAAATGCGGATGAACTGCGTATGGAATTAAAGCAGGACAGTACCGTGTATACTTTGATGAAACGGATACTGCCATATCAGAAGTGTGCGATTTATGCGCTGATCGATAATGATGTGGCGTTGCAGGATCTTTATAATATGCCGTTTCTGATCGCAAGCTGCAGTGCAATAGGAATCTTTATTCTGATGGCATGTCTGTTTTATACGCATAAGACCATGCGGCCGTTAGCAAAGCTGATCGGAAAAATGTCTGCGATCCGGGAAGGGAATTTTTCAGAATATATGACAGTGGAGGGAACTACGGAAGTGCAGGAGTTAGCTTCCACCTATAATTATATGTTAGATGATCTGAAACATTATGTGGATGAACTGGTGCAGACGCAGAAAAAGCAGAGACAGGCGGAGATCAGTGCATTGCAGATGCAGATCAATCCGCATTATATTTATAATACGCTTGCAAGCATCAAATGGCTGGTATATCAGAATGATACAGCAAAAACGGTACGGACGATCGATGCGTTTATCAGTCTTTTGCGTAATACGATCAGTAACTCGGATGAATTTATTCCGGTGAGACAGGAAATGATCAATATCCAGAATTATATACTGATCAACCAGACGAGATATGGGGATAGTATACAGGTAGAATATTATGTTTCGAGAGTATGTGAGGAATATCTTCTGCCGAAAATGATCTTACAGCCTTTCATTGAAAATACATTTTTTCACGCGTATCCGGAAGGCAGATGCGGAATGATTCAGATCGTGATAAAACAGAAAGAGGAAAAATTAGAGATCCAGATCATTGATGATGGTGTCGGAATGACGAAGGAAAAAGTTTTAAAAATTATGAATGAACCAACCGGAAAAGAGCATTATTCCGGAATCGGAGTCCACAATGTGCAGGAGCGGTTAAAACTTTTATATGGAGACGACTATGGGATCAATATTTTCAGTGAAGAACAAAAGGGAACGACGGTGGTGATTGTTTTACCGGTGAGTTATAAGACGGGGACGGATGAAAAATGAAAAGAGCAGGATTTGGCATTATAATGGGCTTGATTTTAGCTATGTTATGTGGCTGCGGACAACGGCAGAGCGTGAGCGCAGAAAAGGAAACAGACAGGATCGTAATCTGGACATGGGATGATACTTTTAATGTAAAAGCTGCAAAACTTGCGGCGAAAGAGTATAAAAAAACACATAAAGATATTCAGATCATAGTAGAGACAAAAGAGAGAGAAGAAATCTTAGCAGATACCAAAAACCTGATCGCATCCAAGATGTATCAGGAACTCCCCGATGTGATCATGATCGAAGATTATGATATTCAGGATGTGCTTTCACAATACGAGGATGAGTTCGTAGATCTTACAGACAAAGTTGATTATGCCAGATATACAGATTATAAAAGTAAGCTCTGTTCCAAGGGAGACAGATTTTATGGAATCCCATTTGACAGCGGAACAGCAGCACTTTTTTACAGGCTCGATATTTTAGAGCAGGCGGGTTATACCGAAGCGGATATGCAGGATCTTACCTGGGAACGATACATAGAGATCGGAGAGGATGTCTATCAGAAGCTTGGAATCCCGATGCTGACATTAGATCCGACAGATTCGCCACTGCTTCGTATCATCATGCAGAGTGGCGGTCACTGGTATGTGGATGAAAACAATCATGCAGATATTGAGGATAATGAGTATTTAAAAGAAGGACTTCACACATATCAGCAATTACTAAAAAGAAATGTCGGTGTGAGCGTCAATGGCTGGAATGAATTTATTTCCGCTTTTCAGAATGGAAGCGTTGCAAGTGTGATCAGTGGAGGCTGGATCGTTTCAAGCATAAAAAGTGTGGAGGAACAAAGCGGTCTCTGGAGAGTTGTGCCAATCCCGGTGTATGATGGAGAGATAAAGACGGTGGCGGCATCAAATGTCGGTGGAAGTGCATGGTATGTGTTGAAAAATGCAAAAAATCCGGATGCAGCAGTGGATTTCTTAGTAGAGATGTTTGAAAAAGACTCTGACTTTATGAATGAGCTGATCGGAGAAATTGGTCTGCTTCCAGCGGTAAAAGACATGTCAGGGTACGAAAATTATCTTGCAAAAGATGAGTTTTTCGGAGGTCAGCAGGTTACAAAGATTTTGACAGATCTGTCTGGGAATATTATAACTGTGAATTATGGAAGTAAAACATATGAGATAGAGGCGATCGTGGAAGATGAGTTTAATAATTCCCTGACGCAGGATGATCTGTCAGATTGTCTTTCGAATATACAGGTAAAAGCAGCAGCGGTGGTTCGTGAATGAACCGCCGTTTTTTGTTATGTAATTGGAAAATTTGTTGAAATTCCCAATTACATAACAAAACCTCCGGGCAGGATGTTTCAAAAAACAAATTAATGCAAATTTCTAAAAATAGTCCTACTGAATCAAATTACATCCCAAAATATGAAAAATTAAGGTAAAGATAGTCCTAAAGAAAATGGCTCTTATGATGGTATGATTTACCTGTAACAAAGATAAGCAGCCAGAAAGAAAAGCTTATCAAAATGTTTAATATGGAGGGTTACAGGATGAAAAAGAAAGTAATGACTATGGTATTAGCAGCGTCTATGCTGCTTGGAATGGCAGGATGCGGAAGTTCATCTGCAAATGACAGTGCAGCAGCAAATGGAAACACAGCAGGAGGGGATCAGGCTGTGGCAGGAACAGAGAAAAATGATGCGTCAGGTAATGCAGAAGGTGGTTCACAAGAGGGAACACTTACTGTCTGGTGCTGGGATTCATTTAACGTAGATGCAATGAAGGAAGCCGGAAAACTGTATCAGAAAGATCATCCGGATGTAAATATTAATGTGGTCGAGACAGTATCTTCCGATATCCAGACACTGGTTCAAACCTATGCAATGAGCGGTGAGCTGGATGCGCTTCCTGATATTTTCTTAATGGATGATCAGGTGTTTGCAAAATATCTTCAGAATTACCCGGATGTGTTTGCAGATCTGACAGACTCCGGAATTGCGTTTGCTGACTTTGCAGAAGCAAAAGTTGCCAATTCCGTAAAGGATGGAAAAAATTATGGTGTTCCATATGACAGCAATACGGTCATTGCCTGCTACAGAACAGATTACTTAGATCAGGCAGGATATACGATCGATGATCTGACAGATATTACATGGGACAGATTCATTGAGATCGGAAAAGATGTGCTCGATAAGACAGGAATGCCAATGCTTACCAATGTGCAGGGCGAGCCTGATTTATTAAATATGATCTTACAGTCTGCAGGAATTTCTGTATTTGATGAAGAAGGAAAGATTTCTCTTGTCAATAATGATGGATTAAAAGAAGCCATGAATGTATATATGGATCTGATCAATGCAGGTATTTTGCAGGAACAGACAGACTGGTCCGGTTATCAGGGTTCTATCAACAATGGTACTGTAGTTGGAACAATCAATGGTTCCTGGATCTGTGCAACGATCACGTCCACAGATCAGGCAGAACAGGAAGGAAACTGGGCTGTTACAAATATGCCAAAATTAAATGATTATCCGGGTGCAACAAATTACTCTGCACAGGGTGGTTCTACATGGGCAATTTCTTCCTCCAGCAAAAATTATGATCTGGCAGTAGATTTCTTTAAAACAACATGGGCAGGAAGCACCGAATTTTACGATAACATTCTTTCACAGTTAGGTGCGATCGCAACCTATCTTCCGGCAGCAGACAGTGATGCTTACAATCAGGTTTCTGATTACTTTGGCGGAGAGGCAATTTACTCTAAGATCGTATCTTACGGAAGCAATATTCCTACAATCAACAAAGGTATTTACTGGTCTGAGGAAAAAGAAGCTCTTGGAACAGCTTTGACAAACGTATTGAATGGTTCAAGTGATCTTGACAGTGCGATCGAAGAGGCACAGGCAACGATCGAGTTTAACATTGGTCAGTAAAAAAGTATAGATCAATCCTCCCTGTATTTATACTTTTTGAAAAATAATAAACTGCGCGCCTGGCGGGCAAAAGGGAAAGCTGCCAAAAAAGGATATCTTATGTGGCAGCTTTCTCTGTCAAAACAAATAGTTCAGGAATGGGGATCAGTGTGAAAAATATATTTTTCACACGCAAGATTTGTGCTGACGCACAAACTTGAGATGCGCTGAAGAGCAGCGCAGAAATGGGGAATAATATGAAAGCGAAAAAAAGAGTCAGTTTATATAAAAAACAAAGTGTTACAGGATGGGCTTTCCTGCTGCCGGCGACATTGCTGATATTTGCAATGAATTTTTATCCAATGATCCAGGCGTTTATTCTGTCATTTAAAACAGGAATTGGCAATAATCAGATATGGGGCGGTCTTAGCAATTATGCGCGATTGTTAAAAGACGGCGTGTTCCGTACTGCAATTACAAACAATTTCTTTTATCTGATTATTCAGGTGCCGGTAATGCTGATCCTTGCAATTTTTCTGGCATGTCTTTTAAATAAAAAGGATCTGCGGGGAAAAGGAATTTACCGGACAATGATTTTCTTACCATGCTGTACAGCACTGGTATCTTATTCGATCATTTTTAAAACATTATTTGCCTATGATGGTTATATCAACACGGTTTTACTGAAATTAGGGCTGATCGGCGAGCGCATCAACTGGCTTGGCGATGTCCATACAGCAAAAGTAATCATTATTCTTGCACTGATCTGGCGCTGGACGGGATACAATATGGTATTTTATTTAGCCGGTCTGCAGAATATCGATGATTCATTATATGAAGCGGCGAAAATTGACGGAGCAAGTCCATTTGCAATTTTCAGAAAGATTACGATTCCGCTTCTTCGACCAACGATTTTACTTACAACAATTATGTCGATCAATGGTACATTACAGTTATTTGATGAGTCTGTCAATTTAACAGGCGGCGGTCCTGCAAACTCAACACTGACAATGTCCCATTACATATATAAAGCAAGTTTTGAATATAATCCACAATTCGGATACGCAGCGGCAATGTCGTATGTGATCTTTATTATGGTAGCAATATTATCCTTTGTTCAGATGAAAGTAGGTGACAAGCGATGAAAGGAAAATTTAAAAATGCAGGCACACATATCATATTGATCATAGCTTCGTTTATATCCGTATTTCCACTTTACTGGATGATCGCGGCTGCAACAAACAACAGTACAGACGTTCTTGGTGGAAAACTGAGTCTTGGAACAAATTTTATCCAGAACCTGATGAAACTGACTGAAATGCAGAATGTATCAAGAGCGTTTTGTAATTCACTGTTTTATTCAACGATCCTTAGTGTATTATCTTTATTTATCTGCTCGATCGCAGGATATGGATTTGAGATTTATCACGATAAAGCAAAAGATACACTGATGAATATTTTACTTCTTGCGATGATGGTTCCGTTTGCAGCAACTTTAATCCCGTTATTTAAGCTGTTTTCCGGTATGGGCTTATCAAGTACCTGGATCGCATATGTCCTGCCGACGATTTCCACGCCGTTTTTGATCATGTTGTTCCGGCAGAGTGCGAGATCATTTCCGATGGAAATCATTGAGGCGGCAAGAATTGATGGCTTAAGTGAATTTAAAATCTTCCTTACCATTTTTATGCCGACTATGAAATCCACCTATGCTGCAGCACTTACCGTAACTTTCATGAATGCATGGAACAATTACCTTTGGCCGAAAGTTATCATGATGTCAGATACATCACAGACGATGCCGATGTTAGTGGCAAATCTTTCCGTGGGTTACAGTATTGACTACGGCGTACTGATGCTTGGTGTGCTGATCTGTTCTTTGCCGACTGGAATTTTGTTCCTTGTGCTGCAGAAGAGTTTTGCAAATGGAATCGTGGGTGCGGTGAAAGGTTGATATTATTGCATAGTGATAAAAAAGGATTCTGCTTAGGCGGGATTCTTTTTTTGATTCATAGGAAATTACGTCCTATGAATCAAAAAACTCCGGGCGGGATGCGCATCTCGTGGAAAAGAAGTTAGCTGTAAACAGCACCACGTCATTCACAAAAGATTTGAAAATAATAGGAGAAAGGTTTAGAATCGTTAATAGAAATGATAAAATCAGATAACAATGACAGGAGCAGCTATGAATTTTACATACAAAACAGCCATGCCAGAAGATATAGATATTTTAGTCACAACAAGGATTGAAGTTTTAAGAGCAGCAAATAAGTTAGATGATGATGTGGATATGACAGAAGTTGCAGTACAGTCGGGAGCCTATTATGAAAAAGCATTGAAAGACGGCAGCCATACTGCAATACTGGTATATGACAAAGAAAAGATCATTGGCGCAGGCGGTATCAGTTATTTTGAGGTTATGCCGACCTATCACAATCCGACCGGAAAGAAGGCATATATTATGAACATGTATACAAATCCGGCGTACCGGCGAATGGGAATCGCATATCACACACTGTCGTTGTTGGTGGAGGATGCAAAGAACAAAGGAATTGATGCGATTTCTTTGGAGGCAACCGAGATGGGACGCCCGATGTATGAAAAGTTCGGATTTGCCGGGATGAAAGACGAGATGGAACTGAAGTGAGGATGGCACATAATAGGGGTAAAGGTTGTGTTTAGGATTTGTTTATAAAATGTGCTTTTTGTATTTAGATAGAAACGTTATTATGAAATAAAACTTTTAAGTATAAGATGTTCGATAAATGCTGGTTTGTGGTTGACATGCGTCGCCCGTCCAAATGGTGTGTCGCAGGTCTGTGAATGGCATTTTGCGCAAAGCCGGAGTTAATTTTGGTTCCGTTGTACGAAAATAAGAAAAGTCTAAGTGTGTCTGAGTTAGATTTTCTCGGAGTGACGTGACCGGCAACAACGAGTCATCCATGACTCGATGCTGCCTTGTTCTGCCATCCGTGGCAGAACATCACTGTATACCTACGGACACACTAAGATTTTCTAATTTTCTCCCAAAGTCACAAAATTACTTCGGCTTTGCGCAAGATGCCAGACTTCAGGTTATGAACACCATTTGGGCGGGCGGTTCACCTCAAAACTGGGGGCGTGGGTGTGAATTTTTGATATTCGCACGAATGAGAATATGCTTAAACTCCTAATGTGCTGTATCACTGATATTCAGCCTGATGACTCCCCAGAATTTCCATCTACTACATTGTATTACATGAATTATTTCGTAAATTGTCAGACCAAATAACACAGAATATTTTTTCAAATGTGTATGGCAATAAACATAGACATAATGGGATATATTGAGGTTTTCCAGTATTATCAAACCAATAATAATCTATTAAATATAGTTATTTGGAAATATTTTTTAATCTGATTCAGACACAAACATTAAAAATTTACGCACTTCCAAGGTTGCAAAATGAGTTTTCCAGCGAAGGGTGGCTCACAACTTAGTGGCTGGCAAATCGCATCAAGCCAGGATTCGTTTTGTGACTTTGGGAGAAAATTAGTCAATCTTAGACTGCCTGTCCGCAATACAGTGTTGTGCTGCCACGGACGGCAGCACAAGTCTTAATGCCCCCGGACGGGGCGTTTAAGACGCACACGTCACTCCGCCACAACCTGAACCAGGCAGCCTTAGATTGTCTTATTTTCGGACAACGGAAACAAAACAGTCCCGGCTTGATGCAATTTGCCAATCGTAAACCCCCCAGAACCACCCTACACAAGGAAACTCATGTCACCCACAAACCAGCATTTGTCACGATATTCATAATACAATGCTGATATCCGATAACATCATCACAATATTTATATCAAATCAAAAGATGGAGATTTCTCACGAAGTCTTCATTTTTTTGTGCAGAAAATGTTTAGAAATCGTTTATCTGTTTCAAATACGGAGTTTATGCTAAAAGTTTATGTTAAATAAGGTCAACGAAAGAGAACGGAGGACGTGCAAAATGGATATGATAAAGGCAATGATATATGGAGTTGTGGAAGGAATTACGGAATGGCTGCAGGTCAGCAGTACCGGTCATATGATATTGCTGGAACGTTTACTTCCATTTCAGGGAGTCGGGGAAGATTTTTTCAACGTGTTTGACGTGGTGATCCAGCTTGGCGCAATGGTTGCATTTACAGTATCCATTGTTGTGCTCCGGTTTTTTATCAGCTATGTGAAAAAACATGATTTTCAGGCGTTTGGATATTATCGTATTGTTCTTGGCATGATCGTGCTTTTGTGTGGATGCTTTGGGATTTTGTAAAAAGCGGAGGTGGCAGAATGAGAGGCGTTGTGATTATCCCGGCGTATCTGCCGGATGAAAAACTGGAGTCTGTTGTGGATGAGGTATATGAACTCGGATACCATATTATTGTTGTGGATGAGAGTAAAGTTACGGATCGGACAAAAATTATGATCCTTGTTTCGCCGGGAAATCCAACCGGAAGTATATTGAGTAAAAAACGTCTGGAACAGATTGCTGCATTTGCGAAAAAACATGAACTGATCATAGTATCAGATGAAATTTATGAGAGAACTTGGAGTAAATACGATCGCAATGCCGACAAACGGAAATGCGGGAGCTGCATGGGCACTTTACAGTGCGAGGGCAGGGATTCATGCCGTGATCGTAATGCCGGAGGACGCACCGAAAATAACGAGAAATGAATGTGCTGCAGCAGGGGCAGATCTGTACCTGGTAGATGGTCTGATCAGTGACTGTGGTAAGATTGTCGGTCAGGCAATTAAGGAAAACGGATGGTATGATGCTTCCACATTAAAAGAGCCGTATCGCATTGAAGGAAAGAAAACGATGGGATATGAGATCGCAGAGCAGTTTGATTTTGAACTTCCGGATGCCATTTTATATCCGACAGGAGGCGGAGTCGGAATTATCGGAATCTATAAGGCATTTTTGGAGATGCAGAAACTTGGATGGATTCGGGGAAAATTACCACGGCTTATCGCAGTACAGGCAGAGGGATGCGCGCTGATCGTAAAGGCATTTGAAGCAGGAAAGAGGAAACCTTTGTGTGCCCGGAAGGAGCATCGCTTTACGCGGCTGCAAAAAAACTCAGGGAGTCTGGTTTCTTCAGTCAGGATGAGTGGGTAGTACTTTTAAATACAGGTGCGGGAATTAAATATCCGGATTCTGTGCACCGGGATATTCCGGTATTAAAAAAAGATGCGGTATTAGGATAGCGGAGAAAAATGAAATCTTGACGTTTCGGGTAAATTGCGCTATAGTACTCTCTACTTTACTAAAAACACAAATTTAAGATGCAGATGAAAAAGATATTTTCATTGGAAAACAGCATAAGAAGGGAGAGTACTATGACATTTTATCAGGAACTTCAGCTTAGTTCGACCGGCTCAAAACAGCTGATCAAAAATACAGCAGACAAAAAAGAAAAAAGGCGCCATATCTTAATCTATAATTTCAAAGTTTATCTGGTCATGGCATTTTGTGTGGCAGTTGTGACATTATTCAGTAAACTGACCGGATCGGAAAATAGTGTGGTCGGAGTGACGGTTCTTTTAGCTGTACTGGTGCTTAGACAGGCAGATTTTGGGATTAAGACCACGCACGGACTTCTTTCAATCGCGGGAATTTTTGGAATACTGATCGTGGGACCGCGTTTTAGCAATATGCTCTCACCGTTTCTGGCATTTCTGGTAAACGTATGCTGTATTATGCTTTTGATGATCTTAGGATGCCACAATGTGATCATGTATAATCATTCCACGTTTGTGCTTGGATATCTGCTGTTACTTGGATATGATGTGAGTGGACATGCGTATCTGCTGCGTGTGGAGGGACTGTTTGTTGGAATGTTACTCTGTATGGCAATTTTTTATAAGAATCAGAAAAACAGACCTTACCGGAGAACGTTTTTAGATCTGTTCCGGGAATTTGAGCTTTCATCTGCCAGAAACCGATGGTATGTGAAACTGACACTGATCGTTTCTTCTGCGATGCTTTTGATGTCTGTCCTTGGACTTCCAAGAGCTATGTGGGCCGGGATCGCCTGTATGTCCGTCTGTCTGCCGTTTACCGGTGACTGCAACGAAAGAGCAGAGAAAAGAGGGATGTTTAATATCGTTGGAAGTCTTTTGTTTGTAGTATTATATTTAGCGCTTCCGGAATCCATGTATCCGTATATCGGAATGATCGGTGGTATCGGAGTCGGGTATTCTGCCGGTTATGCGTGGCAGACAGCCTTTAATACGTTTGGTGCATTATCAATCGCGGCGGAACTGTTTGGAATGAAAAATGCCGTGCTGCTTCGTATCGGTGCAAATGTATTTGGCAGTATCTATACGATCGTCTGTAGTAAAGGACTAGACCGGCTTGGTCAGGTGTTTGAACGGAGAAAAAAGATCACTGCATAATAAATTGGATTATAAAAAATGATCTGGAAGTATGACAGGCAGAGAATAAAATCAAAGAATGAATTTTGTAAAATCCCCGTATACTTAGAACAAGGGTATCTGTATACGGGGATTTCTTATGCAAAAAATCAGCCAGTTTGCGGTCGCGGGGCAGATCCTGCTCCTTCTTGGAACACATCTGTATTTTACATTTCGCCTGAAATTCATTCAGCGCAAAATCCCGCAGGGGATCAGACTCAGCTTTTCGGATACAGATCATGCGTCTTACACGGCGCTTGCGACAGCACTTGCTGCTACAATCGGAACAGGGAATATCATCGGTATCTCCACAGCGATAGCGATCGGTGGTGCAGGTGCAGTGTTCTGGTGCTGGATCACCGGTGTGCTTGGAATCGCGACCTGCTATGGTGAGTGTTTTTTATCTATGAAGTACCGTAAAAAAGAAAAGGATGGAAGAATGACCGGCGGTCCGATGTATGTGCTGGAAATTGGGATGAAAAAGAAAGGACTGGCGGTTTTATTTTCTGTATTTACAATATTGGCGTCACTTGGGATCGGCAGCAGTGTACAGGCACATTCCATTAGTGCGGCAGTTACGGAACAGATAGGAATATCGCCGCATATCATCGGGATGGCAGCAGGTGTGCTTGCCGGAAAAGTGATCATCGGGGGAAGCAGGCAGATCGGAAAAGTGTGTACCTGGCTGGTGCCGGTTATGAGTGCATTTTATTTAGGAGGCTGTATTTTTATCCTGATCAAAAATCATACTGTGGTTCCGGAGGCGGTAAAAATGATCGTAACATCTGCATTTGTGCCAGAGGCAGCAGCAGGAGGAGTGGTCGGAACCACGGTGATGGCAGGTTTAAGGACGGGGATTTCCAGGGGACTGTTTACAAACGAGGCAGGGCTTGGTTCTATCCCAATGGCAGCTGCGACAGCACAGAATGTCTCAACGCAGGATCAGGCACTCGTTTCCATGACGGGACCATTCTGGGATACGGTTGTGATGTGTGCGATCACTGGGATTGCCTCCGTTTCAAGTATGATCGCCCATCCGGGCAATTATGTGGGAGTGTCTGGCGAGCGGATGTGTTTTGCTGTATTCCGGGAATTGCCGGTGTGGGGAGATGAGATGCTGTCGTTATCGCTGGTCTTATTTGCATTTGCCACGATCATCGGCTGGAATGTCTATGGAGAATGTGCTGTGCGGTATCTGTTTGGGGAGAACGGTGTCCGGATCTATCAGGTCATTTATATGTTTTGCGTGTATCTTGGGGCTGTGATCACGCTTGATGTGGTATGGGGGATTTCGGACATTTTTAATTTTCTGATGGCGGTGCCCAATCTGCTCTGTCTGTGGGGATTGCGCCGGAAAATTGAAATAAATGACAGAAAAATAAAACATTAATGTTTACCGTACTAGACAAAACAGAAGCGAAACGTCTATAATAGGCAGTATGGTGTGCAGATGGCACATGTAAATATTAATAAGGAAGAAAGAGGTAACCGTATGTACATAATACAGTTTATCAGGGGTTTTTGTATGGCTCTTGCAGACAGTGTTCCTGGAGTGTCCGGTGGAACTGTGGCATTTCTGCTTGGATTTTATGATCAGTTTATTGATTCCATTGATGATCTGATCACAGGAAATATGGAGAAAAAGAAAACAGCATTTTTCTTTTTATTGAAACTTGGTATCGGCTGGGTAACAGGAATGATCCTTGCGATTCTGATTCTTGCAAATGTTTTTGAATCCCATATTTATGCGATCAGTTCATTATTTATCGGATTTATTATTTTTGCGATTCCGATCGTAGTCCGTGAAGAAATAGATACACTAAAAGGGAAGTATGCATATCTTCCATTTATACTGGTTGGAGCAGCGATCGTGTGTGCCATTACTTATTTTAACCCGGTTGGAGGCGGCAGCAGCATGAATTTAGAGCATCTGACAGTCACAACAGGAATTTATGTATTTATTGCAGGTGCAATCGCAATCTGTGCCATGGTGCTTCCGGGTATTTCCGGATCAACGCTGCTTCTTATCATGGGGCTTTATCTGCCGATCGTGACGGCGATCAAAGATATCCTGCATCTGAATTTAAAGAGTTTTCCAACTGTATTTGTATTCGGATGTGGAGTATTAGTTGGCATTTTCAGTGTTGTAAAGCTGATCCGTAAGGCACTTGAAAATTTCCGTGCACAGACGATCTTTCTGATCGTTGGCTTAATGCTCGGTTCTATTTATGCGGTTATCATGGGACCGACCACACTTGATACACCACAGCCTGCAATGACGATCCACAATTTTTCTATCCTGTTCTTTATCATCGGCGGGGCAGTGATCCTGGGACTTCAGCAGATGAAAAAAATTAAAAAATAAACATTTGGAGTTTGTATGAGAAAATTACTGGTTTATTTAAAAGATTATAAAAAAGAAAGTGTATTAGGACCACTTTTTAAATTGCTTGAAGCAACCTTCGAGTTGATCGTACCGCTTGTTATGGCAGCAATCATTGATACCGGTGTGGCTTCCGGGGACAAGACCTATATTATGCGGATGTGTATGGTGTTAGTATTGCTTGCAGTGATCGGACTGACATGCTCGATTACCGCGCAGTATTTTGCAGCAAAGGCGGCAGTCGGATTTGCAACAAAGCTGCGTCATGCGCTGTTTGCACATATTGAAAGTCTCTCTTTTACAGAGATGGATACCGTTGGAACGGCAACACTGATCACAAGAATGACGAGTGATGTTAATCAGGTACAAAACGGTGTGAACCTTGTACTTCGTCTGTTTCTCCGTTCTCCGTTTATCGTATTTGGAGCAATGGTCATGGCATTTACCATTGATATTAAAGCAGCACTGGTATTTGTTGTCACCATTCCACTGCTTTCCGTGATCGTATTTGGTATTATGCTCATCAGTATCCCGCTTTATAAAAAAGTGCAGTCTGCACTTGATAAAGTGCTTGGGATCACAAGAGAAAACTTGACAGGAAGCAGGGTGATCCGCGCTTTTAATAAGGAAGAGGATGAGAGAGAACATTTTAATGAGAATAATGATCTTCTGACCAGAGCACAGATCTATGTTGGAAAAATATCTGCCCTGATGAATCCGCTTACCTACGTGATCATCAACGGTGCGATCGTTGTGCTTGTATGGACTGGTGCAGTCCGTGTTGACAACGGATATATCACACAGGGACAGGTTGTTGCTTTGATCAACTATATGTCACAGATCTTAGTAGAATTAGTAAAACTTGCGAACCTGATCATCAACATCAACAAATCTATCGCATGTGGAAACCGTATCCAGTCTGTTTTTGAGATGCAGTCATCCATTACAGACGGAAGCAGCCGGAATATGGACAAGCCACAGACAACGGATTCTGATGAATCTGAAGATACAGAGTATGCAGTGGAATTTTCTCATGTGGGATTAACTTATGCAGGTGCCGGAGATGAGTCCTTAACAGATATTGATTTTAAGGTAAAAAAAGGTGAGACGATCGGTATCATTGGAGGAACCGGTTCCGGAAAATCATCGGTTGTCAATCTGATCCCAAGATTTTATGATGTGACAGCCGGCTCTGTCAAAGTAGACGGAAAAAATGTCAAAGATTATTCACTTGAAGAACTTCGAGGAAAGATCGGTACTGTTTTACAGAAAGCAGTATTGTTCCATGGATCAATCCGTGAAAATTTAAAATGGGGTAATCCGGATGCATCGGAAGAAGATTTGATCAATGCGGTCACAGTAGCACAGGCAAAAGAATTTATTGACAACAAAGAGGGTGGACTTGATTTTGAAGTCGAACAGGGTGGAAAAAATCTTTCCGGCGGACAGCGCCAGCGTCTGACAATCGCACGTGCGGTTGTAAAGAAACCGGAGATACTTATTTTAGATGACAGTGCATCCGCACTTGATTTCGCAACAGACGCTGCACTCAGGAAAGCAATCCGTGAGATGGAAGGCGGGACAACTGTTTTTATTGTTTCCCAGAGAGCAGCATCCATCCAGCATGCAGACCGCATTGTTGTGCTTGACGATGGAAAGATCGTTGGTCTTGGAACCAGCGAAGAACTGTTAGAAAGCTGTGAGGTATACCAGGAGATTTACAATTCACAGTTTAAAAAACAGGAAGGAGGTAAGACAGCATGAAGAAAGTAGTGACAGAGCAGCAGGAGACAACGATAAAAAAAGTGCTGGATTACATCCGAAGGTACTGGATTTACCTTGGATTATCGATCGTGCTTGCAGCGGTTACCGTCGCGCTGACACTTTATATCCCGATCCTTACAGGGCGTGCAGTGGATCTGATCGTAACAAAGGGACAGGTTGATTTTTCAGGCATCCTTGTGATCTTAGAGCGTATGGCAGTTGTGATCTTACTTACTGCAGTTGCGCAGTGGATCATGAATGCATGTAACAATAAAATTACTTATAATGTGATCCGTGATATCCGGAAAGAGGCATTCGAGCGGATCGAACATTTACCGCTTAAGTATATTGATTCACATTCCTACGGTGAGGTGGTAAGCCGTGTTATTGCGGATGTTGACCAGTTTGCAGATGGACTTTTGATGGGATTTACCCAGTTTTTTACAGGAATTGTGACAATACTTGGCACGCTGATCTTTATGCTGACGATCAGTGTGAATATTACCATTGCGGTTGTTGTTATCACACCGTTATCACTGTTTGTTGCAAGTTTTATTGCAAAAAAGACATTTTCCATGTTTAAACTGCAGTCTGAGACGAGAGGTGAACAGACCGCATTTATAGAAGAAATGGTTGGAAATCAGAAAGTTGTTCAGGCATTTTCCCATGAGGATGAGGCATTAGAGCAGTTTGATGAGATCAACGGAAGACTTCAGAAATATTCACTGCGGGCAATCTTCTTTTCCAGTATCACAAACCCGGCAACACGTTTTATCAACAGCCTTGTCTATGCGACAGTCGGTGTTGTCGGTGCATTTCTTGCAATAAAAGGAAGCATTACCGTTGGACAGTTATCGAGTCTTTTAAGTTATGCAAACCAGTATACAAAGCCGTTCAATGAGATCTCCGGTGTCATTACGGAGCTGCAGAACGCGCTTGCCTGTGCGGCACGTGTGTTTGAACTGATCGAGGAGCCGGTTGAAGTACCGGATGCCAAAGATGCAAAAGTGTTAGAGAAGGCAGATGGAAGCGTGGAACTGTCCCATGTATATTTCTCTTATACACCGGAACAGAAGCTGATCGAGGACTTCAATCTTTCCGTACAGCCGGGACAGCGTGTAGCGATTGTAGGCCCTACGGGATGTGGCAAGACAACACTCATCAACCTTCTGATGCGTTTTTATGATGTAAACAGTGGAAAAATCTGTGTCAGCGGAATACCGGTTGATGAGATGACCAGAAAGAGTTTAAGAAGTAATTATGGTATGGTACTGCAGGAGACATGGTTACGGAGCGGAACGATCCGTGAAAATATCACGATGGGAAAACCGGATGCCACAGAGGAAGAGATCATTGCGGCAGCAAAAGCATCCCATGCGCATAGTTTTATCAAACGTCTGCCAAAAGGATACGATACGGTGATCTCGGAGGATGGCGGAAGCCTTTCACAGGGACAGAAACAGCTTTTATGTATCACAAGAGTTATGCTCTGCCTGCCGCCGATGCTGATCTTAGATGAGGCGACTTCCTCGATCGATACAAGAACTGAGATCAAGATACAGGAAGCATTTGCCCGTATGATGAAAGGGCGTACCAGTTTCATCGTTGCACACCGCCTTTCCACGATCCGGGAAGCAGATATCATTCTTGTCATGCGGGATGGAAATATCATAGAACAGGGAAAACATGAGGAACTGTTAGAGAAGAATGGATTTTATGCAAAGCTGTACAACAGCCAGTTTGCAAAATAAAAGTATAGATCGGAATATGAAAAAACAGCCTGATTTTGAGATGGAATCCAAAGTCAGGCTGTTTTGTAGTAAGATCAGTAGATCATGCGGGTTCCACTGATGCATTCGGTTGTAGAAGTTTCTATATAATCGAGAGCACCACGGACATCTCTTGCACGGACAAAATTATAGATGGACAGGGCACTCTGGTATAATTCTTCTATGCCGTATTTTGTTGCATAGCGTACCCAAAGACTGCATACAAGATCACGGAATGATATAAAGAACAGTGGAAGCAGCATATTTCCACTGATAAAACTCAGCTCATGGCTGAACTCAAAGATAGATGTTGCAGCATCTTCCGGTGTTGTGGCATTTTTTAATTTTTCAAGGTAAAAAGAAAGACCCTCGATCGCAGCATCCGTTGCTGTTTCAATCGCAAGGCGGGATGCAAGGTTCATAAAGAGAATACGGACCTCAAGGATGGAACAGATTTCTTCCTGGCTTAAAGCTCCGCCATTATATTTCATAATGGAAACTAAAGTGTCCATGGTTCCATTTCTGCGGTAATCCTCTACAAATGTGCCGATGCGCGGTTTTACCACGACAAATCCTTTCTTTTCAAGTTCGGCGATACCGGAGTTGACAACAGCGCGTGAAACCTGCATGGATGTGGCAAGTTCACGTTCGGATGGAAGTTTTGTACCGATTGGAAGTTTGCCGGAAATGATCATATTTTCCAGTTCGGATATAAATAATTCTTTGAGTGATGGTGCGTTTAATTTTTGAAATTCCATATGTTATGATTCCTTTATATTGTCGAGATTCTTTGTGGTATGTGGTCATACCACAATAATTTTAGATGTTATGCAGAAAAAAATCAAGAAAATGTTGCTTGAAATGTTCAAAAATACATACAAAAAATAAGTGATATTTTTTGACAATTTATGACAAAATGCATATAATAGAACATATATCAGAAAGAGGAGAGAGGATTGCCGATGAGGTCTTTACAGTCTAAATTTCTGGCTTTGACGGTAGGCTGTGTACTTCTTACAGCGTTGGCACTGGGATATGTTGGTTTTTTATATACGCATAAACTTGTAAATGAGGATTCCACACAGTTTATGAATCTGTTCTGTGAAGATAAGGCACAGGAGATTGATGCAGCACTGATGGGGATTGAACAGTCCGTGAATACGATCAGGGATTATACGATAGAGCAGTATAACGCACTCGGAATTGGTGGTACAGGCAGGGACAATGTGGATGCCTTTGTAAAAAAAGTACAGGAAGTTTCACTACATACCGTGAAAAATACAGAAGGATCACGTGGAGTATATATGAGAGTTAATCCTGGAATTGCCGATGACCAGACAGGATTTTTCTGGTATAGGGATGAAAAAGGTGATGTTAACGAAGATTCTCTGGTTGATTTTTCAAAATATACAAAAGATGACACACAGAATGTCGGATGGTACTATGAAGCTCTTGAGAACGAAGACGCTTTCTGGATGGAACCGTATAACAATCTGAATAAAAATGACTGGATCATTTCGTATGTGGTGCCGATATATCAGGATGAAGATTTTATTGGTGTTCTGGGCATGGATATTGACATGGCACTATTGAAGGAAAAGGTAGATTCCGTACAGATTTATCAGAGCGGTTATGCTTTTCTGGCAGGAACAAATGGTGCTCTTTATTACCATCATGATTATCCGGAGGGACTTGCTGAGGGAAGTGTACACGGAAAGATCAGAAAGGTGTTAAATTTACTGATCAAAAAAGCAGGACAGGATAGTCTGGTCAGTTATAATCTTGAGGGAACAAAGAAAGAAATGACGGCAAGACAGCTGGAAAATGGTATGCTGTTTGCTGTTACAGCACCGGTGCAGGAGATTAATGAATTAAGCAGCCGTATTATACGTCTGTTTCTGGTTTCAACCGTTGTGATAATGATTTTTTCAGTCGTGATCACAATACATGTTACCAGAAAAATGATACGACCGCTCAAAGAACTTACGGAAGCAGCACAGAAAGTTGCAGGCGGTGATCTTGATGTCAACATTGACTGTGAGTCAAAAGATGAAGTTGGAGTGCTTGCAGACAGTGTACAGCAGATGGTCAATCATCTGCGGCATTATATCGATTATGTAAATGAACAGGCGTATACAGATGCCCTGACGGGTGTTGCTAACAAGGCGGCATATAAGGAGTATGTGGATAAACTGGATAAACGCGCGGCAGCCGAGAATATGAAATATGCAGTCGTGGTCATGGATATCAATAATCTCAAAAAGATCAATGACAATTTTGGACATGAATTTGGGGATATGCTCATCCGGGATGCAAGCAGACTGATCAAAAAAGGATTTAAAGATCATACTGTATACCGGATCGGTGGTGATGAGTTTGTGATCATCATCGAACAGCCCAAACAGACAGAATGCGAGGAACTGCTGGCAAACTTTGATAATGGTATTATTGTTTTCAATAAAAATAATACAAAGTATGAACAGAAGATACAGATTGCAAGAGGAATCGCATTCCATGAAACAGACAGTATAGATTTATTTGCAGCAGTGTTCCGTGAAGCGGATCATGCGATGTATGAGAATAAAGTCATGCAGAAATCAAAACAGACGGATCCACCTGTGGTGGAGCAGTCTCAGACAATAACATAGCTGGAGGATAAAAATGGGTGACACAAAGAAAATGGCATGGAAAAGATTAATGGGTGTTTTTGTTGTATTTTTCCTGATTATGGCAGTATGGCAGATTGTAGTACTTGAGCTGCTGAAAAATGGCGTGATCGGTACGATGGTTGCAATGATACTGATCTGTCTTGCAACTGTACTGGTTTTTGGCATTGTTTTTGCATTAATCAAAACACTCCTGGATGCATTCAGACAGCTTATGAGTGATGGCTCAGAGGTGGAACTTTCCGGTGGTGTTGCTAAGAAAGCAAATAAACTTGCAGAGAAGGATGGAGAAGTCGGACAGCTTGTGCGTACGTTTCAGGAGTCGATCACTTCATTTTCACAGGTTGTACTGGGAATAAAGAAAGCAACAAAGGAACTTGGTGAGGTTTCAGAGGATTTTAAGCATATTTTTAAGAGTATGACAGCTTCACTGGATCAGACAGAGCAGGCAGTGACTACTATTACGGATAATACGATCTCACAGGCTGATCACACAGTCGATATGAAAGAGAAGATCGATGCTATCAGCAGAACGATCGATAAGATTGCAGAGAATGTATCGATGCTTGCAAAAAGTGCAGAGCACATGAAAGAAAGCAACAAGGCAGCAGAAGCAATCATGGAGGAACTTGTAAATATCAGTAAGGAGAGCGGTGTTGCGATTGAAAATGTAAGACAGCAGACAGATCTGACAAACCAGTCTGCACAGGAGATCCGCACAGCAACAGAGATCATAGCCGGAATCTCAAATCAGACAAATCTTTTAGCTTTAAATGCAAGTATTGAAGCTGCAAGAGCCGGAGAACATGGAAAAGGATTTGCAGTTGTTGCAGAAGAGATCCGTACATTAGCTGACCAGTCAAGGGAATCAACAGAACAGATCAATCAGATCGTCAATACATTGATTGATAATTCAAACGTCAGTGTGGAGATCACGCAGAAAGTATCAGAAGCGTTTGTGAAACAGAATGAGAAGATTCATGATACGGAAGAAATTTTCCGTTCCCTGAATGAGGAGATCAAGAATACAAGCGATGCTGTGGATGGAATCAGCGAAGAAGTAAATGTGTTAGACGATCATAAGACGGTAATTGAAAGTGGAATCACCTCTTTGACAGAGTTTGCAGAACAGAATGCCGAGAGTGCGAAAGTAACAACAGAAAACATGGAAGAATTCCAGCAGATCGTTGAACAGTGTGATCAGGCAACAGAGCGCATTGTGAATGTATCCGATGAGCTGGTAGGGTATCTTGGAAAAGTGGATGCAAATGTAAAAGATAAAATGAATGCACGTAACTAAAAATAAATCAGAAACGGAGGAAAAAATACCACATGAGTAAAATTATGTGGTATTTTTCAATATTATGAGAGCAGAACAGAAAACATCAGTAAAAAACAGTGTAGGAAGATTGATTTTTGTTGGTATCAGCGTATTGCTTCAGGTCATATGGATCATCAGTCTTTTTATATGGCTGAATAATTATTCGGCAGCAATTTCTCTTTTTTCCACGTTGATCGCGGTCTCGGTTGTATTTGCCATATATGGAATGCATGGAAACATGGCATTTAAAGTGCCATGGATGTTGGTCATTACTGCATTTCCGGTATTTGGTCTGTGTGTATTTGCACTATTTGGAAGGTCAAATCTGACCAGAAATATGAAAAAACGTTATGAGGGCATTGACAGTGAACTTTTCCCATTTTTAGAAAGTGATGAGACTGTCGTAAAAATGCTTCAGAAAAAAGATCTGTCAATAGCAAACCAGACAGAGTACATCTGGAAATATGGTCATTATCCGGTTTATCGCAATACAGATATTGAATTTTATGCGGATGCGTCACAGGGGTTAGAGGCACAGCTTGCAGATTTGAAAAAAGCAGAACATTTTATATTTATGGAGTATCATGCCATCGAGCAGGCAGAATCTTTTGAACGGATTTTTAACGTGTTAAAAGACCGGGCAGTGCATGGAGTTGAAGTACGTATTTTCTATGATGATGTTGGAAGCATTGGATTTATCAATCATGATTTCAGAAAACGTATGGAGGAGAATGGAATTGCCTGCCGTGTATTCAATCCGATTATTCCAGTATTATCGGTATTTATGAATAACCGCGATCACAGAAAAATTACAGTGATCGATGGAAAAGTGGGATTTACCGGAGGGTACAATCTTGCAAATGAATATTTTAATGTCACACATCCGTATGGACGGTGGAAAGATACAGGCATTCGTTTAGAAGGAGATGCTGTAAAAAGTCTTACGGTTATGTTCCTTGAAATGTGGAATGTTGTAAAAAAGACAGACCAGGATTATCAGAAGTACCTGCCGGTGACAGATTATAAAGTAAAACAGGAGGGATTTATCCAGCCGTATGCGGATAGTCCATTAGATGATGAACATGTGGGAGAGAGCGTTTATATGAATCTTATCGCACATGCCAAAAAAGAAATTTATTTTACAACACCGTATCTGATCATCACAGATGAGATGAACCGTGCTCTTGGACTTGCTGCAAAGCGTGGTGTGGATGTGCGGATCGTGACACCGGGGATCCCGGATAAGAAACTGATCTATAAAGTAACACGTTCTTATTATGCAGGACTCGTGCGCCAAGGGGTGCGTATTTATGAGTATACGCCGGGATTTATCCATGCTAAACAATGTGTCTGCGATGGAGAGGCGGCAACCTGTGGCACCATTAATATGGATTACCGGAGTTTGTACCTTCATTTTGAAAATGGAGCCTTTTTATATAACTGTGACGCCGTAGGGGAGATTCGTCAGGATTTTGAACATATTTTTGCAGAGAGCACGGAAGTTACAGAAAAATATAAGAGCGGAAGGTCTGCTGTTTTGCGGGGAACACAGTGTTTCTTGCGTTTGTTTGCACCTCTTATGTAAAAATATTATATAATCCGAAATCTTCACAGAAGTTTAGATAACTTTTCCGTAAAAGTATGGTAAAATAGTAATGAAAGAGTAGCAGGTCAGGAGAAGCTGTTACAAAAGAACGATTCTAAGGAGAAAGTCAAATGGAATACATGGATATTGAAACAGTCAAGGAACTGGATCATGTTTTTGGGGATATTGAAGAACTACAGAAGTTTCGCTGTCTGATGATGCAGTACGAATGTGCAATGTTAGAGGTGAGGACAAAACTTGACGTATTGAACACAGAGTTATCTGTACAAAACAGCAGGAATCCGATCGAATCGATAAAATGCAGGATCAAAGAACCGGACAGTATTATGAAGAAAATGAAGCGTCAGGAGATTCCATTTTCCGTAGATAATATCGAGAAGAATCTGAATGATATCGCAGGTGTCCGTGTTATCTGCTCATTTCCCGATGATATTTATACATTAGCGGATTATCTGGAAAAACAGGATGATATCAAGCTGATCAAGAAGAAAGATTATATCAGTCATCCCAAACCGAATGGTTACCGCAGTCTGCATCTGATCCTTGAAGTACCGATTTTTTTGACAAATGAGAAAAAGATGATGCGTGTGGAAGTGCAGTTTCGAACGATCGCCATGGATTTCTGGGCAAGTTTAGAGCATAAATTAAAATACAAAAAGGACATTGAAAATGCACAGGTGATCTCACAGGATCTCTGCTTTTGTGCGGAGCTGATCTCACAGTTAGACGGCAGAATGCAGCAGATCAGAGAGCGTTTAGAGGAAAAGAAAGAGGCCAATTAGGCCTCTTTTTTTCTATAATACTTCAAAAACAGATCTGCAAGATTTCCCTTAAGCGTGACACCAAGTTCAGTCAGGGTAGCAGAGAGAGCTTCTAAAGTAGGAACCATATGCTCTAACCTTGCATTTTCCCCCATATGACCGATACGGATCACTTTACCGGAGAGTTCATCAAAAGATCCGGCAAGCATAATATTATATTTTGTTCGCATTGTATCAAGGATAGAATTAGCATCAGTACATTGCGGAATGTCAAAAACAGTTACAGTGTTTGACATTCCGCTCTGCAGATGGAGTTTTAAACCCGCTTCTTTTACGGCTGCTCTTGTAGCAGAACCAATCCTTGCATGGCGTTCATACAAAGTCGCATCTTCAGCGATCAGATTAAATGCAGCGCGCAGACCGTAGATATCGCTGATCGGCATAGTATATGGAAACCATTTTTTCTCGTAGTAACCGTCGAATGCCATCAGGTTTGCGTAGAAAGATGCAATCGGAGTTTTACGGTTTTTCATTTTTTCTTTTGCGGCATCACTTACCACAACAAAGGTAAGTCCCGGAGGTGCGGAGACTGCTTTCTGTGAGCCGCCGCAGAGAAGGTCGATCTGAAAATCATCGACACATACTTTTTCGCCAAACATACCGGAAACGGAGTCAACGACCGTTAAGATGCCGTACTGTTTGAGCAGTGGACAGATTCTGCTGATATCATTCAACATGCCGCTTGGGGTATCGCAGTGTACAACAGTGGCATAAGTATAATCGTGATGATCTTTTAAATATTCTGCAAGTGCATCCACATCCAGAGTATTTTCGTAATCAGCATGGTAGATTTCCGGAATACCACCGTACATGCTGACAAAATCTGCAAATCCTTTTCCGTAGATACCGTTGTCGATGACAAGAACTTTATCATCCGGTTCTGTCAGGGAAGCACATGCAGCTTCCAGTCCTAAAATCCCTTCACCATCTAAGATCAGCGTTTCGTTTTTCGTGCCAAGGAGGCTGCTGATCAGTTCGCAGGTTTCTTTATAAAAATCATAAAATTCTTCATCCAGATCAGGATTTGTGCAGGCAAAACTGCGTGCACGTCTTACTGGTTCCGGAACCTGAACCGGTCCGGGTGTCATGATCTTATACATATTAATACTAATCTCCATTCCCGCCCGTTTTTTGGGCATTACAAGTTTGAGTGAAAAATGCTATTTTCAAATGAAACTTTATTTGAAAATAATTTTGTTTGCTGCTTTGCGTAAAGGCTCGATGACGATCAGGACTACAACGGCTGCAACACCGATCTGAAACAGATTTCCCGGAATGGAAGTAACCGGTGCAATCCAGTTGCCGTAGATGATACCCTCTGCGATATAATAGCCGACTACTTTGATCACGCAGGCAGCAGCGATGGCGAGTGCATCAAAACCGAGTCCGTGGTGTTTTTCCGTGATCGCACCAACAACATATCCCATAATCGCTACGATGATAAATGTAAAAGGTGCCCATGCTGTCCAGCCGGAGAGAAGGTCAAAGAGTCCCATGCCAATACCGCCGGCAAGTGCACCACTTTTTTTGCCAAATAAAATGGCGCAGATAAAAAGCGGAACATTGCCAAGATGGATCAGTCCGCCGTTTGCAGTGATCGGAAGTCTGACATTGACAAATGCGGTAAATACATAAGTTAATGCAATGAAAAGTGCTGTGATGGTCAGAAACTGTACCTGACCGATTGAATTTTCTGTTTTTACAGTAGTTGTAGATGTTGTGCTCATATTTCTTTTCTCCTCATACGTTTCTTATGACCGATATTATCTGTCATTTATTTATGCATATCTTAAACGCACACTGGTTTATTTTAAAATGCCAGTCAGGTGAAAATTGAGCAGACCAGTTTGAATGGACTACACAAGAAAGAATCCTATTACATAAAAAAGAGTGCCGGAAAGCCGACACTCTTTTTTAAATCCATTGTTTACAATATCTTAATCTAACAAATAAAAACTGGTTCTATTTAAAAAGAAAAAGGTACATGTGAAACTACTGATTGTGCTGGTAGTAATTATTTTACTACTGTAACGTTGGTTGCCTGAGGTCCTTTAGCGCCTTCTACTACTTCGAATTCTACAGTAGCGCCTTCTTCGAGGGATTTGAAACCTTCCATGTTCAGACCTGAGTAGTGTACGAATACATCATTGCCCTGCTCGTCAGAGATGAATCCGTATCCTTTTTGGTTGTTAAACCATTTTACTGTACCTTTGTTCATTGAAAAGTACCTCCAAAAAATATTACTGGCTGTATTTACAGCTAGTTAGAGCATATCATAACAATTTTGAAAAGTAAAGGAAAAAAGAGGATATTTTTCAACCTAATTTCTCAATAACAATATCGTGGTTTTTGAGAAAAATCTCGACGAGTCTGTCCCATTCGTGTTCTAAGGATTTATCGGTAGAAAAAATACGATAAGATACGCCGGTTGTGAGCATAAGACTTCCATTCTGGAACTTCAGATTCAAAAACATCCCTGTTACATCCTGTGGGGTAAAAGAAGTCTGGATGCTGGCAAGTGTCCGGGACAGATTATCCGGTGACAGCAGAAATACAAATTTGAAATAATTAGGAGTACGTTTTCCTTTGATCAGGTCGAAACAGTGCTGGCGCACTCTGCCATAAGGAAGGAATGCAAGGTCAGATAAGCCCTGTTCTTCTAATTCTTCTTTTGAAAAAAAGTCCGGTGTGATCGTTCCGTCAAAATTCCATACGGCATCTTTTTGTATGGTTGCTTCCTTTAACAGAAAGTGGTCGAATGTATCTGAACACAGAAGCTGGTTCATAAAATTTTTGAGTTCCGGGATATTAAGCGCTAACATGCGGTATACCTCTTTCATATTATGTTCATTTTCATGTGGCACTGCTCATTGCTTACGCATATTGTACCATAAAACCCAGAGAAACAAAATAAAGGATGTAATCTTTCTGATTTTATAGTAAAATAGGGATGGTTTTAATCAGTATTACAGGAAAAGAGGAACTACAATGAACGAGAAAACAGTTTTATTTGATTTATTAAAAGAGGGAGTATCTCCGGTACACGTGGTAAAGGCATGTGAAAAGCGTTTAGCAGATGCCGGTTTTGAGAAGATAGCTTATGAAGAAGAATGGAATTTAAAAGCAGGTGGCCGCTATTATGTGGATCATCATGATACCACTCTGTTTGCATTTTCGATTCCTGCGGATGAGATGAAAAAAGAAAAAAAGCCTGCAGTCCGGATTGCAGCGGCACATACGGATTTTCCATGTCTTAGAATTAAACCGTCATGTGATGTTGTAACGAATCGCTATGCACAGGTTAATATTGAGGTGTATGGAGGTGCAATTTTAAATACATGGTTAGACAGACCACTTGGTGTGGCAGGACGTGTGGCAGTAAGAGGGAATGATCCGTTTACACCGGAATTAAAATATTTTGCATCCCAAAAGAATCTGCTCACGATCCCAAATCTTGCAATCCATATGAATCGCGAAGTGAATAAGGGTGTGGAGCTGAATAAGCAGATCGATATGATCCCGGTTGCAGGATTACTTGCAGAAAATGAAACATGTGCTGATTATTTCTTAGGTTTTCTTGCAAAAGAACTGTCTGTTGCAAAAGAAGATATTTTAGATTTTGAACTGACGGTATATTGCAGAGAACAGCCGGAGTATGTCGGCTTAGAGGATGATTTTATCTCATCTCCAAGACTGGATAACCTGACATCCTGTGCAGCATTGGTATCCGGTATCATAGATGCGGAAAGGAAAGACGGTATTAATCTGATCGCACTGTTTGATCACGAGGAGATTGGAAGCCGCAGTAAACAGGGAGCGGGATCTATATTGCTTCACGATATGTTACTCCGAATTCTAAAAGCCTGTGGAGCGGGGGAGAGTGCTCCGGAACTGTTGTATCAGAGCATGCTGTTGTCCGTAGATGTTGCACATGGTCTGCATCCAAATCAGGCAGGCAAAATGGATATTACTAATAAACCGGTGCTTGGAAGCGGCTTCTGTATCAAGGAGGCATGTTCCCAGTCCTATGCGACAGACTGTGAGGCAATTGCGATTATTCAGCAGATCTGTGATCTGAAAAAAATCCCATATCAGAAGTTTGTGAACCGTTCAGATATGGCAGGGGGCGGAACACTTGGTTCTATTGCATCTGCATTATTGCCGGTAAAAACGGTAGATATCGGTATCCCGCTTCTGGCAATGCATTCGGCGAGAGAATTGATGGGAGCAGCAGACCAGGAAGCATTGACGGAACTTGTAAAGGCATATTTTTCACTTTAAGGGGGAAGTGTGAAAAGAAGAAAAAGACATACACTGCTTAAATGTATGATTTTAGCGGTGTTAGCAGGCGCAGTGATCCGATATACCGGAGTATTTCATGATTCTTTCACACCTCCGGGACAGATACAAAGCCAGGTTCATGTAGAACAGAAAAATGCAAAATCCAAAGCAGATTCCGGCACAATAGAGAAACATATAAAAGAGAGTCAGGAAACAGGTACGGAAAATGAAACACCGGAGGCAAAAGTATCGCATGGATATGCTTACGAAACTCTCTCAACGGAGCAGCAGACAGTCTATGATGAGATATATCGGATTATTATGACACATGATTCAAAGGTTCCGGTAAGTACCTGTGACGAAAAGGTATTAGAGAAAGCATATCGTTCTGTCATAGCAGACCACGGGGGGATTTTCTGGGTATCCGGATATAACTATACGCAGTACACGATGGGGAAAAAGACGGTCAGTATAGATTTTTCGCCAAGCTATACAGTGGATCGTGATGAGCGTGATTCCTATCAGAGCCGGATCGATTCAGTGGTGGATTCCATATTAAAAAATGTGGATTCATCCTGGGGAGATTATGAAAAGGCAAAATATGTTTTCGAATATCTGGCTGGAAACATTGAGTATGAAATGGGAACGGAACAGAACCAGAACATTATCAGTGTCTTTTTAAATAAGAAAACAGTCTGTCAGGGGTATGCAAATGCCACGCAGTATCTGTTGTCTCTTTTAGGAATACGGGCTGTTGTCGTGACGGGAACTGCGGAGGGAGATACGCATGCGTGGAATCTTGTGCAGCTTGATGGCGCATATTATTTTATAGATACGACATGGGGAAATTCTTCTTATAATAATGGTAAGAGCGGTTTTGGATCTTTTATCAATTATAATTATTTCGGGGTGACTACGGCTGAGATCAGCAAGACACATCAGGCGGATGGCACATTGCTTTTGCCGGACTGTACGGCGACGGCAGATAATTACTATGTAAAAGAAGAAAAATATATCACAGAATGGGAACCGGATGTGGTTGGACAGATTTATGGCGAGGCCTATCGCAATGGAGCTGTCACAGAGGAGATCCGTTTTTCGGACAACTCTTTATATGAGCAGGCAAAAGCGTATCTCATCGATGAACAGCATATCCGTGATTACTGTGAGGGGATTACTGGATTATCCTATATTGAGGATCAGGATCAGAATGTACTGATCCTGAAATTCTCTTAAAACGTATGTCTGATAAAAAATATATAAAATATAATGAAAACCTCTATACAAAACAAAGTTTTTATGATACTGTTATGTAGTAATCAATACTACATGTGATGGAAAGAAATAACATATAAAAAGTTATCAAATAACAAATTGTCGGGTTATGGAGGTTATCTGAAATGTATAAGATCGTGATTGACAGTTGTGGAGAACTGCCGGAAGATTTAAAAAAAGATGGACATTATCAGAATGTGTCATTGGAGTTAGAGGTAGATGGATGTTGTATTCGCGATGATGAGACGTTTGACCAGAAGGATTTTCTCCGCAGGGTTAAGGAAAGCGTTACCGGACCGAAATCTGCATGTCCGTCTCCGGATGAGTATATGAAATCATATGAAGGAGATGCGGATCATGTATATGTGGTAACTTTGTCCGGCAGACTGTCGGGATCTTATAACAGTGCCGAACTTGGAAAAAATCTGTTTGAAGAGGAGCATCCGGGCGAGAAGAAGATCTATGTATTTAATTCCCGCTCTGCTTCCATAGGCGAAACATTGATCGGCATGAAAGTACAGGAGTGTGAAGAGGCAGGTATGAGTTTCGAGGAAGTTGTTGAGACGACAGAAAAATATATCAGCTCCATGAATACCTTTTTCGTGCTTGAAACATTAGAGACTCTGCGCAAGAATGGACGTCTGACAAATCTTAAGGCATTTATTGCAAATACATTAAATATCAAGCCGGTGATGGGATCTACCGAGGAGGGATCGATCTGTCAGCTTGGCCAGGCGCGTGGCATGAACAAAGCACTGGATAAGATGATTCAGAATGTGATTGCAAAGACAAAAAACTGTGAGAACAGAGTGCTTGCGATCTCACACTGTAATTGTCCGGAACGTGCCAGAGCAGTAAAAGAAAAATTAGAAAAGTTGGCAAAGTTCAAAAAAATCATTATTACGGATACGGCGGGCGTCAGCACGATGTATGCCAATGACGGCGGTGTCATTATCGCAGTTTAATATAGAAAAAGGACAGTATTATGAAAGAACTGACATATGAGGAAGTATTAGACCAGATTGAACATCAGAGACGGTTTGGCAACCGTCCGGGGGCAGAGATATCTGCACTGATGCTTGAAAAGTTAGGCAGACCACAGCAGAATATGAGTGTGATCCATATAGCGGGGACGAACGGAAAAGGTTCCGTCTCTGCTTTTTTGTGCTCAATTTTAAAGGAAGCAGGAATCCGTACAGGGATGTTCACATCACCACATCTGGTTGATTTCAGGGAACGGATCTGTGTGGATGGACAGATGATATCCCAAGAGAAAGTGACACGACTTGGGAATATGCTGCTGGGGGAAGAGTTTGGGGCAGCTTTGACTATGTTTGATTACTGCCTTGCGATAGCACTGCTTTATTATAAGGAAGAACAGTGTCAGGCAGCTGTGATAGAGACCGGACTTGGAGGAAGATTAGACTCGACGAATGCAATCGGTGTACCGGAGGTTACGGTTATCACGAAGATCGGATATGATCACATGGCGATTTTAGGCGATACTTTAGATAAAATTGCGGCGGAGAAAGCAGGTATTATAAAAAAAGGTACAAAACTGGTATTAGAAAGCCAGAAGCAGGAAGCGATGCAGATCCTGCTTGAAACGGCAGAAAAAGAGAAAATTACAGAGATAAGGATCGCGGATATCCATGATGTGACAGACTGCCGCTATGAAAATGGCAGACAATATTTTTCCTGTAAAAATTATAAAGATCTTGAGATGTCAATGCTTGGAGTGCATCAGTATGAAAATGCACTTGCAGCGATTCAGGCAGCAGAAATTTTTTTGAAAAACAGGGGAATTTCAGAAGAAAAAGCAGAATATTATATCAGGGAAGGAATCAGAAAGACAAGATGGGAAGGCCGGATGGAGATTCTTGGCAAAGATCCGTTTTTCATGGTGGATGGTGCACATAATAGCAACGGAGTGGCAGCACTGGCAAAAAGTCTTCGTACCTTGTTTCCGGAAGAGAAGTTTCATTTTATCATGGGAGTTATGGCAGACAAGGATTATGAGGAGATGATTGAAGAATTACTTCCAATTGCTCTTGATTTTAAGACGGTAACAGTCGAGTCAGAGAGAGCACTTGCTGCGAAGGAGTTATCGGAGAAAATCAGAAAAAAGGGAATCTGTGAGGCGGGTCTATTAAGATCTTTTGATGAACTGATGCCGGATCGTCTGGATGCGGCACATAAAACGATTGCATTCGGATCTTTGTATTTTGTTGGGGAGATCAAAAAATATTTCCGAGATGTGACAAAAATAACAAAAAATTTACAAATTTACTAACTTTGCTTAATAGGTGATTATCAGACATTTTTTTGGCTATAATAGTTGTTGTTAAAAAAATAATGTGGATTAGAAAGAGCCGATAAGATGGTATTTAGCAGTTTTGAATTTTTATTCCGGTTTTTACCGTTTTTTTTACTGATATATTATGTGACACCGAAAAAATGGAAAAATGCGGTGTTGTTTGCAGGGAGCATTTTGTTTTATACAACAGGTGAGGCAGAATATGTAGTGCTTTTGCTTGCCTCTGTGGTGATCAATTATATTCTGGGAAGATTCATGTACCGGGATACTTATGAGGGAAGAGGAAAAAAACAACTGATTCTGTTGATCATGGCACTGTGCTATGATTTTGGTGTTCTGTTCCTTTTTAAGTATAGTGGACTCATGGATAAACTGCCGCTTGGCATCAGTTTTTATACGTTTCAGATCGCCGCCTATATCATCGATGTTTACCGGGGAAAAGTGCCGGTTGAAAAATCATTTATCCGTCTCGGAACGTATCTGATGATGTTTCCGCAGCTGATCGCTGGACCGATCATCAATTATTCAGAAGTCCGTATGGCTTTATGCAGCAGGACTGTTACTATAGAACAGTTTGAATCAGGATTAAAAACACTGATACTGGGACTTGGAGCAAAAGTGATCGTTGCAGACCGTATCGGGCTTTTGTGGAATAATATACAGTCAATCGGTTTTGAAAGTATTTCAACGCCATTAGCATGGATGGGGGCGTTTGCATACTCCATAGAGCTGTATTTTGATTTTTCAGGATATTCTTTGATGGCATTGGGACTTGGGCAGAT
Source organism: Roseburia sp. (assembly GCF_041325975.1). NCBI lineage: Bacteria > Bacillati > Bacillota > Clostridia > Lachnospirales > Lachnospiraceae > Roseburia > Roseburia sp. The sequence goes on along the minus strand of NZ_JBGLEJ010000004.1, from coordinate 160,687 downwards.
GCTGGGATTTGAATTTCCCAAAAACTTTAAACATCCTTATATTTCAAAATCGGTATCAGAATTCTGGAGAAGATGGCATATTACGCTGGGACGCTGGTTTAAGGAATATGTCTATATTCCGTTAGGTGGCAACAGGAAAGGAAAGGCGCGTACGATATTTAATTTATTTGTGGTATGGAGTCTGACTGCCATCTGGCATGGTGCAGAAGGACATTTCCTGATCTGGGGAGCGTCTCTGCTCGTACTGCTTGCTATAGAAAAAGTGTTTTTATTACAGTTTCTGGAGAAGAGTAAAATACTTTCCCATATATATCTGGTACTTGTAGTGCCGCTTACCTGGGTTGCATTTGCTATTGCGGATGTAGGACAGCTTGGAATTTATTATGCAAGAATGTTCCCGTTTTTTGGCGTGGGAGAGGCAATAAAGCAGATGGATTTTATAAAGTATCTGATGGATTACGGACCACTGTTTCTGATCGGGATTATTTTTTCTACTCCATATCCGGCAGCTTTCTACAAAGTGGTCGAGAAAAAGTGGCTGGGAAGTTTGTCGGTGATCGTGGTATTGGTTTTAAGCCTTTATTATATGGCTGTTTCTACAAATAATCCATTTTTGTATTTTAATTTTTAGGACTGGTGATTAGTGTGAAGAAAATAATGAAATGTCAGGTCGCAGTCTTTTTGATCGTCGGATGGGTGATCCTTTCACTGATCGGTTATTTAAAAAAAGACGGGATCTATAAAAATTATTCCATCAATATTAAAAAAACTCCATATTTTGTATTGGTGTTAGATGGAATTCATGATAAAATTTATCCTTGGAGTAAGGAAACGCCGGACGAATACAGACCGCAGCAGGAAGAGAATGTTGCGGCTACAGAAGTGACAGAACAAGAGGAGACCATACAGCGGACGGAAACTGTGGAGCAGGATACTGAGACGGCGGTTCTAGAACAAAAGAAGTTTATACAGGTGGATGACAGTTATTTTGATGATGCAGTTTTTATTGGCGATTCGAGAACGGTAGGTCTGCATGATTATGGCGGATTGGATCATGCAGATTTTTATGCGACCGTAGGCATGAATATCTATGATCTGTGGAAAGATGCATTCTGTAATGTCAATGGCCAAAAGGTAACATTAGAGGAAGCATTAAAGGCTAAACAGTATAAAAAAGTGTATTTTCAGATCGGTATTAATGAAATGGGACGCGGAACGCTTGACGGGTTTATGAATGAGTATCAGAATGCAGTCGAAAAATTCAAAACCCTGCAGCCGGATGCGATCATTTATGTGCAGGCGATCATGCATGTGACCAGCAAAAAATCCGATTCAGACCCGATTTTTAATAATCCGGGTATTGATGCGAGAAATCAGCGCATACAGCAGCTTGCAGATGGTGTCCGTGTGTTTTATATTGATGTCAATGAAGTAGTATGTGATGATCAGGGCGGATTAAAGCAGGAGCTTACGTTTGATAATCTGCATCTGTATGGATCAAAATATAATATCTGGGTAGATTTCTTAAAGACAAAAGGAATTGAAACAGAGTGATAAAGTTGTATGAAAATCATAAGGAAAAATTGAATAAATTTTTGAAAGCGGATGTGCTGGCAGAATGCAGGTCCCAGGTAGATTATGAGAACAGAGTTGTGCTCTGCGTCTTAAATATTGCCATGGTATGCCTGTCTTTTTTGCTGGCATTTCCGTTCAAGGATGTCTGCATATGCAAAAAAAGTATATCTGACAGAAGAACAGAATCAGAGATTATCGCCGGAGGGGCTGCTTGCTTCTTTTAGGGAAGGAATCAACAGCCTTTCTGAGGAATATGTTGCCCAGTTTTATAACGGGAGATATGTATGGGTAAGAGTGGAGGTAAATCTTTTACAGAAACCCGGAAACGGTGAGATCATGGCATTTATCTATAATCATGATGTGACCAGAGAGAGTAAATTAAAGCAGATATTAGAATGTATCATGACATTTGGTTATGATGAAATTTATACGGTGGATGAATACAGCGGACAGATGGACGAGAATGAACAGACCGGTATACTTCTTTTAATGCTGTCCGATGTTGAGGATATTGTGAAAGAAGAAAAAGAAAAGCAGGAACAGCTTGCAAAAGCGCTGGCGATGGCGGAGGCTGCGAATGAAGCAAAAACAAATTTTCTGGCTGGAATGAGTCATGAGATCCGGACACCTATGAATGCGATTATTGGTTTAAATTCCATGATCCGGTCGTCAATTGATGACAGAAACCAGGTGCTTGATTACACGGAAAAACTTGATTCGGCATCCAGATATCTTCTGGCATTGCTGAATGATATCCTCGATATGTCACGGATCGAGAGTGGAAATATGAAGCTGGCTGTCCGGGCATTTTCCGGGGATAAGTTCTGGGATAATGTCAATATGTTAGCGAAAACACAGGCACTTATGGCAGGTGTTGGCTATTCTTTTGACAGAGAACGGAAAATATCGGAAGTATATATCGGAGATGCCACAAGGTTAGAACAGATCATGATAAATCTGATCAACAATGCGGTAAAATTTACACCGGAAGGTGGAAGTGTTGATGTAGCTGTTACAGAGCAGGAAGTGAATGAAAGAGTACAGCTTACAACAGTTGTCTCTGATAACGGAATTGGTATTGCAAAGGATTTTCTGCCAAAGGTATTTGATATTTTTACACAGCAGCATGAAGAAAATACAAGTGTTTATGGAGGAAGCGGACTGGGACTTTCTATTGCGCACAATTATGCAAGGATGATGGATGGTGATATTACAGTACAGAGTACGGAAGGAGAAGGTACTGTGTTTACCGTGACCGTAAAACTTGATTTTGACCGTCGGAAAAAAGAGCGGAAAGAAAAAACAGAGGATATCAGTTTTGCCGGAAAGAGAATACTGCTTGTTGAGGATCATCCGCTCAATGTCATTGTGGCAAAGGGACTTTTGGAAAAGAAACAGTTTGAAGTTGTTACGGCAGAAAATGGCAGAAAGGCAGTGGAACTTGTGGAAAATTTCCCGGAATATTATTTTGATGCAGTACTGATGGATATCCGGATGCCGGTTTTAGATGGAATCGGGGCAGCCAGAGAGCTCCGTGCTTTAGACAGAGAAGATGTAAAAGACCTTCCAATCATCGCGATGACGGCAAATGCCGGTGAGGAGGACAGAAAACAGACGAGGGAAGCCGGGATGAATGAGCATCTGGCAAAACCGATCAATCCGAAACTCTTGTATGCGACACTACAGAAATTTATTTTGTCATAAAAAGTTATAAAAGATTCCCTGATTACACATACTACGGAAAAAGAATGTGTGAAAGGGGAATTTTTTATGTCATTAAAAATTAACATTACAGATGTACATGCAAGACAGATTCTGGATTCAAGAGGAAATCCGACAGTGGAGGTTGAGGTGACTGCCGAGACAGAGACGACTGGTAAAAAAACTACCGCAAGAGAATCTGTTCCTTCCGGTGCAAGTACCGGAAGATTTGAAGCAATCGAACTGCGTGACGGGGATAAAGATTACTTCGGTCTTGGTGTGCAGAAGGTTGTAGATCACGTAAACACGAAAATCAGGGAAATGCTGCTTGGGATGAATGTATTAGAGCAGGCAAAGTTAGACCGTGCGATGGTGGAACTTGATGGAACCGATAATAAGGGAAATCTGGGGGCAAACGCAATTCTTGGAGTATCACTTGCCTGTGCTAAAACGGCTGCGAAGGCTCTTGATATGCCGTTATACCGTTATCTTGGAGGAACCAATGCCAAAACACTTCCGGTTCCAATGATGAACGTGATCAATGGTGGCGTCCATGCAAAAAATACGCTTGATTTTCAGGAGTTTATGATCATGCCGGTGGGGGCACGTGGTTTTTCACAGGCACTTAAGATGGGAGCAGAAGTGTATCATTTCCTGCACCAGATACTGAATGAAAACGGTATGAGTACGGCAGTTGGAGATGAGGGAGGATTTGCACCTGATTTTGAGGATACAAAAGAGGCATTTTCTTATCTTTCGAAGGCAGTGGAGATGGCTGGTTACCAGGTGGGCAGAGATGTTGTCTATGCGATGGATGCTGCGGCGAGTGAATTGTATGACGAAGCACGTGGCGTTTATGTTTTCCCTGGAGAGTCAGAAGAAAAGGGGGAGGAGCAGGAGATTGTCAGAAGTTCGGAGGAGATGATCGCCATGTATGAGGAGCTTATGGGGCAGTTCCCGATTGTTTCCATCGAAGATGGTCTGTTTGAGGATGACTGGGAAGGCTGGCAGAAGCTGACAGAAAGACTTGGCGATAAGGTGCAGCTTGTCGGAGATGATCTGTTTGTGACGAATCCGAAACGGATACAGTGCGGAATCAAACTTGGTGCAGCGAACGCGGTTCTTGTCAAGGTAAATCAGATCGGAACTGTGACAGAGGCATTAAATGCGATCGAGATGGCAAAATCTGCAGGATATCATACGGTAATCTCGCATCGTTCAGGTGAAACAGAAGATGCATTTATCGCAGATCTTGCAGTTGCGGTCAATGCCGGACAGATCAAAACAGGTGCACCATGCCGCGCGGAGCGTACCAGCAAATATAACCAGCTTTTGCGGATCGAGGAGGAACTGGCAGAAGATGCGGTGTTTGAACCGAAAGAAATTATGAAAAAATAGGTTGAAAAAACAAAACGTCTATGTTACAATGACTAAAGTTGTGAGTTTGTAACCTAGGAGGGAACGATCGTGGCAGTTGTAAAAACAATTTTGACTGTAGTTTTTATTATAATCAGTGTAGCATTGACAGTTATCATCTTAATGCAGGAAAGTAAATCCGCAGGACTTGGAGCAATCGCAGGTGCAGCAGACACATACTGGGGCAAGAACAAGGGACGTTCCATGGAAGGTATGTTAGTAAAGCTGACAAGACTTTTTGTTATCTTATTTATCGTGATTGCAGCGGTATTAAATATGAGTATTTTTTAAGATGAATCGATGGCTGTCGCAGGTGCGGCAGTCATTTTTTTGATTCATAGGAAAAAGGACAGGGGTTTATGGAGAAAACAATTTTAGAAGAACGGAAAAAGACAATTTATCAGTTTATCTGTGATGAATTTTATGTACCGATGAAGGCGAAGGAGATGGCAGTCGTTCTATCAGTGCCGAAATCACAGCGCAGTGAACTGCAGGAAGTCTTAGATGCGCTTGTGATGGATGGCAGGATCGAAGTGACTTCCAAGGGCAAATACATCAAATCAGAAGGGAAATATCTGACCGGTACATTTACTGCGCATGCGAGAGGGTTTGGATTTGTCGGTATCGAGGGGGAAGAGGAAGATATCTTTATCCCAGAGTCGCAGGTACACGGTGCATTCCATATGGATACGGTACAGGTGGCGATCACTTCAGAAAATACCGGCAGACGAAGGGAAGGTACGATCACAAAGATCATATCACGTGGTACAACCCGGATCGTATGTACTTATGAAAAGAGTAAGACATTTGGATTTGCGGTGCCGGATAATCCGAAGTTCGGTTCTGATATTTTTATTCCGCAGGAACGTTCCAAGGGAGCTGTCAGCGGGCATAAAGTTGTAGTTGAGATCACGGATTACGGCAAAGAGGGAAGAAAACCGGAAGGAAAAGTGGTTGAGATCATCGGTCATATCAATGATCCTGGAACGGATATCATGTCGATCGTAAAAGCGTATGATCTGCCGGTCGAGTTTTCAGAGAAGATCATGCATCAGGTGGAAAATGTCTCAAATGAAGTCAGTACTGCTGATATGGCGGGACGCATGGATTTCAGGGAATGGCAGACTGTAACAATCGATGGGGAAGATGCGAAGGATCTTGATGATGCGATTACATTGACAAAAGAGGGAGACAACTATAAACTTGGCGTGCATATCGCTGATGTATCAAATTATGTACAGGAGCATAGTGCTCTGGATGTGGAGGCATTATCCCGCGGTACATCTGTTTATTTAGTTGACCGGGTGATCCCGATGCTGCCACATAAGCTGTCAAATGGAATCTGTTCTTTGAATGCAGGGGAAAACCGTCTGACGTTAAGCTGTGTGATGACGATCGATCCGAAAGGAAATGTGATCGACCACACGATCGCAGAGTCTGTGATCAAAGTGGACCGCCGCATGAGTTATACCAGTGTAAAAAAGATTCTCGAAGATCATGACGAAAATGAGATCAGAGAGTATGAGAATTTGGTTCCAATGTTTGAACTGATGCGGGAACTGGCTGCTATTTTGCGTAAAAAACGTATGAAACGCGGATCGATCGATTTTGATTTTCCAGAGACAAAAATCGTGCTTGATGAAAAAGGAAAGCCGATTGAGATCAAGCCTTATGAGAGAAATGTTGCAACAAAGATCATTGAAGATTTTATGCTGATCGCCAATGAGACAGTGGCACAGGATTATTTCTGGCAGGAACTGCCATTTGTATACCGTACACATGATAATCCGGATACCGAGAAAATCAAGAAGTTATCGACATTTATTAATAATTTTGGCTATTCCATCCACATCGGTCAGGATGAAGTACATCCGAAAGAACTGCAAAAACTTCTGCAAAAGATCGATGGTACCCCGGAGGAAGCATTGATCAGCCGTCTGACACTTCGTTCCATGAAACAGGCAAAGTATACCACTATGAGCACGGGGCATTTTGGACTGGCAACTCCATATTACTGTCATTTTACATCCCCGATCCGCAGATATCCGGATCTGCAGATACATCGTATTATCAAGGACAATCTGCGTGGAAGGATGAATGCAAAGAAAATCGAGCATTATGACAAAATTCTTCCGGAAGTTGCAAAACATTCGAGTGAGATGGAACGCCGTGCGGATGAAGCTGAGCGTGAGACAGATAAACTGAAAAAAGTGGAATATATGTCAGAGCGTATCGGTGAGGTGTTCGAAGGTGTGATCTCCGGAGTGACTGAGTGGGGATTTTATGTGGAGCTGCCGAATACGGTGGAAGGACTGGTGCATGTAACAACGCTGGTGGATGACTATTTCCATTATAATGAGAGTACCTACGAACTGGTTGGAGAGGTGACGAATATCCGCTATAAACTTGGACAACGTGTTCATGTTATGGTGACAGGAACTGACAGGATTTTACGCACAATTGATTTTCGTGTGGTACGGCAGGATGAGCGGAAAGCGGGGAAAGAATAAAAATCATCTTGCGTTCCCCCTCATTTCGGGGTATACTATACAAGCTGGGTATTGGATAAGAAAGGAAGGTCATGATGGCAAAGACAGAAAAAAAACTGATCGCAAATAATAAGAAGGCTTACCATGACTTTTTCTTAGAAGAGCGTTATGAGGCGGGTATTGAACTGCATGGTACAGAGGTAAAGTCCATGCGTATGGGAAAATGCAGCATCAAAGAAGCGTTTATCCGTATCGAGAATGGTGAGGTCATTATTTATGGCATGCATGTCAGTCCTTATGAAAAGGGGAACATCTTCAACCGTGATCCTCTGCGTCCGAAGAAACTCTTGATGCATAAGGCAGAAATCCGCAAGCTGGTCGGAAAGATTGCAGAAAAGGGTTATACTTTAGTGCCGGTTGAGGTATACTTTAAGGGGAGCCTTGTAAAAGTCGATATTGCGCTTGCAAAAGGTAAGAAACAGTATGATAAACGTCAGGATATTGCCAAGAAGGATATGCGGCGTGAGGCGGAGCGTGATTTCAAAGTAAAGAATCTGTATTAAAGTAATTTATAAAAAAGAATGGATGATGTATTTTTTGTACACAGAAAATAATATTTTGTGTAAGAAAGACTGCATCTGAAATATATATTTATGGGCTTGTAATGGTTTCGACAGGGATCATGAAGCTGGAGAAGCGAGTCGCACGGGATGCGTCAAATTCCAAAATTAAAATTAAACGCTGAAGATAATTTAGCGGTTGCAGCCTAACAGCTGCAACTTGCTGCCCATGATGGCAGCAGTCTGACCTAGAGCACTCACACTTTAGGACTCAGGCTTCGACTATGTGAGAAACGACACAGACAAAGCTTTGAGTCTGTGGGCGTATGATGAAGCTACTAAAACCGGAACTGTGCCTACGCAGGCCTGGCGGAGGGAATGTCAAAACATAGGATACACTCGTAGAAGGACAGGGGATTGGTTTTTGGACACGGGTTCGACTCCCGTCAGGTCCACTCTTAAAGTGCCGTATTTACGGCACTTTTTTTAATTCGTGTTGCATTTCTTGCAGCGATATTTGCCAGCATGTCACTGAACACAATCAGATCAGCGGCGAGGATAGCAAGATCATCATCCGGCAGTCAGCAAGCTGGCAGGCAATGGTTGAAAGAATCTTTGGATTTTAAAATGAGATAACAAAGTAGCCCTGTGGCTTAAAGATTTTCAGCTATTTTTATACTCAGATCCATATAGATACAACGGTTTTCCGGCAGTTTCCCGGTCAGCAGATAATCCATAAGAAGAGAGAGTGATAAAGCACCCTGTTCGTCCGGCTGCTGGCAGATCGTTGCAGAGATTATGCCGTTTTGTATCATTTCACAGGTTGATGGGACGGCATCAAATGTAATGATTTTAAGAGGACGCTGCAGGGTGGCATTTAAAACCGCACGACATCCGCCGTAAACACCGGCTGCCGTAAAATAGAGTGCGGACAGATCCGGATGGCGGTCTAAAAGATCAGAAACTACCGCATAACTCTGGTAATCATCATCATTGTTCTCTACAACATCCACAATCCGGATATTCGGATGCTTTGCATGGAGATGCGAGGTAAAACCACTGATACGCTCTTCATGGCAGAGTACATTGTGCGAGCCGGTTACGATTCCGACACTTGCATAATCCCCGGAAAAAAGATGTAATAATCCTGCAGCAGTCTTCCCACATTTGTGATAGTCACTGCCGACATATGCGATGCGTTTCGAATCCGGCATATCGGTGTTGATCGTGATGCAGGGGATGCCATTCTCCCAGAGGGCATCTATTTTTTCCTGTATGGCAGGGTCATTATAGGGAGAGAGAATCAGTCCGTGAATATCTTCTTTTACCAGATCGTCAATCGTCGCAAGCTGGATCTGCAGATCAAAAGAAATGCGGCGTTCAATTACAGCGCATCCGTAGATAGACAGTTCTTCGAGTTTTTTGTGGAGACCATCCATGACTTCGTCAAAAAACGGATTTTCAGCGCCAAAAAGCAGGACACCGATCTTTATTTTTTTCTTTTGTGCAGCAAGCGCAATGCCAGCCTTGTTTGGCTGATAGTCTAATAGCTTTGCAATTTCTAAAACTTTCCGTTCTGTCTCAGCATTGACAATGCCGCGGTGATTTAATACACGATCCACAGTGCCGCGTGAAACACCGGATAGTTCTGCAATTTCTTTCATGGTAGCCATATAAAAACCCCTTTTTCGTTTCAATCACTTCATATAGATAAAAATAACATAAAAACAGACAGGTTGTCAACTTGTGTGCATGTGCACAGAAACGGGTATATAAAAAGAAGCATATATTAAAGTGAAAGGAGCACTGCCGGCATAAAACTATGTATAAAAGTGACTGCATAAGTAAATGTAAACAAAAATGAATTAGAAAAAATGTACAAAAAGTATATTGCAAAATGACCATACAGGATGTATGATAAATAAAACGTGCACGAGCACATAATGATATGATTGATAAAAAGGAGAACGGTATGCTGTACATAGGAATTGATCTTGGAACATCTTCCGTGAAGCTGCTTTTGATGGATGCAGCCGGAAATGTGAAAAATATCGTATCAAGAGAATATCCTCTTTATTTTCCAAATCCCGGTTGGTCAGAACAGAAGCCACAGGACTGGTACAAAGAGACGATGCAGGGGTTAAAAGAACTTTTGGAAGGTTTTCCAAAAGAAGAAGTTGCCGGAATCAGTTTTGGGGGTCAGATGCATGGACTGGTCATTCTTGATGACAAGGATGAGGTGATCCGGCCGGCAATCTTGTGGAACGATGGCAGAACGACAGAAGAATGTAATTATTTAAACAATGAGATAGGAAAAGATACATTGTCAAAGTATACGGCGAATATTTCATTTACCGGTTTTACTGCACCAAAGATTTTGTGGGTAAAAAATAAAGAACCGGAGAATTTTGCAAGGATCAAAAAGATTATGCTACCGAAAGATTATCTTGCATATAAGCTGACTGGAGAGCACTGTACAGATGTTTCCGATGCATCCGGTATGCTGCTTTTAGATGTAAAGAACCGTTGCTGGTCGAAGGAAATGTGCAAGATCTGTGGTATTACGACTGATATGCTGCCGAAGTTATATGAGAGTTATGAATGTGTTGGAACGATCTTGCCGGAGATTGCAAAAGAGCTTGGTCTATCGGAAAAAGTAAAAGTGGCAGCAGGTGCCGGAGATAATGCGGCTGCTGCAGTTGCGACCGGAACCGTTGGGGATGGCAGATGCAATATTTCACTGGGAACAAGTGGAACAATCTTTATTTCTTCTGCTAAATTTGGTGTAGATAAATACAATGCACTTCATGCATTCTGTGATGCAAACGGTGCTTATCATCTGATGGGATGTATGTTATCTGCTGCATCCTGCAATAAATGGTGGATGGATGAGATCATCGGAACGAAAGATTACAAAAAAGAGCAGGAATCGATCAAAAAGTTAGGTGAGAACCATGTATATTATCTGCCATATCTGATGGGAGAGCGTTCCCCGTACAACAATCCGAATGCGAGAGCTACTTTTATTGGCATGACGATGGATACGACAAGAGCGGATATGACACAGGCAGTGTTAGAGGGTGTTGCGTTTGCACTTCGTGATTCTTTTGAAGTTGCAAAAACACTTGGCATTCCGATCGAGCGTACAAAGATCTGCGGAGGCGGTGCAAAGAGTCCTTTGTGGAAGAAGATCATCGCAAATGTATTGAATATCAAAGTGGATGTGCTTGAAACGGAAGAGGGACCATCCTTAGGAGGCGCGATGCTTGCGGCTGTTGCATGTGGTGAGTACAAAGATGTGGAATCTGCCGCGGCTGCAATCGTAAAAGTAGTCGATACGGTAGAGCCAGATCCGGAGCTTGCCGCAAAATACGAGGCACGTTACCAACAGTTTAAAAATATTTATCCGGCGTGCAAAGATCTGTTTGACAAGATTATCTGACTGACAGGAAAGATGATTGTCTCTGACAGTTTTGAATAGTAACAGGTCGATTATGGAAAAGTTTGCTTATGCAGGACAGAAAACCTGCAGGGCAAATGAGATAGAAGATAAGAAAAGAGGGAAAAGGCATGCAGATTTATGAAGTTACGGACGCACGTTTCCGAAAATACGGAAAAGTGATCCGGAATATTGATTTTTCAGCATTGACAGAAGCAATGAAAAAGACACCGGTTCCATCTGATGTAGTTTATGAGCCGTCAATCGCAGAATTAGAAGCATTACCGGTGGCAAAGGAAATCGAGAAAGTCTTTTACGGAGAACTTCCGATCCAGATCGGATATTGTAATGGACATAATGAACTTTTGAATGCAGTGGAATATCACCGCAGCTCAGAGATCAATCTTGCAGCAACCGACGCAGTATTAATATTGGGATCAGAGGCAGATGTGACCGATGATTTTACTTATGAGACTGCAAAGATGGAGGCATTCCGGATTCCGGCAGGAACAGCCGTGGAAGTGTATGCAACGACATTACATTATGCGCCATGTCATGTGGATGATGCAGGATTCCAGGTGGCAGTTATTCTGCCCAAAGGCACCAATTATCCGTTAGATGAGACACATGCTGACGGAGAGGATGCACTTCTTGCAGCTAAGAATAAATGGCTGATCGGTCATGCCGAGGGCGGTCTGCCGGAGGGAAGTCATATCGGACTCATCGGCAAGAACTTAAATGTCAGAGAATAAATTTTTATTTAATAAGTATGTACAGAAAAAGAAAGCGGAGGAAAACAAAATGAATAACATTCCAGAAGTAAAAGTTGGTATCGTGGCAGTCAGCCGTGACTGCTTCCCGGAGTCATTATCGGTAAACAGAAGAGAGGCATTAGTAAAGGCTTACACTGAAAAATACGGTGCAGCAGACATTTATGAGTGCCCGATCTGTATCGTGGAGAGCGAGATCCACATGGTACAGGCATTAGAGGACATTAAGAAAGCAGGATGTAATGCACTCTGCGTATATCTTGGCAACTTCGGACCAGAGATTTCCGAGACACTGCTTGCAAAACATTTCGAGGGACCAAAGATGTTTGTCGCAGCAGCAGAGGAGACACAGGATAACCTGATCCAGGGACGTGGAGATGCATACTGTGGTATGTTAAATGCAAGCTATAACTTAAAATTAAGAAATGTACATGCATACATCCCGGAGTATCCGGTCGGAGATGCTGCAGATTGTGCAGACATGATCCATGATTTTCTGCCGATCGCAAGAACTGTCATCGGATTATCAGAATTAAAGATCATTTCTTTCGGACCAAGACCATTAAACTTCCTTGCATGTAATGCACCGATCCAGCAGTTATATAATCTTGGCGTTGAAATTGAGGAAAATTCCGAACTGGATTTGTTTGAGGCATTTAATAAACATGCAGGAGATGAGCGTATCCCGGCAGTTGTTGCAGATATGGAAAAAGAACTGGGAGCTGGAAATAAAAAACCGGAGATCCTTGCTAAACTTGCACAGTATGAACTGACACTGACTGACTGGGTGGAAGAACACAGAGGTTACCGTAAATATGTTGCTATCGCCGGCAAATGCTGGCCGGCATTCCAGACACAGTTTGGATTTGTACCATGTTATGTAAACAGCCGTCTGACCGGACGTGGAATCCCGGTTTCCTGCGAGGTAGATATCTACGGAACATTGAGTGAGTTTATCGGAACCTGCGTGAGCCAGGATGCTGTTACTTTACTTGACATCAATAACTCTGTACCGAAAGATATGTATGAAGAGTCTATCAAAGGTAAATTTGATTATAAACATACTGACACCTTTATGGGATTCCATTGTGGAAATACATGCTCTAAGAAACTTGCAAGCTGTGAGATGAAATATCAGATGATCATGGCAAGAAGCCTTCCGATCGAGGTAACAAATGGAACCTTAGAGGGAGATATTGCACCTGGTGATATCACATTCTACCGTCTGCAGTCTACTTCCGACAACAAGATCCGTGCATATGTGGCACAGGGAGAGGTACTTCCGGTTGCAACACGTTCTTTTGGTTCCATCGGTGTATTTGCAATCCCTGAGATGGGAAGATTCTACCGTCATGTGCTGATCGAGAAAAATTATCCGCATCACGGTGCTGTTGCATTCGGACATTACGGAAAAGCGCTGTTTGAGGTATTTAAATATCTTGGAGTTCCAATGGAAGATATTAACTATAATCAGCCAGCATCCCTGCCATACCCGACAGAGAATCCATTTGCATAAAATACACATAAATTAATATATTACCTGAAAACCCACGCATTCAAAACGTAACATACCGTTTTGGATGCGTGGGTTTTATTTTTTGAATGGCAGATTGTAGAACCCCGAAACTGGAAATATCTACTTGTAGAATCGCGCGTTATCCTCTGTTACAATGCAGATACATCAAAATGAAACAAAAATGTAATATTTACTTAATAAAAAGTAAATATCTGTAAATGGAGGATTTCTACATAATGAAAAACAGAAACAAGATCGTAGCATTTTTACTGGCAGGAATGCTTGCAGTGGGGCATGGAAGTGTGGTGTATGCAGATGTGTCATGGGATCTGTGTGCAGTGAATGAAAAACGCATGCGGCTGGAGGTACCGGAAAATGAAAATAAACATACGGACAGTGCAGAAAATAATGGAAATGCAGACATTGAAGAGCATGAAATACCACAGACCACATCGGAATATGCCGACATCGGTATTGCGTCCGTGTTAAATTATGTGAATTTACGCGCAGAGCCGTCTGTGGAAAGCGAGGCACTCGGAAAACTTTATAATAACAGTGCAGCGACGGTGTTAGAGACGGTGACGGATGAGGCAGGAGAGGAATGGTATCTGGTCAGCTCCGGTTCGGTGGAAAATGCCTATGTGAAGGCGGAATATGTAAAAGTTGGAGATGAGGATCTGGCGCGAGGCGTCAGCACGCGCTATGCGACGGTAACAACAACGACGTTGTTTGTGCGCACCGAGCCGGGAACAGAGTCATCTGTGCTTACCATGCTGCCGGAGGGTGAGGACGTGGTCGTCTATGATGCGTTGGATGAGTACGGATGGTACCGTGTGTCGACGGAGGAAGGATTGGGATACGTTTCGGGAGAGTATGTGACGATCCGGACAGAATTTCGTGTGGCAGAGTCGAAGGAGGAAGAAAAAGAGAGATTAGAGCGCGAGGAAGCGGAGCGCCAGGCGGCAGCGGCTGCGGCGGAAGCGGCAAGGAAGGCGCGTGCGGAGGAAGAAAGAAAGGCAGCAGAGGCAGCAAGAAAGGCACAGGAGGAAGCGGCAGGAAAGGCACAGCAGCAAAGTTCAGAAAAAACACAGCAGCAGTCACAAAATGCGCAACATGCGCAAAAAAACGATGATACTGCACAGGGAAGCAGTGATCAGGGAAAAAATAACAGTCAGTCAGGCGGTAATACAGCTACAAAGCCACAAAAAGTTTCCAATGGACAGGCGGTTGTTAATTATGCGGCACAGTTTGTAGGTAACCCATATGTCTACGGTGGCAGTAGTCTGACGAACGGAGCAGACTGTTCCGGGTTTGTGATGAGCGTATATGCAGCATTTGGAATCAGTCTTCCACATTCTTCAAGTGCACTGCGCAGTGTCGGATACGGTGTCAGCCTGGATGCGATACAGCCGGGGGATATTGTATGTTACAGCGGACATGTGGGAATTTATGCCGGAAATAACACATTGCTTCATGCAAGTTCTCCAAGTTCGGGAATCAAATACACGTCGCCTGTCAATTATCGTGAAATTTTGTCGATAAGAAGGATCTTTTAAGATATTGGAAAAATCTGGGTGCGCAACCGATTGAAAGATTGTGAAGAATTCTAAAACAAAGGTGAAAAATAAGGCACATTCATGTATTTTTGCACAAGTATAAATATACATTTTGCGACAGAAAACAAAAGCTATGTTAATATTTTGTCAAACGGGAGAAAAATAAAATCCATTATTGTCATTATGCTTAGAAACTAAAAATAAAAAAATAGTTTCCTAAAATTGACAAATGAAAAAAAATGTGCAATAATCGCAAGCTGATAAGAAAAAACAATGTTTTTGGTTTTCGATGTAGGAAGGAATGAGTCGAATGGTTGAAAGAAAAATCAAATTATCTGACACGGAGGAAGTAAAGGATTTTGTAAAGGCTGCCGGAAAATGCGATTTTGAAATTGATGTATGTTACAGCAGAGCAGTAATTGATGCAAAATCTTTGCTTGGAATGCTTTATCTGGGTGTGTGCAAAGAGCTTACCATCAAATATGGCGGTAGAGATGCCCGCTTTGAGCAGGTCGTAGGAAAATACGCAATAGCTTAAAGCAGAGGTCATGCCCATCAGGTATTGATGTATAACAGAAGATAAAGGGATAGATGAAAAGACTGATTACATATATCTGGAAAGGTATGTGGAATCAGTCTTTTTGTGCTATAATCCATATATGAGTACAAAGATTGAAAAGAATGAAAAAGGTGTCATAAAAATATCAGTTCGTGATCTGGTGGAATTTATTCTGCGGGAGGGGGACATTGATAATCGTCATGGACGGGGTGCTTCAGCAGAGGCGATGCTTGCAGGGGGAAGAATCCACAGGAAGATTCAAAAACGCAAGGGCAGTAATTATCATGCCGAGGTTCCACTTAAAATTGCAATAGAGGAAGACAAATATCAGCTTGTGATCGAGGGACGTGCGGATGGAATTTTAATTGAGAGTGCAACGGATGAAATTACATTTGCAGACAATTTTAACCATAGGACGATGCCGATAGACTGCAAAGTCACAATTGATGAGATCAAGGGCATGTATATGAAACTTGATCTTTTAGAGGATGCGATCGGTGTGCACCGTGCGCAGGCAATGTGTTATGCTTATATCTATGCATTGCAGCACGATCTGTCTGCTATTTCAGTGCAGATGACGTATTGCAATTTAGATACGGAAGATATCCGGTATTTTCATTATGATTATACATTTGAGGAGCTTGCAGACTGGTTTGAGAAGCTGATAGATGAATACAAAAAATGGGCTGATTTTCAGTTTGCATGGAAAAAGCTGCGTCAGGCATCTATTAAACCACTGCAGTTTCCATTTCCTTACAGGGATGGGCAGAGGGAGCTGGTGGCTGGTGTATATCGTACGATAAAAAGAAAAAAGAATCTTTTTATCCAGGCGCCGACCGGAGCCGGAAAGACGATATCAACGGTGTTTCCTGCAGTCAAGGCAGTGGGCGAGGATCTGGCAGATAAGATATTTTATCTGACGGCAAAAACGATCACGGGAACAGTAGCGAGAGAAGCGTTTGAGCTTCTGCGCAAAAACGGATATCAGGCAAAGGTGCTTACGATCACGGCAAAGGAAAAACTGTGCCTGTGTGAAGAAATGGAGTGCAATCCCATTAACTGTCCTTATGCAAAAGGACATTATGACAGAGTAAATGATGCAGTTTTTTCTCTGCTGCAAAAAGAAGACGTGATCACGAGAGAAGTGATATTAGAGCAGGCAAAAGAATACAATGTCTGTCCGTTTGAAATGTGTCTTGATACGGCAACCTGGGTAGATGACATTATTTGTGATTATAATTATGTATTTGATCCCAATGTTTATTTAAAACGTTTTTTTGCAGATGGAACAACAGGGGATTATATTTTTCTGGTGGATGAGGCTCATAATCTGGTTGAGCGCAGCAGGGAAATGTACAGTGCCATTATATATAAGGAAGATTTTCTTTCGGCAAAAAAGATTTTAAAGAAATATGGTCAGGCAAAACTGGTACGGGAACTTGAAAAGTGTAACCGTGTATTACTGGCATATAAACGCGAATGTGAAAAATACATGATCTATGAATCAATTGGAAATCTTGCATTTGACTTCATGAATGTGGCATCAGATCTTGACGAATTTCTGCAGAAATCGTCGGAGTTTCCGGAACGGAAAGATCTGAGTGAGTTTTATTTAAATCTGCGTAACTTTTTGAATATTTATGAGTTATTGGATGACCATTATGTCATATATGCGGAACATGAGCAGGATGGGCGTTTTAAACTAAAATTATATTGTGTGGACCCATCCAAAAATCTTCAGGAGCGGATCAATAAGGGAAATGCGACGATTTTCTTTTCTGCGACACTGCTCCCGGTGGGATATTATAAGAGTCTGCTTTCGACAGAAACGGATAATTATGCAGTTTATGCGAAGACGGCATTCCGGGAAGAACAGAAACTGCTGTTGCTTGGAAATGATGTGAGCAGTAAGTATACAAGGCGGAGTGTAGCAGAGTTTGAACGGATCGCATCCTATATAAAGAGGACAGTCGATGCCAAAAAAGGAAATTACATGGTGTTTTTCCCTTCCTATAAAATGATGGAGCAGGTTTATGATATTTTCCAGGATGAAAATCAGGCAGATCCATCCTGTGAGATCGAAACATTGATCCAGCAGCCCGGAATGAAGGAAGAAGAGAGAGAATCTTTTTTGCAGGCTTTTTCAGAAGAAGTATCTGAAAAACGGAATGGATCGTTAGCTGCATTTTGCGTAATGGGAGGTATTTTCGGCGAGGGGATCGATCTGAAAAATGAACAGTTGATCGGTGCAATCGTTGTCGGTACAGGGCTTCCACAGATCAGCAATGAGAGAGAAATCCTGATGGGATATTTTGAAAAAAGACTTGGAGCCGGTTTTGATTATGCTTATCGTTATCCTGGGATGAACAAGGTGCTTCAGGCAGCAGGAAGAGTGATAAGGACAGTGGAAGATGTCGGAGTCATTGAACTTTTAGATGAACGCTTTTTGCAGAGTGAGTATCGTGCACTGTTCCCAAGAGAATGGGAACAGCAGACAATATGCAGGGTAGATACAGTCGAACAGTATTTAAAAAAATTCTGGAACCGTTCCTAAATGGGAATCAGATCGTAGGCAAAAGATTTAAAAACTCTTCTGTAGACTGTGAAACAGGAAGCGTTGGATTGATAGCTGCAACCATCTGTCTTGATGGAAGTTTTTCTTTTGTTTTTACGATGAACAGATCTTTTGATTCACGGTTTAAACAATAGTCTGGTATGAAAGCGATACCAAGACCGATGCGTGCAAGGTCGATTAAAAGATCGTTACTGCTAAGTTCAATCTGCGGGATCAGTTCAAGCTGATGCTGTAAAAACAGGTTATGCAGAAACTGACTTGTTGTACTCTTGCGGTCGAGCATGAGAATTGGATATTGTTTTAATTCTTCAAATGGGATCTCCTGCTGTTTCAGATTAAAATATGCTGGATTCGCAATGAATACGTCAGTAAAATTACATACGGTTTTCTGAATATAAGAGTGATTCAGATTCGAGTTTGGAAAATTGGTTACGATCAGATCGACTTTTCCCTGATCGAGGAGATCAACACAGCTTAAAGATGTTGCATTCGTAACTTTGATCGGTACATTTGGGAATTTTTTGTGGAACTGTTTTAAATAAGGAACTAAAAAGTAACGACAGATCGTGTCACTTGCGCCAATATGAAGCTGACCGAGTCCAAGACTGCCGGAATCTAAAAGCTGGCTCTCGCCGCGCTGGATTAAGTTCATTGCAGGTTCAATATGTTTTAATAAAACTTTTCCGGCAGGGGTTAGCTGCACCTTTTTGGTACTGCGGATAAAAAGCGGCTGATCTAACTTTTTCTCAAGAGTTTTGATCGACTGGCTGACAGCAGACTGCGAAATAAAAAGCTGTTTGCTTGCCTCAGAAAAGCTTAAAGATGTTGCTACATAATAAAACACTTTGTATAATTCATAATTGATATCCATGAAGTCCTCTTTCTGCGGGCTGGCCGCATATCCTTTGAATGAAATACATTAACAAACATAATTACTATGATTATAAGACAGGCTTATAAATATGTCAATGGAAACTGATAATGAGAGTGTCTGAAAATATTAATATAATTAATAAATAAGATTAAATATATTAATTATGCTTATTTTAGAACCTATGTTATACTTTGAAAAGATAAATGGAAACTGAGAATGGAGGTTACCACATGAGCAGTGTAAAACGTGTATATGTTGAGAAGAAACCGGAATATGCAGTCCGGGCAAAAGAATTGCAGTCTGAAATCAAAAGTTATCTTGGAATCAGTGGTGTGACGAAGGTTCGTGAACTGATCCGTTATGATATTGAAAATATTTCCGGGGAAACTTATAAGAAAGCCCTGGTAACCGTTTTTTCTGAACCGCCGGTAGACGATATTTATGAGGAAGAGTTTGATTTAAACGGAGCAAGAACATTTTCCGTAGAGTTCTTACCGGGACAGTTTGACCAGAGAGCAGATTCCGCAGAACAGTGCGTGAAATTATTAAATGAAGAGGAAGAACCGATCATCCGCACCGCAGTGACTTATGCGATCGAGGGAACAATCAGTGACGAAGAGTTTGCAGCGATCAAAAAACACTGCATCAACCCGGTCGATTCAAGAGAGACAGGCTTAGAAAAACCTGAGACTTTAGTGCAGAGTTTCCCGGAGCCGGAGGATGTTAAGATCTTTGACGGTTTTCGTGATACGCCGGAGGCTAAGTTAAAAGAGTTATACGATTCATTGAATCTTGCGATGACATTCAAAGACTTTTTACATATCCAAAATTATTTTAAGAACGATGAAAAACGCGATCCGTCCATGACGGAGATCCGTGTGTTAGATACCTACTGGTCTGATCACTGCCGTCATACCACATTCTCCACAGAACTTAAAAATGTGGCATTTGATGACGGTTATTACTGCGCGCCGATGAAAGAGACTTATGAGGATTACTTAAATACCCACAAGAACCTGTATGCAGGACGCAGTGATAAGTTTGTATGTCTGATGGATCTTGCCCTGATGGCAATGAAACGTCTGAAAAAAGAAGGAAAGTTACAGGATCAGGAAGAGTCCGATGAGATCAATGCATGTTCCATCGTTGTTCCGGTAGAAGTAGACGGAAAGACAGAGGAGTGGCTGGTTAATTTCAAAAATGAAACACACAACCATCCGACCGAGATCGAGCCGTTTGGTGGTGCCGCTACCTGTCTTGGCGGTGCGATCCGTGACCCGTTGTCAGGACGTACCTATGTTTACCAGGCAATGCGTGTGACCGGTGCCGCAGATCCGACGGTTCCTGTTTCCGAGACGATCTCCGGAAAACTTCCACAGAAAAAACTGGTGAGAGAAGCTGCACACGGATACAGCTCTTACGGTAACCAGATCGGTCTTGCAACCGGATACGTCAAAGAAGTTTACCATCCAAACTATGTGGCAAAACGTATGGAGATCGGTGCTGTTATGGGTGCTGCACCAAGACGTGCCGTACAGAGACTGACTTCTGATCCGGGCGATATCATTATCTTACTTGGAGGAAGAACCGGACGTGATGGTATCGGTGGTGCCACAGGTTCTTCAAAAGCACACAATACAGAGTCCACAGCAGTCTGTGGTGCTGAAGTACAGAAAGGTAACCCACCGACAGAACGTAAGATCCAGCGTTTATTCCGCCGCGAGGAAGTAGCACATATCATCAAAAAATGTAACGATTTCGGTGCAGGCGGTGTTTCTGTTGCGATCGGAGAACTTGCAGATGGACTTCGTGTACAGCTTGACAAAGTGCCGAAAAAATATGCAGGATTAGACGGAACAGAGCTTGCAATCTCCGAATCACAGGAGCGTATGGCAGTTGTGGTATCACCTTCTGATGTCAGGACTTTCTTAGGCTATGCAGCAGAGGAAAATTTAGAGGCTGTTGAAGTTGCTGTTGTTACCGAGGAGCCGAGACTTGTTTTAGAGTGGAGAGGAAAAGAGATCGTAAATATTTCCCGTGCATTCTTAGACACCAACGGTGCCCATCAGGAGACCAATGTTGCAGTGGATATGCCGGTACCGGAGGATAATTACTTAAATAAGATTTCTACACCAAAAGTTGCAGACGCTGTTGCAAAGAACGATATGAAAGCAGCATGGCTTGCAGAACTTGCTGACTTAAATGTCTGCTCACAGAAAGGTCTTGTGGAGATGTTTGACGGTTCCATCGGTGCAGGAAGTGTTTATATGCCGTTTGGTGGAAAATACCAGCTCACAGAGACACAGTCTATGGTAGCGAAACTTCCGGTAGCCAATGGAAAATGCGATACCGTAACCATGATGGCTTATGGTTTTGATCCATATTTAGCAAGCTGGAGTCCATATCACGGTGCAATCTATGCGGTGTTAGAATCTTTGTCGAGAATCGTGACTGCAGGTGGTGATTATAAGAAGATCCGTTTTACATTCCAGGAATATTTCCGCAGAATGAACGAAGATCCGAAGCGCTGGAGTCAGCCGTTTGCAGCACTTCTTGGAGCTTACAATGCACAGATCGGATTTGGACTACCTTCCATCGGCGGAAAAGATTCCATGTCCGGAACGTTCAATGATATTGATGTACCGCCGACACTGGTTTCTTTTGCAGTGGATGTTGCAAAAGAGCAGGATATCATCACACCGGAGTTAAAAACCGCTGGAAATGAACTGTTATACTTTACGATCGATAAAGATGAATATGATGTGCCGGTTTATGCACAGGTTATGAAACTTTATGATGTGATCCACACACTGATCCAGAAAGGTGCTATTGTTTCTGCATATGCACTTGACGGAAAAGGTCTTGCAGCAGCACTGGCAAAGATGGCATTTGGTAATAAACTTGGCGTAACTGTGGATGCAGATGTGACGACAGATACACTGTTTGCTCCGGGCTTTGGTAACATCGTAGCAGAGGTTCCTGCAGGTAAGACAGCAGAAATCTACGAGGCACTGCAGAATGCAGGTTTATCTGCAAATGTAAAGAGAGCAGGTTCTGTCAACGGGGATGCAGCATTTATCTGTGGCGATATGAAACTTGCGATCGATGAGGCATTAAATGCATGGACAGGCACTTTGGAAAAAGTATTCCCAACCCGTGCAACTGAGGATAAAGAAGAAGTAAAAACAGATCTCTACCATGCAGATTCTGTTTATGTATGCAAAAATAAAGTGGCAAAACCAACCGTATTTATTCCGGTATTTCCGGGAACAAACTGTGAGTACGACAGTGCAAAAGCCTTTGAGCGTGCGGGTGCGGATACGATCGTTAAGGTATTTAAGAACCTAAATGCAAGCGATATCCGTGAGTCCGTAGACGAATTTACAAAGGCAATCGATCAGGCACAGATCATCATGTTCCCGGGTGGATTCTCCGCCGGTGATGAACCGGAAGGATCTGCAAAATTCTTTGCAACTGCATTCCGCAATGCAAAGATGACAGAGGCTGTTATGAAACTCTTAAATGAGAGGGATGGTTTAGCTCTTGGTATCTGTAACGGATTCCAGGCACTGATAAAATTAGGACTGGTACCTTACGGTGAGATCCGCCCACAGACAGCAGATTCACCAACATTGACCTACAATACGATCGGACGTCATATCAGCAAAATGGTATATACAAAAGTTGTTACAGACAAGTCCCCGTGGTTAGCACAGGCAGAACTTGGAAAAGTATACTGCAACCCGGCATCCCACGGAGAGGGACGTTTTGTTGCACCAAAAGAATGGTTAGATAAACTGTTTGCAAACGGTCAGGTTGCAACCCAGTATGTCAATGAAGCAGGTGTTCCGACCATGGATGAAGAGTGGAATGTCAACGGTTCTTACTGTTCCATCGAGGGTATCACAAGCCCGGATGGACGTGTGCTTGGTAAAATGGCTCATTCTGAGAGACGTGACAGAAGTGTTGCAATGAACATTTACGGAGAGCAGGATCTTAAAATCTTTGAGTCCGGTGTAGCATATTTTAAATAAGAGACAATATATAGAAAAGGGAAGAGATATTTATCTTTCTTTGACAATTTTAAAAGACCTTCCAGAAAGGAAAAGAAAAAATCCTTTCTGGGAGGTCTTTTTATCCATGTTATTTTATCCGGACTCTCGCCATTGCGTTCCCAGGTAGGACGGTAGTCTTTATCACCGGTTGTATATCCCTTGGTCAGTGTCCAGAAAGAACCGTTGTCTGCCGGACAGCCTTCGCATAAATCTTCCTGACAAAATACTTGTGGTCGTTCGTAGGTTTTCATAAAAATACACTCTCCATTCTTGAATCTATATGTCCGCTTCTATCATACTGGTATAAAGAATATGGGGACATGGATAAATGTGTCATTTTTTATTCAGGGGTGTTTTTATATGATTTTCTGCGTTTTTATAGACAAAAATGAATTTGCCACCGGTAATGTGCTATAATTAAATAATCTAGAAAGTGAACGGAGGAAAACAGAGTGCGAAGAAATCAGGAAAAACGGCAGTCCAAAACACTGTTAGATATTCTGAGAGAAGAAAAAACAGATAAGTATCAAGGCGGTATCTATCATAAAACACAGATCGATTTAACCTATAATTCAAATCATATGGAAGGAAGCCGTCTGACGCACGATCAGACAAGATATATTTTTGAAACCAATACCATCGGTGTTGAAAATGAAGTTCTTAACGTGGATGACGTGATTGAAACTGCAAACCATTTTCGGTGCATTGATATGATAATTGATGATGCCTGTATGGTATTGACAGAGAAATTGTTAAAGCTACTCCATCTGACTTTAAAAAATGGAACCAGTGATTCCAGAAAAGACTGGTTTGCTGTTGGAGATTATAAAAAGATGCCAAATGAGGTCGGGGGTATGGAGACTACATTACCGGAGCAGGTATCCGGTAAGATAAAAAAATTGCTGGCAGAATATAATGCGAAAGAAGAAAAGTCTTTGGAAGATATTTTGGATTTTCATGTGAAGTTTGAAAGAATTCATCCGTTTCAGGATGGCAACGGACGTGTCGGCAGACTGATCATGTTTAAAGAGTGTCTGAAATATAATATTGTTCCATTTATTATCGAAGATGATTTAAAAATGTTCTACTATCGGGGGCTGAAAGAATGGGACAATGAAAAAGGATATCTGACAGATACCTGTCTTACGGCACAGGACAGATATAAAGCGTATCTTGATTATTTCCGAATTGATTATTGATTATTTTAAGAAAACTTACAGAAAATGAAAATCCTTTCAAACTGATCAAAAGATAGATACAATATGATCAGGCAGCAGAGAACGTCAAAAACGTGTAAAGATAATTACACGATAAACAGGAAAGTATAGGTAAAATATGAGCAGAATCATCAGTATTGGAAAGCAGGATTTTGTATCTTTAAGAAAGAACCATTATTTTTATGTTGATAAAACAGATTTTATAAGGCAGTGGTGGGAAAGTGAAAAATACCGCATACGGCAGGGAACATATCGGGTTATTTTTGTCAGCTTTGCGGATGTAAAACAGAACAATTACAAAGGCGCTGTTCAAAAGATAAAAAATATTATTGTGGATGTTTATAGACAAAACCGCTATCTAAATGAACAGGAATGTTTTACAGAGAATGAGCATCGGCAGATATGAAGATACAGATGGAAAGTCTTTTAAACGGAAAGACGATTGAAGTTAATTTTGATGAACAGATCGTGTTCAGCCATCTTGCACAGGATGAAAGCGCAGTATGGAGTCTTCTGGTAGCAGGTGGTTATTTAAAGGTTGAGGATGTGGATGCAATGAATTATTATATGAATAAGATTACGCTTGCAATGTTTAGTTATTTTGATGTCGGAAGGGAAGACGCTGGAAATCAGGAACCGGAAAGATTTTATCATGGATTTGTGCTTGGACTGATAGCAGACCAGACAGATATCTATGAAATCAGGTCGAACCGGGAAAGCGGCTTTGGCAGATATGATGTCATGATGAGTCGAAAGAGCGGGAAAAAACAAAAATACAGGCAATTATATTGGAGTTTAAGGTAAAAAATAATAAAAAAGAGCAGAAACTTGAAGAAACAGTACAGTCAGCACTAATGCAGATCAAAGAAAAAAATTATGATGCCGAACTGTTGGCACGGGGAATACCAAAAGAGAAGATCAGACATTATGGATTTGCATTTGAAGGAAAAAATGTGTTGATCGGATCGTGAGAAGATATTAAAAAAAATGGAATATTCTCTTTCCACCCGGTATAAAACATGATACGATGAGAAAAATAAAACCAAACAAAACAAAATGGAGATGAACATGAAAAAATATATCACCTTATTCCTTTCAATTTTTCTTGCAATGTCACTTACTGCCTGTGGAAATAAAACAGACAGTCCAGATGCAGCTGGAAAGGCAGAGATCAAAGATGCCAAAGAACTTCTTACCACAGTCTGGAACAGCTACGAAGAAGACGAGAAATTCGCCGTCGCAGGCGGAGACATGACGGAAGAAAATATGACAGAGGATGCGCCGGGGACATTTGGAATCACGGATGCGGATGAATTAGACCGCATGCTTGGCTTTCCGGCGGCGGATGCGGAAAAGATCGATGATGCGGCTTCCATCATGCACATGATGAATGCGAACACATTTACCTGTGGTGCCTATCATTTGAAAAATGCAGAGGATGTAGAGACAGTAGCTGCAGACCTCAAGGAAAATGTGATGGGCAGACAGTGGATGTGTGGATTCCCGGACAAGCTGGTAGTAATTTCGGTGGATGATTACCTGGTATCTGTTTTTGGAAATGAAGAACTGGTAAACACGTTTAAAGACAAACTCACGCAGACTTACGAAAATGCAAAAGTCATCAGTGAGGACGGGATCGTATAAATGTTATTTTCAAGTATCACATTTTTATTTTATTTTCTTCCGTGTATGGTGCTGGTGTATTTCCTGGCACCGGGGCAGATGAAAAATACAGTGCTTCTTTTGGGGAGTCTGATCTTTTATGGATGGGGAGAACCGAAATACCTGCCGGTGATGGCAGCAGTCATCCTGGCTGGTTATCTGTCTGCCCGTCTGATCGGTACATGTCAGAATAAACGGCAGTCAAAAATTCTTTTGGCTGCCGCTGTTTTATTGGAAATTTTTCCGCTCATCTATTGCAAATATGCCGATTTTTTCATACAGAATCTCAATGTGCTGACAGGGCAGAAAATTCCACTGCTTAGCATTGCAATGCCGCTTGGTATCAGCTTTTATACATTTCAGGTCATCAGCTATACGGTGGATGTATACCGGGGCAGTGTGCAGGCACAGAAAAATCTGCTCATGTTTGCTGCCTATGTCGCAATGTTTCCACAGCTCGTTGCAGGGCCGATCGTGCGCTATTCGGATATTAGAAGTCAGCTTGAAAACCGTATGCACAGCGAGGAAAAATGTGCATATGGAATTCGAAGATTTGTAACCGGACTGTCAAAAAAGATACTGATCGCAAATGTGCTCGGGGAGCTGATCGGTCATTTTCAGGCTTCCGAGGAAAAATCGGTTTTATTTTTCTGGATGTATGCGATAGCATTTATGCTTCAGATTTACTTTGATTTTTCCGGGTACAGCGATATGGCGGTCGGGCTGGGAGCTGTTTTTGGATTTGATTTTCCGGAAAACTTCCGCTATCCTTATTGTTCTGCGAGCATTACCGAATTCTGGCGCAGATGGCATATTTCACTTGGCGCATGGTTCCGGGATTATCTTTACATCCCGCTGGGCGGCAGTCATGTAAAACCTGTGCGGTGGATCTTCAATATTTTTCTTGTGTGGATGGCAACCGGATTCTGGCATGGGGCGGCATGGAATTTTATCCTGTGGGGACTGATGTATGCGGTACTTTTGCTCATTGAGAAAACGTGGCTTTTGCCTTATTTGAAGAAACATAAGATCATCGGACACCTGTATGTGCTGTTTTTTGTGCTGATCGGGTTTGTACTTTTTGATGCATCCTCCGTGGCGGATTTTTGGGATGGTATCGTATCTATGTTTGGCGGGGGACAGATAAAACCGGTTACGACAGAGAGTATGTATTATCTGAAAAGTTATGCAGTGGTCATCCTGACCGCGGTGATCGGGGTGACACCGTTTCCTGTGAGATTATATGGAATATTGCAGAAAAAGAAATGTTTAAAGCAGACGCTTGACATTGCAGAAATTATCCTGCTGGTCATATTACTGCTTCTTTGTGTGGCATTTCTGGTAGATGGGTCATTCAATCCGTTTTTATATTTCAGATTTTGAGGACAATTATGGGAATAAAGCGAAAAGACAGAATCACCGTTATCATGATGGCATTGATCCTGTTTGGATTTTTAACAGGAAATATTGTGAAAAGTGATGAGAAGATTTCTATCTCAGAACGCAGAAAACTTGCACAATTTCCGAAAATAAGTGTGGAAAACATCAAAAATGGTACCTTTATGAGTGGATTTGAGTCATATGCAAAAGACCAGTTTCCGCTGCGGGAGCAGTTTCGTGCGTTAAAGACGGCATTTTCTCTATATGTACTTGTGCAGAGCGACCAGCATGGACTTTATAGCAAAGAGGGTTACATTGCCAAAATGGAATATCCGCTTCATGCGGATTCACTGCAGTATGCCACAGCATGTTTTGGGGAAGTCTATGAACGTTATCTTTCAGGCACATACACGGATGTCTATCTGACGATCGTGCCGGATAAAAGTTATTTTCTGGCAGATGAAAATGATTATCCGTCTATGGATTATGATGTACTGGCAGAGCAGGTGAGAAATGGGATGGAATATGCACAATATATTGACATATTTGGAGATCTGCAGATTTCGGACTATTATCACACAGATGCGCACTGGAGGCAGGAACAGATCACAGATGTGGTACGGCGTCTTGCAGGGGCTATGGGGGTAGAGTTAACACAACAATATGAGACAAAAGAATTAGAAAAGCCATTTTATGGTGTCTATTATGGTCAACTCGCACTTCCTGTAAAGCCGGACACGTTATATTATCTGGATAATGATATGCTGGATCACTGTACGGTGTATGATTATGAGGATCATGCGGAAAATAAGATCTATGACCTGACAAAAACAGAAGGAAATGATTTGTATGAGATATTTCTTGGGGGATCAAAGTCCTTGCTCTCGATTGAAAATCCAAATGCAAAAACAGACCGGGAACTGGTTATGTTTCGGGATTCTTTTGGCAGCAGCATTGCTCCGCTCCTGGCAGATGGTTATGCGAAGATCACTCTGGTGGATATCCGGTATCTGCCCGTGGAGCGGATTGGAAACTATATTAATTTTAAAGATCAGGATGTGCTGTTTTTATATAGTACGTCGGTGTTAAATCACAGTGAGACTTTAAAATGACAGGAGGCTGGGGCGCGGTCTTGTGCAATTTACCAATCAATAAACCTGAATGCACTATTTGCCCCCGGCATTCCTATCAGCGACTTCAATCAGGGAATCGGGATAAATTCCGGTTTCCTTTTTCGGAATACCGTATAATGCGTAAAGCCGGCATCTTTTAATATAGAAGGAACTTTTTTAAAATCAAAAGCAACATGCTCCGGCTGATGTGCGTCGGCACCGATCGTGATGATCTCCCCGCCGAGTTCATGATAGCGCTTAATGATGTCCTCTGTCGGGTTCGGATGACCGAGTCCGTATTTGAAACCGCCGGTGTTGATCTCAATCCCTTTGCCTTTGATAATAAGAGCCTTTAAGATTTCGTCGATGATGTCGGCATATTTCTGATAGGAATAACTGGCATTTTTATTTGGACCGTATCTTACCACGTAGTCGATGTGACCATAGACGTCAAAACCATCGAAAACTGCGATATTTTCCAGAATGGATTCAAAATATTCCTGATAGCCTTCCTCCTCCGTGTGATTTTCCCAATAAGCCGGATAATAAGGATCAACGCCGTGCATGACGTGTGAGGAACCGATCACAAAATCAAACGGGTATTGTGACAGGATGTCAGCATGTATGCAGGCAAGATGCGGCTGTAACCCAAGTTCAATGCCGAGTCGAACCGGAAGAACTTCCTTATATTTCTCCTGCATTGCATCCACGGAAGAGACATAATTCGGCAGATCCAGCAAAAATGTCTCCGGTTCGTCCGGATAGTCAATGTCAAGATGGTCTGTAAAACAGATTCCTTTTAAATTTTTTTGTCTTGCAGCAGCGATCATGTCTTCCTGCGGTGTGTGGCTGTCGCCGGAAAACTGGCTGTGCATATGCGTATCCCATAACATATTAAATCCTCTTTCCTGTGCCGGGCTGGCACATAATGTGAAATCTTATTTGCGCAATTACGCATATCACAAATGCTGGTTTGTGGGTGATATGAGTTTCCCTGTGTAGGGTGGTTCTGGGGAGTTACGATTGGCAAATTGCATCAAGCCGGGACTGTTTTGTTCCGTTGTCCGAAAATAAGAAAGTCTAAGTATGCCTGATTCAGGTTGAGGCGGAGTGACGTGTGCGTCCTAAATGTGCCGTCCGGGCACATTAGGACTTGTGCTGCCGTCCATGGCAGCACAACACTGTATTGTGAACAGGCATACAAAGACTTTCTAATTTTCTCCCAAAGTCACAAAACGAGTCCTGGCTTGATGCGATTTGCCAGCCGCAAGGTTGTGAACCACCCTTAGCCGGGAAACTCATTTTACAACCTTGGGGGTGCGTAAATTTTTGTGACATTCATTTCAAAAAGGTTGAAAAATCTCGACGCAATCTGTTATATCTATGCTTTTAAACATACATACTTGGAATAATAATCTGCATTATTAGTCTGTTAATTTACGAAATGATTAATGTAATGCAACATAGCAGATGAAACTTCAGACAAGTCATCAGGCTGAATATCAGTGATACAGCACATTAGAATTTTAAGCATATTTCCATTCGTGCGAATATCAAAAATTCACACCCGCGCCCCCATTTTGAGATGAACCGCCCACCCAAATGGTGTTTCATAACCTGGAGGCTGGCATCTTGCGCAAAGCCTGAGCTGATTTTGTGACTTTGGGAGAAAATTAGAAAATCTTAGTGTGTCTGTAGATACACAGTGATGTTCTGCCACGGATGGCAGAACAAGGCTTCACGAGCCACGGATGGCTCGTTGAACGCCGGTCACGTCACTCCGAGAAAATCTAACTCAGACAAACTTAGACTTTTCTTATTTTCGTACAATGGAACCAAAATTAACTCCGGCTTTGCGCAAGATGCCACTCACAGACCTGCGACACACCATTGGGACGGGCGATTTATTTCATAAACAAACCAACATTTGGTAAGTAGCTTATGATATAGTATAGCCTATCCCACAAAAGAAAAGAAGTCATATTTGTATATTTTGTATAAAATTCATGAAAAAACGACCGGAAAATTGCATATAGTGAAAAATTTAACAAACACAGAATAAAGTAGAGAAAAAGGCTTGAACTTTCAAAAGAAATTGGTTAAAATCTCATTTTTGACAGTTGATTAGTTAATAAAGTGCCACAATCCCTGTAAATACAAGGGGTGTGGCACTTTTATCTGCATACACGAAATATAGTAATGTTTTATCTCCGCTTACTTTTTTTCTGAATTCCTTTTATTTTCCGTTTTGTTATGAATTGATAGTCTGTTCTGAATCCGCAGGTTTCATGGAGATCGTCAGTGATTTCCTGACGCTCATATACCGGCATGAAGCCCTGTTCTTCTATATCCGTAAATTTTATGTCTTTTAAAGTGTGAAGTAATTGTTCTGTGGTATAAGTCCCTTTCAAGGAGCGGTTTAATAACCGGAAATGTAACAGAGCAAGAAAACAGGTAAGAAAATGAGCCTTAATTCGGTCTTCACGGTTTAAGTAAACGGGTCTGGCTTCAAAGTCTGTTTTCATAGTTCTGAAACAGTCTTCAATCTGCCATCTTCCTTCACTGACTTTTAAGATATCTGCAACGTTATCATCAAGCAGGTCTGTACATACCGCATAAAGCCCGTCATACATTTCTTCTTCAGCAATCTTATCCGTATCGAGATAATAGTGGATATTAGCTTTTTCTCCTTCGTTGGTTACAGCTACCTTATTTACAAATCTTGCAGGATCATTTGGATTTTTGCGCTGTTTTTTTAGAGAGCCATTTGCAACCATTTTTTCTGCCCGACAGATCTGCTCCGCACGGATGGATTTCTGATAAGCGGCATATTTAGGGGAGTAGGTTATGATCAATCTTTGATCCAGTTTTTTTGTTGTAAATGGTTCGTCTTTATAATAAAGCTGGTTCTTGTCATCATCTGTCAGTTTTGTGAGGTCAACAGGTTTATCATCTGAGAGACGTTTAAAGCCAGTTTTCTTTAAAGCCCATGCCCGGTCTTCAGCAGGCAGCTTTTTGATGGACTGAGTGACAATAAATGCCCTCTGTCCCATGTGATTAAGAACACGGTTATCCTCAGAAGCAAGTCCGGCGTCACTGCAATAGATAAACTTATCACAGCCGAATTGTTGGAGAATCTTTGTTTCTAAAGGTTTTAAGGATTTCTGCTCATTTTGGTTTCCAGGAAAGAGTGAGAAAGCCAAAGGTATTCCGTCACCATCCGTAAAGAGACCCATTTGAATAATGGGATTCGGACGGTGCTCTTTGCTTTTTCCGTATTTTTTATCTCCATTTTCCTGTTCGATTTCAAAGTAGTAGTTTGTGCAATCATAATAAAGGATCCGATCCATTCTGTCACCGAGAAAAAAGCTATTTTTATAAACTTCTGATTGAATAAAATCCATTTCAGAAGCAAGAACAGAAAGAGCTCGGTACACATCATGAAGTTCATAAGTGGGAGGCTCAAGGAACTGTTTTGCTGCTCGGAAAGAAGAACTTTTGCTGGAAGGTTCCAGGACCCTTGTATAAATTAAATCAGATAAAATCGCATTAAGATCATACTCGAATTTATGTCGGCTTTTGATTTTTCGGCAGATAGAATCGAGCTTAAGCCCATAGTAAATAGACTGAAGAAAAAGATATCCGCCAGAAAAAAGTTTCTGCTTATTATAGTCCATGAGTCTGTTGGAATGAAATGGGATCATGACAGTAGCATCCTCTTTTTCACTTTTATATTTCAGTGTTTCAAGACGAGCTTGTTCATTTGCCCATTCAACAACTCCGTCACGATCCGTGTGGAGCTGCGCTGATAATTCAGCTAATGTACCTAATTTTCGGATGGTTTTGGAAGTACTTTTCCCATTGGCATTTGTATAGGACTGAGTGATGTAAAAGGACTCAGAATTTTTTGATTTTGATGTTGTTATACGCACAATAATCACCTCTGTCACCATTATACAACATATCACCAAATATTACTATATAATAAAAATAAAAATTTGACAAAAAAATAAGTCTATTTCAAGGCTTTGCGGTACGTTTTTGCATTTCAATGTGTCAAACTCCCGGGGCGATTTATTTCATAAACAAACCAACATTTGGTAAGTAGCTTATGATATAGTATAGCCTATCCCACAAAAGAAAAGAAGTCATATTTGTATATTTTGTATAAAATTCATGAAAAAACGACCGGAAAATTGCATATAGTGAAAAATTTAACAAACACAGAATAAAGTAGAGAAAAAGGCTTGAACTTTCAAAAGAAATTGGTTAAAATAAAGGAAGCTTGGGACGGGCATAAGTCCCATCAAGTTATCACATTTACAAATTCTAGGAGGAATTAAAAATGGCAGTAAGAGTAGCAATCAATGGTTTTGGCCGTATTGGTCGTCTTGCTTTCAGACAGATGTTTGGAGCAGAAGGATATGAAGTAGTAGCAATCAACGATTTAACAAGTCCTAAAATGTTAGCACACTTGTTAAAATATGATTCATCTCAGGGTAAATATGAGCATGCTGATGAAGTATCTTCAACAGATGATTCTATCATCGTTTGCGGTAAAGAGATCAAAATCTACGCATTCCCAGATGCAAACAACTGCCCATGGGGAGATTTAAAAGTTGACGTTGTATTAGAGTGCTCCGGTTTCTATACAAGCAAAGAAAAAGCACAGGCTCACATCAATGCAGGTGCTAGAAAAGTTGTTATCTCTGCTCCAGCAGGAAATGACCTTCCTACTATCGTTTATAATACAAACCACGAGACATTAAAAGCTTCTGATACAATCATTTCAGCAGCTTCCTGTACAACAAACTGCTTAGCACCAATGGCAGATGCATTAAACAAATATGCTCCGATCCAGTCTGGTATCATGGTAACAATCCATGCTTACACAGGTGATCAGATGACTCTTGATGGACCTCAGAGAAAAGGTGATTTAAGAAGATCACGTGCAGCAGCAGTTAACATCGTTCCTAACAGCACAGGTGCTGCAAAAGCAATCGGTCTTGTTATCCCAGAGTTAAACGGTAAATTAATCGGATCTGCTCAGCGTGTACCAACCCCAACAGGTTCTACAACAATCTTAACAGCAGTTGTTAAGAAAGCTGGAGTAACAAAAGAAGACATCAATGCAGCTATGAAAGCAGCAGCTAACGAGTCTTTCGGTTACAACGAGGATGAGATCGTTTCTTCCGATATCGTAGGAATGAGATTTGGTTCATTATTCGATGCAACTCAGACAATGGTTAATCAGGTATCTGATGACCAGTACGAAGTTCAGGTTGTTTCATGGTATGACAACGAGAATTCTTACACATCTCAGATGGTTCGTACAATCAAATACTTCAGTGAGTTAGCATAATCGACGGGTTACGATAACTATATGCGACTTTTAGCAGGTCCGGTCCTATTGGACCGGGCCTGTTTTTATACCCCAATTATATAAAAGGAGGACATATATTATGTCATTAAACAAAAAATCTGTAGACGACATTAATGTAAAAGGAAGAAGAGTACTTGTAAGATGTGATTTCAACGTTCCGTTAAAAGATGGAAAAATCACAGATGAGACACGTATCAACGCAGCTCTTCCTACCATCCAGAAATTAATCAACGATGGTGGAAAAGTAATTCTCTGTTCACATCTTGGAAAAGTAAAAAACGGACCAAACGAAGACGAGTCTTTAGCTCCGGTAGCTGAGAAACTTTCTGAGAAACTTGGCAAAAAAGTAAACTTCGTATCTGATTACAATGTAACAGGTGAGGCGGCTACAAAAGCAGTTGCTGAAATGAACGAAGGAGATGTTGTATTATTACAGAATACACGTTTCCGTGGCGCTGAGGAGACAAAGAACGGCGAAGAGTTCAGCAAAGAATTAGCTGATCTTGCAGACGATTATGTATGTGATGCATTCGGTTCTTCCCACAGAGCACATGCTTCTGTTGCAGGCGTTACAAAATTCATCACTGCAAAAGGTGGTTCTAACGTAGTTGGTTACTTAATGCAGAAAGAGATCGATTTCCTTGGAAACGCAGTAGAAAATCCGGTAAGACCTTTCGTAGCGATCCTTGGTGGTGCAAAAGTTGCAGATAAATTAAACGTTATCTCCAACTTACTGGAAAAATGCGATACATTAATCATTGGTGGTGGTATGGCATATACTTTCTTAAAAGCACAGGGATATGAGATTGGTAAATCTTTAGTAGATGATACAAAGATCGATTACTGTAAAGAGATGATGGCAAAAGCAGAAAAACTTGGAAAGAAATTACTCCTTCCGGTAGATGCTGTAACCATCGCAGATTTCCCGAACCCGATCGATGCTCCGGTAGAAGTTACTGTATGTGACGTAAAAGATATGCCGGCTGACAGAGAGGGATGCGATATCGGACCAAAGACTCAGGAGTTATATGCTGATGCAGTTAAGACAGCAAAGACTGTTGTATGGAACGGACCGATGGGTGTATTTGAGAACCCGACATTAGCAGCTGGTACGATCGCAGTTGCAAAAGCACTTGCTGATACAGATGCTACAACAATCATCGGTGGTGGTGATTCCGCAGCAGCCGTTAACCAGTTAGGTTTCGGTGACAAGATGAGCCATATCTCTACCGGTGGTGGAGCTTCCCTTGAGTTCTTAGAGGGTAAAGAATTACCAGGTGTCATGGCAGCCGATGATAAGTAAAAATAGTTGCAGTGTAAAGTTGGCTGCCATGACACCTTAGTTATGGCAGCCGACGATAAATAAAAAGTTGCCATAAAGTGAAAATGGCTGCTATAACGCCTTAGTTATAGGCAGCCGAAATAAAAAGCTGCCATAATGCCTTGGTATGGTAACAGATGATATGTCAACAAACTTTAAAAATGGGAAAAAGAGGATAAAATCATGGCAAGAAAGAAGATCGTAGCCGGTAACTGGAAAATGAACATGACTCCAAGCCAGGCTGTTAAATTAGTAGAGGAATTAAAACCATTAGTAGTAAGCGATGATGTAGAAGTTGTTTACTGTGTACCAGCAATCGACATCGTACCTGTTGTTGAGGCTGTAAAAGGAACCAACGTAGCAGTAGGTGCCGAGAACATGTACTATGAGGAGAAAGGTGCTTACACCGGAGAGATCGCTCCTGAGATGTTAGTAGATGCTGGTGTAAAATACGTTATCATCGGTCATTCCGAGAGACGTGATTACTTCAAAGAGTGCGACTGCATGTTAAACAAAAAAGTGAAAAAAGCTTTTGAGCATAACTTAACACCAATTCTTTGCTGCGGCGAGACATTAGAGCAGAGAGAGATGGGAATCACTTTAGACTGGATCCGTATGCAGATCAAATCTGACTTAAAAGATGTTACTGCAGAGCAGGTAGCTTCCATGGTAATCGCTTATGAGCCGATCTGGGCTATCGGAACAGGAAAAACAGCAACCACAGAGCAGGCTGAGGAAGTCTGCAAGGCAATCCGTGACTGCATCAAAGAAGTATACGGTGCTGACACAGCAGAGAAAGTACGTATCCAGTACGGCGGATCTGTAAATGCAGGTAATGCGGCAGAATTGTTTGCACAGCCAGATATCGATGGTGGTTTAGTTGGAGGAGCTTCCTTAAAAGCTGATTTCGGTAAAATTGTAAACTACAAATAAATCATAATCAGGTTAAGGGGATTCTATCTGGGAGTGAAAACAGAAAGAATCCCCTTTTCACTTGATATGTGTGGAAAAAGTGAAATATATGAAAAAGAAAATAATATGGATACTGATCTGCGTTCTGATACTGATCGGCGGGTGGAATGTAACTGCAAGAGAATGGAATCAGGCAGAAAGCGCGGATTTTGAATATAAAGAAAATAATGCAAATGCGAGAGCACAGAGTTCTGACGGGCAAAATATTTCATTAGAAGATGTTTTACAGGAAACTGAGACATCTATACAATATGGTGAGTTAAACAGTGAATCGAAAACTGAGAATATAACAG
Source organism: Roseburia sp. (assembly GCF_041325975.1). Classification (NCBI taxonomy): domain Bacteria; kingdom Bacillati; phylum Bacillota; class Clostridia; order Lachnospirales; family Lachnospiraceae; genus Roseburia; species Roseburia sp. The sequence continues at coordinate 124,262 of NZ_JBGLEJ010000004.1, read as the reverse complement.
GTAATTCTGAAAATTCATCGACAGACAATGAAAAAGATGATGAAGAAAAGGATGCTGATGATAGTATAAAAACAGAGTCAACAAAGAATACGGCAGATGATACATATAATACAGTCAGAGAGGATAAAACGATAAAAAATGATCTGGAAGAAGACGAGTCAGACGAAGATTCCTATGAATATGAAACCGGATATATATTTGTGGGAGATTCCAGGTTTTATCTGATGAATGAAGAGTGTAAAATCGAAGATATCCCCAATTTTTTTGTGGTGTCCTGTCCGGGAATGGGATATGCATGGCTTGCTGATACGGCATTTCCGAAAGTACAGTCGCTGCAGAGACAGCATACGGAAATCAAAAACTGGGTTGTGATCTGTGGATTAGGAGTCAATGACTTGACATCAATCCGTTCCTATCTGAATAAATATCGCAGATGGCCGGACAGTTCAAAACTTTATCTGTTGTCTGTGAATCCGACAAATACAGGCGCTCCGGCAAGATGTAATAATCAGAGGATTGAATCATTTAATAACCGCATTAAGAAGGTTGAGAATGCTACATATATCGACTGCTACCGGTATTTGGCGAAACTTGGGTTTGGAACAAAGGGAGACGGAATTCATTATGATTCATATACCAACTGGGCGATTTATTCCTATATATTAGGACAGCTCAATAAAGATGCAGGTGAAGACCTTGTCACAGAAGTTGAATGTCAGGCAAAAGCAAAGAAACTGGAAAAACAGTTAAGCCAGAAAAACTATTGAAAACAAATGAGGTTATCAGTATAATGGTTCTGGATTAGGAGAATCGTATACTTTTGATAAATGGAAAGAGAATAGAAAGTGAGGAAACAAAACATGAGTAAGAAACCTACCGTATTAATGATCTTAGACGGATTTGGTCTGAATGAAAAAACAGAAGGAAACGCCGTAGCACAGGCAAAAACACCGGTGATCGACGGACTTATGAAAGACTATCCGTTTGTAAAAGGAAATGCAAGTGGTCTTGCAGTTGGTCTTCCTGACGGACAGATGGGTAACTCTGAGGTAGGACATTTAAATATGGGTGCCGGAAGAATCGTATATCAGGAACTGACGAGAATCACAAAAGAAATCAGCGATGGCGATTTCTTCAAAAATCAGGCATTATTAGATGGTATGGAAAACGTAAAGAAAAACGGTTCCGACCTTCATTTATACGGACTGTTATCGAACGGTGGTGTACACAGCCATATCACACACCTGTTTGGTCTGCTTGAAATGGCAAAAAAAGAGGGCGTTGAGAATGTATATGTACACTGCTTCTTAGACGGACGTGATACTGCTCCGACTTCCGGTAAAGAGTTCATCGAAGAACTGGAAGCTAAGATGAAAGAAATTGGTGTTGGCAAGATCGCATCTATTTCCGGACGTTACTACGCAATGGACCGTGATAACAGATGGGATCGTGTGGAGAAAGCATACAAAGTGCTGACCACAGGTGAAGGAGAGGCTGCCGAGAGCGCAGTAGCAGCAATGGAAGCATCTTATGCAAAAGATGTAACAGATGAGTTCTTCGTTCCGACTGCAATCACAGAGAATGGCAAACCGATCGCAACGATCAAAGACAACGATACCGTTATTTTCTTCAACTTCCGTCCAGACCGTGCACGTGAGATCACAAGAACATTCTGTATGGATGATTTTGACGGATTTGACCGTGGCGCAAGAAAGAACGTAAAATATATCTGCTTTACTGAGTATGATGTGACTATCCCGAACAAAGAAGTTGCATTTAAGAAAGTAGAACTGAAAAATACGTTTGGTGAGTATTTAGCAGCACACAATATGACTCAGGCAAGAATCGCAGAGACAGAGAAGTATGCGCATGTTACATTCTTCTTCAACGGTGGTGTGGAGGAACCAAACAAAGGTGAGGACCGTATCCTTGTAAAATCCCCGAAAGTAGCTACCTATGATTTACAGCCGGAGATGAGTGCACCGGAAGTCTGCGATAAATTATGCGATGCGATCCGTTCTGAAAAATATGATGTCATCATCATCAACTTTGCAAACCCGGATATGGTTGGTCATACCGGAATCTTAGACGCAGCAATCAAAGCAGTTGAGACAGTCGATACCTGCGTAGGAAAAGCAGTTGAGGCATTAAAAGAAGTAGACGGACAGATGTTCATCTGCGCAGATCATGGTAATGCAGAGCAGCTTGTAAACTATGAGACAGGCGAGCCGTTAACTTCCCATACAACCAACCCGGTTCCATTTATCCTGGTAAATGCAGATCCTTCCTACACCTTAAAAGAGGATGGATGTCTTGCAGATATCATCCCGACTATGATCGAGCTGATGGGAATGGAGCAGCCGGCAGAAATGACCGGAAAATCTTTACTGATCAAAAAATAATAAAAAAGATGTGAAAGTCATATAGAAAGACAAAAAGAGGTGTCACAGTTGTGGCAGTAAAGCAGTTAAAACTTTAAAAATGTATCATTTATAATAAGAAGGCAGTCGCAAAAACTGGTCTATGATCAGAAGGTGTGGCTGCTTCTTTTTGTGAGAATAAGAGTATATAAATAAAAATATAAGTATTACTTATAATATAATAAAAATTATACAAAAATACTAATAAAAAGAACACAATTTTCTATATCGCAGATCCGGGTGCATATGGGCAAAGTCATTGACTTTCCAAAAGACTATGTATTATAATTTTTGGGTAACATCAGAAAATGATATGGTGTTCATAACACCGGAAAAGAGGACAAAGAGGATGAGTAGCAAAGTATTTCAGCCAGTTAAAGAGGGAAAAGTACGTGAAGTATATGATAACGGCGACAGCCTGATCATTGTAGCGACAGACAGAATTTCTGCTTTTGATCATATTTTGAAGAATAAAGTCACAAAAAAGGGTGCGATTCTGACTCAGATGTCTAAATTCTGGTTTGATCTGACAAAAGATATCGTTCCAAATCATATGATTTCTGTTGATGTGAAAGATATGCCGGAGTTTTTCCATGAGGAGAGATTTGACGGCAACAGTATGATGTGTAAAAAATTAGAGATGCTTCCGATCGAGTGCATCGTGCGTGGATATATTACAGGCAGCGGCTGGGAGAGCTACAAAGAAAACGGTACCGTATGTGGTATCAAGCTGCCGGAGGGATTAAAAGAGTCTGATAAGCTGCCTGAGCCGATCTTTACACCGAGTACAAAAGCTGAGATCGGTCTGCATGATGAGAATATCTCATTTGAGCGCTGCAGAGAGATCTTAGAGAAAGAGTATCCGGGAAAAGGTGCTTCCTACGCAGAACAGATCAAAGATTATACGATCGCTTTATATAAAAAATGTGCCGAATATGCACTGACAAAAGGTATCATCATTGCAGATACCAAGTTTGAATTTGGTTTAGATGAGAATGGCAATGTTGTATTAGGAGATGAGATGCTTACACCGGACAGCTCCAGATTCTGGCCATTAGAGGGTTACAAACCGGGACAGGGACAGCCGTCCTTTGACAAACAGTTTGTAAGAGACTGGTTAAAAGCCAACCCGGACAGTGATTACCTGTTACCGGATGATGTCATCGAAAAGACAGTGAATAAATACAAAGAGGCATATGAGCTTCTGACAGGCAAGAAATTTGCATAGTAGAAAAATCCTCTGAACACCAGTGGGCAAATTTTACATGGTAAAATTGCATTTTTCTTCGAAAAACAAGGAGGAAAATCCTCTCCTCGCTGTGGGGCTCGGATTTTGCTTCGCAAAACAAGGAGGATTTTATGGACAACAATGGATTTGTGAAAGATACACCATGGCAGACAAATGGCGACAGCGGACTGCATGAGGAATGTGGTGTATTCGGAATGTACGATTTTGATGGCGGAGACGTTGCATCCACGATTTATTATGGTCTTTTTGCATTGCAGCACCGTGGACAGGAGAGCTGTGGTATTGCAGTCAGTGAAACAAACGGGCCAAAGGGAAAAGTAACCTCATACAAAGGCATGGGACTTGTCAATGAGGTATTTACGCAGGATAATTTAGAGCCTATGCATGGCGATATCGGTGTTGGACATGTCCGTTATTCGACGGCAGGAGCTTCTACCCGCGAGAATGCACAGCCATTGGTTCTTAATTACGTTAAGGGAACACTTGCGCTTGCCCACAATGGAAACCTGATCAATGCAATGGAACTGCGTAAGGATTTAGAGTATACCGGAGCAATTTTCCAGACGACGATCGACTCTGAGGTCATCGCCTATCACATTGCCCGTGAGCGTTTAAATTCAAACAGTGTGGAAGAGGCAGTGGGACGTGCATGCCAGAAGATAAAGGGTGCATTTGCGTTAGTTGTGATGAGTCCGAGAAAATTAGTCGGAGCGCGTGATCCGTATGGTTTTAAACCGCTTTGTATCGGAAAACGTGACAATGCCTATATTTTAGCATCCGAGACGTGTGCATTAGATACGATCGGTGCAGAGTATGTCCGTGATGTATTGCCGGGTGAGATCGTTACGATCACACCGGAGGGCGGTATCCAGTCGGATCTTTCCTTAGCACTGCCAAAAGAAAAAGAAGCACGCTGTATTTTTGAATATATTTATTTTGCAAGACCGGACAGCCACATTGACGGTGTGAGCGTTTATGCATCCAGAATTAAGGCAGGACGTTTCCTTGCCATGGATTCACCGGTGGATGCTGATCTTGTTGTCGGTGTTCCGGAATCCGGAAATGCGGCAGCACTCGGTTATTCCCTGCAGTCGGGAATCCCATATGGCACCGCATTTGTGAAAAACGGATATGTCGGAAGAACTTTCATCAAGCCGAAACAGAGCAGCAGAGAGTCAAGCGTGCGTGTAAAATTAAATGTTTTAAAAGAAGCGGTAGATGGAAAACGTATCATCATGATCGATGATTCCATTGTCCGTGGTACAACGTCAGACCGTATCGTAAAGATGCTGCGTGACGCAGGAGCGACAGAAGTACATGTAAGGATCAGTTCACCACCATTTTTATGGCCGTGCTATTTTGGAACGGATATTCCGGAGCGGGAACAGTTGATCGCATATAACCGTTCCATCGAAGATATCCGTAAGATCATCGGTGCAGATTCCCTTGGTTACCTTGGGATTGAGCGTTTAGAGGAGATGGTTGGCGGATTAAACATCTGTAAGGGATGCTTTACCGGTACTTATCCGATGGAGCCGCCAAAAGAAGACATCCGCGGCGATTTTGAGAGATAATTAAACACTATTAAGGAGAATAGAAATGAGTACAGACAGATATACAAGTCCATTATCTGAGCGTTATGCCAGCAAGGAGATGCAGTATATTTTTTCACAGGATAAAAAATTCCGTACATGGAGAAAATTATGGATCGCATTAGCTGAGACAGAGATGGGGTTAGGACTTTCCGAGAATGGAAAGCCGGTCATTACACAGGAGCAGATCGACGAGTTAAAGGCACATGCCGAGGACATTAACTATGATGTCGCAAGAGAGCGTGAGAAACTGGTTCGCCATGATGTTATGAGTCATGTATATGCATACGGACAGCAGTGCCCGAAAGCGGCAGGAATCATCCATCTTGGAGCAACTTCCTGTTATGTTGGAGACAATACAGATATTATTTTAATGCGTGAAGCATTGGAATTAGTTCATAAAAAACTGGTCAATGTTATTGCAGAACTTGCAAAATTTGCAGATACCTATAAAAATCTGCCGACACTGGCATTTACCCATTTCCAGCCTGCACAGCCGACGACCGTTGGAAAACGTGCGACACTGTGGGCACAGGAATTTATCATGGATCTTGAGGATCTTGAGTATGTCATGGGATCTTTGAAACTGCTTGGTTCAAAAGGAACAACCGGAACACAGGCAAGTTTCTTAGAACTGTTTGACGGAGATCAGGAGACGATCGATAAGATCGATCCGATGATCGCTGCAAAGATGGGATTTAAAGAATGTTACGCAGTTTCCGGACAGACTTACTCCAGAAAAGTAGATACCAGAGTTGCAAATATTCTTGCAGGCATTGCGGCAAGTGCGCATAAGATGTCAAATGATATCCGCCTGTTACAGCACTTAAAAGAAGTAGAAGAACCGTTTGAAAAGAACCAGATCGGATCTTCCGCTATGGCATATAAACGCAACCCGATGCGTTCTGAGCGTATTGCATCTTTATCACGTTATGTCATGATCGATGCATTAAACCCGGCGATCACCTCTGCAACACAGTGGTTTGAGCGTACCTTAGATGATTCCGCAAACAAGAGACTTTCCATTCCGGAAGGATTCCTTGCGATCGATGGTATCTTAGACCTGTGCTTAAATGTAGTAGATGGATTAGTCGTATATGATAAAGTCATCACCAAACATTTAATGGCAGAGCTTCCATTTATGGCAACAGAAAACATTATGATGGATGCTGTAAAAAATGGCGGCAACCGTCAGGAGCTGCATGAGAAGATCCGTACTTTATCCATGCAGGCGGGCAAGACTGTCAAAGAAGAAGGAAAAGACAACAATCTGCTTGAACTGATCGCAGCAGATCCAGAGTTTAACCTGACATTAGAGGAACTTCAGTCAACGATGGATCCGGCAAAATATGTGGGACGTGCACCGATCCAGGTAGATAAGTTTATCGCAAATGTGGTAAAACCGATCTTAGATGCCAATGCAGCAGAGCTTGGAGTAAAAGCTGAGATCAATGTATAATCCGATCAGAAAATAAGTAAATGAAAATCCTGCTGGAAGTTCCGGCGGGATTTTTATTTTTTTGTTACAATTTCACTGTTTTGTCACTTACAAATAAGATTTCGTCCTGTTACAATCAAAGTATCATAAGTATTGGAAAAGGAGAAGATTATTATGGCAAACAGAATTATGTTAAACGAAACATCTTATCACGGAGCAGGAGCAATCGAGGAGATCGCAACAGAGGCAAAAGCGCGTGCATTCAAAAAAGCGTTTGTATGCTCAGATCCTGACCTGATCAAATTTGGTGTCACAAAAAAAGTAACAGATATTCTGGATAAAAACGGACTTGCTTATGAGATCTATTCTGATATCAAAGCAAATCCTACGATCCAGAACGTACAGCATGGTGTAGAGGCATTTAAGAAAGCAGGTGCTGATTATCTGATCGCGATCGGAGGCGGCTCTTCCATGGATACTTCCAAAGCGATCGGAATCATTATCGCGAACCCGGAATTTGAGGATGTCAGAAGTCTTGAAGGCGTTGCTCCTACGAAAAAACCATGTGTACCGATCATTGCAGTACCTACAACCGCTGGTACAGCAGCAGAAGTTACAATCAACTACGTTATCACGGATGTGGAGAGAAAGAGAAAATTTGTCTGTGTTGATCCGCACGACATGCCGGTGATCGCGATCGTTGATCCGGATATGATGTCCTCCATGCCAAAAGGACTGACAGCTTCCACCGGTATGGATGCCTTGACACATGCAATCGAGGGATATACAACTAAGGCTGCATGGGAAATGACAGATATGTTCCATCTGAAAGCAATCGAGATCATTTCAAGATCTCTGCGTGATGCAGTGGATAATAAGAAAGAGGGACGTGAGGGAATGGCACTTGGACAGTACATTGCCGGAATGGGCTTCTCTAACGTAGGTCTTGGAATCGCTCATTCCATGGCACATACCTTAGGTGCTGTCTATGATACACCACATGGTGTGGCATGTGCGATGATGCTTCCGATCGTTATGGAATACAACGCTGACTGTACCGGAGAAAAATACCGTGAGATCGCCCGTGCAATGGGAGTCAAAGGTGTGGATGATATGTCAGTGGAAGAATACCGTAAAGCTGCAGTTGATGCGGTACAGAAACTTTCTGTGGATGTCGGAATCCCGACAAAACTTGAGTCATTAAAAGAAGAAGACCTTGATTTCCTTGCGGAATCTGCTCATGCAGATGCATGTGCTCCAGGTAACCCGAAAGATGCCAGTGTGGAAGATCTGAAGAATCTTTTCCGGAAACTGATGTAATTGCAGCGGTGAAATCATAGAATGTACGCTTTATGATTCGTATATTGTCATAAGTAAAAGAAAACCTTTCAGGCATAATTGTTTTGCCTGGAAGGTTTTTTTGTAACAGAAATGTTTATGAATGTAACATTTTCCTGCATCAAACCAACCCGTATTTATGAAATACAGTCTGCAGTTCTTCCGGCATGGCAGATGCAAGGGCATGTGCGAGTTCTTCGGCAGAACATTTGCGATAGCCAAGCACCCACTGTACGGTCATATAAATGGAACCCTGGCAGTACATTTCTAACTGAAACTGCAGCTGACGGGAAAGTCTGCACGCCATGCGCGTCTCAAGCTGTTCGGCGTAAAATGCACAGATCAGTTGAAAATCATGATCTCTCAGACAATTCTGATCGTCATTTTTAAAAGCTGCTTTAAAAAAGAGCTTTTCCTGCTGGATATAATGAAATTTATTTACCAGTCCTTCATACACAGTTTTCCCTTCACCCATATGTTCGAAAGATTCCAGTAAAATTTTATCAAAATACCAGTTGATAAGGTCATACTTATCCTTAAAATTCCGGTAAAAGGTCTGGCGTGTCACGCCGCAGGTCTCCACAATCTCCGTGACGGTGATCTTCTCTACGGAGGCGGATTTCATGCATTCTTTCATTGCGGTGGCAAGTTTGTATTTGATGGTTTCATTTGTTTTATGTTCTGATGGCATGGGAAAATCTCTTTCTTTTTACGTTGTGATTAGTTCGTGCTGGTCTGTATTTTATTCCGCAGTGTTCCTTCTTATCTGGCACTGCTCATAGCTTAATACATTATACCATACATGGTCAGGAACAAAGCGAATTTATAGAGATTTTATAAAGTGGTATTTTAAGAAAAAACAACTTGTTAACACATGCATACAAGTTGTATGCTGAAAGTATAGAAGAAGTGGTTTATATCTGAAAGGAGAAGGGATAATGAGTAACGCAAAGCAGACGATTGAAGCCGGAAAAGCGGTACTGGGGATTGAATTCGGTTCAACCAGGATCAAGGCGGTTCTCGTGAATGAGGCAGGGGAGCCGGTCGCATCCGGTGCACATGACTGGGAAAACCGTTTAGAGGAAGGAATCTGGACATACAGTCTGGACGATATCTGGACGGGACTTACCGACTGTTATGGCAAATTAACAGAGGATGTAAAGGAAAAATACGATACAGTGATCAAATCACTCGCAGCGATCGGATTTTCCGGCATGATGCATGGTTATATGGCATTTGATAAAGATGAGGAGCTGCTGGTACCATTCCGTACCTGGCGCAACACGATCACGGGGGAGGCAGCTGCAGCACTGACAAAGGAGTTTTCATTTAATATTCCGCAGCGCTGGAGTATCGCACACTTATATCAGGCGATCTTAAACGGAGAAGAACACGTAAGCAGTATTTCATATTTTACAACGTTAGCCGGATATATTCACTGGAAACTGACAGGCGAAAAAGTACTCGGTGTCGGGGAGGCATCCGGTATGTTCCCGATCGACGCGAAGACAAGAGATTACAATCAGGCGATGATCGATAAATTTGATGCGCTTGTGGCACCGAAGGGATATCCGTGGAAGCTTCGTGATATTTTACCAAAAGTTCTGGTTGCAGGAGAAAAAGCAGGAACATTGTCGGCTGAGGGGGCAAAATTATTAGATAAGAGCGGTAATCTTTCCGCAGGCATTCCGCTCTGCCCGCCGGAGGGAGATGCCGGAACCGGTATGGCAGCAACTAATTCCGTTGCAGTACGCACAGGAAACGTATCAGCCGGAACCTCTGTGTTTGCAATGGTTGTTCTTGAGGAAGATTTAAAGAATGTGCATGAGGAACTGGATATGGTGACTACGCCATCTGGAGACACTGTTGCAATGGTTCACTGCAACAACTGTACATCGGATCTGAATGCATGGGTTGGACTTTTTAAAGAATTTGCGGAAGCATTCGGATTAAAACCGGACATGAACGAATTGTTTGGAACACTTTACCGGAAAGCATTAGAGGGAGATAAAGACTGCGGAGGTCTGATTTCCTACAATTATTTTTCCGGCGAACCGGTAACCGGTCTGAATGAAGGACGTCCGCTTTTCGTGCGCAGACCGGACGCACATTTTACACTGGCAAACTTTATGAAAAGCAATCTTTATGCATCACTTGCCACTTTAAAGATCGGTCTTGATATCCTGTTAAAAGAGGAAAAAGTAAAAGTAGACCGTATTTACGGTCATGGAGGACTGTTTAAGACAAAAGGAGTCGGACAGGGAATCCTTGCAGCGGCTATGGATGCACCGGTAGCGGTTATGGAGACTGCAGGTGAGGGTGGTCCGTGGGGCATGGCACTGCTTGCATCTTACATGGTTCACAAAAAAGAGGGTGAAACATTAGAGCAGTACTTATCTGAACGGATCTTTAACGGGGAAACAGGAACTGTCATGGAACCGGATCCTTTGGATGTGGCAGGATTCGATGCTTATATTGAAAGTTATAAAAAGACACTGGAAGCAGAAAAGGCAGCCGTAGAGACGATGCCGATCTTATAAAAATTATATCAGGAGGATATTTACACATGTTAAAAACAAAAAATTACAAATTCTGGTTTTGTACCGGATCACAGGATCTATATGGGGATGAGTGCTTAGAACACGTGGCAGAGCATGCAAAGATCATTGTTGCAAAATTAAATGAATCCGGGGTACTTCCTTATGAGGTTGTCTGGAAACCGACACTGATCACAAATGAACTGATCCGAAAGACTTTTAACGAGGCAAATATGGATGAGGAATGTGCAGGTGTGATCACGTGGATGCACACATTTTCGCCGGCAAAATCCTGGATCTTAGGATTACAGGAATACAGAAAGCCGTTATTACATTTACATACCCAGTTCAATGAAGAAATCCCGTATGATACCATCGATATGGATTTCATGAATGAAAACCAGTCTGCACATGGTGACAGAGAGTACGGTCATATCGTAACCCGTATGAGAATTGAACGTAAAGTAGTTGTCGGACACTGGTCTGATCCGGCAGTACAGGAAAAAATCGCTTCCTGGATGCGCACGGCAGTCGGCGTGATCGAGAGCAGCCATATCCGTGTGATGCGTGTTGCTGACAATATGAGAAATGTTGCGGTAACTGAAGGCGATAAAGTGGAAGCACAGTTGAAATTTGGCTGGGAAGTCGATGCATATCCGGTCAATGAGATCGCAGAGTCCGTTGCAGCAGTATCTGAATCCGATACCAATGCATTGGTCGATGAATATTACGATAAATATGACATTTTGTTAGAGGGACGCGATCCGGAAGAATTTCGACGTCATGTTGCCGTTCAGGCACAGATCGAACTTGGTTTTGAGCGTTTCTTAGACGAAAAGAATTATCAGGCGATCGTAACCCACTTTGGTGATCTTGGTGCCTTAAAACAGCTTCCGGGACTTGCAATCCAGAGACTGATGGAAAAAGGTTATGGTTTTGGTGCGGAGGGGGACTGGAAAGTTGCTGCAATGGTACGTCTGATGAAGATCATGACCGAGGGCAAAAAAGATGCAAAGGGAACTTCTATGTTAGAGGATTACACTTACAACTTTGTCAAAGGCAAAGAGGGTATCTTAGAGGCACATATGTTAGAGATCTGTCCGTCAATCGCTGATGGTCCGATCAGTATCAAATGTCAGCCGCTTTCCATGGGTGACAGAGAAGATCCTGCAAGACTGGTATTTACATCCAAAGAAGGAAAAGGTATTGCAACTTCCCTGATCGATCTTGGCAACCGTTTCCGTCTGATCATCAATGATGTGGACTGCAAAAAAGTGGAAAAACCAATGCCGAAACTTCCTGTAGCAACTAATTTCTGGACACCACAGCCGGATCTTTATACCGGTGCAGAGGCATGGATTCTTGCAGGCGGCGCACATCATACGGCATTTACTTACGATCTGACTGCAGAGCAGATGGGTGACTGGGCAAATGCAATGGGAATTGAAGCTGTTTATATTGACAAAGATACGAAGATCCGTGATTTTAAACGTGATCTGCAGATTGGGGAACTGTTTTACCGTTAAACAACAATAACATGCATGTGTATATTTATGATGAAAAAATTGTTTTGTGAAAAGTGTGCACATGCACGCAAAAAAGTTGTGCAAAATCATGAAAACATTAAAATACGGTTGAATTTTTATATAAAAGAGACTATCATATAGAAAACAAAATACGTGCACGTGCACACAAAGAAGGAGAAGTGTATTATGAAATTTTTTATTGACACAGCAAACGTAGAGGATATCCGTAAAGCAAATGATATGGGAGTGATCTGTGGTGTTACCACCAACCCGTCTTTGATCGCAAAAGAGGGAAGAGATTTCAATGAAGTAATCAAAGAGATCACATCAATCGTAGACGGACCGATCAGCGGCGAAGTAAAAGCTACAACAGTTGATGCGGAAGGTATGATCAAAGAGGGACGTGAGATCGCAGCAATCCATCCGAACATGGTTGTAAAAATTCCGATGACAGTAGAAGGATTAAAAGCTGTAAAAGTTCTTTCAGCAGAGGGAATTAAAACCAATGTAACACTGATCTTTACAGCAAACCAGGCACTCCTTGCAGCAAGAGCAGGTGCAACCTATGTTTCTCCGTTCCTTGGAAGATTAGATGATATCAGCACGGCAGGCATCGACCTGATCCAGGATATCGTTCAGATCTTCGATAACTATGGACTTGAGACAGAGATCATCGCTGCATCCATCCGTAACCCGATCCACGTAACTGACTGCGCATTGGCAGGTGCACATATCGCAACTGTACCATACAACGTAATCGTCCAGATGACAAAACATCCGTTGACTGATGCCGGAATCGAAAAATTCCAGAAGGACTATAGAGCGGTTTTTGGTGACTAAGGTTTTACAAAAAGACTATAGAAACCGCTCTGACGTCTTCGGAGAGTAAAAAATTTTGAAATATATATAGACGGCTTTGCGGTTTTTGGTGACTAAGGTTTTACAAAAAGACTATAGAAACCGCTCTGACGTCTTCGGAGAGTAAAAAAATTTTGAAATATATATAGACGGCTTTGCTGTATTCGGTGACTAATACAAATCACCGCGAAACTCATTGATGACTCAAGGCAGTTGGAAGTATGGACAGATTTATAAGAAGGTGCTGGGGAGCCGCCGGTACTTAGCGGGTGTATTTTACTCGCTTAGTATCCGCTGCGAGCGACAGGCAGCGAGAGCGTGCCTTCATTAAATCTGTCCATACTTCCAACGTATAAATAATTCAAGATGAGTTTCGCAGAGTATATGAAAAAATTACAGGAGGGTATCAATGACTATCGATGAATTAAAGCAGACAGCAGTCGAGGTGCGCAAGGGCATTGTAACTGCGACACATGCTGCGAAATCCGGGCATCCGGGGGGATCGCTTTCAGCGACAGAGATTTTTACATATTTATATTTTGAAGAGATGAATATTGATCCGAAAGATCCGAAGAAAGAGGATCGTGACCGTTTTGTCTTATCGAAGGGACATACGGCACCGGGACTTTATTCCACTCTGGCAAACCGCGGATATTTTCCGGTGAAAGATTTAGAGACGCTGCGCCATACAGGCTCCTATTTACAGGGACATCCGGATATGAAACATATCCCGGGTGTGGATATGTCTTCCGGTTCTTTAGGGCAGGGAATCTCCTGCGCGGTCGGAATGGCGCTTGCAGGGAAAATGGACAACAAAGATTACCGTGTTTACACACTTTTAGGTGACGGAGAGATTGAGGAAGGACAGGTATGGGAAGCAGCTATGTTTGCCGGACACCGCAAACTCGATAATCTGGTAGTGATCGTTGATAATAATAACATGCAGATTGACGGAACACTTGATGAGGTATGTTCACCGGACCCAATTGACAAAAAGTTTGAGGCTTTCAATTTTCATGTGATCCAGGTTGCAGACGGAAATGATTTTGCACAGCTTGCAGAAGCATTTAAAGAGGCAAAGGAAACCAAAGGCATGCCGACAGCGATCATTGCACACACCTTAAAAGGTAAGGGTGTTTCTTACATGGAAGGTCAGGTAGGCTGGCATGGAAAGGCACCTAACGATGAGGAATATGCGATTGCAATGGAAGAATTAGGAAAGGCGGGTGAAGCATTATGTCAGAAGTAAAGATGATCGCGACCAGAGAAAGTTATGGTAACGCATTAGCTGAACTTGGAAAAGAAAAAGAAAATCTGGTTGTACTTGATGCTGATCTCGCTGCAGCTACCAAGACAGGTATTTTTAAAAAAGCATTTCCGGAGCGCCATATTGACTGTGGTATCGCAGAAGCAAATATGACAGGTATTGCAGCAGGACTTTCTACATGTGGAAAAGTGCCGTTTGTCAGCACATTTGCCATGTTTGCGGCAGGACGTGCCTATGAGCAGGTGCGCAACTCCATTGGTTATCCGCATCTGAATGTAAAGATCGGTGCAACACATGCAGGTATCTCAGTAGGTGAGGATGGAGCGACACATCAGTGTAACGAGGATATCGGTCTGATGCGTGAGATTCCCGGCATGGTCATTATCAATCCAAGTGATGACGTGGAAGCAAAGGCTGCTGTACGTGCGGCTTATGAATATGTAGGTCCTGTTTATATGCGTTTTGGACGTCTGGCAGTTCCGGTCATCAATGACAATCCGGAATATAAGTTTGAGATCGGTAAAGGTGTGGAACTCCGAAAAGGAAAAGACATTACGATCTTTGCGACAGGGCTTTGCGTATCAGAAACATTAAAAGCAGCAGAAACACTGGCAGAGAATGGTATTGATGCACAGGTCATCAATATCCATACGATCAAACCATTAGATGAAGAACTGGTCTTAAAAGCAGCAAAACAGACAGGACGTGTGTATACGGTGGAAGAACACTCTATCATTGGAGGACTTGGCAGTGCAGTTGCAGAGCTGCTCGGTGAAAAATGTCCGACTAAGATAACGAGGATCGGTGTAAATGATGTATTCGGAGAGTCAGGTCCTGCGAAAGAACTGCTTCATAAATATGAACTGGATGCAGAGGGCATTGCAAAACGTATTATGGAGGAACAGAAAGCATGTTAGAGGAATTAAAAAAACAGGTCTATGAGGCGAATATGGAACTGCCGCGCCGCGGACTGATCACCTATACATGGGGAAATGTCAGCGGGATCGACAGGGAAAGCGGATATTTTGTGATCAAGCCAAGTGGTGTGGATTATGATGCATTATCTCCGGATGATATGGTTGTCATGGATTTAAATGGCAATAAGATCGAGGGAAGATACAAACCGTCATCCGATACGGCAACGCATATTGAACTTTATAAAAAATATGAGGAGATCGGTGGAATCGTGCACACACATTCTCCGGAGGCTGTGGCATGGGCGCAGGCAGGAAGAGACATTCCTCTCTATGGAACCACGCACGCAGATTACTTTTTTGGCCCGATTCCGTGCGCAAGAAATCTTACACCGGAGGAGATCAAGGAAGCTTACGAGAAAAACACTGGGTTAGTCATTATCGAGACCTTTGAGACAAGAGGCATCAAACCGATGTATACGCCGGCGGTACTCTGCAAGAATCATGGACCGTTTACCTGGGGAAAAGATGCGGCAGAGGCAGTGCACAATGCAGTTGTGTTAGAGGAAGTTGCGAAGATGGCAAAGAATACAGAACTTTTGAATCCGAAAGTACTTCCGGCACCGGATTGTATCAAAGAAAAGCATTTTTACCGCAAACATGGCGCAAATGCATACTACGGTCAGAATTAAAAATGACAGAAATAAAGCTGTCAGGAAATGAGGATTAAAATAGCATGAACAGTGTCGAGTTTGGAAAGACAAAAGAAGGAAAAGTTGTTACGAAATATCTGTTGAAAAATGAAAATGGTATGGAAGTTTCTGTGACAGATCTTGGGGCAACGATCATATCTGTGCTTGTGCCGGATCAAAACGGTGCAAAACGGGATGTAGTGTTAGGGTATGATACACCAGAGGAGTATCAGGAACATACGTGTTATTTTGGAGCAGTGATCGGTCGTAATGCAAATCGTATCGGCGGAGCAAAAGTTGTTTTAGATGGCAAAGAGTACCCGCTTGAAAAAAATGACAACGGAAATAACCTGCACAGTGGGAAAAACGGTTTTAACGCTGTCATCTGGAGTGTGGAGCAGCAGAAGGAAAATGAGATCACGTTTTCCTATCTGAGTAAGGACTTAGAACAGGATTTTCCGGGAAATATGACTGCGAAAGTTACTTATGCAGTAACGGAGGACAATGCACTTGCAATCACATATGAGGCAGTTGCGGATCAGAATACGGTTGCAAACTTTACAAATCACGCTTATTTTAATCTGAATGGTCATGATTCCGGCAGCATGGAAGATCAGGAACTTGAAATTTTAGCTTCCTATTATACTCCGGTAAAAGATGGAGAGGCGATCCCGACCGGTGATGTGGAAAAGGTTGCCGGAACACCGATGGATTTCCGTAAGATGAAAAAGATCGGTGAGGATATCAGCACAGACTTTGAACAGCTTAAGTTTGTCGGCGGCTATGACCATAATTTTGTCTTAGATAAGGCTGATGGGACAATGCAGCTTGCAGCCCGCGCAAGATCAGAGGAATCCGGTATCTGCATGGATGTCTATACGGACTGTGTCGGTATCCAGTTGTATGCTGGAAATTTCATTGGGAAACAGACAGGAAAAGGCGGTGCATCCTATGATTCTCGCCACGCATTCTGTCTGGAAACACAGTATTTTCCGAATGCAGTGAATGAACCGAATTTTAAATCCCCGGTTTTACATGTGGGAGAAACTTATCATTCTCAGACAAAGTATTGTTTTTCTGTGAAGTAACAGGCAGTATGCTCAGACGTAGATCTGTCAGCATGAATAAAAGATGATGTATAAAACAGTGCCACATCTATTTGAAGAATTTGCCCGGGAGAGGACAAGCACTGAGACCAAAGTTGTCGGAACCGGACTTGGCATGCCGATCGTAAAAGCTTTAGTTGACCTGATGGGCGGTACGATCCGGGTGGAGAGCAAGGAGGGGGGTGGGACAAAGACTACGGTGGATCTGCCGCTTTCCATTGCAAGTGAAAAACAGATCGAAGAGAGCCGCAGACGACAGCGCAGGGATGACGTCAGGGAAGTACTTGCAGATAAAAAGATTCTTCTGGCGGAGGATAATGATCTGAATGCAGAGATCGCGATGACTGCCAATGCGTTTGAGGAGGATCGCAAGCGTGCACTTGAGGTAGGTATGGATGGTTATATCGCAAAGCCGATCCATATGGAGAGTGTGTTAGATGCGCTGCAGGAGGGGCTTGCAGGGAAACATTGAAAGAAAACTGATTGATACGAATTGACAATGGTTATGTATGGTTATATTATGGATATAACCATACATAACCATTTTTGATGCATAGGAGTATGAGATTGCAGATGGAGGAATAGAATACGAAATCCGAAAGATCGTATCAGAGAGATAGATAACCGGTTAGAACAACTGCCGAAGGGAACACTGACTTATAAGAATATTAACGGTAAAAAACAGCCGTATATCCAGCGGACAGTGGAGGGAAAGTCAGTCAGCTGTTATGTTAAGCTATCACAGCGGGAACAGGTACTGGCAGAGTTTGAAGAACGGGGAAAGCTTTCGGAAGAGAAAAAGCGGCTGCTTGCGTATGTGGATGGACTGCAGAATATTTTAAAACGAAATCCATATCTGAATGCGGGAGCCGGGTGCGGATATCAGGATTTTAAAGATTTTGCATGTGGCAGACAGTTTTATGTGGATAAGACACATTTTATTGCAGAATGGGTTTACAGGGATGCAAAAGTCACGCTGATCACGAGACCAAGAAGATTTGGCAAGACGACACTTCTTAGTACAGTTGAGACTTTTTTTGATCCGAGATTTGCAGACCATCCGGAATATTTTGAAAAGTTAAGGGTCTGGGGGATAAAGAGATCCGAAAACTGTTTGGAATGGTTCCTGTTATTTCCATCAGTTTTGGGAACTGTAAGGGAGCAGACTATAAACAGGCGGTAAAAGGAATTGCAGACAGTTTTTATAATATGTATGAAGCACACAGATATCTGCTGAAAAGCACCAGACTGGAAGCGGAGGATCTAAAGGAATATAAGAGTCTGAGAGAACTGTTCCGTGCGGGAGATACCGGAAGGATTGAAATTGCAATACAGAGGCTGTGCCGTCTCGTCTATCTGCACTACCAGATCCTGCCGGTCATTTTAGGGGATGAATATGATACACCTCTGCTTGAAGCATATACGGATGGGTACTGGAGTGAGATGATCGGTACCTGTCGTCAGTTATTTCACAGTACATTTAAGGAAAATCCTTACTATGCGAGGGCTTTGATTACCGGAGTGACGAAGGTTTCAAAAAATTCGCTGTTTTCGGATCTGAATAACCTTGAAACGGATACGGTTACCTGCGAGGCTTACAGTGATTGCTTCGGTTTTACGGAACAGGAAGTAATGGATGCATTAAAGTGCCAGAACATGGATACGATGCATGATGTGAAAGAAATGTATGATGGATTTATTTTTGGAAAACAAAAAGATATGTATAATCCGTGGTCCATCTGTAATTATATGAGGTCCGGGGAATTGCAGTCCTACTGGATCAATACCAGCAGTAACAAACTGATCGGGGAGATCATCCGCAGACATCCTGTGCGTAGCAAACATGAGATTGAACAGCTTATGGCAGGGGAAATCATTCATAAAGAGATCAATGAAAATATCACGTTTCAATATCTTGACGGTGACGAGAACAGTTTTTGGTCACTTTTTCTGGCAGATGGCTATATTAAAGCGGAAAATGTTGGAAAGCAGGGAGAGAGCACATGGTGCGATATGTCGGTCACAAACCGGGAAGTGATGGGAATGTTCCGCTATGAAATCCTTGCGATGTTTGAAAATGGAAATGCCGTTTATAATGATTTTACAAAAGCACTGCTCTCACACCGCATGGAAGATCTGAATGATATTTTGCTGGATATTGCATACACTTCCATGAGTTATTTTGATGTTGGAAAATGTCCCCCGGAGCGTACACCGGAAAATTTTTATCGTGGACTGGTGTTAGGACTCATCGTATCTCTGCGAGATCAATACCGGATCGTATCAAACAGGGAAAGCGGACAGGGGAGGTATGATATCGCAATGTATCCGTTAGAGAGAAATAAGGATGCATTTATCATGGAGTTCAAAGTGTTTGATGCGAAAAAAGAACGGAGTTTAGAGCAGACAGCCGCGAATGCATTAAAGCAGATCGAAGAGAAAAATTATGAGGCGGATCTGATCGCGGCAGGCATCGGACGGGGACAAATCTATAAACTCGGATTTGCATTTCAGGGCAAAGATGTGCTGGTGGTTTCAGGTGAAAATGGGGTATAATCCATATATACGAAAGAGGGGAAAATGGCAGCGGAAAGTCGACATTGTTAGAAGCAATCGCCGTTGCGTATGGGTTTAATCCCGAAGGCGGAACAAAGAATTATGTCTTTTCTACATATGATTCCCATTCAGAATTATGCAATGCGGTAAGAGTCATAAAGAGCATCCGCAGACCAAAGTCGGGATATTTTCTGAGGGCAGAAAGTTTTTACAATGTGGCGACCAAAGAGACAGAATATGCAGATATTGCGCATCCATCTGAAAGATATCATGAAAAATCCCATGGGGAGAGTTTTTTAGCGATCGCACAAAAATATATGAGACCGGATGGTATTTATATTTTTGATGAACCGGAGGCGGCACTGTCACCACAAAGGCAGCTGACACTGCTCATGGATATTTACCGGTGTGCGAAAGCGGGGGCACAGTTTATCATTGTGACACATTCGCCGATCCTGCTTGGAACTCCAGATACGGAGATCTATCAGTTTGACAGAGGGAAAATAAGACACTGTGAATATGAGGAGACGGACAGCTATATCGTGACGGAAATGTTTATCAATAACAGGGAGCATCTGCTGCACCGGCTGTTACAGGAACCGGAGTGAGAAAATAGAGGGCAGCTTAATGCTTATGTAGGATATTATAAGAAAAATGAGATGATAGAGGGAGATAATCCTCCAGTAGGAATACTGCTTTGTACAGATAAAGGTTCTCAGATGGTAGAATATGCCTTATCTGGAATGGATAACCAGTTATTTGTTTCAACGTATATGTTACATTTGCCTGACAAGAAGAAACTCGAAGAATTTATGTTAAAAGAGATAGAAGAAATGGAAATGTAAAGTTAAGCACTTTGTAATTATGGGTATGAAGTATTTTCTGTTAAATGTGGATAGTTTGGAATTTTAATATGGAAAATGAGATAAATTATTCTGATATTTGAAAGTGATCAGTCAGATGGGAAGTTATTTGACGCTGTCCGTTCGGTAAGATTTAAACAAATCTTCATCTGTTCTTAATACATCACATTATTACCTTTAAAACCACAGATATAAACGATATTATTACAAATACGGTTGGGACTATAATCAGATATTTTATTGCACGCTGGATAACAGGTAGTTAAAAAAAAGAGTATTGCTAAATTCAAAAATGAATGACTTTTATGTAATATGCAGTTCTGTCGTAGTTATTATGTTCTTGTTTCATCATTATTATGGGAAATGGCAGTGTAACTTCAAGTTTGGTTAAATATAGAGAGAAATGTTATACCTCGGCTAAAAAGATACAATATTAGATGTTTCATGAGCAGTATTTGAGTTTATTTTAAATTCAGGTATTGCTTTTTTATTTATGCAAAGTTTCACGGGGCCGCTGGTATTTTTTCTCATGTTCATTTATAATTGCTGATAGAGAAAACTGGAAAGAACACCCAATGAATCAGAAAGTAGAGAGTATAAACACATGAAAAAAAGAATTTACAGCATGATATTAATATTAATGACCGGACTTTGTGCCGGATGTGGCAAAGAAGGAGTAAAAAATAATAATACAGGAATAGAAAGCGAATCTTCCCAGGTGGAAGATTCGGTCAGTTTTGAAAACACAGAAGACACAGAAAGCACAGAAGACACAGAAAGCACAGAAGACACAGAAAGCACAGAAGACACAGAAAGCACAGAAAATACAGAAAGTACAGAATACAATGACGTCGTATTAAATGAAGAAACGGATTTTACTTATGACTATTCGGAGGACATCAAAGCGGATGTTGACAATGTGGTATCAGGTTCCGCATCACTGCAGGACGAATTGGAGAATATTGAGAACATCGTAAAGAAATATACGCCGCTGGCGCAGGCAGCCCAGACACAGACAGAAATGAATCTGTCATCCAGATGGTTTTTCGACATATGGGATACGGAATTAAATAACCTTTGGAGCAGATTCAGTGATCTGGCAGATCCGCAGACAAAGGAGAAGATCCTTGCAGAACAGAGAAACTGGATCGCTATGAAGGAAGAAGTGACCTTGCTTCACATTGGATCTTACGAAGAAAACGGCAGTATGTATCCGCTTCTTCAGAATTCTTATCTGGAGGAGATCACGAAGAACAGGGCTTATGTTATTGCAAATGAGCTGGCAAAGATAAAGGGGGAATCCTTTGTTATGCCGGAAAAATCAGCAAAGTACGGTCTGTTTGTGGACAATCAGGGGACTGGCAGCGTATACAGTTCCCTGATCACCAGACAGGGGCTGGAAGGAGAGGATGAAGCGCTTATCTCCATTTACAGAGAGGGAGAAACAAAAGGAACATTTGTTGACAATGGAAACGGGGAGCTGGCTTTCACATCAGATGACGGAAGTGTAAAAGGAACCATCAAAATCAACGGATGGGATGGCGCAAGTTTTAAGGTTACAGAGACATCAGGAGAGGCTGTTTTTTCTGCAGGAGAGGAGGTCAATTTTCCGTTTGCATTTTGACAGCATTGTTTGATATGTTGTTTGTAATGATTCAGCGATATAACAGACAAAGAATCATGAAACTCGTAAATCGGCGGTTGCGGAGGTGAATAAAATATATGCTGAATGTGAAAAATGCTGATATGGCAGATTTTGAACAGATTATGAAAATTTATAAATATGCACAGGATTATATGATAAAGTCCGGAAATCCTGCACAATGAGGGCATTTTTATCCGGATGCAGAGCTAATAAAATCTGATATTTGTCAGAATGTATGCAGGGTAATATATGACAAAGATGGGAGACATGGGGTATTTGCATTGTTTAAAGGTGCAGAACCTGCTTATAAGCATATTGAGAATGGGAATTGGCTGAATGAAGAGCCTTATCTTACTATTCACAGACTTGCTGGGGATGGTCAGGTGCATGGTTTGTTTCAGTGTGTTTTAAATTATTGTAAAAATATTTCTCAAAATATCAGGGCAGATACCCATGCGGATAATCAAATCATGCAAAAGCTGATGGAAAAGAATGGTTTTATGAAATGCGGTATTATATATGTTAAAAATGGAACACCAAGAATTGCATATCATTGGACTGCTTCATAACTTTCAGTTGTGCGTCCGGCAAAGGGCAATTAACCTGGCAGGTGCAAATTCTCTCTGATACATGATATGACAGTGGAAATTTCCTGAATTGACAAAAGAGTTAGAATAGACTAACATGCAAAATAGAATGACAGAGCAGAAAGGGGCAGGAAATGGAAAGAGAGAAGAAAAAGAGGGCAATGATTGCGGGAATGGTCTCAATGACATACTGGTGCCGTTTATGGTATATTATCTGGTCGCAGATATCGGAATGCCTGTGGTAATTGCTGATGTTTTTGACGGCATTTCTTTTATTACAGGATTCGGGTGTGAAAAATTTGAAAACCACCTTTTGACACCCGAATCCTTACGATGTTTGAGTCGAATAGTGTATTCACAACATAACGGCTGACAAATTGCACAAAGTCGAGACTGCTTTTCGGACAACGGAACAAAACAGGCACGGCTTTGTGCAATTTGTCAATCAAGAAGTTTAAATGCACTATTTGACTCCAACCCGCAGGATAACATTTTTCAAAAGAAATAATGTGTGATACAATATTTTAAGATTGAATTTTCAGGAGTAAAATGTATGTCCCTACAATTTATATTTGGCAATTCTGGCAGCGGAAAGTCAGATTTTCTGTATGATTCCGTGCTGAAACAGGCAAAAGAGAATAAAGAGCAGCAGTTTTTGATCATAGTGCCGGAGCAGTTTACCATGCAGACACAGCGGGAACTGGTTGAAAGACAAAAACAGCACGCGATCATGAACGTGGATGTGCTCAGCTTTGCGAGATTGGCATACCGCGTATTTGACGACCTTGGAAAACAAAATGTGGTCGTGCTGGAAGAGACTGGCAAAAATCTCGTCCTGCGCAAGGTAGCAGAACAGAAAAAAGCAGAACTTAACGTGCTTGGTGCAAATATGAATAAGATGGGATATGTCGGTGAGGTAAAATCCCTGATCTCAGAACTGATGCAGTATAATATACGCCCGGATGCGTTAGCAGAATTTCTGGAAAAAGAGCCGCTTGGAGAGGGACTGCGCTTAAAAATGCAGGATGTCCTTACCATGTATCAGGGATTTACGGAGTATTTGAAAGGCAGATATATCACAGCAGAGGAAGTGTTAGAGCTTCTCTATGATGTGGCAGAAGAGTCTAAGCTGCTTTGCGGCAGTGTGATCGTATTAGACGAGTTTACGGGTTTTACGCCGATCCAGAACCGTCTGATGGAAAAACTGCTCGTACTGGCAAAGAAGGTCAGTGTCTCTGTCACAATGGATGTCAGGGAAGATTTTTATCAGTGCAGAGGTGTGCATGAACTTTTTGCCATGAGTAAAAAAACGGTGGCATCCCTGCTTAAAGTGGCAGAATTATGTAAAGTTCCGGTCGAGGAGCCGATCGTGCTTCCAACCGGAGAAAAGAGACGTTATGCCGGTGCACCGGATCTTTATTTCATGGAGCAGAATCTATTCCGTCCGGGAGCAGGAAGTTACAGATATAAAGTGTCGGAAAAAGCAATGAAAAGCAATGAAAACCATGAAAAATTAACAGACAGCCAGTTGGAAGAGACGCCGGATATCCGTATCACATCCCTGAAGAATCCAAGGGAAGAATTAAAATTTGCCGCCCGCGAGATCGTGCGCCTGACAAGGGAGCAGGGGTACCGTTACCGTGATATTGCGGTGGTCACAGGAGATGTGCAGCAATATGGCAATTATGTGCCGGAAATCTTTGAACAGTACCATATTCCATACTTTATCGATCAGACAAAAAATATCCTGTTTCATCCGTTTATTGAGTGCATCCGTGCAATCTTAGAGATGATCGAATATGATTTTTCGTATGAAAGCGTTTTCCGGTTTTTAAGATGCGGTCTTGCTGAAAAAATAATACCACAGGGGAAACTATCATCCATGGAACTGGAATTGGATGGAGAAACCAGTGAAAAGTCTGCACAATGTAAAGAGCAGACAATTCACAGACTTACGGAACAGGAGATCGACCGTCTGGAGAACTATGTGCTTGCGCGCGGAATCCGTGGGGCATCCCGCTGGAGCAAGCCATGGACATTTGTGATGCCGGATGGAACATTAGAAGATATGGAGCGGTTAAATGAGATCCGCGAGGCGGTTTATGAGAACTTTAAACCGCTTCTTATGGCTTTTCGCGGAAAGAAAAACACCGTCAGTACACAGACATTTGAATTATACAGCCTGATCCGGCGTCTTGACATGGAGCAGCTCCTAAAAGAACGCGGAGAGTTTTTTGAGAAAAATGGGAATCAGGCGAGGGCAAAAGAATACGACCAGATCTATAAGATCGTGATGGATCTGCTTGATAAAGTGACATCCCTGCTGGGCGATGAGACGATGACGATCCGGGAATACAGTGATATCTTAGATGCCGGATTTGAGGCGGCAAAGGTTGGTATTATCCCGCCGGGAAATGATACTGTAACGGTCGGAGACATTGAGCGGACAAGATTAAATCATATAAAGATTTTATTTTTTGTCGGTGTCAATGACGGAGTTGTTCCGAAAGCAGGAAATCAGGGTGGTATTATCTCACAGTTTGAGCGTGAGAAGATGGCAGAATATCATCTGGAACTGGCACCGGGGGCAAGGGAAAAAGTATTTATCCAGAAGTTTTACCTGTACTTAAACATGACAAAACCGTCCGAACGGCTTTATGTGACATTCTGCCGTGTTAATTCGGATGGAAAAGCACTGCGCCGTTCTTATCTGATCGGAACACTCTTAAAATTATTCCCTCAGCTTGTGGTGGAAGAACCATCCGAGGAGGAGACGTTAGAGGGCGTTCTGACTGCAGAGAGTGCCCTGCCGTTTCTGATGGAAGGATTAAACAAGCCGGTGGAAGATGAAGAAGCATGGACGGCACTTCTGGCATGGTATTTATCGGATGAGGGAGACAGAGAGAAGGCATTGCAGCTTTTTGATGCAGCGTTTGGTGTGCATCAGGATGATGCGATCAGCAAGGCTGTCACGAAGGCTCTGTATGGAAATACGTTAGATAACAGCGTGACAAGACTTGAGCAGTTTGCAGCCTGTGCATTTGCACATTATCTAAGCTATGGTCTTAGATTAAGAGAACGTGAACTGCAGCAGTTTGCAAGCGTGGACATGGGAAATATTTATCATGATGTGTTAGAGCGTTTTGCAAAAGGGATCGAGATGTCCGAATATACGTGGTTTGATATTCCACAAGAAGCACAGGATGCCCTGCTTTCCCAGAGTATGGAAGATGCGATCGCAGGAAGCGGGATCGGGGATGTGTTTGAGGATGCAAGAAACAGCTATCTGTTAAAACGGATGGAGACAACGGCAAAACGGACGATATGGGCATTGATGTTACAGGTACGGAAAGGGAAATTTGTGCCGAGCGGGTTTGAAGTATCATTTTCACGCGCCGAACGGTTAGATGCGGTGCAGTTTCAATTAGGTGAGGATGAGAAAATGCGTCTGCGCGGCAGGATCGACCGTATTGATACTTATGAGACGGATGACAAAGTTTATGTAAAGATCATTGATTATAAATCCGGCAATACAAGTTTTTCACTGTTGAATTTTTATTATGGACTGCAGCTGCAGCTTGTCGTCTATATGAACGTGGCATTAGAGCTCACTAAGAAAATATATAAGGGGAAAGACACAGAACCGGCTGGAATTTTTTACTATCACATTACAGATCCAATGGTGGATTCAGATGGAGGGGAGTCTGAAGAGGAGATCAGGCGGAGTATCTTAGAACAGTTGAAAGTAGGCGGTCTGGTCAATGAAGACCCGGAAATTTACGGCGCGATGGATACGGATTTTACAGGCACATCGTCAGTGATCCCGGTGGCATTAAAGGCAGATGGTTCCTTAAAGGCAGCTTCTAAGACGGCGAGCGCCTATGAATTTGGACTGATGTCTGACTATGTGCGCAAGAAGATCGAGCATGTAGGAAAAGAAATCTTTGCAGGAAATGTGTCAGTAAAGCCATATCTGTTAGGTGACAGAAGCGGATGTGATTATTGTCCATACCACACGATCTGTGGATTTGATGTGCGGATGCCGGGATTTTCCTATCAGCAGTTTGAAAAGTTTGACAGCAGTGAGGAGATCCTTGCACATATCCGGGAAGAGGTAGAAGATTAACATGGGAATGACATGGACGGATGACCAGAAAAAGGTCATTGAACTGAGAGACAGAAATATATTAGTTTCCGCGGCAGCAGGCTCAGGCAAGACAGCAGTGCTTGTGGAAAGGATCATAAAGATCATTACAGACAAAGAGCGTCCGGTAGATATTGACCGCCTTTTGATCGTGACATTTACCAATGCGGCAGCTGCGGAGATGCGCGAGCGAATCGGAAATGCACTGGAAAATGCCTTAAAAGATCAGCCGGATGATGAGCATCTGCAGCGTCAGCTTTCTCTTTTGCACAATGCCCAGATCACCACGATTGACAGCTTTTGTCTGTATGTGATCCGCAATCATTTTCATGAGATCGATCTTGAACCGAATTTCAGGATCGGGGATGAAGGTGAGTTAAAGCTGTTAAAAGAGGATGTACTCGCAAAGGTTCTGTTGAAAAATTATGAGGTGAGCACACCGGAATTTTTAGCATTTGTGGATGGATATGCGTCCGGCAGAAATGATGCGGCACTCTCCGGCATGATCTTACAGCTTTATGAGTTTTCGAGAAGCTATCCGTGGCCGAAAAAATGGCTCCTTGCGGCGGCAGAAGGGTATGATACAGAGGATGCGGCATCTTTGGAAAGTGCATCCTTTATGCAGTCTTTTCTTCAGAATTTAAAACTGGTAACAAATGATCTTGTCGCACTTGCAAAGCGTGGTTATGAACTGACACAGGATGATGACGGACCTGATATGTATGCGAAAGCATTAGAGAGTGACCTGAAAAAATATCAGGAGATTGCAGAGAGTGAGAGTTTTGCAGCATTTTATCAGAACTACTGCAATTTATCTTATGACAGGTTAGCATCTTCCCGTGGATTTGAAGGGAATGAAGAAAAATTAGAACTTGTCAAAAAACTTCGTGATATGGGAAAAGATGCGGTCAAAAAAATAAACCGCCAGTATTTCTTTACATCACCGGAGATCATGGCGGAGCAGATGAAAAAAACAGCACCGATGGCGGCTGAATTAGTCCGTCTGACATTGCAATTTGATGAGGCATTTACAGCGGAAAAACGACGTAAAAATCTGGTGGATTTCCATGATTTAGAGCATTTTGCGCTAAACATATTTGTGGATGAAGAGACCGGAAAGGTCAAAAAGACCGCGGAGGAGTTCCGGGATAATTTCAAAGAGATCATGATCGACGAGTATCAGGACAGCAATGAGGTGCAGGAGACGATCCTGCGGGCAATTTCTAGGGAAGAACGTGGCGAGTACAACCTTTTTATGGTCGGGGATGTCAAGCAGAGTATCTATCGTTTCCGTCTGGCAAGACCGGAACTTTTTATGGGAAAATATGATACTTACAGTCTTTCGGATGCAAAGATGCAGCGCATTGACCTGCATAAAAATTTCCGGAGCAGAAACGAGGTACTTGAATTTTCCAATGATATTTTTTACCGTATCATGAAGCGTGATCTTGGAAATGTGGAATATGATGCGGATGCAGCTCTTTATCCGGGAGCTTCTTATAAAGAAGAACCGGATATGTTTACGCCAGAGATCTTACTGGCAGACGGGGATGATGAACTGTTAGAGGATTCGGCAGCAGATGATAAGAAGCTGTTAGAAGCAAGGATGATCGCAAAGCGGATCAAAGAGCTTATGGAAACGCAGCTTGTGACCGATAAAGCGACCGGAGAACTGCGCCCGGTGCAGTATTCGGATATGGTCATTCTGCTGCGCAGCTTAAGCGGGTATGCAGACCGTTTTGCGGCTGTGTTAAATGATGCGGGTATTCCGGCGCATACGGTTTCCTCAACAGGATATTTCAGCACTGTGGAGGTGCAGACAGTACTTTCCATGCTGCGTATTTTAGATAATCCGAGACAGGATATTCCACTTACGGCAGTGCTTCGTTCACCGATCGGGGGACTTTCGGATGAAGAACTTGCAAAACTGCGTTTGAAAGACAATGAAGTACGGTTTTATGAATGTGTTTTGGAAGAATGTGAGCGTTTAAAACAGGAAGAAGAGGAGCAGCCGGGGCAGAACCGGGATGCTTCGGAGGAAAAGCTGTACCGGTTTTATACTACTTACGAAAAACTGCGCCGGCTTGTGCCGGATACACCGATTCATGAATTAATTGAATTGCTGCTAAAAGAGACAGGGTATGGGGATTATGCCACTGCCATGCCTGCCGGAGACAGGCGCCGTGCCAATCTTCTGATGCTTGTGGAAAAGGCGATCGCTTATGAAAATACCAGTTACAAGGGGCTGTTTCATTTTGTGCGCTATATTGATGAACTGCAGAAATATGATGTGGATTTCGGTGAGGCGGATCTGATCGGAGAAAATGAAAACGTGGTGCGCATTATGAGTATCCATAAAAGCAAAGGACTCGAATTTCCGGTCGTATTTGTTGCCGGAATGGGGAAAAATTTTAACCGGCAGGATACGAGAAGCCGTCTGGTCTTACACCCAGAACTTGGTATCGGTTTAGACTATATGGATGGAAAAAAACGTGTAAAATCCGTGACGATCGCAAAGCGTGCGATCGCAAAGCAGATTGATATGGAAAACTTAGGTGAGGAGCTGCGTGTTCTTTATGTGGCACTTACAAGGGCGAAAGAAAAACTGATCATAACCGGAAGTCTCAAAAAAGCAGAAGAGACAATCGCTTATGCAAAAGCGTTTCCGGAGGAGCTTTTATCCTATCTGGGGCGTGAGAGTGCGGCAGGTTATTTAGACTGGATCTTACCCGCAGTTGCATCTTATAAGGATAAATATCAGATACGCCTGATCGCGGCGGCAGAACTGGTGCAGGAAGAATTGAAAATGCGGATCAAAGATGACTGGAACCGGTCTGCCTGTATGGAAAAGGCTGCGCAGGCTGATGAAAAAAAGGTGCAGCAGTTTTCGGAGCGTTTTCACAGACATTATGCATATGAAAATGATGTACTCAGGAAAAATAAATATTCCGTGTCAGAGTTAAAGCACCGCGCCATGCGGGAGGCATTTGAAAAAGAAGAAGAGTCCGTCCCTGTTTTTAAATCAGAAGAGGTTGTGCCATATGTGCCTGCATTTGCAAGAAAAATAGAGCAGGAAAGCGAGGAGGTCAATCTTGGAGCACTGCGCGGTACGGCAATGCACCGCATTATGGAGTGTTATCAGTTTTCATCCGGCATGTCTGCGAAAGAACAGGTTGCAGGTATGTTGGAGAATGAGCAGATCACACCGGAAATGAAAGGACTTATCCGTATTCCACAGGTGGAATACTTTGTAAATTCAGGTGTTGGAAAGCGGATGGGTGAAGCGGAAAAAAGTGGAAAACTGTATCGTGAGAAACCATTTGTCATGGGATTTTCAGATGATCAGTTAGAGGCTTTTGGTTTTGCAGAACATACAACAGTTCTGGAAAAAGTATCAGAAGAACTGACATTGATCCAGGGAATCATTGATGTATTCTGGATCGAAAAAGATGGTATTGTCCTATTGGATTATAAAACAGACCGTGTAGATACAGAAAAAGAACTGTCAGAACGCTATGCGGCACAGCTAAAACTGTATGGAGAAGCATTAAACCGCGTGTATGAAAATGAAACGGATGATCAGGGGAATCCACTTAAAGTAAAGGAAAGACTTTTGTATTCTTTCCGGCTTGGAAAAGTGATCCAGGTGTGAAAATTAAATTCTGCATAAAGTCAGGGAAGCAGAAAAGATACTTATAGAAAGACGAGGAAGAAAAAACGTGTCACAGATCATTTTAGCGTCCGCGTCACCGAGACGCCGTGAACTTTTAGAACAGATCGGCCTTAACTTCGAGATCTGTCCGGCAAAGGGAGAAGAGATCATTACAAAGAAAGAACCGAAAGATGTTGTCATGGAACTTGCAGCCGGAAAGGCAAGAGAAGTTGCATCCATGTTGAAAACGTATGGTAATGAGCACCAGAATTTAATGACGCCGCAGGATACTTTAGTCATCGGTGCAGATACCATTGTTGCCGCGGGCAGTGAAATTTTAGGAAAACCAAAAGATGACGAAGATGCATACCGTATGCTTTCTTTATTGTCAGGAAAGAGTCATTCGGTATATACCGGCGTTGCTTTTGTATTTATTGATCAGTCAGGCAGGGCAGGGGAACATATTTTTTACGAAAAGACTGACGTTTTTGTCAGAGAGTTAAAGAAAAGTGAAATTTTGCGTTATATTGCGACAGGAGAGCCGTCAGATAAGGCTGGAGCATACGGAATCCAGGGAAAATTTGCAATTTATATTGACAAAATCGACGGCGACTATAATAATGTGGTAGGACTTCCGGTCGCAGCAATCTACAGAGAACTTGACCGGCTTGGAATTGACCCATATACATGGTAAGCCGGCAGTGAAAAATTTTACACATGAAAATGGAGGATCATTATGTACGATGAAGTGGTAGTACAGTATTTTTTGGAAAATCAGTTACAGCTTTTGAAAGAAAAAGTTGCAGAAACGCCGGAAGAAGCAGAAGAGTTTTTAGAGGACTGCATGGCAGTTGTCTGTAAAAATATCAAAGAAGTCCGTGCTTATTTTGAAGATGAGGGTGCTGACATTGCAGGAATGAGCAATGAAGATTTAGCAGAGGCTGAGGAAGTGTTTTCAATTCCGGATGGCAGATACCTGATCGTGGAAGCGTAAGGGGAAAAGCACTGTTGACCACGCAGTATACGTGAACAGTGGTGTTAAATGCAAGAGTACAGAAGAACAACGACAGAAAGAAAGTAAGAGAGGAAAAATAATGAAACAATACGATGTAATTATTATAGGAGCCGGACCATCCGGTATCTTTTGCGCATATGAACTGATCCATGCAAAAAAGGATCTTAAAATTTTAATGATCGAGAAAGGCAGACCGATCGAAAGAAGAGAATGTCCGAAGCGTAAGACGAAAGTCTGCGTTGGCTGTAAGCCTTGTTCCATCACGACCGGATTTGCCGGTGCCGGTGCATTTTCTGACGGTAAACTGTCACTTTCTCCGGATGTAGGCGGAAATCTGCCGGAAATTTTAGGTTATGATAAAACGGTAGAATTATTAAAAGAATCCGATGATATTTATTTAAAATTCGGTGCAGATACAAAAGTTTACGGCGTGGACAAAGAAAAAGAGATCCGTGAGATCCGCAGAAAAGCGATCAACGCAAACTTAAAACTCATCGAATGTCCGATCCGCCATCTTGGAACAGAAGAGGGATACAAGATTTATTCCAGACTGCAGGAGCATCTGTTAGAGCAGGGTGTTGAGATGGAATTTAATACCATGGTCAAGGATATTATCATTGAGGATAATAAGGTCAAAGGAATCATTACTGAAAAAGATGAAGAATATGCAGCTTCAGAGGTTATTTCCGCGGTTGGACGTGAAGGAGCAGACTGGTTTTCACATATCTGCGAACAGCATGGTATTGAAACAAAGGTAGGTACGGTAGATATTGGTGTGCGTGTTGAGGTTCGTGATGAGGTCATGGAGTTTTTAAACCAGAACCTCTATGAGGCAAAACTGGTTTACCATACCCCGACATTTGATGATAAAGTACGTACAT
This sequence comes from Roseburia sp., assembly GCF_041325975.1. Taxonomy (NCBI): domain Bacteria; kingdom Bacillati; phylum Bacillota; class Clostridia; order Lachnospirales; family Lachnospiraceae; genus Roseburia; species Roseburia sp. Next base: position 91,982 of record NZ_JBGLEJ010000004.1, on the reverse strand, counting down.
TCTGTACCAATCCATCCGGCGAGGTTGCAACAGAGTATTACGATAACGGGCTTGCTGTGGTAAATGGTCATGCATATAAGTCCAAGGATTTAAAGACAAACAATACCAACTTTGCGATTCTCGTTTCCAAAAACTTTACCAAACCGTTTAAGACACCGATTGAATATGGAAAACAGATCGCACAGCTTTCTAATATGCTCTGTGATGGAAAAATCTTAGTACAGACGTTTGGCGATTTCAAGAGAGGAAGAAGAACAACAGAGGAACGTCTCTGCAGGAATAACCTGATCCCGACTTTAAAAGATGCGGTACCGGGCGATCTTTCTTTAGTATTCCCACATCGTATCATGGTCGATATTGAGGAAATGTTAATGGCTCTTGATAAGGTAACCCCGGGTATTGCAAGTGATGAGACACTGCTTTATGGTGTGGAAGTGAAATTTTATTCCAATAAGGTAGTGGTCAACTCTGATTTTGAGACAAGCGTGAAAGGACTGCGTGCGATCGGCGACGGTGCATCTGTGACAAGAGGATTGCAGCAGGCATCCGCAAACGGAATTTCCGTTGCAAGAAGTATCTTAAAATTAATGGAACAGTAAGGATTTCATAAAATCGGGTAAACAGGATGAAGAGAAAATTTACAAGGGTTGCGGCTGTACTGTGCGGTGTGTCACTGTTATTGAGCGGATGCCGCATTGGCAATAAAAATATTGTGGTTTCAAATATATTAAATGACCGTCAGGTATTCAGGATCGAAGGAACTGTCTGCAGTTTAAAAGAGGCAAGGGTGTATATGACCAACTACCAGAATATCTACGGAACAGCGTATGGGGTGGATCTCTGGAAACATGATTTTGGGGATGATTCCCTCGTAAAGTATATAAAAGCGATTACAATGGAAGAACTTACGCAGGTGGTCAGTATGGATCTGCTTGCACAGTCAAGGGAAGTTGCACTTTCGGAGGATGAGCTTTCTGCAATATCAGAGGCTGCAGCAGAGTATTATGCATCATTATCCCAGGAGGAAGGCACTTACCTTGATGTGACAGAGAGTGATATCAGCGAATATTACCAGCATTACGCATTAGCCCAAAAACTCTACAATTCACTGACGAATAGTGTGAATGAGGAAGTAAGTGATGACGAGGCGCGTGTGATCGAGATCATGCAGATCTTTGTTGCGGACAGTACAAAGGCAAATGATGTAGCTGCAAAGTTAGAGCGTGGGGATGATTTTGCATCTGTGGCAAATAATTATAATGAACTGTCTTCCATACAGACCACGGTTGCGCGGGATGAGCTTCCAAAAGAGGTGGAAGAGGTTGCATTTAATCTCGATAACGGTCAGACTTCGTCTAAGATTGCAACAGACAAAGGTTTTTACTTTATCAAATGTCTGAATAAATACAATGAAGAACTGACAGAAGCAAACAAGTCGAATATCGTGGAAAAAAGAGAAAAAGAGGCATTTGATGATGTTTATAACCAGTTTGTGGCAGGTTTAGATTCCAGTATCAATAAAGATATGTGGGATGCGCTCACATTAGATACCACAGATGGTATACAGACAGACAGTTTCTTTGAGATTTTTGAAAAACATTGTGGGGAAATATAAGGGAAAAGAGGATGAAATATGACAAAAGATATGACGAATGGTTCTCCGATGAAGCTGATTTTAGGTTTCTCCATTCCACTTTTGTTTGGATATCTGTTTCAGCAGTTTTATAATCTGGTAGATACACTGATCGTCGGAAGATTTCTTGGTGTGGATGCGCTTGCAGCAGTAGGTTCTACCGGATCATTAAACTTTTTGATCATCGGATTCTGCATGGGTGTCTGCAATGGTTTTGCGATTCCCCTGGCACATAAATTTGGTGCCGGTGATTACAAAGGATTACGTGCATTTATGGTCAATGCTGTTTATTTATCTGCAGTTTTTGCAGTTGTTATGACGATAGTTACGGTAGTATTCTGCCGTCCTATCTTAGAGCTGATGCGTACACCGGACAACATTATCGATGGGGCATACCTGTACATTGTGATCATTTTTGCGGGGATACCGGCAACGTATCTGTACAACCTTATTTCAGCGATCATCCGTTCCATGGGAGACAGTAAGACGCCGGTTGTGTTTTTGGTGATCTCATCTGTGATGAATATTGTACTGGACCTTGTTTTTATTATAAATCTTCATCTGGGTGTGGCAGGTGCATCGCTTGCAACAGTGATCTCACAGGCAGTATCAGGAATCGGATGCCTGATCTATAGCTGGAAGAAGTTTGAGATACTGCATCCGGATGCGGATGAACGCAGATGGAACAGTTCTTATATGAAAACACTCTGTGGTATGGGCGTGCCGATGGGACTGCAGTATTCGATTACGGCAATCGGAAGTGTTATTTTACAGAGTGCGGTAAATACCCTCGGATCTAATGCGGTTGCATCCATGACTGCAGGAAGCAAGATCGGTATGTTTTTCTGCTGTCCGTTTGATGCAATGGGATCAACGATGGCGACTTATGGCGGACAGAATGTCGGTGCAAAGAAAATGGACCGTATCTCAAAGGGATTAAAGGCGTGTTCCATGCTTGGAATCGGGTATGCGGTCATTGCATTTGGCGTGCTCGCACTGACCGGAAGGAATCTTGCGCTGTTCTTCGTGGAACGTGCTGAGGTGGAAGTCATTGAGAATGTATACCTGTTTTTATTTATCAACAGCGCATTTTATATTCCACTCGCATTTGTTAATATCGTCCGTTTCCTGATACAGGGAATGGGATACAGTAAATTTGCGATCCTTGCAGGTGTATGCGAGATGGTGGCAAGAACACTTGTCGGATTTGCATTAGTGCCGATGTTCGGATTCCCGGCAGCATGTTTTGCAAGCCCTGTCGCATGGATTTTTGCAGATGCATTTTTGTTCCCGGCATACCGTCATGTATACCATAAGACAGAAGAGATGCTGAATGTAAACATACAGTAAGTGGTAAAGACGTTTTCTGAACCTTGACATCATTATTATAACAATAGAAATGGAGAAAAATATGAGTATATTAAATGTTGAACATCTGACCCATGGCTTTGGAGACCGTGCCATTTTTGAGGATGTTTCGTTCCGTCTGCTTGCGGGGGAACATATCGGATTGGTCGGAGCCAATGGCGAGGGAAAGTCCACATTTATGAATATTGTTACCGGAAAGCTGATGCCGGATGAGGGAAAGGTTGAGTGGGCAAAAAATGTGCGCACCGGTTATCTGGATCAGAATTCCACGCTGCAGAAGGGAATGACGATCGAGAGTGTTTTAAAGTCAGCATTTGCATGGCTGTTCGAACAGGAAGAACGTATGAATGAGATCTGCGATCAGTTAGGCAGTGCCAATCCGGATCAGATGGATGCGATGATGGAGGAACTTGGTGTGATCCAGGATATGCTGACGATGCATGATTTTTATGTCATTGACAGCAAAGTGGAAGAAGTTGCGAGGGCACTTGGATTATTGGAATTAGGTCTTGACCATGATGTCTCGGATTTAAGTGGTGGACAGCGTATGAAAGTCCTGCTTGCGAAACTGCTTTTAGAGAAACCGGATATCCTTCTTTTAGATGAGCCGACAAACTATCTGGATGCAGAGCATATTGCGTGGCTGACGCGCTATCTGCAGGAATATGAAAACGCATTTATCCTGATCTCACATGATATTCCGTTTTTGAATGATGTAGTAAATATTATTTATCATATGGAAAATCAGAGACTTGACCGTTATGTAGGAAACTACGATAAATTTCAGGAAGTCTATGCAGTTAAAAAATCACAGCTTGAGGCTGCATACCGCAAACAGCAGCAGGAGATCAGTGAATTAAAAGATTTTGTGGCGCGCAACAAAGCACGTGTGGCTACGAGAAATATGGCAATGTCACGCCAGAAAAAACTGGATAAGATGGACGTGATTGAGCTTGCCGCAGAGCGTCCGAAGCCTGAGTTTGATTTTAAACTCGGACGGACACCGGGAAAATATATTTTTGAGACAAAAGATCTTGTTATCGGTTACGATGAGCCGTTATCAAAGCCGCTTAATATCTCTATGGAACGTGGTCAGAAAATCGCATTGGTCGGTGCAAACGGTATTGGAAAGACTACGTTGCTGCGCAGTATTTTAGGACTTGTTCCGGCACTTTCCGGGGAAGTTACACTGGGTGAAAATTTAGAGATCGGCTATTTTGAGCAGGAGATCAAGGGTGAAAATAAAAATACCTGTATCGAAGAGATCTGGGAGGAATTTCCGGCATTTTCACAGTATGAAGTGCGTGCAGCACTGGCAAAATGCGGACTGACGACAAAGCATATCGAAAGTCAGGTGCGTGTGCTAAGCGGTGGTGAGCAGGCAAAGGTACGTTTGTGTAAACTGATGAACCGCACGACTAATATCCTGCTTTTAGACGAGCCGACAAACCATCTGGATGTGGATGCAAAAGACGAATTAAAACGTGCCTTAAACGAATACCGCGGGGCAGTACTTTTGATCTGTCATGAACCTGATTTCTATCAGGATGTGGTAAATGCAGTGTGGGACTGCTCGAAGTGGACGACAAAGATTTTATAATAATTCAGATGCCGTTTTCAGAAGGTGATTCATAACAATAAAACACTTTCTGGAAATGGCATTTTATATTTTAAGAAGGGAGATGTGGAAAATGCAGCCAGATTATTATAAGGAGTTTACCTGTATTGCAGATCAGTGCAGCTTTACATGCTGCAGGGAGTGGAAGATCGGGGTGGATGATGTTACTTTTAAAAAGTGGAAACATACATGTATACCGGACGGGATGTATGAGGAAAGCCTGATCAGGCAGAATGTGGCTGATTGCAGCAATGGCGGAAACAGAGAAAGCTGCGTGCAGAAAAGACAGGATCTGAACACAAAGGAAAAAAAGCTGCAACTGAGTGAGTATGTGATAAAAAAGGATGGAAGCAGAGTTATAGGGTTAAATGAAGAGAAAAACTGTCCGTTTTTAAATGAAAAAAAATTGTGCAGATTAGTCCTTGCCTATGGGGATGAGATACTTTCACAGACTTGTCAGATTTTTCCAAGGGAGCTTCATACATTTAATGAAGATGTTACGGAATATTCCCTGATGCCGTCCTGTCCGGCGGTCGTTGATCTGTTATGGAAAAGAAATCATATTTCTTTTTCCGGGGAAATGGATGCATCTGCCTACCGGGGACTTGCTCCGCTTGTGAACTTACGTGCATTTCTGATGAAGCTGATGGAAGATGATGCACATACGCCGGAACATGATCTGATGAAGATTTTTTATGTACTGCTTGATCTATACGAACGGGTGGAAAAGGAGCCGGTAAATGATGCGGTAAAATCGTATCCGGACGGATTTCTCGAAGAACTTTCAAAGACTATCGATGACATTGAGCAGAACCCGCAGTATTCCATTGAGGAGCGCAACGAATTATTCCTTGATCTTGCAGAAAATTACCGCAGGGAAGGGCTGTATGAAAAATACTTAGAGCCAGTGGCACAGCTTGCAGAACAGTTGTCGGAACAGGGAATCAAGGAGGAGGTTGTAAAAGAATGGCAGGAGTTTGAAGTACTTTTTTTGAAATACCAGCCTCTGATGCGCCGATTTCTTTTGATGGAATTATATGCGGACAGTTTAAAACCGGAGGGCAATATAGAAGAGATGGTCGTGCAGGTGCAGTGGATCGCCATGGAATATGCCACGATCCGGCATGCAGTTTTTTTGTACTGGCTGCTTGGCATGGAAAATAAGTTTTCGAATGGTAAATCTATTTCACAGGAAGCTCTTGCTTATGAGAATCTACGTGAGTATATCGTTGTGATTTCCCGCATGATGGGATATGAGGAAGAGGATATTTATGAATATCTGGAAAACAGCTTTGAGGATATCATCTGGGACTGGGGATATTTTGCGTTGATTTGTGGTTGACATCTGCTGTTAAATGTATTATTGTATTAATCAGATAATACACAAAGGAGGCTGGAGTTATGAAGAAAGAACATTGCAGTAAAATGATAGCTCCGATTATTATTGCGATTATTCTGATCGTGTATTACGTTGCAATTGCTGCCGCATTTGTGCTGATCCCGGATATTGCAGTCATAGTAAAAATACTTATGATAATCATTCCGCTGGCATTGGCAGGAGTAGCATTTGCGGTAACTGTAGAACGTGTGAATGAGATAAGGAGTGGAGAAGAAGATGATCTTAGTAAATACTGATTATATCAGCGGCAAAAATTTAGAAATGCTCGGTCTGGTAAAGGGAAGCACGATCCAGAGCAAGAATATTGGAAAAGATATTACACAGAGTTTCAAAACATTAGTTGGTGGGGAATTAAAGGCATATAATGAAATGATGAATGAGGCAAGAGCCCTTGCCACTAAACGTATGGTGGAAGAAGCAGAAAGTCTTGGTGCGGATGCGGTTGTAAATATCCGCTATGCATCTTCTGCAGTTATGCAGGGAGCCGCGGAAGTTATTGCATATGGTACGGCTGTAAAATTTGTAAATTAGTAAAAAATTCTTGACTTGTAGTCCACTTCAGGTTGTAGAATTTATAAGTACTTCCGGTGGGGAAGCAAGTGATAAAATTCGTCGACGGAAAGGAGTAATTTTATTATGAAGACTACAAGTAAAGAAGAATTTGAAAAACAGAACATATTTGGAACAGGAGCGGAGAATACAGGATTTGCACAGTATTTTATCGGTAATTCTTATCTGAATCCATTGACAGATCCAAAGAACTGTGCAGTATTTATGGCAAATGTTACGTTTGAGCCGGGTTGCCGCAATAACTGGCATATTCATCATGCGACAAAAGGTGGCGGACAGCTTTTGATCTGTACAGCAGGTGAGGGATGGTACCAGGAAGAGGGAAAAGAGCCGGTCAGCCTGACACAGGGTACGGTGATCACTATTCCTGCAGAGGTAAAGCACTGGCATGGAGCGAAAAAAGATAGCTGGTTTTCCCATATTGCAGTGGAAGTTCCTGGAGAAAACTGCAAAAACGAATGGTGCGAACCGGTATCTGATGAAGTATACGATAAACTGAAATAAAATAATAGAAAAAAGGGGCTGTAAAATAAGCCCGTAGATAAAGAAACGTCCGGCGGGAGCGTCCAAAAGTTTGTGTAAACCTTCAAACTGATGTAAGATAAAATTACTCAGTTTGGAGGTTATTTTTATGGCAAGAAGAAAAGACAGCCCGTAAAAAGCAGCAATGAGAAAAATGATGCGTGATTATCTGAAAAATAATGATTGCCTGATGGACTGTACTCTTCCTGTATGATTTCTTACCCGTTGTTTCTGCTGCTTTTGCTCCAGCAATCTTAGGACCACGTTCTACTGTATAGATGTTACTGCCCTTTATCCTCGCTCCTTTTGGCTCATGAGAATGAATCTTGGCTTTCTCCTTTGTGAGAATGACCATAGGCTTGTCATCCACTTTTTTTATCTTCAATGTTCTCACCTTCTTTCAGAAAATTTCTGATTAAATCTTTATAAACTCGTTGCATAATTTGCTTCGTCTGTGTATACTATAGTTAGTAGATGGGCTATATGCCTATCATGTGGACTGACACATAAAATCCGAAATTCTTTCCGGACTTCGGGTGCCGGACAGTTGGCTGGCAACGGAAAAACCAGTTTGCTTATCGAACTTCGGGTGCCGATCAGTTGGCGGACAACAGAAAAATCAGTCATTAAAGGAAGGTGTCATCTGCTACGGCAGACGAACCTTCCTTTTAAATTTGCCAAAATACCATTTAGATATAAGGGACTTAATGTTTATGACTAAGAAACAGGCTATTGCCATCATCACCAAGTGTGCAAAACAATACCAGCAGTATTTAGAAGGTAATCAGGTTGTTTTTGTCTATCGTGACGAAAACAATAAGTCAAGAATCATATTAAGAAACCGAAGAAGCGGACAAGTGAAGATGATGAACGATTTGCACAGTCATTTGAGAAGCTTGTGCTGATGGCACAGGCGAGAGAAGGTGAGCAGGATGGGACTGTTTAAGAAGAAAAGTGTGGTTCAGTCTTATGACAAGGAAAATAAGAAGCCTGTAATCAAAGCCAGCATTTGTAATGGCGAGCAGGTTGCAGGTTTTAAGGATATACAAACAGGTAAGATTGAAGAGGTTATGCTGATAAAAAGTCCGGCAGACCTTGAAAGTTTTAAGGCTATGTATGGAATAGATGAAGAGATAGTAAAGGAATACTGATTATGAATATACAGATATTTGGCACTAAGAAATGTAATGATACTAAGAAGGCTGAGCGTTTTTTTAAGGAGCGTGGCATCAAGTATCAGTACATTGACATGAAAGAAAAAGGAATGAGCAAAGGTGAATTTAACTCTGTTGCACAGGTAAATGGTGGTCTGGAGAATATGATCAACTGGGATGGCAAAGACAAGGATTTGCTTGCACTTATCAAACATACTACGGATGAAGATAAGCTGGAAAAAGTGCTTGAGAATCCGCAGGTAATTAAAACTCCGGCAGTAAGGAATGGAAAGCAGTCGACATTAGGTTATCAGCCGGATATCTGGAAAGGATGGAACTAATGGTAAAGAAAATAGTAAAAGACCCATTGTTTCTTGCACAGAAGTCGGTGGATGCAACAGAGGCAGATAAGCAGGTGGTAACAGATCTGATTGATACACTTAGAGCCAATCTTGACCATTGCGTAGGCATGGCTGCAAACATGATAGGTGTTAAGAAGAATATTATTGTTGTGGCAGCAGGACCATTTCAATTTGCAATGATTAATCCGGTGATTACAAAGAAGTCCGGAGCTTATCAGACAGAGGAAGGTTGTCTTTCATTGGAAGGCGTTCGTACATGCACCAGATATCAGGAGATTGAGGTGGATTACCTTGATCAGAGCTTTAAAAAGCAGCATGGGAAATATTCCGGCTGGACGGCACAGATAATTCAGCATGAGATTGACCATTGTAATGGTATTGTGATATAAAATGCTGTTTATTATTTATGGTTGCGTGAGGATATTTCAATGGGCAGAATAGATAGAAGCTATCAAGATTTAAAGCAAAAACAGAAGAGTGCTATCGCTGATAAAACTTATAGCATGTATATAAGATTTTATCTTGAGAATCATAGAATGCCAAATGCTTTCGAAAAGAGCAGTATTTGCAGAAAACTATATGCAACAGTACAAGCACTTGCTCCTAAAACAGAGTATGAAGAATTTTGCAGAATTGTAGATAAGCGAGAAGCAGGCTATGAGGAGCGTATATTACGGGATATTCAGAATGGTATTACTCTTGAAAAACTGAATATGAAAAAGAGAAAGAAAACCCCAGAGGAAACCAAGGAAGCTGTTTTGAAAATGAAAAGAAAACAGCGGAGAGCAAAAAGGCAGTCTATGAAGAAACATGCAGTAGAAAATAATACTTGTCAGGATGACACATTTTTCTATATTGCAGGATATACTTCTGGTGGAGCACCATATGGAGTAGCATGGCACGAAATGGGACTGGAACCCTGGCAGGCTTTAGAAGAGGAGCAATAAGATGTATATAATAAAAACTATTTGCAGGCTGACAGTATAAATTTGAAGGAAGGTGAGCAAGTGAAATTTTTTGACTATGATAAAAATATAAATAATGTTGAATACTATGAGATATTAGAGGATTTAATGGAGCGCTGGGAGCATGAAATTGTAGAATTCAAAGAGGCAAAAGGTGGCTATGATACAGATAAAATTGGACGTTACTTTTCGGCAATTAGCAATGAAGCGAATCTTAGAAATCAGCAGTATGGCTGGCTTGTATTTGGCGTAAGTGAAAAGGATAAGGTTAAACATGTTGTAGGAACTGCTTATAAGAAAGGTGATAAAAGTATTCTTGAAAAATTCAAATATGAAATTGCAAGAGACACAACTAATGGTATGACATTCTACGATATTATTGAGTTGTTGCCAATTGTAAATGGAAAAGAACTGCGTGTGTTGATGTTTAAGATACCTGCTGCAGCAACAGGTATCCCAACAGATTGGAAGACAAATTACTACGAAAGATCTGGAGAAAGTCTTGTACCTCTAAAGCAGTATAAGATTGATGCAATCAGGTCGCAAGAAAGAAAAGACTGGTCTAAACAGATTATAGAAGGTGCAACTATCGATAATCTGGACCAAGGTGCGATTCTGTTGGCTCGTGAAAAGTACAAGGAAAAGATGGCACAAGAACCAATTTCTAAAGAAGTTGACGGTATGTCAGATGAACAGTTTTTGACGAAGATGAAGCTGTTAATAGGTGGCAAGGTTACAAATGCTGCAATGCTTTTGTTGGGAAATTCTGATTTTGACTATTTATTCACAGCCGCTCCAAGTATTATGTGGCGTCTCTATGGTGCGGATGGAACAGACAAGGATTATGCTATTTTTAAGATTCCGTTTATCAATGTTGTTGATAAGGTATTTGCAAAGGTAAGAAATCTGACATATCGGTATATGCCAAATCAAATGACATTATTTCCTATGGAAACAGAACAGTATGATAGTTGGTTGATGAGAGAGCTTTTAAATAACAGTATTGCTCATTCAAATTACCAATTAGGCGGTAGAATTTATGTAAACGAATTTGATGACAAAATTAAGATTACTAATCCGGGAGATTTTATTCCACAGAGAATAGAGAATGTTTTGGAAGTTAGCTACAATCCACCGTTTTATCGTAATCAGTTGCTGGCAGAAGCAATGGTAGCTTTTCATATGATTGATACTGCTACACTTGGAATTAGACGAGCTTACAATATTCAGAAGGCGAAGTATTTTCCGATGCCAGACTATGATTTTTCATCTGGTGTTCAAGTGGATGTAACAGTTTATGGCAAGACTTTGGATGATAATTATATGCATATTTTATATGATCATCCAGAACTGAATTTGCAAGATGCATTTTTACTTGATAAAGTGCAAAAAGGTATTCAGATTGAGAAGAAAGATGCTGATAGGTTACGAGCATTAAAGCTTGTAGAGGGCAGACTTGGAAGCTTATATTTGTCTGCATCAGCTGCAAAAAGCATAGAGGATCAAGCAGGTTATATTAAAAACAAAGGATTAGATGATCAGTATTATAAGACATTGATTATTGAGTATCTAAAACAATATACAAAGGCAAACAGAAAAGAAATTGATAGATTATTATGGGACAAGTTGCCAGACTCGTTGTCAGAGGTTCAGAAGAAGAATAAGATTCATAATTTGCTTACATCAATGAAAAACAAAAATATTATCGAAAAAGACAGCGACAATCAACAGAAATCAAACTGGGTATTAAAGTAGAGCTCGGTTTAGTTTGGATGTAATTTAACCAAGATTAACCAAGAAAAACCTAAATTAAAAAGAAATTAGGATGACCTCTTGGTTTGATCTCGGTTGAAAATTGTTTTTAACCGAGACTCTAACTGAGATTTAACCGATGTTACTATTGAGATGGCACAAAATAATTATTGCAAATGATGTAATTGATATTGATTTGGTAATGTGAGCGAATGGGCATAGACTTTATTTAGTAGTATATGCCCAAAATTTAAAACACAAATACTAGGTTGACACTAAAAAGAACCGCATATATACTATATCTAAGATATGGAGGTGCTCATATGGTTCAAGATGAAAAATTATATCAAAAAGTAATTGCAGACTATAGGATTACCAATTCTGTAAAGAAAACCGCACAAAATGTGGGGACTTCGCTTGTAAGAGCTCAGAGGATACTGATAACTGAGGGACTATGGAGTAGTCATACATCTGAACAAGTCGGAGAACTATTTCGGAAAGGGATGACTACATCAGAGATTGCAAAGCAGTTAGTGATATCAGAGAAAACAGTCCAAGCATATCTGCCATATACACGAACGGAAACTGGTTATGGAGAATGTCGGTCATATAATTCAAAAAAAAGTGAAGATTATCGAAGACGTATGTATATAGCGGCAGACAGTCAAGTTTCCAATAAATTCGATGAAATAGTCAGACAGAGTAAACAGCATGATGAGCCTGCTGGGACAATAAGGGTTATGACAGAGCATGAACTTTTACAGGTGCAAAAGAAATTAGATGGAGAAAGAATAAAGAAAAAGGAGAGTGAAGAAATGTCAGATCAGAAGTATTCTGTATTAAAATTATGTCTTTCCCTGAATCTGGAGGAAACAGATGTTAAAGACAGAGTTGTTCTTAATAGATATGGAAAAGTAAAGCAAGGTATTATTAGGGAGATACTTGTCCCGGCTGATATTACATTACATGCACTGCATTATGTGATTCAGCGTGCTTTTGGATGGCAGAACAGTCATCTACATCAGTATCTTTTGCCAGAAGAAGTTTTTCAGAAGATGACTGGTGGAAAGAATAGACCGGATGAATATGGAAGAACTCTATATGATGGGAAACTAACGGATTGGATAGATTTGTGTGGTGTGTATTTTCGCTTTCCATGCGATGATTATGAAGATATCTATTGGGATGATGATTATAAGCAAGGAGTCAGTATCAAGACATGGTTTCGCAAGAAATATACAGCACCTTATTCCTACGGTGGTAAGTGGGAACATTATGCATTTGCAAATGCTACAGCAAAAAGTTTAATTACAGAAAATCCGGTAATTAGAGTTACTCCATCTTTTGATGAATGGATGGAAATGAAAAAGAATGGAATTTATGTTTCTAAGCAGAAAGATAAAATGATTCCTGTGACGGATGCAACGATTGAACAGGTTGGACTGGGATTTGAGAGCAGAATGGACGAACTTCTGGAGCGATTGAAGGTAACTGAGGTCTTGGCTGCTAAAGATGAAAAAGTTCCAGATGATATTAGAGCAGCAGTACAGTTTGTTGCAAAAAGACTAGCAAAGGTGAACGAGGAAATCGAAGTAACACCAATTACAAAATCTCTAAAATATAATTATGATTATGGAGATGGATGGGAAGTTGATATTGTCATGGAGGAAAAATATTATACAAAGAATCGTTTAGACACAGCATTTGAGGGAAATGTAGACGGCTTTGTAGTAGTTCCTAATGAGGAAGGTCTTATAGAGAAAGCCAGAGCGTATGATATGAGTGATCATCTCCAAGATGAACTGTTATCAAAGATTATTCAAACAGTGGAGATAAAAGGAAAACCAATATGCATATTTGCAGATGGCCTCCCTGTTATGGATGATGTCGGTGGAGTACACGGGTATATTGATTTCTTAATGACAAGCAGACTGGGAAATCAGGAAGAAAGAGATGAAATAAGAGACTGGGCAAGTGGAATGGGTTGGACAGGACGCATGTATAAGCCTGAAAATATATTATAAAAATAATGGCACTAGAGAAACTTTCCTCTTACAGCTAATGTTGAAAGGTAAGCGATGAATAATCGGTTAGTATGGATTAAGGATAACATCGAATATGAGCATCACATGAAGTACGATGACTGGCAGAACAAGGCTTTGTATGAGGAGCTTTTTGAGGTTATCTGTGAGGTTGTATGCGTAAAGCGTACAACAATCCGGATTGCAGGAGAGGATTATCCTTATGAGCTTGTAAAATCTAAATTCCTGAAGCTGAACAGTGGACATCTGGAGTATGTGATTGGCTGTATGCATGATACAAATACGAAAATAACCAATATCAAGGCATATATGGTTACTGCTCTTTATAATGCACCCTCAACGATAAACCATTATTATCAGCAGGAAGTGCAGCACGATATGTATGGAGGTGGCTGGCATGAAAAAGGCATTGTTTAAAATAATTATTCCGCTGTGTGTTCTTGTTCTGTGGATGATTACCTGTTATCCGGTTTGCAATAAAGCTGATGGGTTTGATTATTTTCTTTATTGGATTTTGGTAGGATGTCCCTATGGTATCAGAAAAATGTGTTTGTTTCTTGTGCCGAAGAACTTTGGAATTGCAGGAAGTATGGGAATACTGGCACTGAATTGTATCGTTGGAGGTCTGATTGGTGGTATTATTGTTGTTGTTGTGAGGATTATCGTTATATTTACGGAGATAATAAAAGTAATAGCAGGACACAATGTCCAAAGGTGTAAAAGAAAAAAGGGCAACAAAAAAGGCATTGTCAATCAATCATAAACAATACCTCTACTTGTCATCTGGAACATATTCCATAATATCTTCAATCCGGCAGTCAAGTATCTGACATAGCCTGTTCAGAATAATGGTCTTTACTACCATATTTTGCCGGAGCCGCTGAAGCTGTGCTTTGTCAATGCCATAATCTTTAATGAGTTGGTACTGACTGATGTTTTTAGCCTTGAGCGTTTGCCAAAGGGGATCGTATTTAATCATATAGGCAACTCCTTTCCTACCTTGTATTTTAATGGCAGGAAACTTATAATAATATGGTGCGTGTATGCACCATAAGATATGCAAATGGTAAAGACGATAATGATTTTTTCTGAAGAATGAGGAAATAGATGCAGGTAGTGTGGTTTTGAAACAGGAGGATGGTTAATTGTGAAAGAAAAATACATTACAGACGATGAAAGGGAGAAATGCAGAAAAGTTGCAGATGCTTTTGCAGAGCTGTATGAGATTGAAAATATACTTGTCGTGGATGCGGGAAGATACGGTTTTGTCAAGTTACAGTATTATAGACCGCCACAGGGTTTTGAAGATGCAATTACCTTTACGGATAGTCGGAGCATGTTTGAAAACATGTGGGAGGAATGGCTTGACACGCAGCTTTTTCTTCTGGCAAAAGGAACACCGATGGCAGGAATGGGATATCATGAGATATTCCGGTGTCTGCCAAAGGAGAAACAAGAGGAACTTATGAATAGAAAAACCGGATTTGCAAAAACGGCAGGAATAGAATAATCAGGTAACAGCGTTAGGGCAGTTATGAGTGAAATACTTGTAGCTGCTTTTTTTGTGCTTTTGGACACGATGTCCAGAAGCGGGAAGGAGAGATATATAGATGGAATCAATGAGAGATATTAACAGGGTAATGGAGCGTGAGATAGCGAAGGGGAGTTGCCCTTTGAAACTGGATCATATTGAATTTGGGAATTATTCGTATCAAGAGATTACGTCAAGAGAGAAATTGATGGAGGTGCTATCGTATTTGTTGCGGATAGGTGATTTCAAGCAGTATGCCGGAAAGACTATCCTAAATAATGTTTATATGGACCTTCGAGGGAAAAAGCCTATATTCAAGCGAACTAGGACAGCAATAGAAAGAAATAATATATTTGCAACAATCAAAAGGTGTGCAAAAAAGCTAAAGCCGGAGTATAATGGAGATGTATATCTGGAAACGGTCAGATGTTATTTCGACATACCGCAAGAAAATCTGGAAAAGTGCCGATATACATATCAGGGGAACGAAACATACGCCTTTCTGATGTCGGACAAGTAGTATATCATGGCATTGTATACGCATTGTCTCGTGGCAAGAAAAGAAGCTGCTATGCAGGGAATACAGATTGAAGGCTTTACGGAAAAAGAGTATGGAATGGTAAAGTTGGAGAATGTGGGAGATGTTTTGTTTCAGACGTTGTTACTCGATGATTTAAAGTTTGAAAATGGAAAGATATATGTGGAGCTTTGCACATGCCTTTTAGTCAGATTTAGAGTGTCAAAATAAAAATTCCTGATGTATCAAAATAAATAAAAATATTGAGTTGAAAAGGCAAAAGTGGTCGTATATCAGAAGTAGAAGAATATATTGCAGGAGGAAAATGATGCTCGATTTTAGTAATTTTAAGGATTTAGTGGGTAAATATTCAGAGTGCGTAGAAGTATTTCGATTGCAAAAAGATTGGGAAAATGAGAAGGCGTTTCAAAAGCTGATTAGTTTAAGAACTATAATACCAAAAGAACTATATGCAATGTGCTTATATAAATTGTTTGTTACAGATACTGACGAAGTGCTAATGGATACCTTAATTGAAGCTTTTTCGGGAGTGGATAGGAAGGATATAATGTTTGAAGAAGATTTGATAAAATATGAGGCATTTCCTGATAAGATTACAATTTATCGTGGTAGTCAAGATCCTAATGAAGAAAAACCACGAATATCTTGGAGTTTATTGAAAAATGTAGCCAAGAATTTTGGCCCTGCGCATATGTTTCAAGCAACTATTTCAAAAGAGAATGTTATCGCTTATTTTTCAAAAAACGGAGATGAAGAGGAAATATTGGCAGTAGTAGGTGATAACTTTAAAAGAATTTATTAAGTGAGAAGGTGTTTAGAAATGAAATCATTGATTGTAGGAAATGGGCTGAATATAGAGTTTGGAGGACTAGGAGTATGTGGAAATAAAGCTATATTGGATCGTGTTCACAATAACATACAGGCAGGACGTTACACAGACATATTAAAAGAAACACCTGAAACATTGATGAAACTTTTCGATGGATATAGGAGTATAATCAATCAGGTGATAAAAGGAACTTGGAACATTTCTGAGAATGATGGTTATTTATTTCTGCTAATGGAAATGGAAAGAGTACGGGATTATTATAAAGCAAATCCGGCTTTTAATGAAATCGGTCTAGAAGACTATTTCCTCGGACATGAGCTTTCAAGTCATATACAAGATTTTTCTGGGAATAAGGAACAAGAACGACAGTTGATGCAGATGATTATATTAGATGCCATATATAATGAAGGGAAAATTAATGAGCTGTATAAGGTTTTCCCAGATAAATTAAAAAAATTTTTGATTAATTATGATGCGATTTTTACATTAAATTATGATACGAATTTGGATAGCTATCTTGAGGGAAGTGTTCCCATTTATCATATTCATGGAAGCTTTGATGACATAAGTGTTGGTCATGAAGATGAGCCAGAAGAATGGAAGCATATGTATTGCAATGGAATCATGACTTGGTATTGGGTTGAAAAATATGGTCAAGAGCATAGTGACATAAGATATGGCATAAAAGAATTTAGTCAAATTGAGGATAGGGTTGATATAATAGGATTGTCAGCTTGTAATGATGAGCAGTTGTTTGTTCAGTTGTCACAGAATGGAAAATTGAACAAATGCGATTTCTATTACTATGATTCAAATGATGCTGTTGAAATTAGAAAGCATTTGTGCGGGACACTACAGAATCATATTACAATTAAGAATGTTCGAAATTTTTGGCGAAAAATTAGAACATAACTAATAGTGTATAAAAATGGTTATATTTTACAAGATGAATTATAGCAAGAAAAAGGTGCTGTTGCAAGAAGAATGTACTTATTAACGATAGTCAAATATCTTGAATAACATTTTGGGGTCTTTAGAATAAGAAATGAATATGTGGAGGATAAATAGATGTATAGTGTACCAAATGGTTTTTCTAAATATTTAGTTATATTTGTAGATATATTAGGGAGTCAAAATAGAACAGACTTTCAAGAAACATATCATATAAATAAAATATTTCATGAAGAACTTGAAAAAAATAAAAAAAATGATATGGAACATACAGTATATTTTAGAAAGATATATTCTTTTTCAGATTGCGCATATATCTTTTACGGATTTAAAGATGGGATATCTAATGAACGTAAAGCTGAAGATGAATTATTCAAGGTAGCATTATGTAATTGCGAACCAATATTTTTGAGGTTTATCAAAGAAAGAATTCTATTTCGAGGAGGTATATCATATGGTAATGCTTATGTTGATCCAGATAAGAGCATGTTTTTTGGTGAGGCTGTAAATAAAGCATATCAGTTAGAATCGGAAATTGCAATACATCCTCGTATTGTTATAGAGGATACGATTGCTAAAGCGGTTTTAGATAATATATCATCAGTAAAGTATAAAATGGCAGGAACTAACCCCAATTATATATCTTTATTAGGAGCGGGAATAATGCCTAAGATGCCTGAAACAGGTGATGGCATTATAGAAAAAGATATTGATGGAAAATACATTTTTAATTATTTACATTTTCCAGAAAACAATATTATTTTGAATGATTATTATTTATCTTGTGAAGATTTCATAAGTGAACTAATAGATTATTGTATTGAGCAAATTAATAAAAATACAAAATACAAGATTATTGATAAATATTTTTATCTCCAAAGATTTTCTCAATCGAAACTGGACAATCTTTTAGGGGATTAAATGTAGAATAACATGTCGATTTCAGTTTTAATGTGAATCTTTAAAAACAGTACAGCGTCAGGGCAGTTATAAGTCGAGAGATTTGTAGCTGCCCTTTTTTTATTGCTTTTGGACACGATGTCCAGAAGCGGAAAGGAGAATTATGAGGTATTTATTACATCGGCTGTATGTTCCACCTTAGCGGAGCATACACACAGGAAGATGCAGATCGGAGGTACTTATGCAGGAGGAAGTAACACAGAAAACAATCGCTCTTGTAATTAAGACCGCTAAACTGGATGCCAACGTGCTGAAAGCTGCCATGCGGATGTATCTGAACCATCGCAGACAGAAAGCACAGAAAACGCATGGTAAAACTTCTGTGAAAAAGCTGGTTGGCGAGGGCGTGGGAGTTTCGTCTATCGAAGTGACGGATGGCAATATCAAATCCTTTGAGCGGGTAGCTCGTAAATACAATATTGATTTTGCCGTCAAGAAGGATAAGACAACAGACCCACCAAAATATGTGGTATTTTTCAAGGGCAGGGATGCCGATGCAGTAGCACAGGCATTCAAGGAATTTGTTTATGGTAATGAGAAACGAAAGGGCAGGACTTCCGTAAGGGAGAAACTGAAACGCTTAAAAGATGTGGTATCACAGAATAAGAACAGAGAACGGAGCCGGGAAAAGAATAAGGACAGAGGGCAGAGCCTTTGAGTAACATCATTGAAGGAATAACCAAGGATCTGAAAGCAATCCCCCAAAATCCAAAGGTCAAGATTTTCCGCTATGTGACGGAAGGAACCTTTGACAGTTATTCGTGGCAGCTCATTGAGAACAAGCAGAAATTCATCGGTCAGATCATGACAAGCAAATCTCCGGTACGTTCCTGTGAGGATGTGGATGAAGCAGCCCTTACTTATGCGGAGGTTAAGGCTCTGGCAACAGGAAATCCCTACATCAAGGAAAAGATGGACCTTGATATTCAGGTTTCAAAACTGAAACTTATGAAAGCAAACCATACCAGTCAGAAATACCGTCTGGAGGACAACATTGCAAAGCATTATCCTCAGCAGATTACAATTTTAAAGGAGCGTATCAGCGGGATGCAGGCGGATATTCAGACTGCAAAAGCAAATCTTCCAGTGGACAAAGAGCAGTTTTCCATGAAAGTTGGGGATACGCTCTATACAGATAAAAAAGAAGCCGGAACAGCCCTTGTGGAGATGTGCAAGGAAATAAAAACAGTCAATGCCCCTGCGGTCATTGGCGAATATGCAGGTTTTAAGATGGCAGTAACCTTTGATGCGTTCAATCACAAATTTGTAATGAACCTGAAAGAACAGCTTTCCCACAATCTGGAAGTCGGTTCAGACCCACTCGGTAATATCTCCCGTATTAACCATGCACTGGAGTCCATGCCAAAGCAGCTCATGGAAGCCCAGACAAAACTTGAAACGGTGGAGCATCAGCTTGAAACCGCAAAGGTGGAGGTGACCAAGCCTTTTGCACAGGAAGCGGAACTTGCAGAGAAGTTAGAGCGTCTGTCAGCATTGAATGCCCTGCTTAACATGGATGAAAAGGGAAATGACGGGATTGATATGGATGATGAGCCGGAAGCTCCAAAGAGCGAAAAGAGGTTGCAGACCGTCCGGCGAAGAATACACCGCTTGCAGAGAAAACAGTGGGTATAGGGCAGGATAAGAGCATCAGACAGTATGCAGATGTACCTGCAGAAAGAGTATCCATGAAGGCGAAGCTGGAGGTGATGAAAGCAAAGGTTGCAGGAGGAGATACAGAAAAGCCTATGCCACAAAAGGTAAAGGGAAAAGAAGAAACCTTATAAGAAAATCTGAAGTTTTTTTATTTTTATTCCCAACTTTATTCCCAACATGTTATAATTATTCTGGTTGGGAATAAAAGTTGGGTAAAGGAGCATACTAATGGATATTAAACAAATTGTTTTAGATTTATGTGCCTTAAGTGATGAACAGGAATGGTTTGAATTTAAGGAAAACTGGTTTCAGCCTGAGGCATTAGGCGAATATGTATCTGCTCTGTCAAATGCGGCGGCTTTTCATTATAAAAAATATGCGTATTTCATTTGGGGTGTAAATGATACAACCCATGAAATTGTAGGAACAACATTTAATCAGTATTGTGAATATAACAAGGAACCGTATCAGAATTATCTTGCGAGAAATCTGTCACCAAGCATAAATTTTAGTTTTGAAGAAACAGAAATTTATGGAAAGAGAGTCGTTGGTTTGGTAATTCCTGCGGCAACCGAGATTCCTACGGCATTTAAAGAAAAGAGGTTTTTAAGGATAGGATCATCAAAATGTAATATGAAAGATTACCCTAAGAGAGAAATTGAACTTTTCAAAATACTGGATGGAAGAACCGAAACGATAGAAACAGTACCGGCAAAATACCAGGAACTTACATTTCAAAAACTCTTTGGATATTACGGTTCCAAAGGTATTGTTCTAAATCAAAAGACGTTTATTAAGAATCTGGGGCTAAAAACAGAAGAAGGCGAGTTTAATATATTAGCGCAGCTTCTGTCGGATAATTCTCATTTTCCGCTTCGTGTATCTATTTTTGATGGAGAAACAAAAGGCTCTAATCTTTTCTCTGTACGTGAATTTGGAAATGACTGTTTATTATACAGTTTGGATGAGTTGTTGCGTTATGGAGATGTATTGAACCTGATTCAGGCGGATGAGACAGACAGGGTCGTTGAACGAAAGGAGGTTCCGTTATTTGATAACAAGGCATTTCGTGAGGCTGTCATTAATGCCGTCCTGCACAATAAATGGGTGGAAGGAAATGAACCTATGATTTCGGTATTTTCCGACAGAATAGAGATACTATCAAGGGGAACACTTGCTCCGGCACAGACCATGGAGGGATTTTTCTTAGGAGAATCAATCCCTGTAAATGAAAAATTATCCGAGATATTTCTTCAACTGCATATAAGTGAGAAATCTGGTCGAGGAGTCCCTAAAATTACGGAAATGTATGGAAAAGATGCATTTTCATTTAGGGAGAATTCCATTGTTGTTACTATCCCATTTGAGAGAATAAATAAGGTTGGGAATAAAGTTTGGAAAAAGGTTGGGGATAAGAAATCTTTAAATTCCAGAAGGCAAAAAATTATTTCAGAAATGAGGGACAACCCGAACATTACAACTGCAGAACTTCATAATATATTAGGGGTGAGTGAAACAGCAGTAGAAAACAATATATCATTTTTAAGAGAAAATGGGTATATAGAGCGGGTTGGTTCAAAAAAGGCAGGATACTGGAAAGTATTGTAAGTGTTGTAAAACTATAAAACGAAGATAAGGTGTAATCGGATAACAAAAGAAAGGATAGTTGAGGAATATGTATCTTTCATTGTTGCAAATAAAGAATTTTAGATGTTTTGATGGAAATGAGCATAGTATTACTTTCAAAAAAGGTTTAAATGTTCTTGTTGGAGAAAATGATTCTGGAAAATCAGCAATCATGGATGCAATAAAACTAGTTCTTGGAACTACAGATATGAACTGGTATAGAGTGGAGCAGGAAGATTTTTACAAAGAAGATGCAACATTAGAAATTAAAATTACATGTAAATTTGAGAAATTGAATGAAGATGAACGAGGGGCTTTTTTGGAATGCCTCTCATATGAAGATGAAAATAAAAAGATTCCATGTTTATATCTACATTGGACGTGCAGATATTTATCATCATTCAATCCGCCTCGCCCAGTGGTAAATGTCTCAACAGGAATAGAAGGAAACGGACCATCACCATCTGCAGAAGCAAGAGAATTGTTAAGAGCTACATACTTGCGTGCCTTGAGAGATGCATATAGTGAAATGCAGGCTGGAAGACATTCAAGACTATCACAAATTATGCAACATATTTCTGTTGTAGATCAAGGAGTTGATGAGTATGAGGAGGGAATTGATATTCATAATCTTTCCATAGCGGGAATAGCAGATCTTTCAAATACACTTTTAGCAAAACATCCAGCACTGGATTCAATTAACGAAGAAATGACGACAATACTGCAAGAAAAAATGCTTTTGAAAAAGGATAACATAAGAACAAGATTGGAAGTTACAGGGTCAAATTCTAATAAAATAAAAAAAGAGATGGCATTATTGGAGAAATTAGATCTTGCAGTAGATAAAGATGCCAGTGATATGTGCGGTAGAGTTGGACTTGGGACAAGTAATATTATGAGTATGGCATGTGAGTTACTATTACATAATGAGGCAATAGGAGATAATAAATCCTGTTTTTTATTGATTGAGGAACCAGAAGCACATATACATGCACAAAGACAATTAAAATTAATTCAATCTTTAGAAGAAGAATCTGAGAAAGGGAATAGACAGACTATAATTACTACACATTCGCCATTATTGGCTTCTGTTGTAAAATTATCGAACATTGTGATTGTGAAATCGGGTAAAGTATATTCTCTTGAGAAAGAGCAGACAAAATTGGATGAAGATGATTATCTTTATTTGGAAAAATACCTTGATGCAACTAAAGCAAATCTGTTTTTTGCAAGAAGTGTAATAATTGTAGAAGGTCCTGGAGAGGCATTGCTGTTACCTACATTATCCAAATTATTGGGATGTAATTTTACAGATTATGGTACTTCGCTTGTTGATGTTAGAAGTACCGGATTGAGAAGATATGCAAGGATATTTCAAAGAAAAGATGAGAATAAACAGTTGGATGTAAATGTTGCATGTGTTACAGATAGAGATATTATGCCCAATTGTGCTCCAAGAATTTGTATAGATGAAAAATATACAGATGATAAGGATACATGGCCAGAGAAAAGTAAACGTGCATGGCGAGCAGAGGCTGATTATTCAGTATTAGGAGCAGAAAACCATGTTAATGAGATAAAAGAAAAAGCAGATGGACAGAAAGTAAAAACATTTGTAGCCAATCATTGGACACTAGAATATGACTTAGCGTATATAGGGCTACAGGATGAAGAAATGAAGGAAATATTAATTGATTCTGTAATAAATGTAAGCTATGAAAAAAAGAATAGACCAAGTAAGAAGGATAAATTAATTGAAAAGATAAATGCTTATAAAACTAAAGAAGAAAGAGCAGCTTGCTTTTATAGTTTTTTTACTTCAAAAAAAGCATCAAAAGCTGATTTCGCACAAGAATTAGCGATTAATCTTGAAAAGAAATATATAAACAGAGCTGAAGACTTGAAAAAGGTATTACCGGATTATTTGATAAGTGCAATTATATATGTTACTAAGGGGTGAATTGATTGGAAATTGAGAAATTAGCAAATATAGAGATTACTGACGAAGATATATTGTGGGTAGAAGAGATGATGGGCGGAAAAGTTCATTTTGATTCTGCTAGAGTTAATGTACTAAAAAATATGGATTCTGTTGATATACAGGCGTTTCCGGGAAGCGGTAAAACAACTATATTGGTTGCTAAGTTGGCAATTCTTGCAAAGAAATGGCCATATTCCAATGCTGGCATCTGTGTTTTATCGCATACAAATGTGGCAAGAGAAGAGATAGAAGAGCGATTAGGAAACACAGAGATTGGGCGAAAATTGTTATCGTATCCGCATTTTATAGGTACAGTGCATTCTTTTTTTGATACATATGTTTCTTTACCATGGTTAAAGTCAAACGGATATGAAATCAATATTATAGATACGGAGCTTGTCCACTCACTTAGATGGAATAAACTACCAAGAAATAAGCGTTACTATTTAGAAATGCAATATAAAAGTGAGACGATTTGCGAATATCGAGATAATATAGGGAATATCGAGCGAGTTAAAAATGAAGAAACAAATGAACTTTTGTTATCAGTTATTGAGAAAACTCAAAAAGATGGATATTTTACATTTGGGGAAATGCTTTTATATGCTCAAAAAGTTTTGAAAGAATGGGATGAGATACCTAAAGCTATACAGAGAAGGTTTCCTATATTGTTTATAGATGAAGCTCAGGATACAGATACGTTTCAATGGAATTTGCTCAAAAAGGCTTTTAATAGTGATGGAGAGTTGAGCATAAGGCAGGGATTTGGTGATAGTAATCAAGCAATATATGGGAATTTATATGCTGATGATACAACGGAAAATTTTCCAAGGGAAAATGCACTTGTTTTAAGTGAAAGCAGAAGATTTGATTCATCCATATCAAGTTTAGCCAATACTGTTGCTCTTTCAAAAGCTCAAATGGATGGTACAGACAATGAATTTACGCAAAAGGGAATCAAACATACAATCTTTTTATTTGAAAAGGAGAATGCAGCTCAGGTAATAGATGAATTTGGACAACTTATATTGGATACGTTTAGTGATGAGGAACTGAAAACTTATGAAAAAGAAGGCGTTCATGTAATTGGGATGATTCATGATAAAAAAGAAGAGACAAAAGATAATCAATTTCCCAAAGGAATATATGATTATTGGAATGCTTATGAAGCTAGAAAAGCAAACAAGAGAACCACTCCTAAAAATTTGATTGATTATTTTAGGAAAGGAATTGAAGAATTTCAGAATAATGGAGAAAAATCGGAGCAGATTGAATGGATTTGTAAAGGTCTTAGACGATTAGTTAATAAAGCTGATATGTAATGACTCTTGTCGAGTACAAATTAACAGAAATCACTGCTTTATTTAGTTGTTTCTGAAGGCACCCGGAAAGAGCCTCGGAGTATCAGTTCCCGGCCTTGGCCACTCTGATATACGTGGATTGGTTACCTACAGGTCAATGGTCCGCCGTGAGCTCTACCGTCTAATTGCGTGGATCACAGATTGCTCTGTGCCGACATAGATTTATCGTAGATAGCTCGAACCTTGAAATGGCCGAAGCCCTTTCAGGATGTCTTCAGTTGTTGCTTTGTATTGGCCAGATGTACGTGGCATAAGCCATCTTACATCTGCTTGATTACCCACTATAACAGCGGGATGATGATGTCAAGGCTGCGAAGCACCGCCACAGGCGGCTTGGTCTTGACAGTAGCAGCGTGATGTTATACCCCCTATATCAGGCAATGTTATCTGTCATCATGCCCCACATGAAGCATGCGAGTTCCCTTGCGATTGCTGTTTTGGCTACATTGTGTTTCTTGCATTTATTAAGTACCATCTTGTAGTATCGACGTCTTAGACGCTCGTTAGCTTTGTCAGCATAAGCGATGACCGCAGGCGTATTCCCTGACTGACGGGCTTTCAATTCTTTGGATTTGAAACCAACCTGTCCTCTTGCATAGCATTGTGACGCTTCTGTTAGGAGTAACCGTACATGCCTGTTTCCTGCTTTGGTGATTCCAAGTCTGTTCTGATCATTACCGCTGGAATCCTCACCAGGGACAAGACCGAGGTAGGAAGCAAAGTGCTGAGCAGAGGCAAAGCGGTTGAAATCGCCGACTTCTACCAGAACAGAAAGCGCAGTATGTGTCTTCACACCGATGAAGCAACAAAGCTTTTTCACGGCTTCCTTGTATTCATCCTGTGTGGAAAGCTCCTCAATACGTTTATCCAATCGCTCAAGCTTGTCTGATAGTGTGTGGTAGGTCAGCAGGTATTCGTCGAGGATCTCCTTGTATAGAGCCTCAGGGGTTAATGCCTTAAGCCATTTAAGATGAGCTGCTGTCCAATGACTGTTTCCATCATAGCGATAGTTATGGCGCAGACAAAATGCAAGAATCTGCTGCTTTACTTTTTTGAGTGCCAGCTTATGGTCATCTCTCATACGCAGGAATTCTTTTGTTTCTTCATCCTTTGCAGTTGGGATATGAACAGGGCTGTAGTTATGCTGTGCAAGACATTTGGCAATGATTTCAGCATCACGTTTGTCTGTTTTAATACGCTTTTTACTACGCTGCTCAAGCATTGTAGTAGGAGCGAGAATAATACATTTTACATTGTTCGCCGTTAATTGGTGATACAAAGTATAACCGAGGCAACCAGCCTCATAACCGCATATGAAGTTAGCATCGTCTCCGTAGATGGTTCTAAGAAACTCCAGATAATTCAGAACTTTTTTGTAATCAGCCTCTGTCCTCTGGTAGTGAGAAGCCTTTTCAGCTTCAATTGTGTAAGCACAAAGCGAAAAACTTTCCTTGTGAACATCCATTCCTACGTAAACTGTGTTATAATTCATTTGATGACCTCCCTTTGTATGCGGTAATTCCTGTTTTTGTTGTTTGACAATTACATTATACAGGTAAATCCACGAAGTTACAAAGTGGAGGTCATTACATATTGTCTAAGGAATGTAATTATATACCTGCTACGGGAAATTCAATCAATGCTATTATGAAACTATTATCAGATGAACAAAAAAAGGATTTCAGAAAGTTACTTATGTTACTTGCTGATTTTGGTAATCTAATTTCTAAAGAAGATTGGAAGTCTATGGTTATTATTATGAAAAAAATATTGTCTCTATTTGAAACTGAACCCAATGAGGATGTAAATAAATTTGGAAAATGGGTGGAAGATCAAGAAAAGAGCAATGAAAAGAGCAATGAAAATAGTGATGATAAAAAACTATTGCCAAATTATTATGTGTACTGTGACGAAGAGACAAAACGCGAGGTTGATATGGAATTTGGTAGTATCCATTCTGTTAAAGGAAGAACACATTTAGCTACTTTGGTGTTAGAGACTTTTATGAAATCACATAATATGAAATCAATACTTGATTATCTGTGTGGAGAACCACCTAAAAGGATGAAGAGTTCTTCAGAGAAAAGATTAAAATGCCAGTATGTTGCAATGACAAGAGCAAGAGCGTTGATTTGTCTTGCTATTCCTATTGATTTTGTGGATGAAAAAATGCAGATGAAGTTACAACAGAAGGGATGGAATCTGAAAATTGTGTAGTCTTGTTCCATTAAAGTAAAGAAAGGGGTTATGAAAAAGTGAATTTATATATTTTGCCTGTACAACGTGTACTGTTAGAGTACGTATTAAAACTTGGAGATATGATTTTTTTCCCAGGAGATGTATCAAATGAGGCTATTGAATATAGTAATCTTTTAGATGATGAAAAGGAGAAATTAAGATTAATTGTAGAACACAATCGAAGTTTCTTTACAGAACAACTAACAGGTTTACCTTTTCTTTTATTATCATCTAAATATGATATTATTGAGATAAATAATGATATTACTATTTTTGAGAAAATTCTAAATGATGCAAATAGACGATTTGATTACATTAGAATATTAGAATGCCCATTTAATAGACCGGAATATACTATAGGAATCCCTGGGCTTATAGATGGTAAAAGAATGCTATTTTCAATCAATGACGATTATTCAATCGGGGCATATATAAATGGAGAAGAAGAGTTCTATTTAATGCAAAAAGGAATTGGACTTGATCTGGGTGTGACAGAGAATAATGATACAAGATTATATAGAGTGATTTATTCACACAGAAATGACGAAGTATATAACTTATATAGGCGATATATAGCCGAGGCATGCGAGGCATTGCAGATTATTGATGAGACAAGATGTTTTATTTTTTTGTTTTCAAAAATAGATGGAATGGGACTTTGTGATACATACAGTTTTACTGATAACAAGAAAAGAATTTTATCAATTGTTGCTGAAAATCAATCAAATTTTGATGTTATTAGTTCGCAGTTATATTTTTACTCGAAAGAAATAAGAACTGAGGTTGTTCATAAGGGGAAAAGAATAGATGAATTAGTATCGATTAGAAAAGCACATGAGATAAATCAGGAGCTATTTAATATAATAATACGGTTTTGTACAAAGGTAATTGATAGCGAAATAACTAGTATTGAATCGCTAAAAGAATATATTTTAAATGAAGTAAGCAAGTATTCATACAAAATGCCACAAGAGCAATCACTTGCGGGATTACCAGTCGTTTATTCTCAAAGGACAACATATGTTGCAACGTTGGAAGGATTACAGATTAGCTATCCAGAGAAAAGGGGAAACTATTTACTTCTTCCAAGTTTGAATCAGTTCGAATATGATAGATACTATAAAAATTATGTATCAAAAGATTTGGGGGAAGATTATGAATCTATTTTTAATGATTTTTCAATAGAAGACTTTGAATACATTATAGAAATATTATATCGCTGTGAAAGAGCTGATGATGGATATCCGCGTGTTATAGGTTTAAATCTGCCTAAAATCAGTGATGAATACATGCGTTCACCAATAATAAGGGAGCAATTTGTGGATTACATTTGCAATGAGCTCAATGAATGTTTGTATTATGATATGCTATCAGGGGGTGATATTCTAAACGGAGAAGTATTACCTCCCAGAGTTGGGTTAAGAACAGGTATTAGGGCAATTTATGAGTTTGTAGAAGATAAGGAAGAATTGTTCTTACAATTTGTACCAGGAAGGGTATTCAGTGAGTATCAGATTCCTAGCGAGGCATATAATTGTATTAAACTTTATAAA
Organism: Roseburia sp.; assembly: GCF_041325975.1. Classification (NCBI taxonomy): domain Bacteria; kingdom Bacillati; phylum Bacillota; class Clostridia; order Lachnospirales; family Lachnospiraceae; genus Roseburia; species Roseburia sp. Next base: position 63,373 of record NZ_JBGLEJ010000004.1, on the reverse strand, counting down.
GATGATATATATGAAATATTGTTTGGTAATGCAAATTATATTGATAATTTGTGTAAGCGTTCTTTGGTGAATATTTGTGAGTCAGAATATGTCAGAGATTGGACACAACGAATTAGTTACTTATTTGATACTTTTGATGGAATCGATCCACGAAATTATAATAAAGAAAAGGTAATAAAGTTAGTTTTTACAATATTAGCTATTGATAAGGCGGATTATTTACGGAACAAACAAAAGTATGAGCAACTGAAAAACAAATATAGAAATCCGATACTTCATGGAGGAAAATCTATATTTGAAATTGAACCAGATATTAATGAAATAAAAAAGGTGGATACATATTTGCGAAAGACTATAATGGATTATTGTTTAAAGATCCATTCATTAAGTATTTCAACATGGGAAGAATTAGATAATGCATATAGAGTGCAGCAAAATTTCCTAAAATTATAACCTTTGATAGTTTATATAATCTATCAAAGACAAATATATTCATGATAATTATCAATAATAGAAAGGAGACAGGAGTAAATTGCAATAAGTAAAATCGAATTAGATAGTAATTTTGTAACAAGAAGTAAATAGCATATATTATGCAGAAGGCAGTCCAGAGCGGGCTGCCTTTTGTCGTGCAAAAAATGAAAATATGGAGGTTTATTATGGCAGACGAAAGAACAGAAAAACAGTAAGTACGTAATCATCCGTAAGTACGTAATCATCCGTATCTGTCAGCAACTATATTTTTCTGATACACTCTTTTCATAACAAAGAAAGGAAACTGTATCATTATGAAAACAGATGAAAAAATCACGCTGTGGTCTGAAAGAATCCATGAATTTCAATTCAGTGGGCAGACTTGCAAAACATGGTGTCAGGAACATCACGTTCCAGTCTCTACAATGAATTATTGGATGCGCAAGCTGAAAAAATTGGACGAACAATCAGATACAGATATGATTTTTGCAAAAATGCCAACGGAAAAAGAGATTTCAAAGAATGAGACTTTGAATATCAGCCCGTCTCCAGTCCGCATTTTTATCACAAATGCTATTCGGATTGAAGTGATGCCTGAATGCCCGCCGGAATTTTTTCGTGTTCTGATCCAGGGGCTGAAAGATCATGCTTGATCTGGCAGGTGGCACAACCGTTTACCTTGCCTGTGGAGCTACCGATCTGAGAAAAAGCTATCACGGACTGGCTGCAATTATCAAGCTAAAATTCAAACTTGATCCCTATTCGCGCTGCATGTTTGCGTTCTGCAACCGCAGGCGGACTTCTATTAAGATTCTGCAATGGGACGGATCCGGTTTCTGGATTCTGATGAAGAGGCTTGACAAAGATTCCTTTCACTGGCCGGATACTCCGGATGAATTACAGAAAGTGACCCTGAAAGAAATGCATTGGCTGTGTGATGGTCTTTCACTTACTCCGAAGGGAGCTTTTGAAGAAAGACATCCAAAGATTGTTGTATAAAGAACGGATTTGTCAATTCGCAAAAAGCACGAAATACTTGTGGATATCGGTATATATTCCTACACAGTAAAACGTTGATTTTTCTCGAACAGCTGGACTTTCTATGCTATACTGGAATTATCATATAAGAGTTTGGAGATTGCCGGATGGATCCGTTTTTTACAGAGGAACAGCTGAATAACATGAGCCGTGAAAACATGATGGAAGTTATGAGAATCATGCAGAATCAGGTTCAAAAAAAAGAGACCGAGGTACAGCTTCTGAAAGACAAGCAGAAAGAACTGGAATTTATGAACGCAATGCTTTCAGACCGTCTTGCGCTTGCACAAAGAAGACGTTTCGGTTCTTCCAGTGAAAAATACGCAGATGGATATGAACAGATGGATCTGTTTAATGAGGCTGAAGTCAATGCAGATACGGATACTGCTGAGATTGAAGAGGAAATCGTGATTCCATCGCACAAACGGAAAAAACGCACCGGCAAAAAAGAAGAAGATCTCTCTAATTTCGAAGTAACAGAAACAATCGAATATAAACTGACCGGCGAAGACCGCTATTGTCCGGACTGTGGAACAAAGTATAAAGTCGTCACAAAAGAAGTCGTAAAACGACTGAAATTCATCCCCTCCACCTTTGAAGTGGTTGAAGAAGTAACCTATGTATACAGTTGTCCAAAATGTGGTGCTATGATCCGGCCGGAAAAAGAGTTTCCGCTGATCAAGGGAAGCATTGCTACACCTTCGCTGGTTGCCGGAATCATGAATGCAAAGTATGTCAATGGCATGCCGCTGGCAAGACAGGAACGGGAATTCGCAAGGTATGACTTAAATCTTTCAACAAAAACAATGGCAAACTGGATCATCAGCTGTGCAGACCGGTATCTGGGACTGCTTTATGGGCAGATGAAGGAAGAATTCCTAAAGAGCAGATACATCCATTGCGATGAAACCAGGATCCAGGTGATTGATGAACCAGATCAGAAAGGATCATCTCAAAACTGGATGTGGGTATATCTGACAGATCATTACAGTGAAGCCCCACAGATGGTTCTCTTTGATTATGAGAGAACGCGTGCCGGATATCACCCGGTAAACTTCCTTGGAGATACATTTCATGGATATCTGACGTGTGATGGATACCAGGCGTATCATGGACTGAACGATTCCATCACCGTAACCGGATGCTTTACCCATGCGAGACGCCGTTTTGATGCTGCACTCACGGCATTAAAAAAGGATTTCACAAAGGAGCAGCTGAAAGAAACAGTTGCATATCAGGCAATGACGAGGATCGGAATCCTGTATAAAGTAGAGGAACTGATCAAAGATAAGACACCGGAAGAACGGTATCAGGAACGCCAGAAGCAGTCGCGTCCAGTAGTGGAAGCCCTGTTTGAATGGCTGCATTCGATGGAAGATTCTGTAGACAGATCTTCCCTTATTGGTGATGCCATTTTATATACGCTGAATCAGGAAACCTATCTTCGCAGGTACTTGGATGATGGGCATCTGAGCATTGATAATAATAGTGCGGAGCGTGCAATCAAAAATTTTGCAGTAGGCCGCCGGAATTGGCTGTTTGCCAAGAGTATCCGTGGCGCAGATGCCAGTGCTGTTGTTTATAGTATCGCAGAAACAGCCCTGCTGAATGGTCTGAAGCCGTATGTATATCTTTCCTATGTATTAGACGAGCTTCGTAAAATGGGACCTTTTCCAAAGCCGGATGATCTAAATCGGCTTTTGCCATGGTCAAATGAATTACCGGAAGGATTTCGAACCAAAAAGAAGAAATAAAATGTGCCGCCCTGATGGGCGGCATGTTTTTTTAAAAGGCAAGGTACAGATGATTACGTACTTACTATTATCCTGCCCATTGCGTGGAAGGACAGCTAAATAGGTCGCATTTTAAGTAATGCGGCAAATTCTACAATCGAAAGTGAATTATATACACTCGTAGAATGTGGAGAAAATTTAATATCAGATATAAACAGCGTCCTGTGGGTATATGCCCATAAGGGCGTTTTTTATATACAGAAAAATTTTTATAAAAATTTTTCAATCCACCCGAACATCTCCCCGGTTTCATTTGGGAGATACACCGGAAGGGAAAAAAGGCAAATGCCTTGTCATTCGGAACGGGAGGAGGTGAACTCGTATGGGGCAACCTTCTTCTAAGGATGAAATGACTGTCAGGCATCAGTTTGACCGTTTGTGCCAGATGGCATTATGAATATTCCTGTGCGGCGGAGCCGCCAGTCCAGTGTGGCGTGAGCCACCTGTCCAGACGGACTGAGCCACATAGGTTATAAATTATTCTCGTAGATTTTTAGCCAAACCGTATACTTCTCTCATGGATTTGTCATGCTCAGCATCAATACTTGTGATGTTGATGCGATAACTATCATGAGCAATGCGGTCAATGATTGCATCTGCCAGAGGACTATCATCACCACCGAGTTGGTCATACCATTCCTCGAATTCATACTGGGAGCAGAAAATCGTTGAAGATTTCTTGCGTCTCCGATGAAGCAGTTCGAAGATATCCCTCTGTTCTGAATCCGTTGGTTTCAATAGAAGCCATTCATCCAGAATCAGGACAACGGGATTGGCATACTTAGCCATGACTTTTTTGTAGCTGCCATCTGTCCGTGCCATCTCCAGATCAATAAGCAGATCAGGAAGACGGACATACTTTGTATTGAAATACTGCTTACAAGCCTCCATGCCAAAGGCACAGGCCATGTAAGTTTTACCACAGCCTGTAGCACCGGTGATAAAAAGATTCCGGTGTTCAGATATGTATTCGCAAGTTGCAAGCCGGTTAATAAGGCTCTTGTTAAGCTTGCGCCCGGAAGTGTAGTTGATATCCATGATACTTGCTTCCGGCTGGTCGAATCCAGCGTTACGAATCAGTCGTTTCTGACGATTATTTTTACGATTACTGTATTCAATGTCTACCAGCATACCGAAGCGATCCTCAAAGGGTACTTCTTTAAATTTAGAATCATCCAGCTGGTTGCGAAATGCATCTGCCATAGCAGTAAGGCGCATTTCAATAAGTTTATCTATTGTACTCTGATTTGTCATATGTGTTTACCTCCGATAGTAATCGGCACCTCTCGTGATGCCGTGTGCTTTATGTGTGATCTTGGATTCAGTCATTTCTGATTCCTGCTTTACAGAACCAGTTACGAGGATGTTTTTAATGCTCTTGTAACTGGGCGAAGATGTATAGGATAATGCTTTTTTACAGGCTGCTTCAAGCAATGCATCTGAGTATTTCTCAGCAAGCTTCAGAAGTCCCATACAGCTTCGGTAGGTCTGTTGTTCCACACGTTTGGAGGTCAGTACTGCATTGATCACAGTGTACGTATTTATGCCAATCCGCTCAGCCCATTTGCGGAACCGGTCACCGTTCCATTCCAGATATTTCTGATGGTCTTCCGGCATATGTTCCGTGACCGTGCTGTACTGCCCAGGGCGTCCTTTCAGACGACGGTGGGAAGCAATGCGGTTATGGTTGTAGAAAATTTCAATAGTGGTATCTGTTACCTTTACATCAACTTTCTTTTTGATGTATTCATAGGGAACTGAGTATAGCATTCCATCCACAGATATGTGATAATTGAACTGGACGGTGGCTGTCTTCCAGTCACTCAGTTCAAAACGGGTAGAAGGTAATGATGCCAGCAATGGTTTTTCTTCCTCAAGAAATAAGCTTCGCCGACTACCCTCTTTCTTTTGAAAGAGCCTTTGGTTGAACAGTTCGAGTTTGTCTCTGATTGCACGATTTAATTCGGCAAGGGAGAAGAACTGTTCATCCCGAAGTGCTGCTGTTATCCAGGTAGAGATATTTCCTACCGTTCCCTCAGCATTCGGCTTATCCTTGGGAGTCCTGACACGTGCCGGAATAATCGCGGTACCATAGTGTTCAGCCAGTTCCTGATAAGTTTCATTGATCTGCTGGTCTTTCCATCCGCCATTGTGAACAACTGCAGTTTTGCAGTTATCCGGTACGAGGATTCTGGCGACACCACCAAAATATTCGTACATATGGACATGTGCATTGATCCATGATTTCTGTTTCATGTCCAGAAATGCTTCCACGTATGCATACTGGCTGTAAGTCATTACACCGACAAATATGTATGCTTTGATGATTTCGCCGGTATCAGGATCAATGACTGTTGCAGGATCACCTGCCCAGTCAACTTCAACCTGTTCACCGGGTTTACGGTTGATATGCATGGTAGCACGATGCTTCTGCTCATCCTGTTGGATGTGATAGCAGAACTGTGAATACATGAGTGGTTCTTCACCGTTGGCACGGCAATCCTCCATGTATTCCGTCCATAGAAGTTTTTTGCTTACACCGTTGCGAAGCAGCTCCTTGCGGATGTAATCATAGTCAGGCATCCGTTTCTGAGGATGATTGTTTAATTGGGGATAAAATAATTTTTCAAGTACTTTGTCTGTTTGATTGTCTTGTAAAGGCCAGCACAGATTCAACTCCTGTGCTCGCTTCAAGACTTTAGCGACAGTATTTCTTGAACAAGGAACACTTAATGCAATGTTCCGGTTACTAAATCCCAAGCCAGCTAATCTTAGGATTTCACGGTATTTGGTCATTGTAGCGACCTCCTTATAATAGATTTACACAATGTTTGTGTATGAATCTATTATAAGACAGTGTGGCTCAACCGTACCGGAATGATGGCTCACTATAAAACGGAAGCGTGGCTCAATCGCACCGGACAGGTGGCTCAATCACCCCAAGATTATTCAGCATTAAAAGGTGAAGCTGCCAATTATTACAAGCACATGGACTATCGCAGAAAACACGAAGTCACATTCTCTGAACTGTCAGAAAAGGAGTTGAGCAAATTATTTACTATGGATGAGTACGGAACAGAAAATCATCATTTTGAAGTGCATGGCTATGACATTGAAGTAAAAAATACCCTGATTGCAGAAGCTTTGAAGGAACTTACAGAAAGAAAAAGGAATGTTATTTTACTTTCGTATTTTATGGAAATGAGCGATGCGGATATTGCAAGAGAAATGAATCTGGTTCGCAGTACCATTCATGAACACAGGACACGCTCACTTGAAGTTTTGAAGAAGATTATGGAAGGAATAGCAGATGAAAAAGAGGTATAAAAGCAGAAATGAGGAAAATTTGTTGCCTTTCCATATTATAAAGGCAGCATCAGAGGGCGATGTAAGTGCCATCAATGCAGTGTTAAAACACTATGAGGGATACATAATCAAACTGTCTACCAGAAAGTTATATGACGAAAGTGGACAGGTGCATTACTGCATTGATGAAACGCTGCGTCGCAGATTGGAAACCAAGTTGATTACAAAAATATTGGCTTTTGAAGTTGCATAGCATCCGATCAGAAAATTCCCTTTCTATTCATTGATTGGAAATGATGCAGCGTTGTACCTTGACAACTGAATATTTTTGCATACAGGACGTGAGGATATGCTGAGCCACTAGGTAGGTTCGCAAAGATGTGCCTGCTCTTTTTAGAGTGAACGTGAAGAAGTGTTGAAACATGACATTGAAGCAAAGGTATGGAGCGAGAAAAATCTGACAAAATGTGTGGCAGTAACACAGGGCGATGAAGCATATCTGTAATAATGATACTTCCGGATTGTAAAAAGATTTGCAGTCCGGTCAATTTGAATGACGGTGCAAGACCGATGTGGGCAGAGTAATGACCTGCCACCTGTATTGCTTTTTTATCTGCCTATGAGAGCCTGCAATGGAGTGTGGGTTGTCATTGGCAGATAAAGTGCTGCCTATTTTAAAAATTTGGAGGTGTTCATAATAAATAATATAGAAGAAAGAGTAAAGGACAAGATGGTTCCAATCTGGGAGAAGTATATGCTGACGGTTGACGAAGCAGTTCAATATTTTGGAATTGGAGAAAAGAAGATAAGGATGTTAATTTCTGAGAACGTTGATTCTGATTATTGCTTTACTGTTCAGGTGGGGAATAAATCGTTGATTAATCGGCATAAATTTGAAGAATTTCTTAATCAAACCACTTCCTTGTAGAAATGAAAAATACGAAACTTTATCACTTTAAAGTGGTAAATGCCGCCCGGGTATGATATAATATGGTTGTCGTGCTAGGGCTTCTTCGTAGAAAGGAGCAAAGACGTTTGAGTGAAAGAAATCGCAATCAGAAAAGACGTGATAAAAAAGGACGTATTTTACGAAACGGAGAAGGCCAGCGAGCGGATGGAAGATATGCATTTGTTTATACAGACTGCTATGGAAAACAGAAATTTCTTTACAGTTGGAAGTTGGAATCGACAGATCCTCTTCCGGTAGGAAGAAGACCTTGCCAGTCACTTAGAGAAAAGGAAAAAGTCATATTAAGGGATATAAATGATGGCATTACTCCTTATGGTGATAATTTGACAGTTCTTGAGTTGGTAAAAAAGTATATTGCTCAGAAGACTGGGGTTCGCCATAATACAGCTGCGAATTATAATTTTGTTATCAACATTATTAAGAAAGAGGAATTTGGAGCATTAAGGATTGATAAGGTAAAACTATCAGATGCAAAAGCATGGTTGATTAAGCTTCAGGCAGATGGTAGGGGATACAGCACCATTCATTCAGTTCGTGGAGTGGTAAGACCTGCTTTTCAAATGGCTGTAGATGATGATTTGATTCGTAAAAATCCGTTCGAGTTTCAACTATGTACAGTAGTTGTAAACGATAGTGTAACAAGAGAAGCCATAACCAGAAAACAAGAAAGAAAGTTCTTGGAATTTATTAAGAATGATGAGCATTATAAACGATACTATGATGGTATGTTTATCCTCTTTAAGACCGGACTTCGTATTTCAGAGTTCTGTGGATTGACACTTTCCGATATTGATTTTGAAGAAAAGCAAATCAGTGTAAATCATCAGCTTCAAAGAACCAGAGATATGAAGTATGTTATTGAAGATACCAAAACGTCAAGTGGAACTAGAATCATTCCTATGACTGAGGAAGTGTATGAATGTTTTAAGCGTATTGTTGAAAATCGTAAAAAGCCCAAGAAAGAACCTGTGATTGATGGATATAAGGGATTTCTGTTTTTAGATAAGAAGGATATGCCGGAAGTTGCTTTACATTGGGAAAAGCATTTTGAGTGGGCATTGGCTAAGCATAATCGAATCTATAAAGAGCAGTTACCAAAAATCACGCCGCATGTTTGCAGGCATACCTACTGCAGCAATATGGCAAAAAGCGGGATGAATCCTAAAACGCTTCAGTATCTTATGGGACATTCGGACATTGGGGTAACATTGAATACATATACGCATCTGGGAGCAGAGGATGCCAAGGAAGAACTTGGCAAATATGCTAAGATGGCTTAAAAGATTAAGAAAATTGATACAACTAAAAGATAACCTAAGTGGAAAAAGTCTTTAGTAAAATGAGAAAATTAAGCTGTTTTACTAAGATTTTTACTAAATTTGGATGACAAGATATACGAATTTATGCCATGATATGCGACGAAAACGAAGAAAACAATCTATCACAGCAAATCGTAGAAAGTGGTGTAAAATCAAGGAAAATCAGTATTTTCAAGGAGTTTTTAAGGCATGATTAAAATATTATTTATCTGCCACGGCAATATCCGTGAGATTGCTTGAAATACTTGTAAAATCAAGACATTATGAAAATGACAGGACGAATTTACCCCTGTTTTACCCCTAATAATTATAGGACTACCCGATATTACAATCCCTTAGCCAATGAGTCGAAGCGGCTGAGGGATTTTCTTATACGGAAATATTAAAATTAGTTGTTATTAACACTTGAATCCATCAAAATAATATTGAAAAAATCAATATTATTAGGTATACTTAATAAAGTAAAAAGGTATCAAGTAGGAAAATAATTCGATAACGAACTAGGGAATGTTGATTGATTTAAATATGAGCATTACATTGTGGAATTATAAAAGTAAGCCAAAATTATATTTATATAGTGTTTTTGTGAGAAATGGATGCATTTTATAAGATGTTTATGATTAATAGAGAATGTAAAAAGATTAAGTAGAGAATCTAGATTAAGGAGGAGCGATGAAGACTGCTATTGATTTTTATGAACGTGGAAAACTAAAAGAAGCAAATGCAGATGATTATAACAGATTGAGTTATTATCCTAGAAATCGCTTTATCTGTCCAGAGTGTGGGGAACCTGTTCATTTAACAGGAAGTAAATATTCTAATTTTTTTGGTCATTATAAAAAAACAGATATTTCAGCGGAGTGTGAAAGACGAGCTGATACAATTTCATCTAGTTCATTGTATCAAAGAATGGGGCTACCTTTGTATTTAAGATGTGAAGGTAAGGAAAACTTTAGATTGTACATTGGTTTTAGAAAAATGCCAGTGCCGTTAATGAAAATTGCAATGGAATCAAGAGCACTTGCTGTTTTAGATGGAAAAATAAAGTATTGTATTAGCGATGAGCGGTTTTCATCAAAGGAGACAACGTTGATTGGAATAGATTATATTCCGATGTATGGAAGAAATTATAACATAACTTATCTTCCTGAGAAAATAGAACCGTTATTGTCTGAAACTTGGTCTGATTATGCGGATGGTTTTTCTTTTGATGGAGCAATTTTCACTGTGACAGAACAGGGCGGAAAGAAAATTAGGCATGGTGATACAATTTCATGTGATACGGAGTATTATTGGGTACGAAGACAGCCGATGCTTCCTTCTTTTGTTTCTGGAATTAATATGCAAAAGGTTGGAATTCTTGGATTGAAGGATGATAAGTGGTATGTGTATAAAGGATATTTTGTATCAAGTTTATTAGACTCTCAGTATGAAACGTTATGTCAGTATTTAAGGAATAATTTGAAAGTCCACCTATTGGAAAAGAAACCAGAATTTATGCCGATGTGGCCACCAGTGATAAAGTATGAAGATGGTTATGTAGTGGATGAGAATGTTAAAACAGTGTATGGGTATATTTCTTCGGGAAATGAAGAACCAAAAGTATATGAATTCAAAGGAACTAGAGCAGTATATAATGAATTATTCATTAAGGATAAAGTTGCAAGAGTATATATGGACACAGATGAGACGGTAATCAATATTGACAGGAAATATATTTCTAATGGCGTGGTATTGACAAAAGAAAAGCTTATATATGCGCCACACATGACGGATATCAGAGCTGAGAACGATGGGGAAAGTCAAGTAGTTGAAGGCATTAAAGAAATTAAAAGCTCGGGAGTAGTAATATCAGGAAATATTGTTTTTGATGTAGTGGTTATTCATGAAAATGGAGAAATTATTAAAAATACCGGACTTAATGAAGTTCGCGTAGATAATTTTTTAAAGAATGATGTTATCTTGATTGTGCAAAGTCAACGAATGAGGGGAATTTTGTATAATGAGGGCATAGATTCAGTCGAAAATAGAGGAGCTGATTTTGAAAGCATATGGAATTGTATTGTGGTTAATCAGAATAGAGAGTTTATAAATATACCGTTTGAAATACGGAAGAGATTGGTTTGTTTACTTAATCAAAATGAGATGCTAGACAGAGAGATACAAAGGATTTTGAAGAAGAACATGATTTCAAAGCCGGTAATAACATTATTAGAATCGGAGGGAAACTATGGACGAAATTGATTTTAGCATACTAGATATGCTTGACATTAAGGATATACAGGTCGCATGTAAACATGCAGATTTAGAAATTCTATTAAAGCCAATTAAGGATCATCAGGATTTTTATAAGAAATATGTTAAACAACTAGGGTCAAATCGCCCAGATAAAAAGTCAAGCATTGTAAAATTATATATGCCAAGAATAGCATTTGATTTGTTCCAAAAAGGCGATGTTACATATAAAGGCGTTATAGTTCAGATTTTAGAAAACTATAAAAGCAAGTTTGAAGAGGCAATGACAGAATATATTAAGCCTCCAATAGATATCGAAGAAATAAAGGCGTATAATGCAGAACAATTAGTTGAGCTGTATTTTAAAATTGTTGATGTGTCGGCAACAGATGCACCAATAGATTTTTATTTTATGATGCTTAAATTGCAAGGAGTTAAATTAGATGAAGAGTGCTCGTGTACAATTGAGCATCAAGTTAAGCAAATAGAAAAACAAAAAAAGGAAATTGCAGATGCAGTTTTTAAAGCGGAAAAACATATAGAACAGAAATATACTCAAGAAATAGCTCAAATATCAAAAGAAAAGAGAGAACTTGAGAAAAAATATTCTGAAGCAAAAAAGATGAACCGAGAGTTGGCGGCTGAACTAGAAAAAATAAAAGATCAGATAGAACATCAAATGGAGGAGTTGACTGAAAAATGGCGTGCAGAATTTGATAGAGAGATTATGCTACGTCAAATGGAAGAAGATAAAGAGTTTAATGCGTTACGTGAAAGAAAACAACATGATTTAGATTTGGCTTTAGCTGATGATGAATCAAAGAAAAGAGAGGCGTTAAAAGATAAACTTGCAAAAGAAGAGCAGCAACTTCAAGAACAATTTAAGCAAAAAAAGAGGGAATTAGATAATATAATAGAAGGTCTTCATGTTGAATTACAGAATAATACTGATAGAAAAACTCAGATGGAATCAGAATTGAAATTACTCCAAGAAGAAAAAGAGCAGCTTCAGGGGTTTATGAATCGACTGAAAGCATATGAGAAAGAATATTTTGATAATTTTGAGCAACATATTATTCAAAAAAAGGTGGACACTATTCTTTTGAGTAAACTTGGAGTAGAAGGAGACACTATTACTGCTAAAACCACATTTTCAAGTATTGTAATGAATGCTGATAAGCTACAGGAAGATACCGAAGAGTGTGATGCATCCGACAATGTTGTTGATCTGTTTGATGATTTATGTGATAACATATCTGTTTATTTCGACGAATCATCAGAAATTACATCGATACTTCTTTCTGCTCTCTTAAGCAATAAGGCGGTTATTGTTACAGATGATGTTGCATACCAAATGGTATCCTGTATTTCAGCACTTATTGATGCGAAAACACCATTAATGATTCAGATGGTGAAACAGAAAGATGATGTTGATAAGATTGTTGGAATTATCAATGAATCAGATAGTTATGTAGTGTATTTACCAGGATTATTGGATGATTATGATGAGGTTTCTTTTTCAATAATATGTAGGCAATGTCCAAGAAAAGTGATAATTGCAGGAGTAGCGACATTGGCACATCTATCAATGATGTCTGGTGGTATTAATAACTATGCTATCACTATGGATATAAGTAACTACCTTCATTTCAAGAAGAAACAGGCACTATGGATAGGCAAATATTCTTTAGATAGTATGACAGTGGAGCATGATGTAACGAAGTGCAAGGAATATTACAACAAGTATTTTAGAGGATTGGTTCTTAATCATATGATGGGTAAGAAGGTTGCTTTGGATTTTTGTTTTATTCTTAGTATTTACTTTGATTTCATGCAAGGGCAGATAGGAGATATTTTGAAAGCGGTTGTTTCTAAAGTGTTTGATTGTAAAGCAGATGAGAACGCAACTACTATTGTTGAAAAAAGTGAATTCTACATCGGATAAATAGGTGGTGATGCGATGAACAAGAATATGGTTGAAACGATGCAAAATGATATGCACCTTTTTCCATATAGGGATGAATCGATTTCTAATTACTTAGGCAGGTTAGTATACTCTGCATTAAGCTATTGGATTAGAACCTGTATCATGGATAGAACGTCTGAGAGTAATGATACTAAAAGTAAGGCATATATTCTTGGTCGTGGAAAAGAAGTTCTATGGGGGTTTGTAGAATGTATTCCAGAATGTAAGCAATGGATATCTTCTACGGATAAAGAGATAGAAGATAGAATTGCTGAAATGGTCATCGATATTCGTAATAAGATGATATTCGGTGGAGAACTTATAGAACTGAACAGTAAAATGAATGTAATTTTGCCAGAGGGGAAGGTACAGCCTTGTGCTAGTGGCATAGTTCGGATATTTGGTGCAACAAATTATGGTAAGAAATGTCAAGCAGTTGGTATTACACGTATTATTGAGGACGTTCATGCAGAAAGCATGGATATAGACTTTTGCTCAATAATAGGTATAGATGAGTATATATTGAGTTTGTATAAAAAAGCCAAATGGTCCAAGGTGGATGACATTAGTAATTATGAAATTTTTAACAGTACAGCTAAAAGAGCACCATATCAATCTTGGGAAGACAATTTGAATAAATCCAGGATGTTTCATCTAATCAGAATGTCACTATATAATGATTTACATGAATACTACTTGTTGAAGTTTGAAAATGGTGAAATTTTTATATGTAAACTTGAGGAGTTATTAGCAGAAGGTAAAGAGGAGAGACGTGTGATATTAGGCCTTCGTAAAATGTATCAAAATCAAATGAATGCATTGTATGAGCATAAGGGATCCGTGATTCTTCTCAATTTATTCTGTCGTTTACCTTTACGAGAGGAACGCATTCTAGAAACATATTGTTGGCCTGAGCGAAGCTTTGATGACAAATTGAACTATTTGGTACCTATAAAAGTTTGGGATGAAATAAAGGGACTTTTTGAAAATGGACTGGGGATAAGGTTAAAGGAGACCAGCTATGAAGAGTCAACCATAAATTAGTAAAAAAATTCTTTTTCATATCGGTGGTAAAAAAGGGTAACTTTAATAGAGCTCCCTTAGGGTGCTTTTTCAAAATCTATCGATATTGGTATACAGACCTCTTATTTGAGGTTAAATTCGACATTGTCGGTGAGCATCTTCCAGATGACTCTGACAAGTTTGCCGGAACAATGCCCAAGTGCATTGTAATGAGACCGGCCTTCAGCCCTCTTGGCATCATAATAAGCCTTGAAGGTTGCGTTGTTTCTGACAACGTTCCAAGCTGCATTTACAAGGGCATATCGTAATACACGAGAGCCACGTTTGGACATCCTTGTTGTCTTAGCCTGAAAGTTACCAGACTGATAAACAGAAGGATCCAGACCAGCAAAAGCAAGCAGCTTGTTTGGATTGGAGAAACGGTGAATATCACCTATTTCACCAAGAATCATTCCACCATTGATATAACCGATACCAGGAATGGTCATGATGACAGAATCGTTGAATTTCATGATATCCGTCATCTCAGCTTCAATCTTTTCTAATTGGCTATCCAGTAACTCGATTTGTTGAATGGTTTGAGTTATCTGAATAGATATAGCGCTGTCGTTAGCACCGACAGACTTCTGTGCGAGAACTCTTAATTCCTTGGCCTGTTCTTTGGTAAAGTGTCCGTGTGAGTTCACTTTGAGCAGATTTGCCAGATGAGTCATATGCATGGAAGCAATCTCTTTTGGAGAAGGTGCTTCTTTTAATAAAGCATAGACAGCGTGTTGATGCAGACCGGATTTGAAAAAGTATTGAATCTCCGGAAAGACCTGATCAACATAGGTTGTCAGTTGAATTTTCAATCGGGTACGTTGCTTTATGGTTTTCTGACGGAAACGTCCCAATGCCTTAAGATCCATCATATCGAGATCAAAGAAGCTGACGAATCTGAGGTTGTCCTGCATCATAAGAGTTTTAGCAATCACGTAAGTGTCGACCTTATCTGTCTTAGTTTTGCGAACGTTATTTTTTCGCATTTGACAGGTTTTGATGGGGTTCAACACACACACTTGGTAAAGCTCAGTAACAAGGTATCGAACAAGGTTGTCACCGTAGTGTGCCGTTGACTCAAGACCGATGATGAGGCTGTTCTTATCGAATGATTCGAGTTTAGAGACCAGCAGTTGGAAGCCATCAGCGTCATTTGTGAATTTGAACGGCTCAATGATTATTTCACCGTCGGAAGAAATCGCAGCGGCGAAATGATTAAGTTTGGCAATATCAATGCCTACGTAAATTTTCATGAGGTTGTACCTCCCTTTCCTAAAGTCTGATACCATGATGTCCACCAACGATTATCATCGTAGACTTGATAGAAATAAGTACTCTGAGTGAAAAACACTCCGGCAACATCCAGCTAATAAACAATTCAGATAAAGGTAGTGGCAATACACTCCAGTTGAGTAGTCAAGCTACAGAAAACAAATCAAAAGTCCATAGTATCTGAATTGTATTGAACCACGATATTAAAAGAAAGGAAATATGTGATAATTAACTTCCTAATTATCATACAAGAAGGAATAATGAATGAGTATAGTATTGTTAATACGCATGAGGCACTTAAGAGAAGACTGATTGACTATATCGAGACGGCATATTTTGGTAAGAATGATGAATTAAGAGAATTGTGCCGGGATGAGTTAGAGACGCAAGGCGTACTGTGGAAGGAACCTTATATTGAGGCAAACCCTGCTTATGTAAGTATGATTAATGGAATTAGTGAGAGTGATAAAATTCCGAAGCATATCAAGGAAATTTTATTACAAATGATTGATAAGAAGATGGGGGTATATAGTAGTCCATATATTCATCAGATTCAGGCAATAGAAAATTTCTATAGTGGAAAGGAATTATTTGTTGCTACAGGAACAGGTTCTGGTAAAACAGAATGTTTTATGTGGCCAATGGTAACAAAGCTTGTTGCAGAGGCTAGGCAAAATCAATTATCATGGAAGCAACGTGGTGTAAGAGCGATGATGTTGTATCCGATGAATGCATTAGTTTCAGACCAAATTGGTAGATTAAGAAGAATGATAGGAACAGATAGTTTTTATAAGATGTTTCTTGATTATACTGGAAGTGAAAGACGACCACAGTTTGGTATGTACACAGGAAGAACTCCGTATGCGGGGGATATGAAACGGGAGCAGGATATTGCACTATCTGAGACACTTAGACAGAATCTTATATATAGGGATGCAGAAACTGTTGAACAATTAAAGGCAATGGGAAAATATCCTTCAAAATACAATTTAGAAGCTTTTGTTGATGGTTTGATCGAAGGAAAACATATTACCGATAATCGAGATGCAGAGCTGATAACTCGTTTTGAAATGCAATGTAATACGCCGGACATTCTTATCACCAATTACTCGATGCTAGAGTATATGTTGATGAGACAAGAAGAGCAGAGTTTGTGGGAAGATACAAGAGATTGGTTGACTATGTCAGAAGAGAATAAACTGCTCTTTATCATCGATGAAGCACATATGTATCGAGGCGCTTCGGGTGGTGAAGTAGCTCTGTTGATTCGTAGATTTTTGCATAAATTGGGTGTGTCAAGGAATAAAATTCAGTTTATTTTGACTAGTGCAAGTATTCCGCAGAATGAGGAAAAGAAGGTTAGGAAATTTGTATGTGATTTAACAGCATTAAGTGATGATGAAAGCTCTAATATACAAATTATTACTGGAGAAAGGGAAGAAGTAAAATACGAAGGTGCGAAGAAAATAAACGCTAGTGCTATATCATCATTTGATATAGATAGTTTACATTCGGATAATAAATTGATGGCTATTAAAAAAGTGTGTGAACTGATGGAATTGCCGGTAGAAAATTGCGATTTTTCAAGTGAAAAAATGGTTGAAAACTGGTTGTATGATGTTCTTGTAAAAATTCAGCCATTGTTGAAAATTATGGAGTGTTGTCGCGGAAATGCTATATCATATGATGAGCTGGCAGATAAAGTTTTTCCAAGTGAAGAGAAATGGTTGGCGCAGAAGGCCACGAGCGTATTGCTGTCAATAGCTCCATTGGCCAAGGGAAAAGATGGACAAGTGTTGTTCCCATCTCGTCTGCATATGATGTTTAGAGGTATTTCTGGAATTTATGCATGTGCAAATCCTAATTGTACAGAAAAGAAGCACTCATCACATATTCCATTAGGAAAGATATATATAGGCAAACATGAGGATGTCTGCCGTTGTGGTGGTAAAATATATGAATTACTAAATGATCGAACTTGTGGGGCATTGTTTTTAAGAGGATACATTGATGAAATGGAGCCTCAAGCGCGTTTCGTATGGAACAAAAAGGGTATTGTTTTTGAACAAAATTTTAAAGAGGTACATTATTATATTATTCCGGATAACATGAGTTTGGGTAGTAAAAAGGATGTTAAAATTGGATGGTTGAATTCTATAGCGGGAAGAATTGAACAGGACGATACGCATGCTGAAGAACCAAATTATTTGCATGTTGCATACAGTATAAAAAGCCCAAAAGAATCACCTAATATTTTCACTTTTGGATCATGTCCGCGATGTAAAAAAATGCATTTGCATGTTTCAGATTTTGCGACTAAAGGTAATGAACCATTCTTTCATTTGGTTTCAGAACAATTAATGATACAGCCACCAGTGATTACAGATGTAGCAAAACTAGAATTTACACCAAATGCGGGAAGGAAAGTCCTTCTGTTTTCTGATAGTAGACAGAGAGCTGCTACATTAGCAAAGGAACTCACTTCGGTTGCAGATGAAGATGCAATGAGAAAAGCCATTACAGTTTCGGCAAAAGAATTGACTAATTGGGCTCTAACTACTGATAGAGATCCAAGTATGGATTTACTATATATTGCATTTCTAAAGGTTGCATTAGATAATAAATTGCGCTTTTTTTATGGTAATGATGAAAAGGATATACATGATCATCTTCAGACGATGAAAGAAGTTATTGAAAGGCAGGAGAGAAGAGGCAGAAGGGCTAGAAATATTGATTATGCAGAATTGAAAAAGCAGAAGTTTGCAACAGTACCAGAGTTATACTCGAGATATTTACTTAAGATATTATGTAGTAATTTTAGGTCGTTTACTGATTTGGGATTGTGTTGGATTGAACCATGTAATTATGATTTGATTGATGAAGTTGTTGAGTGCCTTGAAAATAATGGAATTAAGCTATCAGAGGATGAATTTTATGCGATTTTTGCCGCATGGGCAGCGGAAGTACTTACTGATAGTTATGCTTATGATTATGACATAAACAGGAATGTTCGTAGAAGCATTACTAACATCCCACGTTTTGGTATTGATCCGGAGGGGAAATTCCCAAAGCGTTTTGAAAAATTATTTAAAGAAAATGGCATAGATGAAGCGAAACAATTAGTATTATATAGGCAGTTATTGAAGTTTACACAAAAAGGAAAGGATGATAACGAAAATTTATATATTAATCCACAGTTAGTTACTTTGAAATTTGATGATGAGCAAAAATGGTATAAATGTCCAAGCTGTGGAAGAGTATTTCCGTATACATTATGGGGTAAATGTGTATGGTGTTGTAATGGTGAGCCTATACAGATGACAGATAATGAGTTTGAAGGTCTGTCTTTCTGGAGAAAACCGATTTTAGATGCGGTAGAAGGTAAGAAGGACGCGTTGATGACGAGAATTAATACAGAGGAACATACAGCGCAGCTATCACACAAAGATCAGCGGATTGATATGTGGTCAACAACAGAAGAATACGAATTGAGATTTCAAAATGTATATATTGATGACAAAGGACCTGTTGATGTGCTTAGTTGTACAACTACGATGGAAGTGGGTATTGATATTGGTTCATTAACGGCGGTAGGATTGAGAAATATACCTCCAATGAGAGAAAATTATCAGCAGAGAGCTGGTCGAGCTGGTCGTAGAGGCTCTGCGATATCTACCATTGTTACATATACGGATAATGGTCCTCATGATAGCTACTATTTTAATCATCCTGAAAAAATTATTGCAGGAGAACCAAGGCATCCTTTTATTGACAGTGATAATCAGAAACTGATATATCGACATCTCAATGTGATATATGTATCCGAGTATCTTAATAAGTATGATATTTCTGCTAATTCAATGGGGATAATAGATTTCATTAATAATCACTTAAACTTATTTTTTGAATTTCTCAGAAATAAATCATTTACAAATCAGGAATTGGAATCTTTGGTACCTGGGAGAGATTATTCTCATGTTGAGGAACAAAAGCAGGTGTTAGTACAGGCTTTAGAGACATTGCAGAGAAAGGTGTACGATTTTAAGGATGATTATTTTGATTCCAATGATAATGAGAAGAAAGTGCTAGATGTTTTCTTGGAAGAAGGTATATTTCCTACATATTCATTCCCAAGAAATGTGGTAGGATTTAGTATTGAAAACAGAACAGGAGATAAGATTGAGCAAGAACCTGATAGAGCATTAGATATGGCAATTAGTGAATATGCCCCAGGTAGACTAATTGTTGTTAATAAGAAAACATACAAGTCAGGTGGTATTTATAATTTTCATTCAAAATTTAGAGATGAAGATAAAGCACATCCGGCTCGTAAGTACTTCGATAGTAAGGAGTATTATCGTTCTATGTTTTATTGTGAAAATAGTTCCTGTAATTGGGTGGGTATGGAAGATCCGGGGAAAGTATGCCCGTTTTGTAGACAAGAAAGTGTCAAATATAAGCATATGATTAAACCATGGGGATTTGCTCCAGAAGGTGGAACAAGTATTAGAGAGGCAGAAGCAGAGGCAGAAATGACATATGCAGAACTTCCTAGTTATGCTTCACCAATTAAAGATGAAGAAATGGAAAAGTCCTCTGATTATTCAATGATTCGTTATGGACGTTTAGTAGATCAGCCGTTAACTATTTTAAACGAAGGGCCTCAAAATGAGGGATTTACTGTTTGTACTGAATGTGGTGCTGCAATTCCTGGGGAAAATATGATTGAATTACAGAAGAAAGACCAACCATATAGACATCCAAGAATTAGAGCGAAATGTCAACATCCTTCTGATAGAATTGTTACTGCATTTTTAGGGTATCAATTTTTGACAGATATGATTCTTGTAGAGATCGAATTGGATTCAAATCAAATTAATACGGTACATGAGGGATTATGGATTGAAAGTGCGGCACAAAGTTTATCTGAGGCAATGGTGTTAGCAGCAGGGCAGTTATTGGATATAGAATTCAGTGACATGAAGAGTGGTTATCGATTAAGGTATGCTTCAGACAAGGTATGTGTTGACATTTTCTTGTTTGACAGCTTATCAAGTGGAGCTGGTTATAGTTCTATGTTAGCAGGAAGAATATCTGACTTAATGAACGAAACATATAAGATTTTACAATGCAGTAAGAATTGTGCCACAGCATGCCATGATTGTTTGAAACATTATTGGAATCAACGAGTTCACAACAAATTGGATAGGCATTTGGCAGAGCAATTGCTTGATTGGAGTAAGACCAAGAAGCTTGCTACACCAATTGAGTATAAGGAACAAGTTCGTCTTATACTTGGAATTAAGGAAAATGCGCTATTAGATGCTGACTTTGATATTGTGTGCGAAAATCAGAAAATATATTGTATTAAAAACGGTAAGAAAAGAGAAGTATATATTTATCCTGCTATGTGGATGCTGAATAACCCACAAATTCCGGCCGGCAGTATAGCAGTATCAGATAAGTTGATAATTAATTCTATGCCGCAAGCATATTCGTTGATAAGAAATTTGTTGTAATTAAGAACGGGATATGCTGGAGAATATTATTATTCTATCATCAATATAAAAGGTTAGAAGACTGGATGAAAGGCTAAATATATATAGAAATTAGGTATAGGATATGTATTTTAAAATTATAGACAAATAACTTTTAGGAGAAGTTCATGTTTTGCCATGTTTATGCCGGATATAGATGAAGAAAGACATTTCTTATACTTATGATCTTCAAGAGAACGATGCTTCTGGTTTCTGAAAATACATTTGCTCATGTCTGCCTTGTACTGCTGTCAGAAGGCAGATATGAGACACCTCTAATGTGTGAAATCTTAAACTCTGTTTATGTTGGAGTTGTTTCTAATGTATAAGTGGGAATGCAGATGGTAAAATTAACTTTTGAAATTCTTATAATGCTTGAACATATCAAAATAATATTGAAAATTCAATGTTGGTAGGTGCATTTACCTAAGTGAATAGATTACTGATTTTGTGATGAGTTTATTAATGATAGGAAGGACTAATTATGACTGTAAGCTATAATAAATTATGGAAAAGACTTATAGATTTAAATATGAGCAAAACTCAGCTTAGAGAAAAAGCAGGCATAACAACAAATGCAATGGCGAAAATGGGAAAAAATGAGAATGTTTCGACAGAAATTATATGTAAAATATGCAAAGTATTGGAATGTCAGGTAGAAGATGTAATCGAATTGGTTGATGAAGAAGAAAAAGAGGTATGTTAGTATAACGGAGTCCATTTTATAGGACACATACTATGATATTATTAGAGAAAAAGTAAAGAGGTAATTGAATGTATACAAGTATAGAGCTTTTTGCTGGAGCTGGCGGATTGGCATTAGGAGTCGAAAAAGCGGGATTTAATACATTAGGTTTAATAGAATTTGATAAGGATGCAGCGGATACATTAAAGAAGAACAGGCCAAACTGGAATGTTATAAATGATGATATTGCAAATATATCGTGTCTGGATTTGGAAAAGTATTTCTCTATTAAAAAAGGAGAGTTAGATCTTCTTTCAGGTGGTGCACCTTGTCAGGCATTTTCATATGCAGGAAAAAGGCTGGGGCTTGAAGATGCAAGAGGAACCTTATTTTATCACTATGCATTGTTCCTAGAAAAATTACAGCCTAAAATGTTCTTGTTTGAGAATGTCCGAGGATTGCTTACACATGATCACGGAAAAACTTATGCAACAATGCTTGATATTTTTACAAGAGCTGGCTATACCATTGACAAGCAAGTATTAAATGCATGGAATTATGGCGTACCACAGAAAAGGGAACGACTTATTACTATAGGAATTCGCAATGATTTGGTAGGAAAGACGGAATACAGATTCCCGAAAGCACATAATTATAAACCCGTTCTTAGAGATGTTCTTTTGGATTGCCCAGATGGACCAGGGGTTCCATATGGAGAAAAAAAGAGAAAGATTTTTGAATTGGTTCCAGCTGGTGGATATTGGAGAGATATAGATCCAGCAATTGCCAAGGAATATATGAAGAGTTGTTGGGATATGGAAGGCGGAAGAACTGGAATTTTGAGAAGAATGAGTTTGGATGAACCGTCTTTAACTGTATTAACATCTCCATCCCAAAAGCAAACAGAAAGATGCCATCCATTGGAAGCAAGACCTTTTACTGTTAGAGAAAATGCAAGGTGTCAGACATTTCCGGATGATTGGGAATTTTGTGGAAATGTTTCAGCTCAATATAAACAGGTAGGAAATGCTGTCCCGGTTAATTTAGCATATGATATTGCAAAAGAAATTGTACATTCACTAGATATGCTTGCAGTGAATCAGAAAGTAAAGGAGGCAATGTAATGGATTGGAAACTGAAATTTATCAGTCAGGAAAACTTTGTTAAACATGTGGAAGCGACAATTGACAAGTATGGGGAAAAACTGGAATCTTTTGATATTAAGCGGTTTAACAAGAATATTATTGATCCGATTAAGTTGATATTTGATAAAACAGTATATCAGTCAACTTGGGAAGAAATGGTGGGAAACGAGATATTCCGACAAAGGGACAAATCAAATAATAACGATATCGGATATTTTCATCAGACAATATTTCAGTACATGAAAAATTGTCATGTGCCTGAAAATGGTAAAGAAGGCGGATGGGATGTTATCTATGAAAACGCAGATGGAATTCAATTGCCAGAGGGTGATGTAGTACATAAGATTTATGTTGAGATGAAGAATAAACATAATACGATGAATTCGGCATCTACCGGAAAGACATATATGAAAATGCAGAACCAATTATTGAATGATGATGATTGCGCATGCTTTCTGGTAGAGGCGATTGCGCAAAAATCACAAAATATTACTTGGAATCCAACGGTTGATGGTAAGAAGATTTCTCATAAACGTATCAGAAGAGTAAGCATAGATCAATTCTATGCACTTGTAACAGGCGAAGAAGATGCATTTTATCAGATGTGTATGGTACTTCCGGAAGTTATAGAGTCCGTAGTGGCAAAGGGTGGAGATGTTAAAGTCCCACATGATACAGTTGCAGAGGAGTTGAAAAAGATTGCAGAAATTTCAGGAGAAAAATCAGAGAATCTTGCAATGGCTCTTGCTGTCTATATGCTTGGATTCAGTTCATATATTGGATTTTCAGGATTGATGGAAGGAAAAACTTCTGTTGATGAGAACTTTTTAAAAAGAATTTATGCATATGCAAAGGAATTGAAGTAGAGAAAATTATAGCATTTTAGAAGAAAAATAAGGTATAAATTTTCGGAGATTTGTTCATATGACGATAAAAGGTGATAATTATGGAGATACAATTTGAAGATTTAGACAAATCAGATTTTTTTATTGATTGTGTATACAAAGGCGGAAAGGCTCCTAATATGTCATCAGAGCCATTTCATAAATTGATTCCGGGATGTGAAAATGCTGGAGGGTTTAGAAAGAAGCTTAGAGAAGATGGATCAGGTAAGTATGCGTATGTTGTTTTATATACATCAATGGAGGAACTAGAATGGCCTGACTACTTGGATGAAGAGACAGGGATATTTCGATATTATGGAGATAATAGAGAACCTGGTCGAGAATTAACAGATACAAAGAAGAAGGGAAATAAAATATTAGAAATGGCATTTTCCCTTTTGAATGAAGGGAAGAATCTTGAAGATATGCCACCGTTTCTAATTTTTAAGAAAACAGGAACAGGAAGAGATATTCAGTTTTTAGGACTTGCTGCGCCAGGGAATCCCAAGATTTCTCCAGATAGGGATCTGGTAGCATTTTGGCGAACTGTTAAGGAAAATAGATTCCAAAATTACGAAGCATATTTTACAATATTGGATACAGGTGAAAAACCAATTTATAGGAAATGGATTGAATCATTAATTTATGATCATGAAAATAATTTGAAGTATGCTCCTGAGGCATGGGTGAGATTTGTAAAGCAAGGAAGAAATGGAATTACACCATTAGCAGCACCTAGAATGCATAAAATTCCCAATAGATTTGAACAACTTCCAGCGGGAAGTGATACGGAAGGACTCTTATGTCTGGATGCTATTCGTAATCACTATAATAGTTTTAATCAGGGATTCGAAGCCTGTGCCACAAATATTGTAAGCAAAATGGATTCACATTTTGTAGATTTTTCACTTACAAGACCATGGAGAGATGGAGGGCGTGATGCACTTGGATTTTATTCCATAAGTGCAGGTGGGAAAGTGAATGCGTCGCTTAAGATTGATTGTGCACTGGAAGCTAAGTGTTATTCGCCTAATAATGGAGTGGGTGTTAAAGAAATGTCTCGGTTGATATCGAGAATTAGATATAGACAGTTTGGAATAATGATAACAACCAGCTACGTGGATAAACAGGCATATCAAGAAGTTGTAGAAGATGGACATCCTATTCTTATAGTGACAGCTACCGATATTGCACAAATCCTTAGGGAAAATGCGATTAATTCTTCAAATGTAAATGAGTGGTTAGCTTCTATTGATAGACAGGATAACCGGCTTATTGAGTATTACAAACGCGTAAATGAAATGGCATTGAGGAAGTGACTTGCTTAAGCCTATATTGAAATTATTTGGGAGGGGTTATTTTGCATAATACAGAACTTAATTTTGAAGATATGAAACACGGAATAGATAAAGCGGGTGGATTATTTTATCAATATCGTCCATGCAGAAGAGATGTTGCAACAATATATGATATAGAAAATATAAGACATGGAGTGGTATATGCGCAAACACCATTAAATATGAATGATCCGTTTGACTCGATGATAGGATATTCACCTGAAAAAATGTACGAAAACTGCATTTCTATGCTTGTGGAAGAATTGAACATTGAAGACGAAAGTTTCAAATTTATAATTTCACAGTTTCTTAAGTACAAAGCAGTAGGAAAATTGGCAGAATTTATATGCATGCTTAATGATTTG
Source organism: Roseburia sp. (assembly GCF_041325975.1). Classification (NCBI taxonomy): domain Bacteria; kingdom Bacillati; phylum Bacillota; class Clostridia; order Lachnospirales; family Lachnospiraceae; genus Roseburia; species Roseburia sp. The sequence continues at coordinate 37,985 of NZ_JBGLEJ010000004.1, read as the reverse complement.
AAAAAGTATCTTTTTTCAAGGCAAGTAAGTATGCATCAGGTTAATGTACCGATTATCATATTTATTCGTCAAAATCTAAATACTTTATATGCTAAATGCCCGAAAAAAATAAAAGGGGTTTTGTCAAAAGAGGTATTTGCAGCATTTTTGTTGATTGTAAGCGATATGGAAAGTGTAAATATAACAGAAGATAATTTGGCGGATATGCTTAAGCTGGATAATGTTTTGGATGAATTATATGAAAAAGCGGTAGATATTAAAGATAATGTATATATACCAACTTTAAGAACTTTTTTGTCTAAATTGACAGTTTCTTGTTTTAGCGTGAGTGGATGGGATAATCAGCTAATGTGGTCACATTATGCAAATTCCTATGCTGGAATATGTATAGAGTATGATTTCAATCAAATTAAAGATGTTATAGGTTTTATTTACCCAGTTGAATATACTACAGAAAGACCTACGCTCTCATTGCAAGATTTAGGAGTGGCAGGTTTTAACTTAGGTTCAGAAGCAAGCGTCAGATCATGTGAACCAAATATGGGAGCTATCTTATCATATTTGCTGGCAAAAAATGTTTGTTGGAATTATGAAAAAGAATGGAGAATAATCAATATAGGTGAAGAAAATACACCATTATTTATTGATTTGCCGTTTGTTAAGTCTATTACTTTTGGCATGAATATGGATCCTATTTGTAAGCAATTATTATGGGATGTATGTAAAGAAAAAGGAATTGAATGTTATGAAATAGAAATTGGAACAGAGAATTATGAATTAAGAAGAAAATATCTTTCAAAAAAAGATTTTACTTATGATATAGATCTTGAACTTAATTATATTGACATATTGACGAAACAGATTTCGGTTGCTTCTGAACGTATAGGTAAAATGGGGGAAAATATTGAGAATGAAATTGAAAATAAAAATTTTTCAAATGTTAGCCCAATGCTTTCAGATACTCTTGATATGTTGTCTAATTCGTATTATTTAAAAATATCTCTTAATCGTATATGTGAACATGAAACGGAAGAACTTTCATCAACTGGAATGCCTAATGAAATATTGAACAATATTTCGTTAGTGAACACTTTCGTTTCGCAAGCGAAAGAAATGTGCGTGGCATTAAAAGAAAACATGCCCATTTTCTTACTTGGAGGTTTAATTAAAGGTCATGAGTATACAATAATAAATAAACAATTAGGCGATATACACGAATTAGTTGGAAAGTTTGAAAATATAGAGTGGAATTCATTTTGCATAAAAATTGTATCAGAAGATACAGAAAATAATAGTGAGTATTCTGAAGTAGACGATGTGGTTAAAATATCAGAGTAATTGGAAGTAGTACTTAGGAGAAATCTGAGGTGACTATAAACAAGTTAGACTGTTTTATTGATCCTGTTAATCCCTTAGTCACTAAGGGCGCACTTCTATACCTACCTATTTGGCAGGTGATGTGCGCCCTCATTTTATTTCGGGAGTTGCGGGATGAATCCCGGTCAAGGCTATGCCTTGCGCAGACAAGATCTGCTATCCATATATGCGGCAAGCCGCTACTTTCTTTTCTTTTTGCCACGCCCGTTTCCTTTGGCAGATTTGAAGGCTGTGGAATACCGTTCCACAATATCCATAAAGGTCTTGAATTCGTAAGGATCCATTTTCGTAAAATTCATTTGAAAAAGTTTACTGTAGGTCAGCATCTGCTTTTGAGTTATGCTGTCAGCTTTCTGGACTTCCTCACAGGTGTCCATGAATTCATCAAAAACAGTATCATTACTTCCGGTATTGGAATCTTTTTTATGTAATTCTCGTAAATCTTTTGCAATCGCAGAAATATCATTTCCCAACAGATTATCAAAATAATTATCCTCATCAATGAGAGCTGCTTTTAGTGAGCGCATATAGTGGTCACTGTCAGAAAGGGCATATTTGTCTTTTATCATTGCACGGTTGTGCTCTATGTATTTGTTCATATTACGAATCTGGGCAGATGCCAGATTGTCAACATAGATTTCAAGATCAGATAAAAAATCAGAAAAATGAGAATCCTTTATCATTTCACAAATCAGCCGCACATTCAGGTTGCGTTTTTTTAACAAATCTATCGTTTCGTCATCCAGACCGAGTTCATCAACGGGGAATGGATGGTGTTCACGGTTTTCTGTAATCTCCAGTAAGTAATCACTTGTTACGCCATAGAAGCCAGCCAGAGTAACGATGGCATTCACAGTAATCGCATTCTTGGTATCATCACTTTCGTAGCTGCCTAGAGCAGATTTTGAGATTCCAGTTTTTTCGGATAGTTCTACGAGAGAGAGTCCTCGCTCGGTTCTTAAATCTTTTAATTTTTCCTGTAGCGTCAATTTACAATTCATATAGCAGAGTCCTTTTTATTTATAGCTATTTATAGCGATTAAATCCCTTTTATCATACAACAGAACATACGTTCTTAACAAGGTGAATTTACAAAAGAGTGGAAATTTTTATTTTTATGTGGAAAATCCTACCTTTCGGATATGCGGGAAATGCACTTTGAATTTGAGAAAATCTCTATACAACTTCATGAGCATTCCAAATCACTACCGCATCGGGGAAGTCAGGCGATGATCCGGAAATAATCTGGGGAGCCGACCAAGAGCGTGACAACGGCACAGTCCAAAACAGTCTATAAGGCTAAAGAAACCAGAGGTTACCTGCCAGGAAATGATGAGGTGAAATGACAAAAATGAATTTTGGATAAGGAGGATTTCAAATGGAAGAAAATGAAAAGTTACACAAAATTCGTGCAGAGCTTGAAAAAGCAAAACAAGAAAAACAACAGGCAGAGAGGCAGATGGTAAGAGCAGAGAACCGTTTGAAGTATCGTGAGAATCTGAGCAGGAAGGCAAGAACGCATAGATTAATTGTGCTTGGTGCGGTTATGGAACAGTATTTTCCTGAACTGAAAGAGTTATCGGAAGTACAGCTTGGTCAGATGATGGAGCATCTGGATATCAATGCACTTCATGGAGCGTTTCATAAGGCATTAGTAAATAGCAGACAGGAGGATTGCTGATGGCGATTTATCATTTTCATGTAACACAGGTTTCCAGAGGGAAGGGGCAGTCAGCAATCGCAGCAGCAGCGTATCGAGCTGGTGAAAGACTACAGGATCATTATTATGGAGAATATGCAGATTATACAGCAAAAGGTGGAGTGGTTTATACCGAGATTATAGCTCCAGATTATGTGTCGGAGTCTTTTCGTGACAAGGAAACGTTATGGAATGAAGTAGAGAGGGTAGAGAAGCATCCGAAAGCACAGCTTGCATATAGCTTTGATTTTGCGCTTATGAATGAATTTTCAATGGAAGAAAACATTATACTTGCAAAAAGATTTATAAAAGAAAACTTCATTGCTAAAGGGATGATTGCAGATATGGCGGTTCATAAGCCAGATAAAAAGGAAATAGACAATCCTCATGTTCATGTACTCTGTCCAATCAGACCAATGAATACGGATGGAACATGGGGAGAAAAGCAGAGGAGAGAATACCTTTTTGATGAGGACGGAAAGCCTGTTCTTGATGGTAGAGGACACCAGAAATTCAATGCAGTTCCTACGACAGATTGGGGCAGACCGGAAACGTTGGAAGCATGGAGAAAAGCCTGGGCGGATATGGTGAACGAGGAATTTCAGAAAAAAGGAATGCTGGAGAGGATTGATCACAGGAGTTATGAGGCACAGGAAATTATGTTGATTCCACAGATTCATGAAGGCCCAAATGTACGAAAAATGGAGGCAAAAGGAATTCGTACAGAGAAAGGAAGTCTTAATCGTCTGATTAAAGAAATCAATCAGGGAATTCTTTTGTTAAAGGAAAAGGTCAAAGATATTATGGATGTTATTTCTGAACTATCTGAGGAAATGCATAGAAACGAGAAATCCACAAAATCAGATCTTTCACAGTGTTTACAAAAGTATTTTGCGGACAGAAATGAAACGGCTGAATCTTATAATTATGGAAAGAACAAGGCAAGAAAAACAAATTTAAAGAAAATGGCGGAACTATTGGTTTATCTGGAAGAGCATCATATTTCGTCTATTGAAGAATTGAATAAACATGTGAGAGATAAGAAAGCAGAGCTTGGAATACTTGGGCAAGTGAATCGTCGGAAGAAAGCGGATATTGCAAGAAGCAAGGAAAATCTCAGATATTTAAACTGGTATGAAGAAGGAATTCCGGTAATAGGTGAGATTGAAAAAAGAAAATTCAATAAGGCAAAGGAACGCATCAAAGCAGAAAATGGCGATACGCTGCGCAGATATCATATAGCAAAAAGAATTCTCACAGAAAGAGAACTGTTAGGGAAAATGGATAAAACGACTTTACAGCAGAAAATCAGCAGTTTGGAAACAGAAGCAAAAGAGAACTATGCCCAGTATAAGTCATTGGCGAGAGATATTAAGCAACTTCAGGATATCTGTATGTTTTCCAAGAAAACCAAGGAACAGAAGAGGCAGAGAACAAAGGAGGAGAACAGCTTATGAGATTGTTTGAAGCAGTAAAAGCAAATGTAACTGCAAGTCAGGCAGCAGCTTATTGCGGATTTACACCTAATAGGTCAAAGATGATATGTTGTCCTTTCCATAATGATAAGCATCCAAGTATGAAAGTTGATAAGCGATATTATTGCTTTGGATGTGGAGAATATGGAGATGCCATAGATTTTGTGGCGAAGTACTATGATTTATCACTTAAAGATGCTGCGATGAAACTGGCGGATGATTTTGGAATTGATTATGACAGGAAGATACCGGCATCTATAGAGATAAAGAGGGCACAGATAAAACAGAATCAGGATAGATTGCAAAAAGAGCAGATCCGGGATTTGTGTAAGGAACTGTCGGAATTGCATTCATTCTTAAGAGAAAAGAAGCAACAGCCAGTAACAAATGGAAATTTTACAATACTAAAATCTTATATTGATGATTTTGAATATGTGGATTATCTCTATGAGCATTACATCTTGGAGGCATCGGATCAGACGCGGAAACAAGATTACAAGCATGTATTGGAGGAGGTTATAAGAATTGAGCGAAAATACGGGAAAGAATACAACGGGCGAAGTATACAGAATGTTGGAATTGTCGGAGAAAAACAAGCCATTTAATACGATTGACAATGCAGTTTTAATACTGAATAATGATCCGTTATTTGCTGGAAATATCAAGGATAATCTTTTTAGGGAAAGAATAGAACTGGATGGAAATATGCCGTGGAGCAGGAGCTATGTGGATGTAACGGATAAAGATGATATTCATATAAGGCATTATATAGAAAAGACGTATCACTACAGGAATGATAAGGCTGTGCGTGATGCTATGCAGATTGTGGCAACGGAGAATGAATACCATCCAGTCAGAAATTGGTTGAAATCGTTGGAGTGGGATGGCATAGAGCGTGTGCGATATGCATTGCCCCATTTTCTGGGAACATCTGGGAGTGATTATGAGTATGAATGCTTGAAATTATTCATGCTTGGTGCAATCAGCAGGATGTTCAAGCCGGGATGTAAATTTGAATATATGCTTTGTTTGGTAGGAGGACAGGGAGCCGGGAAATCTACATTTATCCGATTTCTATGTATGCAGGACAGGTGGTTTACGGACGATATTAAAAGGCTTGATGATGATAAGGTGTATGAGCATCTTATGGGACACTGGATATGTGAAATGGCGGAAATGTTGGCTGTACTGAATACAAAGTACAACGAAGCGACTAAGGCATTTTTAAGCAAACAGTACGACAATTACAGAAAGCCATATGGAACGAGGGCGGAAGATATACCGAGACAGTGTGTCTTTGCCGGGACTTCTAATGTTATTAACTTCCTGCCACTTGACAGGAGTGGAAATCGTAGATTTTTACCTATTATGTGCGACTCATCTAAAGCAGAGGTACATATTCTGGAAAATGAAGCAGAATCCCGTGCTTACATTGAACAGATGTGGGCGGAGATGATGGCTTTATATGGAGATGGGAAAATCCGACTGAAACTTCCAAAAGAAATCGAAAAGAATCTGATAGAGTATCAGAGACCATTTATGCAGGAAGATACCTGGACAGGATTGATTCAGGAGTGGCTGGATCATACTTCAAATCAAGTGGTCTGTGTGCAACAGATTTATAACGAAGCTCTGAAAGAAATCGGAAAACCGAGAAATAGTGAAGCCAGAGAAATAGGACAGATTATGAATGGAACAGTTTCAGGGTGGAAAGCATATCCCAATCCGAGAAATATCCCTGGGTATGGAAAGCAGCGTGGATGGATGCGAGTGGAAACAAAGTCCGGAAACAGTGACGAAACATTTGTATCTGTGGATGCAACGCAGATGGAGATACCCTTCGATATTGAGAAATAGGGCATTTCAGAGAGCGGGCAATTATAAGATGGAATGAAAAATAAGTTTTGAGAGTCTGTTGCCGGACTTTGTTTCCAGACAATGTTCTGGTAAGCGGACTTGGAAAGGAAAAGGATGAACCAGATTAATTTATATATGGAGAAAAATATAACTCCCAAAGCAATACCAATAATCGTGCCAATGGCTTATCAGGCGATAGGCATGTTGAATCAAAAAATAAATGAAGCACAGATGATAACACATACATTTGCTAAGGAGAAGAATGTTGCAGAGGAAGCATCGGTTCCTTTGTGGAAACGATACGCACTTAGTATTCCAGAGGCGGCAAAATACTTTGGCATTGGAGAAAAAAGATTGTATCAGATTATTGCAGAGAATGAAGGAGCGGATTTTATATTGGAGATTGGATCCCATATAAAAATCAAAAGAGAATTATTTGGTAGGTTTCTGGATAGAGCTACATGTGTGTAGGATATATCAGAATTCTGCCATGGAAAATCGGCGATTTTATTATGTCAAAAGGACTCCCTATATGATATACTTTTCGTATCGGGTAGTCCTTTTCTGATCAAGAAAGGAGACTAACTAATATGAGTGAAAAAAGGAGAGACAGCAAAGGACGTATATTACACAACGGAGAGGTTCAACAAAAAGACGGAAGATATCGATTTAAATATTATGACAGCACAGGAAAAGATAGATATTTATATAGCTGGCGCTTGGACAAGAATGATAAAACTCCTGCAGGAAAGCGTACAGGTCCATCACTAAGAGAACTTGAGAAAAAGCTGCAGGCTGATATGTTTGACCACATTGTTACAAATGGCGGAAATCTGACAGTGCTAGAACTGGTTGAGAAATATGTTGCAACACGAACCGGTGTCAGAAATTCTACGAGAGCCGGTTATAAAACTACAATCAATTTCCTCAAAAAAGATTCTTTTGGTAGTAGAAGAATCGATACAGTCAGAATTTCAGATGCAAAGTTATGGCTGATTGGATTGCAACAGCAGCATGGGAAAAGTTATAGTGCGATTCATTCCATAAGAGGTGTGCTTAGACCGGCATTTCGGATGGCACTGGATGATGATCTGATCAGGCGTAATCCATTTGAATTTGAATTGGCAACAGTGATTGTTAATGATAGTGTCACAAGAGAAGCTATTACCCGGGAACAGGAACGTAAATATCTGGAATTTGTAAAGAATGATGCTCATTTTAAAAGATATTATGAAGGAATCTTTATTCTGTTCAAAACAGGACTTAGAATCTCTGAGTTTGTAGGATTAACAATTAAAAATATTGATTTTACCAATCACAAGATTATTGTGGATCATCAGCTTATCAGGACAAGCAATATGGCTTACATGATTGAAGCTCCAAAGACTGAGAGTGGTGTAAGGGAAATTCCAATGACACCAGAGGTTGAGGATGCATTTCGAACAATCATCAAAAAGCGCAGGAAACCGAAAGTGGAACCAATGGTAGAGGGATATTCAGGATTTTTGTATCTGGATAAGAATGACATGCCAATGGTCGCACTTCACTGGGAAAAGTATTTTCAGCATATCCTGCAGAAATATAACAACATCTACAGAGTGCAAATGCCAAAGGTGACACCACATGTGTGCAGGCATACGTTTTGCTCCAATATGGCAAAAAGTGGAATGAACCCCAAGAGCCTGCAGTATATTATGGGACACTCGGATATCAGTGTTACCTTAAATACTTATACACATGTAAAATTTGAAGATGCACAGGAAGAAATGCGTAAGATACAGGCTGTGTAAAAGCACAGGGGCAAAACAAGATTTTGTACCCCTGTTTATGCCCCTAATACTGACGATATTATGCCGGATTATGAGATGATATGCGATTATGTTAAAATGCAGGAAATCCGGAAAGCCAGTAAAATCAATATATGCGGACTTATGCGAGGTTATGCAACAATGATAAAAGTGTTATTCATCTGCCACGGCAGTCTATAATAAAATGGTTAGAATGTAGTAAAATAGGGATTTTGAACATTTTGTAATTAAGTTTTTACCTATGATTTACTTATTTCGTTTTTGTGCCTAAGTATGTATAAAAAGGATAGAAATGAGAGTTTGTTGCAGTAGCTACAGACTCTCTAATTTTATGCATAAAAATGTGAAATGACAGAGTGGTTACACATTCTGCCATTTTTCAAATCAGTAAGTAGTTTCCGTCACTTCGTATATTCCATAAATAAATCCTTGGCTATTCCCACCACTGACACCACACTTTCCCAGCGTTATTGTATTAAATGTAAGGAGGGCAGTAAAAGAAAAGCCCGAAACAATAGAATAAAATGCAAAGCGCAGGAGGAAAACAATATGTGTAGAAAATTAGTAGTAACAAATGAAATCTTTTTAGGAACAAGAGCTATCTGTTATGAAGCGTACAGCTTACCAAAGGGAGAAGTTGTAGAGTTAACAGAAAAGCAGATTAAGGACACTTTAAAAGGTTTTACAACAGATAGGGTTTATGGTTTGAGATTATCAGAAGCAGGAGAGTTGGAACTTGATACAGATGACTTTTTCACAACAAACATGATGAAAAAGATTCATACAAATACATTAGTTCCAATGGTCGAGGATGATTGTTTAGCAAACCTATTTTATATTGTGATTGGAACACATAAGGAAAAAGGAAATACAATGTATGATGTGATTTCCTCACGCTATGAGCGAACCAGTTTCACAGAGGAAAAAGTGAAAACATTACTCGATATGCATATCATTAGTGCTGGTGCAAAAATGCAGGATGGAAAAGTAGTGGTAGCGCCACTAGAAAAACCAAAAGCACCAGAACCGACAAATGAGTAAATTATGTTTCGTGGGGCATCATTATGGATGCCCCAATAGAAATTATAAAGTTATTCCATGTTCGCCTAAGATTAGAGTTAGACTTCTACGTTTTTCAATGTCATCTGTGCGAACTAATGTAAAGCCTTGCTTTTGTATTTCTAATAAAGTTTCTCGTGAAATATCTGCCCGTTCACTTAATGCGTTGAGAGTATCGTCACTCATGGGAACTTTGCGAAGATACCACCAGAAAGGTAAATCTATGTCGCCTTTTTGAAATTTGGTTGTATTGATAAAGATTGTATCCTTCTTATAAGATACTGGAACTGGTACAATTTCCAATATTTTATTTTCCATATGCTTATAAAATTCGTCTAATTCATTATTCACAAGAATTTTATTCAAAAAAACAGAGGGTAGTTTTGGTAAATATTCTTTGCGGATGCGTGTGTTCATGGAATTTAGCGTTGTAAAATAAAATTGCTTTTCAGTACTTAATATCATTGTTAAAGTGTTTGAATCAGGGTCAAATGCATCAAAATAGAGGTTGACAGTTACACCATTATAGTCGTATCTGTATTTGACACATGTACTTTTCCCTTTAAATCCCAATTGTGAGTAGTCATTTAGTAATTTGGTTCTTACATTTTTTTGCATAGCAGTCATCTTTCCTTTCTTAAAATAAAAAAGAGTACAAATCGACTTGAGGCTCAAGATTTTGTACTCTTTACTGGTTGCATATTTGATTAACGTATATTTAACATACTTGTATTATATTAGGCATTACATATTTTGTAAATATATGTAAAAATTAAATTTTTCTAAAATTACATATATATGAACAAACTATCAAAAAATAATCTATTTGTTCTTCATGTATTTTAGATATTACAAAGTAAATTAGAATAAAAGAGCATTGGTTTGGCGTGTGTATATGAAGTCAATAATTAAGATACCGACTATCAGAAATGGTAGTCGGTATTTTTGGTTTGCGCGCCATGGGCGCGCTCTAATGGGTGAAAGTCCCGAACACGCCTAGGCAACGAGGAAGTGTATAGCAGAACAGCAAGGGTGTCCATCGTGAGGTGGAATCTGAAGGAAGCTGTAAGCAAACTCTTGGTCCGACGGACAGAAATCACATATAAGGCTCGGAAATACGGATAAGTCTGCCAAAAGAGATGAAGTCCTAAAGTTGCTGGAAGTACGAGTAAATGTGGCGGATAGATGAGAGGAAAGAGCGTGCACCTTAAGCGTGGAGGTCTCACAGGGGTTTCATTAGCCTAGTAACAACGAACTGTGAGAAGTCAGCCGAGCCCATAGTAGTGAAGAAGTCTCTGTAATGGAGATGGAGCAAAGGGGCGAACAATCAATAAGTTTGAGTATGTCTCGTATTGCAGAAGAGATAACATCTGCCGTAACCAATCGGGTAAAAGATGGTCAAATCAAGCGAGACGGAAAGGAAAGAACGCATGGACACAAGTAGTCTAATGGAGCAGATATTATCTAGCGATAACCTCAACAGAGCATATCTGCAGGTCGTACGAAACAAAGGTGCAGAGGGAGTGGACGGAATGAAGTGCACAGAACTTAAGGAACATCTTGCAAAGAACGGCGAAATCATTAAGGAGCAGCTGAGGACAAGAAAGTATAAACCTCAGCCAGTACGGAGAGTGGAGATACCAAAACCCGATGGCGGTTTCAGAAACCTGGGAGTGCCAACAGTAACAGACAGATTTATACAACAAGCTATTGCACAGGTCTTAACACCAATCTATGAGGAGCAGTTCCATGATCATAGTTATGGATTCAGACCGAACAGATGTGCACAACAGGCAATCCTGACAGCACTTGATATGATGAACGAGGGCAACGACTGGATTGTAGACATTGACTTGGAAAAGTTCTTTGACACAGTAAACCATGACAAGCTTATGACCATCATAGGCAGAACTATAAAAGATGGAGATGTTATCTCTATCATTAGGAAATATCTTGTCAGTGGAATCATGATTGATGATGAGTATGAGGATTCTATTGTGGGAACACCACAAGGAGGAAATCTTTCACCATTACTGGCAAATATCATGCTGAATGAACTTGATAAGGAAATGGAAAAGAGAGGGCTTAACTTTGTACGATACGCGGATGACTGTATTATTATGGTCGGAAGCGAAATGTCTGCCAATCGTGTAATGAGAAACATATCTCGTTTTATTGAAGAGAAACTAGGACTCAAAGTTAACATGACCAAGAGCAAAGTAGATAGACCAAGAGGATTGAAATATCTGGGTTTCGGATTCTACTTTGATTCAAGAGCACACCAATTTAAGGCAAAACCACATGCAAAATCAGTAGCAAAGTTCAAGAGGCGAATGAAAGAACTCACTTGTCGTAGCTGGGGCGTTAGTAACAGCTATAAGGTTGAGAAACTTAATCAGCTTATCAGAGGGTGGATTAACTACTTTAAAATAGGTAGTATGAAGGTGTTATGTGCCACGCTCGACCAAAGCATAAGATTTCGATTGCGCATGTGTATATGGAAACATTGGAAAACTCCACAGAATCGCGCGAAGAACTTAATAAAGCTAGGGGTATATAAGAAACTAGCGTACTCAACGGCTTATAATGGTGCGAGAATCGCACACTGCTGTCAAGGCGGTGCCATGAATGTAGCCGTTACAAAAGAAAGACTAACCCGTTTTGGATTAATCTCAATGTTAGATTACTACACCGAAAGGTGTGTTACTTGTTAAGTTGACTGAACCGCCGTGTACCGAACGGTACGCACGGTGGTGTGAGAGGTCGGGAAATCACTCAGATTTCCCTCCTACTCGATTGTTTCAATAGGGTATACTCATGTGACTTAGCAGAAAGGATATACAAAAGTATGTCAAGAGGCTATGATTTGCAATTTTGAAATATTTCAAGAAAAGCAGATATCTTATTGAAACAGAATATGGCAAGCGTGGCAATTTGGTTTATACATCCTAAGTAGCATTGAGATTAATTATAAGAAAAATTATTTTTTTATGAGAGAGGAAGGAAAAAGCATGGAGCAGGCAAAAGAGAGCATTAAGCGTCAAAAGAAAAAAGTGTTTAGAAATTTCATTGCATTAATGATAGGCAGTTTAACTTTACTGAGTTCTATTGCAATAAAATTTAATTTTTCATATGCCAAGATAATAGTTAACTGCGCAATAATAACAGTGCTTTGTAATCATTATTTGCATATGAAAATCTATTATCTCAATAAAGAACTTAAAAAATTGCAGAGCAAGGAGGAAACAAACCCATGTCACTAAAATACGCCTACTGTAGAATATCTACAACAGACCAGAATATAGACAGACAAATCATAGCAGTAAAACAATTTGCACCAGATATATCAGATAACAACATATTTGTTGATAAGAAAACAGGCAAAGATTTTGAGCGTGAGCAGTATCAGGAAATGAAAGTCATTCTTGAGCATATTTCCAAAGCCAGCTTGAAAAACGAACCCATTGAGTTAATTGTGGAGGAACTTGACAGACTTGGTAGAAATGCAGATTTAATCAAGAAAGAACTAATGTGGTTTAAAGAGCATAATATCATAGTTCGTATCTTGGAAATACCTACAACGTTACATGAGGTAGATGAGAGTAATCGTTGGGTAACAGAAATGGTTACTAATTTATTGATTGAGGTATATGCACAGTTAGCACAGGTGGAACTAGAAAAAAGAGCGAAGCGACAGGCAGAAGGAATAGCAATAGCAAAGTCAAAAGGTGTATACAAGGGCAGGAAACCAATCCAAATAGACAATGAGCAGTTTGTAATAAGTTACACCAGATGGAAAGCAAATGAAATTACAGCCAGACAAGCCATGTTGGAACTCAACATAAAAGCTAATACTTTTTACCGAAGGGTAAAAGAGTATGAAACCAATAAAAAAGCAATCAGTAACACTTGAAAAATTCAGTAATTACATCCCTGCTATTACATATTAAAAATTTTAGCTACATTCAGAGGGCATGATAAGTGATTCCAGCAATATCAAAAAATGATAAGTTTGTATGGGTGATTGAAAATCTAGGGTAAATTTTCTTCACAGACTTCTGAACGATAGCAAGCAGCATAGGTGCATTTCAGTAGGATGCATTGTTGTTAAATAGTGTAGTAGCATAGGGGTTAAAATTTTTCGAGTAAATTTCAGAAGTGCAAAGAGACCGATTTTTAATCTGCAAAAGACTTATTATGTATTGCAAAACATTATGAGTTAAAAATACCTATCTTGTAGAGGAGAAAAAGCAATGAGAAAGCAAAGCAAACATAAAAAAAGAATATTACAAGCACTTTGTTTAATGATAGCGCTTTGTGGTATGAGTGCATATGCAATGAATGTCACTGGTTCAAACGAAGTTGCTAATATTTTGAGAAGTTCATCAAGTGTTGAAACGCTTACTATAGATCCTAATGGTGGTTCAGCCACACATATTGATGGAACGACAATAACAAGCAGCACGTCAAAATCTCTTGGCTCGTTAATTGGTATTGGAGAAACAAAGTCATTTTCTACAGGAAAGCAGACAATAGATATAAAAGGAACTTATCATTTTGAGGTTCAAGGTGGAAAAGGCGGTTCAGCAACCATTACAGGCATAGGAACAGCGCAGGGTGGAGATGGTGTAACGATAAAATCTAATTCAGTATCAATATCAAAAGGAAAAGAGCTGACATTTCATGCAGGAGCGACGAGTAAAGATGTAACAAAACCAAAGATAGCTGCATTTAACGATGTTAGTGGGGCAAATCAATTTGGTGGAACAGGAACTGATGTATATAAAAATGGTGGATCTGAATATGGCGTAAGGGATTTCTATCAAGCAGTTTATGGGGATGGAGGAAGTTGTTCATATGTTAAGTTTAGCGGTCATTCAATCTATGCAGCAGGCGGTGGAGCAGGAACAGTTTATCACTATGAATATGCCGGACTTCCTAATACATGGAAGGGGCATGGAACATTAAAAGGAAAAAGTGCACCACTTAGTACTGCTGATAAAACAACAGAAGCAAACTCCATAGACTTTGATTTAAAATATACGAAGACATATGGCGGTAGCTTTACAGGTAGTTCGGGTTTATGGACTTCTGGGATAGGAAAGGGAGCAGGAGAGGGATATAAAAATGGTGTATATGGAGCTGTTGGTTCAAATGCAGTAGCTGGGGGCTCATGTGGTCAAAGCCATGTTCAAGGGTTTACAGTTACATATACGAAAAATACAACAGCTAATTCCTATGTAAAAATGACATGTGACAGTAAAACATTTATAATTAGTGATCCAACTAGGACAGGATATACATTTGATGGGTGGACAGTAGTTGGTGATGGCATAACCCAAACAGATAATGGTACATCTACTACTTTTACAAAAAATCAAGCAGGTAATATGACGATAACAGCAAATTGGACACCAATTCCCTATAAGCAGATTGTAAAAGTACGTTACCAAAATGCAGATGGCACATGGGGAATTTATTCAGATGTAATAAATGCAAATTATAATTATGGATCTACAGTTGCGTGGTCAAGAGCAGCAGATGCGACCTATAAAGCGGCAAGCATTTCTTATACTGTAACAGGTGCAAATACAAAGTATGTTTCTGTTTATAGAAATATATATTTGCAAATAGTAAAAGTACGTTATCAAAATGCAGATGGCACATGGAGCAATTATTCAGAGGTAATAAATGCAAATTATTTATATGGTTCCACAGTTGCGTGGTCAAGAGCAGCAGATGCGACCTATAAAGCGGCAAGCATTTCTTATACTGTAACAGGTGCAAATACAAAGTATGTTTCTGTTTATAGAAATATACATATAGTTACCTTATATAAAGGCACTGGCATTGATTCTGTGACAGGTGCAGGAACTTATTTTTATGGACAAACAGCAACCATTAATGCTACATTAACAGTTGGTTATAAATGGATAAATTGGACAGGAACTACGACATATTCTAATATAAGTAATTCATTTACAGTAGATGGAGATAAAACATTCACAGCAAATGCAGAGCCAATCACCTACACAGTAAGATTTAATGGTAATGGCAACTGGAATACATCCCAAGGCTCTTATACACAGCAATTTACATATGATTTGCCAGCAACACTCACACCAAATAAATTTACACGACCAGATAATGCAACGTACAACAGTGTAAATTATATAAAAGGTTATGAGTTTATTGGCTGGGGAACATCAGCAACACAGAAAACAGCAACCTACATTGATGGTCAAACAGTAAGTAATTTGAAAAATACAGATGGAGCAGTACTAGATTTATATGCTATCTGGAAGAAACCAATTACCCTCACTATTAATTTTAATGGTGGAAAATTCAATGATAGTACAGCCAATCAGGTATTAAATTACACAATGTACAATTCAGAATTGAATCACACATTTGATATAAAAACATACTATGGAGGCTTTAAAAATAATCGTATCAGCGCGAATAAAGGCATAAACAACAAGCTAACCAAAACAGACACCAATGGAATACAGTACAGATTCCTAGGATACAGTTTAAACCCAAATGCCACAGTTCCAGACAGTAACTTTGATGTTTATTCACTATCAAGAACAGAGAATTACACCATAAGAGATAACACAACCCTTTATGCAGTCTGGGAGCCAGTTCTACAAATGACAGTACAGTTATCAGCACCACAGCACTCAGGAGTGATGCAGTTGACAAGTGATGTTCCAGTCACCACAACCTTAGGAAATTTCAAAATACCAAGTGGCACCAGAAGTACAGATATCCCAAGCAGTGCAACAGCCTCAGTAAATTCAGCAACAATAGGTACTAACGTAACCAACAAGGATTTAGTAACCTACACAGTAAGTGCCAAAGGAGCTTCAAATATTAAGTTTAGCACAGCAGCAGATTCTAGAATACTAGATATATACACCCATGGTAACAACAATACATGGTTTGACAAGTTAAACACCACAGATAAATTCGAATATACAATAGATAACTTTTCAAGCACAACAAGTAGTTTCGCAATACCACAGTATATAGGGACTAAAAAGAGTTACAAGACTAGCAATCCAGAATCAGCCACAGGTACATCGGTATATGCAATCAAGTTTACCTGTACCCAGCCAAGCTACTATTACAGTAAATATTGGAACAGCCAAGAGTCAACAAGTGTTTATAGCATCCTATTTTTAGAACCAACACTTCCGGATGACAGTAACAATGGAGACATAGTTTTGCCACCATCAGCAGTAGAAGATGGAGCCTATGAATTTGAAACCATCTTAAATTAAGCAGAAATAAAAAGCAGAAAAGCAGTAGCCGAAAGTGACTACTGCTTTTTCTCTGCAAAAATACCTTGCAATCCCCATCTTCCAGCGTTACCATCCAACTCCACAAAGGGGAAAGGAGTAAAATTCATGGAACATCAGGAATTAAAAGAAAACCTAGAGGAGCAGATAAGAGATGCATTGAATATTTTGCAGCTCCTTGAAGTTGAACTCTCAGCGAATGAGGATGATGAACACATAATCAGAACTGTATCTATCATAGAAAAGATACTGAAGTCAAGCTTAGAACTGCTAAAGCATATCAATTAGAATTACGAAAACATTCAGCAGTCATTTTTAAGGCTTTTATTTGTTTATCAGTCAATCCATCAAGGGAAAGAGAGTTTTTATCGCTTGTATCAATATTAAGAAGATAGTCTACAGAGGTCTTGTATTGACCAGCCAATTTTACAAGCACGGGAAGGGAGGGAAGTCGCTCATTACTTTCATATAAACCAATGGTGCTTACAGACACACCAACTAATTCAGCAACTTGCTTTCTTGAAAGCTGATTTCTAACACGCAAAGTTTTCAGTTTGTACCCTAAATTTTCAAGCATAACCAGACCTCCACAGTTATATGCACAGTTTATCTAGTTATATGCTACAATAGGTTGTTAAATACTGCTAAAAGTAGTAAAATGCAACTAATACGAATATTTCAATACAGTAAGTAGAAAACAGTGGAGGATAAACTATGGGTACACAACAGGCATTAACAACAGAGCAATTAGAGCTTTTAATAATTATTGATGAAATTGAAACATTTGATAGGGTACATCCAGATAATATACCAGCTGGCGGAATAAAAGAGATACTTAATAATAATGGCATTATGAGTCCAGAGGACTTTAGCAGAATAGCAAATGTATTAGGATATTATGGGTACATACATAATGGTGATGAATTGACAGTGGATGGCAAACAATACATTGAATTATTTAAAGAGTACTTGAAACAAAAATCAGAGGATATAAAAATTGAGCATGTATCATTTTCATTGTTGAATATTGAAAAACTTAATTTGACTTTATTTGACAGCCTTGGAAAGATTAGCTTTCTTGAAAATATAGGGGAAATATCAAGTTTGATAAAAGATGTTGCACAGGCAATAAAAAGAGCTAAGCATAAATAAAGGCAGTTTAATAAAAAGAAGTAGTTTCTAATTTGTTCATTTTTAAGTTTAGGGGGCATCGTAAAGATGCCCTCGCTCATTATCTAAACAGGAGGTACATACACAATGAGTGGCAAGTACATGAAAATTAAAAGAGTAATCATTCCCACAATTACCATGCTAGTTATTGCATCACAGCTTTTCGGGTGCGCATCAGCATCCAAGAAAGATGCATACAATATGCTCCAAGAATCCACTGAAATAGAACTGGAATATGCAGTCCCCGATTATGATAGCAACACAGAGGAATCCAAAGTCGAGTTGCTCCCATGGTTGCAATTATCTAGTTTAGAGACACACCCAGAATTAAGAACAGCCTTTGAGGAGCTTATCGGTGTAACAACAGAAGAGGATGGAACAAAAAGTGGTGTAGTATACACCGATGAAAATGGGGATAGAAACCAGAATAATACTTTATTCAATGCATTAGGCAACACCAGCTTCACAATTAATTACATCAGAGATGCAGAGCAAATCGAGAAGCTGGAAGAAATAGCCAACAATGAATACACAGACATTGAAGAAAACCAAGGTGTATCAGCGGTAATCAATGCCTACTTTGAATTATTACCAGACCAAGAGGATGGACAGTTTGATGGAGATGCCACCATTTCAAGAGCACAAGCAATGGCATTGTTAATGAGAGCAACCACACCAGTCAACGAAGCCCAAGCCCCAGAAGAAGATGCAGACTTCATAAAAGCAGTAGGTGAAACGCAATATACCAATTTTGCCGCACCAATGAATGAATACACCTACCTCAACACCTCAACTGGTTTAAATGACAAAACCTTCAACACCACAATGTCACGAGGCGAATACATTTACCTGTTAGCCAAATACATTTATGGTGATACCTATGCACAGCGTATGGAAGAAGCAGGAAAAGAAGATGAAAGCTTATCAACAGATGTAAAATTAACCACAATAAAAGATGGTGGAGACATTTCCTTACAAGAAGCAATTAACAACGTAGAAAATGGTTTACCAACAGATATGTACCAGACATTAGCAAGAGCAGTTGCACTTGGTTTCATAACAGAGGACAACCTCAACTGGGATGAAGCAATCACCAAATCCGAAGCAATCACCCTTTTCATTGATGCAGCAGAAGTTTACTACAATACAACTAAATCAACTTCCACTACGGCAGATGATAATATAGTAGTAGATGATACAACATCAAGCTTTGAAATAGTAGAGCAGGGGGATTACCCAGATAGTCGTTCTGATCATCAAGCAAACTGGGATATCTATAAGAATTATTTTGATGACTTTTCAGTTTATGGTACAGATACAGCAGGTAAAGGATTAAATGATTTACCATATGGTGGAGATACAGGATATGACCCTAAGGGTACAATACTGCAGGAACGTACCACAGACAAAGGCTATACAGTAATGTATGACACCGACACAGGCAAAGTTTATTATTCCTCTATGATATTGCCAACGGGCGATGTATATAACGAAATCACATCTGGTAAGGCATTGGTTCAGTATATCCTTGATAACGATATATTTTCAGTATATGATTTAACATATTCTCAGTTTCAAGAGATTTTGGGTATATACAACGGAGACTAATCTGCAATAATTTTTATTAAGAAACGCACCATTTCATACAAAGGTAGGTGCGTTTCTAATATAAAGTAACCAAACGAAAAATTTTTCATAAAATTTTTAAAAGCATAGATGCATTAATTTGTAAATTGCCTATTTTTGCGTTATAATAGAAAAAAATAGATAGGAGGTTTTCGTTATGGCAGAGAGATTAACTAGAGAGCAAATGGCAAAAAAATATCCGAATCAGTGGCTAGGCATAAAGAATGTCAAATATAAAAATGATGATGGAATAACACTTGAGTCAGCGGACGTAGTAGACATAGGGAAAACCAAAGAAGAACTCCTTGCTATGCAGATAGCAGGAACGGATGGTATAATTGGATGGTATACTACAGAAAATAACTTGCAGTTGGGATTGGTAGGTGTTCTTTAATGCAATTGACATTACAATTAGATGCCACATCAAGGAGACCAGTTGTTAAATTAGGTTGGTTTAATGGATGTAGAGCGTTATTAGATACAGGGGCACTATTTCCGGTCTGGACTTCTGATGGCAAGCTATTACAGCAGTTAGGAGCAAAGTTGGAAAAGGAAGAGGTTACTTTTGGCGGCTTTGGGGGAAAGGCAAAAGGTTCCTTATATAGAGTGGATTTTAGACTAGGGGAACTTGTTTTTAAGGATATGCCGATTGTAGCTACAGATATGAAAGATTTAAACTGTCATTTGATATTATCAGCTACAATGTTTGATAAAATGATCTATGAAATTGATGCAGTAAATCATAAGTTGAATATAGATACCAGAGATAATCAACCAGTTAGGTTATTAAAGATTTCTGATGATAATGGGAAAATATCTGTATATTTGGCTGGAACTTATGAGAATGTGGAAGAGTATACACAGACAGTAGTTGATAATACACTGATAGATATTGTAGATACAAATGGCAAATCATTATCTGATGAAGATTTGATAAAGGAATTATTTTAAGGTCATCCTCTCAAAAAAGTATACTTATTTTAATATTAGATTTTTTAATGCACTCCATTTTTTGTGGGTGCATTTTTTCATGCCATTCCCTAAAGAAAAGTAAATTTATATTTTTCATTATTTTAAGGAGGAGCAGCATGGAAAAGAAACAAGCAAACAATTCTAAAATAAAATACACTCTGCTAAGTATTTTATTTTCAATACTGTTTATTTTCACAGCACTGTATGCATCGGATCCCATCGAAGCATATGCAGATGATGACGAAGCAACAGGTGGCAGTACAGTCAAATGGGATATAGATGGTAGTTCTGAGGATTACATTTACATTCCGGGACGTATTTATTGGGGCGGTTCTAATACCCGAACAGGAGTACTCTTTTACTGTGTAGATAATGAAACCGGCACGGTAGTAGATGGTACTCAAACAATATTATATAATAATTATGTAGATGAAAACGGCGATAGATGGAAGTCGATGATTACAACTCAATCTGGCAGTGGAAGACTAGCTAACACATCAGTAAGTAGTCTTAGGGCACAGTATTGTTCATTGTTACAAAACTCTGGCGATTGGACAGATGGCGGTTCTGCATTCAAATCATGGCTCGAGGGTGACTCAGATGTAACAGATGGAGGTCGTATACTTACAAATGCACAATATTTAGTAAAGCAGTATGCACCAAATGCATTTGACAAAGTCAACCACAACGAATATTCAGTCTGCTTTGAGGGTATGTATGGTATGGCAATGTATATAGTTAAGGACGGAATGGATGTAGTTCGCAGTTATGGAGAAACTTGGGCGCATCGTAATTATCCAGACATAACAGATGAAGAAGAATTAGCTAAACTTTCAATAATAAAATACTTTTATACTGAAAAAGAGTTTGTAACAGTGCTTAATCGTTTGGGTGTAGATATAACTCAACGTCATGGAGCTACAGGAACAGCTAACTATAAATGGTTACAATCCTGTGCAAAGTATTTTAATACATCTGAGGAACATTTTGGCATTCCAGCAGCTTCAAAAGCGGGTGAGGACGTAACAAATCAAGAGATGCTTAGTACAGGTTGGAATTTTGCAGTTATTGAGGTTTCACTTCCACCAATTCATACTTATTGGGAAGCATATGGAACACCAGGAAACACAGAACCACCAGATCCAACAGCAGCTACGGATGGAGATTGCATAATCAGAAAGCTCTATTACACAGAGGAATTGGCATCTGATGGTACGGTAATTACAGAAGCCAAAGATTACCATTCATACAAACAAGAGGGTACAACCAATTATATTGTAATAGATACTGAAAGTGATTATGTGTTAGAGGGTTGGAAAGCAAGCAGTACGAACAGAGAACTCAATATAAAGGACAATTTTTATTCCATATCAGCAACACAAAGTGGTGACTCAGCAGAGGAAATAGAGATAGACGTAGACAATGGGGTAAAATATGTTTATCTTCTCTTCAAAAAAACAGAAGTCAATCCAAATCCTTCTCAACCATATGACTTCCAGCTCCAGCAATCCCAAATCACCAAGCGAGTTACATTCCTTGATGGTACAGGACCAGCCAATACCTCATCCTTATTCACCCACAACTTCACATGGACAGCATCAGCCCCAACCCAAACATCCTGCACATCCCATGGAGGTAACGGACACCATCTAAACTGTAGTAAAGAATGGGATGAAGAACCACGAGAAGCATCTGGAACCCCAGGAACCCCAGGATATGATGCAGGCTCCTCAGGAGTAAGACACTCCCACTCCAACTCATGTTATGATACCCCATGTACCTCATGGCAATGGACAGACAACACCACCAGCCTAGGCATCACCCTTGATACCTCCTCCATCAACAAAGCAGTAGTCTCTAAAAATAATAGCATCACCTACAACCAGCCAGCAGTAAACACCATAACCACCAGCAACAAATATTATAAGGACAACACCAGTACACGTTCAGGAACCTCACAAAACACCCAATCAATCAGTAACTTCAATTACATTACAGTATTGTTTAGAGGGCAAGATCACCTCACCTTAGCAGATTGGAAAAATGGTGGAGCAATATCCTACTTAACGAGCTTGGCATATGACTCAGCATATAACTTTAAATCAGCCAACACCCCACAGGGCACACGCAAATCTGGTACCGAGTATAATGAAACCTTTGCAACTAGATTTATAAACAAGTCACCTGATATGTCAACTACTTATAAGGCAACAGTTGGTTCAGCTGGAATATGTTCAACCACATCCTCATCCTACAGATTTGACACCAGCACTGCTCTCACCATTAATGATATTGTAGTGAATGACCCAGTAGGGTTTATTTTTTTGCACATTTTTAGAACAACAGACACATATAAAATACAATCATAATTCATCAGATAAAATCAATTCACATGTGACAGCTATGGTCATATTCATACTATATTTATATTAAAAACAATCACTTCTTTTTCGCAACAATGGGCTTGGCAAACAGCTCTGCAAATCCCTTATGTGAAACCAGATAGTTTATATCATAAGCTTTAGATAGTGAAGGCAGTTTGCCTTTCTTATTGACACTATGAAGCGGATAAGGAATATCATCACTTTGCAGTATCTGACGCAGATATTCATAAGCCATATCAGCTTCTTTTTCATTCCAAGACCTTAGCACAATTTTATTCTGCAAGCCTTTTGAGTTTAGATAGCCTTTTTCGCCCTGCAATTCTTCCCAAGAGTTACGCTCCATATTATCAACGCAGTAGGAGACTTTTGTATCAAATTCATCATATTTTGTAAGCACAGTATTATGAACAATACCATAAGTCCAGAGGTCATGAATAGTTTTGCCAGATACTGTTTCATCAAAATTACAAATCATATGATAATGCCAGTTCTTATTGGTTTGTCGGCTGAACACAGCGAGATACCGAAAATCATCATATTGGTGTCGTATACGTTTGATAAATTTCTGGAATGCTTTATGACAAGTTTGTAGGTCATTTGCATTATTAACTATTCGACTGTCAAAAGTCAGTGTGACAAATTGTACATTTGGAATTATAAAATTGATATATGCAAGGGTTTTAAAGGTAGAGCGTCTTTTCTTCACACGCTTTGCATAGTTGTAGGTTGCATATTTGCCAGTATTCTTTTTGGCAGAACTTTTAAGAGTATTTTGTTTATCGTTTTCTTTATTATCTTTATCATTTTCAGGTGGAAATGGAGTCAGTACAGTCTTTAGTGCATCACTCATGGGTGCAGGGATATAATCGTCTGGTAAGCTATCATCAACCCCTAAGCGTTCTTTGTATTCATTTGCAAAATCGTCTGATACACCAGTCCATGTGGTTATCTTTGTACTTCTGTTTGTAATTTCCAGCTTGAAATGTTCTGCCATACTTTTTCCTCGCTCACAATTTTATAGATTCATAATAGCACAGATTAGTATTGTTTGGAATCATTGTTGATTAGACCGATAAAGTAGGCATTTGATTCAAATTAATATATACACCCACTCAAAGCGAGGAAAACAAAAAAATACTGCTGATAGTATGGAAATACATTTGTTAATGTAATCAATACAGTTACTAAGCAAATTAACATGAAGAAATGCTGCAAAGTAAAAACTCCTGACAGTATTCAGCACTTTATATTGAGAAGAAAGAAAAAATATTTTTGATAAGGAGGAGCAGAACCATGCAGGTAAAATTCAAAGGCTACAAAGAGAAAAGTAAAATCAACATCTCTATGGTTATCCCAACAGGAGAGCAGAAAACAGTCATTACAATGGAGATGCCACAAGGAGGAGACTGGAGGGCAGATATGGAATGCTATGATAAAGTCTTATCTGCGTATGAGGAACGCTTGAATAAAGCAATGCAAATAGCACAGCTACAACAGCCAACAGAGCAATCAAAATTAGAACAGTTAGTTGCAGAGTAGACAAAGTAAGCATAAAGGAGGCAGTTGCTATGGGATTAAGATTCAAGAGTTTCCGAAGAGGAAACATAATAGGTTTAACAATGATATATCCAGATGGAAGGTGTTGCAATGTAATGTTTGCAGAAGTACCAGTAGATGGAGACTGGAGAGCAGACGTAGACTTTTATGATGAAATAGAACAAGCCTACAAAAAGCGTTTGCGCAGAGCACTTCAAAACTAAATACAATTCAACACATGCAAAAGCATTACCCCAGCGGTAGTGCTTTTCTTTTGTCTATCACAACCTAAAATTGCTACAGTTTCTAGGACTAGTGAGAAGGCTCTGAAAAAGCAGATTTTTATATCACTTATAAAAATGTGGATTTTTGAAAAAATCAATAAAGAAAAAAATATGGAAAAAACAGAAAAAGTGAATCAATATTTTTGCTAAACAATTTATTTTTATAAAAAATCAGCATGAAAATAATAGAAAAATAGCGGTTTGGGAGAATAAATAGATAGTGAGATAAAATGTACTTATAATTACCATAGCATAAGTGCCTATAAAAAACAGTAAATAAACACCACCAGCAAATAATTCAAAAAATAACCCAAGTAGATACTGACACAAAATCACATAGTAAAAAATTCAGATGATTGCATTAGAAGTTTACTCTGATGCAATTTTCTATTTCGGAGCAGATATATCAAAGAAAATTGTAGCTATTTTTTTTGTGTTAGTCAAATTGCACAACAGACTCATCATGAAAAATATACATACCCTTATGCTTAAGTAGTTTATGTCATTTGTTTTTTGTGAATTTTAAGAGTGTAGAATACAGCCAACAGAGCAGATTTTTTCTACACTCACTTTCGCTTACATTTTGCAATTTTAGTGGTATATTGCAAGTGTAAGGTACCTACAGCAACAAGAGAAAAGCAGTATAAATAAAACAAATCTATGGAGGAAAATAATATGGACAGTTTAACAACAAACACCCCAGCACCAACAGTAAGCACAGAAGCAACCCAGTCAGTACAACAGGCACAGCCAGACAAGTCAGCACGCTTCAAGGAAAAAGCAGAGAACCAGACCTCAAAGGTGATGGCAGAGATAGAGAAGCTGCAAAAACTCTCAAACAAGAAATACTACACCTACTCACCAGAGCAAATCAATGAATTGTTTGGAGCAATTCAGAGCGCACTTGATGAAACCAAAGCAACATTCACAACAACCAATGCAGAAAAGAAGAAGCTGTTTACCTTTTCTGCATAAGCAACAAACAAATACAGTAGTCAGCAAGTAAAAAAGCAAATGGCAGTCCGATGCCTTGCGTGTCGGACTGCAAAAGATGAGGTGCAACATGATTCAGTAAAATCCGATAGAAAGGATTTTGAATCATTATGAAAACAGAAAAAGAATATTTAATGACAAGTGAGAAGTATAATC
This sequence comes from Roseburia sp., assembly GCF_041325975.1. NCBI lineage: Bacteria > Bacillati > Bacillota > Clostridia > Lachnospirales > Lachnospiraceae > Roseburia > Roseburia sp. The sequence continues at coordinate 12,285 of NZ_JBGLEJ010000004.1, read as the reverse complement.
TCACAATCAAAGAGGCAGTTCAGTACTTCAACATTGGAGAGAAAAATCTTCGTAAACTGGTGGCGAACAATCCGACAGCAGACTACATACTTATGGTAGGAAATAAGATACTTATTAAACGTAAGATATTCGAGCAGTTTATTGATGAGACAGGCTCTATATAAAAGCAAAAAATACCTTGCAAAATATATGTAGTTCCGATACAATCCCCATCCCAATGGTGGGGATTGTATTAGAGGTTGGGGGATAAACCATGAGTGAAAAAAGAAGAGACAATAAGAATCGCATATTACGTATAGGAGAACAGCAACGTGCAGATGGGAGATATTTATTCAGTACAATAGATCCAATAACCAAAAAGAGAAAGTTTGTATACAGTTGGAAATTGGAAAGGCACGATAAAATGCCAGAGGGAAAAAAGCCAGACTTATCACTTAGAGAAAAGGAAAAATTGCTGGAGCGTGATTTGGCAAATGGTATTTCTCTATCAGGTGGAGATATGACAGTATTAGAACTGGTAGAGAAATATTTAGAGCAAAAGCGCAATGTCAGACCAACCACATCCGCAGGATATAAAACAGTGGTTAATGTATTAAAACGTGACAGCTTTGGAAGTCAGAAGATTAATCATATCAACACAATAGATGCAAAGGCTTGGTTAATAAAATTACAGTCAGAGGATGGAAAGAGTTATAGCAGTGTCCATACAATACGTGGAGTAGTAAGACCAGCTTTTCAGATGGCTTATGAGGCAGACCTAATCAGAAAAAATCCTTTTGATTTTGAACTGCATAATTTTCTAATTGATGATTCAGTAAAAAGAGATGCAGTAACATCAAAACAAGAAAAGGAGTTTTTAAGGTTTGTTCAACAGGATGAACATTTCAGTGAGTGCTACGATGGGATGTTTATATTATTTAGAACAGGCTTGAGAATAGGCGAGTTTTGTGGACTTACGTTAAAGGATATAGACTTGGAGAAAAGAACAATCAACGTGAATCATCAATTACAGTATGTGGGGAATAAGGGAAAGTACATAGAAAAAACAAAAACTGAAGCTGGGACACGAGTATTGCCAATGTCGGATGAAGTTTATGCAGCATTCAAGAGGGTAGTACAGAATAGAAAGAAACCTAAAGTCGAGGAAATGATAGATGGTTATACAGGTTTTCTGTTCTTAGATAAGCGTGGAAAACCAATGATGCCCTATCAATGGGAAAAACGCTTTCAGCATGTGGTTGAGAAGTACAATAGAATTTATCGAGTGCAACTTCCAAAGATAACACCGCATGTGTGTCGCCATACATTTTGTACGAATGCGGCAAAGCGAGGAATATCTGTAGAAACATTGAAATATTTAATGGGACATACAGATATAAGTGTTACCTCAAATGTGTATACACACCTTAAGTTGGAGGATGCGCAGAGAGAAATGGAGAGGCTTGAAAGGATAGAAAAAGAAATGAAAAAGTGTGCCAAGTAAGGAAATAAAGGGCATAGGGAAAAAGTACTAATGAGTACGAATCGGGTTTATACCTAGATTTGTACTCATTTTACTTACCGAGATATGGTAAAATATGCGATTTTATGCTAGGATAGGTACACTAGGTTAGATGTCGTGAAAGTGTGATAAAACCTAGGAAAAATAAGGATATACAAGGAAAAACGAAGATATGCAAGATAAAATAAAAGTGCTCATGGTTTGCCACGGCAATATACTAACCTTGATTAAAAATACTTGATTTTACAGTGTTTTGGGGATGTTACAGTAGATTTTTACCAACGATTTACCAAAGCTATTTGAGTAGGGGATAAACTACTCAGGATATGTAAAGTGAAGTATTATAATAGAGTCCTAGCAAAGAAAATCCGCAATTTAGCGGATTTTTTTAATACATTCGTTAAATAAGAGCAATCTGTTAATCTTATCATCATAAAATTCTTTTTGCTGTTCAATCACAGCTTTATCATTATCCTCATAGGCAATTAAATCTATCTGTTGTTTACAATTTAGATAAGAACAAATAGCTTCATTTATTTGTGAATCTTCAAATGTCATGTGTATGCTGCTGGGGATGTAGTTGCCATCTTTATCCTTATCAGCAGATATTTTCAATGGAGATTGTTCGTTAAGCTTCATAACTAAAGAAAGAACATCACTAACAGTATTAATATCGTAATCAAGAAATACAGTTACGCTAATGCCAAGAGCTTCTGCTATTTTTTGAAGCTGATCTGGTTTTGGATTTCGTTCACCGCTTTCATATTTCTTTATGGTAGATAAATAAATACCGGACTGTTTTGATAATTCGTCCTGTGTCATATCTTTTAATTTTCTATATTTTTGAATTTTACTTCCAATTGAATGTCTATTATCCATTAATAATCACCTCAAACAAATTGATATGAATATTTTAACACAGAGTTCACAAAAGTGGTACATTATTTTGAAAATATATTGACAACCACAAATGTGGACTATATAATGAAAATACGAACAGACCACAAATGAGGACTAACATAAAAAGAATAGATATGTTGAAAATACTTCTTTTGGCGAAGTTCAAGGATTCAAAATTTTGCTATATCATAATCCTGCGAGTTGCAAAGCAGCTCATACAATTGAATAACAATTACAGATATAGTGATAATTCCGGTTCAGATACCTGATGGAAATCAAATATACTTGCGAAGAGTGCTGAAGGATTGAGAAATGAAAGTGGAGCGAGTAAGGGTAGTCAATACTGTTGCGGAAGGATAATAAACTATGAAGGTGTTCAAAGGGAACTTCCTGGCTCTCAAAAAGGCGGTAGAGAGGATAGCATTATTTAATTTAACTTAATGCGTCGTAAACGCAGATGCGGCTTATCTGTAATTCCTATGTGTGCAGGCAAATGGGAAAAAAGCACACCTACATGGCATGAGCCGTGTAGAAAGCAGGTAAGTAGTGAATGGAATTAACTTTTAAAGGTGTGGATATAAGCACTGAGGAAAAGTTCGTCAGCTACATTAATTCACTGAATACAGCGATAATGAAGCAAAATGCCATGAATGAAATCAAGCAGGATTTATATGATGTTTCTTATTTGAAAAAGCGTTACCGAAAGATTGTAGCCAAAAATGAGAAAGCACTATTTATGGCAGACCACGAATGTTTGAAATGTGTTTATTTCCAAAGACTGGCACGAAAATGTCAGGCAAATTGTAAGTGCCCCTTAGAAGAATCTACAGAAGGAGGCGTATTTACATGAAGCTATGCTGGATTGTTGTGTTGGTCGGAATAAGTATCATCCTGGTTTTTCTATATTCATTAGTTGCAATGTCGTCCAGATCAGAGAGGTTTATTGAGCAGCTTATGGAAGAGGAAGGGAGAAAAGGTACAGATGAGCAGGATATGGAAGCAATTATTACGGAAGGGAAGGAGAGACAGGAACATGAATAACAAGTTAGAAGTAATCGGCATTGATCATGGCTGGTCAATGATGAAAACAATCTCTCAGGTATTTGTCACAGGTGTTAAGGAGATTACAACAACTCCAGCACTTTTCGGTGATGTACTCGAGTATGAAGGAAAGTTCTATAAGGTTGGAACTGTGAGACAGGAGGTAAAGGACACGAAGGTCGAAGATGGCAGCTTTTATCTTCTCACACTTGCGGCAGTAGCTAAGGAACTTAAAAGAAGAGGTCTTGCAGAGGCAAAGGTATTCCTTGCCGTAGGACTACCACTTACAAGGTTTGGAGCAGAGAAGAATGATTTTATCAAGTATCTGACAAAGAATAAGCGTGTAAGCTTCAAATATGAGAATGAGCCGTATTATATTGAAATTGATGATGTGGCAGTATTCCCTCAGTGTTATGCAGCAGTAGTGGACAAGATTCCTACAATGGCAAAGAAAACGCTGATAGTAGATATCGGTAGCTGGACAATCGACATTATGCCGGTAATCAACAAGTCACCGGATGAATCAGAGTGTGTGACGATACCAAAAGGTCTTATTACCTGTATGCGTTCTATCAATGAGCAGTGTGTAAGACAACTTAACGGAGAGGTAGACGAGTCAGAGATACAGAACATCATGCGATATGGCAGGTCAGATATTGATGATGAATACTTTGCCATTATCAAGGCAGAGATAGAGGATTTTGTTGATAAGGTATATAACTCAATCCGTGAGTTTGGGTATAACTTAAAGACTACACCGATTGTATTTGTCGGTGGCGGGGCAGTTGTGATGAAGAATTTTGGTAGTCATGATGCTAAGAACATTTCCTATAACCTTGATGTAAAGGCAAATGCAAGAGGATATGAGCAGCTTGCCACAATGGGACTTAAAAGCACTAAGCGATTATCATAAGGAGGCAGATGATGGGAAGAAGACTTGAATATGAAGTAAAAACTTCTGTCCGCCTCAACATGAGCAATCCTCAGCATGTGAAAATCAATGATGTGATTCAGAACCTTGATCCGAAGATTTTCAAATCTAAGAACCAGTTCATTATAGATGCGATTCAGTTCTACATTGATAATTATGGAAAAGAAACTTTTGTTATCAAGAAGAAGGAAAAAGAGAGGGCTGAATATATCCGGTCAGAAGATATTGATGACATTAAGGAAGAAGTCATTGAAGCAGCAACCAATGAGGCTAGGAAAGAGGTCATAAGGCTGTTAGGCGGAGTGATATCCGGAATGAATGTTGGTCAGCCGGTAATAATGCAGGTAGCCAATAGTGAAGCACAAGAACCTACAGAAGATGTTATGGACGATGCAGATGTTGCAGGACTTGCAATGGGATGGATGTCGAAAGGAGACTGATTATTATGAGAAGAGTTATGGGAGCCGTAGGAACAGTAATTTTAGAGATACTCAAGTGGATATTAAGGATAATTCTTGGAGCGTTGAAGCTGGTCTTAGGACTTGCCAGAATAATTCTTCTTCTATTCGCTATGGTGGCAAGGATATTTCTTTCATTCGTAAGAATGGGCACATTCTGAGAGGAGGTGAGCGTATGCAGGTAAAGGGTTTATTCTTAAATTATAAGAAAAACAGAAGACTTATGCAGTATTTCTTTAAAATAAGAGAGCTGGTATAATGAAAGGAGTTTAAGATGCACAGAATACGGGACAGTCCTATGTGTCCCGTGCATTACAGATAAATAGTTCACCGCAAGGGTGGATGGCACGGAACACAAAGCCCGTCCCTTTTGCGGAGAAGGGATGGGTGATTACTATGAAGAAGATAAGGATTATCTTATTATCCGCACTACTGGTCTTTTCAATGGCTGCCTGTAATGGTGGTAAGGAAAAGGCTGATAATAAGACAGAGAAACAGACGGAAAGTGTAAAGCCAACTGAAGAAGCAGAAATGGCAACGGAAGCTGTCACAGAGGTCGCAACCGAAGTTGAAATTGAAGAGACAGAGAAAGATATTGCCGAGGCTAAAGATTCAGAAGAGAAGACTGATAAGGAAGATAACCGGTCAGCTGATAATGAAACTGCTTCAAAGCAGGAAGAAAAGCCGGAGCAGAATGACGAGCCGGAACAGAAAGCTCCTGCAAGTGGTAATAAGGAAGCTGGAGGAAATCAGAGTAATGCAGGTAATGGTGGTCAGACTACAGACAGTCCGAAAGACAATGTGAGCAATCCACAGCCTGCATCCGTGGCATACAGTCCACAGAATGTTGTGTCACTTGCAACAGCAAAGTGTCAGGCAGGAGGGATGATTACCACACAGCAGAATTTACAGAATCATTTGAATGACGGTAGTATCACGCAGGAAGAGTACAATGAGTATTATCCTTACGATGGTATGGAAGGCTCTTATTATAGTGTGTTTGTAGAGACAGACCTCAACAAAGCAAGTACCATTGATGGACAGCGGTTATCATCTGAGGATGCAATTGCAGAATATATTGCAAGTATGTTACTTTTGGAAACAGATCCGGTATTCTACATCAGTTATGATGGAGTTTACACGACAGGCGGCACAGACTATTACGAGTTTCGATGTCACAGATAAATAAAAACGAATAGAAGCAGAAGGAAGAAAGATGTAAGCCATAAACTTATGTCTTTCTTTTTTTATGCGTAAATTAAGGAGGAAAGAGCACATGAAACAGAAACTAAAGCGTTTTATGGCAGGATTTATGGCTATGCTCACACTGGTTGGAACACTCTTTACGAATGGAACAACAGCATTTGCAGCCAGTCCGCAGGCAAATATTGCGTTCTGGAATGCGTCAGTCAAAAATTCCGGAGAAGTAAGTGAGCTGAAGCCCGGATATAATCATGGCAAGATTCTGTATTCAATTCTTGACGGAAATTCTGCATATTGTATGAATTTCGGATTAAGAGCAGATGGCGGTCAGCTTATGAACAGCTACGATGATGCGAGCACATCAATGTCAGCACAGCAGAGAAAACTTTTAAGTTACTGCCTTTATTATGGGTTTAACAGTACACAAAAGGCGGCACCAAGCAACAGTCAGTGCGATGAGTATATCGCAACTCAGGCAATGGTATGGGTTATTGTAGCAGATATCTTTGGAACCGGAAGTGGTGATTCGGCAGCAAGAAAGCTCTGTAACACAGCACCAAGTCCTGATTCTTCATACAGCTATTATGAGAGACTCAGGGACAATATCAGCAGCTCCTACAATGCAACACTTCCAAGTTTTGCATCACGCAGAACCAGTGAGGCACCAACTTATGAATTAAAGTGGAATGAGGGAAGTCAGAGATTTGAAACAACATTATCTGACAGCAATGGTGTTTTATCGGATTTTGATTTTGGCATCAGCGGATATTCTGTTGATAAGAATGGCAACAGTATTACAATCTCTTCAACGAGCGTGAATACTACAGCTACAACAGGAACATTCACATCCAATGCTGGCAAGATTGAGACAACATCAAGCTGTGTATTCTGGCTTACAGGAAAGAGCGGATATCAGGAGTTTATTTCTGAAAGACCGACAGCAGATCCTATCAAAGCATATATCAAGGTCAAGACAGAGAATATCGGATATGGTGAGCTTACAAAGATAGATGAGTCAAGCGGAGTGAAGCTTTCCGGTGCAGTTTATGGAATCTATTCTGACAGCGGATGCACAAACAGAGTACAGACCATGACAACAGATGGAAACGGATATGCAAAGTCAGCTGCACTTGTTGCAGGCACTTATTATGTAAAAGAGATTACCGCTCCAAAGGGATATGTCCTTTCAGGTAAGGTTCATACACTTACTGTAAAAGCAGGACAGACAACAGGAATCTCTGCAACAGATAAAGAGCAGCTTGGAGCAATCACAATCTATAAAGAGGGTGAGGTGCTTAGCTCATGGAATGGAAGCAATTTCACTTATGAGAAAAAGAAGCTTTCTGGAGCAACATTCAAGGTAACTGCCGGAGCAAATATCTATAAGGCAGATGGTACAAAGGTGTATAGTGCTGGCGATGTTGTGGCAGAAAGCCTAACAACAGGAACTGACGGACAGGTGGTATTATCTGACCTTCATCTTGGAACTTATGTGGTTACTGAGATTAAGAGCATTGACGGATATACAATCAATACCACACCTCAGACAGTAGCAGTTGAGTATAAGGACCAGACTGTGACAGTCCAGTATGAATCAACTACGATTGAGAATACAAGACAGAAAGCGGATGTATCTGTCGTAAAGAAGGACTCTGACACAGAGAATCCTCTTGATGGCGGCAAGTACACACTTTATGCCGGAAATGACATCAAAAACTATGCCGGACAGGTTATTGTGACAAAGGGTACAGCTCTTGAGACAGTAACTACAGGTGAGGACGGAAAGGCAAGCTACAGCGTAGATCTGCCAATCTCTAACGGATATTATATCCAAGAGACACAGGCACCATATGCATATATTAGAAACCAGTCTGATGTATATAGCTTCAATTTCAATGTATTACCTGAAACACAGGCAAAGACATCATTCAGCCACACATTTGTGAATGACAGAACGACAGCAAAGATTCATATCTACAAGGTAGACAAGGAATCGGGCAAGGCAGTTGCCCAGGGTGATGCAAGCCTTGAAGGTGCAGTTTATGGTCTTTATGCAAGAAACGATATCGTGCATCCGGACGGAGCAACAGGAGTCGTATTCAAAGCAGGAGACCTTGTAGCAACACTTACAACAGATAAGAATGGCGAAGCAGAGGTCAATAACCTTTACCTTGGAAACTATTATGTGAAAGAAATCACTCCATCAGAGGGGTATCTCTTAGACGAAGAGGAGCACGATGTAGTATGCGACTATGAGGGAGACCTTGTAGCAGAGGTATCAAGAAGCACAACATCAGCAGAGCAGGTCATCAAGCAGCCATTCCAGCTTATCAAGGTATCTGACAATGGCGATGATACTGAAGCAGGCTTATTGGCAGGTGCAGAGTTCACAGCTTATTTGAAATCATCTTTACCTGTAAAGGCAGATGGAAGTTATGACTATGACAAGGCAACTCCGGTAGTAATCGGGGAAAACGGAGCAACAACAATCACATCCGATGACAAGGGACATGCAGTTTCCATTGCAATTCCTTATGGAACCTATGTGGTAGTAGAGTCAAAGACTCCGCATAACATGAAGACAATCAAGCCATTTGAGGTAAAAATCAGCGAGAATCATCCTGACAAGCCTCAGACATGGAGAGTATTCCTTGACAGGGAGTTTACTGCAAAGCTTCGTGTAATTAAGAAGGATTCCGATACAAAGCAGACAGTGCTTGTACCAAATGCAGAGTTTAAGATCTTTAATATTGATAAGAACGAATATGTGAAGCAGTACACAACTTATCCGTCAAAGGTAGAGCATACTTCATTCTTTACTGATGAGGACGGAGATTTAATCTTACCGGAGGCACTTAAAATCGGTAACTACCGCATTGAGGAAGTGTCTGCACCATTTGGATATGTTGTAAATGATAAGTATGTCAACATCTCTGTTGATACTGACACAGCATTTGAAACAGATGGTGATACAAATGATGCGATCATCACCGTGGAATATTCAGATGCCCCTGCAGTCGGAGAGCTGACTGTAGAAAAGAAGGGAGAGGTACTTGACGGATTCAAGGGTGGACTTCTTGCAAGCTCATATGAGAAAGAGTTTGTTTATAAGGAAGGCTCACTTGGCGGAGCAAAATTCAAAGTTTATGCTGCCGAGGATATTTACACAGCAGACAACCAGAAGGATGCAGACGGAAACCGCATTAAGTATTACAGCAAGGGAGACCTTGTGACAACTCTTACAACTGGCAAGGATGGAAAGGCAACAGCTAAGAATCTTCCTCTTGGACAGTACAGAGTTGTGGAAGTGGAAGCTCCATACGGATATGTATTAAATCCGAATGAGCAGAAAGTGACATTCACATATGTGGATGATAAGACACCTGTTATCAAGGAAAGCCTTACTTTCTCAGATGACAGACAGAAGCTTGATATGTCAGTGACTAAGCTTGATTCAGAAGATAATACACCGATTGCAGGTGCAGTATTTGGTCTTTATGCAGACGAGGATATCAAGAATGCTAGATGGCAAGGTAATTATCGAGAAAGGCACACTTCTTGAGAAGGCAACATCTGATGAGAATGGAAAGATTGCTTTTGTTAAGGATTATCCATTTGCAAAATATGTTGCAAGGGAGCTTGTAAAGCCTGCCGGATATGTGACAAATGAGGAAGCAGTAAACTTTGATACAAAATATCAGGGACAGGATGTTAAGACTGCTGTATATAACAGCGAGTATAAGAACACTCCTACAACCTTTGAGTTTACAAAGACAGATATCACAAGCGGTGCAGAGCTTACAGGTGCAACACTTACTGTACTTGATAAGGATGGAAATGTGGTAGACACATGGACATCTGATGCTAAGGAAGCACATGTGATCAAGAGACTTGTAGTTGGAGAGACTTACACTCTTCGTGAGGAATTTGCTCCTTACGGATATCTCAAGGCAACAGATATCCAGTTTACAGTAGAGGACACAGGCAAAGTGCAGCATGTAGAGATGAAGGATGAAGTTCCTACAGGTTCCATCGTGATCAATAAGGACGGCGAATTTGTAACAGATACCACTCTTATGAAGGGGTACTGGTATGACTTTATCTTCAATTTCTTCAAGGACAGCCTTGCAGGAGTAACTTTTGATGTATATGCAAAAGAGGATATCGTAAGTGCTGACGGACTTGACACTGTATATCATAAGGCAGGAGACAAGGTGGCAACCATCGTGACAAATGATAAGGGTATCGCAAGAATTGATGACCTTCCACTTGGCAAGTATTATCTTGTTGAGACAAAGACCATTGATGGATTTGTATTAGATGATACACCGATTGAAGCAGACCTTTCCTATATCGACCAGAATACAAAGGTTGTATTTGCAGGAATGGATGTGACAAATGAGCGTCAGAAAGTGCAGATTACTGTAACCAAGACTGATTCAGAGACTAAGGAAGCACTTGAAGGAGCAGTATTCGGTTTATTTGCGAAAGAAGATATCGTGAACAAAGATGGCAAGGTAATCGTAAAAGCTGATACACAGATTGAGAGAACAGTAACAGGCAAGGATGGAAAGGCTAGCATTTACCTCTGACCTTCCACTTGGACAGTATTATGTCAAAGAGATTGAGGCACCAAAGGGCTATGTGAAGTCTGATAAGATTTTTGATGTGGATGCTTCATATCAGGGAGATAAGGTAAAGGTTATCGAGTTTGAGGCAGCATTTGAAAATGCACCTATTAAGGTAGAAATTTCAAAGACTGATATCACAGGAGAGAAAGAGTTGCCTGGAGCAAAGCTTTCAGTAATTGATGCTGATGGAAAGCTTGTAGAAAGCTGGACATCAGAGGCAGGAAAGACTCATATGATTGAGAGACTTCCTGTTGGAAAGTACACACTCAGAGAGGAATCTGCACCATATGGATATAAGGTGGCAAGTGATGTAACCTTTGAAGTAAAGGAGACAGCAGAAATCCAGAAGGTATCCATGAAGGATGAGCAGGCAGTCGGTAAGATTGTCATTGAGAAAACTGACAAAGTAACCGGAAAGCCGATTGAGGGTGTTGTATTTGAAGTAAGGGATAAGGACGGAAAGGTGCTTGATACACTCACTACTGACAAGAATGGTCATGCAGAGAGCAAGGAGCTTCCTATCTGTACTTACAATGAGGATGGATCATTCAAAGAAGATATCCATTATACAGTTGTTGAGACTAAAGCAGCTGACGGATATATCCTTGATGAAACAGCTCACGATGTAACTCTTCGATATGATGACAATGCACCGGATGTTGTTGTAGCAACTCTTAAGCTTGTCAATGTACCGACAGAGCCTAAGCTTCCACAGACAGGCGACAATGCAAATCCGCTTCTTTATCTTGGAATCGGTGCACTTGCACTTATTACAGGTGTCGGAGTCGGACTTCGTGGAAGAAAGAAAAAGAATAAACAGTAACAATTAACCTTGCGGGGAATGTAAGCCAGTAACTTATGTTCCCCGCTTTTTTAGATTAAGGAGGAACCGTAATATGATGAATTACGAGATTTTTAAGGAAGTAGTAAAAGAAAAGTTTATGGATTATATGCCTGAGAAGTTCAAAGGAATGGAGCTTGTGGCAGAACCCGTGGAAAAGGTGAATGTGACTCTTGATGGCATCATCTTAAGAGAAGAAGGCAGGAACATTTCGCCTACGATTTATATCAATGACATGTATAAGAAGTATCAGGACTGTGGTGATCTTGAGGAAACACTTATGGCTGCATGTGACTTTATGGAAAGGGCATATGAGCAGGCTCCGGTTGTTGATGTGGACAGCATTATGAGAGATGCTAACGAGAAGATTGTATTCCAGCTCATCAATACAGAGCAGAATAAGACATTTTTGGAACAGGTGCCTCACAGGGAGTTCCAGGATCTTTCTATTGTGTACAAGGTAATAATCAGTGCCGATAAGGATGCGGTGCAGAGTTCAAAAATTACAAATGAATTTGCGAAAAGACTTGGGATGAGCGAGGAACAGCTCTTTAAGTGTGCTGCGGAAAACACAAGAAGGCTCTTCCCACCTGTAGTACGAAGCATGAATGACATTATGAAAGAAATGTTCGCAAGGGATGGGATGCCACAGGAGATTGCAGATATGATGATAGCCGAGATTCCACCGGAGCAGACGATGTGGGTGATTTCCAATGAAAAGGGTATCAATGGCGCAGCATCCATGCTTTATGAGAATGAGCTTCATGAGCTGGCAGAGA
>NZ_JBGLEJ010000003.1:0-602481 GCF_041325975.1 Roseburia sp. | reverse complement strand
ATTTGATTCAGATACGAACGAAAAATATTTGTGCATATTTGATGTTTCGTCTGTAGGTATAATTGTTGATAATATTGTAAGTAATGCAAAAAAGGCCGCTGCATCTATATTGCATATTAAGTTTTCCAATGAAGAGAATGGCATCTGTATTAATTTTTCTGACAATGGTAGAGGTTTGGATCCATTGATAGAAGACCCTTATTCGATTTTTGATTTGGGAATGACAACTACCAAAGTGCAAGGAGGAAATGGAATTGGACTAAATCATGTTAAATTACTGGTTGAAGACATGAATGGACATGTTGAGATAAATCAACAATGTCAAGTAGGCTTTGAATTAATAGTGAGGATCAAAAGATGAATGTAAACTTTAAAGTTTTATGGTTTGAAGACGAAATGGGTTGGAGACCTTCTTCAGAAAGAAGTATGAAAAAGATAATAGAAAGTCATAATCTTGTACCCATTATTACTTGGAAAAAAGGTGACGAGGGAGATGCTGAAGAAGAATTAAAAAAAGAGTATGATTTAATTCTTATGGATTATGAACTTAGGGGAACCATGGGTAATATATTAATAAAGAAATTGCGTCAATTTGATATTTATACAGATGTAGTATTCTATTCTGGCAATTATAATAAAATGGTTAAGGCGCTTTATAATATTGATGAAAAAGGAATGAATATTGAACCTGTTGATGGGATTTATTTTTCGGATAGAAAAAGGGAAGAATTATTTCCTAAGCTACAAAAAGTAGTAGACAAAGTGGTTAGACGAATGCAGGATATTGTCAATTTGCGAGGAGTGGTATTGGATAATGTTAGTGGTTTTGAAAATCAAATGCAAAATATACTAGTTCTTACAGCTAATAAGTTTTCACAGGCTCAAATTAAGAGTTTGAATGAATATACCAAAAATAAACTCATAGTGCCAGCAAAAAACGAGTATATAAGAAAGATAGATGAAATTGAAAGTAATCCAGAAGCATTAAAGGCGATTATTAGTGCACCAGACTATTTTTTGGATTCATATAAAAAGGCTCGCTTGGTTGGAAGGGTAATAAAAATTTTAGTTGATGAGTATGGCTTGGTAATAGACAAAAAATATAACAAATTTGCAGAAGTATATTATAATGAAATTATTAAGTATAGAAATGCATTGGGACATGCAATGCGTAGTAATGAGCATGCAGATAGAGAAGTTTTTATTGGTGAGATAGATAAAACTCCACTTATTTTTACTGAAGACTTATTTAGACAAATGAGAGCAAGTCTAAATGAATATCAACAAGTAATTAATCTTGTGGAAAACTCATTTAATCAAATCTGAGATATTTTTAGAGAAGTATATAATTGATACAGGCAATGAAGAAATGCCGTGAATGTGAGTTGATATATAGTATAAATATTCATTCATCGAAATTGTCAGACAATCACTCGATACACGTGATATACAACCGACCTCAAAACCCCGATAAATCTGCGGACATCTTAGAAGATGCCATGTTAGCTCAGGGTGTTTGCTAATCAATTAGCAGATAAGTCCCGATTACAGCTAAATAACGATTGAAAAATGTCCCCGTATATTGCTGGAAACGGTAGTATACGGGGGTTTTATTTGTATTAGGGGTAGCTAGTGCAGATGTTGTAATTATGCACAAAATTTTCAGAAAAGAATTTGCTTTGTTTGACATAAAAAGACGGTGTTCATATAATAATAGTACCCAGATGAATAATCTTGGGGTGATTGAGCCACCTGTCCGGTGCGATTGAGCCACGCTTCCGTTTTATAGTGAGCCATCATTCCGGTACGGTTGAGCCACACTGTCTTATAATAGATTCATACACAAACATTGTGTAAATCTATTATAAGGAGGTCGCTACAATGACCAAATACCGTGAAATCCTAAGATTAGCTGGCTTGGGATTTAGTAACCGGAACATTGCATTAAGTGTTCCTTGTTCAAGAAATACTGTCGCTAAAGTCTTGAAGCGAGCACAGGAGTTGAATCTGTGCTGGCCTTTACAAGACAATCAAACAGACAAAGTACTTGAAAAATTATTTTATCCCCAATTAAACAATCATCCTCAGAAACGGATGCCTGACTATGATTACATCCGCAAGGAGCTGCTTCGCAACGGTGTAAGCAAAAAACTTCTATGGACGGAATACATGGAGGATTGCCGTGCCAACGGTGAAGAACCACTCATGTATTCACAGTTCTGCTATCACATCCAACAGGATGAGCAGAAGCATCGTGCTACCATGCATATCAACCGTAAACCCGGTGAACAGGTTGAAGTTGACTGGGCAGGTGATCCTGCAACAGTCATTGATCCTGATACCGGCGAAATCATCAAAGCATACATATTTGTCGGTGTAATGACTTACAGCCAGTATGCATACGTGGAAGCATTTCTGGACATGAAACAGAAATCATGGATCAATGCACATGTCCATATGTACGAATATTTTGGTGGTGTCGCCAGAATCCTCGTACCGGATAACTGCAAAACTGCAGTTGTTCACAATGGCGGATGGAAAGACCAGCAGATCAATGAAACTTATCAGGAACTGGCTGAACACTATGGTACCGCGATTATTCCGGCACGTGTCAGGACTCCCAAGGATAAGCCGAATGCTGAGGGAACGGTAGGAAATATCTCTACCTGGATAACAGCAGCACTTCGGGATGAACAGTTCTTCTCCCTTGCCGAATTAAATCGTGCAATCAGAGACAAACTCGAACTGTTCAACCAAAGGCTCTTTCAAAAGAAAGAGGGTAGTCGGCGAAGCTTATTTCTTGAGGAAGAAAAACCATTGCTGGCATCATTACCTTCTACCCGTTTTGAACTGAGTGACTGGAAGACAGCCACCGTCCAGTTCAATTATCACATATCTGTGGATGGAATGCTATACTCAGTTCCCTATGAATACATCAAAAAGAAAGTTGATGTAAAGGTAACAGATACCACTATTGAAATTTTCTACAACCATAACCGCATTGCTTCCCACCGTCGTCTGAAAGGACGCCCTGGGCAGTACAGCACGGTCACGGAACATATGCCGGAAGACCATCAGAAATATCTGGAATGGAACGGTGACCGGTTCCGCAAATGGGCTGAGCGGATTGGCATAAATACGTACACTGTGATCAATGCAGTACTGACCTCCAAACGTGTGGAACAACAGACCTACCGAAGCTGTATGGGACTTCTGAAGCTTGCTGAGAAATACTCAGATGCATTGCTTGAAGCAGCCTGTAAAAAAGCATTATCCTATACATCTTCGCCCAGTTACAAGAGCATTAAAAACATCCTCGTAACTGGTTCTGTAAAGCAGGAATCAGAAATGACTGAATCCAAGATCACACATAAAGCACACGGCATCACGAGAGGTGCCGATTACTATCGGAGGTAAACACATATGACAAATCAGAGTACAATAGATAAACTTATTGAAATGCGCCTTACTGCTATGGCAGATGCATTTCGCAACCAGCTGGATGATTCTAAATTTAAAGAAGTACCCTTTGAGGATCGCTTCGGTATGCTGGTAGACATTGAATACAGTAATCGTAAAAATAATCGTCAGAAACGACTGATTCGTAACGCTGGATTCGACCAGCCGGAAGCAAGTATCATGGATATCAACTACACTTCCGGGCGCAAGCTTAACAAGAGCCTTATTAACCGGCTTGCAACTTGCGAATACATATCTGAACACCGGAATCTTTTTATCACCGGTGCTACAGGCTGTGGTAAAACTTACATGGCCTGTGCCTTTGGCATGGAGGCTTGTAAGCAGTATTTCAATACAAAGTATGTCCGTCTTCCTGATCTGCTTATTGATCTGGAGATGGCACGGACAGATGGCAGCTACAAAAAAGTCATGGCTAAGTATGCCAATCCCGTTGTCCTGATTCTGGATGAATGGCTTCTATTGAAACCAACGGATTCAGAACAGAGGGATATCTTCGAACTGCTTCATCGGAGACGCAAGAAATCTTCAACGATTTTCTGCTCCCAGTATGAATTCGAGGAATGGTATGACCAACTCGGTGGTGATGATAGTCCTCTGGCAGATGCAATCATTGACCGCATTGCTCATGATAGTTATCGCATCAACATCACAAGTATTGATGCTGAGCATGACAAATCCATGAGAGAAGTATACGGTTTGGCTAAAAATCTACGAGAATAATTTATAACCTATGTGGCTCAGTCCGTCTGGACAGGTGGCTCACGCCACACTGGACTGGCGGCTCCGCCGCACAGGAATATTCACCAGACAGATAAATCTGTCTGGGTGCGCTGACACCTTAAAAATCTGACATTTTAGCCAGTTCGTAGGCTGGCAGACAACAGAAAATCAGCATTAAAAGAAAAGAGAAAAGGTTGTCCGAAAGGGCAGCCTTTTTCAAGTTAATGGGGTATGGATGGCAAAGTATGACAAGAAAGCAGCTTTAAAGATTATGATAGAAGCTGTAAAGCAATACGAAGAAAAACTGAATGATAAACAGTTTCTAATCATATATCGGGAAAGGAAAGATATAAAGACAGTAAATGTAGGATTTCGGGATATGAACTTTTTACATATGACTGGTGTGAAAACAAGATTGTCTGCACAACAATTTTATGCGGCTTGCCTGGAATCAAAACTTTCTGAGTATGATTTTGAAATTGATAATAAAGGAAAAGTGCAACAGAAATTAATGGTGTTACCATATCTGGCGAAGAACCAGAGTATGCATGAACTTAGGGTAAGTGATGAAATATTTGAAATGATTTTAGTGGATGAGGAATGAAAATAGTAAGGTTATAACTCCCTTGTTGTCCAACCCCCGAAATGGTAGTATAATCAAAATACACAAATCAATAAACAAATGGGGGCAACACATATGAACATTTTATTTTTTCTGACACCGAAGGAGGACGTAGCACATGTGGAAGAGACGGACACCATGCGTCAGGTGCTTGAGAAAATGGAACATCACGGTTACACAGCCATTCCGCTGCTTGGTGTGGAAGGAAAATATATTGGTACGATCACAGAGGGAGATCTACTCTGGTTTTTAAAGGACCGCAATTTCCCGGATCTGAAACTGCTTGAGGACATGCCGATCACATCGATTGAGCGTAGAAGGGATAATCAGGCGGTAAAGATTGATGAATCCATGGAGAATCTGTTTGACAAGGTAATGAACCAGAACTTTGTTCCGGTTGTGGATGATAAAAAGGTGTTTATCGGGATCGTGACCAGAAAAGATGTGCTGGCATATCTTGGGAAGAAAGCGGCTGCTCAGGCATAATGATAAACCGTCCGTTTGCGCCGCTGATAAAAAATCGATAAAAACAGTGTCACAAACTCCGCCACCGGGATTGCAAGCCACACACCGGTCACCCCCCAAATGGCTGGCAGTGTGAGGAGTGACAGCAGGATAAAAACAAAGGTTCTTGTAAAGGATATGACCGCTGAGGTTTTTCCGTCTGAGAGTGCCGTAAAGAGAGCGGATGAAAAAATGTTATATCCGCTGAACAAAAAGGTCACACAGAATACCGAAAAACCGCTGACGGCAAGGTCATAAGTCGCTGTTTTTCCACCGACAAACAAGAGCACGATCGGCTCGGAGAGCAGGTTACAGCAAATAGTAATTATAATAGAAGAAACGATCACGAAGCGTCTGCAGATTTTGCAGACGCTTTTCAGTCCGCCTGTATTTTTTGCACCGTAATTGTAACTGATCACAGGTGCAACACCCATGGAAAATCCAAGAAAAAGCGCATTAAATAAAAATTGGGAATAAAGCAGTATCGTGATTGCGGCAACACCGTTTTCGCCGGCAAGGCGCAGCATGATTTTGTTAAATGCATAAGTAATCACAGCGTTTGCAATATTCGTTACCATCTCGGATGCACCGTTAAAACTTGCAGCGGAAAGGACACTTCCGTGAAAATGAAATTTTGTAAAATAAAGATCTCCCCTGACAAAGAAAAAGTAGAAGAGTCCCACGACTGCAGGTATGAGCTGACCGATACCGGTGGCTAAGGCGGCTCCTTCAATGCCAAATCCAAGAGGAGATAAAAATACATAGTCCAACACGGCGTTTGCGATGCCGGCACTGATAACTAACGTCATGCCAATGTGCGGTTTTCCCGCTGTCACGAAGAACGTCTGGAACAGGCTCTGCAGCATACATGCCGGGGCAAATAAAACAACGGTAAAAAGATATGCTTTGCAGTTTGCAAGTAATGAATCATTTGCACCGAGAGCGCGGCAGATTGGCTCTAAAAATAAAATCGTCAGTATCAGGATGACAACACTAGCCACAACACCGGTAAACACGAGCATGGAAAAGTTTTCTTTTGCTTCATCGTCTTTCCCTTCGCCCATTTTCTTTGCGACGACGGCGCTTCCTCCGGTTGCGAGCATGACGCCGATGGCGAGTACGATATTGATGACCGGATAGACGATATTGACTGCGGACAGCGCATTATCTCCAAGAAAGCGCGAGATAAAAATGCCGTCCGTGATTGTATAACAGGACATGAGTACCATCATGACCATGGATGGTAATGCGAATTTTAATAAAGTGACAGGTGTGAATTTCTGACCAATGGACTGTGCCATAATGGGTTCCTCCTTTGAAATATTTTTAAATGTTGTGTCAGCGCGGATGAAAATTGCGGTTTTGAGACACAAATGCTATCATAAACTATATTGTTACCATATAGTCAAGAACTTTTTTCGTGAGGGGAGATTAAAAGTGGACAAAAGTCAATATCTGACAACTGGTGAGCTTGCAAAGCTCATGCACGTCACCAAAAACACTTTATTTCATTATGATAAGATCGGCTTGTTTTCGCCGGAGATCGTGCTTGATAACGAGTACCGTTATTATTCGATCCATCAGATCGAAGTGCTCGAAGCGATCATTATGCTAAAGGAACTTGGTATGTCTTTAAAAGAGATCCAGGCCTTTTTAAGTGACCGGACTCCGGAAAAGTTATTGGAGCTGTTTGAAAAAGAGGAACAGATTCTGGCAGAAAAAATCCGGCTGTTAAAGGATCGCAGGCAGTGGATGGAAGAAAAAAGTAAAAAAATCAGGGCATATTTAGAGAAAGAAAAAGATGAAATATTTGTCTGTGAAAAACCGGGCAGATATTATCTGATGGATGCATTTTTAGACGTTTCGGAATCAGAATTTGCGGAGCGCACAGCGGAACTGATCAATTTTTATGAGAACAACAGCAAAAGCATCTGTTATGAGATTGGTTACATCCAGTATGCAAAAGATGTCAGACGGCAGATCTATGCAAATTACAGCAACGTAATATTGCTGATGAAACATAAGCCGGGCGGCATGTCCTGCCATTTTATGCCTGCGGGGAAATATCTGACAACTTATTTTAAAGGGCACTGGAGAAACATCGGGGAGGCTTACCGGAAACTTCTTGCTTATGCAGATGAACATCAGATTACACTGGCGGAAGAGTTCCTGGAAGTTTACACGGTGGATCAGCTGATGGCGGAGACGGTGGAGGAGTATGTGACGGAGATATCGGTGCGCATCTGCGGGGGAGATATGGATGAACTGTGAAGACTGCTGTTTCACTTAATTATAGAGTGTTCGCAGAACGTGTATTTTATGGTTGGAAATATGGAAGATTTTCTTAATTTAGACGAAGGTTTAACAAAAACAAAATGAGATAAGATATAATAAGACTGCCGAGCGAAGCGAGTATAAGGCATATAGCATGAAAAACTATCTGTGTATGTCCATTATCACAAAAAAATCCTCAAAAAACGCGGATTTAAGGGAAAATTATGGGTATTTTCCGAGCAAAATTTTCATATATACCCAAAAGGTAAAAATGAATCGTGATTGAAAGGAAAAATGATGGAAAAGAGGAGGCAAAATATGAAACGAACAAGTGTAACACGGAAAATGGCATTGATTTTAGCAGCGATAGTTCTTATGACAGCATCAGGCTGTGGCAGGCGGGAAAATGCTGATAAAGAAGACAATAATATTACCATATATAAAAGCAATGCAAACGCAGATGGTTTTGATACAGAAACAGTCACATTGGATGCACTGACACCGGAAAATATCATGACAGCACTGGCTGATGCCGGGGTAGTTTCTTCGGATGTGACGGTGCTTGACTTTAAACAGGAAGAGGATAAGATCACACTAGATCTGTCGAAAACGTTTGAGGAATATGTAGGTCAGATGGGAACAGCAGGGGAATATGCGACCGTTGGGAGTGTGGTCAATACTTATCTGGATGCGTATGATGCTGAAACCATATCACTTTTGGTAGAAGGTGGAACCTGGAGTACCGGGCATGCAGAGTATGAGTCTTTACAGGGGAGGTATACATATGATGTACAGGAGTAGAATAACAGGTTTGCTGCTTATCATGGGAATGTTTTTGGCAGGATGTGGAGCAAATAGCGGATCCGCCGGTATAGAGGAAGATGCCGTGATGCAGGAGCTGTATGATCGAAGTGAGATTGCAAGAGGATACACAGATCCAATTTTTCAGGAGTATTTAGATCAATATGATTCGGATTGTGAGATCAAAGAGACGTCGTTTGGTTTCGAACCTGCCGAAACACCGGCACAAGCGCAGTATTTTGTGGAATATCAGTACAGTAATGGTGTCAGCGACGATTTGAAATATTTTTATCAGGTTCAGGTGGATGACAATCACAACTGCATCGTTTTAAAAGAAGGGGAAGGTCAGGCAGAGATGGAAACATCGACAGAGGACGCGGAGATAGAATGGCTGACACAGTAAAAGGAAGTGTGCAGCCATCCTAATCCGATATTTCATCATAAGAATAAATAAATTCTGTTATTTCGCAGCCTTATGACCGGAATCTGCGACCATATTTTCCGCATAACCGAGAGCTTCCACAATATTCGGAAGGAAATGTTCTTCCCCGATCAGCTCGATAAAGTGATCTTTTTTCATAACGGACATCGGCTGTTCGTTGACATGTGAGAAGATCAAAGTGATATGTTTTTTCTTCGCGCGGGCAGCAAGATCACGCAGGGAACGCATTGCGCTGGCATCAATTGCCGGAACACTTCGCATACGGATAACGATGACTTTGGTTGACTTGTCACTGGTAATTGCAAGAATTTCGTCAGCAGCGGCGAAAAACAGCGGTCCACTGATCTCAAATACACGGATCGAGTGCGGAATGTCGCGCATTTTTTCAGCTTCGCCAGGGGTGACATCCGGCTCATCTGCATATTTCCAGGCAGTGACATCGGCAGTTTCTGCCATACGTTTCATAAATAAAAGTGCGGCAAGCACAACGCCGACTTCAATTGCAACGACAAGGTCAAAAAATACAGTCAGGAAAAATGTCGCAACAAGTACGATCACATCACTTTTTGGAGCAGTTTTGCAAAGATGGAAAAAGGAAGTCCAGTCTGCCATGTTCCATGCAACGACTAAAAGCACTGCGGCTAATGTTGTCATAGGAATTAGGGAAGCAAGCGGCATTAAAA
Organism: Roseburia sp.; assembly: GCF_041325975.1. Taxonomy (NCBI): domain Bacteria; kingdom Bacillati; phylum Bacillota; class Clostridia; order Lachnospirales; family Lachnospiraceae; genus Roseburia; species Roseburia sp. The sequence continues at coordinate 592,955 of NZ_JBGLEJ010000003.1, read as the reverse complement.
CAACTAAAATAATGCTTAAAGTGATACAGTGTGTGATACCTGCGATCGGGGTACGTCCGCCGTTTCTTACGTTTGCAGCAGTACGGGCAATCGCTCCGGTAGCAGGGATTCCGCCAAACAGACCGGAAAAAATATTTCCAAGTCCCTGACCGATCAGTTCGGCATTTGACTTGTGGGTGTCACCGATCATACCATCAGATACGACTGCGGAAAGCAGGGATTCAATACCGGCTAAAATCGCGATCGTAAATGCCGGGGAGATCAGTTCCTGTACCAATTTATAGCTGAATGCCGGCATGTGGAAAGACGGAAATTCGGAGGAAAGTTCTCCGTAAACACTTCCGATCGTGTTGACCGGCAGTTTAGCAAAATAAACGATGGCAGTCGTCACGATAATTGCAATCAGGGATCCCGGCAGTTTGTCAGTTACTTTCGGCCACAGAATTAAAATCACAAGTGCAACGGCACCGATTGCGACGGTAACCGGATTGATGGTTGTGATATTTGCAGCATAGGCGCCAAGTTTTTCAATAAATTCAGAAGGAACAGCACCCATATCAAGTCCAAGAAAATCTTTGATCTGTCCGACAAACAGGGTGACTGCGATACCACAGGTAAAACCTGTCGTGATCGTATAAGGAATATATTTAATCAGGGAACCAAAATGGCAGAGACCCATAATACATAAAATGATACCTGCCATGATTGTTGCGACAATCAGTCCGTCTGTACCGTAAGTGGTCACGATGCCATAGATGATAACAACAAATGCGGCAGTTGGTCCGCCAATCTGTACACGGCTTCCTCCGAAAAAGGAAATAAAAAATCCGGCAACGATCGCAGTGTAGAGTCCCTGTACCGGACCGACACCGGAAGCGATCGCAAGTGCGATAGAAAGTGGAAGAGCAATGATCGCCACAATGATACCGGAAAGGATATCTTTGATGAGCTGCTCTTTTGTGTATCCCTTCATTACGTCAAATAGTTTTGGTCTTAGTTCGTTCATAGGTCTTTTGTACTCCAATTCTTTCCTAAGTATAAAAAGTATTAAAAATTTATAAAAACACAAATTAAAATTTTAGCATGTTCTTAACATGATTGCAAGGTGAATGGCGCAAAAAAGTAATCCATGGTATAATAAGACTGCCGAGCAGAGCGAGTGTAGATCACGATCATGAAGCCGGGCTTCATGATATAATAAGACTGCTGAGCGAATCATAGTCTATACTTAAGGAGCAGCATGGAACAGAAAAATTCCTACGAAAAAATATATGACATTGTAAAACAGATTCCACGCGGTACGGTTGCAACCTATGGACAGGTGGCAGCGCTTGCGGGCAACAAAAGGTGGGCCAGGGTGGTCGGCTATGCGCTGCATGTAAATCCGGATCCGGAGGGAATCCCGTGTTACCGGGTAGTAAACCGTGAGGGGAGAGTTTCGGAGGCCTTTGCATTTGGTGGCGAAAACAGGCAGATCGGACTTTTGGAAGCGGATGGCATAGAGGTAAAAGACGGATGTGTTGATCTCTCAAAATATCAGTGGCGCAAAGAGATATTTTAACGAATACTTTAATTCCTATTGACATGGTATGAATAGTCGGATATACTTCTAATACGATGATAAAAGAATCGTTTATTCATAAGTTTGCGGCTGCGCTGCATCCGCAAGCCTAAAATATGAAAAACAGCGCAGAAATGAGGAAAATATGAGAATATCAACAAAAGGAAGATATGCGTTACGCCTGATGCTGGATCTTGCACTGAATAATACCGGAGAGCCGATCAGTTTAAAGGATATTGCGAGACGTCAGGAAATTTCAGATAAATATTTAGAGCAGATTATTTCCGTTTTAAATAAGGCAAAATATGTAAAGAGCATTCGTGGTGCACAGGGAGGATACATTCTGACAAAAAGACCGGAAGAATATACCGTCGGAATGATATTACGCCTGACAGAGGGAAGCCTTGCACCGGTGGCATGCGTCGAGGATGAAGACACCTGTGATAAGATGAATGACTGTGCAACAGTTCTGGTGTGGAAAAAAATGAACGAGGCGATCAACCAGGTTGTTGACAGTATCACACTCGCAGATTTAGTGGACTACGAGAGACAGCGTGCCGGCGAGTATGTAATCTGAATTTTATGAGAAAATAAGAAGCGTGGGAATGGATTGATCCGACACAGTGGAAGTAAAATAATAAGCCGGAATTTATCGGTCTGACACAGTGGGAGTAAAATAATAAGGAAGAAAGAAATGGAAAAGGCAGTGGATTTTACGGGACTTGAAAAAAATATCATCGAGGTCATACAGGAAGAACAGATAAAACTTGGTTACCGGAGTGAACTGATCCGGTTATATTATCCGATTACCTCGCTGAACCGTTTCTTCCATACCGATGTAGCAGAAAAAGAGATGTCAGAACTGCTTGCAGAATTTTCAAAAAAGACGGTGCAGACACTTGGCGGGGTGGAAATCTCCAATAAAGGTGAGCGTTTCTGCATTGCAATTCCGCCGAGCGGTGTTGATTATGTGCATGAACACACGAACGGAAGTGAGTTCATTTCCAGTTTTATAGAAACAATCGGAAAACATGGCTGCACGATAGACGAGCTTTTACAGCAGTTTCACAGATATTCGGATCATGTACATGTAGAACGGACGACACACGGAGAATTTGATTATCTGGTTTACTTTGAGGATGGGGTGCCGGATGATTACCGTTACTGCATCGCGGATGAGGGCTGCCATCTGATCTATCATCGTTTTACACCGGAAGATTATGAAGATTTTCAGTTTTAAAATATAGAAGATTAAAATAAATCAATAAAATTGATAAAATCACACCTTGCGGAACTCGAAAAAGGTATGTTATTATGTAGAACAGAAAATGAAATGCAATGAAAAGGAATAGTAACAGCGGAATGGAAATCAGAGAACTGCCGGAAGGTGCGAGGCAGTCAGAGTGAAGTTGTGAACTCGCCTTGGAGCTGCCGGCTGAAGGAATCGGATGCATTATGAATGAGCAGATGATATTGGGTAGGCTTGGACGGATCGCCCGCCGTAAGAGGGAAAAGGCATGATAGTGCCGGATGAGTGCATGCATGACGATACAGGTCATTCATGAAACAGAGTGGTACCGCGTGAAGAAAATTTTGCGTCTCTGTATGACAAAACCACACAGGTTTTGCATACAGAGATTTTTTGTATCATGAGAAATTATTATGACATTTTTTCTTACACAAAAAGCTCTCCGGACAGAAAACAGAAAGTGACACACAGAAAATAGAATCATTGTTAAAACAGGATAAGGAGAATGAATATGAATTTTAATGTTGCAGAAAAATATGGAAAGGCATATTTTATGCCGCCGGAAGTTACATATGACTGGGTAAAGAAGGATGCGATCGAAAAACCGCCGATCTGGTGCAGCGTGGATCTGCGTGATGGTAATCAGGCTCTGATCGAGCCGATGAGCTTAGAGGAGAAGATCGAATTTTTCCAGATGCTTGTAGATATCGGATTTAAGGAAATCGAGGTTGGTTTCCCGGCAGCTTCAGAGACAGAGTATAATTTTATGCGTGCGTTGATCGAGCGTAACATGATCCCGGAAGATGTTACCGTACAGGTTTTAACACAGGCGCGTGAACATATCATCAAAAAAACATTTGAAGCAGTCAAAGGTGCACCGCATGCAGTGATTCATCTTTACAATTCCACATCTGTGGCACAGAGAGAGCAGGTGTTTAAAAAGAGCAAAGAAGAAGTAAAGAAGCTGGCAGTGGACGGAGCAATTCTGTTAAGAGATCTTGCAGCACAGACAGATGGAAGCTTTACATTTGAGTACAGTCCGGAAAGTTTCCCGGGAACAGAGGTTGATTACGCGGTGGAAGTCTGCAATTCAGTACTGGATGTCTGGAAACCGGATGCAGAGCATAAGGCGATCATCAATATCCCGACTACGGTACAGATCGCAATGCCGCACGTATTTGCATGTCAGATCGAGTATATCCATAAACACTTGAAATACAGAGACAACGTGATCTTAAGCGTACATCCGCACAACGACAGAGGCTGCGGTATCAGTGACGCTGAGTTTGGTGTGTTAGCAGGAGCTGACCGTATAGAGGGTACTTTGTTTGGAAACGGAGAGCGTACCGGAAACGTGGATATCGTAACACTTGCAATGAACATGGTATGTCATGGTGTAGATCCGAAACTTGATTTTTCCAATATCGCAGCAATCCGTGAAAAATATGAGCGTTTTACCAGAATGAGAGTTTATGAACGTACTCCATATGCAGGAGATCTTGTATTTACCGCATTTTCCGGTTCCCATCAGGATGCGATCTCAAAAGGTATGGCATGGAGAGAAGCAGGAAAGAGCGGTGAACGCTGGGATGTTCCGTATCTGCCGATCGATCCGAAGGATGTTGGAAGAGAGTATGAGTCTGATGTTATCCGTATCAACAGCCAGTCCGGTAAGGGCGGGGTTGCGTTCGTATTAAAGCAGAACTTTGGTATGTCGCTGCCGGATAAGATGAAAGAAGAAGTTGGTTACCTGATCAAAGGTGTATCTGATCACAGACATGAGGAACTGACTCCGGATATGATCTATCAGATATTTAATGAACACTATATCAACATCAAAGATGTATTTGATGTGCCTGATTGTCACTTCGAGCAGAAAGATGGTATTGTTGCAAGTGTGACGATTGAACAGAACGGTGAGCGCAGAGTAATCGAGACAACCGGAAATGGACGTCTCGATGCAGTCAGCAATGCGATAAAGATGTATTTTGGCATCAGTTATGAGCTGGCAGCCTATCAGGAGCATGCGATTTCAGAGGGATCTTCCTCAAAGGCAGCAGCTTACGTGGAGATCATCTGCCAGGGAAAACATTTCTGGGGTGTTGGTGTGGATGAAGATATCATCAAGAGTTCTATTGCAGCACTGGTTTCTGCCACAAATAAGATGGCGAAAAGTGAAAATATCATTGAGGGCAGAGATGAGCGCATTATGGAGATCATGAATTACATTCAGAATAATTATGTGGACGTGACGATGGATGTACTTGCTGAAAAATTCGGACTCTCCAAACCGTATCTTTCCAAGTATATCAAGGAAAAGTCCGGTATGACATTCCAGGATGCGGTAAAAGCTGCGCGAATGAAAAAAGCAAGAAGACTTTTAAAAGAGTCAAATCAGACGGTGGAATCAATCGCAGCAAGCGTTGGATATGAGAATGTGGAACATTTTAACCGTTTGTTTAAAAAAGCGTATGAGATGACGCCGGTACAGTTCCGCAGACAGTATAAATAAAAAAACAAGAGGTGCTTCCGGAAATCTGTTCCGGTGAGCACTTCTTGTTTTTGTGATAACAGATCTGTTTAAAATATGCACAGATTGTTGTTTGTGAAAATGATGTACTAATATATAGATGTATATATATCAGGTTATTTAATATGTTTTTTGATCGCATCAAAACTTTCTTTACTGATGACATGTTCCATGCGGCATGCATCTTCGGCTGCGATCTTTGGATCAACACCGAGACGTGTCAGCCAGTCTGTTAAAAGTTCATGACGTTCATAGATCATTTCTGCAATTTCACGACCCGAATCGGTCAGATAAATATATCCTTCTTTGGTAACGGTGATATTATTTTTCTCGCGTAAGTTTTTCATTGCAACGCTGACACTTGATTTTTTAAAACCAAGCTCTTCAGCGATATCAACGGAACGTACGACCGGATTACGTTTGCTAAGGATCAGGATGGTCTCTAAATAGTTCTCAGATGATTCGTTAACCTGCATAAAAATACCTCTTTTCTGTCTATAGGATGATCCCCTGACAGGAAACGGAATCCCATCAGGGGAAATGTGCCCCGATTAAAATATATTTATCATAGTATACCATAATTCGGAGCTGACAGCAAATTTTATTTGTATTTTAGCGGGTACAGAACCGGAAAATGGATAAAAATTCCTTGCTATGCAGAATGCGTTTTGATATAATACATCTATAGCACAATTTATATGAAAATCATGTGAAAGGTAATATTGTTCACATGCAGAAATGGAGAGTACTATGTTAGACAGTGCGGACGGGGACGCGGATCCTTACCCGAATCAGAATAACAAAATGAAAAGATCAATATTGAAATATGAGAAAGCATAACTGCCGTTTGGAGAGACAAACAGGTGCAGCTATGCTTTTTTGCGTGGAAAGAGAGGAATTATTTTTTTATGGGAAGTGACTCATTGTTTTTTATCATTATTGCGATATGCCTGATCATGTCAGCATATTTTTCGGCGACGGAGACCGCATTTTTGTCGCTGAACCGGATCCGCATGAAAAATATGGCAGACAAAGGAAATAAACGGGCGGCGCTGGTGCTTGAACTGGAAGAAAAGTACGACAACCTGTTGTCAACGATCCTGATCGGAAACAATATTGTAAATATTTTATCTTCCTCCTTAGCAACGATCCTGTTTGTAAAAATGCTTGGGGATGCGAAGGGGGCCAGTGTTTCAACGATCGTTACGACAGTTCTGGTTTTGATCTTTGGTGAGATTTCACCAAAAAGCATTGCAAAAGAATCACCGGACAAATTTGCACTGTTTTCCGCACCGATCATTGCTGTTCTGGTAAAAATCCTGACACCGGTTAATTTTGTGTTTGCACAGTGGAAAAAACTGCTGTCACACATCTTTAAGTCAGAAGAGGAGCCGGGAATCACAGAAGAAGAACTGCTCACCATTGTGGATGAGGCACAGGCAGGCGGCGGTATCGGAGAAGATGAGCGTGTACTGATCCGCAGCGCGATCGAGTTTGATGAGCTGGAGGCAGTGGATATTTACACACCGCGAATTGATATTGTCGGTATCCCGGTGGATATGCCAAAAGATGAGATCGCCAAAATATTTGCGGACACCGGATATTCGAGACTTCCGGTCTATGAGGAAAATATTGACCAGATCATTGGTATTTTATATCAGAAAGATTTTTACAACTTTATTTACCGTTCGGATGTGACGATCCGTGACTCAGTGCGACCGGTTATTTTTACACCGAAAAATAAAAAGATCGATGATCTTTTGCGGGAACTTCAGCAGAAGAAACTGCACATTGCGGTTGCGATGGATGAATACGGCGGAACGGCTGGAATCATTACGCTTGAAGATATTTTAGAGGAACTTGTCGGTGAGATCTGGGATGAGCACGATAAGGTCGAGACAGAAATTGAGCGCATCAGCGACAATGAATATCTGGTTGCCGGAAAAACAAAAGTGGAAAAACTGTTTGAATGTTTAGACCGTGAGGCAGAATTTGATGTGCAGACCGTCAGCGGCTGGGTGATGGAACTGTTTGAATGTATACCGAAAGCCGGAGATTTTCATACGGATGAGGAATTTAAACTTGAGATAGAAGTGACAGAGATGTCCGGCAAACGGATCGAGCAGGTGAGAATATGTGATCTGCGGGAATCAGAAGAGAAAGACGGAAAAGAATAGATCATAGAGAAGAACAAAAAAGATACATAAGATATTTGCCGGATGTGGGAAAGGGGCTGTTGCACTAAGTAATTAGTGCGCAGCTCCTTTTTGCAGTTTATTGTAGTAAACTTATGAATCTGTTCTGACGGTATTTTCAAAGCAGATATCACGATCCACCCATTCCTGTATTTCTTTTTTTACAGTGACTTCAATATTTTGTGCTTTTACGTTTTTGGCATTTTTGACATAAACGCCATGAATCTTACATTCCTGAAAAGAGGGACCACTGCAGGGACGGAAATCATAGCCCTTGATAGGATATTTGGAATTCTTTTCAAGTGTCAGGCGGATATTTTCAAGTGTCAGATCCTCGATAGGAGAGGTGTCTTTTCCGGCAATATAGATACTGCCTTCTCCGGTACAGTACACATTGGTGATGGAAATTCCACGGATTTTGCCGGAAGGGACGTCGTCTTTGCGGTTGATGGAAGCGATATTAATAGGTTCTGCACAGCCCCACCAACATTCGGAGTAATTGTTTGTGTGGATGATGCAGTTTGAAATCAACACATTTTCAATATTACCCTGATCTCTGAGCTGGAAGGAGATACCGCGGTTGGTATCGTAGATACTGCAGCCCGTGATTATAATATCACGGAAATTATTGACACTTTCGGTACCGATCTTGATCGCTGCACTGGTAGAAGCCAGGGTGCAGTTACTGATTACGATATTTTCGCAGTCACCGTACTGGCTGTTTGCTTCGGTGGTCTTTAATACGATGCAGTCATCGGCTGCCTCAATATGACAGTTAGTAATACGGACATGTTTGCAGTGATCCGGGTCAATACCGTCACAGTTCGCCATCATGCGGTTGTTTAAGATGCGGACGCCGCTGATTTCCACTTCTTCGCAGCCCACCAGATGGGTTGTCCAGAAGCCGCTCTTTTGGATCGTTACATTCTGGATGGTCAGATGAGTGCAGTGCTCCATCAGAATCAGAGGGATACGGGGATAGAAAGCGCCGTCAATCTGGTCTTCACGGATCTCACCGTAGTAGATTTCCTCGGAACCATCAATGACACCGCCACCGCTGATGCGTACGCCGTCTGTATCTTTGGAGTAGATAAAGTATTGACGTGGTTTACCGTCGTAATCGCAATTTACAAAAGTGGGGACTTCTACCATGTGGTCGTGTCCATTTTTCGCCAGATCACTAATATAATTATAATCCTGTAAATCTTCGCTCGCTTTTAATGTTGCTCCGGTTTCCACGACCAGTTCCACATGACTCTTTAAAATAATAGATCCGGACAGGTAGATGTGTCCGCTATCCAGCACGACCAGTCCGCCGCCCTGTGCATGGCACAGATCAATCGCTTTTTGTATGATGGGAGCATCGTTGTTTTTTCCATCGCCGGCTGCACCCATTTCTATTATATGATAATTCATATCGGTAACCCCCTTAATGTGTTCTGAAATCTGTCTCTATTCTCCATTTTCAGAGGTTTTTTGTCAATGTGAAAAACCGAGTACGTCTGCCACATTTCCGACATGCTGTGGTTTCTGCAAAAAGGATCAATGTCCTAAGGAGGCAATATAGTCAGTAGGGGTGATGCCGGTCTGTTTTTTGAAGAGTTGGGAGAAATATTGCGGATTGTTTCCGCAGCCAACCTGTTCTGCAATATTTTTTACGGGTTCTTCCGGATTCTGTGCAATGAGTTGTTTTGCTCTGGCAATACGCATTGCAGTGAGATATTGTGAAAACTTCTGTCCGGTTTCTTTATAAAATTTTTTACTGACGTAATCCACATTTATGAACAGATAATTTTCCGCAATCTGTTTCAAGGTCAGGGAAGAATCCTCCAGATGTGTGTCGACATAGGAATAAATCTGGGAGATCATCGGGGAGATACTTGCCTCGGTTTCACGGATGCTGGATAACTCCATGAACTTGTTTACTACCATATCTTTTAGGCTGTCCAGATTTTCTTCGTTTTCCATCTGAGTGAGCCATTCTGCCAGACCTACCGGGGAAAGCATCTGGGAATTGGAAGACATTTTGAGAAACAAACTGCTTACAAGTTGTTTTAGAAAATCAATATTATCAATTCCACGCAGAATCTCAGCCACCTGGTCAGACTTTTCACTGTCTCCTCCGCGAAGCCGCTGATATAACTGCTGGATCTGAAAAATGACGCGGTCATAGTTGCAGATTGCTGTGACATGGAAATGATTGATATAATAAATCATGGGAAAACGCATGATACGGTCTGTGTTATCTGACAGCAGGATTTTTAGAGAGGGATAGTTGGTATCCTGAATTTCAAGGGATACCTTTTGCCCGCTTAAGTGTACGTTTTTCAGGAAATTATGTATGTTTTCACAAAATCCGGAACTATTCTGAAGGAAAAGCAGAAAAGTATTTTTTACATAGATTCCGTAAAAGATTACCTGGGACATCTCTTTTTCCACATAGACTTTTAACTGCTGCAGAAATTCTGGCAGGCTATCAAATTCCAGATAATACACATAAAATAGATGGTACCCTGTGGTATGAAAATCCACATATTGTTCATAGTGCAGGACGATTTCATCTAAGGACTGTTTTTCATTGAGGCAGTCGTTGATGACACTGGAAATGACATTGTGCAGCATGCCATCATAGAGGGTAAACTGTTTTTGCAGCATAGTACGTTCACGCATCATGCGGTCGTGGTCTTTTTTACATTCCAGCACACATTCTAAGATCTGTGTTTCATTGCATGGCTTTAGGAGATACTGCTTGACCCCGTAATGCATGGCTTCTTTGGCATATTCAAATTCACCGTAGCCGGATAAAATGATAAACTGAATCGGGATGTCTGTCTGGTGGACCTCACGGATCAGATCTAAACCACTCATGCCGGGCATGCGGATATCTGTAAGAACGATATCCGGGGATTCATCGAGGATCATGTCATAGGCTTCAATTCCGTTTTTACATAATCCGATCACTTCGATATCATATTTTTTCCAGTCAATAATTTTGGAAATCGTTTCTCTGATAATTCTTTCATCATCAGCAATCAGTAATTTTAACATTTTATTCGCCTTCTTTCTTTCGATAGGGCAGGGTTATGGTAGCAACGGCAAAATCATCTTCATTGGATAAGGTCAGACCGTATTCATCGCCAAACAACAGTTGGATCCGCTGGTCAATATTCAGGAGACCGATGCCAAATCCGTGAGGATTGCGGCTTTTATTGCGCAATTTTTCCAGAAGGTCATCTTCGAAATGGGAGCCCTCATTGCGTATCTGAATCACCATGATGTCATCTGTTACATTGACTTTCAGATAAATGTGGCAGACTTCGGTCATTTCCTCCATGCCATAGTGAATTGCATTTTCCACCAGGGGTTGTATGGTCAACGGAGGAATCATGCCTTCATGAAAGGCGTCCTCTGTGATTACCTGGAATTCCAGCCGTTCCTCAAAGCGGATTTTCTGGATCGTGATATAGGAATCTACCAGTTCCAGCTCGTAGGCAAGTGTTACCAGTGTCTCCTGGGCAGATAAGGATACACGCAGGAGATTTCCGAGAGATTCCACCATCTGGGAGATGACATCATTTCCCATAGCCTTTGCCCGCCAGTTGATCGTCTCCAGGGTGTTGTAGAGAAAATGTGGACTGATCTGGGAACGGAGCGCTTTTAGCTGGGCATCTTTGGTCAGAATCTCATTTACATAATTGACTTTTACCAGATTCTGGATACGCACTGCCATCAGACGGAATTGTCTGTGCAGGGATCCGACCTCAGTAGAGTAGCAGGTATTATCTTCCGCAGGAAGTTCCAGTTCATTTTGGGTAAACAGTTTCATTTTCTGGATCAGGGCGTCAAATTCGTTGATAATTGTGTGAATCAGCCGGTTTGACATATAGAACACCAATAGCATTCCAATGGCGAGAAGAAAGTAGGTCAGGCGTATGGAAGCTCCCAATGCATTGGCAACCTCATCGTAAGGTGCCAGAGTAACATAGCGGTATTCATAATCTGGCAGAGTGCCTCCTACGGCAAAATATTTGTGACCGCCATAGGAGACAATTTTGTAGGAATCCGTAAAATTCGAAATAAGTTCTCTGGCATCTGCATCAGAGAGACTTTTGGAGGCGTAGATCAGGCTTCCGGAATCACTGGCAATGATAAACTGCTGGTTCCTGTATTGGGAGACAAACTGGCTTGCATCGGATACAACCTGTTCGAGATCAACACCAATCACCAGATTACCCAGAGATTCCAGGGAGAGATTACTGATCTGTCTGACATTCCGGCTGAGCAGAATATAGGGCTGACGTTCTCCGTAGGTCCATGTAACAGAACCTTTTGCCTTGAAACCATTTTCCAAAGCGGCATCCAGTAAAAAGGACGGAGTCTTATTTAACAATGCCCAGTTTGTGCTGTTGGTATAAGTGTCACCATAGAGCACTGCATAGGAAATGCCATTAGTCCGAAACAGGGCAGAGTATTCGGTGAGGAGATTGTTGACTGTGCGATTGTATTCTGCCACGGCAATGGAGTCACTTTCAGGAGGCTGGCTGGCAAGTTCTTTCTGGATGACTGAGGAGGAAAGAATCAGAGAGGAAATGTATTCCGCATTTTCTAACTTCTGTGAGATCTGTTTGGAAGTGACGGACAGGCTGCTCGCCATAGACTCAAAAAGTAGTTTATTGTAAGCGTGGGTATAAAGATGATAGCCAAAAGCAGCACACAATAACATGGTAACGCTGTTGAACAAAGCAATGGTAAGTATTTTGTATTTTAGTGACCAGGATGCAAATTTTTTCATAGTTTTTTCCTTAATTTATATCTGAAAAATGCTTTTAAATACATTATACAAATTTAAAAAAAGAATGCAATTCAGTTGAAAAAGGATGTCGGTTTTTTAAACATACATGTCCGTTTTAACTATTAAACGGAGATAAAAGGTGCACTATAATAACACCATCAACAAAGTTCGGTTCACGAATCTAAGGAGGTTATAAGTATGAAAAAGAAATTAGTATGCATCCTTGCAGCAGTCATGGCAGTGACATCTTTTGCAGCATGTGGCAGCAATTCCGGCAATGCCGCTGGAGCTGATACAACCGGGGAAAACGATTCCCAGACTGTTCAGTCAAATGGCGGCAGCAGCGATTCTTCCAGCCTGGTAATGGCATGGTGGGGCAATCAGACCAGAAACGAGCGTACACAGAGTATTCTGGATATGTATGCAGAGGAAAATCCGGGAGTTACGATCGAAGGACAGTTTTCTGAATTTAATGACTACTGGAATAAACTTGCAACTGCAGCAGCAGGACACTCCATGCCGGATATCGTCCAGATGGATTATAAATATTTACAGCAGTATGTAAACAATGGCCTGTTGGTAGATCTGACACCTTATATTGAAGACGGCACCATTGATGTCAGCAACTGCAATCAGGACGTACTGAATTCCGCACAGGCAGACGGTGGTCTGTATGCATTGTGTAACGGCATTAACGCTCCAGCGCTTCTCTATAATAAAACCTTACTGGATGAAAATGGCATTACGGTAAAAGATAACATGACTATGGATGAGTTTATTGCCCTGTCCAAGGAAATCCAGGAGAAGACCGGTTACAAGACGAATCTTTGCTACAACCAGAATGAGCAGTTCCTGGAATATTACCTGCGTGCAGATGATATTGTACTGTATCAGGATGGCAAACTGGGCGGCGATTCGGCAGATCCTTATATAAATTTCTTCAAGCTGTATGAAGATGGTATCAAAGATGGATGGGTAGTAGATCCTTCCGTATTTGCAGAGCGTACCATCGGTTCCGTAGAACAGGATCCTCTGGTATATGGTTCCAGTCCTGAGACAATGTCCTGGTGCTCATTCTCTTATTCGAACCAGTTGACTGCAATCGAAAATGCAGTTCCGGAAGGAACGGAGATCGGTATTACCACATGGCCTTCCAGTGATCCATCCAAATCGGATTACTTAAAACCAAGCCAGTTCTTTGCAATTTCTACCGATTCAAAAAATCCGGCAGAAGCAGCTAAGATCCTGAATTATATTACGAATTCCGTTGACTGCAACAATGTACTTCTTGCAGAAAGAGGTATTCCTCTGTCAAGTGATGTAGCAGAGGCAATTTCTCCAAATCTGGATGAGAGCAGCCAGAAAGTGATTGATTTTATTTACGATGTGGTAGAACCGAATTCCTCTCAGGTAAATCCGCCAAGTGCTGATGGTTCCAGTGAGGTAAATGATCTGATCAACAAGTTTGAAGAGCAGGTATGTTATGGGCAGATGTCTGCAGAAGATGCAGGTCAGCAGTTATTTGAACAGGGTAACGCCATCATGGCATCCAAGGCTTCTGAATAAGCAGAATAGAGGTTTTATATGAAAACGATTCGTAGACTGTTTAACAGTGAACATACAGCAGGAATTATGTTTACGCTTCCATTTACTTTGGGATTCCTCTTTTTTATGCTGGTTCCCATGGGGATTTCTCTTTATTATTCGTTCTGTGATTACGACATTTTGTCAGCACCAAAATTTACAGGACTTCAGAATTACATAACGATGTTTGGCGATGGTACCTTCTGGCAGACCATAAAAGTTACTTTTTTCTTTGCCTTTGTATCTGTTCCGTTAAAACTGGTATTTGCGTTGCTGGTAGCAATGCTGCTTTTAAAAAATTCCAGAATGTCCGGTTTTTACAGAGCTGTCTATTATCTGCCATCCATCATTGGCGGATCCGTAGCAGTGGCAATTCTGTGGAAGCGTATGTTTGCCATTGATGGTGTAGTCAACAAACTTCTGGCAGGCATTGGAATTGACAGCGGTATTTCCTGGCTGGGCAACACCAAGACAGCAATCTGGGTATTGATCCTGTTAGCTGTATGGCAGTTTGGTTCTTCCATGTTGATCTTTCTGTCTTCTTTAAAGCAGATTCCGGCATCTCTCTATGAGGCAGCCATGGTGGATGGGGCAAGTGGTGTGTATCAGTTTTTTAAGATCACACTGCCTCTGCTGACGCCGACAATCTTTTTTAACCTGGTAATGCAGATGATCAATGGATTCCTGGCATTTACCCAGTGTTACATTATTACACAGGGAAAACCTATGAACTCTACCCTGCTCTACACAGTTTATATGTATCAGCAGTCTTTCGAGTTCTATAATACAGGATATGGTGCAGCATTAGCATGGGTAATGCTCCTGCTGATCGGTCTGGTCACACTGTTTCTGTTTGCAACGAAGAAGTTCTGGGTATATGAAGGAGGAGTATAAACATGAAGACGGTAAGTACAGAGAAAAAACATATGGTGGGAACTATAATCTACCATGTAGTGATTTTACTGATTGGTCTGATCATGGTATACCCGCTGGTATGGATGGTTATGAGTTCTTTTAAAGAGACCAATACGATTTTTACCACAGCAGGATCCCTGCTCCCGGAACATTTTACACTGGATAACTATATTAACGGATGGAAGGGTTTTGCAAAGATCACATTTGCAACATTTTTCAAAAACTCTATTCTGATCTCCGTACTAGCAACTTTTGGAACAATTCTTTCTTCGGCAGTGGTAGCCTACGGTTTTGCAAGATTTAAATTCCGGGGCAGAGGGATCTTATTTGCGGCAATGCTTTTGTCCATGATGCTCCCAGCACAGGTACTGATGATACCTCAGTACCTGTGGTATCAGAAACTTGGCTGGGTAGGTTCTTATCTGCCCCTGATCATTCCGTATTTCTTTGCTACGCAGGGATTCTTTGTTTATCTTATGTCTAACTTCATCAGTGGCATTCCGGTGGAACTGGATGAAGCAGCAAAGATTGACGGCTGTTCCTACTGGGGAATTTTTATCAGGGTCATCGTTCCTTTGATTAAGCCGGCAGTAGTGACGGGATGTATTTTCTCCTTTATGTGGAGATGGGATGATTTCCTTTCAGCATTACTTTATGTTAATAAAACGGCAATGTATCCGGTGAGTCTGGCACTGAAACTGTTCTGTGATCCTGGATCTTCATCCGATTATGGTGCAATGTTTGCAATGGCAAGTTTGTCTATTCTTCCGTCCGTATTGATTTTTATTTTCTTCCAGAAATATCTGGTAGAAGGAATCAGTACTTCCGGATTGAAGGGCTGATTGATAAATTAAAAGATTTATATATAGGATGTAAGTGAGAGAAGCTGTGAGAGGCTTAAGAACAGGGGGCTGCCGCACTAGGTAATTAGTGTGCAGCCCCTTCTGGTATTATTCAAAAAAACTGGGGACTAGAACCCCAGTTTTTTTAATTCCTCCGAAAACTCTGCGCGCAGCAGCTTTCTGGAAAGCACAGCCGCATAAAATCCGTCGAGTGCCTGCTCATAAATATGCTGATACTGCACGAAGTGAAAACGGATGGTATCTTTCCAGTTGTCCGCAGTCACCAGACGGTCTTCTTCAAGGTGGTAATCAAAGAGGTTGCTGCGCAGTTCATAAAGTGCTGCATAGCGGAAAGATTCGGATAACAGTGCCAGACAGGTATCGTGGTCCGGCAGTCTGGTGAGTCCGAGTGCACCGAAACGTTTCTGCACGGCAAAGCGGGAAGCCGTTCCGTTTAAAAGCCCCGTAACTTCCGTCGCAAGCAGTGTCTCAAGGTCAGTCTTGTAATAGCCGAGTGTTGCGTCAACAAGCGTGTTGGAAAGTTCCACGAAAAATGGCTGCAGCATACAGTTTTTCGTTTCAAAATATTCATCCATGAAATCGTAAAGTGCTGTGTCGTCGCCGGTGAACTGGTAACTGTCATGGTAGGCGGTGCCAAACTGTGGAAGCAGTGAACCGAGTGCTGACGGATATCTCGTCAGAGCCAGATATAAAACGGCATAAAACTCCGCACCGCTGCCGATCAGCGCATCCAGACGGATATCAGCATCGTCCAATGCAACAGAACCAAGTACCGGATATTTTGTCAGAATCAGGTCATCAATGATGGCAAGCTCATCACCTAATGCAAATTCGTCAAATGCATTCTCTAAGATGCTGATTGCGGTATATAAGAAAAAGGCGTCAAAACTGTCCTCCTCCGGTATCGGACAAAAATAAGGATCCAGAGCCAGATAATCGCTGATCAGGGAAAAGTCGAGTGCATCTTCCATTGGAAATAACGTTTCTTTTATATAAGCGGCAAGTGTATCATCCTCTTTTCCTGCAAAGGATAAAAAGCGATAGACCGTGTAGGTCAAAATACGTTTTACCCCGTACTCCGGGTGTGCGTGCATATAATCCGGAATCAGTTCCGGTGAAAATAACTGGTTCATAATAGTCTCCATTCCTGCCCCCGATTTTGAGGCATCATTAAATTCTATTTGTAAAACATTTACTGCAAAATATCATCTGTCAGAATATTAAGATATTTGTTGCGTTTGACGATTTATTATAGCATTATATAGGAGGGTTGTCACTTGATTTAAAGGGAAACGGATTGTTCTTGTTTTTGCACAAAAAATTGCAATTCCTATCTTGACAATAGGAATTGATGGTGTATAATACTTATATCATATCAACAAACTAGGAAATAAAACGGGCTGATTATGGATACATACAGAATATATGGGTTTTGGCGAGTATGAGTACCGTATAAAATGGATAAGATAAGGACAAAGAAAGGAACGATATCATGGCAAAATTAATTTATTTAGATAATGCAGCAACCACACAGGTATATCAGGAAGTATTAGATGCAATGCTCCCATATTTTACAGAGCATTATGGCAACCCTTCCGCTATTTATTCTTTCGCAGGAGAGAGCAAAAAAGCAGTTGATGAGGCAAGAGCAAATGTTGCAGATCTGATCAATGCAAGACCGGAGGATATCTACTTTACCGGCGGCGGCAGTGAGTCAGACAACTGGGCATTAAAGGCAACTGCAGAGGCATATGAGTCAAAAGGAAAACATATCATCACAAGCAAGATCGAGCATCATGCGATCCTTCATACCTGCGCATACTTAGAGCAGAAAGGTTATGAAGTAACTTATCTGGATGTCGATGAAGACGGAAAGATCAGCCTTGAGGAATTAGAGAAAGCGATCCGCCCGGATACGATCCTGATATCCATTATGTCAGCAAATAATGAGATCGGAACAATCCAGCCGATCAAAGAGATCGGAAAGATCGCACATGATCATGGTGTATTATTCCACACAGATGCAGTTCAGGCATTCGGACATATCCCGATCGACGTGGAAGAGATGAACATTGATATGTTAAGTGCAAGTGGTCATAAGATCAACGGACCAAAGGGTATCGGTGTGATGTATATCCGCAAAGGTGTTAAGATCCGTTCCTTTATCCACGGCGGTGCACAGGAGAGAAAACGTCGTGCCGGTACACATAATGTTCCGGGTATCGTTGGAATCGGTACAGCTGCAAAACTTGCAAAAGAAAATATGGAAGAACGCAGTGCAAAAGAGATCGCATTAAGAGATCATCTGATCGAGCGTATATTAAAAGAAATTCCTTATACCAGATTAAACGGACACCGTACAGACCGTCTGCCGAACAATGCAAACTTCTGCTTCCGTTTCATCGAGGGAGAGTCCATGCTGATTCTCTTAGACCAGGCAGGAATCTGTGGTTCCAGTGGTTCTGCATGTACTTCGGGATCATTAGATCCATCCCATGTACTTCTTGCAATCGGTCTGCCGCATGAGATCGCACATGGTTCCCTGCGTCTGACTTTATCCGAGAAGAACACGATGGAAGAGATCGACTACACAGTAGATGAGTTAAAGAAGATCATTGAGCGTCTGCGCGGCATGTCCCCATTATATGAGGATTTTGTAAAAGAACAGAATAAATAAAATCAGAGCAGATCTGTAAGAGTAAAAAATTTAAATTTGCAAAATGAAAACAAATTGCAAGAGCAAAAAATGGATTTGTATAATTAAAAACAAATTGAGCGTAGAGAGATAAAGAAGGAGAAATCAGATATGTACAGTGAGAAAGTAATGGATCATTTTAATCATCCGAGAAACGTTGGAGAGATGGAGAATCCAAGCGGTGTTGGTACCGTTGGTAATGCAAAATGCGGAGATATCATGCGAATGTATCTTGATATTGATGATAATGGAATCATTAAAGAAGCAAAATTTAAAACTTTCGGATGCGGCGCAGCCGTTGCAACCAGCAGCATGGCAACTGAGCTTGTAAAAGGAAAAACAATCCAGGAAGCACTTGAAGTTACCAACAAAGCAGTTATGGAAGCATTAGACGGACTTCCACCAGTAAAAGTACACTGTTCCCTGCTTGCAGAGGAAGCAATCCATGCAGCACTCTGGGATTATGCAGAGAAGAATGGTATCAAGATTGAAGGCTTAGAGCGTCCGGTAAATGATATCAGTGAAAAAGAAGAGGAAGAAGAATACTAATTATATTAAATGAAGGGGAAGTGATCTATGGGCAAAAAACATTTGAGCGAAAGAAATCTGGGTTTTGAAACATTACAGTTACATGTAGGACAGGAGGAAGCAGATCCGGTTACTGATGCAAGAGCAGTACCGATCTATGCGACATCTTCTTATGTATTCCATAACAGCCAGCATGCTGCAGACCGTTTTGGCTTAAAAGATGCAGGTAATATCTATGGAAGACTTACCAATCCGACCGAGGATGTATTTGAAAAGAGAATCGCAGCATTAGAGGGTGGTGTTGCAGCACTTGCAGTAGCATCCGGTGCAGCAGCGATCACATATACGATCGAGAACCTTGCACATGCCGGTGATCATATCGTTGCAGCAAACAATATTTACGGTGGTTCTTACAACCTGTTAGAGCATACACTGCCGGATTACGGAATCACAACAACATTCGTTGATCCGCTTGATGTTTCAAACTTTGAAAAAGCGATTCAGGACAATACAAAAGCACTTTACATAGAAACATTCGGAAATCCAAACTCAGATGTCAGCGACATTGAGGCAATCGCAAAGATCGCCCATGCACATAAAATACCACTTGTTGTGGACAATACATTTGCAACCCCGTATCTGCTTCGCCCGATCGAATACGGTGCAGACATCGTTGTTCATTCTGCAACAAAATTCATCGGTGGTCATGGAACTGCAATCGGTGGTGTTATTGTAGACAGCGGAAAGTTTGACTGGGAGGCATCCGGCAAGTTCCCTGCTATCACGGAACCAAATCCGAGCTACCATGGAATCAGCTTTTCACAGGCAGCAGGACCGGAAGCATTCGTTACAAGAATCCGTGCGATCTTACTTCGTGATACCGGAGCAACGATCTCGCCATTCCATGCATTTATGTTTTTACAGGGACTTGAGACACTGTCCTTGCGTGTAGAACGTCATGTCGAAAATGCATTAAAGGTTGTAGAGTATTTAAACAATCATCCGCAGGTGGAGAAGGTACATCACCCGTCCGTTACACAGGATAAAGAGCAGCAGGAGCTGTACAAAAAATACTTCCCGAACGGTGGCGGTTCTATCTTTACCTTTGAGATCAAAGGGGATGAGCAGACGGCAAAAGATTTTATTGATAATCTTGAGATCTTTTCCTTACTTGCAAACGTGGCAGATGTAAAATCACTTGTCATTCATCCGGCTTCTACCACACATGCACAGTTAAATGAGGCAGAACTGGCAGAGCAGGGAATTTACCCGAACACGATCCGCCTTTCCATCGGAACAGAGAATATCAAGGATATCATTGAAGACCTTGATGAGGCATTTAAGGCAATAAAGTAACAAGTAGTTTTTATCAGCCGGAGTTTTAAAGTATCTATTGTAAATTTCGGAAACAGCAGCATTCAAATAACAGATTCATGCAAAACAGCACAGAAAAGGAGACATTATTATGGCAAACGTATACCAGAGTGCAACAGATTTAATTGGAAAAACACCTTTATTAGAAGTAACAAAATTAGAGAAAAACAAAGGACTTGAGGCAAAAGTTCTTGTAAAACTTGAGTATTTTAATACATCAGGAAGTGTCAAAGACCGTGCTGCATATTACATGGTAAAAGATGCAGAGGAAAAAGGACTTTTAAAAGAAGGTTCTGTTATCATTGAGCCAACATCCGGAAATACAGGAATCGGTCTTGCTTCTATCGCAGCAGCAAAAGGTTACCGCATCATTTTAACAATGCCTGAGACCATGAGCGTTGAGCGCCGAAACATATTAAAAGCATACGGTGCAGAGATCGTTTTAACAGAGGGTGCAAAGGGAATGAAAGGTGCGATCGCAAAAGCAGAAGAACTTGCAAAAGAGATTCCTGGAAGTTTTATCCCATCCCAGTTTACAAACCCGGCAAACGTACAGGCTCACTTTGAGACAACAGGACCGGAGATCTGGGCAGATACAGACGGTAAAGTAGATATATTCGTTGCAGGTGTTGGTACCGGTGGAACAGTTACCGGTGTTGGTCAGTACTTAAAATCCCAGAATAAAGATGTAAAGGTTGTAGCAGTTGAGCCTGAGACATCTCCGGTTCTTTCCAAAGGAACTGCAGGTCCTCATAAGATTCAGGGAATCGGTGCAGGATTTGTTCCGGAAGTATTAGATACCAAAATTTATGATGAGGTATTCCCGGTAGCAAACGAAGATGCATTTGCAACCGGAAAAGAACTTGCAAAAGCAGAGGGTGTATTAGTCGGAATTTCTTCCGGCGCAGCATTATATGCTGCGATCGAGCTTGCAAAACGCCCGGAAAACAAAGGAAAAACAATCGTTGCCCTTCTTCCGGACAGTGGTGACCGCTACTACTCTACAGCATTATTTGCTGACTAAGCCGATTTTATCAATTGTCAGTCAGAGAATTAAGATTTGCTGTTTAAGTTCAATCATAATAAAAGCTGTCAGATGACAAATGGCAGCCTGCAATAGAATCATAGACAAAAAGCCACACTGCTGATTTAATGTTAATTTAGTGACATTGAACCGGCAGTGTGGCTTTTTTGGATATATGTTTTAGAAAAAGCCGGACAAATGCTGGTTTGTTGAGATATGTGTCGCCCGTCCAAATGGTGAGTCGTAGGTTTGTGAATGGCATCTTGCGCAAGCCGGAGTTAATTTTGGTTCCGTTGTACGA
Organism: Roseburia sp.; assembly: GCF_041325975.1. NCBI lineage: Bacteria > Bacillati > Bacillota > Clostridia > Lachnospirales > Lachnospiraceae > Roseburia > Roseburia sp. The sequence continues at coordinate 571,344 of NZ_JBGLEJ010000003.1, read as the reverse complement.
AAATAAGAAAAGTCTAAGTGTGTCTGGGTTAGATTTTCTCGGAGTGACGTGACCGGCAACAACGAGTCATCCATGACTCGATGCTGCCTTGTTCTGCCATCCGTGGCAGAACATCACTGTGTACCTATAGACACACTAAGATTTTCTAATTTTCTCCCAAAGTCACAAAATTACTTCGGCTTTGCGCAAGATGCCAGCCGCCAGGTTATGAAACACCATTTGGGTGGGCGGTTCATCTCAAAATCGGGGGCGCGGGTGTGAATTTTTGACATTTGCACGAATGGAAATATGCTTAAAATCCTAATGTGCTGTATCATTGATATTCAGCTTAATGACTTCCCAGAATTTTTATATGCTACATTGTATTACATGAATTATTTCGTAAAATGCCAGACCAAATAACACAGAATATTTTTTTCAAATGTGTATGGTAATAAACATAGGCATAACGGGATACATTGAGGTTTTTCCAGTATTATCAAGCCAATAATAATCTATTAAACATAGTTATTTGGAAATATTTTTTTATCAGATTCAGACACAAAACACTAAAAATTTACGCACTTCCAAGGGTGTAAAATGAGTTCTCCAGCGAAGGGTGGTTCACAACCTTGTGGCTGGCAAATCGCATTAAGCTGGGACTCGTTTTGTGACTTTGGGAGAAAATTAGGCAATCTTAGTCTGCCTGTTCGTAACACAGTGTTGTGCTGCCACGGACGGCAGCACAAGTCTTAATGCCCCCGGACGGGGCGTTTAAGACGCACACGTCACTCCGAGAAACATTAAATCAGGCTGACTTAGACTTGCCTTATTTTCGGACAACGGAAACAAAACATTCCCGGCTTGATGCAATTTGCCAATCGTAAACCCCCGGAACCACCCTACACGAGGAAACTCATGTCACCCGCAAACCAGCATTTGGCGAGCAGCTCATCAGATGATTTCAGAAAAGAAGGTTTTTATTTTAATGTAAATGTGCTAAAATGATGTTTAATACAAAATATTTTGCCGCATAAAGAAAGCATTTATGGCATAAAGTGAGGACACAGATGGAAACAAAAAGACAGGATAACGAGACAAATATAGAGGAAAAACAGAAAAGTTCGGGTGCAGCACGGGAAATCCTAAGCTGGGTTCTGACTTTCGCATTAGCAATCGGAGCGGCATTTCTGATCAAAAATTATCTGATCATCAATGCGGATGTGCCGACAGGATCAATGGAAAATACGATCATGCCGGGAGACCGTCTGATCGGAAACCGTCTGGCATTTTTAAAGAGCACACCGGAGCGCGGGGATGTTGTGATCTTCCATTATCCGGATGACGAGGAAGAACTTTATGTAAAAAGGGTCATTGGACTGCCGGGAGAGGAAGTCCGCATCGAGGACGGAAAGATTTATATTGATGGAGATGAGACACCGCTTGAGGAAGATTATTTAAAAGAAGAATGGACAGTGGCGACGGGACCATATTTATTTGAAGTGCCGGATGACTGCTATCTGGTTCTTGGAGATAACCGTAATGATTCTTGGGATGCGCGTTACTGGGATAATAAATATGTAAGCATTGATAAGATACTCGGTAAGGGTGAAGTCATTTACTGGCCGCTGCAGGATATCAGAAAAATTAAGTAGAAAATTTATAAAAAAGAGTTTGACAGACAGAGGGTAAACATCAGGTGCAGGGGGGCAGACATGATAACATTTCTTTCAAAGTTTTTTATCAGGGAAAAAGAGGATAAAGCGAAAATCAGGCAGGAGTACGGAATGCTTTGTGGTATGGTGGGGATTTTTTTAAACATCCTGCTTTTCTGTGGTAAATTTTTGGCAGGGACGATCAGCCGCTCGATCGCTGTAACTGCAGATGCATTTAACAACCTGTCTGATGCAGGATCTTCGGCAGTCACACTGATCGGATTTAAGTTAGCCGGGGCAAAACCGGACCCGGAGCATCCGTTCGGACATGGACGGATTGAATATGTGTCGGGACTGGTCGTTGCGGCAGCTATCCTTCTGATGGCATATGAGCTGATCCGTGATTCGCTGGTAAAGATCATTCATCCGGAAGAAACCGAGTTTTCCGTAATGGTGGTTGTGATCCTTATTGTTTCGATTCTCGTAAAATTGTATATGTATCTTTATAACAGCGGGGTGGCAAAAAAGATTGATTCTGCGGCAATGAAGGCAACAGCAACCGACAGCCTGAGTGATACCTGTGCAACGGCAGTGGTACTTGCAGCAACTTTGATCGGACATTTTACAGGGCTTTATGTGGACGGCTATTGTGGTGTGCTGGTGGGTGTATTTATCTTGTGTGCAGGCATTGGTGCAGCAAAAGATACGTTAAATCCACTTTTGGGACAGCCGCCGGAAGAGGAATTTGTACAGAAAATTGATCAGATCGTAATGGCACATGAGGAGATATGCGGGATTCATGATCTGATCGTGCATGATTATGGTCCTGGAAGACAGATGGTGTCGCTGCATGCGGAAGTTCCGGCAGAGGGAAATATCTTAGAGATACATGATATTATTGATAATGTTGAAAATGAATTAAAAGAAAAGTTAGGCTGTGATGCGACGATACATATGGATCCGATCGTGACATCAGATGAACATGTCAGTGAGATGAAAGCTGCAGTGACATCCATTATCAAGGGAATCGATGAGCAGATCAATATGCATGATTTCCGTGTTGTGACGGGGCTTACACATACGAATATTATTTTTGATGTTCTGATACCATATAAATTTCATATACAGGATGACGAGCTGGTTGCACGCATTACATCGCAGGTGAGAGATCGTCTTGGAAATAACTATTATGTCATTATAAAAGTCGATCATTCTTATGTATAAAAGAGCAGGGTAATTCAGGTTTTTACAAAGGAGAAGCGTATGCAGACACAAAACAGGGAACTGATCCTTTTGGTAGATGATGATCCGGGTAATCTGAAAAGAGCACAGACAATTCTTGGGGAAGAATTTCGAATTTCTGCGACTACATCCGGGAAAATGGCATTATCACTTCTTTCAAAAGTGACGCCGGATCTGATCCTTCTGGATGTAAATATGCCGGGAATGAACGGATTTGAAACACTGACAAAGATTCGCGAACTTGAAAATGGAGCTGCGATACCGGTTGTGTTTCTGACCGGTGATAATGATGCGGAGACAGAGACAAAATGTTTTGAAGCAGGGGCGATGGATTTTGTCGGAAAACCATTCGTCTCACAGGTATTAGTAAGCCGTGTGAAACGGATTCTGGAGAATAAACAGTATCAGAATCATTTAGAAGATATGGTTGCATCACAGGTTGCCCAGATCACGCGCATGCAGGATGAGGTGATCACCGGTATCGCAAACCTGATCGAAAGCCGTGACAACAGCACAGGACTTCATGTAAAAAATACGCAGAACTATGTGCGGATTCTGACGAGGGCGCTGCGTGAGCGGGGACTTTATACAGATATACTTGATCATAATTATGAACTCAATACGGTAAAAGCATCGGTACTTCATGACATTGGAAAAATTAAGACGCCGGATGCAATCCTTTTAAAACCGGGAAGACTTACTGACGAGGAGTTTGCTGTCATGAAAAGGCATACCGTAGATGGCTGTGAGATCATTGACGGGATCATAGGAACTGTGGAACATGAGGAATATGTGGATATTGCCAGAAAAATAGCAAGACACCATCACGAAAGATGGGATGGTACAGGATATCCGGATGGATTAGCCGGGGAGGAGATTCCGTTATGTGCAAGGATCATGGCACTTGCAGATGTTTTTGATGCACTTTATCAGGAACGGTGTTACAAAAAAGCAATCCGTCCCGCATCGAAAGTATTTGAAATAATAAAGGAAAACAGCGGTTCCCAGTTTGATCCGAACCTTGCAGAAATTTTTTGTGAATTGCAGCAGGAAATTACGGATATCAGTGAATGAGGGGAAACGTTATGAAAAGAGAAATCAGGAAGGACAGAGCGGGACTGATCCCGTACATACTTTATACCATATATACGGTTTATATGGTAATGGCAGCAGTTTACTTAAAATGGCCTAGCTGGGTAGCTGCAGTGGTAGTCTGCGGACTTTTGGCAAGCATCGGGCTTCGGATTCTGTTAGGACGATCCGCAAAACTGGCAAAATTATTTTGTTCGGTAATGATCTGGATGAACATTATTTTATATACAGTTTTTACGGATGGATCGTCTCTTACCATGGCAACGGTTGCGGCAAGTGTCGTGATGTTGTCTCTTTTTGATCAGATCGAGATTAATTATATTTCGTTGGCAGCAACGCTTCTTTTGTTTGGTCTTGATACATTCCTGTTAGATAAAGTTAATTATGATAATCCGGTACGGGAAATGGAAATTTTTATGCAGTTTCTTGCGATCATCATCCTCGAACTCATGGAAAATAAACAGTTAAAGAACCGTATACAGCATGAAATCGAACTTGACGAGGCAATGCGTGAACTTGAAGAAGCGGAACATGCAAAAGATGATTTTATGGCAAATATTTCACATGAGATCCGCACACCGTTAAATTCGATCATCGGAATCGGCTCAGAGTTACTGGATGCGAAAGTGGATGATACGACCAAAGAGCAGTTATATGATATTACGGTCGCAGGCAGGAATCTGATGTCCTTAGTGTCTGATATTCTGGATTTCTCAGAACTTGAAAATGATACTATGGAGCTTGTGGAGGAGCCTTATAATATCACATCTGTGATCAATGATGTGGTAAATATGGCACATGTGTGGAATAAAGAAAAGAATCTTGAGATCATTGTGGATTGCGAGGCAGATATCCCGAATAATCTGCTTGGGGACAGTCAGAAGATCTACCGTATGATTTTAAATCTGATCAACAATGCGATCAAGTTTACGGATGCCGGAGGTGTCATTTTGTTTGTTGGCGCCCGCAAGGAACCATATGGTATCAATCTCATGGTGAAGGTAAAAGACACCGGAATCGGCATGAGTGAGAAAAATATAGATGCACTGGAAAATACATACAATCAGGTAGATACAACACGCGACAGACGAGCCGGAGGTGTTGGTTTAGGACTTGCGATCTCACGCAAAATGATCGCAAAGATGAATGGACATATGCATATCGAGAGTGTTCCTGATGTGGGGACAACCGTTTCCATTATCATACCGCAGAGAGTACTGACGGATATGCCGCTTGTATCTGTACGTGATGCAGGGGATAAAAAGATCGTTTTTTATATGAATCTCGAAAGATATCGCTTTGGGCAGCTTCGTGACGGTTATCTTGAATGTATACAGAGGATGATCGATCAGCTTCATGTAGATGCTGTGCGCTGCTCTACGATGCATGAGTTAAAGAACCGTATCGAACATGAAACATTTCAGTTCCTGTTTGTTGCGGATGTGGAATATTTTGAGGAACAGAGTTACTTTGACAGCCTGACCGACAAAATGAAAGTAGTTGTCATGGCAAACAGGGATTGTGATCTGCAGAAAGTCGGATCAGAAGTACAGCTTATTTACCGCCCAATCCATGTGTTCTCAATTGCCACTGTTTTAAATGGCGAAAAACTTCAGCAGGATGCTTATGATGAAAGGTGGCACCATGACAGATTCCGCATAAAGGGAGCAAAAATTCTCGCTGTGGATGACAGTGCCATGAATTTAAAAGTTGTTTCAAGCCTGCTTAGCCATTATGGAATTACGATCGATACGGCACTAAGCGGCAAAGAAGCCATAGAGAAAATAAGTGACAGAAGCTATGATCTTGTGTTTATGGATCACATGATGCCGGAAATGGATGGTGTGGAATGTATGCACAGGATTCATGAACTGCCGGGATTCAGGGAGAGAAAGATACCGGTCATAGCACTGACTGCCAATGCGATAGGCGGAGCCAGAGAGATGCTGATAAGAGAAGGATTTGATGATTTTGTTGCGAAACCGATTGAAAAGTCAGCAATGGAACGTGTCCTCCGCAAATATTTAAGTGCATTTATTGAAAAAGACACCGGGGAAGCAGAGAAAATATCTGGTCAGTCCAAAGAGGAACAGAGTAGAAGTAGTGAAGTATCCGGCGAGTCAGAAGAAAGACAGAATGGAAGCAGTGAAGTATCCGGTGAGTCAGAAGAAAGACAGAATGGAAGCAAGGAAGTATCCGGCGGGTTATCAGAAGAAGAGAATTTTGAGGTGGCAGGTATTGATCATAAGTTAGGACTTTCCTATTTTGACGATAATGAAGCGGATTATATGGAGATTGTACAGTGTTTTTATGAACAGGGAAGAAGCCAGATCCAGACACTGCAGGAGTTGTATGATAAAAAAGACTGGGAAAATTATAAGATCAACATACATTCTCTGAAAGGACAGAGCCTGACGATCGGCGCAAAAGATCTTTCTGCAAAAGCAAAGAGAATGCAGGAAGCATGTGAGCATAAAAATGAAAATTATATCATACAAAACCATGTGGAGCTGATAGCAGATTATTGTGCGATTCTCGATGGACTGTCAAAATATGTAACGGCAGAGGGAGAAGAAAAGACCTTGTTACAGAAATTAGCGGCTGCGATCGATAATTTTGATCAGGAGGAGGCAATAAAACTGCTGGAAAACGTAAAAAATGAAGCAGGAAGTTCACTGACGGATTCGGATGCACAGATCATCACTGATATGACAGAACAGATTGAACTGTTTGATTTTATCAGTGCGGCAGAAACATTAAAAAAATGGGGAGGTGACGTGCAATGAATAAGTTAAGTGACAGAATTATCCGGGTACTGATCCGGAAAGATGTTTCCATTCATGCACAGTTATTCCGGTTTATGTCACTGCTTGGAACGATTGCAATGGCAGTAGGTGGAGTTTATACGCTTGCCGAAGGGATGGAAATAAAAAATGTTATTGCATTGTTTGCCGGGGCATTTTTTATGGGAGTGCTTTTTTGGGCGGGAAAGAAATTTAAGCAATATGATATCTGTTCCTTTATTCTGATGCTGGGACTGAATGGGATTTTCCTGCCGGTTACATTTATGCGTTCCGGGGGTTTAAAAAGCGGTATGCCGCTCTGGTTTGTACTCGGTTTTATCTCCCTTTTTTTTCTGCTCAGGGGAAAAGGTCTTATCGCGGGAACAGTCATAACGCTCATTGCAGATGCGGTCTGTTTTTATATAGCGATGGTTTATCCGGAGAAAATTGTTTATATGGAATCAGAATCTGTGGTTAACGTCGACATTATTGTAAGTACTGTTATAACTGTTTTTCTGACCTGTGCATTTATGTTTATTCAGATCACACTCTATGAGTATCAGCGAAAAGAAAATGAAAAACAGCAGGCAAAGCTAGTTGCTGCAATGAATACACAGAGCCGTTTTCTTGCCAATATGAGTCATGAGATCCGTACGCCGATCAATACGATCATAGGGTTAAATGAAATGACACTGCGGGAGGAGAATCTGTCGGACGATATTATTGAAAATGCCAATAATATCCAGAGCGCAAGTAAGATGCTGTTATCCCTGATCAATGATATTTTAGACCTGTCGAAGATCGAGGCTGGAAAAATGGAGGTTGTTCCGGCACGTTATGAGACAGGTAAGCTTTTCAGTGAGATCGTAAATACGACCTGGATACGTGCACATGAGAAAAATCTGGAGTTTTGTGTCAACGTATCCGAAAAACTGCCGTCAATGTTATACGGCGATGAAATGAGGATCAAACAGGTTCTGACGAATATTTTAAGTAATGCGATCAAGTACACGCAAAAAGGATCTGTTACGTTGTTTGTGGAAGGGGAGCAGACAGGGACGGATGAAATCCTTTTAAAAATGTCCGTGATCGATACCGGTATGGGAATCCGGCAGGATGATATGAAATATCTGTTTGACAGTTTTAAACGGGTCAATGAGGGCAATACGAAAGGAATTGAAGGGACAGGACTTGGACTTTCCATCTGCAGCCAGCTCGTAAATCTGATGGGCGGTCAGATCACGGTTGACAGTATTTATCAGAAGGGTTCCACTTTTACGATCACGATTCCACAGAAGATCGTGAATGCTGCACCGCTTGGAAATCTCAACTACAACAGTTCATCGAGACATCAGAGGTCTTCCTACAAAAAGAGCTTTGAAGCGCCGGAAGCAAAAGTACTTGTTGTGGACGATAATGATATGAATCTGCTTGTTGCCAAAAAGCTGCTCCGGGAGACAAAAGTCCAGCTTTCCTTAGCACACAGCGGAATGGAATGCTTAAAGCTGACGGCGAAAAATAATTATGATGTGATCTTTATGGATCATATGATGCCGGAAATGGATGGAGAAAAAACCATGGATCTGATACGCAATCAGGAAGGCGGATTCTGCCGGAAAACACCGATTATCGCCCTGACGGCAAATGCAATGTCAGGAGCGGAAGAGAAGTATCGTAAAATGGGATTTTCCGATTATCTTGCGAAACCGATCAACGGCATTCTTTTTGAGGCAATGTTGCTTCGTTATCTGCCGAAGGAGCGTATTGAATATATGGTTGCTCCGGATGAGATCAGTGAAATGGACGGATTCCGTATTTTAGGACAGAAGAAAAAACAGAAACTGATCATCAGTACAGATAATGTGGTAGATCTGCCGAATGATGTGGTAAGGCAGCTTGGAATACCGATGATGCATTATTTTGTAAACACGGAATACGGTCATTTTGAGGATATGGTGGAAATCCATTCGGACAGCCTGCTTTCTTATATTGAAAAAGATCAGTATGCAAAATCAGAAGCACCGACAGTCGGGGAGTATGAGACATTTTTTGGAAATCTGCTTGAGGAGGCAGAGCAGGTGCTTCACATCTGTATTGCTTCCGGATCGGGAAAGGGATTTGAGAATGCAGGAAAGGCAGCAGCCGGATTTTCCCATGTGCAGGTCTATGATTCGGGACATTTATCCAGTGGCACAGGACTGATGGTAATGCAGGCGGCAAACATGTCATTGAAAAACAGGGATATGGATGAGATAATACAGAAGTTAGATGAGATGCAGAAAAAAGTGCAGACAAGTTTTATACTTGACAGTTCTAAGCAGCTTTACCGCAGCGGGCTCTTAAATAAGCAGGTTTGGAAACTGACAGAGATGCTGCAGTGTCATCCGGTTTTGTCACTGCACAAAAAGAAAATAGTGCCGTCCGCGATCTTTTTTGGTGATACGGAGAATGTTTATAAAAAATATATTCGTGCGCAGATGGCGCGGTTTGCCTCCATTGATCAGAGAGTTTTGTTTATAACGTCTGCAGGGTGTTCAAAAGAGACGAAAGACATGATCTTAGAGGAAGTGCAAAAATATAAGCAATTCGATCAGGTATACATGCAGGAGGCGTCGGCGGCAATCACGAGTAACTGCGGAGGGGGGTGTTTTGGACTTATTTATATGTTAGAGTAAGATTTTAATGGTGCTGTTTGCATCATAAATATAGTACGAAAGGAAGGATGAGGAATGAAAAGTGTAAAGAAAAAGATAACGGCAATGTTGTTGGCAATTCTTCTTATATTTAGCGGGAGCATGATCGCAGTGGATGTTATGCAGCCAGTCACTGTTGCAGCGGCATCTGCTGTAAAGCTGAATAAAACGAGCCTGACGATGACAAAGGGAAAGACATATCAGCTTAAGTTAAGACCGACTCAGAAAAAAGTGAAATGGTCATCTTCAAAGAAAACAGTAGTCAGCGTTTCAAAAAGTGGAAAACTGACTGCAAAAAAAGCAGGAAAGGCAACAATTACAGCAAAGGTCGGGAAAAAGAAATATACCTGCAAAGTAACGGTAAAAAATAAGCCGGCAGCTGTTCTGACAAAAGCAGATAAAGAGAAAGCAGAAGTTCTAAAGCTGATCAATAAAGAGAGAAAGGCGCAGGGAAAATCTTCTCTGAAAATGAATGATACCTTAAATGCTGCAGCAGATAAGCGGGCAAAAGAGCTTACACAGCTGTTTTCGCATACAAGACCAAACGGAGAGAGCTGTTTTTCTATTTTAAGTGAAAAGAAGTATCAGGTAAATTATCGCAGTGCAGGTGAAAATATTGCGGCAGGTTATACCGATGCAGCAGATGTTATGAATGGATGGATGAACTCACCGGGACATCGTGCTAATATTTTAAGCGATTCTTATGATCAGGTTGGAATCGGTTATTATTATGATGCGAATGCGCCATATCGTTATTATTGGGTGCAGATCTTTATGGGAAGCTGGTAAAAAAGTATTGACATTTTAAGAAAGAGTGTTATACTCGGACACATAAAAACAGAATATGATCTTCAGGGCAGGGTGAGATTCCCTACCGGTGGTATAGCCCACGAGCCGCAAGGCATGATTCGGTGTAACTCCGAAGCCGACAGTATAGTCTGGATGAAAGAAGATATGGATAAGCAGGATTGAAAGGATCGTTTTAAACGATCGGTAAGAATGCATACAAGGCTCTGGAATAGTTTTATTTCAGAGCCTTTTTGTTTGTGACAATAGAATTTCGCAGAGCGTGTATTCTATCGTCATGAATCAACAAAGATTGCAGACTCTGTCTTGCAGAAAGGGGAATGTATTCATGCAACAGGAAAGATATATGCGCCGTGCAATGGAACTTGCAGAACTCGGCAGAGGATGGACAAAGACAAATCCGGTGGTTGGTGCGGTTCTTGTAAAAGGGGACAGGATCATCGGGGAAGGCTATCATAAAAAATTTGGCGGACTTCACGCAGAGAGGGAAGCGCTGGCGGATTGCAGGAGCAGGGGAGAAGATCCGGCGGGAGCAGACCTTTATGTGACATTAGAACCGTGCTGTCATTACGGGAAAACGCCTCCATGTACACAGGCGATCATAGAAGCTGGCATCAGCCATGTGTTTGTCGGGGCGAAAGATATTAATCCACTTGTGGCGGGAGGAGGAATCCGGCAGTTAAGGGAGCAAGGCATCCTGGTGACGGAAGGAGTTTTACAGGAGGAATGTGAGTACCAAAATCGGGTATTTTTTCATTATATCCAGACAAAATTGCCCTATGTGCGGATGAAATATGCGATGACACTGGATGGAAAAATCGCATCGGCATCCGGAAAATCGCAATGGATCACCGGAGAGGCGGCAAGAGAACAGGTACACCGCATGCGGCATGAAATGACCGGAATCATGGTTGGGGCAGGCACGGTAATCGCGGATGATCCAATGTTAAACTGCCGTCTGCCGCAGACAAAAGACCCGGTCAGGATCGTTTGTGATACGACACTGCGGATACCGCTTAAGAGCCGTATCGTGCAGACCGCAGAGGAGCAGAAGACCATCATTGCAACCTGCTGTCAGGATGAAGCAAGGATCAGGGAATATCAGAAATATGCATGCCGGATCATAGTGACAGAGCGTGCGGATGGAAAAGTAGATTTAAAAGAACTGATGCGGCAGCTTGGAGCAGACGGGATCGAGAGTGTATTACTTGAGGGCGGTGCCATGCTGAACTGGTCGGCGTTAGAAGCCGGAATCGTCAATGAGGTGTATGCGTATGTGGCACCGAAACTGTTTGGCGGTGCAGATGCCAAAAGTCCGATTGCAGGAATGGGCGTGGATCATCCCGATGATGCGTACCATCTAGTCAATCAGAGGATACAGCAGGTGGGGGAGGACATTCTGATCACCGGGGAGCTGAAAAATAAATGAGAGGGAAATAGATACATAAGGTTTGAACATACTGTAAAAAGGCAGGGAGGGGAGGAAATTTGTTTACAGGAATTGTGGAAGAGGTCGGAAGAATCATAACAGCGGACCGGAAAGGCAATTCTGCCAGACTGAAAATAGAGGCAGAAAAAGTATTGGAGGATATCAAAATTGGTGACAGCATTGCCGTCAACGGAATCTGTCTTACCGTGACATCTTTTGGAAAAAACTATTTTACCGCCGATGTGATGCACGAAACGCTGCGGAGGTCATCGATTGGAGAAGCAGCGTCAGGCAGTCCGGTGAATCTGGAGCGCGCGATGGCGGCGAACGGCAGATTTGGCGGTCACATCGTGACAGGACATATTGACGGAACCGGAACGATCTGTGAAGTCATATCAGATGAGATCGCGATTTATTATTCCATTAAAGCGCCTGAGAAGATCATGCACTACATTGTTGAAAAGGGTTCTGTCGCAGTGGATGGGATCAGCCTTACCATTGCAGAAACGACACAGACCACTTTTATGGTGTCTGTTATCCCGCATACGGCGCAGTGTACGGTTTTGGCTCACAAAAAGGCGGGGGATAAGGTAAATCTGGAAAATGACTGTATCGGGAAGTATATAGAACATTTTTTGAACTGGAAGGAAGAAAAAATAACGGAGAGTAAGATCACGAAGGAGTTTTTATTTTCTAATGGATTTTGAAAACTCAGAAAAATCAAGTGAAAGTTCTTGCATGGAAAGGGAGAAGTATAATGAGAGAATTTGATACAGTGGAACAGGCATTAGAAGAATTGAAAAAAGGAAAGATCATTCTTGTGACAGATGATGAAGATCGTGAGAATGAAGGGGATTTTATCTGCGCGGCAGAGTTTGCAACGACAGAAAATCTGAATTTTATGGCAACACATGGAAAAGGACTGATCTGCATGCCGATGTCAAAGGAGATCTGTGAAAAATTAAGACTCCCGCAGATGGTGGCAGACAATACGGATAACCATGAGACCGCATTTACCGTATCGATCGATTATGTCGGCACAACGACTGGAATATCGGCGGAGGAACGCGGTATGACGGCAAGGCATTGCATCAGTGAGGATGCAAAACCGGAAGATTTTCGCAGACCGGGACACATGTTTCCACTGCTTGCAAAAAAGAATGGTGTGTTAGAACGTAACGGTCATACAGAAGCAACCGTTGACCTGATGCGTCTTGCCGGATTAAAAGAGTGTGGTTTATGCTGTGAGATTATGCGTGAGGACGGAACAATGATGCGTACAACAGAGCTCATGGAATTGGCAGAAAAGTGGAACATCTGTTTTATCACGATCGCGGCAATTCAGGAGTACCGCAAAAAACATGAGAAACTGGTAGAGTGCGCAGCAGTCGCAAAACTCCCGACAAAATATGGAGAATTTAAAGCGTATGGTTATCAGAATATTTTAAACGGGGAACATCATGTTGCGCTGGTAAAAGGTGAGATCGGAGACGGAGAGGATGTGCTATGCCGTGTACACTCCGAGTGCCTGACGGGAGATGTATTCGGATCTTTGAGGTGTGACTGCGGGGAACAGCTTGCTGCGGCAATGGAACAGATCGAAAAAGAAGGCCGCGGAATCCTGCTTTATATGCGGCAGGAGGGAAGAGGCATCGGATTACTGAACAAGCTGCGCGCCTATACATTGCAGGAGAAAGGAATGGATACGTTAGAGGCGAACCTTGCGCTCGGTTTTGCGGGGGATGAGCGGGAGTATTACATCGGAGCACAGATTTTAAAAGATCTCGGTGTAAAAACGCTGCGGCTTCTGACCAATAACCCGGATAAAGTTTACCAGTTGAAAGATTATGGCATGGAAATCAAAGAGCGCGTGCCGATCCAGATGAAGGCGACACCGTATGATCTGTTTTATCTGCGGACGAAACAGGAAAAGATGGGGCATATGCTTCGTTTTGAATAAGAGGATAAATATAATATTAAGTATCTATGGTGTCAACCTGACATCAACATTATAAAAAAGGAGATAAAAAAATGAACGTTTTAGAAGGAAAATTAACAGGAGCAGAGGATATTAAGATTGGGATCGTGGCAGCGAGGTTTAATGAATTTATCGTGTCAAGACTGATCGGGGGTGCACTTGACGGGTTGAAGCGTCATGATGTACCGGAGGAGCAGATTGATCTGGCATGGGTGCCGGGAGCGTTTGAGATACCGGTGATCGCAGAGAAGATGGCGGCAAGTGGAAAGTATGATGCAGTGATCTGCCTTGGGGCAGTGATACGCGGGGCAACGAGCCATTATGATTATGTGTGCAATGAAGTTTCCAAAGGGATTGCAAGCGTTTCCTTACAGAGCAAAATTCCGGTTATGTTTGGCGTTCTCACGACAGATAATATTGAACAGGCAATCGAGCGTGCCGGAAGCAAGGCGGGAAATAAGGGATATGAATGCGCTGTGGGTGCGATCGAGATGGTGAACCTGATGCGTGTAATGAAGAAGTAAAGAAGAGCCCAGGCGGTGCCAGATGTTTCTGGATTCTAAGCTGCCTTAAAAATGGTTCGTTCCCGGATTCTAATACCTAAAAAGGGAGCATCCCAAAGTTTGTGTAAACCTCCAAACTGATGTAAGATAAAATTACTCAGTTTGGAGGTTATTTTTATGGCAAGAAGAAAAGACAGCCCAAAAACTCCTGTATAATGCAGATATGGGCAGAATCCGGAAAATCGGCTCTGCCCATTTGTAACTATTCACAAATCTTATATCAGTTTTTAGCGTTTACACAAAACTTGAAACGGTCTCGGGGCTGTCGCACTATCTGATTAAAATCAGCAGTGTCTCAGCTCCTTTTTTATAGATTTTTTCTATATCTTGAATGATTGCAAAACTGTATTACTGACTCAAGGTTCGAACCACATCCTTATATCGTTCCGATTTGCTTACTTTATCCTCTTTTGTGACACCGTAATATCTGTATATATCTTTATAGATACTCTGAAAGTTTTTAACCACCTTTTTATTTCCACCAGCCCCACCGCCAATATATGCATATTTTTTTTCGATAACAATATACATGGTATCATTGATATCATCAAATGCTTTTTTGAATTTATGAAAGTCAATATCAAATTCTGTCGAAGGGATTTCCATTGCCCTCTGCATTCGATCCTCGCTTTGCCTGATATAAGCCTCCACATCTTTTGGCGATTCGCTCTTTAATTTAGGACAGGCAGTAGATTCTCCTAATAATTCTGGAGCATATTGAATGATAAAAGAGGCTCTCATCTGCTGATATTCTTCTGGAAATTCTTCAGCATCCTTATCGACTTCAGCAAACCCATATCTATTTACGATATACTCTATTACTTCATCCAAACTATGACCTTCACATGAAAGGGTTTTATCCACATAGAACCGCTTAATTTTATTTTTTGCTCTTTGAATTTTCTGTTTTAGAGTAAGTTTTGCATTTTTCTTAAAAAAAATGGAGGTCGGTCCATCGGCTCCTCCAATAACAGAAACTGCGCTCGCGCTTTTTTTCATAAACACCTGTCCTATTCAAAATAAAATTTATCATCCTAATAAACTGGAAGTTTTCTATTGTTCTTTATACTTCCTTTCAATGCACAAACTATAAACCGCCATGATTACTATTGTTTCTATCATTACACCCAATACTGACAGTAAAATAAACGGAGAATTCTGTCCTGAAAGCAGCGGCAATCCCAATGCAATCAAAATCACTCCATAAATAACAAACAACTTACCAACAGCACGATTGTAACCCGCGATATCATTTATAGATATAGGTTTTATGTTTGCCCAAAAGCCAACCACTTTTCTTGAAAAATATGCGCTTATTCCAAGCCCAATGATAATAACGCCACCAATCGCCCATATAACAAACCCTATAATATTTCCCATCATAATATCCCTCCCAACAAAACCCGTCCCGCTAATTAGTTTTATTATAGCATATCTATGAGCCTATTCTACTCTAATATTATTTTTTGTATATTACCAGTTCGTCAAACATGAAGTTGTCGCTTTACTTTACTTCTGTTGCGTCTTAATCAAAATGCATTCGGTTACAAGTGCCATCGTTATCAAGGCTCCCACAAAGGTGAAATAACTCAATCCATACACCAACGGCAAAAGAGAAATAACTGTTGTAATAATTGAAAGAACAAACATAGAATTGAAAACTCCATTTTTCTTTAATGAAATCAACGACAGCAACAAGATAACAACAGTAAGTACGGCTGTAATAAGTGGAGCAAAATTTGCATAGCCAAACGGTATTGGACTAAAGTATGAGAATGTTTCTTTTACTCTTTCTGTCGGAGATGGAGCAAAAGTACAAACTGCCCCCAGCGGCAATATTTCTAACGCTATTGTTATAGCTGGCAAAACTACTAAATTGATTTTCTTCATGTTCTGTACCTCTTTCGTAAATACCGAGTTGTTAAACTCTTTCTCTGTTCCATCTTCTTGCCCTTCGGACAAGAAGTATCCCTCGCTCTAAAGAGCTCGGTCAATTCAGATTTTTATAGTACAATCTTTTTCCATTTCCTAATCTTAGTTCTGAAAGTTCCGAACGGAGCAACCGTATTAACATGTATAAACTTGTATACTTCCCAGACCGCTGTTTTGGTTGCTTCATCGGCCCACTTTCTCATATGTGGCTCGAATAACTCTTCATCGCTTAATGAGTCAATGATTTCATAAATCGAATTAATATTCTCATTCAGCATGTCTTTCAGCTCCTGAAGCGAAAGATGAGCATATGTATCTGTAAACCATTGATATAATTCGCCAAGCTGATTCCACTTAAAATTATCTGAAGGAGTCTTGACATGAAGACCTTTTCTTTCATCAGATTCCCATTTAATAACAAGCGTTGTCCAGCCAACCTGATAAGCAAGATTTTCTGCCGGAGTTCTGTCAACTTCCTCAACTCTCTTATCTTTTAATGATTCTGGAATAATATCGAATTCTGAAATGTACTTTGCAAAACTTTTATTTATCTCGTTCTTAAGTTCATCTTTATTCTCGTATGTTCTCAAAATACTCCTCCTCGGTTCTATGTCCCTTATTTCAGCAGTAAAACGCTATTCCGCTTTAGGTTCAAAGTCCATCCGACCGATGGATTTGATCAGGAAGCTCAAGATTCCGAAAGCTTATTTGTTATATTCCTGTTCTAATTCATCCGCTAAATATGCATCACTCATGCAGTGCATATCCGATACGCCGTCCCGCATCAGCTGATAAACCTCAGAATTGTAGAAAAAGGCCAATGCCTCATCTAATGAAAGACCCTGCTGTTTTGAAAAACGCTCGATGACACGACTATATTTTTTCTGAAGTAAAATCGGATTTGCCTTCATACTCTTTCACTCCCTTCAAAATGTAGCAAAGATAGTGCTTTTTCTGTGCGAAAACAACTTTGCAGATTCGGCTTTTCATATCTCAACCGATTGATAGCCTCTGCTTTATCAATCAATCCGTCAAAAAACAATTCCACAGTATTAAATACCTTATCATTAGCAACACCACCAAGCACAAGGTCATAATCTGTCATATCTTTTCCGCTACGACAATTCAGAATAAAATCAAGCCATTCCTCGGAATAGGAGTCAAATTTCAAAACTTTCAGTTCAGATTCTCGGCTCTCATCATATTCATATTTTGAAATAATACCGTCTTTTCCTCGGCGTTTGAATTTTCCACACCATTTTACAGCCTGTTCATACAACGGCGTGACATAAAAGCCTCTCCCAAAGTCTACGTTATGACGGGAATGAATCAAATCAGGCTGTGCGATTCCTAAAAAAGAACCATGGTAAAGAATCATACTTCCACCCCCTTTTCTCCCATCACATCAAGGAGGTCATCTACAATATATTCCCGGCTCTGCGTATGCAAAATTTCATATTCTGGCACAATATAACCGTTAAGAATATCGCTCTTTTCGGTAAATGCCTGATAAACGCGTTCCGCATCCACCCCTAACTTTGCCGCAACATTTTCAATGCAGAATATAGCAAATTCAAGTTCATTAGAATTTTTTATCTTCTCATCTGCTACCATACACACACCTCCTCATATTACATAATGCACTATACTTCTTTACAAACAACGATTTATTGATTCCATTTTAACACAGGACATAATGTAATCAAAATTATTTTGCAAAAAAACAAGCCCAATAGCAGCATCTTGCCACATATCGGACTTGTCTGTTATTTTGATTTTTTAATAAAGCTATCTGCCAAGTGTGTCAGAGATATTTTCGGAAGATTTCACTTCCGTGCTTTCAGAGGATTTCACTTCTGTACTTTCAGAGGATTTTACCTCAGTGTTCTCAGACGATTTCACTTCAGTACTCTCAGACGATTTTACCTCCGTATTTTCGGAAGATTTCACCTCCGTATCTTCGGAAGATTTCACTTCCGTGCTTTCAGAAGATTTCATATCTGTCTTTTCCGAAGAAGGCATGTTCAGATTCCATGTGGATGCAGGGACTGGTACTTCAGTTGTCTCGGTCGGATTTTCCGTCTCTGTCTCATGGATCACATCTGGATCTTCATAAACAACCTCATCAACTCCGGTACGAAGAAGGATCCCCTTTGAACCGAGAATATTTACGCTGATCGTATCTCCATCTTTTACGTTATCGAGACTGGTTGTAACAAGTGCAGAAGAAATGTAGTTGGTAGGAACTTTCTCGCCATTTACAAAGATCTTTGTATTCTTGGTAAATCTTGAACCGTACACAGCAAAAATATTGCGGTCAGAATTTTTGCGGAGATTGGAAATCGTAACATC
Source organism: Roseburia sp. (assembly GCF_041325975.1). Lineage (NCBI taxonomy): Bacteria > Bacillati > Bacillota > Clostridia > Lachnospirales > Lachnospiraceae > Roseburia > Roseburia sp. The sequence continues at coordinate 552,839 of NZ_JBGLEJ010000003.1, read as the reverse complement.
CTCCACATCCATCTGAAGGTCAGTAGCAGGATAGGGATCCTCGCCGCTGTAAGTATATCTTTTGCCGTAAAGTAAATCATACTGCAGATTCTCAAGACCATTTAAGTATGTCTCGGAATTGCGCTGTGTCTGATGGTAATTAAACATGGTTCCTTCGTGGATACCTGCCTGATCTGTGATCTGGGAAAGAAGCTGGTAAGCGGTCAGATCAGCATCTTCTTTCGGAAGTCCCATATTATTCCAGGTGATATATTTTGTCTTGAAAATATCACCGGATTTCATATCAGAATCAGAAAGTCCCATGGTCGGAAGATGATCGCCGAACATTACGACGATGGTATCCTCACCACGACGGTCAACAGCGGAGATCAGATCGCCGATGAAATCATCTACCTCATGGATCATATTTACGTAATATTCCCACTGATTGTTTGATTCTTCTGTTGCTGCGCCGGTAACTTTGATTGCCGGATCAGTTAAAATCTTTTCGGTCGGGTAATCACCGTGGCCTTCTACGGTGATCGTATATACAAAATCGGACTGATCTTTTGTGGAATCCAAGGCTTTTACAGTTTCCTGAACCAGTACATCATCCGTTGGCCAGTTGCCGTTTGGTGTGTACTGTGTGATGTTCATCAGCTCTTTACTGGTAAATGTGTCAAATCCCATCATGGAGAAAGCATTGTTTCTGCTGTAAAAAGTAGCTGTATTATTGTGAACTACATGTGTTCCGTAACCGATCTTTGATAAGTCAGATGCAATACTTTCGCAGTCTGTCTGTTTTAAAATGGTTTTGTAAGGATATTCACCGGTTCCGAAATACTGCATGCTCATGCCGGTTAAAACTTCAAACTCTGTGTTTGCGGTACCTGCGCCGACAACCGGAACGGTAAGATATCCGGTCGAGTAGTTACTCTCTAAATTATGGAAATTCGGAATCGGATCTTCGGACATATTTAAAAAGTTTACTTCGTAAGGATCTGTAAATGACTCTAACAGGACACAAATGATATTTGGTTCGCTGTCTTTTGAAACTGTTGTCTGTTCCTTGGAAGAATTGACCAGAGTTTCAATCGCGTCGACAGTTTCCTCAGAATAATCATCCGGTTTGCTCATACCACGGCCAACCACGCTGGTGGAGAAACCGTATACAAAACCATAATCAGCATAACCCTGGGCAATGTTGGAAAAATAGGAAGCAAGGATGTTAGAACCCTGTGCAGCCTGTGTTGTGATCGGAAGTCCTACTAAAAGTAAGGCAGCAATCGCAACTGGTCCTAATACAAAATGACGTTTTCCCTGATATTTTGGCCCTTTTGCAAAAAAGAAACCTAAAAATACAAAAAATGCAACAACAACACCGACTACAAGAGTTGCCTCTTCTGCGGTAAAATAGTTTGTATTCTGCATTGCGAACAGGTCAGAGATACATTTTAGATCGGTGTAGCTGAAAGGTGTGACACGGTTTGAAAGGATCAGACCGTTGATTGTACCAAGAAACAGCCATAAACCACTGATCAGTACACGTAGCTGCGCCCTGCACCGGAACAGGTATACGATCGAGAGCGATGCAAATACGATAAATGCATTGTAAAGGTATGCAAGTGTGTGATTATGTAAGAAAGAGATGGTTGAAAGAAAATCTCTTCTTGAAATCACTTCGATCGCAAATGTCAGCATGCATGCTAAGATAAAATGAAATACTAATGAGTACTTGTTTAAAAATGCTATCATTTTATAATATTTTTCGCCGTGTGGCTTTTTCTTTGGTAATTTTGAACGGATAAGAGAAATCTTATCAAGACAAAGATGTAATTTTTCTTTCATGGTGACCTCCCAAAGTTTCGTATAATATCAAACTGTCTATCTTTAAATGGAAATGCTGTTGTTTTTGGTATTTTGTAAAAGGTACGTAAACCCTGTGTAAAAATATTATTTTTGACACTAAGAGAATATATCGCTTCTCAGGTAAAAAATCAATCGGAAAGATGAATAAAAAAGAATGAACAATCTGTGTTTTTCTATTGAATATGAATAAAAAATGAACAAAATATGTCCAAAACAGGTAAAAACAGGAAGAAAATTGGGATTGCAAGTGTGCAAATCTCCTATATAATAAGGAAAGAAGGTAATCAGATAAGCCCCAGATATTATAAAGTGCTGTCTGCACAGGCATATCAGGAAAATGTTGCGTCGGGAAAGGAGAGCCACATATGGGAAAGTTTACTCATTTTAATAAGGAAGGAAATGCGATCATGGTGGATGTTCATGCCAAGGATGATACTTACCGTGTGGCAGTGGCAGCCGGAAAGATATATGTCAATGAGGAGGTGTATGCGGCAATCAAGGGACATACCGCAAAAAAAGGAGATGTTCTTGGGGTGGCGCGCATTGCAGGAATCATGGCTGCAAAGAAAAATTCGGAACTGATCCCCCTATGTCATATCATTGCACTGACAGACTGTGAAGTCAGCTTTAAGATGCATGATGAGGAAAGTGCTATTGAGGCAATCTGTAAGACCTCCTGTATCGGAAAGACTGGTGTTGAGATGGAGGCGATGACAGGGGTGAGTGTGACACTTCTGACCATTTACGATATGTGCAAGGCGATGGACCGTGGGATGCGGATCACCGACATTCATTTGCTGGAAAAGGATGGTGGCAAGAGTGGACATTATGTCTGTGGAAAATAAGATTGGTGCCCGCCAAATGATGGTTTGTTTATGAAATAAATCGCCCGTCCAAATGGTGTTTCATAGGCTTGTGAATGGCATCTTGCGCAAAGCCGAAGTAATTTTTGTTCCGTTGTACGAAAATAAGAAAAGTCTAGGTATGCCTGATTTAGGTTTTCTCGGAGTGACGTGACCGGCAACAACGAGTCATCCATGACTCGATGCTGCCTCGTTCTGCCATCCGTGGCAGAACATCACTGTGTGTTGACAGGCATACCAAGATTTTCTAATTTTCTCCCAAAGTCACAAAATTAGCTCCGACTTTGCGCAAGATGCCAGCCGTCAGGTTATGAACACCATTTGGGTGGGCGGTTCATCTCAAAACTGGGGGCGTAGGTGCGAATTTTTGATATTCGCTTGAATGAAAATATGCTTAAAATGCTAATGTGCTGTATCATTAATATTCATCCTAAGGAATTGCTAGAATTTTTATCTGCTGCATTGCATAATACGGATTACTTGGCAAATTGCCAGACCAAATAACACAGAATATTTTTTCAAATGTGTATGGCAATAAAGACACAAAACACTAAAAATTTACGCACTCCCAAGGTTGTAAAATGAGTTCCCCGGCGAAGGGTGGTTCACAACCTTGTGGCTGGCAAATCGCATCAAGCCGGAACTTGTTTTGTGACTTTGGGAGAAAATTAGAAAGTCTTAGTATGCCTGCCCGAAATACAGTGTTGTGCTGCCACGGACGGCAGCACAAGTCTTAATGTGCCCGGATGGCACATTTAAGACGCACACGTCACTCCACCACAATATAAATCAGGCATACTTAGACTTTCTTATTTTCGGACAACGGAACAAAACAGTCCCGGCTTGATGCAATTTGCCAATCAAAAACCCCGGAACCACCCTTCACCGGGGAACTCAACTCACACCCAAACCAGCATTTGGCGGGCAGGTTCATGGAATTATTAACAGTTATCAACAAGCATGGATATTATTGAAACAAATCAGCATAGAAATGGAGAGTAAGATGAATAATAAGTACACAGTCGGAATCATAACAGCAAGCGACAAAGGTTCAAAGGGAGAGCGTGAGGATATCAGTGGAAAACGGATCAGAGAAATACTGCCGTCTGAAAAATACGAAATTATATCCTATCGGGTGCTGCCGGACGAGCAAAAAGAGCTGGAACAGGAAATGATAAGGCTTGCGGATGAATGTAAATGCAGCCTGATCTTAACGACAGGCGGAACCGGATTTTCCCTGCGGGATGTGACACCGGAGGCAACGCTTGCCGTTTGTGACCGGAATGCACCGGGAATTGCGGAGGCAATCCGGGCTTACAGCATGACAATTACGAAGCGTGCCATGTTAAGCCGTGGTGCAAGTGCGATCCGGGGGCAGTCCCTGATCGTAAATCTGCCGGGCAGTCCAAAAGCGGTCGAGGAAAGCCTGACTTATATCTTAGATTCGCTGGAACATGGGATGGATATTTTGTTGGGGAGAGATGGGGAATGTGCGCGGAGAGGATAGCTGTGTGGTGCTGAATGAGGTGTGTCTGCCGGTTAAAATTTGTGAGATATTTTTAAAATACTATTTTCAAGCTGAGAAAATAGTGTTATACTTATAAAAGAATAACGAGGGTGTTACTGGAGAGATTCCGTAATGCCCTTTTCTGATTCATATGGTTTCCCGTATTATAAGGCAGTTCAAAATTGATGTAGCAGGAAGTTAAGAGTTGCCTATGGTATATGGAATCTTTATAAGAATAATGAAAAATTTAGCAGAAAGGCTGGAAAAAAGATGATCACAGTAAATGCAATGGGCGATACCTGCCCGATTCCGGTAGTAAAAACAAAAAATGCAATCAAAGAGCTTAAAGGTTCTGGTGTTGTGGAGACACTGGTGGATAACGAGATCGCGGTTCAGAATCTGACGAAGATGGCAAATCAGAAAGGCTATGGCGTGAAGTCTGAGAAAATAGCAGAGGGACAGTATAAAGTGACGATGGAGATTGGAGAAGGATCAGTAAATCAGAGTGATGCAATGTCTGCAACAGATACAGAAAAAGAAATCTGTACTCCAAATGCAATCCATGGAAATACGGTTGTTGTGATCTCTGCAGATCATATGGGTGAGGGTGCTGAGGAACTTGGAAAGGTACTCATCAAAGGATTTATTTATGCGCTGACAGAGCAGGATGTATTACCGAAAACCATGCTTTTTTATAACGGAGGTGCAAAACTGACCTGTGAGGAATCACCGACACTTGAGGATCTGAAATCATTAGAGGCACAGGGCGTGGAGATTTTAACCTGTGGTACATGCCTTAATCACTATGGACTTACGGATAAACTTCAGGTGGGAAGTGTAACAAATATGTATGTGATTGCTGAGAAAATGACACAGGCAGGAAATATTGTAAAACCATGATTTATTTAGATAATGCGGCAACTACATTTCCAAAACCACCGGAGGTAGAACAAGCCGTCACGGAGGCATTTCATACACTTGGAAATGCAGGAAGAGGAGCGCACGCGGCAACACTTGATGCATCCAGGATCATTTATGGAACCAGAGAGCGGCTTGCAGAATTATTTCACGCGGAAGATGCATCACGTATTGCATTTACCTGTAATGTGACAGAAGCGTTAAATATTGCGATTCAGGGTTTATTTGAACCGGGAGATCACGTGATCACATCGGTATGTGAACATAACTCTGTCCTGCGTCCATTGTATCTGATGGAGCAGCGTGGTGTGAAAGTAACGTATCTTCCCGCAGATTCTAAGGGGCGGATTTTGTATGATGAGCTGGAACATGCATATCAGTCTGATACGAAAGCAGTTGTGATCACACATGCGTCAAATCTGACAGGAAATGTGACAGATTTAGAACGTATCGCAGCATTTACACAAAAGCATCATCTATTGTTAATCGTGGATGCTGCACAGACCGCCGGAGTACTTCCAATCGATGTGCAGAAACAGAATATCGATGTACTCTGTTTTACCGGTCATAAAGGATTACTTGGCCCGCAGGGAACCGGAGGAATTTATGTGCGGAAAGGTGTGGATATCCGACCGCTTTTAGCGGGAGGAACCGGAGTCAAAAGTTACAGTAAAACGCAGCCGGAAGAAATGCCGACCGCGCTTGAAGCTGGGACATTAAACGGACATGGGATTGCCGGATTGTACGCTGCTTTGGGTTATCTGCAAAAAATGGGCATTGGTATGATCTATAAACGTGAGATGGCTCTGGCAGATCGGTTTTATAATGGCGTAAAAGATATTTCCGGTGTAAACATTTATGGAGATTTTACAACGGAAAACAGAGTGGCAGTTGTCTCATTAAATATCAGGGATTTAGATTCCGGCAGTGTAAGCGACTGGCTCTGGGAAGATTATGAGATCGCAGTCCGTGCGGGGGCACATTGTGCGCCTATGATGCATGAGACGCTTGGAACAAAAGAGCAGGGGGCAGTAAGATTCAGCTTTTCCCATTTTAATACGGATGAGGAAGTGGATGCTGCGGTGCGGGCTGTGCGGGAGATTGCGGAGGAAGCATGACGGAAAGAGTCTGCATAATAAGCGGCAAAGAAAAGAGGATAGATATGAGTTTGGGAAAAAGAAAGCTTCATGAACAGGTGAGGCTGCGTATTTATGGAGATGAGCTTATATTCGGACCTGGCATTGCACAAATTATGGAACTTGTGGAGAAAACGGGATCTCTTTCTGAGGCGTGCCGTCAGATGCAGATGGCATATTCGAAAGGCTGGAGAATTGTAAAACGCGCTGAAAATGAACTTGGCTTTTCACTTATGACCGGAAATAGTGGTGGAAAAGGCGGCGGCAATATGACATTGACAGAACAGGGAAGGAATTTCCTGGAAAAGTATCAGGCGATGGATGCGGAGTTAAAGAAGGATGCACAGACGTTGTTTGAAAAATATTTCACAAATTAATTTATAGAAAATGTCAATAACTCTCATCCTTTCAGGCATAAAACAGAGTGCGCACAGATCACGGAGGTGTAAGACAGATATGGAACAAAATCAGGAAAAAATCATATTTTGCAAGGGTGGCGGATGCACTGCAAAGCTCGGTGCAGGCATTTTAAGCAGAGTGTTAGAGCGTTTGCCGAAAGGCCCGGCAGATGAGAATCTTCTCATCGGATATGACAGCAAGGATGATGCAGCAGTCTATCGTATTTCCGATGATACGGCAATCGTACAGACCCTTGATTTTTTCCCCCCAATGGTGGATGATCCGTACACCTTTGGAAAAATTGCGGCGGCAAATGCGCTCAGTGATATCTATGCGATGGGCGGCGAAGTAAAGACAGCATTAAATATCGTATGTTTTCCGGAGAGTATGGATTTGAATATTTTAGGTGAGATCATGCGGGGCGGCTCCGAAAAAGTCATTGAGGCGGGAGGAACTCTTGCAGGCGGTCATTCCATTGCCGATACAGATGTGAAGTATGGACTTTCTGTCATGGGAATTGTGCATCCGGACAAGATCTACCCGAATAATCAGGGAAAACCGGGTGACAAACTGATCTTAACAAAGAAACTCGGAGTTGGAATTGTCTGTACGGCAAACCGTGTAAAAGAGGCATCTGATGCTGCAATGGAAGCTGCAATTGATTCCATGACAAGACTGAATAAATCTGCTTCACATATATGCCATGCATATGATATCCACGCATGTACCGATGTGACTGGATTTGGTTTCTTAGGACATCTGCATGAAATGATGGATGGGAAGTTATCCTGCCGTATTTTTGCAGACCAGGTACCTGTGATAAAAGAAGCACTTGATTATGCAGATGAGTTTTTGCTGACGGCGGCAGGTCAGAAAAACCGGAATCATGTGGGTGAATCTGTTTCATTTGAAAATGTCACTTTTGCAATGGAAGAGGTTTTATTTGATCCACAGACTTCTGGCGGACTGCTGATCGCAGTGCCAGAGAAGCAGGCAGAGGCACTTTTAGCAGATCTAAAGAAGGAAGGGCATCCGGCTGCCATAGTTGGGGAGATCCTTCCAAAATCTGAAAAGGAAATTTATGTGTGTGGATAATTGGAAAATCTGCCTGACGATTCATTACATTAAGATATTTTATAATAATTCCGGACAAAATTTAAATAGTGATATTGGCTCCAACATCACGAAATAAGGTTAGCAGGGATGGAGATCATGAGAGAAAAGAAAAATTACAGAATCATCACATTTCATACCACATCAGCGGCAATGGCAATGGAAAAATATTGCAATGAGAATTCCATCAAAGGACGGCTGATCCCGGTTCCAAGAGAACTTTCTGCAGGGTGTGGACTGGCGTGGAGAATGGAACCGGGAGATTATGAAGGGTCCGGTAAAGAAATTGAAAAATCAGGAATTGAGATGGAACAGAGTGTAGAAATATATATCTAAATAAAAAAGTATCATTCTGTTGGAAAAGACAAAATGAGACCGGAAGCCTATGAAAAGGTAAATGGTATGAATATCGCAAATATTATGGGATGTGGTAATCAAAAAGGAAATCTTAGATCGACCAGACAGTATGAGTTTTCTGTTAATCTGCTGCCAAAGATTAAAGTAGAAACCGTTGTAACGGATGAACAGGCACCGGCGATCGTGGACGAGGTTGTAAAGGAGATTCAGACAGGAAACTTTGGCGATGGTAAGATTTTTATTTATGACGTAGAAGATGCGGTCAGAATCAGAACTGGTGAGCATGGTGGTGATGCACTATAAAATACGTCAGTATTGACTTGACAAAAATTATAAGTATGGTTATTCTTATAAAAGATAGCAATGTGTAAGCTGAATGAAAGATAGCCAATGTGGGTAGAGTCCCCACATTGGTTTTCTTTTTTTCTTAATGATAATTGTCTGAAAGGCAGATGAGAAATATTGAAGAAACCATTCATTATAGTAAGAGGCGGTGGCGATCTTGCCACCGGAACCATCCACAGACTCTGGTCGGCAGGATTTCCGGTTCTGGTGCTTGAGACAGACCATCCGGCAGCAATCCGGCGTCAGGTAGCCATCTGTGAGGCTGTTTATGAGGGCAGCGCCACGGTAGAAGGCATGGAGGCTGTTTTGATCAAAGATGCTACAGAAGCAGAAAAAGTGATCGGCGCTGGAAAAGTTCCGTTACTGGTAGATCCGGACGGAGCAGCCATTGCAGCATTAAAGCCCGATGTGGTCGTTGATGCAATCCTTGCAAAGAAAAATCTCGGAACAACACGCAATATGGCAGCACTTACGGTAGGACTTGGTCCCGGATTTACTGCGGGGGAAGATGTGGATATCGTTATTGAGACAAAGCGAGGACATAATCTTGGCCGGATCATCCGTGAGGGATCAGCTATTCCCAATACCGGAATACCGGGCAATATTGGCGGCTATGCGGCAGAACGTGTGATTCATGCAGGCGCACCGGGTATTCTTTATAATGTGCATAAGATCGGCGATATTGTTGAACAGGGCGAGAGAATTGCGTATATCATGAATGAGGATGAAAATGCCAGATATTCGGTAACCGCCACGATCCCCGGTATTATCCGCGGACTGATCCGTGATGGATATCCGGTTACAAAAGGCTTTAAGATTGCAGATATCGATCCGCGCAAAAGCGAACTTTCGAACTGTTTTACCATTTCGGATAAAGCGCGCTGTATTGCAGGCAGTGTGCTTGAAGTTGTCTGTGCTTTTGACACTGACAATTTATCATAAAAAGAAAGGAGCATATGCTTCATGAAACTGATAAAAACAGAAGATGCAGTCGGTCAGGTACTCTGCCACGATATCACACAGATCATTAAGGGTGTTACAAAAGATGCGGTTTTCCGCAAAGGGCATATCATCACAGAAGAAGATATTCCGGTGCTTCTAAGTGTTGGAAAGGATCACATTTACATCTGGGAAAAAGATGACACGATTCTCCATGAAAACGAGGCAGCGCAGATTCTTTATGAGATGTGCAGAAATGACTACATGCATCCATCGGATGTCAAAGAAGGTAAAATTGAACTGATCGCGGATTGCGACGGACTGTTAAAAGTTGATAAAGAAAAATTAAAAACGGTGAACAGTTTCGGGGAAATGATGATCGCCAGCCGCCATGGAAATACACCGGTAAAAGCGGGAGACAAACTTGCTGGAACAAGGATCATCCCACTTGTGATCAAAAAAGAAAAGATGGAACGGGCAAGGCAGATTTGTGCAGATGCTCCTATTTTTACACTAAAGCCATTTCACAAGAAAAAAGCTGCGATCATCACGACGGGAAATGAAGTTTATCACGGAAGGATCGCAGATACTTTTACACCGGTCATCCGGGAAAAATTAGCAGAATATGATACGGAAGTCATTTTTCATGAGACCTTTGATGATGATAACGAAAAGATTACGGACGGCTGTCTTGCGGCAATCGAAGCAGGAGCAGATCTTGTGATCTGTACCGGGGGCATGAGTGTGGACCCGGATGATAAAACACCGCTTGCCATCAAAAATACCGGGGCAGAGATCATTTCTTACGGTGCACCGGTATTACCGGGAGCAATGTTTCTGCTTTCTTATTATAAAGAAAGCATTCCGATCCTTGGACTGCCGGGTTGTGTGATGTATGCAAAGCGTACGATTTTTGATCTGGTGCTGCCGCGCATTATGGCAGATGACAAAGTGGCCGCAGAAGAACTTGCAGCACTTGGCGAGGGTGGACTCTGTTTAAACTGTGAACACTGTATTTACCCAAATTGCGGCTTTGGAAAAGGATGGTAGCAGTAGCATAAGCTACAGAGCAGATTTTGAAATGAGATTTATGGAAAGGCATGAGGAAGTATTTGAATGAAAGATCAGACAGGCAGAGAGATTGATTATATGAGAATTTCGATTACCGATCGCTGCAATCTGCGCTGTAAGTATTGTATGCCTGGCGATATAGAGACAACGGATATGGCGAATCTGCTGACATACGAGGAAATTGTAAAAGTGACAGAGACTGCCGTGTCACTTGGAATCCGGCATGTCCGTCTGACCGGTGGAGAGCCGTTAGTGCGCCGTGGCTGTGTAGAGCTGGTCAAAAAAATAAAAAATATATCCGGCATTGATACGGTTGGAATGACCACAAATGGGGTTCTGCTTGCAGAGTATGCAAGGACTTTGAAAGAAGCAGGACTTGATAGTGTAAATGTCAGCCTGGATACTTTAGATGAGACAGAATTTCAAAGACTGACGGGACGGAATGAATTAAAAGCAGTGTTAGCAGGAATCAGGGCGGCACAGGAAGCGGAAATTCCGGTAAAGATCAATACGGTTCATTATAAAAATCTGGACTGGAGAGCCGTTCTTGCTTACGCAGATGAAAGGCAGATACCGGTACGTTTTATTGAGATGATGCCGATCGGATATGGTGCAGATTATACCGGAAGATCCAATGAAGAATTGTTCCGGCAGATCGAGGACATATATGGAAATGCCTGTGCGATGGAACCGGATCGAAAAGTGGAATCTGAAAAAGCCGGAGAGCAGGAAGTTACAGTGAAGCTGCCATATAAAAACTATGGCGCAGGACCTGCAGTTTACTGCCATTTTCCGGGATTAAATATAGATGTCGGCTTTATCAGCGCCATACATCATAAATTTTGTAAGAACTGTAATCGTATCCGTCTCACCTCTGAAGGATATTTAAAATTATGCCTCTGTTATGAAAAAGGTGTTGATCTAAGAGCAGTCCTCAGGGATCCCCAAAAGGAACAGACCTTACAGAAAGTGATGAAAGAGGCAGTTTTAGAAAAACCTATGGAACACTGTTTTGAACAGATTTCAGAAATGACAGAGCATAAAGCGATGGTACGCATTGGTGGATGAAAGAAACAGACGAAAATTATTTAGAAAGCAGAGCAGTTATATATGGGAATCATAAAAGGAATTTGCATCAGCAAAGAAAGAGGAACAGAAAAGCATGAAGTGCCTGAGGCTGAGTTTATCAGGGACTGGGGCATTCAGGGTGATGCGCATGCAGGAAAATGGCACAGACAGGTCAGTCTGCTATCCTTTGAAAAAATAGAAGAATTTCGTGCAAAAGGCGCGGATGTAGCGTTTGGAGCATTTGGCGAAAACCTGATCGTGGAGGGATTTGATTTTAAAAATCTTCTGGTCGGTACGCGGTTTCGCTGCGGGGATGTGCTGCTTGAGATGACACAAATCGGAAAAGAGTGTCATTCACATTGCCAGATTTATCAGCGGATGGGAGAATGTATCATGCCGCATGAAGGTGTATTTGCTGTTGTTTTAGAGGGCGGCATGATACATGTCGGGGATGAACTTATGATAGAATCAGTGTAACACATCCGGAATAGATCGATGAAAAGAGGATTATTATGAGAGAAATTGTGGAAGCTCTTAAGAAAAGAATCAATGAAAAGAAAAATAGTATGCTCATCACTGTGGTAGCGGGACGCGGCTCGATACCGCGAAAAGCAGGTGCATATATGGTAGTCGGCGAGGATGGCAGGGTGACCGGAACGATCGGCGGCGGTAATCTGGAATATCAGGCAATTTTGCTGGGACAAAAGCTTCTCGCCGAAAAGAAGAATTATCTGCATGAGTATAATCTTGGTCAGGAAAAATCAGCAGAACTTGGAATGGCATGCGGTGGAAATGCGACCGTCTTATTTTACTATGTGGACGCGGTGGAAGATGCTGCATGGATCGGACAGATGGAAGCGGCAGAAGAAAAAAGAAAACCATTCTGGATCCTTATGCCGTTAGAGCAAGGAAAGGTAAAAATACTGCCGGAGTTTCAGACATCTGCACATCAGTCGGTGACAGAGATTGATGGAGCGCGTTTCTATGTAGAACAATTCTCCTATGATGGAAAAGTTTATATTTTTGGAGGCGGACATTTAGCACAGGAACTTGTCCCGGTGCTGTCACATCTGGGGTTCCGCTGCATTGTTTCGGATGACAGGGAAGAATTTACAAAACCGGAACTGTTTCCGGGAGCGGAAGAGATACGGCTGATCGATTTTGGAAAACTGGAAGAGACATTTACGATTCATCCGGAAGACTACATTGTGGTCGTCACAAGAGGACATCTCTGCGATACGGATGCAGAGCGTTTTGGACTGAAAACTTCTGCCAGATATATCGGTGTTGTGGGAAGCAGGAAAAAAACAAAATTTGTATATGATAAATTGATTGCGGAGGGATTTACCGGGGAACAGCTTGCACGCGTGACAGCACCGATCGGAATTGAGATCGGAAGTGAGACTCCGGCGGAGATCGCGATCAGCATTGCGGCACAGCTGATCGAAGTGCGTGCGAGAAAAAATCATCATAAAATTAATTTTTAAAAGAAATGGTATAGAAAAAGGAGTTATATGGAGCTGATTTAAGAAGCTGCTTTTTTAGAGCTTTTTAAAATAAAAAAAAGAGGAAAAACAAATGAAACAAAAATGTGTGTGTGTATTACTTTCTGCAGCTATGGCAATGACAATGTTTGCCGGATGTGGAAACAACAAGGATCAGGCGGCAGGTGAAACCGAAGCTGCAGCAGCAGAGCCGTTTGAAGCAACAACGGTAACTGTATTTGCTGCAAAGAGTTTAAATACGGTTATGGAAGAGCTGATCGCAGAGTATAACAAAACACAGCCGAACGTATCGATCGTGGGAAGTTATGACAGTTCAGGAATCCTGATGACACAGATTGAAGAGGGAGCAGCCTGTGATGTATTTTTCTCCGCAGCACAAAAACAGATGGATCAGCTTCAGGATCAGGACGGACTGGTTATCAACGGAACCAGACATAACGTTGTAAACAATCAGGTTTGTGTCGTTACATACAAAGGCAGCGGCACGACGGTAACCGGACTTTCCGATATCGGAAATGCAAAAAGCATTGCACTTGCCGATGGTTCTGTTCCGGTTGGAAAATATACCAGACAGGCAATGGTAAATGCGGGTATGTTAGACAAAGTGGACGATGTTTCACAGATTACGACAACAGAAATCCAGAATGCACTTGGTGGTGTGGATATCAATGAGTGTGCCAATGTAGGAGCTGTAATATCTGCAGTTGCAGAAGGTTCTAATGAAGTCGGAACCGTATATTATTCAGATACTTACAGTTTTGAAGACCGTCTGGAAATCCTAGAAAAAGTTTCGTATGACCTTACCGGAAATGTTATTTATCCGGTGGCACAGATTGTAAATAACGAAGCAGATGAGTTAGAGCAGAGTGCAACAGAGGACTTTATCAATTTCCTGGTTTCGGATGATGCAAAAACAATTTTCCAGAAATACTACTTTGATACGGATGTTGAATAAAAGGTAAAAATGAAAACAGGAGGCAGTTATGAGTCAGTTGACAGCATATTTAAGTGGACTCGACTGGAGCCCGCTTTTGATATCAATTAAAACCGGAATTGTAGCAACCATTATTTCATTTTTTTTAGGCATCTATGCAGCACGAAAAGTAGTGAAAGCAGGACCGCGCATAAAGGCAGTGGCAGATGGAATTCTGACACTGCCAATGGTGCTGCCACCGACGGTGGCAGGCTTTTTTCTGCTGTTATTGTTCAGCCTGAGGAGACCGTTTGGAGCATATCTTTATGATACGTTTCATTTCAAAGTGGTACAGACCTGGCTTGGCTGTATTTTAGCGGCAACCGTGATCGCATTTCCACTCATGTACCGGAATGCCAGAGCTGCGTTTGAACAGATTGATGTAAATCTGATTTATGCGGCGCGGACACTTGGGATGCCTGAGATCAAAATTTTCTGGAAAGTGGTGGTTCCTGCGGCGGGACCGGGTATTGCATCCGGAACAGTTTTAACCTTTGCAAGGGCACTTGGTGAGTATGGTGCGACCTCAATGCTTGCAGGAAATATTCCGAAAAAAACAAGTACAATCTCACAGAAAATTGCGATGGTCATCCAGGACGGAGACTATGCGACAGCGGGATTCTGGGTGCTCGTGATATTGATCATTGCATTTTTGGTCATATTTTTGTTAAATATCATCACGGTAAAGAGTATAAAACATGTGAGCAGGTGGTAGCATGAAAAGTACTTCTAATTACTCAGAGCAGAGGCTCTTTCGTGAAGAAGTACTAAGTTTCATGCGGAAAAACGCAGGCGTTTTTCATGTGATCGATGGAGAGTATAGGCAAGTGCATTATTTTAAATGGAGATTGGAATGAGTCTGAAAGTAAATATAAAAAAGAAGTTTGGCAGCTTTTGTTTAGACGTCGCGTTCGAGACAGAGCGTGGCGTATTTGCGATTCTTGGGGCATCCGGATGTGGAAAGAGTATGACACTAAAGTGCATAGCCGGAATTGAGACACCGGACGAGGGACGGATCGAATTAAACGGCAGGGTATTATTTGATTCTGCAAAAAAGATCAATCTTACGCCACAGAAACGTCGTGTCGGCTATATGTTTCAGGATTATGCCCTGTTTCCCAATATGACAGTGGAACAGAATATCAAAGCTGGTATGGGAAAATGTCCGGATGAAGAGAAAGTAAAGTCTTATATCAGACGTTTCCGCTTAGAAGGACTTGAAAAACATTACCCCACGCAGCTTTCCGGTGGACAGAAACAGCGTGTAGCGATGGCGCGGATGATCGCTTCAGAGCCGGATATTCTGCTTTTGGATGAACCGTTTTCTGCGCTTGACAGTTATCTCAAGTGGGAGTTAGAGCAGGAAATGCGTGATATGTTAGCAGAGGTGAAAAAGCCGGTACTTTTTGTATCGCACAATCGTGATGAGGTTTATCGTCTGTGTAATATGGTAAGCTGTATCGATCATGGAAAAATGGAAGTCATTGAGGAGACAAAAGAGTTTTTCCATAATCCGAAAACAAAGACAGCGGCTGTGTTATCCGGATGTAAGAACATTTCTGCAGTGGAAATTGTGGATAATAGTCATATAAAAGCGGTGGACTGGGGGATAACTCTGTGCGTTCCGGAAATTCCAAAGGACACAAAAGCGGTTGGTATCCGGGCACATTCGTTTTATCCTGTGGATGCAGAGCCTGTTCAGGATATGAATATTTTAAGGATAGAGGAATACCGCATCATTGAGGATACGTTTGAGTGGAATATTTCATTCCGCCCATCGAAAGAGAGTGGATGGCTTCAGTGGAAAATAGCAAAAACAGAGCAGGAAGATTCGCCAGGACCAATCCCTTCTGGTCTGGCAGTGGATGCAAAAGATATTTTATTGTTGAGGGATAATGCCTATGAATAACCGACAACTGACCATTTTCCGTACAGTATGTGAAGAAGGAAGCATGACAAAGGCAGCCGAAAAACTTTATATGACACAGCCCGCAGTCAGCCAGACCATCAAGGAGTTAGAGCAGGAGAGCGGTGTCTGCTTTTTAGAGCGCTATAACCGCAAAGTAGTACCGACGGAGAGCGGCAGGCTGCTCTATCAGTATGCGTGTCATATCCTTGGACTGTATCATGATTTAGAACAGCATTTGAAAGAAACGGAAGGTGTGCGGACGATCCGTATCGGTGCAAACCTTTCGGTTGGAGTAAAAATGCTGCGTGGATTTATCCGTACATTTGAAAAAAAATATCCGGACATTCGTGTGAAAGTGATTGTCAGTGGATCGGTAAAGCTGATGGAACTTTTAAGAACGCATCAGATCGATCTGGGTATCATGGAAGATCTGCCTGGTGAGACGGACTATATACAGGAGCCGTTTGCAAAGGACAGGACTCTTGTTGTTGCAGCACCCGGTCATCCGTTGGCGGGCATGGAGCATGTCAGGTTTGAGGATCTGAAAAAAGAAACTTTTCTTTTGCGGGAAAAGGGAGCCGGTGTACGTGACCGGTTTGAAGCTATTTTAAGGACAAAAGACTGCGTAATCGAACCTTTATGGGAGAGCCGGAGCACAAAAGTACTCGTACAGGCGGTGGAAGATGGATTTGGTATTTCGGTACTGCCATATTTTCTGATTGAGGAATATTTAAAGGCTGGCCGTCTGGTGGAAATAAAAGTAGAAGATATTTGTCTTGAAAGAAACTTAAATCTGGTATATCATCCACATAAGGTTTGGAATGATCCACTGCGTGATTTTATGGATATTGTACGTCAATATGGGAATGATGAGAGGTAGAGTAAAATTTCCTATTACATAAAAAAAGAACAGGATTTCTACGGTGGAAATACTGTTCTTTTCTATGCTATAAATGTGTGTGTGTATATAGCAATTAAAATGTATCATAAATTTGATATAACTTCAAATAGGATAAAATTATAGAAAACATAAGTAAATACTTATGAGAACGGAGATAAGATATGAACCTGTTAGATATCATCGGACCTGTAATGGTCGGCCCGTCCAGTTCGCATACGGCGGGAGCCGTCAGAATCGGGAGAGTCAGCCGTAAACTGCTGGCGGAAGAAGTAAAAGAAGCAAAAATATACTTTCATGGTTCGTTCCTTGCGACGGGCAAGGGACACGGCACAGATAAGGCGCTGATTGCCGGATTATTAGGAATGCAGGTGGATGATCCGGCAATACCGGACAGTTTCAGGATTGCGGAGAAGAGAGGAATGAGATTTTCCCTGGAGGGGATCGACCTCGGTGATGTTCATCCAAATTCGGTGAAAATGAATCTGACAGGTATTTCCGGGCGTACACTTGAAGTGATTGCAGCTTCGATCGGAGGCGGGCGGATACAGATCTGCGAGCTTGACGGGATCACTGCCAATTTCAGTGGCGATTATCCGACACTGATCGTGCATAATATCGACCAGCCGGGACATGTTACCGAGGTAACATCCATGCTTGCCCATAAAGGCGTCAATATTGCCACAATGCAGCTTTACCGGAAAAGCAGAGGCGGCAATGCTGTCATGGTCATAGAGTGTGACCAGGAAGTGCCGAAAGAATCACTTGCATGGTTAGAGCGCTTAGAGGGTATATTAAAGGTAACGTATTGCAGCCTGGTGGAAGAGTAGAGATTAATACACCTTTTGATACATTAATCAAATATATCATAGAAAGTTGGAAGTAGTGTGAAAAATAACATTTTTCACACGCAGGAATGGAGATTTTTATGTATGGATCATTACAGGAATTATGTGAATTAGAAGAAGCATCCGGGAAACCATTTTGGAAGATCGTGCAGGAGGATGACTGCCGGGAACAGGGAATCACGGAGGATGTGTCTTTTGGGCAGATGCGCGCGATGTATCAAGCAATGAAGGATGCGGACGAGCGTTATGATGAAAAATTAAAATCCGAGAGCGGGCTTGTCGGCACAGAGGGCAAAAAAATGATGGATGCAAGGGCTGCGGGTAATTTACTATGCGGCGATTTTATTGGGAAAGTCATGGAAAAGGCATTAAAAACCAGTGAGTCGAATGCCTGCATGAAGCGTATCGTGGCGGCGCCGACGGCTGGTTCATGTGGTGTTGTTCCAGCAGTATTTCTGAGTCTGCAGGAAGAAAAGGGATATTCCGAAGAGAAAATGGTGGAGGCATTGTTTGTGGCAGCAGGCATCGGCGGCGTAATCGCAGAGCGGGCTTTTTTAGCTGGTGCAGCGGGCGGCTGTCAGGCGGAGATAGGTTCGGCATCTGCGATGGCGGCTGGCGGTGTCATGCACTTATTAGGAGGCAGTGCAAAAGAGATCGCAAATGCGGCAGCACTGGCATTAAAAAATCTGCTGGGACTTGCCTGTGATCCGGTTGCCGGATTAGTGGAAGTGCCGTGTGTCAAACGAAATGTGATGGGAGCAGTCAATGCGCTGACTTCTGCCGATCTGACGAGAGCCGGCATATTCAGTAAAATTCCGCCGGATGAAGTGATCGATGCGATGCGAAGCATTGGAAGAAGCATGTCCGAAGATATCCGGGAGACAGGAAAAGGTGGACTTGCCGGAACACCGACCGGAGTGGAGATCCGTGAGCGGATGGACGGGGGCAGAACGCAGGAATAAAAGGGGAATGTTTAAAGCAACACACATAACGATCTGATTTACAGATCAGTTATGATGGTGTTGCTTTTTTATTATAAAAAATTTTTTGAATAAAATAGTTGACAATATCACATCTTAGTGCTATGGTTAGTTACACAAGTAATGAACCACATAACTAAATAACGAAGTGACGAAATATAAAAATTTGAGAAAGGAGCCATTATGCATGAATGAAATATTAACGCAGGAGAAATCCATTTATCTGCAGATCGCAGAAATGATCGAAACAGATATTTTGAGGGATATTCTTCTGGAGGAAGAGCGTGTGCCGAGTACTAATGAGCTGGCAAAGCTATATGCGATCAACCCGGCGACCGCAGCAAAGGGCGTAAATATATTGGTAGATGAAGGAATCTTATATAAGAAAAGAGGAATCGGCATGTTTGTAGCAGAAGGGGCAAAAGAAAACATTTTAAACCGCAGACGAAATGAGTTTTATACGCACTATGTCAAAAAGTTATTAGAGGAAGCAGCGAGTTTAGGACTTGATAAAAATGAGGTCATTAAAATGATCCAGTCAGCAGATAAATAAAAGGGGGAAAATAAAATGGAAGCAATCATTTGCAGCAATGTCAATAAGAGTTATGGGAAAAAAGAGGTTTTAAAAAATATAGATTTTACACTGGAAAAAGGAAAAATCTATGGTCTGATCGGAAGAAACGGTGCAGGAAAAACAACACTGTTATCAATCTTGTCCGCGCAGAATCCGTCGACAGAGGGAAGTGTGACATGGAATGGTGAAAAGGTCTGGGAAAATAGAAAAGCATTAGATCATATCTGCTTTTCGAGAGAACTGTCGACCAACCTGTATGGAAGCGGTGCCAGTGCTTTAAAAGTAAAAGAGTATTTAAAGAATGCATCTTATTATTATCCGAACTGGGATCAGAAGATGGCAGATGAGCTGATCGAGAAGTTTGAATTGAACACGAAACAGCGCATCAACAAAATGTCAAAAGGTATGCTTTCCATGGTAACGATCATTGTTGCACTTGCCAGCAAAGCGGATTTCACATTTTTAGATGAGCCGGTGGCGGGGTTAGATGTTGTGATGCGCGAGTACTTTTACCATAAACTGATGGAAGAGTATACAGAGACAGGACGGACTTTTGTGATATCCACGCACATTATCGAGGAGGCAGCAGACCTGATGGAAGAGGTCATTATGATTAAGGATGGCAGTCTTTTGCTGAAAGAAAATACACAGGATCTGTTGGAGAGAAGTTACCATGTCAGCGGACTTGCGGAAGTGGTAGACCGGGCGACGGAAGGATATGAGAAACATCACGAGGAAAAAATGGGACGCAGCAAGAGTGTGACCATACTTTTAAAAGAAGACCAGGCGCTGCCAAAGGGTTATGATGTGACGATACAGCCAATCAGCCTGGAGAAATTATTTGTTTCACTGTGCGGATTAGATGACTAGGAAATAGCGGGAGGAATGGAAAATGGAACAGTCTAAAATGATAATAAAAAGGAATCTGCTTTTCTGGGGGAAATATGGCGTGCAGATGACAGCGATCCTTATGGGTTTTGTTATATTGTATGGCTTCTTTTTCAGCCTGGGTAACAGTGCCGACGATGGATTCTGGCAAAATGCCAATCTTTTTGCCATCCTTATAGGAATTATGTTTAATTACATCGGACCAATCAGTTATGCAGGTGCGTATATCCCGATGGTCATTTCCTTTGGCTCTGGCAGAAAAGAGGCTGCATGGGGAGCACAGCTTTTGTATGCAGTCTATGCAGTCACGTCATATCTGTTTATCCTTTTTACAGGCTATATGTCAGTTGGCAGATTGGAAGGCTTTAAAAATATACTGATTGCGGAAGCGTTCCTTTTCTGCATAGCATTCGGACAGATCTGTGCTGTATTGCAGATGCATTATGGAAAAAAGGGAATGGCGGTAGGAATTATTATAACGATAGCAGTGGTATTTTTTGTGGGTGCCGGTTTTGTTACAGGAGTCGGGTTTTGTGATACGGTGATCGCATGGGTTGAAAGCCTGTCCGGCAGTATTGTTGCAGGAGTGCTTGTGATCGGTGCAGTTGCAGCGGCAGTGTTTTATGTAATAAGCCTGGTCATGATGCTTCGTGTTGTGTCAAAGTATGAAGTTCGTGTGTAATAAATTTGTGCAGAAAACCGGGACGATATGAAAGGCGCAGGGTGTGAAAAATGATCGAAAATTTTTTGATACAGTGTAAAACAAGAAAGATGGAAGTGTTGCAGTTCCTTGTGGCTGCATTTGGCGGTTATGTGTTTGGAATCATTGTTATGATGATTATCCGGGCAAACACCGTGGAAAAAGAATGTGTAACGCTTGGAATGCTGATTGGGATGATTATATTGGTATTTATGCATTTCTTTGGAATCACATTTTCATTTGTTGGAGAGTTTAATATGGCGCTGTCTATGGGCGCAACAAGAAAATCATTTGTGGGAAGCTATGCATTGTTTAATATGGTGGAACTTGCAGGCTTGGAATTGTTACTGTTTGTACTTGGAAAGATAGAACTTGCATTAATCAGTGTGATCTATCCGCAGTGTGAAATTATACTGGATGTTACACAGTATTTTCAGTGGAAATATCTTCTTGCGGTTATCGTTGGAATGACGGTTGTTGAACTGTTTTTAGGGGCTGTGATCCTTAGGTTTGGCATGAAAGCATTCTGGGTAGTATGGGCGATCTGGATGTTTCTCACACTTGTGCCGGTCAAATTGAGTGAAAATGAAGTGATGGCAGCAAAGATGCATCAGCTTGGTGAACAGATCGGTCTGGAAAATATCGTGCAGTATCTGTTTGCCGCCGGAGTTGTGGCAGCAGTTATTATGGCAGTGCTGGGGTGGAATTTATTGAAAAAACAAAGAGTGACAGTATAAGAAGAAAAGGCAGAGCCGGGGATGAAGCGGTTCTGCCTTTTCTTTATGCATAATTTATGCATGCATAGATTATGTGCAATTAGTATTTGTTGCTGCGTCTCCAGATGTGCATTTTCTCAGCCTCTTTGATCAGCTCGTCACGGAAATCCGGGTGAGCGATGGAGATCAATGCTTCGGCTTTCTGCCATGCGGAAAGTCCTTTGACATTTACTTTACCATATTCCGTTACAACATAATGTGTGTTGGCACGGGTATCAGTTACGATGGAACCGTTTGCCAATGTCGGGCGGATTCTTGACTGTACCTGTCCGTCTTTGGTCTTAAAGGTCGAGGACAGGCAGATAAAGCTCTTGCCGCCTTTTGACAGATAAGCACCTAATACGAAGTCTAACTGTCCGCCGGCACCACTGATCTGCTTGATACCTGCTGACTCTGCATTGACCTGACCGAAGAGGTCGATATCAACGGCGTTGTTGATGGAGATAAAGTTATCGAGTGCAGAGATGGAACGGATATCGTTGGTATAGTCAACCGGAGCACTCATTAGCTCTGGGTTGTCGTCTAAGTAATCGTACATTTTTTTGGTACCTGCACCGAAAGCGTAGGTCTGACGGTAACGGTCGATATTTTTCTTTGCACCGGTGATCTTTCCTGCTTTTGCGATGTCAACAAATGCATCTACATACATCTCTGTGTGGACACCGAGGTCTTTTAAGTCAGACTCTGCAATCAGGGAACCGACAGCGTTTGGCATACCGCCGATACCAAGCTGTAAGCATGCACCGTTCGGGATCTCATCTACGATCAGCTTTGCAACCGTCTTGTCGATGTCTGTTGCAGGACCGCCGGCACCGAGCTCACCGATCGGAGGATTCGAACCCTCTACGATATAGGTAACATCGGAAATGTGAATTCCGCATTCTGTTCCGCCAAGGCAGCGCGGCATATTTTCATTTACCTCTACGATGATGTGTTTTGCTCTCTCACACATTGCACCGAGATGGGAGGCACTTGGTCCGAAATTGAAATATCCGTGGGAATCCATCGGGGCTACCTGGAACATTGCTACATCATCCGGGCAGTCAAGCTCGCGGTAATAACGTGGCAGTTCGGAGTAACGGATCGGTGAATAGAAAGCGCATCCGCGGCTGATCATTTTACGTTCGATACCGGACATATGCCATGAGTTCCATGTAAAGTGCTCACCGGCATCTTCGCGTGCGAAAGTAGCTAACGGTTTTAAAAGGATACCACCGCGCAGGTTCACGTTTGTCAGCTCATCGGTACGTTTTGCCAGCGCCTGATCAAGGGCATCTACGGTGTTTGTACACCAGCCGAAATCAACCCAGTCACCGGATTTGATCAATTTTACCGCCTCGTCGGCAGATACAAGTTTCTGTTTGTATTCCTGTGAATAATCCATCACAAATACCTCCTCATAATTGTAAAAAATCATGATATAAAAAGATTGTTAAAAATTTACCATAGTCTTATCCTAACACTTTATGGAGAGTTTGACAAGTCAATTAAGTTACTGTTCACACATACTGTGTGAGCAGTAACGATTACAGCCCATTTTAAATGCATCTTCGATGCATGGGGCTGTAATCTGGCATGATATAGTCTTTGGCGCACAGCTTGACAGCAAGTGTCAAGCTTGCGAGTGAACAGTAACTCAATTAATTCTCTGCCGGCATCGTCCAGCTCTGCGACTCACGGCGGTATTTTTCCAGCGCTTCCTCATAGCTTGAGACCAGCATGGTATCGGAAGGAATATTCGATTTGGCTTCGGCGAGAAGCAGTTCATAACATTCGACCAATCCGTATAGTGGGAGATCGCCGTTGGTGTGGACATCTAAGATGCTCTCCGTCTCGTAGGCGGCATTGTAAAACCAGATAACAGCCTCATTTAAATCCTTCTGTGCAAGAAAATAGGTGCCAAGTTCATAACAGATCTCGGAACATGGAGTGGTCAGCATATCCTTCATCGTCAGCTTGAAAAATTCATTTTTGTTGTCCTCTAAGCGGTACACATGCGCGAGTACGCAGGAGGCTTCTTTCATGGCATCATCGGAGAGGTCATGTTCTAAAATATACTGGAAAATTGGTTTCGCATCCTGAAAGTCTTTTGTGTCACCGGTCTTTAACAGCTCTTTGGCATACATCGTGCGGATCTTCGGAGAGAGTTCGTGGCCGCTCTGGAAGTTTTTGATAAATATGGAAAAATCACGTTTGCTGTGAAAATTCTGCGGTTTATGTAAAATCTCAACGTCGCTGTCGAAGATCACAGGAGTCAGGCGGACTGTCTCGTGCACCGGATCGACCCAGGTAAAGGTGCGCAGACGCTTGAACAGTTTCGGACGGTATTCTTTTTTTGCATTTAAAACGGTGTCGAAATCGGCATCCGTCACATATTTCATCTGAACGATCTCAATTTCCGGCAGCAGTGCATTTTTGAGCCGGAGAAAACGCTCATGGTTAAAATCATCTAAAACTTCGTCCGCATCGGCGGCATATATGTAATCCATATTCGCTTTTGAAAAAGAAAAATTTCTCGCCGCGGAAAAATCGCTCGTCCATTTAAAATCATAGACCTGACTGGTATATTTTGCAGCGATCTCCTTTGTGTGGTCCGTGGAACCGGTATCCACGATGATGATCTCATCCATCAGATCTGCAATCGAGTCGAGACATCGCGCGAGAACAGCCTCCTCATTTTTAACGATCATGCATAAACTTATCGTAGCCATGGAAAATCCCCCTGTTGTGTATATTTTTAAGACTGGATCTGTCAATATATTTTTGTATTTATTATATCGGACATGACAGGCAGTTACAAGAAACAGTTTTTGCTCAAAAAATATTTTATAGGCAGTATGGAATGTGCTACAATGGGTAAATGCAAAAATCAGGAAATGAGGAAAACAAATGAAATTAAATGAACAATGGATGCAGAAAACCATTGTGGTGTGGATCGGTGCGCTGCTTTGCTGTGCCTGGTGGCATTGGTGCTGGTCTGCGTGGGAATTTATATTGTAAATTACGGAAAAGAAAAAGCGTGAGAAAGGTGGATGAAAAATGAGTGCAGTTGTGACATTAAAAAAGGGCGAGGGAAGAACGATCAAAGCAGGCGGTGCCTGGATTTTTGATAATGAGATCGATACGGTCATGGGAAGTTTTGAAAACGGAGAGATCGTGGTCGTGCATGATTTTGACGGCTATCCGATGGGCAAAGGATTTATCAATACCAATTCAAAAATCCGCATCCGTATGCTGACAAGACATGTGGACCAGGAGATCGACCGCACATTTTTACAGATGCGCGTGAAAAATGCCTGGGAATACCGCAAAACGATGGTCGATACATCATCCTGCCGTGTGATCTTCGGGGAAGCAGACTTTTTGCCGGGGCTTGTCGTTGACAAATATGAGGATGTGCTCGTGGTGGAATGTTTAGCACTTGGCATGGAGCAGTTTAAGGAGACGATCGTTTCTTTATTAAAGGAAGAACTTGCAAAAGACGGCATCAAAGTGCGCGGCGTCTACGAGAGAAGCGACGCTAATGAGCGCACCAAAGAAGGACTTCCAAAGGTAAAAGGATTTATCGGGGAAGAATTTGACACCAATGTTGAGATCAAGGAAAACGGAGTCCGTTATCTTGTCGATGTCGTAAACGGACAGAAAACCGGATTTTTCTTAGATCAGAAATACAACCGACTTGCCATGCAGCGCATATGTAAAGGGAAAAAGGTGTTAGACTGCTTTACCCATATGGGCACATTTGCCTTAAATGCAGGACTTGCAGGAGCAGCGGATGTCACAGGGCTTGATATTTCCGAGTATGCAGTGGGGCAGGCGAATGAAAATGCACGCAGAAACGGCTTACAGGATACCGTTCATTTCCGCTGCGCAAACGTTCTTGATGAATTGCCGAAATTAGCACAGGACGGTGAACAGTATGATGTTGTCATCTTAGATCCGCCGGCATTTACCAAGTCACGCCAGGCAACGAAAAATGCGATCAAAGGTTATCGTGAGATCAACATGAAAGGCTTAAAACTGGTAAAAGACGGCGGCTATCTTGCAACTTGTTCCTGCTCCCATTTCATGACACAGGAACTTTTGGCAAAAACAGTCAAAGAGGCGGCAAAGGCAGCACACAAGAGACTCCGCCAGGTGGAATTCAGAACACAGGCGCCGGACCATCCGATTCTCTGGGCAAATTCTGAGAATGTGCCGGAGAGTTATTACTTGAAGTTCTATATCTTCCAGGTCGTAGACGAACGCTAGGCGTTCGTCATGAAAAGTAAGCTTGTGAAAGTGGCGGAAATGCTTGATTTATATGGGATAGAAAAGTTTTTAAAAGAAGCAGAGACATATTATTTAGCAACAGTAGAAGGCGACCAGCCAAGAGTAAGACCTTTTGGAACAGCCCATATTTTTGAGGGAAAGTTATATATCCAGACAGGTAAGGTTAAGGATGTTTCAAAGCAGATTCACACTAATCCGAAGGTAGAAATCTGTGCTTTTAAGAATGGTGAGTGGCTCCGTGTAGCTGGTGAGCTTGTAGAAGATGACCGCAGGGAAGCAAGACAGTCTATGCTTGAGGCTTATCCTTCATTACAGAAGATGTATTCTGCAGATGATGGTAATACAGAGGTGTTCTATTTTAAAAATGCAACAGCTACATTCTCATCATTTACTCATGAGCCGGAAGTAGTGAAATTCTAATGACAAAAGAAGAATGATATAAGCAACTTTTTGAGAGATTGGGTAATTCCAAATTCCGTAGCAGTTTTCATTTGAAGCAGAAAGATATAGATTACATCAATGAAAAGGGAATGTACACTATTCGGCAACATGCAAAGGATTTTATTGCCAAGAGAGAAGCACCGGCAGTAATTTCTAACGATGGTAAACAGACACTAACGAAGGGACATCCTGTATTTATAGCACAACACGCAACTGCTACATGCTGCAGGGGGTGTATTCGAAAGTGGCATAAAATGCAGCCAGGAAAGGAATTGAGTCAGGTGCAGCAGGATTACCTTGCAGATGTAATTATGACATGGATTCGGCGAGAAATGGAGAGAGGTTAATGCAGATATTTATAGATGCAGATGCGTGTCCGGTAATGGATATTGTCGAGACAATAGCAGAGAAATACAATATTTCCACCACATTGCTGTGTGATACAAATCATATTTTGTATTCTGATTACAGCGAGGTGATTGTAGTAGGTGCAGGAGCAGATGCAGTAGATTATAAACTGATCAGCATTTGTCATAAGGGGGATGTAGTAGTATCGCAGGATTATGGTGTCGCTGCTATGGCACTTGGGAAAGGTGCATATGCTATTCACCAATCTGGTAAGTGGTACACGAATGAGAACATAGATCAGATGCTTATGGAGCGGCATCTTAACAAAAAGGCAAGACGCAGCTCTCATAAGAATCATATGAAAGGACCGAGAAAGCGTACAGAAGAAGATGATGTACGCTTTGCACAGTCCTTTGAAAAACTTATACTGATGGCAAAGTCAAAAGAAGGTGCTCAGAGTGGGACTATTTAAGAAAAAGACAGTTACAAAGACATATGATAAAGAAAATAAGAAACCAGTTATCAAGGCGAGCATATGTAATGGCGAGCAGGTTGCAGGCTTTAAGGACATTCATACAGGTAAGATAGAAGAGGTTATGCTGATTAAGAATCAGGCAGACCTTGATGCATTCAAGAAAATGTATGGAATAGATGGAGAGATAGAGAAGGAATATTGATATGAACATACAGATATTTGGAACCACATATGAGAAAATGGGCTGATGAAGCAACTAAAACAGCAGTATGGGAAATGTATAAGTACATTCACGTGAATACTGTTGCACCTTTTGGAACTTTCAGGACAAAAATTAGGAAATGGAAGAAAATTGTGTTGTAATCTGAAATATAGGAAAATATCACAAAAACCGAATGAAAATTTTGTGGTAGGTTACATGTTTAACCTTTGTGAAAACGATACTTCTATTGTAATATTGAACCAGAATATTAAAAATCAGTAATCAATGTAGTGCAGAACAAAGGAGAAAACACATGAATAAAGAAATGAACGTAAATGGGAAAAGCTATACAATAATTAAATTGCTGGGAAAGGGTAAAGGTGGATATTCTTATTTGGCAGAGTCTGGAAATAACAGGTATGTTTTGAAGCAGATACATCATGAACCTTGTGATTATTATCAGTTCGGAAACAAGCTTGAGGCAGAAATCAGGGATTACAAGAAATTGAAAGAAATCGGAATAAAGATGCCTGCCATGCTTGAAATAGATGTGAAAAATGAACGCATTTTGAAGGAGTTTCGAGCAATTGCATAGAATGTGTGCACTGTTATATGCTGCCAATACAAATATTGATTATTTCCCAACGAATTTTGTTGTACATAACGAAGAAATATATTATGTTGATTTCGAGTGCAATGATTACATGGAAGAATGGAATTTTGAGAACTGGGGTGTAAAATACTGGTCAAAGACACCGGAATTTTTGCAGTATGTGAAAGAACATTCATGATATAAGCATTTGCGGGAATGACACGAATCGTATCACGTATGTGAAAGAGTGTTTCTTTCATAGTTTTAAGCTTTTTGATAATGAAAGTGGAACAAAGCTGAGTGCAATAATTTGATAATAGTGTGGGTATACATATGAAATTATTTATGAATAAGAATGAGAAATATGAAGAGCCTGAGGTTCATATGTTTTTTCATAAACAAACGAAGGAAGTAGAGCAGGTTGAGAAGTTTGTAAGATCTCTTTCTATTACCATTCCGGCTAAATATGAGGATGAAATCTATAAATTATATCCAACAGATATATAGTATATTGAGACAATTGACAGGCGTACATATCTGTATACAGCCAGTCGGGTTTATGAAAGTAGTGAGAATCTACTCTCGTTAGAGATACTCTTAGAGGCAGCTGGTTTTATCAGAGTAAGAAAGAACTGTATTATAAATAAGTATAAGCTTAGAAGTATGATGATATCTAAGAATAGTCAAATAGAAGCAGTGCTTGGCAATGATGAGTATATTGTTGTTACAAGAAGCTATATAGCAGGTATAAAAGAAGCATTTGCCCGATAATTTGTAACTTGGTACATAATATTTGTATTTCCGGCAGGAATCCATCACAGAGTATCCTTTTTTGTGTATATTAAAGCCAGAACTTTTAATTTTTAGCAGGAAAGGAAAATTGGATCATGAAAGATAAGCGGGTAATTAGACAGATATTAACAATTTATCTTGTATGTTTTGTTGCGAGGATATTCGAGTATTTTGTATTAAGAACTGACCAGACTATTTTAGGAGAAGCTTTTATACATAAGCTGTTTGGAATCATTGTCATTTGTCTTGTTGTAAGAAGAAGTGGAGAAACACTTTCAGATATTGGATTTGTAAAAAATGGCTATATTAGAAGTGCAGTAAAGGGATTGGCACTTGGGCTTTCCATGTTTGCTATTGGCTATTTTGTGGAAATATTAATACTTATGCAAAACAGAACATACGCAGGTATAAGATTCTATGTAAGCGCGTATGCCGTAGATACTAATATTGCTAAGCAGACAAGTGTGCTTTTTATTCTAATTTGTATCATTGGCAATTTTATTAATGTACTAATGGAAGAGGGACTTTTTAGAGGTTTGTTTCCTCGAATGCTAAATAGCAGGAGATTCTGGAAGGTTACCGGTATATGTTCTTTACTTTTTGGATTTTGGCATATTGTTGGACCTGTAAGGAACTATATTGACGGACAGAGTAGATTTCAGGGGATGATAGCCAACGCTATCATGCTTATAGTTTCATCAACTTTGGTTGGGCTTAAGCTTGCAATGATTACATATATGGAAGGCAATTTGTATATGGGTATGGTCGATCATTTTGTGAATAATACTATTGTGAATCTGCTTCATATAGAGAGCTCTACCGGCACAGATGAAATGATGTTTTTAAGGATTACTGTGGCACAGACCATTTCATTTCTTATAGTACTTTTTATTTTTTTGGAAAGGAAAAATCATGGGAAGAAAGGGATTATTAATAAAACAATTTCTGAATAATGCATTTGTCACAACTACTATTGTACTGATAGTGCTGTCTGTTGTTGCATTATGGTATGATGGAACAATGATCTGCATATCAACCATCTTTGAGACTCTTTTACTAAGTGCTGTTTGTGAAGTAATCAAACACATGATGTATAAGATTGATATTGCAAATATTTATCTTGGTATACTGCTTCATTATCTTCTGGTATTAGCAGTTGTTCTGATATTTGGGTATGCATTTAACTGGGTTAATCAGCTTCCTGTCTATGTTTTGGCTGGAATGTGTGGTGTTGTTTTAATCCTGTGCTGCTATTTAGATATTAGTAGAGTTAAGGCTGATATTGATGAAATTAATGGATTGTGTGAAAATAGATTGTAATTTGTAAGGAACGGAATGGATATATCCTCTGGGTGCTCCGAGCACCAGACGGGTACCGAAAGGTGATTTACAGAGATGAAAACAGGCCTGACGAAGTATCGCTCAGATTAGATTAAATAATCTAGTCTGAGCGATTTTTTCGTTCAGGGAAAAGGAGAAAATGTCATTGACAGAAAAGACTGATACCAGAGATTCGGATGAAAAAGTAGTTGAGTTTCTCCCTGATTGTAATAAATTTTTGCATATGATATTAATTATTTTTTCAGGAAAAGCGTTCTACAATATTATTAATTTCCAAAGCATTTTCTTTGTTATGATTTACGATAACGGACATTTCCTGTGTCGTTTCTTCTGTTTGTCTTGCCTTTTCTAAGATATCCTGACTGCTGATATGGTCGGAATCAGGAACATCTGAAATAGCATGGATCTGGTTTTGAATATTTTGTACTGTGTTGACAAAGGTTTCAGACTCTTCTGCAATTTCGGATATAATAACCTGAATTTCCTGAATGGATTGGTAGTAATCATGGGTTTCCTGAACCAATTCTGTAAACTGTGTTTGGACGTCATTTTGCAGGAAGAAAATAATCTGATCGAAACAAGTTTTGACATGTGATATATTGTTTTTAGTTTCATTACAGATAGCCTGAATATCTGTGGCTGTTTTGGATGAATTAGATGCGAGGTTACCGATTTCGCCTGCAACTACAGCAAATCCTTTTCCAGCCTCTCCAACTCTTGCAGCTTCAATAGAAGCATTTAAGGACAGAAGGTTTGTCTGGCTTGTAATGTCTAAAATTTGAGATGCCATTTCATCAATTCGCATTAATGATTGTAATTCTTCCATTGCATTTTCGATAGCTTTTTGATTTTCTGCAATCTGGGTATTTGTATTTACCATGGAATTATTAGCTAAGGTCTGCATTTTTTCCACTTTTTGAAGTAACTCGCTGCTGTGGACATTACCCTGACGGATACGTTCTTCGATATCAGAAACAACCATTGTCATTTCGGAAATCTGCTGTCCTACATCGTTTACAGTAGCGTTAATATTTTCTGAATGTTCTGCAAATGTCTGCGTGGATTTTGAGTTGTCTGCCACACAACTAAGCAGTGTTTCTGAAGAACGTTGCATTGCGGTCGCAGAGCTGCTAAGTGATGTTGAACAGTCAGATAAAGTGGCAATGATGCCACTGAGTGCATCATATAAAGAATTCATTGCAGTTGCAATTTTTCCAATTTCACTCTTGGTATTAATCCAAGGCGTAAGACGTTTGCTCTTTTCAAGTTTTAAATTGCTAAGCTGGATAATCGCATCTTCGACATATAACAGAGGTCTGACACTGATTGCAATTGTGATAAATGCCAGTACACTGATGATTAAAACGAAGATGATACATATCAGACCTAAGATGCGCATATTTTTGTGGACGTTCTCATAAATGTTCTCTTCACTGTCATAAGAAACAATTGCCCAGCCATGTTCTGCGATAGACTGATAGCTTGCCACAAAAGAATCGGAACCTTCTTTGTAGTTAAGATCACCACTGGTTTCGCCGGATTTAATTTTATCAATAATGTTTAACAGCATATCATCCTGAATATCGGTGGCAATCAAACTGCTGTCGTCTGCAAAGATGTACATATTAGTTTCGGTATTGACCATATAGTAGCGGAGGGTGTCATTTTCGCTTTTTAAATCATATAACTGTTTTTCAAGCTCTTCTACAAATGGTCCACCGCCTACATATCCAAGGATTGTTTTTCCATCTGTATCAAATACAGGGCAGTACATGGATAAAATAAGTTCACCGGAGGAAGGGGAGACAATAATACCGGCATCATACAGACCGTTTCTTTGTGTCATGGCATCCTGCAGGGCTTTTAAACTATCACCTTCGCGGGTAGTCATTCCGATTACCTTTGAATTGGAATGAGCAACGATGTGCGTATTCCATTCACCGATATAAATACCTTCCCAGTTGTTAAGACCGCTATAATAGTCCTCTGTATAGCTCTGCACGATTGCCTGCTGCTCAGAATTATTGACATCCTTTAAAAAGTCGCGGACACAAGGTGTTTTACTGTAAGCAGTGAGGATAGATTCCTGACGTGCGACGTATTCGTTGAGCAGACTTGCTTGGGCATTCAGGGTATTTTTCATAACATTAAGCTCAGATTCCTGCATCATGCCAGTCATTGTCTTATTTGCAATAAGGTAAAGCTGGCTCATGCAAATGATTACGATGATGGTAATGCCTAGTGTGATTTTAGTGCCTAATTTCCAGTTCTTCATTCGTAAACTCCTTTCTTTTAGACAGGAAGTATTATATTGAATTATAACATAACAGATGAGATTGTGTATACAAAATAACAATCGGTACAGAGATTTCGCTTTTAACGTTTTTATCTATGCATTTTTATAAATAATCCAGTTATCAGCATTCCATCTCAAAACCCGAAAGGTCCCATACTTCAATCTTCTTTCGTCTTTCAGGCGTATCATCCCCTGATTACCATAATGAACAAGAATTATGTTGCACCGAATATGCCAGTTGAAGAATTACCCGAAGAATATCATTATCTCCGAGATTTAACGGAAAAAGAAGCTAATGATACTGGGTTGGCAGGCTGTGCAATCTATGTTAATCCGCAAGATGAAGATATGAGCGAAATTTATCTTTATCAAGAATGCGGAACGACTATTGATGAACACACAGTAGATAACACACAACGTCAATGGGCTTATGTGCAGTGGAGTGTAGTCGAATAAAATCAATCGCTATTGAAGGATTAAATAATCTACCAAAGGTCAGTCGAGAAAATCGACTGTCCTTTTTTCATGCCACAGACAGAAAGGAGCGACCAACCATGACAAAGCCAAGGGAGCAAAATACTAAAATCCCTTAGGAACTAAGGGCGCACTTATACACCCTTGCGGGCGTGTGCACTCTGCAGAGGACTTATCTCTGCACTACGATATGGCGGCTTTGTTGAAGAGTTTGGCAAAGAGTTTGAAGATGTAAGTAGAAATTTAAGATCTGTTGACGTTGGGAGGAATCCTAAGGGTAACAGTTCTTTTTTATATTTTATTCTGCTCTGGTTACAAAAATTTAGAAGAAAGGGATGAAGTTTATGTTATATGAATTTTTGAAAAATAATTATAAGGAAGCAGAGCCTATATTCTTTTCGGATATAGTGATTGAGGAAATTACAAAATCAGCAGTGAACCAGCAGCTAAAAAAGCTGTGCGATGAGGGAAAACTACAAAAATATGAGAACGGCATTTATTATTTGCCTAAGAAATCACGATTAAAAACAAATGTAGGCGTAAATGCAGATATGGTTGCGAGGTATAAATATGTTTCCAGAGGTGGAAAAGTAGACGGTTTACTCTCTTGTTTTTTACTTTAAAAATCGATAGGAATATAGAGGTTACAGTCGAGAAAATTCCGTACAGCCTATCTATAGTTACTGTAAAAACATGGAGGGACTGCGGCAGGATGTTACTCAAAAAGTAAGCAGTTTTACCGGGCTTGTATGTGGGTGAATTAGCTCTTATCGTAATATTTTTCTGATCAACTCAATATAGTTCAATTTTACAGTTTCATAGAAAATATTGTCAGAAATCAGTTTCATAGTTGAATCAACATAATCGTCAGCATAAAAATCTTCTCGTATGAGTTCTTCTGCTACAGCCAGCAGATCAATATCCTCCCTTGCGGATGGGGTTATTTTAATATCCATTTCTGCTCTATGCTTTCTAACATCTGCAAAGAGCCTCTTGAAATCATCATCTATTGAAATATAATTTTTCAATTTAAAGATATCATATAAGTGTCTGGAATTTCTCGTTGCCTTTCCTACCATAAAATAATCACAAACAGCAAAAAATTTATCTATGATTGTTCTGGATAGTGCCTGTGTCTTCATTTCAAATGGTTCTTCTCTGTTGGATAAGAATATGACATTAACGCTGTCTCCAGCTTCACATATGGTCGCAGACCTTTTTTATCTTCTGAGCAAACTTAGTCATATGAGAAATCATAGTGATTATAGTCCTTATCGCTTTCGATAGACTTCCAATTATCAATCGCTAAGTCTAAGTCTTCGCTGATTGGTTGTAGTAACTGATATTTGATTTTCTTTCTTCTGGCTTCTCCCAAATATTCTTCAAACGTAATATCAATATCCTCTGAAAAACGGTCTATTACATGATAAGCCTTGGAAAGAGATGTCTCACCCTTAAACACCACATTGGTATTTCTCTGTACTAGTTCTTTTAATATCATTGTCACATAGTAATCTTTTTCAACGATACTTTCCTCTATGACCGTTCATTCTGATACCGTTACAATAATATCCCTCAACAATTCTTTATCATCTTTATGCAAATACATCATCCAACCTCAATTCATAATAATATTTAAATATTGCAATCGGAAACTCTCTTATATAACGATCCACATCTTTTTTTGTGATGCCATGTATCCGCACAAATTGAGATACTTTATCATGAGCCACATCATAGCTTTCATCCAGATACATATCCAGATTTTTTAATAAGTCAAGTAACTGCAGCACATAAACATTTTCTTCATTTACCGGAATCACTGGTCTTCTTACAATGAATGTTCTCTTTCCAATTGGAACTTCTCTTATTTTTGCGGCCATGTTATTGCTAACGATCTCAACTTTATTGGGAACCTGTGTTGAAATTCCCAGTTGATTGGCAAATGTATTACCAGAATAGAAGCAATACAGATTTTATTCCTCTTCGGACAATTCTTTTGTACCAACGGTCATTTTTCATGATACCAAAGGTACCTTCTGCCTGAATGGATCTGTTCATCCGTAGAAGAGCTCCCTGGATACTTTCGAGATTTTCTATCACTTCCTGATGCATTGCTGTAAGTTCGCGGTTGATCCGAACGATACGGTTTTTGTCTGTCTTTTTACATTGTTCTGCATACGGACAGCCGGAGCAGTCTTCACACTGATACACTTCTTCCTGACGTCCATACTTGTTCCCTTTTACATTTTTACGATACTGAAGGTAAAATTTTTTCCCATTTGGGCAACGCATAATTCCGTCTTCTTCGATTAAAAAATTTACTGCACGAAATGGATCTTCCCGATACTTCTTGTCGGTAGTCTCTTTCTTGAACATGGAAAATTTCATGTACTTTTCCATTCCGTGCTGTTCACAGAAGATGTAATTGTTGTAAGAACCATATCCGGCATCTGCCACTGGGTATTTTGGATAAAAACCATATGTCGTATAAAACTTGTTCATCAATGGAACAAAGCAATCCATATCTGAGCGATACTGATTTACATCGACAACAGCAATGTATTCATCTGCAACACCAACCTGTACATTATAAGCTGGAAGCAGCTGATCATTTCCCATATAATCTTTTTTGATACGCATGAAAGTTGCAGAATGATCTGTTTTGGAGTAGCTGTTGCGCTCTTCTCCGCAGATCTTTATTTTTTCCACATATTCCTCTAACTTAGTAGCATATTCCCTAAGTTTCTCATAATGCCGTTGCTGCGTGGTTTTACGATGTCCCCTGCCATGAACAAACATTGTTTCATTAATCTGCCAGACTTCTGCATACTGTTCAGCAGCTTCCTTCAGATACTCTGGTGCGTACTCACTATTGATACAGAGTTTCATACCTGTACATGAAAGTTCCTCATTGATTTCCGCAAAGAGTGTAGTGATCTTACCAAAGAGACGGTATCTGGATTTTTCGGTTGCTTTTTTCCATACCCAGGAGTATTTATTCGCATTTGCTTCAAACTTGGATCCATCAATGTATAGATGCTGAAGATCCACATGCTCTGTCTCGAAGATTTTTTTGTTTATGTCTTGAAATATTTCTTCAATGGAATCAGCAAGCACTTCATTAATGAAGTAGCCGAAAGTACGGTAAGAAGGTGCCTGACGATCCATAAGATACATGAAGCGGAGATTAACTTTACACTGATCCTCCAGTTCACGCAATGATATATAGCCATTCGCCATAAATCCGAACAAAACTGTTTTCAACATGCTGACCGGGTCATATCTGAGTCTTCCTGTATAATGTTGAGGAATATTTTTCAGATATTTCTCCAGTTCGATTTCTCCCATAAAGCTGTCAAAAGTCAGCACTGGATCACAGATGTCCAAATAATCTTGAATTAGCATTGGCAAAACTGCCTGTTTTGGGTTAGAATAGATTATGTTATTATTTTTTTTCACAAATTAATTATAACAGAAAGAAAGACCTTGGGTTCATTATAAACTCTTGGTCTTTCTTTTTTTTCGGGACTATTCTTTTTTCACAGCCCCATTCGGATGCTGATGCATGATCCTGGCAATTTTTGTAATGATTCAAAATAAAATCACAGGTTTGCTTAGGAAGCAGTTTATCGTTTTAAATGTAGGAAACCAGTTCATCCATGCCAATGCGCATATCTTTATGACGCTCTGTGGATGCATCCGGTTCATCACTGTATCCGAGTGCTAAGATATTGACCGGTTCTAAGTTTTCCGGAAGGTTCAGTTCTTCTTTTAATATGTCCGGGTTAAAGTAGCAAATCCAGACACTGCCAAGACCAAGCTCGGTTGCCTCAAGCATCATATGGTCGGTCAGGATCGAGGCATCGATGTCGGTTGTGATCTTGCCGTCAAACGGACGCTTCCAGGCTTTTGTCTTATTGGCACAGACGACAATGGCAGCCGGTGCCTGATAAATATTTGCTGCTTTTCCGACTTTTTCCAGTCCTTCTTTGCTTTTTACGACTATAAGGCGTACCGGCTGCATGTTCGCGGCGGTCGGTGCTACGTGGGCAGCCTCTAAGATTTTATCCAGTTTTTCCTGTTCAATTTCTTTTCCTGTGTACTTTCGTACAGAATGTCTCTTTTTTGCAATCTCTAATAATTCCATGATAATCTCCATTCTTGAGCTGTTTTTTGCGCATCTTGAGTTTGTGTGTAAGCACGGATCTTGCGTGTGAAAAATCTTATTTTTCACGCTAATCCTCCATGCTTGAGCTGATTTTTGCACATAATTGAATTTCATGCGGTTTCGCTGGGATAATCCTGTTTATTTCGGATTCTATCTTGTGTTTCTGAACGTTCATGTCTATAATTATATGGAAATGCAGAATATAAGCAAGTATGCACTTTTTTGATATATACTTCCGAAAAAGTAAGTAAGGAGAAACAGATCTATGAACAAGGAATTTAACTGTCCGGTGGAGGCGACGATCTCCCTGATCGGCGGCAAATACAAGTCGGTCATTTTGTTTCATCTGATGGGAAAAACGCTCCGCTACAGTGAACTTCATAAAAAGATACCGAAAGCCACCGATAAAATGCTCGCACAGCAACTTCGGGAACTGGAAAAAGACGGACTTATCAAAAGAACCGTCTATCCGGTTGTCCCGCCCAAAACAGAGTACAACCTGACGGAGTTTGGAGAGAGCCTGTCACCGATCCTAAATGCCATGTGTAACTGGGGAGAGTCCTATCTGAACATTCCGAGTCAGTGTGTGGAAGAGTTGTGAGGCGGAAAGGTTTGAGGGACAAGTGAAAAGCAGGAATACTGTGTCTTGGTGCAGAGCGGGGAACAGAGCACGATGAGAGATTGAGGATTGTGCGCAGGATTTGTGCTTGTGCGTAAACATGAGGTGTCAATGAAAGTGTTGTTTTTATTGAAAAGAATGGAGGATTGAAATGGCAGATAAAAATGCAATGAAAAATAAAAGTGCAATGAGGAACAAAAGTAAAGTTAAAAATAAAGACATAGCGAAAAATAAAGCTGCAGGCAAGAAAAAGTATGCAGTTGATAAAACAATGAAGCAGGAGGCAGAAAAACGAACCGCCGGAAAAATGGGAAAGAAAAAATATGCGGTTGATAAAACAGTGAAGCAGGAAGCAGAAAAGCGAACCATCGGAAAAATGGAAAAGAAGTATGCAGTGACTAAAGCATTTAAAGAAAAAACGGATCATGGAAAATCGGTAAAAGAGAAAAAAGTATCAGGAAAAAACACGTCGGAAAAAATGATCACGAAGAAGCAGAACGCAGACATGTGCCAGTATGCAAAAAAATGCGGTGGCTGCGATTATCAGGGACTTTCCTATGAAAAACAGCTCAAAGAAAAGCAGGAATATGTCAGAAAAAATGTCGGTGGATTTTGCAGAGTACTGCCGATCATCGGAATGGAAAATCCGTATCATTACCGCAACAAAGTGCATGCGGTATTTGACATAGCAAAAGGTGGGACAGTTATCTCCGGTGTATACAAAGCAGGGACACACGATGTTGTAAACATTGATTCCTGCCGGATCGAAGATGAGACGGCAGATGCGATCATCCGCGATATCCGGGGACTGTTACGTTCCTTTAAAATCAAGACTTATGATGAGGATACCGGATATGGTCTGCTGCGTCATGTACTGGTGCGTCGCGGTTTTCACAGCGGAGAAGTGATGGTAGTATTAGTGCTCGGATCTCCGATCCTTCCGTCCAAGAATAATTTTGTCAAGGCACTGCGTAAACTTCACCCGGAGATCACAACGGTCGTTCTTAATGTCAATGACAAAAAGACCAGTATGATCTTAGGAGAAAAAGAAACCGTTATTTACGGGAAAGGATATATTGAGGACACACTCTGCGGCTGTACGTTCCGTATTTCCCCGAAATCATTTTATCAGGTCAATCCGGTGCAGACGGAGATCCTTTATACGAAGGCGATCGAGTATGCCGGACTGACAGGAAAAGAGAGGATTGTGGATGCTTACTGTGGCATCGGAACGATCGGTCTGATCGCAGCGTCGAAGGCAAAAGAGGTCATCAGTGTGGAATTAAACCGTGATGCAGTCAGGGATGCCGTAACCAACGCAAAACGCAATGACATCAAAAATGTCCAGTTTTACAATGCCGATGCAGGACAGTTTATGGTGGAGATGGCGGAATACCGTGACGATCAGAAAAAAAATCAGGTGCCGGATGCCACAAAATCGGGAAAAAAGGCAACACCGGATGGCAATGTGGATGTCGTATTCATGGACCCGCCAAGAGCAGGAAGTGACGAGGCATTTTTATCTTCGGTTGTCCGTCTTGCACCGAAACGCGTGGTGTATATTTCGTGTAACCCGGAAACCTTAGCAAGAGATTTAAAATATCTGACTAAACATGGGTACGAGGCAAGAGAGTGCCAGCCGGTGGACCTTTTTCCTTGGACAAAACATGTTGAGTCGGTAGTTCTGATGCAGTATTGTGGAAAATAAGAAAAATAGGCATGTTAGACCACAAGATGTTGTGGTTTGAGGGCAAAAATTGGAGCAAAAAATGACCAGTTTTTGCCCTATTTTTTTCCACGTTTTTATAGATGCATAGAGGCAAAAAAGAGATTTTTAAGTATTTTGGGACAAAATTCAGAGAAAGGAAAAGAAACAGGGATGGAGAAAAAGCAGCACCCAAGTTACGGAATGATTCGGTTTGCAAGGTCCTCAATCGGTGGTTCAGGAACGGCATTGTTTGGAAGTTCCATCATGCATAATAATGTCATACGCCTGTCCATTTCAAAAGGCATGATGGAAAGGGAGGGCAACGAGGACTGGTTTTTGGCAGGGACAGACATCAATGACATGATCGTTGAGGTGGAGATGTCCTATACACAGTTTGCCGAAGCAATCACATCACTTAACATTGGAGAGGGGATACCGGTTACCATTACAAAAGTGAATGGGACATTCGTTGAACCATGCCCATACAGTGACAGGCAGAAAGTAATGCGCCGGGAAGTGGATGAAGCAACCCGTGACTTGGTGCGGCAACTGGAAAAGAGGTCAGAGGAGATTGAAAAACTTCTGGATGAGAAACGTGTCCTGAGCAGGGAGGACCGGAGAAATATCGTCTCGACATTGAAAAATGTACGGCAGGAGTTAAAAAGTAATATCCCCTATCTGCAGAAACTGTTTGCTGAACAGATGGATAAAACCGTGACAGAGGCGAAAGGGGAGTTTGAAACTTACCTGCAGAACAAGATGAACAGCATTGCACTTGCAGCAATTTCAGAACAGATGAAGCAGGAGGAAATCAGTTTAAACAGAAACATGATACCGGAACTGGAAGTACAGGAGGGCGGGGAAGAGGCAGGGGAGATGGAAGCGGGAATGCACATGGACATGTAAGGCGGTACTTATTTTAGAAATGAAATGGGTACCGCTATTTTTTTATCCGAAAGGAAGGGGATGAAGTGAAGCGCAGAAAAGGACATGAGATAGACTATGCAGGGAAAAAATATGTTTCACTGCATGAACTGTGCGATGACCTGGACCTGCCTTACGCTCCGCTGGCACATAAATATTACAGGACAAAAGATATTGAACAGTCGGTAGAGAGGGCAAAAAAGGTAAAAGATGCACAGACCTACACCGTCTGGGGCAGGGAATATAAAAGCCTGACGGATATTGCAAAGGAGTACGGGACCAGTGCCGCCGTCATTTCAAAAAGACTGCAGGACGGAAAGACAGCCGAGGAAGCTATCGCAGAAATCATACAGAAGGAAACACTTTCTTTCTGCGGAAAGGAATTTCATGGACTGGCACAGATAGCAAACTTTTATGGAAAAGATTATTCGCTGGTCTGGGAGCGGCTCAAATATAGCATGAGCATGGAAGAGGCACTGTTTCTACCAATCAGGCAGATGAACAAGCCACAGTATGAAATAACCTACCGCGGAAAAACTTATCAAAGCAAACGGGCATTCGCAAGGGAAAATAACATCGGGATTGTCTGCATCCGTGAGATGATGGAGAACCATGGGGTGGATTTTGAAACAGCCGCGGACATCCTGCTGGAGATAAAGGAAAAGGCAGGCATCCCGGCAGAGCAGATGATAACCAGATTCCCGATGTGCATGATCCGGGGAAAGGAATACCGCACTCTGGTAGAACTGGCGGCAGAGCTTAAGATTTCGGCAGCGGCGATTAGCACCTACAAGAACAGAAACGGCTGTGGGGGAATTCTGGAAACACTCTGCCAGATGCAGAAGGAAGAGAGGGAAACCTATTTTCTGGATGGCAGGGCAGTCTCATATAAGGAGCTCATGCAGATGGGATATACTTCGGCATCGTATCAGACAGTCCCGAAAAAGAAAATTCCGTTATACCCACAGTTTGCAGGGCATGATTTTGTTACAGGCTGTGTCGATGTCGCAAGAATTTATGAGGAGGTCAAGTCAGAAAGACTGGAACAGGAAAAAGGGATGCAGATGAACATGTAAGGCAGTACTTATTTTAGAAATGAAATGGGTGCTGTCTTTTTTTATGGAAAAAGAAAGGAGACAGATTTGATGTCGGGATTTT
Organism: Roseburia sp.; assembly: GCF_041325975.1. Lineage (NCBI taxonomy): Bacteria > Bacillati > Bacillota > Clostridia > Lachnospirales > Lachnospiraceae > Roseburia > Roseburia sp. Next base: position 511,411 of record NZ_JBGLEJ010000003.1, on the reverse strand, counting down.
TTTGCAACAGTCCAAGACTGCAGTTATTAGAACGGCAGATGCGCCAGCCGCCGGGATATCGTCCCAGAGGGCAGGGGTGGATGTTTGACATGGAAGAGTGGAAAAGCAGGGGAAATTATTCGGAGATTGTGGACTGTGTCATCAGTCGGATGCAGATGGAACACTTAAAGAAAAGGATACAGGAGGTATTTGGAAACGCAGAAAAGGAACTGATTTTTTATGACAGCAGGCACAGAAACGATTTTTCTTCCCTGCTGCTTGGCAGACGGAAAAAGAACCTGTGCGGACTTCCGAATTATGCCGCCGCAGTATTTCTTCTGTCTGCAGATGAAAACCTGTGGGAGAAAGTTTCTAAGCAGGTGCTGGATACGGGGATTTATTTTGACCGCATCCGGCTTGGCAGCGTTACGCTGGAACAATATATCCTGTTCCATGCGGCAAGGGATGTGTATCTGGGGACAAAGCATATCCGGCTGTCGGAGCTGACCGACAGGGAATTGATACCGGATGAAATCTTAAGGCTCATCGTCAATGCATTCGTGATGGAAAGGTATGGGGTGGACATCGTAGAACGGGAGGTGTGGAATGAAGATTAGAGCAAAAAATGGGGAACAGACGGTAGATATAACTTTGCCGGCAACGGACATGGACATACAGTATTGCATGAAATGTATCGGGATAGAAGATATTGTACCGGTATGCTGTATCAGTGAGGTGCGGGATGAACCGTCCTATTTTGGGTTCCTGAAAGGCCAGACCGTCAACATGGACGAACTTAATTTCTTTGCCAGAAGGCTGGATGGAATGACGGAATATGAAAAAAGAGTGGTGGGTGTCTACAGCAGTGAGACAGGCATGCGGGAAATGAAACAACTGATTAACCTGACTTACAGCCTGCAGGGACTGTCCCTGATTACAGACTTGACGGACGGAAACCGTGTCGGGCTGAGGCTTTATTTGGACCGGCATCTTGCAATCTCAGAAGAAGAAAAGAGCAGAATGGATTTTAACGCATATGCGCAGAAGATTTTTTCAGAAGGAAAATGTAAGTTCCTGCCACATGGGATACTGGTAGATCAGGGATTCCACATGGAGGAGGTCTATAACGGAAAAACCTTTCCAGAATACATCGACAGACCGGATGAAACCGTGGCAGTTTTATCTCTTGGAAATGAGGCAGGGGATAAGGAGTACCTTTATCTGCCAACGGACATCAGTGCCATGGATAAGGTAAAGAAAAGATTAAACATCGCAGCTTTTGCCGAAGGAATTGTGAACGGGATAGAAAATATCCGGCTGCCGGAAAGCATCCTTCCTTCCCCGGAAGATATGTGTATGTTTCTGCAGGGGGATGTCCGGAAACTGACTCTTTTTAATGAGATGTGCCAGACCGTCAGCCGTTTTGATGAAGCAAAAATGGACCAGCTTGCAATGGCGGCAGGATTTGTGGGGACAAGTGAATTTACCGATATCACTTACATCGCAAAGAATCTGGATGAATTTGAAATACATCCGCAGATACATACGGATAAAGAGTATGGGGAATTTTTGGTTAAAGAGGCTGGGATATTTGAAATTGATGAATTTCTCCTGCCGTATATTGATTATGCCGGGGTTGCCCGTGATAAAAGACAGGCAGCGATGGCAGACAGCGGATTTATTCCCGAAGGCTTTGTTGGCACGCAGCGGGCAATCCATGAGTATCAGGAATATCAGGGAGAGTTTGCCGATCCGCTTGAAAAAAACGGGATACCCTGTGAAACGTTCTATCTTTACAATTCGCTGATAGGGATGATGTATCAGGATGGAGAGGAGCAGGAAACGCTGTACCGGAGTGAACTGGCAGATTATGAGGAACAAATCCAGAAAGCCATCCTCAAAGAAAGGCATGTGGAAGAAGAACCGAGGGGACTTATGCATTATTTTGACGGGAACAGACAGGTGGCTGAAAAAGTGATTAGTGCATTCCCCAAAGTGCAGAACATCCGGGGAGAACTGTTCGGAGTTCTGGAATGCAGTATCTGCCAGCCGCTGACACAAAATGAAATCTATGAACTGAAAAATTACTGGGACGGACAGATGAGTGACGGCTGGGGAGAAGGCTTTGAACAAAGACCAATCTATACACAGGAGGGAGAACTGTATGTCAGTTTCTGGACACAGGAAAGACACTGGGGCGTCATGACGGAGGAAGAACTGGACAGAATCTGGAATCATGGTATGACACAGACTCTGTAAAAAAATAAGATTCTGCTGGATATGTGCTGGTGTATGTAGTATTGTGTGTCCCAAAGAAACCAAGGAGGCAAAAAGATGAAATTGGATGATACAGTCATGGTGCAGTTTTTTGGGGAGCTTATCGAATCATACCGCCAGCAGATCATGGATCAGGAAGAGGCAAGGGAGCTTTCAAAGAAGGAAAAAAAGTTCCTGGCAGACTTAAGAAAAGAACTGGAGCTGCCAAACCCGCAAGCGTACAGGATGGTGACAGAACTTTTTGGATGCATGTTAGACATCAGCCAGATAAAACAGGAACAGCTTTATATACAGGGAATAAAGGATGGAATACGAATCCGAAAACTGGTAAAAGAAATCGAGGAAGGTGAGGAATGTTAAGAAGGGAACAGATAGAACGGCTGAAGGAAAGATATCCTGCGGGTACCGTGGTCAGGCTGGGGCAGATGGAAGGGGAACACCAGATGCCGTCCGGCATGGAGGGAAAAGTAATTGATGTGGATGATATCGGACAAATTCATGTGGAATGGGAAAATGGAAGCACGCTGGCCCTGAATGTGGAAGAGGATGACTTTACTGTCGTACCGCAGAAGGAAACCCTGTCCGAAAAGAAATGCAGGGAGTTTTTAGGGAAAGTAAATGAGATATTAAAAGAAACAGATTTCTATCGGCTGAATGTGTCATGCAATGGAGGGGATACCGCCTATGCTGCCCAAAAGCTGCTTGCCATGCATCAGGCATTTGAAACCGTGTACGGGGAAGGATATGTGGATGAGGAGTATGGGATGGTGATGATGCCGGCGGTGGTCTGCGGAAGGGATTCCGGCATACGCACGCTGGCACTTGTCACGCTTGATCTGGAGTCTTCCGGGGAACACTTCGGAACGATTTTCATGACTCCGGGCGGCATGATGGAGCAGGGGAGCAGTTCTTTGAGTGAAAAACAGAAACAGGCACTGGCAGAGTATTATATCCCATATGACTACTGGTACACACCGCTTGTGGAAAGGGACCACCATGTGGATTTTACACAGATGCCGGAGGAGGTGGCAGACATCCGCAGGATGGTGGATGAACTGCTGGTGCAGGGGGAGGCTTTCCATATGAATGAACCAAAATAGGAGGAAAAAAATTTGAACAGCATCATAAGCTGGGTTGGCGGCAAGAAAGCACTGCGCGACCTGATCTATCTGCGCATGCCGAAAAACTATGACCGCTACATAGAAGTATTTGGCGGTGGCGGCTGGGTTTTATTCGGGAAACCGCCGGATAAATGCATGGAGGTTTACAATGATTTTAATTCAAATCTTGCAAACCTCTTTTATTGTGTCAAGGAAAGGCCAATGGCACTGCTTCGGGAACTGTCCTTCCTGCCGCTCAACTCCAGAGATGAATTTACAACACTGCGGAAATTTCTGACCATGGAAGAATTTAAGAGTGAACATCTTGCAGAAGAATTAGAGATTGCAACACACTTCTTGAAAGAACCAGAGGCGACAGAAATCCGAGACATTCTCATGGAGCGTGCCGCAGTAGGGGATGTAAAAAGGGCAGCGGCATTTTATAAGATCATCCGTTACAGCTATGGAAGCGGATGCACCTCTTATGGCTGCCAGCCTTTTGACATACGCAAAACTTTTACCATCATCTGGGAGGCAAACCGCAGGCTGAAGGATACCGTGATCGAGAATAAGGATTTTGAGGCACTCATCCGTCAATATGACAGACCGAATGCCTTTTTTTATTGCGATCCGCCGTATTTTGAAACCGAGGGACATTATGAGGTGGTGTTCCGTAAGGAAGATCATGTGAGACTCAGGGATACCTTAAAAGGCATACAGGGAAAGTTCATGGTTTCCTATAACGACTGTGCCTATATCCGTGAGCTGTATCAGGACTTCCAGATTGAAGCGGTGACAAGAATCAATAATCTTGCACAGAGGTATGACAACGGAAGTGAGTTCCCGGAAGTTCTAATCGCCAACTATGACATGGAGGAAAGGAAAAAAAGCATGCCGATGCAGATGAACCTGTTTGAACTGTACGGGGAACAGAAAACGGTCCGGTGGAAGGGAAAGGAGACAGAGGAAGAGCCACAGGACACATAAAAAAAGAAAGAAGGAGGAAAACATGCTTCAGTTAGTAGAAATGGAAGGAAAGATGACGGAAAACGGGTGTATTGAGATTCCCGCAGTGGTGTTAGAGCAGGCTGGTATCTGTACCGGTGACACCGTGAAACTTGTGTATATGGCAGAGGACGGGGAACTTAAGAACACGGCAAAGGAGTTCCTGCTTGCAAGGGCAGGACAGGATGTGGCAGAGGAACTGGCAAAGGAGGAAAACATTGCGTTCCAGATACCGGAAGAATTATTAAGGGATGCCGGAATCCCGATGGACGCAGACCTTGACATTGTGTGTCAGGAAGGACGCATTATCATCCTGCCGTCAGAACTTGTGCAGGGGACGGAAGTGCCGGAGGAACTGCTTGCCATCTGCAGGGAGCTTGGCATCACGGAGGATAAGGTAAACATCATTTTGCGGACCACAGAGGAGGGAACGGATGAAAAAACCGGTGTATAAGCTGTTAGACGAAAAAGGACGCATCCTGATCCCGAAAGAATTCCGCCAGATGGCAGAGCTTGAGAGCGGGGATATCGTAAAGCTGTCCGTGAGCAGTGGAAAAATCATGGTATCCAAAGTAGATATCGTGGAGATGGGGAGTCAGGACCCGCAGGCAGTGGAAGCCTATGTAAATGCGGCGGTAAAACATATGAGTCCGGCAAAACAGGTGGCACTTGCGGCAAGGATTCTGAAATTCGCACAGCAGGAGGGAGGTACGGATTGTTAAGGAATAAGTACAGGGCATTTGAAATCAAAGACGATCAGGTCAGCCAGACGCTGGTGGACGGGAATCTCTGCTCCATTGCAGAATTTATCCGGCATTGCGATGAGGGAAGCATCATCACCCTGCACACCATGGAGGGCGAGCCGTTTTTGATCGGACTCTCCAAGATGTTTGTATTCTGCGGGGACAAGGCATTCTTAGACAGGCAGTTGATCCCTTACCTGCGCAGCATGGGTGGGGAAAGCGTATGAAAAGGATTTATGTTCAGAACGGGATCGTATTTTTTTATGGGAATCCGGCTGGCTATCTGGGAGACGGGAAAGCAGTCATTGACTGCATGTTCCAGAAAGAGGAGCTGGTTTCATTTGTGAAGGAACAGTTTTTGGTGGAACCCGTATTCCGGGAGGGTGTGTATGACCGGCTGTCGGAGGGAGGTGGTGTCAAAGAGACAGCGGAGGTCAGCATTGGGGAAGGGAGGAGGCTTAGAATCTATCAACTGGGACAGGACAGTCCGATCATGATGCGGTTTATCAGTCTGGCAGAGAGAAAAAAGAGAGGGTATGACAGGCCGCGTAGGGAGGAATATGTCAGAGTCTATGAGGGGGAGATAGAAAACTATAGTCTGGAGGAAGTCTGGGAGAAATACGGACGGAGAGTACCGGAAGGGTTTCAGGGACATGTATTGTCCATTTCGGATGTGGTCGAGTTTGCGGATGGGGAAGCGAGCCGCTTTTTCTATGTCGAGCCATCCGGGTATGAGGAAATCAGATTTTAACAAGGAGGAGCATTATGCCAAAGGCAAAAACTGCCCAGAGCCGGGCAGAAACCACAGAACAGCAGGCACCATCCGGAGCAGGGAACAAAGAAAACTCCCCACTCCAGTTTGATGTGCGCATCCAGTCCATCCGGCCGGGGGAAAGCATCAAGGGAACAGCATCCGTAAACATCAACGGGGCATTTGCAATCCGGGGTGTCAAGATTATTGAGGGAAGCAATGGACTGTTTGTTTCCATGCCAAGCTATAAGGCTGGGAATGAGTACAAGGACATCTGTTTTCCTATCACGCAGGAATGCAGAAAACAGCTCCATGAAGCAGTCATCGGAGCTTATGAGCAGGCAATTTCGCAGGGGCAGGATACGGTAGCAAAGCATCATGGGATGCAGGCACCGGAAGGACAGCCGATGGAGATGGCAGGAATGTAACCGGATAAAACCAGAGAACATAGAGCGGACCGCACAGAAATGGTTCAGCAGATCATTAGAAAAAATTGGAGGAAAAAAATATGAGAAATATGATGAAAAAAGCAGCACAGAATGTAAAGGCAGTTGCCGTGAGAGCAGGAATGTTAATGAAGGATACCAAGGGCGAGAACTACGTGGATACGGCGGTCAAAATCCTGATCGCAGTCGTTCTCGGCGCACTGCTCTTGGCAGGTCTTTATGCACTCTTCGGGGATGTGGTGATGCCTACCCTTACCCAGAGGATTCAGGACATGTTCAACTACGCAGGATAAGGAACACCGGTCCAAAACAGGGAAACAGGAAAAATAACAGAAGGATATGGAGGAAAACAGATGCCTAGAAGAGCAAACACACAGACACAGCAGGAAGCAGTACAGGAAAATGCCGCAGTGCAGGCAAATGCAGGGGCAGACATGCAGATGGAGGCTGCCATCACAAAAACACAGCCGGAAAAGGGTGTCCTTGCCCTTGCCGATGTAAAGATCGGGGATTTCATGACGATCCGAAATGTCAGAATCAAGGAAGATGACTACGGGCTGACCGTTGCCATGCCGAAAACAAAGACAGGGGCAAATGAACAGTACAAGGATGCGGTGTTCTTTGCCGACAGGGGAATCAAGGAAAAATTTGACCAGACGGTACAGAAAGCGTATGAAACTTTTATGCACCAGCAGACGGATCTGGACGAGGAACCGGAGGAGGCAGAGGAGCTGGAACAGGAAGAAGGCGGCATGAACATGGGAATGTAGCATGATCAGGCTGGCTTTCTTTTTTTCTGCTCTGTTTTTGGCGGCGGTCATGGATATGAGGACAAGGACCATCCCGGACTGGCTGGTCGTTCTGGTGGCACTTACCAGCATGCTGCCACCGGGACAGCCAAATCTTTTGGGAGTTTTTGCAGGACTTCCGCTGCTCCTTGCAGGCATTACCATAGGAGGAATCGGCGGAGGGGATGTGAAACTCATGGGGGTATGCGGCCTGGTTCTTGGAGCGAGCCAAGCGCTTACGGGACTGTTCCTTGCATTGTGCCTGCTGGTGCTGTGGCATGCGGCAGGGGGCATGGGCAGGAAAAAGAACAGAAAGAAACAAAAAGAGGAGAAGGAACAGGAACAGGCATACCCGCTTGTTCCGTTTCTTTTTGCAGGAATGCTGATTGGTATCTGGATAGGAGGTTAAAGAATTGAAAAAGAAATTATTACTGGCAGGGATTATGGCACTGCTTGCAGGAACTGTCGTGGCAGCAAGAAAGAAAAAATATACGGAGACATCGAGATAGGAGGAGAAGAGAATCATGAAACTGTTAAAAAACCGTACTGTTCTTGGGGTACTCTGCATTGTAGTGTCCCTGCTCATCTGTTTTGCAGTGACACCGCTTGTCAATGCCGGACTGTCCCAAAAGACCACAATCGTGCGTTTTGTAAAGGACGTTAAGGCAGGCGAAGAGATCAAAAAAGGAATGCTGCAGGAAGTCGAGGTGGGAGGTTACAACCTGCCCGAAAATGTGTTAAGGAGCATCACGGAGGCGGAAGGAAAATATCTGACCGCGGATGTTTATGCAGGGGATTATATCGTAGCAGAAAAAGTAGCAGACGAGCCGGCTGCAGAAAATAAATACCTTTACAACTTAAACGGGGAGAAACAGGCAATCTCCATCACCATCAGTTCTTTTGCGGAAGGACTCTCCGGCAAATTAAAGAGCGGGGATATTGTGTCGGTCATCGCACCGGATTACCTGGGCAGTGGGGAGACAGTGATCCCGGCAGAATTAAAATATGTGGAGGTCATCGCAGTGACGGCAAAGTCCGGCTATGATGCTAATACACAGGAGCAGGAAGAGGAGAAGGAGCTTCCGTCCACCGTCACGGTGTTAGTCAGACTGGAGCAGAGCAGACTGCTGGCAAGGCTGGAAGCAGAGGGAGAAATCCATCTGTCACTGGTATACAGGGGAGACAGCCAGAAAGCTGCACAGTTCATTGAAGCACAGGATCTGGTGCTGGAGGAGCTTCTGGAAGAAACCACAGAGGAAGAAGAGGTATCTGTTGTAAAAAATGAGGTGCCGAGGACAGGAGGGGAAGCGGATGCAGTGACGGCAGAAGAAACCTCGGCAGACGAGAAAAATGATACGGATATGGAGGAATAGTGTTTGAATTTCATGAAAAATTCTTTGTTCCAGAGAAATTTGGAGCAGGAAAGGGAAGAAGAGATGCCGGAAGAGGGAGGCGTGCTTGCCGTGTGGGGCAGCCCTTCCTCCGGCAAGACGGTGGTGTCTGTGAAACTGGCAGAGCATCTGGCAAAGAAAAAGAGAAATGTCATTTTAATCCTTGCGGATATGATCACTCCGCCGCTGCCTTACTTATGCGCACCGTCAGACATTGAACAGGAAAGGTCGTTGGGGAGCATTCTTGCCGCATCCCATGTGACGGAAAACCTCATCAAGAAGAACTGCATGTTCTACCGGAAGAATGATTATCTTTCCATGGTCGGGATGTTAAAGGGGGAGAATGTGTTCACCTATCCGCCCTATGAAAAAGAGCAGGCGGCAGAACTGCTCCAGCTTGCAGCACAGATCGCACCGTATGTCATCGTGGACTGCACCAGCAATATCGCATCGGATATCCTGTCGGCGGTCGCATTGATGGAGGCAGATACGGTGTTAAGGCTGGCAGGGTGTGACTTAAAATCCATCAGTTACTTATCCTCCCAGCTTCCACTGCTATCAGACCACAAATGGGATGCCGACAAGCAGTTGAAGGCCGTGTCCAATATCAGACAGCAGGAGGCAAGCAGCCACATGGAACAAATCCTTGGCAGTGTGTCGTTCCAGATTCCGCACAGCAGTGAGGTGGAAGCACAGTTTTTAGAAGGGGAACTGCTTGGGGAACTCGGCCTGAAGGAGAGCCGGGCATTCCGCAGGGAGATAGAGAAAATCAGCAGGGAGGTATTCGGGGTATGAAAAATAACCAGAATCTGTTCTTTTCCCCGGAGGAAAAGGGAAGGGCATTTTCGGATGTCTTAAAAGAGGTGCAGGAGTATATCTCCAGCAAATATTCCACGCTCATGGTGGAAGGCGGGAGCGAGGAAGTAAAACAGCAGGTCAAGCGGTACATTACAAAGTACATCTGTGACTACCGTATCACGGTAAAGGGAAAAACACAGGAACAGTTGATCGATGACCTTTACACGGAAATGGCAGAGTTTTCCTTCCTCACCAAGTACATTTTTGGAACAGGGATAGAGGAAATCGATATCAATTCCTGGCGGGATATCGAGATACAGTACAATGACGGCAGGTGTGAAAAGCTGGAGGAACACTTCGAGTCCCCGGAGCATGCGGTCAATGTCATAAGGCGCATGCTCCATGTGTCGGGCATGGTGTTGGACAATGCCTCCCCTGCAGTGTTAGGACATCTGAGCAAGAATATCCGAATCGCCGTGTTAAAGACGCCGCTCGTGGATGAAGATGTGGGGATTGCAGCATCCATCCGTATTGTCAATCCGCAGAGCCTGAAAAAGGAAAACTTTGTGGATGGCGGCACCGCAACGGGGGAAATGCTGGACTTTCTGGCAGAGTGTCTGCGTTATGGCATCAGCATCTGTGTCGCAGGAGCCACCAGTTCCGGTAAGACCACACTTGCAGGCTGGCTGCTTACCACCATACCGGATGGAAAGCGTATCTTTACCATCGAAAACGGCAGCCGTGAGCTGGCACTCGTAAGGGAAAAGGATGGAAAAGTGACCAACAGTGTCATCCATACGCTGACCAGATACAGCGAAAATGAAAAGCAGAACATTGATCAGGACATGCTCCTTGATATGGCACTGCGTTTTAACCCGGAGATCATCTGTGTCGGGGAGATGCGTAGTTCAGAGGCGTACACGGCACAGGAATCGGCAAGAACCGGACACACGGTGCTTACCACGATCCACAGCAACAGTTGTGAATCCACTTACAGCCGAATGAGGACACTGTGCAAGAGAAAATATGACATGGATGACGAGGTGTTGATGGACCTTGTAACGGAGGCATTCCCTATCGTGGTGTTCACCAAGCAGCTTGAGAACCGCAAGAGGAAACTCATGGAAATCATGGAGTGTGAGATCACGGCAGACGGAAAGCGGAAGTTCAACCCGCTGTACCGCTATGAGATCACCGAAAACCGGATGGAAGGGGACCGCTTTATCATTAATGGCACGCATAAGAAGGTGTGCGGAATTTCCGAGAGCCTCAAAAAGAGATTTTTGGAAAACGGCATGCCAAAAGATGTGCTGGAAAGAATTGAAAAAGGAGGGAAGAAAGTATGCTGACATTACAGGTCATTGCCTGCATCGGGATCATTACAGGAGCATTCCTGCTGTTCCAAATCCGGTTAAATGACTTTACGGGGAACATTTTCCACAGGCTTTTGGACGCACCGAAAGGAATCCGTGAGGAGATACTGGAGGAGACCAAGCGCAGGAAAAAATCCTATTTCCGCAGGGAGATCGAGGAAGTACAGGAAATTTTGAAAACAACGGACAGGGAGGAGCTGTTCCCGCTTTTATGCACTGCATCCCTTCTGCTGTTTGCCGCAGGAGCAGCCATTGCGGTCATGATCGGAAATGTTTTTCTGGTTCCGGTGCTGGCATGCGGATTTTTATTTCTGCCGTTCTGGTACATCAGGCTGACCGCATCCCATTTCAAAAAGGATGTGTCATCGGAACTGGAAACCGCACTGTCTATTATTACAACGGCGTATCTGCGCAGTGAGGACATTCTGACTTCGGTGGAGGAAAACCTTGAATATTTAAATCCGCCGGTCAAGACCGTGTTTGCAGATTTTGTGTCAAGAATCCGGCTCATTGATCCAGACCTTGAGGCAGCCTTGGAGGAGCTTAAGGGAAAGATTGAAAATGATGTGTTCATGGAATGGGTGGATGCCTTAAAGTCCTGCCTGTATGACCGGTCATTAAAGACAACACTGACACCGATCGTGGTGAAACTGTCGGACATGCGCATCGTGAATGCAGAGCTGGAGTATCTGGTATTTGAACCCAGAAAGGAATTTATCACAATGGTGGTGTTGGCAGTGGGGAATATCCCGCTGTTATATTTCCTGAACCAGTCCTGGTACGATACGCTCATGCATACCATCCCCGGACAGATTATGCTGGCAGTTACCGGCGCAATTATTTTTGTTTCCACGGCATGCGTCATAAAACTGACAAAGCCGATTGAATACCGGACATAAGGGGGAGGGATAAATTGAAAATCGTACTGATAGTTGTATTCATCCTGACGGCATGCGGACTGTTCCTTCTGCTGTCGGGCATCTTAAAGCTGCCGACACTGCGGACCGGCAGGGCGATGATGCAGTCAGGGAAGAAAGAAAAGAAACTGCAGAAAACACTGGATGCGTTCTACATGGACGGAGCGGCATACTTAGGAAAATACATCGGAATGAATGCCTACAAAAAAAGCAGGATGCAGAATGTCCTTAATGCGGCAGGACTTAAGATGACACCGGAAACCTATATGGCGTATGCCTATCTGAAGGCAGGGAGCATTTTTCTCCTGATCCTTCCGGCACTGCATGTATTTCCGCTGCTTGCCATCCTGCTCGTGCTTTTAGGAGTCATGGTCTACTATAAGGAGACAAGAAAAGCAGAAGAGCTGGTAAGGGAAAAAAGGGAGCAGATCGAGGGAGAGCTGTACCGTTTTGTTTCCACCATCACACAGGAGCTGAAAAACAGCAGGGATGTACTTTCCATGCTGGAGCATTATAAGGAAAATGCCGGGGACATGTTCCAGAAGGAACTGGACATTGTGTGTGCCGACATGCGTTCCAGCAGCTATGAGGCAGCACTCACCCGTTTCGAGGCAAGGCTCAATTCCCCGCAGCTCTCCGATGTGGTCCGTGGACTGATTGGTGTGTTAAGAGGCGATGACGGTGCAGTGTATTTCCAGATGCTCACACACGACTTCAAGCAGGCAGAACTGCAGAGGTTAAAGGCAAAGGCAGCAAAAATCCCGCCGAAAATCCGTGTCTTTTCTTTTGCCATGCTCTTATGTTTCCTTGCAACCTATTTTGCCATCATCGGCTATGAGATCATAAAGTCCATGGGAACACTGTTCTGATAAAAGCGCAGGAAGGAGAAAAAATGAAGCGGATCTATAAAATTATGAGGGACAAAAAGGGGGAGGGATATATCGATGCGGCAGTCGTTGTATTCTGTGTGATGTTTGTCATTGCCCTTGGCGTCAGGATATTCCCGGTTTTTATCACGAAGATACAGCTTGACAATTTTGCAGACGAGCTGGTGAGGGAGGCAGAGATCAGCGGCAGGGTTGGAAGTGAGACAACCGCAAGGCAGAGAACCTTGGAGGAAAAAACAGGGATACATCCAGCCGTAAGCTGGTCAAGAACCGGAAAAATCCAGTTGAATGAAGAGGTGACGGTAACACTGATGTTACAGAAAGACCTCGGACTTTTTGGAAAGTTAAGGTCGTTTCCGGTAACCATAAGGGCGAGGGCATCGGGAAAGAGTGAGGTGTATTGGAAATGAGAAAATGCTATCAGAGTTTAAAAAGACTTCTGACAGGGCAGGAGGGAAGCATGGCTCCGGTTGCTGTAGCTGCAACAATAGCCATGCTTTTTATCATCCTTGGTGTTTCAGAATACATGCGCCTTGTCATCACGGCAGCCGGAATCAAAGATGCCATGGAATCTGCCGTAGTTTCCGTGGTAAACGACAATTACAATGAAGTTTATCATGGTGTCAGGGAAGGATATGCTGCAGGATATGAGCCGGACGATACGGGATTTGCGGCATCCGTGGACCATGGGGATATCTATGGCAGGATGTGTTTTCTGCTTGGTCTGGAAGAGGATGGGAACAGTTATGTCCGCTATAACAACAGTGGTGGACTGGAGTACAGGCTCAAAAATCTTTCTGTGGACATCCACAACACGGCACTGGCATCGCCGGGAGGAACTTATTATGCGGATGCAGAGGTCACGATGGAAGTGCCTGTGCGTTTCGCAGGAAAAATCTTGTCGAATATGTCGGTCAGGTTGAAGGTGAGGGCAGCCTACAGGGAGAAATTTTAGTAACATGTTACAGATATCGTAAGACTTATTACATTTCCATAGACTTTCCAGACGTTCTATGGTAGCGTGTGAACTACGAAAATCAATCAATCGAAAAAACATAAGGAGGGAATGCCATGAAAGATAAGACAAAAAAGTGGCTGGCAATCGCAGGACTTCTCGCAGTATGTGCAGTGCTTGTGTTTGGAATCAGCAGAGTGCTCTACCATGAGCCGGACAGGGAGGCACAGGCCGTGGAGAGAGAATCAGAGGAGACAGAACTTTTTGTGGAGACAGAAACACCGGAACCTGTGCAGGCAGAAAGCACAGAAGCAGAGACGGAAGAGCCGCTTGTGATCGAGGCGGAGACAGGGACTTCCGTAAATGACAGGGAGCAGGAAATTCAGGAAACCCCGGAGAAAACGGAAGCGGAAAAGCCGAGTGAGCCGCCTGCACTGTCTGAGGGAACCGCCACGGATCAGCCGGATACACCGCCGTCCTACGAGGAGGAAAAACAGGAGGAACCGGCTCCGGCAGAGAACCAGACGCCAAAGACAGGTGATACCAAAGACGGCATGGTATATGTGGAAGGCTTCGGATGGATTACCGATGAAGGGGAAGGCTCAGGCATATATGCAGATGACATGTATGAAAATGGCAATAAGATCGGAATCATGGATTAAATAAACAGAATGTAAAGGAAAGGCACAGCAGAAATGTTGTGCTTTTTTTGCGGGCAGATACGGGCGGTGTGCCATATCTTCCTGTCTGTGTTTTAAGGAGAAATGCATGAAATATATCAAACAGAAAATCCTGCTGTTTGTGCTGTTGCTTGCCATGGTGATGCCGGTATCGGTTTATGCAGCCGGGGAAGGGAACATCGACAATGGCGGTGGAGGTATGGGAGCAGGAACGGGAACTAATTTTTGGAGCAGCCACGATGAGGGGGTGCGTGTGACGGTAATCAGAGCCAGCGACGGTGCAGTCGTGTCAGCATCCATTGACCTTACCAACAAGCATCCGACTGATATCCGGGTGCATTTTGGAAAAGTAAGCAAGACTTCCTACAGGAATGGCGCAGGACTTTCTGCAAGGATGGGAGGCTATACGTTTTATAATCCTGCACAGTCCCTGCCACAGATCATCAGCACATCAAGAGGCGGGGCGAACCTTACAGCCATCAAACAGTACTTTACGGACGAGCAGGTGATCAGAGCCATTGCAGGATATGTCGGCATGGATTTCCAGACGCTGACAAACGGAGAGTACAAGCTGTTATTAGAGCCAATCGCATATGTGACTTTTGAGGGAGTCCGGACTGCGTTTACCGCCACGGAAGCAGCAAAATACAATCAGTTAAGGGGCGGTTTGTTGCGAAAGAAAATGCCGTCCCTTTCCCATAAAAACCTGCCGCTTGCCATGTTTTTGGAAACATCGGATTTAGGGTATCCGGCGTGGAGCGGTTCTAAGACAGAGAAAGCAAATGATGAGGATATCATCCGCGCATTAGGACTTGGCATCGTGCGGTTTAATGAGGTGATCACACCGGAAGTCATCGAAGCGGACTATGAATACCGTGTGGATACGGATGTGATAACGGCGGTCACAGTCAGTGGAGGACAGAGCGATCCAGACAACTCCGTCACCGTGACATTTTCTATCCTGGGAAGAAGCTACAAGGTTGAAAACGTGTATTACCCGGAGGATGGACAGCAGCTCGTGTGGGTAAAATGGCATACCCCATCCACAGAACAGCATATCACGATTAGCGTGACCGCCAGCGGAGGCAGTGCATCCGTGAGCCGGGGAACCATCACGGCGAACATTGTGGATCTGGATGACAATCCACCGCCCAATCCTGTTGCAGATGACAGAAATGATGGATACCGGAAAGAGAATGCAGTGATGCCTGTAAATCCAGAAAAGACACAGGCGGCATGGAGTGTCTGGAAAGCCAAGTGGAAGGAAAAATGGGTATGGCACAGTGACTGGAACTGGGAGTCAGAGGACCATTCGGCAAGCTGTGAGGCAGGATGCACACAGAGCCATGGACACTGGGAGGATGATGGCGAGTATGTGGATGAAGGCTGGTGGGAATTTGAAGAGAAACATTATTTGGCATCCCTGACTGCGGATATGCATCTGGTCACCGATGAAAAGGCACCGACAGCAAATGGCATAGTTACAAAAAGCGGGTACGGTGTGAATGTCTCCCTGAGTGTAAGGGCATCAAGCAGCCAGACATCTGCAACAACGGCACCGCAGACGGCAGTCAGTTATTTCCCGGAATTTTATTACGAAACCTACTGGCGGCTTTTAGAGAGAACCCGAAATGGATACAGTGCGGTCTTTGAATTTAAGAATAATGAGTATTCCACTTATTACCGGAGGACACACTTCACACCGGTCTGGATGCCGGACGGGGAGTACCGGGTATATACTTATCTGCTTGACTGTTGGACACCGGATGGAATGCTTTCCATGAACCTGTCAGACGCTGTGCAGATATCGGGAAGCCTGTGGGATGACTGGCATATCGCACCACAGAATGTGAGGTAGGAAATGGGATATGAGAGAATCCAAAAGCCGGAAGGACTGCTCTACCATTACACTCGAAAAGAAAATCTGGAATCCATCTTAAGGGATGGAAGGATACGGAAATTTTGTGACAGGGAAACATGGTTCACAAAATCCCTTGCAGATACGCTGCGGCTTATGTCACTCACGGTGATGCAGGAGGGAGCAGCTTATTATGATGCGAGGGGCAGGCTGCAGCGTTACCCGGCATTTGTGCCGGAGGATTATGTAGTTTTAGAACTTACCCCGCGCTACCAGAGCGGGGAATGGGTGATCTGGAATCAGGAACTTCCACCTAATGCGCCGGAGTCCGTAAGGGAGCTTGCGGAGGAGTTCAGCCACTTAAAACTCGGATACCGTGGAGATTTAAAGTTCTGGGAGAATCCTGTCATTTATGAGATGACAGACCTTTTGGAAGAACCGGAGCAGACCAGTGAAATGAAAATGCAGTAAAAAAACAGAAAAAAGGAAAGGAAGATCAGATGAAGAAAAAGAAATGGATGATGATGGCAGTGATGGTGCTTGCACTTACGATGATGTTTGGAACTACAGTATATGCGTCAGGAAAAGGGGACGTGGCAGGAGCAATCGAGGGTACATGGCAGGATGCCTCCGCACAGATCAAGACAGTAGTCAATAAGGTGGTGTTCCCGGCAATCGACCTGATACTTGCCGTATTCTTCTTTGCAAAGCTGGGTACTGCATACTTTGATTACCGAAAACACGGGCAGTTTGAATGGGCGGCACCCGCAATCCTGTTTGCGTGTCTGGTGTTTACGCTGACGGCACCGACCTATATCTGGAAAATCCTTGGCATATAGGGGATGGTGAGAAAGAAGGTGTCAGATGTTTATATTTGATTTTGTTGCGGAAACCGTACTAGACCAGATCATCGACTGGCTGTATGGGAAGATCGTTGGATTTCTCAATGATTTTTTTGCAATGATGAACAATATGGGGGTGGAATTGTTTGACCTGCCGTGGGTGAATGCAATTACCACTTTTTTTAGTTGGCTTGGCTGGGCATTGTTTGTGGTAGGGCTGGTGGTCGGAGCTTTTGAATGTGCCATAGAGTATCAGGGAGGAAGGGGCAGTATCAAGGATACTGCCTTAAACTATGTCAAGGGATTTATGGCGGTCAGCCTGTTTTCCATTCTTCCGGTCAACTTATACTCCCTAAGTGTGTCGCTGCAGAGTTCCTTCGGATCGGCATTATCCGGCATTACAGATGCGGAAAGCATCGGGATGACTGCACAGCAGGTGCTTATGTCAGCCGCCATGCCGGGAGTGGGGAATCCGATCCTGCAGATATTCTGTGCCGTGATGATGGGGTATGCCGTGATAAAAGTGTTTTTCGGAAACCTGAAAAGAGGAGGCATCCTGCTCATACAAATCGCAGTTGGAAGCCTTTATATGTTTTCTGTTCCAAGAGGATATATTGACGGTTTTACCCAGTGGTGCAAGCAGGTCATTGGAATCTGTCTCACCGCTTTCCTGCAGTCCACCATGCTCACGGCAGGACTCATGATCTTCAAGGACCATCCTCTGCTTGGTCTGGGTGTCATGCTTTCCTCCACGGAGGTGCCGAGGATTGCCGGACAGTTCGGACTGGACACCAGCACAAAGGCAAACCTGATGAGCGGAGTTTATGCAGCGCAGACAGCCATCAACATTTCAAAAACGGTTGTCAAAGCAGTGGCAGCATAAGGCGGTGAAAGGATGGAGAAAAAGCTGGGGAGTCTGTTCGATGGGATCGGGGGATTTCCATTGGCAGCAAAAAGAAATGGCATACGACCTGTGTGGGCGAGTGAGATAGAAAAGTTTCCCATGGCAGTTACCACGTACCGGTTCCCGGAGATGAAACACATGGGAGACATTACAAAACTGCATGGGGAAAACCTCCCGGTTGTGGATGTGATAGCCGGGGGTTCGCCATGTCAGGACTTATCCATTGCCGGGAGACGCGCAGGACTTGCGGGGATGCGTTCCGGTCTCTTTTTAGAGCAGGTACGCATCATAAAAGAAATGCGCAGGCAGGAGGAAAGGAGGAAAAACAGCAGTGGAAGGAGAGCAGATGTCCCTGTTCGACCTCGGTATATGGTCTGGGAAAATGTGCCGGGAGCCTTCTCAAGCGGAGAACCAAAAGGAGCAGATTTTAAGAGAGTCCTCGAAGAAGTCTGTGGTATATCGGAGGAGTCCGTATCTTTACCTGGACCGCCGGATGGGGCATGGACTCCTGCCGGGATTATTCTGGGACAGGAATTCTCTGTTGCTTGGAGAGTACTGGACGCTCAATTTTGGGGAGTCCCCCAGAGACGCAGAAGAATCTTCCTTGTCGCAGATTTTGGAGGCCACAGTGCCGGAGAGATATTATTTGAGTCCGAAAGCGTGTGGAGGCATTATCAGGAGAGCAGGGAACAGAGGGAAAAAGCTGCCGCCGATCTTGGAGGCGGCACTTTTGATGCAGGCACAGGAGCCGACATCGTGTGTCTGATGGATCAGGGAGGACAGCGGATGGATGTGTACCGGAACCTTATCGGTACACTTCTGGCACACAGTTCAAGCACACCGCCCATTATCATGGCGAGCAGTCAGGCAAATGCAGAAATCGGGATCGGATACTGTCCGACCATTACAGCAGCGGCAGGGATGGCAGGCAATAACCAGCCGATCCTGTTTGACAATCACGGACCGGACACCCGCTACAGCGGACCGGTGAAAGTGGCACAGACCATTACTTCTGCACTGGGGACGGGAGGCAACAATACGCCGCTTGCTGTCCATGGAGAACCCTACTGCATCGCCGGAAATGTCATCAACCGTCAGGATAAAAACGGGGGAAACGGCTGCGGCTATCAGCAGGGAGTCAGTTATACGCTGACAACAGAGGACAGGCACTGTGTGGCATACACGGATGACCTGCAGAGAAAAAAGCGTGTGAGGAAACTCATACCGCTTGAGTGTGAAAGACTTATGGGATTCCCGGACCACTGGACGGACATTCCGGGAGCAAGTGACAGTGTCCGGTACCGGGCATTGGGAAACAGCGTGGCAGTGCCGTGTGTGGAATATATCCTCTGTGGCATTGCTTATTTTTTAGAAAGACAGGAGGGAGAACGGGATGTACATATACCCGGATAATCTGAAATCGAAAGCGAGCATGTGGCTGTGGGAGCTAAAAGACCTTGCAGTGACAGGAATCATCGTACTGATATCCGTGTTTGCATTTGCCTATGCAAAACTGTGGTTCCCGATGGTGATAGCAGGTGTATACGCATTTTTAACGATACAGGTGGAGGATACCACCATCTTAAAATTTATCCGCTATGCATGTGCGTATTTTTTGGTGGAACAGCAGCATTATGAATGGAGGTATACCGCAAATGAAACGGAAGAATGAACAGTCCACAAGGGAGCTGATGGGGACAAAAGAACTGTCGGATTACAGCATCCGCACCTACCGGAAGGACGAGCTGGTCTATTTTCTGATCCAGCCGAGCAACCTGTCTGTGTTGTCGGAGGAGAGCCTTTCCGCAAGAATCTATGGACTCATGACGGTATTAAAAGGCATCACAGAAATCGAGATGATGTGCTTAAATTCCCGTGAAAATTTTGAGGACAACAAAAGATATTTAAAGAACCGCGCGGAGGAAGAAACCAACCCGACTGTGCGGAAACTGCTGGAACTGGATGCAGGACACCTTGACCGGATGCAGGTGCAGATGGCAACGGCGAGGGAGTTTTTACTGATTATCCGGCTGAGAAACCAGAAGGAGAATGAGGTGTTCGCTTACTTAAACCGTATCGAAAAAATGCTGGTGGAACAGGGATTTACATCCAAAAGAGCGGATGAGGAGGACATGAAGAGGATACTGGCTGTTTACTTTGAACAGAATGTCACAACGGAAAAATTTGAAGAATTTGATGGAGAGAGGTGGATCATTTTAAATGAATAACAACAGAAAGAAAAAAACACAGACACAGACACCGGGGGAAGAGAGGCTTAAGAGTTTCCTTGATATGATCGCGCCGTCCGTCATCCAGTTTTACACGGATCATTATATCTGCGGGAATACGTTCCGCAGTGTCTGGGCACTCAGGGAATATCCGACTGCAACGGATGAGCAGGCAATCCTGCGCCATCTTGGGGAAAAGGATGGCGTGACACTGCGTATCTATACCAGACAGGTCACACCGGCAGAGGAGAAAAAAATCATCAGCAATGCGGCAAACAAGAACCGCATGAAACAGGGAAATACAGAAAATTTACAGGAGACAGTCACGGCAGCGAGCAACCTGCAGGATGTGACCAACATCATTGCGACCATGCACCGCAACAGGGAGCCGTTGCTGCATACGGCTGTGTATCTGGAGTTATCCGCAGCGGACATGGATAAGTTGAAGCTGTTGCAGACCGAAGTGTTGACAGAACTCATCCGTTCCAAACTGAACGTGGATAAGCTGCTGCTGCGCCAGAAGCAGGGGTTCCTATGTGTGCATCCGGCTGGCAGGAATGTCTTTCTGGAACAGTTTGAACGTGCGCTTCCGGCTTCGAGTGTGGCGAACCTGTTCCCGTTCAACTACTCCGGCAAGACCGATAAGAACGGATTTTATATCGGGAGGGATAAGTTTGGAAGCAATGTTATTGTAGATTTCAACCAGAGAGCGGATGACAAGACCAATGCCAATATCCTCATCCTTGGAAACTCCGGGCAGGGAAAATCCTACCTGTTAAAACTGATACAGACCATCCTGCGGGAGTCCGGGATGAAAGTTATCTGCCTGGACCCGGAGCATGAATATGTGGATTTGACCGGAAATCTGGGAGGCTGTTTTGTGGATTTGATGAGCGGGGAGTATATCATCAATGTGTTAGAACCCAAAACATGGGATGAAAACGGCAGCCCGGAAGATACAGAGGCACCCTATGCGTTCCGCTGTTCCTCAAAATTAAGCCAGCATATTTCCTTCTTAAAAGACTTTTTCCGAAGCTATAAGAATTTTACGGACAGCCAGCTTGACACGATAGAGATCATGTTAGCGAAACTTTATGAGAAGTGGAACATAGGGGATGATACGGACTTTGGCAGGCTTACGTCAAAGGATTACCCGATCCTGTCTGACCTTTACGATCTGATGGAGGAGGAATATAAGCATTACGATGTGAAGAAGAAACAACTGTATACCGCAGAGCTTCTGCAGGAAATCTGTCTTGGACTTCACTCCATGTGTAAGGGAGCGGAGTCCAAATTTTTTAACGGACATACAAACATCACGGACAGCAGTTTTCTGACTTTCGGTGTCAAGGGACTGCTTCAGGCAAGCAAAAATGTGAAGGATGCCATGCTGTTTAATGTGCTTTCCTACATGTCCAATGAACTTCTGACCAATGGGCATACGGCAGCCTGCATCGATGAGTTTTATCTGTTCCTTACCAACCTGACCGCCGTGGAATATATCCGAAACTTTATGAAACGTGTGCGAAAAAAGGACAGTGCCGTCATCCTTGCCAGCCAGAATCTGGAGGACTTCAATATCGATGGAATCCGGGAGTACACGAAACCGCTATTTTCCATCCCAACCCATGTATTTCTGTTCAATGCGGGAAACATCGATTCCAGATTTTATATCGATACCTTGCAGCTTGAGCAGAGCGAATACAACCTGATCCGTTATCCGCAGAGGGGCGTGTGTCTCTATAAATGCGGCAATGAACGTTACAACCTCATGGTACATGCACCGGAGTACAAGGAGAAACTGTTCGGAAGTGCCGGAGGACGATAAGGCAGGGAAAAAGGAAGGAGGGATGCCAGACTATGGACATGAGGGAGCAGAAATTCGGCATTGAGATCGAGATGACAGGCATTACCAGACAGCGTGCTGCGGAGGTTATGGCAGCCTATTTTTCCTCTGTAGCCAGCTATGACGGTGGAAGCTATGAAGTGTACAGTGTCAGGGATGCGGCAGGCCGCAGGTGGAAAGTCATGTATGACTCCAGCATTGAGGCACAGAAAAAAGGCGGCGGTTATGCGGGGAGTGAGTACAAGGTAGAATTTGTTTCCCCCATCTGTGAATATGCGGATATCCCTGTCATACAAGAACTCATCCGGCAGCTCCGGCATGCAGGTGCAGTGGCAGGAAAGAATACAGGCATCCATGTGCATATCAACGCGGCACCCCATGATGCAAGGACACTGCGGAACATCACCAACATCATGTACAGCAAGGAAGATTTGATCTATAAGGCACTTCAGGTAGATGTAGAGAGGGAGCATCGTTACTGCCAGAAGGTGGAAGAGGACTTTTTGCAGGAACTGAACCGGAAGAAACCAAAGAGTCTGGAGGAAGTGAGCAGGATCTGGTACAAGGGGGTTGATGGAAGGCACAGGCATTACCATGAAAGCCGTTACCACTGTCTGAATCTGCACAGCGTGTTCCAGAAGGGAACGATTGAGTTTCGTCTGTTTAACTCCACTACCCATGCAGGAAAAATAAAGGCATATATCCAGCTCTGCCTTGCCATTTCTGCGCAGGCATTGAACCAGAAATGTGCCAGCCGGATCAAGACTGCCAGCACCAACGAAAAATATACATTCCGTACCTGGCTGTTAAGGCTGGGAATGATCGGGGATGAATTTAAGACGGCGCGGAAGTTTCTTCTGGAAAATCTGGAGGGCGGCATTGCATGGAAGGACCCGGAACAGGCTGTGAGACAGAAGGAAAGACTGCGTGCGATGAAAGAAAAGAAAGAACTGGAAATCGGACATGCACAGCAGGCAGACAGCATGGAAGAAGAGGTGCCGGAGGATGCACAGGGAATGAACATGACCATGTAAAAACAAAACGCAGAGAAAGGAAACAAGAATATGAACATGACAGGAAGAAGATATATTGCATACGGCTCGAACTTAAACCGGGCGCAGATGGCACTGCGCTGCCCCGATGCAAAGGTGGTAGGAACCGGGGAAATCAAGGACTATGAGCTGTTGTTCCGTGGAAACAGGAACGGGGCGGTAGCTACGGTGGAGCCGAAAAAAGGGGAGAGTGTACCGGTGTTAATCTGGGAGATTAGTCCGAGAGATGAGTTTAACCTGGACCGTTATGAGGGATATCCGAGACTGTATGGAAAAGAAATGCTGGAAGTGGAGCTGGATGGAAAACGGGAGAAAATGATGGCATATACCATGACGGAGGGGTATGCCATGGGAGTCCCTTCGGAACATTACCTTGCTACCATCCGCACCGGATATCAGGAGGCAGGATTTGATGAGGATGTTCTGATGGCAGGTGTTGAAAAGAGCAGGGAACGAATGAAACAGGAGATGGAAGCAGAGAGAATGGAGGAAGCACCATGGAGCCAGCAACTGCCGCTCTGATCGCAAGGGCAGCCATAGCAGCCGGAACCAATAAAAAAGTGTGGACAGGGATTGCCTCCGTACTGGCAGCCTTGTGTCTTCCGGTCATCCTTGCCGTCATGTGCTACATTAGCATTGCCTCCGGTGGAACAGAGCATAACCGGGCGGCAGTGCATCTGGCATTCGATGGAGGGGAAGCACCGGATGGAATGCCTGCGGATTATCAGGCTTATGTCCGCCAGATGCAGGAAAGTTTTGCGGAGCTGGATGCCATATTAGATGACATTGATGGCATGACAGAAGGGGAAGTGTGCGACAGGTATCTGGTCAAATCCGTTTTTTATTCTCTGTATTTCGGCGCAGACCGGGTACGGCTTGAGACGGATGATTATAAAAAATTCGCAGACTGTTTTGTGGATTATGAGGAACGGACACAAAACATAGAGCAGGAGGACGGGACCGTCACGCTGGAAAAATATACCGTGGCAGTTGCCATTGGGGATAAGACAAAAATCTTCCAAAAACTTGCATCCGACTATGGAGTTACCGCAACTTATGAACAACAGTCCAATGCAGTCAATGTGTGGTATGGGGCAAAGTATGACACGGCAGCCCCGACAGAGGGGGATGAATTTTCCGACTGGGGCGGCTGGAACGGGGCAGGGGATATCCCTGTGTATGATCTGCCGGCCAACGGGAATGGGAGTGATATCGTACAGCTTGCATTATCAAGACTGGGGCATCCGTACTCGCAGGCACTCCGCGGAACCGGGAATTATGTCGACTGCAGTTACCTGACGCTGTGGTGTTACAGACAGATAGGAATCTCCCTGCCGGGAACGGCGGCAGAGCAGGGAAGATATATGGTGGAGCATAACCTGACGGTTGCAAAGGAATCACTGCAGCCGGGGGACCTTGTGTTCTGGAGCCACAAACCAAACGGAAGATACATGAACATCACGCATGTGGGCATCTATGCCGGAGACGGCATGGTCGTGGATGCGTCCTATTCCAAAGGGAAGGTGGTGTACCGTCCCCTGTTTGATAACGATAAGCAGGTACTGTATGGCAGGCCGCAGTAAATTTTTTGATGCCGCAGGCATCTGTTTTCCGCCAGAAAATGGAAATGAAGGAGGAGCGATATGGCAGAAAAAGAAATAAAAATCACATTTGCCGGGGAGAAACTGGAGGCATTAAGTTTCTTTCTGGCAGAGCAGGGAGGAAAAACCGTGGAGGAGCTGTTGAAGAGCCATCTCGATAAATCTTATGAGAAAAATGTTCCTGCACAGGTCAGAAAATTTGTGGAGAGCAGAATGGAAACTCCACAGGAGACAGCAAATCAGGAGGAGGAATCCCAGAGAACGGGAGGCACAAGACAGCAGAGAGCATCCGGCAGACGGAGCAGGGAGACACAGAATCAGGAAGAGCAGCCGAGAGAGCCGGTGCCGGAAACTGTGGAAGAGACAGCAGAAAATACGATGAGCATGGGAATGTGAGGCGGATCAGTGAACGGATATGAAGAGAAAATAAAAGACCGTCTGTTTCTGGAAGTGTGCAATGCGGCAGGCAGAGAGGAATGGGACGGACTGGCGCATCAGCAGAAGGAAAACCTCATGCTGGTATGCCGTCTCAGCGGGTATGACGAAAAGTTTCAGAGGGACTGCGGACTTGTCACCAGAGAGCAGATGGAGCATTGGGGGATAGAAGAAGAGGTGCTTTTTCAGGATGCATGGGCAAATATGTTTGCAAAACGTCCGCCGCTCCTTATGGATTTTGAGGATGCCTACGGGCATCACTATGACCAGAATATCCTTTCGATGGAGAAAAAACCGGAGAGAATCTGGAGGACGGATGCCGACTTTTATGTCCTTACCAACAACATGGATCATGGGGCGGTGTACATGATGGACGAGGCAACGCTGCAAAAATCAGCAGAAAAGCTGGATGGAAATCTGATCGTCCTTCCGGCATCCATCCACGATGTGTATCTTATGGTGGAGCGGGAAGGCCTGGACATGGAACGGCTGAGGAATGGGGTATATGGAGCAAACAGGGCGTTCCCGGATGCAGACTATCTGTCCGATGAGATTTACCGATATGACAGGGATACGCACAGGCTGTCTGTCATACCGGGGAGCGTGCAGGAAGAGCAGGCAGGAATGGTGCTGTATCAATAGTGTGTTTTTCTGAAAATAATTTCAACTGAGAGTTTAAATTTGGAGGTAAAGTGATGAAACAGGCAGTCGTTACAATCAAATATGATGAGGAAAAGTTAAATGCTGTGAAACAGTATATGGGAAAAAAGGACGCAGATTTTGATGCGGAACTGAAGGAAGTCCTTGGAAAAATGTATGAGAAATATGTGCCGCAGGCGGTCCGTGAATACATTGAAAGCAGAGGGGATGTGCCGCCTGCAATCAAAAAGGCAAACCGCCAGCAGGGAAAAAACAGTGCGGCATCCGGCAGTGCTGCGGAGAATGAGTAGGGAACGGAGGAAGCATGGACAAGATAAAGATTCTGAAAGTAGAGCCGGGGAAACCTCCCTGTGTGAAGGAGATTGCGAATGACTTTAAGGCAAGTCAGGAAGAGGTGGAGGGAGACATTGAGTGCGTTGGTTTTGGAGATGGATGTGTGGCAGTAATCAACGCTGAAGGAAAACTAAATGGAATGCAGCCGAACCGCAGGAATGGTGATGATATCATCTGCGGTCCATTTTTTATCTGCGGGGATACCCCGGACGGTGATTTCATTTCCCTGACGGAGCAGCAGATCGAAGAATATACAAGACGATTTGGAGAGATTGAGCAGTTTACAGGGCAGGAACCGGAACTGGAGCCACATATGACCATCCTCGCTTTTTAAGAAAGTGACAGGACAATGGAAAGGAAACGGCACAGACACCGCCGTGTGAGCCTGCGTGTGGCAACGTGTGACGTTATTCTGCAAAACTGGATAAAGTGACCGACTAGGCTGCATTCTGCCCTGTGTGAGCCGATTTGGAGAAATTAACAGAAAAACCGGAGTGCGGAGGCATCCAAGACTCCGAAAATGGGGATGAAACGGGGCTGTAAAACAGGGTCGAAAATAGTGCAGGTTAAAGGGGTTATGCCGCAAAAGAGCGGCTTAACCCGTCAGACGCCCACCGGCAGAGCCGTTGGGCAGTTCTAAGCATGGCATAACTTTTTTGGAAGCTTCGGAAAGGTTATGCCATTTTTATTTTTGATACAGCGCAATCAGGCAGTAGAGGCCGGCAGAAGTTATGCCTTTTGCGGAAACAGGGAAAAAAGTCTATAGACAGAGGAAAAAGAAGGAGGAAATGAGTAGTCCCATGGGGTGAGGTGCGCACCACTACCAGAATGGGACGATGAAAGTATTGGAATTATTTGCAGGAACAAGGAGCATCGGGAAAGCCTTTGAACAACGGGGACATGAAGTATTCAGTGTGAAATGGTCGAAAGAGTTTGAAAACATTGATCTGTATGATGACATCAACAAGGTGACGGCAGAGGATATCTTAAAACTTTTCGGGAAACCGGATGTCATCTGCTGCATACAGCCGCCGTTATCCGGCGATTTGCCAGCAGACCGACGCAGACCCGGAAACGGGCTGCAGGGAATTTGACATTGAGAAAGACCGCATCTCTTTCCGTCTGACCGTCCCATACAATGAGGAACGCCGGAGAACCGCCAGCGAAGCAGCGAAAGCTAACGCAAGCAATCTCACGCGAGGTGTGGTATAATTTTTTTGAAAAAGTTTGAAATTTGATGTAGTATTCGCTGCTAAAACCGTAGTATATAGGTGAAGCCGGAAAGGAGGCGGTGTGATGATAGACGATGAAAAAATCATAGAAATGTTTTTTGAGCGTTCAGAACAGGGCATGCGGGAACTGGACATAAAATACGGAAAAGTTTGCCACAAGCTTTCCTACCATATCGTAGGGAATCGGTGGGACGCGGAGGAATGTGTAAATGATGCTTATTTAGGCGCATGGAACGCCATTCCACCAGCACGACCTAATCCGCTATTGTCTTATCTTGTGAAAATCGTTCGGAACATTTCACTCAAAATCTATTGGAGAAAGGAAGCAGCCAAACGAAGCAGCCATTACACGATTGCTTTGGAAGAAATTGAAGCCTGTATAGCAGCCCCGAACACAGTAGAAGCAGAAATTGACGCCAGAGAATTAGCACGTAGCATTGAAAGTTTTTTGGACACGCTGACTACCGAAAACCGCGTTATCTTTATGCGACGCTATTGGTTTGCTGACAGCTACAACGACATAGCCGAGTTTATGGGGCTTTCGGAGAAAAACATCTCTGTCCGGCTGTCCCGTATCCGCGAAAAAATGAAACAATACTTGATTGAAAGAGAGGTATTCATATGAACACAAAGAAGTTTTCCGACGCTATGAGCGAACTTGATACAAAATATGTCGATGAAGCCCTCAGCTACAAGAAGAAAGACAAAATGCCCATTTGGGTAAAGTGGGGAGCTATTGCAGCTTGCTTGTGCTTGATGATGCCATTGACCGCATTTGCCATTGATATAATTCAATATAATGCAGCGGTTGATTATCTCAATTCTCTCGGCATTGCTGTTGAAGATTTGAGCGACTATTCTCATAAAGAAATAAAAGAAGCTGTGAAAACGATTGACGCAGGAGAAAGTAGCCCGTTGACCGAAGAAATCCGTAGTCTAATACCAGAATACAAAGAACCAATTGATACACCGACACAGGTAACAGCCGAGCAAATTAAACAACTAACACCAACAATGACAAGAACAGACATTCTTTCTCTTTTAGGTAACACACAAGATATTGGATCGGGTATTTATATATATCTTTACGAAGTAGACCAACAATACCTGCTACGTATTCCTTTTGCAAGCGATGAGGCACAATTAGGTGTAACAGGAGAAGATTTGCTAAAGGCATTGGTTCCTATTTGTGGAGATATTGTTCCTATGGTCTATGTAAATGATACGCTTTATCGAATCGTTGACCCTCAACCTAACTTCGCAGATGAAAAAAGCTCTTTCAATTTGTTAGGAAAAATCGAAAGTACAGTTAGTTCTTCGGAAGAACCAAAAGAAAATTTCCAAGCAAATGATGATATTGTAGGAGCTGCGGTTTATCAGTATGGCGATAGCATTGTCGTTGAAATTGAGGGAAAATACTGGTTATATGAAAACTATCAGAACACAGACCTCGACGGAACCTCAGACTAATAGGCCTCACCCCAAAAAACAGCCATACTTCTAATGAAGAAGTATCAGAACAAGACTTTCTTGCAAAGTAAATAAGTTTTCCCTATTTTACAAGGGCAGCCGAGAAAATCGACTGTCCTTTTTCTATGTCTATGAGCAGAAAGGAGCGACCAACCATGACAAAGCCAAGAGAGAAACGCAGGGACTGAAAGGTTCGAGGGAGCGCAGTGTGATACCGCAGAGACTGTGTGAACATATCGTAGATATTTGTGAGGAGGGATGAGATGAATACAAAAGCAATTTATACCGTTCATGAAAACGGGAAGGAACACTATTTTTTTCGGAACATGCAGGAGGGTTCAGTTACCCTTTTGCAGTAGCTGATTTTCTGCATAGCTTAAAGGGTGTGCTGAATGATCCGATGTCACCACAAAAAGGATTATGTGTAGCACCAATGCTGGAACAGATGAAAGGCAATTATTTGTTCCCGGAAGAGATAGAGGGAAAAGAATTATTTACTGCGGTTAAAAAAGAGCAGATGTTTCAACTTGCAGTGAAAGAGCAGGCATCATTTGGAATTGAAATGGATATGGAACAGGATACGGTATCATTCCATTTCCGGGAGGGAGAGGAAGAACTGCAGGAATTTTGTGACATAGGATTTCCAAGGCATGGAGAAACAGAAGAATATAGCGGTGAAACATTTTATTATGCCGCGGATAATGTGAGAGTCAAAAACATGATGGACGGAATTGAAATGTCGGTCAGTGCGGAAAACGAAGAAGCATACAGGAGCATGATATTAGAGGCTGTGTAGAAACAAACTGAGGAGCAGAGTACGGGAATAAGCCAGCAGATGTTGGATAGTGTGTAGGGTGACAAACAAATTTTACAGAATGGCAATTTGTAGAGATTGGTGTGCTTATTTTTCTGAGGTTTATGACGATATATTACATAGCATTGAGTTAATTCTAAACGGATTTTGAATTTATTTACAAGGAGGTTTTTATATGTCGATGAATATTAGCGGATCAGGTAATACATATAATGGCATCAATACAAATAGCAAACAATATAAGGCTTTGAAAGAAAAAGGCTGGTTATCAGGCGTTATACAAAATGAATCCATGATGTCACCAGAAGAAAAAATGATATATGAAACGTTCGGTGGAAGAGATACGATTATTAAGAATTTGATGAAACAATTTGATTCGGATGGTGATTTACTGAATGCAAATGGAGTGGCAGGAATGGATGTTACTGGCAAAGGTACATCGTGGCAGAAACTTACGAGTGTATCTGAGGAATATCGTCAAAAGATGTTTGATAATGTGAAGAAGGAATTTATTCAGGAAAACGGTATTTCAAATGGTGACACAACGAAGCGTTCAGATATTTTCAAAGATTATCAGTTAAGTGTAAGTAAAGATAAACGTTTAAGTGGTACATGGACTTTAGAACAATATGAAGGACAGTATAGAGCCGCTATGTATGCAGCAGTGAAATCAGCTAATCCAAATTGGAAGCCGGGACAAAAGTTTGATACAAGCATTCTTGATAACGTTACAAGAGAATCAGTGGAATCTACTCTTGTAAAAAATGGTAATAGGTTAGTTCGTAATTCTATTGATGTATCAGTATAAAATACAATCACTTCAATTTGGGCTAAATAACCATTACCACAATTACAACTAAATAAAAACCCCGGTGTCAGAGCGTATAGAAAACAAATCTATGCGCTCTGTTTTTATGTAAAGGAGCAGATTTATGAAAAAATAGCAAGGCTGGACAGCGAGCCGCTGATAACACAAATTTACAAAGATAATTATGAAAAGGCAGTGTATGGGAACTGAAAAGATAAGAAAAGCATTTTATATTGAAGAAGAACTGCTGGGGCAGGTAGATGCCCTGTTACCACAGGCAGATGTGCGTTCACGAAACGAATTCGTCAATCGGGCACTGCGGTTTTATATCGGATATCTCACTTCGGAGAAAATAGAAAATTATATGCTGACAACCATCTCCTCTGTCATGCATGCAACGGTAAAGGACAGCGAGAACCGCATGGCTCGTGCAATGTATAAACTTGCAGTGGAAACTTCCAAGCTGTCCCATGTGATCGCATACAGCCATGGTGTGGATGAGCAGGCACTCGGAAAGCTGCAGGCGAAGTGTGCAGAAGAGGTGAAACGGATCAATGGAGCAGTGAGGTTTGAGGAGGCATATCAATATCAGCAGGGGGATCGTTTTTAAGAAATAATTTATTGAAATGCGGTAAGACTTACAGTATGATAAAAGAAAAGGAAGGAGTGGTACATGATGACACAGATGAAGGAACGGGCAG
Source organism: Roseburia sp. (assembly GCF_041325975.1). Taxonomy (NCBI): domain Bacteria; kingdom Bacillati; phylum Bacillota; class Clostridia; order Lachnospirales; family Lachnospiraceae; genus Roseburia; species Roseburia sp. Next base: position 480,537 of record NZ_JBGLEJ010000003.1, on the reverse strand, counting down.
TTGAATTGATAGAACGTATTCCAGATGAAAAAATGTTTTATGTGATTAATATTCTTCAGAATCTTGAGGAAATGTCATCCAACAGACCTGCAGATAAGAAACAGGCAATGGAAGCACTCCAGAATGTGCTGAAGTTCAGCGGAAGATTACCAGAAGATTTTGACGCAGACAAGGAATTACAGGAGGCAAGGGAGGAAAAGTATGGTAATATTGGTTGACACAAATATTATTATAGATGCACTTGCCAATCGGGAACCATATGCTGATGATGCAAAAAGAATTATGGAAAAATGTGCGGCAAGGGAAATAACAGGAATACTTGCGGCACATAGCATACCAAACTTGTTTTATATTCTTAGAAAAAATTTCAGTCAGGAAGAAAGAAGATTTCTTCTGAAAAATTTATGTGAGATATTTCAGATTTCTGACTTGAATGAAAAGAAGATAGTAGCTGCATTGGAAAACAATGTATTTTCAGATTTTGAAGATGGTCTGCAGGAAGAATGTGCAGTTGAGTCTATGGCAGATTATATTGTTACACGAAATCCGGCTGATTTTAAGCATTCAAGAGTAAAAGTAATTCTCCCAGATGAGTTGTTGAGAGAGTTAGAAAAAAATTAATTATCAGGAGTCGATTTGTCAAGGGGATATTTCGCATTGCAATACGGCTTTGTAAAAACAGAGGGGTGTCAACCCCTCTTGGCTGCATAGTGCTACCTGCCGAAGAAGGCAACCGTCCCCCCTCGGAGAGCGCACGACTGCCGCAGGCAGTAGCACCGCCCACTTTTGAGTGGTGAGTAAGTGCGCCCTTAGACGGATTAAATTGACTATCCTTTTGAATATTGATATAATGTGAGCGTAAGCTAAATCAAAAATTTCTTAACAGACAAATTTAAGAAGGAGTGATTTAGATGAAAAAGAAAACTAAGACTGTAATTGGTGTTATCCTTGCAGTAGCTCTGGTAGCTGTCTTGGTAGTTGTAGGATTTATGACTTACCTGGGAATTACCTGGACAAACAATCATGAATTCGGAGAATATGTCAGCAAGGAAGGTCCTTGGGGAATGACTGCTACATGGGTATCTGAGGATAGCAGCAGTTATCTCATTTGCAAAAAGGAGAATGATGAACCATTTGCCAAGGTTACAGCCTATTTTCAGGGGGTGGATGGTTGGCAAGCCTATGAACTGCATGGCAGAGACCGGATTGCTTATCTGAATACTGTGGAAAACGATACAACCATTGATAGCACCAGCGGAAATATGAAATTTGATGGAACTACATTTACCATTACAGATTTAGATAAAGAAATCTTCGGCACAAATGAATTTAATTATGTTATCACTGATAAGGAGTTCAGCCCCGATTAAAGTGCCAGAACTATTCCGATACGGTGGAAACATAACCGATGGAAAAGCGGAAACAGTGTATGCTATTACGTTGAGAACACCCGAAAGCCGAGAAACCAAATAATCGTTACTCTACCAATGGTTTATGTCCATATCGAAAAGGTTGATGTGAGAATAGAATAATTCTGTTCGACTTATTCCGATTATTCTAACAGATTTGCTCAGCACAAGGAACCCTGCGTGGGGGCAGATATATTTGCAAAGGATTTTACATAAAAAGCTGCTGAACAATCCAGAAAAGGAGAGTTTCAGCAGCTTTTTCATACTCTGTACTGTGTGCCCATCAAGAAAATACTGGATTCTATTGATTGACCACCGCCTTTCGGCTGCATACATTCACCACAAATGAGCCGCCAGCCGTTATGTATTCAGGTGGCAGAAACCACCCTTTACAGAGTACATCACAGAAGGGAATACAGGACCATTACTTCGGTAGTGGTCTTTTCTGTACTCTTAAAAGCTGTGAATTTATGAGGAGGAAACATAGTTGAAAGATTTTGAAGGGTTCATTAAGAACTATGCTACCAGAGATTTTATCTATTTTTTTGCAGAAAAATCTATTGAAATATATAAAAATCAAGTAGAAAAATTAGATGAACATTTGGTATGTAATATTACATTTCCTTTAAACATTATTCAGCATGGTTTTATACATAAGCAGGCAAAAGTCATGTTATCGGCATGGGATATTCCAAACATGGCATATCTTTCTATCACGAATTCCAATGATTACAGAAATGATATTATGACAGAACAATTAGCAGGAAGAGTGGTCAACCTGTATCGTGGGTATGAAAATAAGCATTCAGGAAGTGAATATATTGGAAATAATGGACTGCCTAGTATATTCAAATATTTGATGGGAATGTCATATGAACAATTTAAATACGCAAATCCGGCATGGATATATCAGAACTATAACCGCAATTACCATATGCTGATCGGTTCGCCTAATATTAACAGGGAAAAAATAGTTGATATCAATGTGATTACAAACGAATTATTTGGACTTACAGCAGAGGAATTGTTAGCAGTAGAATGGATTATCTGGTGGCTGTGTTCTATTCATCCAGATCCATTAAGCGCACCGGAAGAGTTATATAGAAAAAAAGAAAATAGCATCCTGACAAAGAAAAATCTGGAGCGGGTTATAAGTTATTATTCTGTGACCTATGAACAGGTGAGAAACTCATCATTGCGAAAACAGATTTTCTACAACAAACCATTTGTGATTACGCAAAAGACGAAAGAAACGATTGCAGTCAGTTTCTATTTGGTACAGATGATGATAGCAGATGGATTGTACTGGCTGATTCGGGATTACTATCACAACAATCATTGGGGAACCAAATTTATAATTGCTTTTGGAGAGATGTTTGAGGATTACTTTGAAGAACTGGCAGGTTTATATCTGCCCAAGAATTCATGGCATAAGATTCCAGAGGAAAGAAAAAAGAGTGCTGATTATTATGTTGAAGTGGATGAAGCGGTATTTTTGTTTGAATTAAAATCAGGATTACTTGGACTGGGAGCAAAACAGCAGGTGCCGGATGTTGGGCAGATTGATATATTTTATAACAGGAACATAAAAGAGGCATATGAGCAGTTGAAGGCATCAGAGCAGGAATATAAAGGAGAGAAACCTGTAATAAAGGTTTTTCTTTTGTATGAGAGTATGACAAATACACAGATGATAGTCGGCTCATTGCCGGAAATATTTGAGCAAGATCCAAGATGTTATATTATGACAATAGATGATCTGGAGATGCTTCTGGCAACCTATAAAAAGGATAAAAGCAGATTTGATGATGTTGTGAAAGCACTTGTTGAAAACAAAAGAGGAGGCAACGACTATAAGAGTGTTCTGGAAATATTGAATATATATCAGGCAGTTGGCGATATGCATTTTATTGGAGAAAGAGATTATTTCAATAAAATAGCAGAAAAGCTGAAAAAGGAATTAGGGACAGACCAATAAGGAGGACACCATGCCCAAACTTATCCTACGCTGCAACTACCTCAAAAACTCCCCGCCCGCACACCTTGCTAATTACATCAATTACATCGGCACCCGTGAGGGCGTGGAGAAGGTAGGCAGCACGACATCTTCACTGCCAGCCACCGACCGGCAGAAAAGTCTGATTGAAGATATTCTGGCAAAGATTCCCGATGCGAACCGGATGCATGAGTATCACGATTATATCCAAAGACCAACCAGAGAAAATGCATCGGAGTTTATTACGCAGGCGTTGGAAAATAACCTTGACATCATAGCGAAAAAGAAAAATTATATGGATTATCTGGCAAACAGACCGGGAGTAGAAATCATAGGTACTCACGGTCTGTTTTCAAATGAGGGAGAACCAGTGGTGCTGTCCCGTGTGGCAGAAGAGGTGGCAAATCATCCCGGTGTGATCTGGACGAATGTCATCAGCCTGCGGAGGGAGGATGCCGAGCGGTTAGGCTATGACAGTGCCGCCCAGTGGCAGGCACTGTTGAGGAGCAGGGTGCAGTTGCTGTGTGAGAATTGTAAGATAGACAGCCGGAACCTGAAATGGTATGCGGCATTCCACAATGAATCCCATCATCCCCATGTGCATCTGGTGGTCTATTCTTCTGATCCGTCCGAGGGATACTTGACGGCAAAGGGAATTGATGCCATGCGTTCTGCATACGCACATGATATTTTCCGGCAGGAGTTTCTAAGCATCTATGAGAAGGCAACCGAACAGAGAAACCAGTTAAAAGAGCAGGCAGAAAAAAGTCTGCTTTTTTTGTTGCAGCAAATGCAGGAGGGAGTCTGTCATAATCTCAAGATTGCAGAGCAGATGCAGCTTTTATCCAGACGGTTAAAAAATACCGGAGGGAAAAAGGTATATGGATACTTGAAAGCAGATGTGAAAGCCATCGTAAATGACATTGTAGATGAACTGGCAAAGGAAGAGCGTGTGGCAGAATGCTATCAGGCATGGCTAAAAAGCAGGGAGGAGATACAGCATTACTATAAAGATTCGGAAATAGAGAGGATACCGCTGTCACAGCAGAAGGAGCTAAAGAGCATTAAAAATATGGTCATCCGTGAGGCAGTCCGTTTTGGAGAAGGGTATCTGTATCTGGAAGAAGCGGAAACAGGAATGGAACGGCTGGAAGAGATATCCGAACAGCAGACGGAAAACCTTGCCGCATTGCAGGGGGAGGACATGCCGGATATCCTGCCTGAACAGACGGAAATGGAAGAGCAGGAATCAGACAGGCAGGAAGAAGGGCAGGGGGAATCCATTTCTTATTTTGCCAGATGGACGGACCGGTATAAAGAAGCGAGGGAATATCTCTATGGCACGATGGAGGCAGAACCGGATGAGGAGGCAGCCCATGAGATTATGCTGGAAGAGGCAGAGCATGGGAATGCGTATGCCATGCACGACATGGGAAAGATTTATGCACAGGGCATTGGATGTGAGGCAGACAAAGAAAAGGCAGATGTGTGGTACCAAAAAGCATTAGCGGCAATGCATTATGTAGAGCAGAAGAAAAAGAATACCTATCTGGAATACCGCATCGGAAAAATGTACCAGTACGGACTTGGCACAGACGAGAATCTGGAACAGGCAGCGGAGTGGTTTTTCAAGGCGGCAGTAAAGGAACATAAGTATGCGCTCTATTCCCTTGGCATGCTTTATCTGCAGGGGAAAGGAGTAGAGCAGAATGAGGAAACCGCATATAGTCTGCTGTTCCGGTCTTACAGCAAGGGAAATCCCTATGCGGCGTATGAACTTGGAAAACTTTATGAGACAGGATGCGGAACAGAGAAAAATCAGGAAAAGTCGGAAAATTGTTATCGTGCTGCTTTTCTAGGTTTTCTGAATCTGGAGAAAAAATCAAAGGATGATACGCTCTGGTATCGTATTGGCTGCATGTATCTGCATGGGATAGGGACAGAGGCAGACGAAACGAAAGCCGAACATTATCTGACAAAAGCATCTGATTATGGCAACACCCATGCCTCCTATCAGCTTGCCAGACTCTATATCAGACAGGAGAGCCAAAAGTTAAGCGGGGAGTCTGGGACAGCACCGGATTACGCAAAGATTGCAAAAGCGGTAAAGTGGCTGGAAGAATCAGCCGCACAGGAAAATCCGTTTGCGGATTATGCACTGGGACGCTTGTACAGGGAAGGCACACTGGTGGCGGCAGACATGGAAAAAGCAGTGTTCCACCTGAAACGTGCCGCAGATGCCGGAAACATCTATGCACAGTATCAGCTTGGAAAAATATATCTGGAAGAGGACAACAAAAACATTCCAGCAGCCATACAGTATCTGACACTGGCTGCGAAACAGAAAAATGAATTTGCAGCATACAGGTTAGGGAAACTTTATCTTGCCGGAGAAGAACTGCCAAAGAACACAGAGCTGGCACTGCATTATCTGAAGATGGCGGCAGACACCGGAAACCAGTATGCACAATATACCCTTGGTAAAGTGTATCTGATCGGAAAGGATGTCCAGCAGGACAAGGAACTGGCATACGACTATTTTTTAAAATCCGCAGAGCAGGGAAACATTTATGCAGCGTATTTTTTAGAACACTGGAATGACATGCCACACCCCGATCTGCTCTTAATGGCAACAAGGCTCATGCGGCATCTGGAACATATCATCGAAGAGAATGTGGCTGGAAGGAAGAGCGGAGGCCACAGGCAGGGGATTGACAGAAAACTGGCACGAAAAATCCGGCAGAAGAAGATTGCACAGGGACATGCCGTGGATGACCATGAGGACATGGTACAGACACAGTGATCACAGGAGGAGAAGTAGAAATGATGAGAGGAGGTACGATTGGGAGATTTTATTTACTTTACAGAGGAACAGAAGGAGCGAGCCAATGCGGTACATATTGCGGACATCCTTCGCCGGGAGCATGAGGAAGTGGAGCGTTCCGGGAATGAATGGCGTTGGAAACGGCACAGGAGTGTGACTTTTCGGGGGAGCAGTTGGTACCGCCACAGCAGACAGGTCGGAAGTCATGCCATTGATTTCATGCAGGAGTTCTTCGGGATGTCCTACCCGGAGGCGGTGAGCTATCTGCTGGACGGAGAACAGGGACAGCTTATTGAACGGGGAAAAAGGCAGGAGACAAAAAGAAAACCGATAAAAGCCGGGAAGGGACGGCAGGCTGTAGAAAAAGAACAGACAGAGGAAAGAAAAGAACAGAAAGAGCCAAAGGAACTGAAACTGCCGGAGAAAAATCCGACCATGAAGAGAGTCTATGCATATCTTCTGCAGAAACGTCATATTGACAGGGAAATCCTCTCGTACTTTGCAAAGGCAGGAACCATATATGAATCTGCGGAGCATCACAACATTGTGTTTGCCGGACTGGACAGCGAGGGGAAAATCCGGCATATCCATGTGAAGGGGAGCTGTTCTGACGGCAGGAGCTTCCGGCTGAATCAGGAAGGCTCGGAAGTTGCCTACGGATTTGGATACAGGGGAACCGGGAACAGACTGTATGTGTTTGAGGCACCCATTGACCTGTTATCATTTCTGTCCTTGTATCCAGAGAACTGGCAGGGGAACAGTTATATCACCTTAAACGGTGTGGCAGAGCATGCCATGCTGCAGGCATTGAAAGACAATCCCAGACTGGATACGGTTGTGCTGTGCCTTGACCATGATCCGGCAGGCATAGAGGCGTGCGGCAGACTGGCAGAGATTCTGGTACGCAATGGATATGGTGCGGTAAAGAGGTTACAGTCAGCCTGCAAAGACTGGAATGAGGATTTAAAAGGCAGATATGGTGAGGAAACAATTCCGGCACAGGAGCATCCGAGAGTCATGGAATGCAGGGCATGGACAGAGGTGCTGAAAGAAGTGACGGAATCCATCAACATCAAGTATGCCAACAGAAGTTATATCTGCCGTTATTATCAGGATATTTATAATGAACTGAAAAAGGGCAGGAGCAGGGAACAGCTTATGGATGCCTTTGACGGACCGGGGATGCTTTTGACCGGAGTGCTTGTGCGGTGCATGGAAAAAGAGGGAATCGCACTTGGCAGGGAAACTAGTGCAGACCAGATACTGGAAAATCTGTCAAAGCGTTATCAGCCGCATAAAGACAAGGGAAACTTCAACACCCGCATCCGGCAGATGCAGGCAGCCTTTGAAGAAACACTGGAGGTGTTCGATACAAAAGACTTAGAACAAAAAGAAGATCAGGAACTGCTTGCCAGAAAATGTATGAGCCTTGCGATGGAATGCATCCGGGCTCATATTTTTGTTGCCATCGACTGCGGGGAAGAGCAGATGAAGCCGGCAAAACAGACTGTGAAGGAACAGAAAATGGAACATCAGGAGGGAGGAATGATGCTATGCAGCCAGTCGTGATGCTGGTGATCGCAGGGGTGGCAATGTTTTCCGTGATTGGAGGCGTGTCACTTCTGTCACACTATTATACATTAAACGGAATCAAGAGCAGGACTGTCGGGGACGGTCAGCATGGAACGGCGAGATTTGCCACGAAAAAGGAAATCGCAGAAACCTATGTGCAGGTGCCCTATGAACCGGAGCTGTGGCGCAGGGGTGAGAACCTGCCGGCTGCACAGGGACTGGTACTCGGCAGCATGGAGCGGGCAGGAAAACTATACGCACTGGTGGATACCGGGGATGTGCATTGCCTGATGATTGGCGCGGCAGGAGTCGGAAAGACCGCACATTTTCTGTATCCCAACATTGAATATGCCTGTGCCTGTGGAATGAGTTTCCTGACCACGGATACAAAGGGAGACTTATACCGCAACTATGCAGGCATTGCAAAAAAATACTATGGCTACCATACGGCAGTCATCGATCTCCGTAATCCGACCAGAAGCGATGGTGACAATATGCTCCATCTGGTCAACAAATACATGGATGAGTATCTTGCAGACCATACGGACCTGAGTGCTAAGGCAAAAGCAGAAAAGTATGCAAAGATCACGGCAAAGACCATTATCTCCTCCGGTGGTACGGACAGTTCCAGCTATGGACAGAATGCATTTTTCTATGATGCGGCAGAAGGCGTGCTGACGGCTGCCATCCTGCTCATTGCGGAATTCTGCCCGGATGGAAAGAGGCATATCATCAGCGTGTTCAAACTGATACAGGATTTACTTGCACCATCCAAAGTGAAAGGGAAAAACCAGTTCCAGCTACTTCTGGCAAAACTCCCGGATACCCACAAGGCGAAATGGTTTGCAGGGGCAGCCTTAAATACGGCAGAGCAGTCCATGCAGTCGGTTCTCTCCACAGCGTTGTCCAGACTGAATGCTTTTCTGGATTCCGAGCTGGAGCAGATACTCTGTTTTGATACCGCCATCGATGCAGAGCTTTTCTGCAAAAAAAAGACGGCGGTGTTTCTGGTCATGCCGGAGGAGGACAATACCAAGTATTTTATTATTTCTCTGATTTTACAGCAGCTCTACCGGGAAATTCTCGTGGTGGCAGACGAGAACGGAGGGAAACTGAACAACCGTGTAGTTTTCTATTGGGATGAGGTCGGAACGATTCCGAAGATTGAAAGCGCAGAGATGATGTTCTCAGCGTCCCGATCCAGAAGGGTGAGTATCGTACCCATGATCCAGTCCTTTGCCCAGCTTAATAAGAATTATGGGAAAGAGGGTGCAGAAATCATTATCGATAACTGTCAGGATACCATCTTCGGTGGGTTCGCACCGAACTCGGAGTCAGCGGAAGTGCTCTCCAAGAGCCTGGGCAGCAAAACTGTCATGTCCGGTTCCATCAGCCGGGGAAAGAATGATCCGAGCCAGTCCCTTCAGATGATCCAAAGACCACTCATGACAGCGGATGAATTGAAGTCACTGCCAAAAGGAAACTTTATCGTATCAAAGACCGGGACTCACCCTATGCGGACAAAACTGAAACTGTTCTTAAAATGGGGCATCACATTTGAAGAACCTTATGAGAGCGAAGAAAAATCTGCAAGAAAGGTAGCATACGCAGACAAGCAGGAGATTGAAGAGGAGATCATACGGAGATATATGTGCTGCATGGAAGAACCAGACGAGACACCTGCAGAAACGGCAAGGACAGGAGGGATGCAGCAGACACCGCTGACGGACACCATGAAAAAGATGCGGCAGACCTTACGGACGGAAGATTAGGAGGCAGGGTGACTAGGAAAGAAATTTATGAAACAGAGCTGCCACACAGGGCGGTGGCGGTCTATCTGTATCTGGAGACTCGTGCGGACAGGGAGAGGACATGCTATCCGGCAATCGGTACCATTGCCAGAGAGCTGCACCTGTCTGTAAGTACGGTCAAGCGTGCAATCCATGATTTGGAGTGTGCAGGATTTATACAAAAAAAGCAGAGATGGCGTGAGAACGGAGGAAAGAGCAGCCTGCTCTATGAAATCATAAAATAGGCACAAAGGGATTACTGTGCCGGTCAGGTGGACTATGGTATGGTTCACCGTGGCCTGTGCAGGGAACTTTTCACTTTAAGGGGGAAGGACAGAGAAAAGAAAATACAGTTGGCGATATGAAACATCAATATTTTTTTGGAAAAAACTAAGAATTGAAATATTATCAGATGGATCATGTGGGGGATTCATAAAGTAGTGGTATCAACATGACGATATAGAAAATGCAGGGAAGCATTGTATTTCAAAGAGTTTGAGATACAGTGCTTCTGCGTTTCTATAGGAGATAGTCGTTCTATGCGAAAAATAGTCATTTGATGCGGAGAATGATCGAGCGGAAGATTTGTTTGATATAATAAAGAGTGCTAGGTGAGACTTGTATGGTTTACAGGTATGAGAGCAATCAAAGACAGGAATGAAAAATATGAACATTATTATTTGTGATGACAGGATAGATGACAGAAAAAATTTGTCAGATTTGCTGTCAAACTATGGTGAAAAAAAGAATTATGAGTTTACTATTACAGAATATGAATCCGGAGAACAGTTATGCGAAGAACAATCAGCTTTGGAAGCGTGTCAGCTATTATTTCTGGATATCAATATGCAGGGGATGGATGGGCTGAAAACAGCTATGAGGATCAAAGAAAAATACCCAAAACTTCCGGTTGTACTTGTGACGGCATACATGAATTACGCACTGGATGGATATAAGGTGAAAGCAAGCCGTTTTCTGCTGAAAGATAACCTTGCAGATACTATAGAAGAATGTATGGATGATTTGATAGCAGAAATTAATAAAAACCGTAGGATTCTCGAATTTCGTTTTGTGGAAGGAACGATAAAACTTTATGCAGATGACATCATTTATATAGAAACAGAGCTTCACAAAAATGTATTTTATACAGAAAAAGGGACATTTCAGATTTATAAAAAACTGGATGAACTGGAAAACGAATTAAAGGATATGGGATTTGTGCGGGCGCATTTAAGTTTTCTTGTAAATATGAAATACATTACCAAAATCAGCAGTTATGTGATGACACTTACGACAGGAAAAAAGATTCCGGTTCCCAAGGCACGATATGCACAGGTAAAGAGGGAATATATGCTGTATAAGGGAGAAGAATAACATGACATTCTGGGTATTGACATTTATTGCGGAAATGCTGGAAGTAAAAGGAACGCTATACTTTTTTGATACTTTTATGGAAAAAAGAGATGGCGGATATAGGAACAGATATAGATTTTTTGTTTATTGCGGAGTGCTTTATCTGGTAGCAGTCACAGGGGCATGGATCGGAATGTTAAAATGTATCCCGATTATACTGGTTATGTCTTTCCTGAATCTGGCTTATTATGAAGTTTCCTTCCGGCAGAGTTTTTTGTTTTCAATCATCAACTATACAATGCTTGTATTGATTGATTATGTGACTGTTTTGCTGGGAAGAGGAGGTTCAATCCAAGAAAAATGGTTTTTACAGGCACTGATATCAAAGACGGTTTTTATCATTCTGATGTTGTTTATCAGAAGATTTAGCAAGACAAGAAAAAGCTGCGGTCTGATTACAGGAAAAGAATGGTTACAGTTTTTCTGTGTTCCTGTATTTACGGTGGTCGGTTTCATTCTTATGTTTTATTCAGAAAACGATGATATGCAGAATGTATTTTTATTTCTTTCGGTGGGACTGGTTGCGATTAACCTTATCCTTATGGAGTTCATGCAGAATACCATTGAAAAAGAAGAGAGAATAAAAATTGCGGTACTTACGGAACAAAATCAGAAAAATCGTATTGCAGATTATCAGGACCGGGAAGAAATCTATGAGCGTCAGCGAAGAAAAATGCACGATTATAAAAATCAGCTTTCCACGATCCAGACATTGATAAAGAATGGACACACAGATGAGGCACTTTCATTTACGCAGAAGCTGACAGAGAGCATAGCTGTCGAGATGTCGGCGATAAATACGAATCATCCAGTGGTGAATGCTATTTTAAACCAGAAATACCGCAGTATGCAGGAAAAACACATAGCAGTAATCCTAAAAGTAGGGGATTTGCAGGAGATATGTCTGGAGGAGGAAGAGATTGTGATTATGCTCTCTAATTTATTGGATAATGCAATCCGGGAGAGTGAAAAGGTACTGAAAAATACCGGAAAAGCGGTCATTCATCTGAAATTAGAGTGCGAAGATCATAAACTGATATTTGCGGTGCGAAATCCTGTGACAGAAAAGGTGGAAATTGAAAATGACACGATAAAGAGCAAAAGAGGGGATCATCACGGCATTGGGCTGTTAAATGTAAAAGCAGTTGTGGATAAATATGGCGGCGACATGGTGCTTTCCTGCGATGAAAATGAATTTAAGGCTGTGGTTATCTTGTAAAGAGATGGTCTTTGTGTGCGTAATATGGTCGTTTGATGACATGGGACTGGGAAAACAAGTGATTTTATCCGATAAAAAAAGCAAGGGAGGGCAGTGGGCTATGAACATTTTAAATAATCAGATTGGTTCCATCTATGACCGACAGAAAAATTTATATAGTAAATATCCGCGTTATAGCCAATAGAATGCAGAAAGTAAAAAGGTATGCGGACAAGAAAAAATCACAGCAACATCTGGAAAGGATGTATTGGGTATCACAAAAGGAGATAAAGAAAATTCTTATATTGTGCATTTCTCTGATTCTGCAATGGTTAGCAGGGCAGTTGCAAGAGGAAGTGATATCCGGGAAATTTTAGCATATAACCGGACACAGCACAAAGATATTATGTCTGAGTTGAATGTACAGTTTGTTATAGCAGACGGTACAATTCAGATAAACTGATTGGAGGAATAGAAGTATGCACATTGGTTTTGGTCAGAATACCGTATCTTCATTGTACGGTCATCAAAAAGGCGATCATATGAAAACTATAGAGCTTTCTCATAAAAAGCATAAGGCAAATGAATCGCAAGAAAAAATGACCGTAACATCCGGCAAGGACGTATGCCGGAGGATAGGGCATTCAGATGAAGCCGATGGGGAAAATCAGGAAAACGCATATATACATGATAGGTTTGCCTTAGACGCTGGTTACGCAAATTATATTAGAGAAACAGTGCCTAAAACTACTTGGTCAAAGGATTATCTTCAAGAATTATGGGATGAAGAGACTAAATATTTAAAGAGTATCCGTGAAAGTAAAAATGGATATGGTTTCGATGATATTGGAATGGGAGCTGCATATGCCTATTCTACTATGTATCAAAAAATTGTAGAAGGATATAGGAATGGAACAAGAGAAGTGTATGTATGCGATAATCCAGAGAGTGGAAAAAGACGTCTGTTGTCAATGGATGAAGAATTGGAAAAGCTAAATAAAGGTTTTGAGGAACTGATAAAATGGGACAAAATGGTTGCCAAAAGTCAAAAGCAAAATGCAGAAAATAAGCAGAAATTTCAGAATACAAAATTGGATGAATCGTTTGATGCCTTTGATATAAATCAGGCATGTGACTATATTCAAGATTCTTATTTAGAGTTCCGTTCACTTTATCTGGAGCAATATGAAAGAACGGGAGGAAATATAGATATAAAGTCTTTGTTTTCTTCTGTTTTAAGAAGCGGAAATCAGGATATGCATAAATATTGTGAATTTCTGTTTGAAAAAATTGGTTTTATTGTTTAATGCGGGTATTAAAATGTTTGAGAAATATTGAAATAATAAGGAAAAAGCAAGGGAGGGCAGTGGACTATGAACATTTTAAATAAACAGATTGATTCCATCTATGACCGACAGAAAAATTTATATAGTAAATATCCGCATTATAGCCAACAGAATGCAGAAAGTAAAAAGGTATGCGGACAAGAAAAAATCACAGCAACATCTGGAAAGGATGTATTGGGTATCACAAAAGGAGATAAAGAAAATTCTTATATTGTGCATTTCTCTGATTCTGCAATGGTCAGCAGGGCAGTTGCAAGAGGATATGTTACGGTCAATGGTAAAGAGGTGGAATTGACGGAAGATACCAAGCAGCAGTTGTTAAAGACAGACAAAGAAGCAAGTGCTGCGAGAGAAAAGGCATATCAGGATTGGTTGATAGTTTCTCGCAACTCTATTTTACCATAAATCTTGAGGAGATATTTTATTTTAACAACAAAAAATGCCGTATTTATGCGGCTTTTGGCGTTTCGCAAACGCCTATTTGATATAAAGGCATGAAAAAGTGCTGATAAAGGAGGATTAAAAATGGCTATTAGTGGAGTAGGACAGAGTTATTATCAGAACAATGTTGCAACAACGAAAAGTACAAAGAGCGTAAACAGCACGGGAGAAACGGGCAATACAAAGGAATTATCAGAAGCGGAAGAAATGGCGATTTTCAAAAAGGAATTTTATGCTGAAATTGATAAGATACCCAGAAATAGAACTATAACCAATGTGGCTATCAACATATCAGAGGAAGCATTTAAGAATATGAAAGATGATCCGGAGTACAGGGAAAAGATATTATCAGCACTTAAACGTGACTTAACTTCGTCCTTTGCACCGTTGGAAGCTTCTATGGTGCTCACTGTAGGAGCTACTGCTAAAGATTATAGGGGCGATTCATGGTCTGGTGTTAATAATCAATCGGAATTTTATGCTCGTTCACAAAACAGTTTTTATAAAAAGACAAGCAACAAGAAAGATAGACAAAAAGAGCTTTTGGAAGAATATCTGGAAAAACGGGCGCAGGTTAAAAAACAGCAGCAGGAAATGTTGAATGAAAAGATTGCAAAGCAGGAACAGGAAAGAAGCCGATTATTACGGTCGTGGAACAATGAAAGGCTGTTGTCAAAAGCGTCTAATGCTTATGAAGCAAGATACCAAACGGCAGTTGTTAAAGGTAGATAAAGAAGCAAGTGCCGCGAGAGAAAAGGCATATCAGGATTATGTTATGCAGTATGAGATGGCGGTTGCAAAGCAACAGAGTGAAGCGTGGAGAAAAGCGTTAGATGGAGTGCCGGATAGTTTAAGAATGTTGTTGGAAATAAATAATACTGAAAATGTGCCGGAATATTCAGAAAAACAAAAAAAGCAATATAACGATGCAATCAAGGCTTATGATCATACCGGTAACGGTGTAAGCTGGTCACAGTTTGAATGGAAAACTTACGATACACAGATGACAGTCACATTTGAGGATTCGGTGAAAGTTGAAAGCATTTCAAAAGGAATGAATGTGATAAATGGGTAGATGCAATGGTAAATAGGAGGGACATGGTCTGCCGAAAGCATTGGATGACCTATTAAATAATTCGGGAGGGAATCTGATCTATCAGGATTACGCAAGCGATATTCGGGAAATTTTAGCATATAAACAGACTCAGCACAAAGATATTATGTCTGGGTTAAATGTACAGTTTGTCATGGCAGACGGTACAATTCAGATAAAATGATTGGAGGAACAGAAATATGAACATTGGTTCTGGTCTGGATACCGTATCTTCATTGTACGGTCAACAAAAAAGTAATTATATGAAAGCACCTGCATCTGCGGAAAAGACATTTTATACGGCAGAAACACCGAAGGTATATCAGATATTTACAACAGATAATATGTTGTGGACAGGAGGTAATGGTACAGGTCTTTCTTATTGTCTTAAATATGCGGATGATTCGACGGATGAAAATCCTGTGGTGTTAGCGAAAGGTGTGGATGAAAACGGGAAAGAGTTTGAGCAAAGAATTTATATCAATGATGTTAATCCATCAAATGCTACAGTAGTCGAAATGCGTGCATTGGAGGCACATTACAAAGTGGAAAAGCAGGGAGGTTTCACGTCTCTGCCGCTTGAAGCTGGTAATATGGGACTTAACGACAGAAGAGATTTTATCGCAATGTTCAAAAAAAACATAGAAGATTTAAACAAATTGGGAAGGTTTGACTTATCGTTGCTTTGGACGAAAAGTATGGATACATATCTTAATTTGCCAAATGCAAATAGTAAGTATAAATAGTGCTTAGTCATTTGAACATAGGAAAAAAAGAGAACTTGGATTACATATCATATTGAGGCTGAGAGAAATCTAATAGGTGACATAGTCGGAAGAACTCCGAATAATGAAGAAAAAATGTGGAAAATAAAATGAAAAAAGTTTATCGATAAGGTTCCAGTATGATTTACATGATACAGATTATAAGACTTATATAAGGCAGGGGGATAATATGGTTACTGTAAATAATTCTGACTATTATAACAACATTCCAGCGGGCAGGGATTTAAACAACCTGCCCAATACTTCCAGCGCTGGTACAACTGTAGGATATCAGTATGATGGACTTACAGAGGAGGATCGTTTCGTACAAAAAGTTTTGCAGGAGCATTATGATAAAGTGTACAAAGAAAATTTGTCTCATTCTGATCCAATGGCATATATCGAATCAAAATATTGTGATGTGACCTCACCTAATTTTTGCTCATATATGACAGAAGATCAGCGTTCCATAGCTTACCGCAATGAGAAAAGAATGTTACAAACAGGAGGAAAATATTCGGCTGGATTTGCCCGGTATGATTATGCATTAAGAAATTACAAGGATGTATATACAGGTGGTTCAAGAAGTGTTGGTTATGTACGCAATACTGACAGGGAAAAACAGTATGCCAGAAGTGTTGTAAATCAGCAGATATCAAATCTGTTTTCAAAGAATGGGATATCAATATCAAAACAGGCAGATTTGGTATTTTCTATTGACCCATATACATATCAGCTAAAGGTGTCCGGAAATGCAGATAGAGATACATTATCGCAGATAGAAAAATTACTGAATGAAGGGGATAATGCGAAAAATATATGGACACATGCGTGGATTTGTACGCATGATGCAGATAATGAAATTGTTAATTCGCAGGCAAATATGACAAAGGCAAACCAATATTCTTTATGGCATGAAGTGTATGAGACAACCGGGTATGATGCACGCAATGCGACATATAAAAATGGTACTTTTATTGCAGAGGATGGTACAGATTTACTTGCATTGTTTAAGGAAAAATCTAAAAATGGTGCAGGGTATGAACTTTATTCTAAGAGATGGCTAGAATATGCTAAGAATGGCTGGAAGAAAGAAAATGATTTAGTGTTGAAAATAGGCTTTGACAGCAGTGGATTGTATGATATAGGGCAGGAAAAAGGATATGGAGCAGCACAGAATATGTGGATGAAAGGTGTTAGCCAAAGTATGTTTGAAGCTAGAGTGTGACCAATGGATGACAGAAAGTATGAACCGCTTTAAGAAGTGGTTGAATAAAATTTTATACGAAAACCTCAAGCTGTTGGAGGTGGATTTATGGGAATCTCTTTTTCAAATATAGGAACAGTTGGAAGGGAACAGCTAATTACTTCTGGTAGTAATGGAGAACCAAACTGGTCTTATATTCCATCGAAAGGAAAAAGTACAAAAAAAGCGAATAACAGAACCTATCAGTTTGCAGACGAAAAAACCAAAAAGCAGATTGCTTATATGAGTGGTTATTACCTTCAGACAGTGCCGCAGAGTGTCAAGGCAGCATGGCAGGAAACATTGGAAGAAACTGGTTTTAATCCATTTCAGACGGATGTAACCAGTATATTAACGCAGCTATCGGTAGAGCAGGATTTTCTGACAGGTGGTGATGACAATATTTTTGGTGAAACGAAAGAAAGTTATTTAGCAGCTATCGACAAAGTATTGGAGAGAATAGAAAATCCGCTGGCAGCCGTTACAGATGAAAGGGCAGCATATCTGCAACAGGAAAAAGAATTTTATACCGTGTTGGCATCTAAAATAAGAGAATAAAATGTCGGGAGGAATTTAAAAAATGATTGGAAGTATAGGAGCGGAGAGCCGTTATTCAACAGGTTATAACAACCTAAAACCAAATCGGAACCAGAATAAGTGGGCTGACACTTTGGCTCAGACGGTGGATAAGGAGGATATTAGCAGTAGAGCGGATATCAATCGTGCTAAGAAAAGTACAGTGATGGATTCTTATCTGGCACTGTCAGGAAAAACGATAAATACTTTGAAACAGGAATATTCAGAGTACGAATCCGAAAATTATAGAATCGTACCCGATAATGAAGCTGAATGTTTTGATATATACAATAAAGACGGGGAGCGTTTGGGGGCATTTTCCTATTCTGATATAAAAATAAGACAGGATGAAACAACAGGAAAGCAGTTTTTGATTTCTGAGCATGGAACGATGAGTTACGATGCCCTGGTATTAGATGATGAATTAAAAGATGCATTGCAGAATGTAATGGATAAAGATTCGCTGGATGTGGAGACTTTGCAGGGATTTACATTAAATACACATTCAGGTACCGGCATCCAGTATTTAGTAAAAGACGGTGAAGAAGGCAGAGGTGGCAAGGTTCTTCTGCAAAATGAAGCGGATCGGAAGAGGTATGAAGAATTAGCGGAGATGTATTTTGACAAATACCCTAATTTAATTGAGAGTCGGGAAGAAGGTTTTATCTGGGCTGATTTAGAGATTAGAGGAATGGCAAAACGGACAGATCAGGGAATTATATCCATAGGAGCTGATGGAATGTCATACAGTGACAATGAAAATTATAAAAACAATTGGAGTGTCCGGTTTTCTGGTTTTATGTATGAAAAGCTGTATGAATGGCTTCAGAATAACAAGGATAGCATGGAGGAAATCCATAAATTTTCTACATGGCAAAAGGTTTTTGACGAAATTGGTGGAACGTATGAAAGAGTCTGGTCGAAAGAAGAACTGGATCAGGGATATTTGAATAATTGAAAGAGGTAAAAATATGAAAATATCTAGTTATATGAATAATATGAATCCCATAATAGAAAAAAATGATGCTAAAGTTCAGAAAGAAAATAAGCAGGCAAATGAAAAACATACGATGGAACAATCCGTAAAGCTTTCGATTTCTAATGAGGGATTGGAGTATTATCGTAATCGTATACAGCAGAGTGGACAGGAAAAATATGATGATGTGGTTCAAAGAAAGGAACTGTTAGAGAGTAAAAAAATCAGTGATATTGATTATAGTTATGAAATTCAAAAGAAGGCAGCACAGCAGAATCAAAATGTTGATACAGGAAAAAGTGTCTTAAATATTACTGACAAGGCAAATAATTATGTTAAAGCATACGCAGAATTATATGATGAAATTGTGAAGGGCTATGAAAATGGAACCAGAGAAATATATGTAGCTGATGAAAATGGACCTCGTAAGCTTACACGGGATGAAGAATTAAGCAATTTAGATGTAGCATATAAGAAAACGGTGGATGATTTTGTGACAATGGAGACAACAAATCAGCATGCCCGTGGAATTATCGGTGAAGAAATGAATAAAATTTCAAAAATTACATCAAGGTCTGCATTAGCGTCAGATTACATTGGGGAACAGAAAACAAAGGGAAAGGACGAAATCCCAGAAAATTTAACTGAGAAAATGTATGGTGCAATCACATCATTTAAGGAAAAATATACAATGATTCATCATAATCAAAATCAGTTATCGCAGTTATTGATGAGTGTTAAAATTTAAAGGCTAAAGATTAATGCTTTGGAAGAAGATAAGTTTACATTGATGGAAATTAAATACTCAAGCCATTCGATATGATTATGACAAACACAAATGTTAATAATGCCTGATTGTAATTTATTGACGATTAATATTTGAGAAAACGTTTCAAAACTGTTTGACCATGCTGCACAAAACAGTTCTAACTATCTGAATGGACACTGTTTTGTAAGTATCATGCTTTGCGTACCTGTGTGGAATCAGGATAAGATCTCTTATCTTTCCGTTCCGCTTGGATACCGTATGTGGAAGAAAAAAGAATCCAAACTGGAACTTGCTGCCACCATGATCCGTAAAGTCATGCCTGAATTTCAAAGCAGGGAACATGTCATTATTCTCTGTGACAGCTGGTATACGAAACAAAATCTGGTCTGTATTGTCAATGAATATCCGAACCTGGATCTTATTGGTAATGCAAGGATTGATTCTGTTATGTATGACCTTGCTCCTGCACATACCGGCCGCAGGGGGCGTCCGGCTAAACATGGAAAACAGCTTTCTGTTGAGACTGACTTTACCTTTTCCGGTGAAAAAATCGGTGATTACTATACCGGTGTCCGCCGTGTCTTTACCAGAATCTTTGGCAATCAGGAAGTTCTGGCTTATGTCACAGCCACAGAAAAAGAGCATGGTAAAAAACGCCTGTTTTCAGTACGATTTTTCCAGAAGAACTGCAGATTTTCTGTGCATGGCAGGAAAAAGCACCATTGAATCAGACCGGCAGTGACTGGATGAAATATATCCCACTGTTTCTGTACTCATTTCGCTGGAATATTGAGACAAGCGACTATGAGCAGAAAACATTCTGGTCTTTTTGCAGCTATATGGTGCGGAGCTGCAAAGGGATTGAAATGCTGGTCAATCTGATCAATATCAGCTATTGTGCCATGAAACTTTTGCCGTATCAGGATAAAACTTTTTCTGAATATCGCACAAAGAGTGTACAGGAATTTCGTTTTGAATTAAGCCAGGGTATTCGCAGACAGATATTTTTTGCCACTTTCGTCAAAAATGTCGAAACACACATAAAAACAAATGCTGTGAAAAAGGCTTTAAATCGGTTGATTCATCAACAAGTCTACCATTTATAAAGTTGTAAACTGGTGATTAAAAATTGATGAAAGAAATTGTAGCCATATTATTTTGAAATATTATTATGGAGGTATTTACGATGAAGAAAATTATATCTTATTTTTTGAGTGGAATCGTATTATGCACAGCTCTTCTTGTAACTCCTGTATCGGCAGCAGAAGTTGCACCGGCAGAAGAAACAATAACTATAAATTCTACTGTATCAGTGAGGGCTACAAATTATTGGACTAAGACAACAACAAAATTAAATTCTGTATATGGGACAGTATCAAATATTTCAACTGTTTCATCAGGGTCTGTAAGTGGATCAAATCCTCAGATTTTAAAAATAGAGGTGTATAGTAGGGTTAGTTCAGGAAGTGATTCGTTTTATTTATATGTAGAAGATGGCAATGGAAATGTTAATTATACAACAGTAAGTAAGAGTGGAACAATAACAATTAATGATTTTAATGGTTTTGATCCGTCAGGCAAGTGGAAAATATGGATTGTTACAAAAGGAACAGTTTCAACATCCACTGAAACAATAAAAGTATATTATACATATTAAAAATGTAATGTGGCTACAATTTTGTATTATAGGAGAGAGTGAAATATGAATGTAAATATTAACAATAAAAATTTATTTTCGCAAAGTTTGCTAATAAACAAATTCTTATTTCAGAAAAATTCTTCACACAAGCAGACTGGGATTACGACCGTAGATTCTGGGTGTCAATATAGAAATAACAATTATTACTATAATAAAGATGGTGTACCTTTTTTATCAAAGGAACAGGCAGACCGTTGTATCAATGGTAAGGATTGGAAAAAGATAGTGTCTGTATCGGATAAGGTGAAGTCGGATTTAGAAAAGGTTGTAAAGCAGGATTTTATCAGTAGCAATGGTGCATATATACCAGAAGAAAGCAAGAGACATGATGTAATCAAACAGTATTTGAATACGATTCCTTCTGAACAGCGAAATTCCGCTTCGTGGACATTGAGCAGAATGGCTGGAGATTATGCTTCAAGAATGGAGACACTGGTAAAGAAAAATAATCCTGGATGGAAGCCGGGAGATGCATTTGATACAAGTATTTTAGATCAGATGGATGATACTCTTGGTGGATTAGATTTTAAAGTATAGATGTAGGTGAGAGAAATCCAACAGGTGGCATAGTTGGAAGGACTCCGAATAATGAAAGGAGATATGTTAATATGGCAGTTACAGGAATAGGAACTTATGCGTCATATACGAATAGTTATGGCAATACACAAAATGCTGGAAACAAAACGGGCAGGACATATAAGAATGCCCATGAATATAAGAACTATTTAACACAAAAATACGATTGTTTACGAAGCAGGGATTATTCCGTAAATATAAACAGTTCTCTTTTGTCAAAGGCTATGGGAGATGAAAAGACAAAACAATGGTTGGAGTATAATCTATCTTTAATACCGGAAAGTATCGAAAAATTGAAAGCTGCTCAAAGTGCTCGTGGCTGTAAGGTACTGAGTGTAACGGATACAATAAATGGATATGATAGCATAACAGAAGAAGTACTGGTAACAGATGAGGTTGATCCGGGAACAGAAAAAGCAAGGAAAGAACTTGAAGAAAGACTCGAGAAAAGGAAAGCAGAAAAGAAAGAGACAGAGGAACGGCTGGAAAAACAGCGTGCCGAAAAACAGGAGCAGGAAGAACGGCAATATAATCTGAAAATTGATGGAAAAGATGTGGCAGACCTAACAGGAAAACTGGTGGAACTGCTAGGTACTTCAACTTCTACAGGAGTGACAGAAAATGGAGTTTCGACATTTGATGTGCTGGCATAGAAACTGATATGAGTATGCCGGGATGTATTGACATGCAGAATGTATTTTTATTTCTTTCGGTGGGACTGGTTGCGATTAACCTTATCCTTATGGAGTTCATGCAGAATACCATTGAAAAAGAAGAGAGAATAAAAATTGCGGTGCTTACAGAACAAAATCAGAAAAACCGGATTGCAGATTATCAGGATCGGGAAGAAATCTATGAGCGTCAGCGAAGAAAAATGCACGATTATAAAAATCAGCTTTCCACGATCCAGACATTGATAAAGAATGGACACACAGATGAGGCACTTTCATTTACGCAGAAGCTGACAGAGAGCATAGCTGTCGAGATGTCGGCAATCAACACGAACCATCCGGTGGTCAATGCTGTTTTAAACCAGAAGTACCGCAGCATGCAGGAGAAACACATAGCAGTGATCCTAAAAGTAGGGGATTTGCAGGAGATCTGTCTGGAGGAGGAAGAGATCGTGATTCTGCTCTCCAATTTACTGGATAATGCAATCCGGGAGAGTGAAAAGGTACTGAAAAATACCGGAAAAGCGGTCATTCATCTGAAATTAGAGTGCGAAGATCATAAACTGATATTTGCGGTGAGAAATCCGGTGACAGAAAAGGTGGAAATTGAAAATGACACAATAAAGAGCAAAAGAGGGGATCATCACGGCATTGGATTGTTAAATGTAAAAGCAGTTGTGGATAAATATGGCGGTGATATGGTGCTTTCCTGCGATGAAAATGAATTTAAGGCAGTGGTCATCTTGTAAAGAGATGGTCTTTGTATGCGTAATATGGTCGTTTGATGATATGGGACTAGGAGAACAGGTTATTTTATCCGATAAAGAAAGCAAAGGAGGTTACTATGAGTAATACAATTAATGTGAACTATATGACACGGGCTTACAATCAGTACCAACAGAAAAATGCGGCTAAAGATCAGGAGAAGGAAGATACAAGGTTTGCGGATAGTGTAAGAGAAAAGAGCGAAGCTAGTGGAAGTATAGTGGGCAATTCAAAAATAGGTTCTGTGTCTGCTAAAGATATGACGATGGTGGAATACAAGCAGTACATTTACAATAAAATATCTCAAATTCCAATGCACCCCACAAGAGCAGGCGAGTCAATATCTGTTACAATTTCAGAGGCGGGTTTTGAAGCAATGAAGAATGATCCAGAGTATGAAGCATGGGTATTAAATGATTTGCAAGTGGGTTGGTCACAACCAGATAAATGGTCCGGTATATGCGGAGGAGCGTTTTCTACAATATATTATGGAGCATCAAAAGAAGAATGTCATGCTGAGATGTGGAGTGCTGGTTATAACAATGGGAATGGTGGGAAGATTTTTAATGATAAGTCAAAAAATAGTTTTTGGGAGCGCAGAATAGAAAATAAAAAGAGAATAGAAAATCAGGTAAAGAAACAACAGGAAAAAAAGCGGATTCAGAAAAAACAAGCGGAAAGAACAGCTTATGAAGAATATGCGCAAAATAAAAGGTTATCCGCTCAGGATGCCAGAACTCGATTGGTGGCTGAGAGTAGTTCGTCTGCTAAGACTGTCACAATAAGTC
This sequence comes from Roseburia sp., assembly GCF_041325975.1. Taxonomy (NCBI): domain Bacteria; kingdom Bacillati; phylum Bacillota; class Clostridia; order Lachnospirales; family Lachnospiraceae; genus Roseburia; species Roseburia sp. The sequence continues at coordinate 456,625 of NZ_JBGLEJ010000003.1, read as the reverse complement.
AGGCAGTAGCTTCTTATGAGACAAATTTTACAATGGCAGTAAGCGTATCGAACAAAACCCAATAGCCTGCAAATAAAAAATCAAGGCTAAATAGAAAGGAGAGATGCAGTATGGGAATTAATGGAGTATCATCGTATGCCAATACATACACATACGGAAATGTAAAAAATGAAAATGTAAAGCCATCAAAGAATAGTGAAAAGAATTATTATGCAGGATACACTATGAATTCAGCCAATAAGTTTAAAAATGTATCAGACTATTCAAAGTATTTGACTAACAAGTATAAATGTTTGACTCCATGCAAAAATGCTTCTGTATTGATTGACGGAAGTGTAATGCGAAAGGCATGTGGAGATGAAAAAACTGCGAAATGGCTTGAGGAAAATTTAGCAATTATGCCAGATGTTATACGAAATGCACAGAAGGCGGCAATAAGTCATGGTAGTAAACTGATATCAGTGGAGTTTAAGTTTACGAATAATGGAACCGAAATGACAACCTGTGGCATTTTTGGAGAGACTGGTACGGATTCAGAAATTGACAAATGGCTGGAGAGAATGAAAGAGGATAAAGAAAAAGAAGATAAAAAAACAGAAAATATGATTGCTATAGAAGCGACAACTAAAAATAAGGTAGGTTTTGATACATATGCATAGTATCAATTTCTATAATTTTGAAGAAACAGGAAAAGGAAGCAGTAAAAAGAGCACAGGCAAGACGAAAAGCTGTACAAAACGAATATCTAAATAGCCAGTTGGCGGCGGCAGCATATGAGAAAAGCAGTATTATTTTACCGGATAATCCTGTTATACTGTAGGCTCATCTTTTGACAGGAAAGCATAAGAATACAGGTAAGATATTTTTCGGGAGGAAGGATAAGAAATGGAAATAAACAGTAATCATTCTACATATGGGGCGGCATTTCGTCAAAAACCGATTTTTTTCATGTCTGGAAAGGAAACAGTGGCATTTTTTGAAGGGAAACTGAAGAAAAATATGACACTTCAGGAAGATTCCTGTACACTTGGCAGCAATGACACTTATCGCAGACAGCATACCACTTATGAGGTTTCGGACAAGAAGAAGGGAAGTACGTTTCTGGATCTGGATTTTCTGATTAAGGACGAAACCAGCAGTCTGAAAGGAAATCTCAGTGATAAAAAGGATGTGGATTTCTACAACTTTTCCATTCCATTTAATCGAACCATACAGAATTATTTTGGGGTTCAAATATACATGGACATGCCGGAAGGCTGTGATTATGACCTCACCTTATATGATGAATATGGCAATCAGGTCGGAAAGGCAGAATGGGACGGGGAAGGACGTAAAACACTGACCATCCCGAACTGGGATACAAATACCAATAAATATTGTATCAAAATAGAAAACAAAAATGGGGAAGAAGTTTCTCCGCATGATTATTATAAAATCAGTTTCAAGGTTACGGAAAATAAAGAACAGGAAAAGACCGATGCCATAAGGGAGGCATTCGGGAACCTTCACGGTGCATACAGCCGGAAAGATGAAAATTGGAGGGAATACCTCGACAAATATAATGAAGTCCTGATGGATACAGAGAAAAATTATACAAAAGAAATGGATAAACTCCACCAGAAGCAGTTTGAAAGTCTGACGGAAGAAAAGAAATACAAAGGCGGGCGCACAGTGGATGAATTGTTGCAGAACATGGCGGAAGGAAAGACACTGGATGATGCTGAAATGGAGTATGTGAAGATTTTTGCAAACCTGAAAGATTTTGAGAAAGCACAGCAGAAGGCGGAACTGAAAAATGATTTTTCCGAGGATTTTGTAAAGGATCTGGAAAGCAAAGGGATCTCTCGTGATGAGCTGGAGGGAATGCAGATAAAAATTGAAAGCAATGGGAATGTAACGGTGAGTGGCATTGAAGACAAAGAGGTTCGGGAGCAGGTTCAGAAACTGGTAGAGGAAAAGTACAGTGACCGGATGTATCAGTATTACACAGGAATTGCTGACAGTGTGGGAAATCTGACGTCCAATACATGGCAGTATGCCACGGATGTGCAGGAAGTCAGGCGTTACTTAAAAGGAGTTACGGGAGAAGATATTTCTCTGGAGAACCTTTACCTGACACCAGACGGAAAGATTGGCGGGCTGCCGGAAAAAGCCGCTAATCTGATCAACAAAACAAAAGACAATGCCAAGATAGAGCGGATAAAGGATGCATTGATAAATATTATAGGACATAATAGGACAAGCGGTGATCTGGGGATTCCAGACTTCACTTCGGAGTTTAAATTCAGTAATGGTGCTTTTTCTGTGGCAGACAGTGGTTTTACGGTGGATATGGCGGCATTGGATAGAAGGCTGACGCCCCAACCGCATGATAACATGTATTCGGATATGTATGAGTACAGTTTCAGAAAAGTACTTTGATTAAATTGTTAAGATATAATAGACATAGAACAATTTAGAAGCTAAACAAGAAAGGAAATATACAGTGTGACGGTATCAAATAAAAATATAAAAGATAAGTTGGATAAAGTTTTTATTGAAAAGTTCGGCTGTAGTGCGGATAAAGTTGAAATGCTGAAAGAGCATAGATTTCTGTCAAGTAAAATTGGTTTTTCTGCTGCTAATCTTTTAGAGTTATTCTTAGAAGTGGAAAAAGAGTTTGGAATTACTTTTTCAAAGGATGAAATATTGAGTACACAGTTTGACGACTACACAGAACTGGTAGAAGGAATAAGCAAAAAGCTAGGAGGAGAATAATTATGTTTGGCGCAAATGTAAGAGATATAGGTGTCAATCCATATAGAAACACCTATACAAGTTTTGTACAAAATAAGAATAGTGGAAAAGTATCGGAAAAATCTTCAGAAAAAATTGTAGAAACGGTTTGTAATGGAAGTAGTGAAAAATCTGATACAGTAAAATTTCCGGGAGATGTGACTATTGATTATCCGCCTAAGATAAACAATGCTTTAAACAATAGCGTGGTTTCTGAAAAATCAAAAGATGAGATGACATTGGATGAGTATAAACAATGGGTTATGAATGAAATATCTCAATTTCCCGTAAGCGGATGGGTTCGTTCCACATTTTCTTCAGGGGCAATTGTAATTAAAGAAGAGGCTTTTGAAAGAATGAAAAACGATCCTGAATATGAGAACTATGTTTTGAACAGAGTTCGTTCAGCATATTCAGTTAAAGGTTTATCTGTAGGATCAAATAATGTTAGCTTTGATGTTATTGGAGCGTCACCGGAAGAATGATATGGTTATGCAGGTCCGGTAGGAAAGAGTGGACTAGAAACAGCTAATGATGGAGAAACTTGGTGGGAGAAACGTCATAAGCGGTTGGAGGAATTTATTGAAGAACAGATTGAAAAAAATCAAAAGGAACATTTGATAAAACGTAAACAAAAGGAAGATGTATATAGAAGTCGGACATATGAAAGTAAACAAAGACTGTCCAATCTATTGAATAACTCAAATGCTAACAGTGATAATGTCAATATTCAGTCATTGGTGTCAACAGCAGCTTCTAGTTATGAAAAGAGCATTGAGATGGTATCTCATGATAAAATCTGAATTATTACATGATTATAATCAAATTATTGGATGAACAATAATTTTGTTTATAAAATATTAGAAGAAGGAGGTTGGTGATATTATGAATATATTTTTTAACAGCCGAATTAATGCTAATCAGTCGTTGCTTAATGTTCTGTTTGGTCAACAACAAAAAGCGGCAAGCAGTCAAAACACTGGTTGTAGAGGCACAAGAGATACTTTAACGATAAGTGCATCGGGAAAGGAAAAACTGACAAAAAGTACAAGTGGAAGAACACATAACACAAGTATTGACAGCAGCATTGACTTAAAGTCCTATATAGCTTCAGCAAAAAAAACGAATCAAGAGCTCATTGAGAATGCAGGAACACAGATTAATGCGAAAACAAGTGAATATATGAGTACAGGTAAAGCATTTAGGGCGGCATTAACGGAAAAGTATTCTAAGCTTGCCGCAGAAGCAAAAACACATTCTAACCCAGAAAATTATATTCATTCCAAGTATTTTGATAAGAGTTCAGAGTATTACGAGACTAATTTGACTGATACAGAACGTAGGATTGCATATAATTATGAGATGCAGATGTGCCGGACAGGAAAAATAAATGGTGTAAATTATCAGGATTCTTTGTTCAGGGGAATTGAAGTAGACGGCGACAGTGTAGATTCGGATAAAATCCAATTTGAAAGAGCATTGGTAAATTCACAGATTTCAAATATTTTAAAGCAGGCTGGTGTAGATACATCTTCTATTAAGGAAGAGTGTACTTTTACTGTCGATCCATACAGTTACGAGATAACGGTAGATGGTGTGGATGAAGAAACAAAGGTGTTGATGCAGAATGCTTTAAATGTAGGTAATAATGGGAAAAATCTCTATAAGCATATCTATTATTGCTCAACACAAGATGGCTGTGAGAGTTCTCAAGTAACAGAGGAATCAAAGATGAAATACGAAGCATATCATCAGGTTTATAGTTATACAGGATATGAATTAGACAAACTTGAGGAAAAAAATGGGACATATTATACGGAGTCGGGAGAGAATATATTGGACTTAGTGGATAGTGCAGTTGAAAGTTCTGGAAAAGTTCCGAAAGAGTTTAAGCAGCAAATGAAGAATTGGATACATGACCTGGTTACAACGATATCAACCAGAGGATGGAACAATGTGCCAGATATGACTTTAAGCATTTTATATGGAAAGAGCGGTTTAAAGGACATGAACCAGCTGATTACATACCAGTATGAAGCTGATCGTATGAACAGACAATGGTATTCTGTGCTTTAGAAATATAATATTTTTTGGAAAACTGGTTGAAGAATTACGAAAGAAGGAGAACCATGTATGGGAATTGGAATCATTCAGAATCATAGTCAATATAAGAATATTTGTGGTAATTATACATATCATATGCCGGCTCCGGTATGCCAATCAAAAATGAAGGACTTAGGTGATGAATTTGTTCTGACGGAAAAAAATGATGGAGACAATAATCTTTATCGTAATGCCTTTACGGGGGCATCTGCAAGTGCAGCGGTAAAAGGATACGGTTCGGGAGTTGTGGATTTATCGTTATTGATCGTTGGCACCAATAAGAATAATCGTTTTATTGGTTCATTGAGCAGTGACAGTGATGTAGATTACCTGAAAATAGATGCGGGTTCACAGTGTTTAAATCACAGACCGGTTTACATTACAATGAAAGTCCCGGAAGGCTGTGATTACAATATGACTATCTATGACAGGGATGGCAATCAGGTTGGAATGGCGACAGATAATGGGGATGGAACAAAGACAATAAAAGTTCCATGTGACTGGTCAAATTCCTCAGATTTTGTTTTAAAGATAGAAAAAGCAGATGGTTCTGCCGTTAAGCTGGATGAAAATTACACCCTTACTTTTGCACAGGGGGAGATGCCTAAAACAGCAGCACAAGCCCTTGAAAAAGCACAGGAGAGAAATGGTCGCGAACTTCAGAATGGGGAAAAGAGCTTACTGGATTCCTTAACGGGGAAAAATATGAGAAAGGGTTTAGAGAAAGAAGGCATTGACAGACTTCATAAAGAGCAGTTTGAGGCACTTCCTGAGGAATTGCAATATTCTGGAAATGAGAGTGCCGCACAAATGCTGGCAAGAAAACAAAATGGTGAAACACTCACGGATGCGGAAGAAGCCTATGTGAAAATCTATGGCAACATCAAGGATATACAAAAAATAGAAGCCGATGAAGCAGATCGGAGATTCCAGAATGATTTTAGGGATGCTTTGCAGGAGACAGGGATTTCATTGGATAGTACCATGCATATTTCGATTTCCTCTGCGGGAGAAGTGCGTGTGACCGGACTGAGTGATGAAGACAATGAAAAAGTGAAAAAACTCGTGGAAGATAGATTTATGCAGCAGATAAAAAACTCATATCTGAGTCATTCACAGACCGTAGAAAATATGAGTGATCAGGAATATCGTCTGGCTGGCTATGTAGAGGAATTAGATCGTTTTTTGAATAAGGTATCAAATGGGAACGTAACAGTAGATGATTTGGAAATAACATCCGGGACGGGAGCTTCTTCCAGTAATTTTATCAGCGGACTGCCAGAAAATATTGCAGACCTTGTGAATCATGCAGATGCAGTATCAAAATACTATGATTATAAGCAGATGATTTATGATGTTCTGGCTTATAAAAAGGAAAATGGGACGATTCCAAGATATCAGATTCAGATGGATGTGGGAGGCAATGAAAATAAGTAAACTTTATCAACATATATATTGCTGCAATCCGTAGGTATCAACACAAACGGTAAGAAGCAGCCTAATGAAAGAATGGAGGTATTATAAAACGTCTAGTGTGAACAATTATATGAATACGGGGTTGATTTCCCAGAATTACGATGTGATTAACACTGTAACCAAAAAGTATGCGGGAAATACGTCAGAGAAGCTACAGGAAAAATCATCTGGTACAATGAGAAAAATGTCTGATGAGGAAGTAAGGGAGATGCAACAGAAACAACAGAATCAGTCAAGGACATTGAGTGTGGACAGAAGTGAAGTTGTAGATAATGTTTTCTCTAAAACAGGGGATAACATTACATATGAGATAGATGGTGTTACATTCACTAATGCCCAAATGAAAGCATGTAAAGAAGTTGTGAGAAATGCAATTTCCGCTTTGCCTGCCAAGGGAAGTGATTTGGATTACAAAGATTATGCGTCTATGGGAATTGCAACAAATATGGTAAGCAGCTATGCAAAAGAAAATCTTACAGAAGAACAGGCTGCCGTCATAAACAAAAGTATGGAGGAATATATAAATAGTCTCACGCAGGCACAAAAAGAACGTCAAAATAGTCAGGGATATTTTACTGATGAACAGGAAGGTGTGGGAAACACAGGAAATTTGAATACATATTACAACACCCGGATGAAACTCAGTGATAAGGCAGCAGACTCACTGAAAAGCCAGATGGCTAATTTACCAGAGCAGACAAGAAAGACATTAATGGCTAATTTGGAAGGTGCTACACAAAGAGGAAGTGTTGTGCAGTCTGCATCAAATAAAGAACTTTCGTCGACTATAAAAACCTTATTTCAAAATGTGGATATGAAGGATGAAAAGGCTCTGAATGCTACAATGAAACAGTATAGGGAACTTATGACACCTGTATATCAGGCAAGTGGTATTCGCAATACGGCGAATAATAATTCTTTAACGAATGTATTAGATCAGGACATTAGCAGGTTTGTAAAGCAGATTGCAAATGCGAATGCAGTAACTGGTAATGTTGGAAGTACATTTAATGATACGATTTGATTTCCATAATACAGTGATATAATGCAATTCAAATAAAATTGGATGACATCACCAGAGAGTAGAGTGGCAGAAAGTCAGTAGATATAAAGGGATAGATTTATTTATGAAATGCGAGGTGGATTTATGGGAATTTCGATTTCGAATGCAGCGAATTCTGCTATTACAAAATATAGTGCATCACTGAGAAACGGCGAACCTGACTGGTCTATGATTCCAAGTGCAGGGAAAAGCAATAAGTCACAGGCGGAGTTTGTTGCGGAGATTAAAGAACTGGCTCAGAGAGCTGCCAATACAACGAACAAAGCGGAATTAGAATCTATTCACAGGCAGAGAACAAAATTATGTGCAGAATACATATCCGATGTATCCCCTGACAGAAAGGCATTATATCAGCAGGCGAAAAATGCAGTAAAAAGACAAAAAAACAGTAATCCGAAATGCAAGGGAATCGGAGAATTATCACTGCTTGATTTTCTGGAGAGGGCAGAGGGGAAGAATAACAACCTTGCGGAAAAGAAATTTGTTCTGGCGGGAGGAGGCACACTGGAATGTCCGATTCTGACAGGTGGAGGATATGGTGCCGACATTTCTTATCAGGGAACAAAAGTGCTGACCTATCTGGGAGATGGTTACGGATGGGGATGTGAAAGAACTCCGGCTGAGCGGGAAAAAGAAAGAGAATTTTACGGAATTTACTTCAATGAATATCATGCGCAAAAGAATGGTCAAAGTTCTGAATTGGGAGAACTGCCGGATTATTTGGAAGAGAAGCCGTCTTTTGACAGGAAAGCATAAGAATATAGGAAAGTATTATGAAAAACAATTATACACAAGGAGAAGGAAAAGATGGTAATAACCCGCACAGTAGAGATGCATACGCAGCTTGTAGGATATGATTTTAAGAAAAAAGGTTTACCTACTGATAACAACATAGCAGTAGAAAACAGTAAAGTTTCCAATGATTATTTCTGGAAAACAAATAAATATACGGATCAGGATGTGTTTGGAAGAACACTGGATCTGACGGCACTTATCAATAAGCCGGATGGATATTTAAAGGGAAATTTATCGGATACACAAGATGTGGATTATTACAAATTCAATATTACAGAGTACCGGGCATTAAGTTTCGCGAAGAATACCTATAATAAGGATATTACGATCACTTTAGATCATATACCGGAAGGCTGTGATTATGAGATGGTTTTGTATGATGAGGAAGGCAGTCAGGTTGGCATTGGGAAAGAGAATGGAAATGGAGGTCTGAGTATTACCATACCGAACTGGAATTCGGACAACCGGGGTTATACCGTAAAAGTACAGGCAAAGGACGGTTCAATGGTAAACCCGGATGCCGAATATCATCTTTCCTTCCAGACAACACAGGCGGATAAAAGTCATGGAGCTTATCAGGAAATGGCAGAGGTTCAGAAGTATGAAGGGACAGTCAGGAAGCAGATGCAGGAAGGCTTAACCGATACGGAGGAAATGCGTGCAATTAAGGAAATCCGGCAGAAGTACAAAGCCTATTATACAGAGCAGATGGAGAAACTGCATCAGGAACAGGCAGAAGAGGTCATGCAGGGTGGGGCAGTGCCGGACGATGAGCAGATTCACAATTTACTGGAAAAGAAGGCAGCAGGCAAAGAACTGACCGAGCAGGAAAATGCACTTTTAAATATCTTCTGTACCGCAGCAGAGCTGGATAGTGCGAATGCAAGTGCAAAAATGAATACCACAGTAAAAGATAAGATATTTGCTGATTTGCAGGAAGCGGGAATGGATAGTTCCGATTCCACGTTTTCCATAAAAATTGGGGCGGATGGTCAGGTAAGTGTGGATGGTATCAATGATCATGTAATGAAACAGAAGATAGAGGATGTTCTGTCAAAGCATTCGGAGGAGCTGATGGATATTTATTTTTCTATGGATTCGGAAATACAGGCATTGTCTGAGAAAGAAAAGTATCTGTTAAAAGCTGCGACGGATGTGGAAAAATTTTTACATAAGGCAACCGGTGGCAGTGTATCGCTTGGAGACCTTTCCGTGGAAAATGCAACGATACATGGTCTGCCGAAAACACTGGATGACCTGTTAAATAATCCGGGCGGGAACCTGACCTATCAGGATTACGCAAGCGATATCCGGGAAATTTTAGCATATAATCGGACACAGCACAAAGATATTATGTCTGAGTTAAACGTACAGTTTTTCATGGCAGACGGTACAATTCAGATAAAAAAATAAAGCAAAGGTAATTAAATGAATAATCAATTTATACAAGGAGTAACATTCGATTGGGATAGAATTGATAACGATAGTTATTTAAAGAGAATTGAGGCTTTTTTGGGTGTTAAAAAACTTGATTTCAACAAACCGGTTACTTTTTTTGTCGGAGAAAATGGCAGTGGCAAATCCACTTTATTGGAGGCACTTGCCGTAGCACATGGTTTTAATCCTGAGGGTGGAACAAAGAATTATGTTTTTTCTACGCATGATACACATTCAGAATTATGTGATGCGATAAGAATTTCAAAAGGCTATCGGAAGGAAAAATGGGGATATTTTCTTAGAGCCGAAAGTTTTTATAATGTTGCAACGCAGGAAGAAGAATATGCAGATTTTGCGCATCCTTCTGTTAAATATCATGAAAAGTCACATGGAGAGAGTTTTCTCGCGTTAGCGCAGAACAATTTGCAGCCAAATGGTCTGTATCTTTTTGATGAACCAGAAGCTGCATTATCACCTCAGAGACAGCTTACATTGTTAATACAAATATATAGATGTGCAAAAGAGGGAGCACAATTTTTTATAGTTACACATTCACCTATTTTATTAGGCATACCAGATGCAGATATCTATTGTTTTGATAATGGAAGCATACATTTATGTGAATATGAAGAAACAGAGAGTTATCAAGTGACAGAAATGTTTATAAACAATAGGCAGATGTTGCTGGATAAATTGTTGACAGAGTAAAGAAACAATGTGTTAGGGCACAAATATGATAAAAACAAAAAATATTTCAGAAATGTTGACTTCTTTAATTGAGGAGTATCGTTTTAATAAAAATACTCTTTCAAAATATTTAGAAATAACTGAAGAAACAATAGATGGAGTAGTAATGGGCAATGTGGAATGTTTGCCAGATGATCCTACATTGCGTCTTAAAATACTTAGTAAAGCAGGATTTCTGTATTTTGGAGCGATTGAAGATAAGGATAGGCAACTAAGCGGTTTTTTGGAAGTGCTTGTTTCCTATCACGGCATATCCAAGCTTACGATAGCAAAGATGGCTGGTGTTGAGGAACAGGATATTGACAGGCTTTTAACCAATCCACTAGAAAAAGTTGAAATCGAAGTAAAATATAAAATTGCTGTGACTGTTATGGAACTGCGATTTTGGCTAAAAGATTGTGAGTTGCCAATATAATCATGTGGTGCTTGGGAAACTGGTGGAATAGCAGGAAATGTAATTAGAATAAAGAAAGATAGAAGGCGAGTAGCAGATTGGTGTCTGCTGCTCACTTTTCGTTTATGGAGATATGTCGCAATACGACTTTTGAAGTGTTGTGTTGCAATCTGTTTTCAGGTATTTCTCGTTGGTATCATTACCATAAAAGCGAGGTGAATTCCATGAAAGCAGAGAAGAAGGAAATCAATATACAGATCGGAAAAAGGTTGCAAACCGCCAGAGAAAACAGTGGATATACGCAGGAAGTTTTTGCAGAGACGCTGGATGTAGGGGTAGAGCATTATCGAAAAATCGAAAGCGGTGTCTATGGCTTACAGCCGGAGAAAATGCTGATCTTGTATGAGAAGTACAGGATTGAGCCGACTTATCTGGTTACGGGGGATACAAATCATAAGGTTGATATTGAACTGTTCCTTGCAAACTGTAGCAGGGAGGAACGGGATGCATTTATAGACCGTATGCTTGCGTATATGAGAAAGCTGATGACAGGCCGTTAATGCAGCACAGTCTCCGGGATGTATATTTGATAAATATATTGAGAAGGAGACGATGTATGAGGGTAGCAATCTGCGATGATAATCAGCAGGACATTGAAAGGATCAGACGCTATACACTGCGTATGATCGATTATGCGGTGGAGTATGCGTTTTATACCAGACCGGAAGAATTATTGAGGGAATGTGCAGATGCGGAGCAAAAGCCGGATATGTACATTCTTGATATTGAGATGCCTGGAATGGACGGACTGGCGGTGGCAAAACAGATCCGTGAGACAGATCCCAAGGCATTGCTGGTGTTTCTTACCAGCTATACCAAATACATGCCAAGTGTATTTGAAGTTGTCACATTTGATTTTATTCCAAAACCAATCTCAGAAGAAAGGCTCCGTGTGCTGTTTGAGAAGGCAGGAACCTATCTGAATCTGACCAATCAGAGTTTTTCATTTAGTTACCGCAGGGTGCGGTACAGTCTGAAGTTTGACGAAATCCTGTATCTGGAAAAGCGGGGGCGTCAGGCGATTATCCACACAAAGAAAATGAAATATCAGTCCAACATGAATTTGAATGAAATATGGGAGAAACTGGATGAGCGCATGTTTGCCGCCGTTCATGGCTCTTTTATCGTTAATTTGAAACATGTTCATTCCGTATCCAGCGGCATGGTCATGCTTACAGACGGCACAGAGCTGGGAGTGACAAGAGGGTACCGGAAGGAGCTGACGGAAAAGCACATAGCGTTTGTGCAGGGAGGAATGTGACATGGCATTATATGGGGTGAGGCTTGTCATAAATCTTTTTGACCTCTGCATTTACCGCAGATATTTAGAGGAGTTCATCGGAAACAGAAAAACTTCCATGGAGTTTTCGGTCCTTCTGCTGATAGTGTGCGAGCTGATTGGAAGTGCGGTGAACCAGATGGGGATAAGCTGGCTGAATTTTGTGACGATGGTTGCAATTCTCTGTGTATATGTCTGCCAGTATGAGGCAGGGATTGCAAGCAGGCTGATTGCGGTTCTGCTGTATATGGGGATTATGGGAGTTGCAGAACCATTAGGATATTTGTTTAATAAGGCATTCATGGAAAAGGTGTTGGACGATACCACGGTTTCATATTATTTTATCGTGTTTTTTATGGCACTTTTGAAAGCAACTATTGTGGAGGTGTTTTGCAGACTGAAATCTAGAAGAAGCATTCGACTATCAGCAATGCCAAAAGAAACGCAATATATGTTGACAATGATACCTTTATGCAGCCTGATCAGTTGTTTTTTACTGATAGAAGTTGCAAAAGAATTAATCTCGGCACAGATGGTGGTGCTGTGCATGTGTATCATCTTTGTCATTATCATCACAAACTATATCATCTTTCTGATGATTGAAAAGTATACGACAGTGGAAGAAAAACAGCACGAAGAGGAAATGATCCAGAGGGAAATCTTATACCGGAACGAATACTATCAGGACATGGAACGGTATCAGGAACAGATACAGGACATCCGGCATGATATGAAGAACCGGCTGACGGGACTGCTCGCAGCGGCGGAACAGGGAAGTGCGGAACTGATCAAGGACAGACTGCAGGAAGTATTGGGAGATATCCGGCTGGCAGAAGAGATCATTTATTCCGCAAATCCTGTGGTGAATGCCATATTAAAAGTAAAAAGCATAAAGGCAAAAGAGAAAGAGATACCGATGCAGGTTACAACGCTGCTCCCCCAGAGAGTATCCGTGGATATCGGGGACATGGGTGTTCTGTATGGGAATCTTCTGGATAATGCGATAGAGGCAGCAATGGCAGTGGAACAGGAAAAACGGTATGTTCATGTAGAATCAAAGTTTCAAGAGGGCAGACTGCTTTTATCCATTAAGAACAGCAAGCCATCCGGGACAAGTTCCTATCGACAGACAAGCAAAAAAGATAAAATAAAACACGGCAGGGGAATCCGTTCAGTGCGGAAAGTGGCAGAAAAATATGGCGGGGAGCTTCTGTTAAAGGATCAGGGGGAACATTTTGAGGCAGCCCTTCTGCTCAATGGAATCACAAAACTGGAGTGAACTTGCAACTTATTACAGCAAACCTGCAACTTGTTACAGATAGATTGATTTTTATATGGAAACTGTTAGAGTGAAAATATCAAAAAAAGGAGGGTTTTACTAAAAATGAAGAAAAGAAACTGGATGTACCGACTGAGCAGCAAATCCATGAGCGTGATGGCAGCACTGGCACTCATGGTGACAACCATGGCAACCAACCGTTCCTGCATGTGGTATTTCGGACAGGACAAGATGCCAGAAGATTCCAAAAAACTCAGAAGGTTTTAAATCATGACGAAATGGCTCAGCCACCGTATGGTTGAGCGGGGAATCATAAAAGAGGAGGAGCAGGAATTATACCAGTTTGGAATACGCAATGGTATGATCCTGCTTCTAAACGTTGTGACGGCACTGGTCATCGGCCTGCTCACAGAGCAACTGGCGGTTGTGGCAGTGTTTACCCTTTCTTTTATGGTTCTTCGCAGCTATACTGGTGGATATCACTCAGACAGCAGGATTTTCTGTTATCTTGGTTCCAATCTGGTGCTGCTGGTTCCGGTTTATACACAGGCTGTGTTTTGTAAGACATCGCTGGCATGGCTGCTGGCAGTATTGCTGGTGTCCGCAGGGATTATTTTTTTACTCAGTCCCATGCACAGCAAGAACCGGAAACTGGATAAAGAGGAACAAAAGCATTTTGGCAGAAAAGCAAGGCTGATTGCAGCGTTGGAACTGGCTGTGCTTGGCATTTTGTGGTATGCAGGCCAGATACCGTATGCTTACGCTGTTTATACGGGCATCTGCATCACGGCACTGTTCATGCTCGTAGGAAAAGCACAGCTATGGATACAGTCGCATACCGAAAATGGATAGTCCTTTCCGAACAAACGGAAGGGACTTTTTTTCTGGAAAACAGGAGGGATGACAATCCAAGACGGTAACTTATTACAGGTACCGTAAGACTTATTACACTTATATTGAAGCGCACTTTCTTTCCAAGTATAGTACCGCAAAAAGGCTTAGGAGAAGAAAGGCGTGGCATGTTTTGGGGAATTTATGCCGCACCGGATTGCAGGGGGCGGCAGAAAGGGAAAAGTTCATAAGGATAACATCCGGGTGCAGTTTTGCATGCTTTATTTTGCATGGGAACAGCACCTTTTTTTATTGTCTTTTTCCAGTAAAGCAGAACCCAGAGGCCCTCCAGATGTCCTTCATTTCAAAAAAATTACGAAATGGAGGACATTTGAATGTCAGAATGGATCAGGATCAGAGTCAAGGATTTTTATAAAGATGCAGTTGGTGAGCTGGAATACACCTATGTGACCAGAGAAGTCTACGAGGCACTTGTCGATACGTTCCGCAAAGAAGCCCACGCACAGGAAATGCGGGATATCAGACATACGACCAAGGACGGATATACAGAAGGAGAAACGGAAGATCTGGTGGAGCTGACCGGGGAATCGGTAGAGGATACGGTCATCCGGCAGATGGAAATAGAAACCCTGCAGAAAGCAATGCAGTCACTCACTCCAGTGCAGAGAGAGCGGCTGCATTTTTATTTTTTTGAGGGCATGACATACCGGCAGATTGCAGCGAAAGAAGGGGTCGGAGAGAAGAACATCCGGGAGAGCATAAACGGTGCGGTAAAGAAAATAAAAAAATATTTTGATTAATACCCCCTCAAAACGTGTTTTTCTGTGAGTACCTTATGAGAGGAACTTTTTCTGGACAGATGGTCTCTTCCGGGAATCCTCTCATGTCTCGTGTGTGGATACGACACAGGCAGACAAAACGCACATTGAAAAATGCCGGAGAGGAATGCAGGGCTCCGAGCGCAGGATGGAATCACGCCATATCCTGCCAGCCATATCCAGCAGTTCAGATACGTTAGCCGTTTCATGAGCCGTAACCGGGGCGCAGTGACACTCCTGCAGCAATCGGGCAGATGTTCTTTCTGCCAGCCATGCTGTGAAAAAGATCGCATCTAAGGAGCCGAGCGGGAAAGTCGGGGTACAGCCTGTCTGTGGTGGACAGGCGCGAAGAGGGGAATGGCCAATAATGATACACCTTGAGATTAGCCAGCACGCAGTGGTGGAGGTGAGATACCTGTGATGTCTGCCTGTCCGAGTGGCAGGGACCAAAGACAGTCTGGACTGACTGCCCATGAAATGCCGGCTTTGGGATTTTTTCTTCTCTGTTTTGGCGGCGTTTCGGTTCCGGGGAGTAGTGACGAATAGGGACAGACACTTTTTATTTATGAAGTGAAGGATTATGGCAGTAAGACTTAATTACAGAAACCATGCGGCGGAGGGGAACTTCCGCCGTATTCTTGTGGGGTTAAGAAAAACTGAAAAATGGGGAATGGAGGAAAACAGGAAATGAAGAAAGAAGATACCGAAATGATGTTAAGGATTTTTGAAACGGAGAGGGCAGGATATGCCTATCTTTATCCGAGTGATGGAGGGGAGCGGAAAGAGGACTATATCTCGACCACGGCAGAAAATATCGCAAATTATATCGGCAGCCACATGTTTGAAGCCGAAAAGATCGTCATCACAGATATGTGTGACAGGCTGATATTAGATACCTGTGGCTATTTTATCAATAGCTGTCCCAATCTGGAATTCTGTAAGGAAATCCATCCGTTCTTAATCCCGATCCAGATGGGAGAAAAGGACGCGGGAGAGGTGCTTTCAGTCAGCAGGGATGTATCGGAACAGTATTTCCGGGAAGAAGATGAGGCTGCAACCATGGCTGAAATCGGGATGATGTAAAGGTGTTTCTTCTGGGCGGAAGTGTTTTTCTTGGGAGAATGAATTTAACTTACTTAAATTGTGGGAGGAAAAAGGGGAGAGATGATGGAAAGCGGAGCGAATGAGGTGCGGTATAAGATTGCTGAATTTCTCTTAAAAAGGATGCATGAAGATAAGCTGTTAACCGAGGAAGAATGGGAAAAAATCCGGGTTTTGAATGTCAAGACCTTTTCCCCCGAACTGGCAAAAGTATATCTGTAATAACACTGGATATATATAAAACTATGTGGTAGTGTATGTTGCTGACAGGGAGTGAAAACCCTTGAAAATACTGGGAAAGGAGAAAAAAGTATGGTAAAAAAAGTGACTGTCATAAAGGCAGCAAAAGCGCAGAAACATACACAGGAAGAACGCAGGCTGAAAGTGTGCGGATATGCCAGAGTCAGTACCGGCAGTCAGGCACAGGCAACTTCCTATACTGCACAGGTCGAGTACTATACGGAAAAAATCGAGAGCAACCCCCTGTGGGAGTTTGCAGGGGTGTATGCGGATGAAGGAATCAGCGGAACAAACGTAAAGCACAGGGATGAGTTCCAGATGATGATTTCAGACTGTGAGGATGGGAACATCGACCTGATCCTTACGAAATCCATCACAAGATTTGCAAGAAATACGGTGGAATGCATCCAGACCATCCGAAAGCTGAAGGAGATTGGCGTTGGAATCTACTTTGAAAAAGAGAATATCAACACGCTGTCAGAAAAAAGCGAGCTGTTCATTACCATCCTGGCATCGGTGGCGCAGGGGGAATCAGAAAACATCTCAAGCAACAACCGATGGGCGATACAGAAACGCTTTCAGGATGGAACCTATATCATATCGACGCCAGCGTATGGCTATGGAAAAGACGAGGATGGAAATTTAGTCATCATAGAATCCGAGGCAGAAACCGTAAGGTGGATTTATGAATCCTACCTAAACGGCATGGGAGTGTATGTGATAGCAAAGGCACTGAACCAGAAAGGCATTCCGACAATCCGGGGTGCAGAAAAGTGGCAGGACGGGGTGATACAGGACATTCTGAAAAATCCGATTTATGAGGGAGATATGCTGCAACAGAGAACCTATACAGAAACAAGGTTCCCATTTGTCCGCCGGGTAAACAACGGACAGAGAAACCAGTATCTCATCAAGGACAGCCATCCGCCAATCGTCACACATGAGGAGGCAGAAGCGGTGCAGAACCTGATGGCATACCGGGTGGATGTACTGCACATGAACAAGAGTGACTACACCAAAAGATACCTGTTTTCCGGCAGAATCATCTGTGGGGAATGCGGAAGAACCTTCCGGCGGCAGAAAATCTACATCGGGAAACCCTATGAGAAAATCATCTGGACGTGCAGCGGACATGTGGAGGATAAAGAGAGCTGCTGCATGAAAGCCATCCGGGAGGATGTACTGCACCGGGCTTTTACAGACATGTGGAACAAGCTGTACACCAATCAGGGAACGATATTAGAGCCGCTGTTAAAAGAGCTGACAGAACTTGTGGCAGCAAGGCAGGACAGTGAGGAAATCAGACAACTGGATAAGGAAATCAAAGATATAAGCGAGCAGAGCCAAATCCTAAACCAAGTCATGAGGAAAGGATATATGGACTCTGCTCTTTTTATGGAGAGCAGTAGCAAGCTTGGCTGGCAGCTGACGGAATGCAGAAGAAAAAAGACACTTTTGACCAGAAAGCTGCGGAGGACAAAAGAAATTGTACGGACCGAACAGCTTATCCAACTGATTGCAGAACAGGACGGATTAAGGGAGGAGTTTGACGAGCAACTGTTTAAAATGACAGCAGAGAAGATCGTGGTCTCCAAGGAACACGACATCACCTTCTGCCTGCACAACGGACTGAAACTGACGGAGAGGGGAGGCGGACAGGATGCAGTGGCACATGCCAATCGGCTATAAGGTTGTGGATGGAAAAATTACCATCTGTGAAGAGCAGAGAAAAATTGTGGAACAGATATTTACAGACTATGACAGCGGGGTGGCGGCAGGCAGGATCGCCCAGAACCTGAAAGGGAGAAACATATGCAATGCAAAAGGGAAAGTGTCCTGGACCCACGCATCCATCGGCAGGATACTGGAAAACCCAAGCTACCTTGGCACAGACTACTATCCGCAGCTCATAGGAGAGGAACTGTTTGAGAGAGTCCAGTGCAGACGGGAAAAGGTGAGGACAGAGCTTGGAAGGGCAGACCACAGGCCCGGCAGGGATGAGAGAATCCTCTTCGGAGGTGTCATCTGGTGTGCAGAATGCGGGGCAGTATGCAGCCATATCCAGCCGAGCCACAAAAAAGAGCGTGGCGGCACTGCCAAGTGGAAGTGCAAGAGTTATGTGACTGGCAGAGCAAAAAACTGCAGGAACAGTTTTATTACAGACGGGCAGGCAAAGCAGGTGTGTGTGGAAGCCATCAATGCAGTGATACGAAACAAAGGCCTGCTCCGGGTACACAGGCAGGAGGAAAAGGTCAGCCCTCAGTACCGGGTTCTGGAGCGGAACCTGCAGCGGATGAAAGAAGAACAGGAACGCACAGAAACAGACCTGATGAAATTGCTCTATGAAAGGGCAGAGGAACGCTACCGGACACTGGAGGTCAGGGATGGGGAGTTCCGGACAGAGGAGGTCAAAAACATCCTTGCAGGAAAAAAGGAACTGGAAACATTTGATGAAAATTTATATAGAAAAATAATCGCACGTATCTGGGTGCATGGCGGAAACATGGCAGAAGTGGAGTTTATCAATGGGAGCCGTGTCACAGCCGGATATAAGGATTAGGAGGGAGAGCAGATGGCAGAAACAGCAAAAAAGATCAGCATGATACCTGCCAAGGTGCAGTATGACCGGAATGTGAAACTGTCAGAGAAGAAAATGAAGGTCGCTGCCTACTGCCGTGTCAGTACGGAACTGGAAGAGCAGGACAGCAGCTATGAGGCACAGGTGGAGTATTATACCAGCAAGATATCGGAAAACGAAAACTGGAAAAATGCCGGCATCTATGCGGATGACGGAAAGAGTGGAACAAACACCAAAAAGAGGGCAGACTTTAATGTCATGATACAGGATGCCCTTGCAGGAAAGATCGACATGATCCTTACAAAGTCGGTCAGCAGGTTTGCGAGGAACACGGTAGACTCGCTGGTGACCATCCGAAAACTGAAGGAAAAGAACGTGGCGGTGGTGTTCGAGAAAGAGGGGATCAATACACTGGAGGGAACCGGCGAAATCCTTATTACCATCTTGAGCAGTCTGGCACAGGAGGAGAGCCGCAACATCAGTGAGAACATCCGCTGGGGAGTCGTGAGGAAATTTGAAAAAGGCAAGGTCATCGTAAACTGCACAAAGTTCATGGGATACACCAAAAACGAGGATGGTGACCTGGTCATCGTACCCGAAGAGGCAGAGATCGTAAAGCTGATTTTCCGGCTTTATCTGGAGGGCTACAGTACCGGGAAGATCGCAAAGCATCTGGAAGAGCAGGGAATCAAGACCGCCACAGGGCAGGACAAATGGCATTCCACGGTAATAGACAAAATGCTCCGCAATGAAAAATACATGGGAGATGCATTACTGCAGAAAACCTATACGGTGGATTTCATGACAAAAAAGAAAGTCAAGAACACTGGAATCGTACCGCAGTATTATGTGGAAGATGACCATGAGGCAATCATTCCGAAAGAGCTGTTCTACAGGGTACAGGAAGAGATGATGCGGAGGGCATCCTTATGCAAGGCGGCTGTCACCCGGAAGAAGAACCAGAAAAGCAGGTATTCCTCCACCTATGCACTGACCGGCATGCTGATCTGCGGAAAATGCGGACAGGAGTACAGGAGAGTCACCTGGGCGAGAAACGGGAAAAAGAAAGTGGTCTGGAGATGCAGCAATCGGCTGACCAACGGAGTGAAGAAATGCGGGGAATCCGAGACACTCGAAGAGAACGCATTAAACAGGGCGGTGATGGAAGCCATCCACAGGATCACAAGTGATGATATGGAATTTATGGAAAACTTCCGGCAGAACATCATCCATGTCATCGGGAGCTACAGCACCGCAAAAGAGTCCGGAGAATACGAAGAAAAGATAAAAGAAAAGCAGGATGAGATGGTGGCACTAATTGCAGAGAATGCAAAGACCGGCTCTTACACACCGGAGTTTGATGAACGCTACCGCACCATAGCAGAGGAAATCAATGCCTTAAAAGAGGCACAGAAAACAGCCAGAAACGAGAAACAGATGTCTGACAGCTATGAACAGAGAATCCAAGATATCGACCATTACTTAAGCACAAGCACCTGCCAGATACCAGAGTTCGACAATGACCTTGTGAGACGGCTGATCTCCACCATCAAAGTGGAATCCAGCGAGAAACTGCTGATACAGTTCCAGTCAGGCATAGTCATGGAACAGGAGATTCGATATGAGTAAGACTGCGGCAGGAATGGCAGCAAGTAAATAGGAAACGTTGTTCCTGCCAGTTTATGGTAAGAATAAAATGCCCGATGATCCGGGCGTTTTATTGTTGGCATAAAAATAGGAAAGGACAGCAGGAGCAGAAAGCATATAACGGAAAATGAGTAAAAGAAAGTGGATATAAAAAAAGTACATGAAGTAAGTGTGCGACAGGAGGAGAAAAGCGTATGAATTATGAGCAACTGATAGAAGAACTGAGGGAGGAAATGTTACAACTTGTAAACACGAAATGTGATGCACTGCTCCAGATGTACCGGAGTGGGGAGATGCATACAGATAAGAGAGATACGATCCGGGAAAGCAGCCTTATCACAGTATCCCCGGCGGAACTGAAAGGGAAAAGACCACTGGCAGTCCAGTTCGCATCGGGAGAATGGATAGAGACACCTACATGGAGAAAGGTGGCACAAAAGATTTTGCAGACCTGTAATGAACAGCCGGATATCCATGAAAAATTTATGGAAATGTGTGGAAAAGTAGCCGGACGCTGGAGGACGATCCTTGGCAGTTCACCGGAAGAAATGGATGTACCGATAAAGGTGGATGAGGAACTTTATTTTGAGGGGAAATTTGACACCGAAGCGATGTTAAACATGTTAGAGAAAAAAGTGCTGGAACCGGCAGTGGTTGATTACAGCAGCATTAAAATCCGGTATATGGCAAAAGGGCAGGAGCAAGCAAACGGTATAGAGCCTGTGCCAGAACAGGATGTTTTGGAACATGAGGAGCAGGAACAACATGTTCCAGTGCAGACAATGTAAAAAATGGATGGAATCAAGACTCCGAGTCTATGGCAGGTTTGGAGTTTTTCTTATGTTCATTTTCCAAATGTAAAAATTGATTGTATAAAAGAAATGGGTAAGTTATAATATAGGTGTGGTCAGATGCCTTTTTGGGGATGACTATATCTGTTACAAAAAGGAGGAAGGCCAGTGAATACAGAATTGAAAAATGCAGTGAAAGCAACAGATTCAAAAGCACAGTATGATACGAGTGCAAAGCGTCTGTTAGGACAGAAAAGCATACTGGCACATATACTGGTAAAAACAGTTGATGAGTTTAAGGGCATGAATCCCAAGGATGTGGTCGACTGCATTGAGGGAACACCACATATCAGTACGGTACCGGTAGAGCCTGGACTCACAAATGCAGCCAGCGAAAAAAATGGTGAGAGACTGGTCGGTTTCAACACAGAAAATGAAGAGATCAATGAAGGTCTGGTAAGATTTGATATCGTTTTTTATGTGCGTATGAGAGACGGATTGTCACAGATCATCATAAATGTGGAAGCACAGAAAGATGAGCCGAAGGGATACGAAATCTTAAACCGGGCAATCTTTTATGTGAGCAGACTGATCTCATCACAAAAAGAACGTGATTTTGAGAATTCCAGCTACGATGACATTAAGCGTGTATATTCGATCTGGGTATGTATGAACATGGAAGAGAGCAGCATGAGCCATGTGCATCTCACAAAAGAAGATTTGATCGGTTCCTATCAATGGAAGGGAAATCTTGATCTGCTGAATATCATCATGCTTGGACTGGCAAAGAATCTGCCGGAACATGATGAGACATATGAACTGCACCGTCTGTTAGGAGCGTTGCTGTCACAGGAACTTACAATAGATGAAAAACTAAACATAATTGGAAATGAATACGATATTCCTATTGAGGAGAACTTCAGGAAGGATGTGAGCGTTATGTGTAACTTGAGTCAGGGAATTGAAGAAAAGGGTATTGCGATTGGACGTGCGGAAGGTGAAGCAGGACTTATTATAAAAATGTATAAGAATGGTTTTACAGCAGAGCAGATAGCCTCAGCCACAGATAAGGATATAGAAGAAGTGAAAGCGATTATTGCAGGGAAGGAACCTGCACTTGCATAAAGTTATGTAAGAAAAAGAGAGCCTTTGAGTTTAAATAACTTGGAGGCTCCTGTTATATTAGGAATATTGAAATTAGATGGATATTTGGAATTAGGTAATAACTAATAGAGAGTGATTAAGATGATAGAAAAAGTACAGGAAAGCCATTTATATATGTGGTTAAAGGAAAAAGATAGTAAATTTTTAAGTAAGTTAGATGAAACTATAGAATATGCTAATACGATATTACCGCAAATTAATAATGTTTTTGCAAGTTATACAGTTCATGGTGTAAGACATTCTATAAATGTGATGGAATATATGTATGCACTTGTTGTGGATATAAATAAACTAAGTGAATTAGAAGTAGCATTACTTATATATAGTGCATTGTTGCATGATATTGGAATGATTGCAAATGTGGACGAAATTAAGGAAATCAAAGCAGACCATGCGATATTGGGTGAAAGAAAATATAGTAAAGTACTTGAGAAATATGGGGATGAAATGACCGCTTTGCAAGAGTGCGTAAGGCCGGTACATGGTAAACGTGCGAGAGATTATATTGAGACAAAGATGGATGAAAGGTTATTTTTGATTCCAGAATCAACAAATATTTCATTTAAATCTGAACTTGCACAAATATGCATGTCGCATAATGAAGATTTTGAATGGATAAAAAAGAACTTGCATAATGATGAAAAAAAGGGACATTTTGATCTTAATGCACAGTATATCTCTGTGCTACTTAGAATATCTGACTATTTGGATATTGATGAGCAAAGAGCACCATTATATTTATATAAATATTTGAACCCAAAGGAATTTAGTGATTTAGAATGGAAACAACATTTTGTGATAGAGAACTATGATAAAATAAGAAGAAACCCTAAAACAAATGAATTAGAAATTTTCTTTCAGGGTACAAGTCAGGACCCATCTGTTCATAGAAAACTTTTAAAATACTTTGATGCTATTAATGGAGAATTAAAAAATGCTGTAGATTTATGTGAAAGTTTTGTAGACGAGAAATATCTATTACCATTAAAAACAAATGTAGTAAACCAAATTCAATCGAAGGGTTTTAGTTTTTCTGATTTAAGACTTTCTTTGGATTATAATGCAGTGACCAATTTATTGATGGGAGAGCATATTTATGGTGATAGAAAATATGGGTTAAGAGAATTAATACAAAATTCAATTGATGCATGTAAGACTATGGAAGAATCGGCCACTAAAATGGAAAAATTTAGATATCAAAATTATCAGCCATATATTTCAGTGATTTTGGACAAAGATCGAAAAAAAGTTATGGTTATGGACAATGGTAGTGGTATGTCTATAGATATTTTGAAAAAGTATTTTCTGAATGTTGGTGTATCTTATTATGCGTCAGATGATTATAGGCTACAAGATAGAGAATATTCGCCAATAGGGCATTATGGAATAGGTTTTTTGGCATGTTTTATGCTATCCGATAAAGTGGAGGTTAATACAGTTTATTATAATGAACAGAAAATGAATCGAATTTCATTTGAAAGAAACAGTGAGTACATATGCCTTACTTATGAAGATACTGTAAGACAGCAGGGAACAGAAATAATTTTAGATTATGACCAATGTTTAAGTGTGTTCAATAATAATATAGAAAGATTGGCCTGAATTATTCACGGAACAGTATCTGAACTGATAACTGTACCATGAATCCCCAAATTGACCCATGTAGCCTAAACATCGCTCAACCAATCTCCAAAAAGGGTATAAAATCCCTGTAGCAGAGTTCTGAGCGGTTATTAAGCTGTCAAGGTTCGTTAATAGTTGCTATTCCAGCTGTACATTCAGCTTACCGATATTTGAAAGTGTCTCATAGAATTCATTCTTATAAGGGCAGCTGCTACACAGCTTGAATGTGATATATCTTGCTGAACGAATTACTTTTGCAGCAATCTTCAGCAGTTTTAAACGGACGGTATCTATGCGTTGTTTTCGCATGTTTGCTGATAACGCCAATCGTCTAAACCAATTAAATATGTTATACGCAAGAGCGTGTACCTGAAGTCTGTTTGCATTTACGATTCTGGTATGACTGCTTACGGAAGCAAAATCAAAACCGGATTTGCTTTCTTTGATAAAGTTTTCCATCAGACCTCGCTTGCAGTAAAATTTGATAAGATACTCTGGTGCGGAATCCATGTTTGTGACAACAAATGTGTACATGTAAACCATCTGGTTTTCCGGCTTTTCAACCTTGCATACCACACGCCTTTCATAAGGCCATGACTTTGCTTTGTACATGAATTCACCATAAACTACCGCATAATCCACTTTGTTATTTCTGGTGATTTCATTAAGTTCATCCACAAAATAGGATGCTTTTTCACGGAGAAGACCATTCTCCTTCAGCCGGATCACATAGCTTGTGCCGTTTTCTTCGCACTGCTTATAAAGATCAGGAGTCGCAAAACCACTATCACCACGAAGCAGAATACGGATTGCAGGATAATCATTCTGGTATTCATCCAGTATCGGCTGCAGGAAGTCAACCACTCCTGTACAGGAATACTGTGTTCCATCACGAAGCTGTACTTTTATCAGATCTCCAGTCATTCCGTCATAACAGACAAGCGGATGATAACCATTGCTTTGATAATGAAAGTTAAAGGCTCTGCCTTCCTGTCTGCCGTATGCATCAAGAAGGGTGGAATCCAGATCCAGAATAACAGCCGATGGCATCTGAATACTGTAAATTTTCTTCCGAAGCACTCTGGCAATCGCAAGGAACTGGTTTAAGGTATCTTCATCCATACGGTTAAAGAATCTCGATACCGTAGGCTGTGATGCAAGCGCATCTTTTTCAAGTACAGACTTGAATACCGGATCATTGGTCAGTTCATCGGAAGCATCATCTTCGAAATAACCGGCAATGATCATATATATCATCTGGAGCAGATTTTTCTGATCCGTGTGATATCTGAATAATGCAGGATCATTGGTCTTGAAAGTTTTGTCTAAAAGCTTATCAATACCAAGCTTGCTTATGAATTCTTTGATAAGAAGCAGACCTGCATCGGAGGAGAGATCTCCTCCATCAAAATTTATTTTTATCTGTCTATTGCTTTCTAAGGCTAAGGTGTTTACAATACTCATAAAGGGCTCCTTTGGGTTATTTTTTAAGATTCGACACCTTAATTTTACCACAAATGGATGCTCTTTTTTCATTCATCTGATAGGTGAAAAGCAATATTCAGTTAAAATATAGAAACTATGTGGTTTTCAGCCACTTTCACGGCTGTGCCGTGAATAATATAGGATTGGTATCTTTTATAGAAAATAATTTTTTGGATTGTGGAATACCGATTAAAATATCAACAATGGAAAAAGGTGTATCAATGCCATTGGAATGTAATATTAAGAGGATTGAAACAATAATTGCAGAAAACATATGTCTTTCAGAATACTTAAGTGGTATAGAGGCATTCATTGATTGTAGCTATAAACAAATAAATTTTGCAAAATATTTAAGTGACATAAATGGGTACGAGAGTTATTGCTATAATGAAGAGGAGTATTCGGTGGATGAAGAAAATATATCCATTAAAAACTTTGTTAAAGATGGGAAAATTACATTCTTGAAAATTCCGATTATTACAGAAGATGAAGAAAGTGAATTCCTTAAAGCCTATGATGTTTTAGAAGATTACCAAGAAGCACTTGATAAGATAGGAAATTATGAAGCTATAAATATATGGGGAGATGAAGATGAGTTTGAAGATTACGATTTTATAATAGAAGAGTCAAGTGAGAGCATTATTGGTGGATATACATTAGGCGGATTTAGAAATCAGTTTCATCATGGCTCTTTAACACCAGTAAAGCCAGAAATTATAAAAAAAGGGGTTGTCACAGGAGAATCAAATGCTGTTTTGCCTTATAATGAGGAAAATACATTTAAAGGAAGATTTAGATGGGAAAATACTGATACATGCTATGTTAAGAATGTTTTACTATCAGGATTAAGGATTAAGATACCATATCTTGTTGATGGAGTAATATTAAAGGGAGCCGTTATTAATATTTTTAATCGAGAATTTATCCCGAATGTTTCTAGAAATAATATAAGTGCATCGCAACAGGAAAAATTATCTTATGCAATAGGAAAAGCAATTCATTTATGGATTAGAGATCATGCTGAATTATCTACAGAGCAAAAAGCTTTGTTAGATGTTTTTATTGAGACAAAATATAAAGAGACAAATTATTGTTTAAGATAGTAAATGGTTGGAATAATGCCTCCAAGTCCACAACAGATTTGGAGGTTTTCTTCTGCCCATTTTTATCGGGAAGTAATTTCCCCAATAAACAATTTATGGTACAATATCTTAGAAGTTATCATCAAGGGATGAGTAGTGGACCATAGAGAAAGAGCAGAGTAATCGTAAGCTGGTCTGGCTTACATCTAAAATACAATGCAATCTTTTGCTATGCAGGGGCATAAGAGAGAGCATCATGTCAATTTTTTGCAGCCTCGTCACAGAGGATTGCAACATTTTTCGCTCCCAGAGTAAAGTGAAAACTCTGGAAAGTGCATCTCAATTACCCTATCGACACATGTGGAGACGGTAGTACTGCTTTCCCACAAAAAGCCAGACGGACATATCAACGTAAAAGTTGAGTTTGGTGAGGATGAGGGAAAAGTTCCACTTGATAATATCGCTAAAAGAGCCGAAGAATACAAGCCCAAGGAACGAGTGACCTACAAAATGATAAAGGAGTACATAGAAGCTAAATATGGCTTCAAAGTACATACTGCATATATCGCAGAGGTAAAGAGAGATTTAGGATTGCCGATGTATGATGCTCCTAATGCGGTAGAAGAATTGAAACAGCCGCGGAAACATCCGACGGCAGAGAAAGTGGAAGCGATAAAGGATGCATTGAAGCATTTTGAAGTGATTTAATTGTAGCAGGGAAGGGGTGCAAATGAGTATAGATAATGTAATTTCCATAATTATTAGTATATTAGGTTCTTCTGTAATAACGTTGATTTTGTCCACATTTATTTTTCAACCATTGCAAGATAAGAAAAAGTATGTTTTTGAGGAAAAAAAGAGAGTATATGAATCTATAATTGTATTTGCGCAAATTGTACTTTTTCCAGCCGAAGCGAAATTTTCTTTAGGAGTTGCAAGGTATAATATACAAGAGCTATCAGATGATGAAAATAGAAATAATGCAATAAATGATTTGAAGATGGCAATTCCTAAGTTGAAGTTAATTTCAAAAGATGATGGTCTTGTCAAGGAATTAGAAAAATTTATTTACCAGAAAAGTGAGGAACAATTTAATATACTTGTAAATCGATTGAGAAAGGATTTATACAAATAAAACTAGGTGTCTTGCGGAGGTTTTTATGGAACAAAAATTTTATGGTGAGATAAAGAACATCTTGATAACAGCAAGAAATAAAGTCTATCAGACAGCCAATTTTGCAATGGTTGAAGCCTATTGGAATATCGGAAAATCAATCATTGAAGAACAGGGCGGTAACGAAAAGGCGGAGTATGGAACAGGTTTATTGAAAGAATTATCGAAACAAATGACTCAAGATTTTGGAAAAGGATTTACTGTTGCCAATTTGAAAAATATGAGGCAGTTTTATTTGACATTTCCAAATGGCTACGCACTGCGTAGCGAATTGAGTTGGACTCATTATCGGCTTTTGATGCGTGTGGAAAATGATAAAGCACGAGAATTTTATATGCAGGAAGCCGTAAAATCACAATGGAGTACCAGACAGCTTGAAAGACAGATAAATTCTTTCTTTTACGAAAGATTATTATCCAGTAAAAATAAAGAGCAGGTTGCGGCAGAAATTCCTTTTGGAACTTGGCAGAGGCTTTTCATTTGTCGCAAGGCAGAAAAGAATAACGTTTGATGGACGCCATTTTAGAATTGACCTTGTATTTTATAATTACATCTTAAAATGTTTTGTATTGATTGATTTAAAGGTTGGAGACTTAACACATCAGGATTTAGGACAGATGCAGATGTATGTTCATTATTATGAGCGAGAGCTTATGAATGAGGGAGATAATCCGCCGATAGGCATTGTATTATGTGCAGACAAGAGTGAGTCTGTAGTTAAATATACATTGCCGGAAAACGAAACACAAATTTTTGCTTCAAAGTATAAATTATATTTGCCAAGCGAAGAAGAATTGTTGAGAGAATTAAATCAGGAATATCGAGCATTGGAAGCTAGTAAGACAGAAGAATATATTGACGGTATGAAAAAAGAATAAATTTTACATCAGGGTGGTGCAAAATTTATGGAACTAGTATAATATCCTTTTAATAACTCGACTATATTCAGAACCTGTGCTATAATGTCCTTATAAAAATTTTGGAGGGCATTTGCATGGGCAAAAGAGCATCATCAATCGAACTCAGCAATGAAGAAAGAGAATATCTGGAACGTCAGACTCGTGCCAGAACAATTCAGGCTCAAACAGTTACAAGAGCGCGCATTCTATTATTACGTGCGGATTCCGTATCAATAGATGCGATTGCTGATAAAGTGGGGATCAACCGCTGCAGCGTCATGCTTTGCCTGAAAAAGTTTAAAGAAGGCGGCATTGAAAATGCACTCTTTGATGCCCCTGGTCGTGGCAGGAATGCAGAGATTACAGACGAAGAAAAAGCCTGGATCATTAACATTGCATGCCAGAAGCCAATTGATTTTGGATATGCTGCTGAAACATGGACGTATGCAAAGCTAATCTCACATATCAATAAAACTGCTGAAGCAGCTGGATACACAAGACTATCCACCATTCATAAAAGTACAGTACATACAATTCTTGACGAGGCAGATATAAAGCCACATAAAATAACTTATTATTGTGAGAACAGGGATCCTAATTTTGATTCCAAAATGCATAATGTCCTGCTTGTGTATAAGCAGCTTGAAATGCAGTTTGATGAATCTGGAAAGCTCATTATATCTGAAGATACACCTATACATGTGCTGTCTTATGATGAAAAGCCAGGAATACAGGCTATTGCAACAACATCAGATGATTTAATGCCGAACGAAAAGCATCCGACCATCAATAGAGATTACGAATATAAACGTTTGGGGACTCTTTCATTATTAGCTGCAATTGATCTTCAAACAGGAGAAGCGATTCCTCTTGTAAGAGACAAGTACAGCAGCACGGAATACATTGAATTTTTGAAGCTGTTAGATGATAAGTATCCAAAGGGAGACAAGATTTGCATCGTACTCGATAATCTTAAAGTTCATACATCAGAGGCGACCAGAAAATACCTGGCAACTGTACCGGGAAGATTCGAATTTGTATTCACTCCCAAACATGGATCATGGCTCAATATGGTTGAAAGTTTCTTTAGCAAGATGACTTGTCAGATGCTCAAAGGTATCCGTGTTAAATCTAAGGAGGAACTTACTAATCGTATCTACAGATATTTTGTAGAAATAAACGAAGAGCCGATTGTGTTCCATTGGAAATATAATCTCGATGATATTGATGTATCGGAAGAAATCATTGTTGATACACTGTCTGTCAAAAAGTCGAGTTAATTAAAGGATGAAATACTAGGTTCGCTATCTGAAGTTATTTTATTTTGTTAAACAGGCCAATCAATATTTATCCCGGTATTGGAGGTGTGAATGACAATGGAACTTGAAGAATGTATCAAGGACGGATTCGATGATTCCTTAAGAGATTATATCCAGTCGGAAGAATATGTCTTAGCAAAGCAGCAGGAGAGAAAGTATCTGGCTTATTTAGAGAGTTTACTTAGGGACGTATAATGAGTACAGCAAGTTACCTGGAGAGAAAGTGAAACTGAAAATGTAGATTTTTCATATCGGCCTTGAGTTTCCGCAAAATGTAATCAAAACATGATTACATCTTCCCAAAGCACCAATCTGTCAGTTTTTTTGATATTTTAGATTGACAGTTCTATGAGTAGAGGCACTTTAATAAGCCCCACCGGAATCGGGCTTTGGGAGATGTATTCTTTTATCTATCTAAGCGGTCAGCTTAAGGCAGAGTTGACGATATGCCGGACGTTTTGTCCGAAACCACAGCCTGACGCCTTCTTTTGCATATGATAGTATGCCGGAGATACCTTTGGCTAACCGGTAATAGCAGAAATGTACCTTTTCCTTTACAGGGTCTGCTTTTTGTATGATTGCAACCTTTAGTGCATGCGTTTCTGGTTTCATGGACATATGTGCCAGAAATGCCATGCACAGGGTAATATAAAAATTCAGGGCATTGATTGCAGCGAGCTTCCTCACACGGAAGTTTTCAAACTGAAACATCTGCTTCTTACAGCGGAAATATTCCTCAATGCGCCATCTGGAAAAGTAAGTCAGGGCGATATTTACCACGTCTTCTTTGGATTTGATTTTCTTATTGGTTGCAAGCATCATGGGATGTTCTGTAATGCCGTAAACCAGTACGAGATAAATATCTTTCTTTGAAGCGGTAATCTGTACTTTCACATGAGAAAGATAGGCATCATGCTTTTTACCCTTGTATGTCAGGGCAGTTTTAATCTTACCCTTTCTCTGATTACGAAGCTGTGTGGCAGGAACCCATTTTCCATGGAAGAAGAGTTTCCTTTTGGCAGTAAGACGGATGACATAGTCTTGTTCCAGTTCATCAAGTTTCAGAAACATCTTGTTGTCATCGTAGCCTCTGTCCATGGCAAAGGTTGCTTTGCCAAAGAGAGCTGCACCACGTTCCATTGCAGAAAAAGTAACATCATTTATAGAGGTAAAATGTTTTTCTTTTGAAGAATGAATTTCTGAAAAAATACTGACAGGATGATTATTTTTAGTGAGAACACAGGCTTCTGTTACATGATATCCTTTTTCATAAACTGTTTTGGAAGCAGTACTTTTAGAGCCATCTCTGACAAGTCCGAGAGCTTCAAATTTGTAACCATCAGGCTTTACAACATCGCTGTCATCAATGTGTATGACAGGTTCTTGCGGAGCCCATTTACGGATGGCAGTAAGATAAGATTTAAGCGCGGTGGAGGAAATGCCATTGTTTAAATGTCTGGTCAGCCGTTCAACAGAATTGACCTTTTTGGAATCTTCGTGAAGCTGATCCACAACATCGGTTAAAAGACAGCTTCTGGAGGCAAGCATACCATAAGTCATCTCGGCAGAAAACTTTTTGTCCGGCTTGGACAGGTGTTTTGAAATTTTATTTGAAAAAGTTAAAATTTCCCGTTTCAAAGTATAAGTATTTGTTGTAGAATTAAGCATAAGGAGTCCTCCTGATTTTTGTTTAGTATCTTTTTGATTAGACACCTTAATTTTACTACAAAACAGGAAAGGATTCCTTATATTTTGGGCATTTTTTGAAAGTTGTTTATGACGATGATTATGAAAACGGGGCTTTGTGGATAAAAGTACGGAAACTCAAGATATCGGCATATTGACTTTTGTGAAAAAGTTTGATATCATTCTCATAAGAATATAGAAAACTGACCAACAAGATGCGTTCCATCGGGGCGATGAGTTGTAATCAGGTCCTTATATGATTTTAGCGAACTCCGTTGAAATGTGTATGCGACAGATGTGATAGAGATACGAATGTTGCTGTGCATGTTGGCACAGTTTTTTTGTACCCTCTTGTTGGATAGTTGACTATAAATCTATCTAGCAAGGGGGTATTTTTTATGTCAGGATAACATTTTTTCAGTAACTGAAAACAACTAATTGATATTTGAAAGGATGATTATTTATGAAGATTTATGAGATTAGAAATAATAAGGTCACTGCTTTATCAGCACTTAAGAGACGTAGTTCAGCGCCACAATTAGTTGTGGTAGCTCCTTCAGGTTCTGGTAAGAGCACTTTGATTTATTTATTGTTGAATCATAGGCTTATTCCCTATATGAAAATTGGAATCGGAGAAAAGAGCCAGACGACCATAATTCCATGTGAATTCTGTTTTGATGAAAGAATTGCAGATGAAGAGACTTTTGCTATTCAGATTATTAAGAAGGATTATGCGGCTAAAGATATACATATGGCGATCTTAACTGTTCTTATGGATTTGTTTGGAAGAAACGATTGTGATACAGAAGATACATTGGATGCCTTTGATGAAAAGGTATTTGAACAGATCCTTGAACCAGAGGAAGCACATTATCATTTAGGACAAATTAGAGATGATATTAGTTTAGATGAATTGAAAGATGCTCTTATGCCAGTACTCGACTATATGGTAGAGAATGAATTTAAGGCAAAAGTAAGAAAACGTCGCGATGAGCTTAAGAGCAAAAAAGTAAAGCTACCAGAAGTCAGAGAAATGATTTTTGAAGAAATGCTCGAAGATATGCCAGAAGAAATTAAGTCTGGATATGATGAATGGCTTAATAAGATAGGCGACATTGTTGGGGAGATTCTTTTGAAATCTGTTGGAAATGAAATGTATTCACAAGAAATGGTTCAGTATAGCCTGGATGACAAAGGTGATGGAATAAATGTATTAGAGACTTTATTCGATCCATATGCACCTTATAGTCTTATGGTTGATCATATCTCAATTGCATGTAGACCTAGAAGGGAACTTATTGATATTGCTCAAGCTAAATCGCCGGATTTGCCTTTTAGATTTTGCATTAGAGATACGATGGGGCTTACTCAGAAAGGTATTGATGCAACAAGTACTAAGGAAGGACTTGAAGCTGCATTAAACTGTAAAGCTGATACAATTCTATTTCTTTTAAGCCTTGAGGAACGTGATGATACATTGACGGAATGTTGTAGAGCTTTGGTTGAAAAGAAAGAAGAACTTATGAAGAAGAGTCATTTGGACACTTCTGTGTATGTCTTGTTTACAAAAGCTGATCGTAAGGTTGAGAACTTAATAAATAAACGAAACACTGGTGATTTGTATATTGACGAAGAAACCTATACTCATAATATCCAAGAGGTTCTTGCTGATATAGAAAAAATGGTTCATGAGTATGCTGAGATGCTTCCGCAGGAAGAAGTTGACTGGTTATCTATGAGATATCTCAAGGATAGTTACATATTAAAATCATTGGAAGGTGATGTACGTAAGCAAAACTTTGAACCGGAAGGACTATTTGAGAAAATTGTTGACTATTCGATGAAAACACTTAGAGATACATTACCTGTCGGTGTTAAGAATCCTTTGTTTGTTACAGCGATTGAACCGGATAAATCAGCTATTCAGGTTTCAGTGGATCCAGAGAGAATTAAGGCTGAAATTGAAAGTATGCAGTATAGTCTTTGTGAAGAAACGGATATTGTTAATGGATATGTGATTAGCAAAAAAACACCTAGGCTTCATGGTAGAAGCGTATATGTTTACTGGAATAACTTGACGATTGGATTAGGACATAAAACAAGAGCATCAGTGTATGGAAATTTTGAAATCAATATGAAGGGACTTCTAAAACGAATGCTTAAAAATGAATTTCCATCATTTGTAAAGTTTGATGAAAACAGTGCAGTTAAATTTACAGCAGATAATCTTGATGATGATGTCCTGATGGAGGTGTTGAAAACATTGTATGGAAACTGTGATCTCGAAGCTGGATTGAATCCAGCAATGGGGGAGAGAAATATTGCCCTTCAGCGCCTGTACGAGTTTTATGTCCAATTTTTTATGAATGAGTATAGATTTGCATCTTTGATTGATCGTGTTGCATATGATTTATCTTATGGTAATCCGGAATTGAAACAGTTCCTCACAAACATATATAACAATACTCCCGGGTATGATGGAGCAATGAGAAAGCTACAGAATTCATTTAAGGTATTCTTTGGTAGTGAGCATTTTACGAGAATACTTATAAATGAGCTTGAGCAGGTTATGACTGAAATGGTAAACAAGGCATTTATCATAATCTAAGCTGCATTGGAGGGTTGTGAATGGCATTAACAGAAAATGAGAAGAAGGTTATTGAAGCACTTCGTAAAATAGCCAAGCGAGGAAATGATGCAGAGATAAGAACCACCAAAAACGGTGAGTTTAAAGTGTTAGAAGTTAAAAAGAATATTGTCGTCGGATAAATGGGTATTCGATAAGAGCTAAAGGGAGCTAAGGAATTGAGTGTATTTACTCAGTTCTTTGGCTCCTTTTTTTACTATCGATATTGCTCCTTGGCTTGAGTGACAATTGCATCTATGGAATGAAGGTATGCTTCTTCAGGCAGACTTCCGTTTTTATAAATTTTATACAAGTCGACAAGTTGGTTTAAGAATTTGTTAATACGGATGTTTTCAGGAATATCATTGCCACAACATCTGAGTTCAGACATATATTCGTCATATTGTTCGTTATCATCGAATTCAGTGATTACTTCCAGGTAGTTGGGATAGTAAAGGGCATTGTATTTATTGGTAATAGTATCGGTTCCCAATACGCCTTTTTTCTTGACATATTGTACTCCATAATAGCCATTGTCCTGAAAACGCTGTTCTTCATATACAGTCTCGTATATATCGATTTCTTTGACGTCTAACAAGTGCATCTTGAATAGAGAAGCAAGTGCATCACAGATTTTCCAGTTTTCGGTTTAATGATTGAACCTCTTTTGCACAGTTCTTGTAGGTGGAAGTCAGTTCATTTTTCTGTTTCATTAGTTCCTGATATTCCGCTTTTAGCTTATCAACATTCAATCCTTTTAAGTTTATCCCAATCTGCTCAAGTACACGTCGTGCACCGCCATATAGAATGAACTGGCTTTCGTATCGGCGGAAATATGCGTCTGGATTCTTTGACTTTTTGTAGGCGATGTGATAGGAGCGGTTGGTTTTGTACTGCTCGGCATATTTGATGATTTCTGCAAGGTCTTTCATGCGGTGTTCCAGTTTAACAACGCTCTGTTTGGCAGATTTTCCGGCTTCGGTTTTCACAGTAATCTGATGCTTCAGATCGGAGAGAGAACCAACTTCATTATAGCTTTGTGCAGCAATCTTCAAATTCTCGATAGTTGCCCATTGCTGGAGTCCGGGACTGTTTTGGAATTTTTCATCCGAGGTATCAATGAGCCTGAGGGCAGAGTAGTCTTTTTTCGGAATAACAGATTTTTGCTCACATTTCATTTCGATGCGTTCCCGGATACGTTCTTTTGTGTATTCCTTACCAAGCGATTTCGTACTGCCACGGACAAAACGTTGTTTATCCAGAGGACGGAAAGAGATGTATTTGGCAGCACCTTCTTCTATGGAACCGCTTGCGGTTACTATGGATTCCCCTTTAATTTCATATCCTTTGGCTCTCATTAAAAGTAAAAAATCTTCGTATATGGAAGCTGACTTGATGCAAAAATTGATGTCCCTTCTAAGCTGGGTTTTCCAAGTAGAGCCATTCTGATCAGACTGCCATTCTTTGTATTTTTTGCCACGTTCACCGCCCGGAATGATGATGGAAAGGTTATGCGCTTTGCATAGTTCATCACTTAGTTTTCGGATGCGGTAATACGACTGTTTGCAGTCGTGATATTTGTTATGCTCGATGTTATCAGCAGCACAAAATATGATGTGATTATGAATATGTCAGGACGTTGGATTTGAATTTGCCATTTGATGAAATAGCAAAAACGCATTTCAATTTATAAAGGAGGCATCCTATTTGAAAAAGAAAAAAGATGAAATAACTATCCGTTCCAGCGCAGCAGAATTCAGTATTTCAAAAGTAAGTACGTAATCATCCGTATCTGTCAGCAACTATATTTTTCTGATACACTCTTTTCATAACAAAGGAAGGAAACTGTATCATTATGAAAAAAGATAAAAAAATCACTCTGTGGTCTGAACGAATCCATGAATTTCAATCCAGTGGGCAGACTTGCAAAACATGGTGTCAGGAACATCACGTTCCAGTCTCTACAATGAATTATTGGATGCGCAAGCTGAAAAAATTGGACGAACAATCAGATACAGATATGATTTTTGCAAAAATGCCAACGGAAAAAGAGATTTCAAAGAATGAGACTTTGAATATCAGCCCGTCTCCAGTCCGCATTTTTATCACAAACGCTATTCGGATTGAAGTGATGCCTGAATGCCCACCGGAATTTTTTCGTGTTCTGATCCAGGGGCTGAAAGATCATGCTTGATCTGGCAGGTGGCACAACCGTTTACCTTGCCTGTGGAGCTACCGATCTGAGAAAAAGCTATCACGGACTGGCTGCAATTATCAAGCTAAAATTCAAACTTGATCCCTATTCGCGCTGCATGTTTGCGTTCTGCAACCGCAGGCGGACTTCTATTAAGATTCTGCAATGGGACGGATCCGGTTTCTGGATTCTGATGAAGAGGCTTGACAAAGATTCCTTTCACTGGCCGGATACTCCGGATGAATTACAGAAAGTGACCCTGAAAGAAATGCATTGGCTGTGTGATGGTCTTTCACTTACTCCGAAGGGAGCTTTTGAAGAAAGACATCCAAAGATTGTTGTATAAAGAACGGATTTGTCAATTCGCAAAAATCACGAAATACTTGTGGATATCGGTATATATTCCTACACAGTAAAACGTTGATTTTTCTCGAACAGCTGGACTTTCTATGCTATACTGGAATTATCATATAAGAGTTTGGAGATTGCCGGATGGATCCGTTTTTTACAGAGGAACAGCTGAATAACATGAGCCGTGAAAACATGATGGAAGTTATGAGAATCATGCAGAATCAGGTTCAAAAAAAAGAGACCGAGGTACAGCTTCTGAAAGACAAGCAGAAAGAACTGGAATTTATGAACGCAATGCTTTCAGACCGTCTTGCGCTTGCACAAAGAAGACGTTTCGGTTCTTCCAGTGAAAAATACGCAGATGGATATGAACAGATGGATCTGTTTAATGAGGCTGAGACCAATGCAGATATGGATACTGCTGAGATTGAAGAGG
Organism: Roseburia sp.; assembly: GCF_041325975.1. Classification (NCBI taxonomy): domain Bacteria; kingdom Bacillati; phylum Bacillota; class Clostridia; order Lachnospirales; family Lachnospiraceae; genus Roseburia; species Roseburia sp. The sequence continues at coordinate 419,151 of NZ_JBGLEJ010000003.1, read as the reverse complement.
AAATCGTGATTCCATCGCACAAACGGAAAAAACGCACCGGCAAAAAAGAAGAAGATCTCTCTAATTTCGAAGTAACAGAAACAATCGAATATAAACTGACCGGCGAAGACCGCTATTGTCCGGACTGTGGAACAAAGTATAAAGTCGTCACAAAAGAAGTCGTAAAACGACTGAAATTCATCCCCTCCACCTTTGAAGTGGTTGAAGAAGTAACCTATGTATACAGTTGTCCAAAATGTGGTGCTATGATCCGGCCGGAAAAAGAGTTTCCGCTGATCAAGGGAAGCATTGCTACACCTTCGCTGGTTGCCGGAATCATGAATGCAAAGTATGTCAATGGCATGCCGCTGGCAAGACAGGAACGGGAATTCGCAAGGTATGACTTAAATCTTTCAACAAAAACAATGGCAAACTGGATCATCAGCTGTGCAGACCGGTATCTGGGACTGCTTTATGGGCAGATGAAGGAAGAATTCCTAAAGAGCAGATACATCCATTGCGATGAAACCAGGATCCAGGTGATTGATGAACCAGATCAGAAAGGATCATCTCAAAACTGGATGTGGGTATATCTGACAGATCATTACAGTGAAGCCCCACAGATGGTTCTCTTTGATTATGAGAGAACGCGTGCCGGATATCACCCGGTAAACTTCCTTGGAGATACATTTCATGGATATCTGACGTGTGATGGATACCAGGCGTATCATGGACTGAACGATTCCATCACCGTAACCGGATGCTTTACCCATGCGAGACGCCGTTTTGATGCTGCACTCACGGCATTAAAAAAGGATTTCACAAAGGAGCAGCTGAAAGAAACAGTTGCATATCAGGCAATGACGAGGATCGGAATCCTGTATAAAGTAGAGGAACTGATCAAAGATAAGACGCCGGAAGAACGGTATCAGGAACGTCAGAAACAGTCGTGTCCAGTGGTGGATGCCCTGTTTGAATGGCTGCATTCGATGGAAGATTCTGTAGACAGATCTTCCCTTATTGGTGATGCCATTTTATATACGCTGAATCAGGAAAACTATCTTCGCAGGTACTTGGATGATGGGCATCTGAGCATTGATAATAATAGTGCGGAGCGTGCAATCAAAAATTTTGCAGTAGGCCGCCGAAATTGGCTGTTTGCCAAGAGTATCCGTGGCGCAGATGCCAGTGCTGTTGTTTACAGTATCGCAGAAACAGCCCTGCTGAATGGTCTGAAGCCGTATGTATATCTTTCCTATGTATTAGACGAACTTCGTAAAATGGGACCTTTTCCAAAGCCGGATGATCTAAATCGGCTTTTGCCATGGTCAAATGAATTACCGGAAGGATTTCGAACCAAAAAGAAGAAATAAAATGTGCCGCCCTGATGGGCGGCATGTTTTTTTTTAGGCAAGGTACAGATGATTACGTACTTACTTTCAAAAGACAATGTTACCGACGCAATCTACAATGAGGCAAAAATGGCAATTATCGTATTAAATGTTGATGGTAAAATTGACAGCTGCAACCAATATGCGAAAAAATTGCTGGGGATGGATGCGAAAGAAAAATGCCATCTGGGAGATCTGTTTGAGGCAGATGAAGAACAGATAGAGCGTATTATGGATGGCAGAAAGCTCTCGGAGCATCTGCTGTCACATAGAACTAAGATATCGTGCAGCATACGTTCCGTTATATCAAGGGATACCGAAAAAGTCTTATGTTTGATCGATTCAGAACGTGCTGCAAGTTTGAGCCATAATGTGAGCGTATCAGCATTCTTTTCGCTTTCAATCTTAGATTTTAATTCATCGGAAACCGGACTAAGATCAGACAAAAATGTTAAAAGGGTTCTTTGAATCTGTGAATCTGCCATATCTTTTGCCATGTTCTTGACCATATCTTTTGCCATGTTCTGAGCCATGTCTTTTGCCATACGCTCTGCCCTTCGTCCAGCTTCCTCATGGATATATTCTTCCATTGTCATATAGCCTGCCTCCAATTCCCTGTTACGTTTTAAGTACGTTACTCTTTCGTGAATTTTCTGAATACGTTCATCTTTCTGCATATTGGAAACATCTTCCGTACTGCTCTTCAAATAAGTAAAGAATTGCAATAACTCAGGTGTAATATTTTCCCGGTCCGTTCCATTCGTATAAAAAAAGATCTTCTGCGTTTCATCCACCAGTGAAATGTCTGCATCTTTACAGTATTCTTCAAACACATAGCGATATCGTCCTTTTCCAAAAGGATCAAAGGTACATATGAAAATGATATAACTTGGCTTTAAAGCATTGCAATCCTCCCCCGGCTTTAATGCAGACATATCAAGTTCACTCTGATAATAGCGGCAACGTTTTGGTAAATTTCTGGTGTGCTCATTTTGCATTTCAACATCATAACTGACTTCATCTTCATCCAGGGCATAGACATCAAATCGGACGCTTTTAAACTCACTGTTTAAAAAGACTGTGTGCTCTGTATGTGCATTCACTTTAGAAATCTTCCGGTTCAATGTAATTTCAAAAACTATAACTATACTTTTCTTTGGGCAATCACTATAATAACAGTGTATAATAAGTGGTATGGAAAAAATTGAAGCAAATGCAGTAAGAGAGGAAGAAAACGAATGACAACAAGACAGGAGGCATTTTTATGGCAGCAAAAGATACAATGGAAAATAAAATTACAGAAGGCGTGATCTGGAAACAGTTGTTATTATTCTTTTTTCCGATACTGGTGGGAACATTTTTCCAGCAGATGTATAATACCGTGGACGCGGTGATCGTCGGGCGGTTTGTCGGAAAAGAGGCACTATCCTGCGTCAGCGGTTCGTCCGGTCAGATCATCAATCTGGTGGTCGGATTTTTTACCGGATTATCTGCCGGCGCAACAGTTATGATCTCCCAGCATTTTGGGGCAAAAAATGAGGAACAGCTGCATAAGGCACTGCACACGGCATATGCATTTGCAATCACAGGCGGTATCATTGCCGGAGTGATCGGTGTTGTTATGACACGTATGGTTTTAAAATGGATGAATACGCCGGAAAATCTGCTGCCTGACTCGACACTTTATGTGCGGATTTATTTTGCGGGACTCTTATTTATTTTTGTTTACAATATGGGAGCGGCAATCTTACGGGCAATCGGCGATTCGAAACGTCCGCTTTATTTTCTGATCATCTGCTGCATCGTCAATATTATTCTGGATCTGGTGCTGGTGCTTGGATTTAAAATGGGAGTCCTTGGCGTGGCAATGGCAACACTGATCGCGCAGGGGATCAGCGCTGTGCTCGTCAGTGTGGCATTAATGTATCATACTGCCGGGTTAAAGTTAATTCCACGTGAGATCAAAATTCATAAAAGCGTGTTGAAAAACATGCTGACGATCGGACTGCCAACCGGTATCGAATCGAGCATGTACAGCATTTCAAATGTGATCGTGCAGGCTGCATTAAATGGATTTGGTGTCGATACGATGGCAGCATGGGCTGCGTTTGGAAAAATAGACAGCCTTTTCTGGATGATCAACAGCGCATTTGGAATTGCGGTAACCACGTTTGTTGGACAGAATTTTGGAGCAGGGAAAATGGACCGTGTCCGCAAAGGAACGAAAGAGTGTCTTGGTATGGCGTTTGTGACAGCAATCCTGTTAAGTGTGATCTTAATGTCTGCCGGAAGGTTTTTATTTAGTATATTTACCACGGATGCAAATGTGGTGGAGATCGGTCTTGGCATGATGCAGATCATATCACCGACCTATTTTCTGTTTGTGTTTATCGAGGTATATTCCGGTTCACTGCGTGCACAGGGACATGTGCTTGTGTCTACGGCAATGACGATGCTCGGTATCTGTGTGCTGCGTGTCGTATGGGTTACCTGGATCGTGCCGGATGGGACACTTTCACAGATCGTCGCATGCTACCCGGTCACCTGGTTTGTCAGTGCTGTCGGTATGATCATTTATTATCACTATAAGCAGAAAAAGATTTTGGAAAAATTTAGTGTGGCGCAAGTGTAAATCTTTGATGCAGACTTTATAAAAATAAAGACAGATGTAAAAAAATAACGAAAGAAGAGAACATACAAATGAAACAGTCAAAAAATGAAATCAACCTGGGAGAGGGCAGTGTTGGAAAGCTTTTGCTGACATTGGCAATACCGTCCGTGATCGCACAGCTTGTCAATCTTCTTTATAATCTTGTAGACCGTATCTATATTGGTCATATCCCGGAAAACGGAGGCGTGGCACTGACCGGTCTGGGTTTATGTTTTCCAATACTGATGCTTGTCACAGCATTTTCCGGTCTGATCGGATATGGAGGGGCACCGCGTGTTGCGATTTACATGGGAAAAGAAAAAAATGACGAAGCGGAGGAAATACTTGGAAACTGTACAATGGCGCTGGTTGTGATCGCAGTTATTTTAACGGTGGTATTGGAATTTACAGCCGAGCCGCTTCTGATGTTGTTTGGTGCAAGTGAGAACACGCTGCCGTATGCACTTTCCTATCTGAAGATTTATGGAAAAGGAACATTGTTTGTCATGCTGACAATGGGATTAAATTCCTTTATCAATACACAGGGATTTTCAAAAGTGGGGATGAAAACAGTCCTGATCGGGGCGGTCTGCAATATTATTTTAGATCCGGTTTTCATTTTTGTATTTGGCATGGGCGTGCAGGGGGCTGCACTTGCAACCGTGATATCGCAGGCAATATCAGCGATCTGGGTTATTTGTTTCCTGACAGGAAAACAGACAAAACTGAAAATAAAAACAAAATATTTCAAACCAAAAGCATCGGTGCTTTTGCCGGTATGCGCGCTCGGCGTATCACCTTTTATCATGAATGCGACGGAGAGTGCGATCAATATCGCATTTAATGCATCGTTGTCACGTTACGGCGGTGATGTGGCGGTCGGAGCCATGACGATCTTAAGCAGTATTATGCAGCTTCAGTTTATGCCGGTACAGGGAATTGCACAGGGGGCCCAGCCGATCATGAGTTTTAACTACGGAGCAAAAAAGATGGATCGTGTTAAAAAAGCATACCATCTGCTTTTGATCTGCAGTTTTACATACACTGTGATCTTCTGGCTGGCAGTGGAAATTGCACCGGGTGCTTTTGTACATCTGTTTAACAGCAGTTCGCAGGAACTATTCGAAATGACAAAATGGGCACTGCGCATCTATATGGCAGCAACCGGAGTATTTGGCATTCAGCTTGCAGTACAGCAGGTATTTATGGCACTTGGTCAGGCAAAAATTTCGTTATTTATTGCGTGTCTGCGAAAGATCATCCTGCTGATCCCGTTGATCTATATTTTGCCGCATTTCTTTGCGGACAAGGTGTTTGCTGTCTTTTTAGCAGAGCCGGTTTCGGATTTTATCTCGGTAACTGTTGCAGCAACTTTGTTTTTATTCAATATCAAAAAGATATTGAAAGAGGGCGAAGCGTGAGCGTATAATGGGATAAAAGCAAAACAATTAAAACCGAGTTTAAGCTGGCAGAAAAGCGGGGGCGATAAATATGCAGAAGAAAAAATGAGTCCGTTTGCAACGAAGAGTGCAAAAGTATTTAACATTCAGAAGATTTCCGGCAAAGGACAGCAGATCACAGTGACACTGAAGTCAAAAGTATATAAGTTTACAGAAAAATAAAATAACGCATAGGAAAAGAGAACTGTGAGAAAATAATCTCATGGTTCTTTTTTTGCTTGACAAGTGAGTGTATCTTACTGTATGATAAAAAACGTAAAGATTGTACACAATTAAATTTAAGACAATGATTTGGAGGTGGAGAGAAAAATGGAGAGAGCAGATATAGCGATCATTGGAACCGGTCCTGGCGGTGTCTCTGCCGCATTGACTGCAAAAGTAAGAAATAAAAACATTTTGCTGATCGGCAAAAAGCAGATGAGTGATAAGGTGAGCAAGGCGCATCAGATCATGAACTATCCGGGACTTCCGGCTGTGACCGGAGCCCAAATGGCAGAAACGTTTGAAAAGCAGCTTGCCATGATGGAGATTGACATTACGGACAGCCGTATTGGTACTGTTTATGCGATGGGTGACTATTTTGCAATTCAGGCAGGCGAGGAAATGCTTGAGGCAGAGAGTGTGATCTTAGCATGCGGAGTTGTCTCCGGAAAAACCCTTCCGGGTGAGGATGAGTTTTTAGGACGTGGCGTCAGCTATTGCGCAACCTGTGATGCCTGCTTTTATAAAGGGAAAAAAGTTGCTGTTATCGGTTACGGAAAGGATGCGGAACATGAGGCAGATTTTCTTGCGGAAGTGGCAGCAGAAGTACTTTATTTTCCGATGTATCAGCATGAACCGGAGGTTTCGGAGCGGGTGACTGTGATCAAAGAACGTCCGAACGAGATTTTCGGGGAAAAGAAAGTAGAAGGACTCCGTACTGAGCAGGGAGAACACTTTGTGGATGGTGTTTTTGTATTGCGTGATGCTGTATCTCCGAAACAGCTCGTGCCGGGACTTGAATTAGACGGAAATCATGTAAAGGTTAATCTGTCCATGGAGACAAATATTCCGGGACTATTCGCCTGTGGTGATATCACTGGCACACCGTATCAGTATATTAAAGCAGCCGGACAGGGCAATGTTGCAGCGTTATCCGCCGTGACTTATCTGGATGCAAAGAAACGTGCAGCCGGAAAGCAGTAAATCACAGCCCATATAAAAAGGAATGTGGAAAATTTAAACCGCGTTGTATGTCATTACAGCAGATGTATAGATATGTAGATATATATTAGAAATAAACAGTATATTATGCGCAAAGGGCAGCGCAGGAAGGGAAAATATTATGGTAAAGAAAATTACAAATAACGATTTAAATGAAGCAAAAAAAGGAGTAGCAGTTGTCGATTTTTCCGCAGTATGGTGCGGACCGTGCCAGATGTTAGCACCGGTGATGGAAGAATTATCCGAGGAACTCTCCGGCAAGGCAGAGTTTTACAACGCAGATTCCGATGAAAACATGGGACTTGCACAGGAGTACCGCATTGTCAGCATCCCGGCAGTCATCGTGTTAAAAGATGGCGTGGAAGTGGCAAGAACGGTTGGATTCCAGCCGAAAGACGCAATGCGCAGCTTTATCGAGGAACATCTGAATTAGAAAGAGCTGACTGTGAACTGGCACATCGTCTGGGAACAACCTGGATTGCAGAATGGTGTGCCGGTAGAAATGAGGATTATCATGCCAGATAAATATGATGCATTAAAACTGGAAAACCAGTTGTGTTTTCCACTTTACGCCTGTTCCAAAGAGATCGTGCGCAAGTACAAGCCTTTTTTAGATGAGCTTGACCTGACATACACGCAGTATATCGCGATGATGGTGCTCTGGGAACACAGACAGATCAGCGTGAAAGATATGGGAGCACTTTTATATCTGGATTCCGGCACACTCACGCCTGTCCTGAAAAAGCTTGAGCAGAAAGGCTATCTTGTACGCGCAAGGGACAGTGAGGATGAGCGTGTGTTAAATGTGACGATCACAGAACTCGGCGAAAAGCTGAAAGAGGATGCCGTGCTGGTGCCAAAAAAAATGGGCTGCTGCGTGTGTCTGGAGAAAGAAGATGCTGATGAGTTGTACCGGCTGCTGCACAAAGTGCTGGGAGTGCTTGGAAAAGAATGAAAATAAATCATATTTCAAACATTTGACAAGTGTATCTGCAACAGAAAGTTAAAGTGATTTCTCCCCCTAATCCAGTTGCACCCCACCAAACCACTATGGTAAAATTATCCTTATAAGATTGCCGGAAAACAGGCAGTCATTTATGAAGAGTAGAAACCACTGGGGGTTTTGTTATGGAACAGACAATGTTGATCGCAGTACTGATCGCGGCACTTGTGGGATTGTTTTTGTTTGACACGGTGCGTCTGCGGCGCATGCAGGTGCAGAGGGATGCAGCGAAAGAGGAAGTTGCAGAAGTAAAAACAGAGTTTTTGTCGCGCATCAGTCACGAGATCAAGACACCGATGAACGTGATCGTGGGGGCAACGGCGTTAGGACTTGAAGAGACGGAACATCCGGAGCGGATGGAAGAGTGCTTAAACCGGATACGCGGCGCGAGTGAATTTCTGATGGGACTTTTGAATGATCTGGTGGATATGTCTAAGATCGAAAACGGAAAGTTCCATCTTCATCCCAAGCCGTATTCGTTTACGGAATTTTTAAATGAAGTGGAAAATATGATGGAGCCGATGTGTGAGCGCAAATGGATCCGATTTCATATGCCGCATGAGGAGATCAACATTAATATGATGGTTGATCCAGTGCGGTTTTTCCAGATATTTTTTAATCTGCTCTCCAACGCGGTGAAGTTTACACCGGAGGGCGGGGAGGTCACATTCCGCATCTGTAATTATGCCACGCACAACAATCAATTTTGTGCCGACTATGTGGTGTCCGACAACGGAATGGGAATGAGCGAAGAGTTTCAGCAGATTCTCTTCCAGCCATTTACGCAGGAGAGCGTGAATCAGGGTGAACCGGGAAACGGAGCGGGACTCGGACTTGCGATCGTGAGAAGCATCGTTGATCTGATGGGCGGAACGATCACGGTAAAAAGCGAGCCGCAGAAAGGTACGGAGATAAAAGTCCATCTTGAGATTGAGATTGCGGAGATACAGCCGGAGATCGAAGTGGCACACCGTTCCGCGGAGGAGATACAGAACATCCTGCGGGGAAAGAGGGTTCTGCTTGTGGAGGATCATCCACTTGATGTTGAGATCAGCAGGCGTATCTTAGAGCATGTGGCGGTAAATGTGATCAGTGCGCAGGATGGAAAAGCGGCATTAGAGCAGTTTAAAGCGGAAGAACCCTATCATTTTGATGCGATACTGATGGATATCCAGATGCCAAACATGAACGGTTTTGTTGCGGCGAGAGCGATAAGGAAGGTTGCAAAGCCGGATGCGCAGATCATTCCGATCATAGCATTGAGTGCAGACGATACGCTGGAAGATGTGAGAAAATGCAAGGAAGCGGGCATGAATGCACATATTGCAAAACCGGTTGAACCGCAAAAATTATATCAGATTTTGTGTGAGTACCTGCTTGCGCCGATTTAAGAGGCAATTTTATAACAGAAAAATCCAATGGGCTTTATAAAGACGATAGATAGTTCACAGAGACAAAAATTTGGAAAATAAGTATGAATAGAAAAGAAAAAAATCCGGCAGGGATGATTTTGCGCGCGGAGCGGATCAGACAGGGAAAGGGGCAGAAAGAAGTCTGCTATGGCATCTGTGTGGTTTCGTATTTAAGCAAAATCGAGCGTGGATCGGCGGAGCCGGATATGGCAATTTTAAAGCAGCTTTTTGCAAGACTTGGAATCAATTATGAGACAGATTCTGCGTTTCTTACTGAGAGCAGGAAACAGATGGATGAATTTTTTTACAATCTGCAATATGGGCTGGAAAATGAAACGGTATGGAAAAAACTTGCCGGAAAATGGGACAGGCTTTTGATGTCACCGCTTACAATCGATATCAGACTGGTGTCCGCAATTTATTACAGTAAGAGCACATGGAAAGAAGTAGATGAGAGCTTTATCGAAAGTTTGATGAAAAAAGAAGCGGATGGAAATGACATACAGAATTTTTTGAATGAGAATGTCAGCACTTTAGCGCAGTTAGAAGACTGCATGGATGAAAAACAGTATGCCTATTACAGTCTGGTCTGTTCAAGACTCACAAAAGATCCGGCAGAGAAAATGGAGTGGTATCAGAAAGTACAGCACGGACTGCAGAACACGCTTGGCATGTGCTGTCTGATTGCCGGTTATTATGAACAGGCAGAATACGACGCGATTCACCGGATGGAGAACCGTTTTGTGACGGCGGCGTTGGAAGAGGGAAATGTATATGCACTGGCGGATTATTATTTTATGAATGGAAGCGCATATGCATGTGTCGATATGGATGAGATGATGACCGTCTATTATGAGCGCACCAGAAGGCTATTGCAGAATACCGGATGGTGGAAAGAATACGAGCAGGGATTATATTATAATATGGGGGCGACCTATCTTGCAGTTGGAAGATATGAGGAAGCACTCGACTGTTTAAACCGTGTCCGGTCAGAAGATTTCCTGCTCTGTCATAAAAAGGCATGGTTACATCTTATCCTTGGAAATACCAGGGAGGCGGATCATTATCTTGCAATAATGAAGCAGTTACTTTTCCGGAAAGATATGAAGGGTAAGATGGCAGAGCGTCTGATGTATGAGGAACTTTGCATGGAACAAAAGCCAGACTTTACGGCGGATCCGGCATATTTAGATCTGATCGAACGACTGATCAGGGCACTCATAAAAGAAAAGTCGTTTGGTTTCCTCTATCAGTATAAAAATGTGATTTTAGAAGCCTATACGAGGCAGCGAAAATATAAAAAGGCACTGGAGTTTAGTGAACAAATTTCCGCAAAGACCAGAAAAAGTACGTTTTAGCGTGCTTTTTTTGTGCCGATTTTCCCAAATCAATTCGCTTTATCTAGTTTAAAGTGGAATATATAATAACTGTAGCAATCGATATATGATGTCTGGAATCCACTATTTGCTCCGGACATCATAAACATTACGTTATACTACAAAACATGAAATGAGGGAAAAACATGTCACACCAGCAAAAAACACTCTGGACAAAAGATTTCACCAGTATCGCCATAGCAACCATTTTAACTGCCGTGGGCGGCGAAGCCATGAACCTGCCGATCAGCCTTTTGGTATTTGATGAGACCGGATCTACATTCTTATCAGCATTGGTACTGATCTGCGGCGTTTTGCCGGACGTTGTTCTTTCTGTTTTAGCAGCACCTTTGATTGATAAAGGCGGAAAGAAAAAATGGATTGTCGGACTCGATATCCTGACAGCGGTGTTGTATGCGATGATGGGAATCTATATCAGTGGTCATGCGTTCAACTATCTGCTGTATCTGATATTTGTTCTTGCGGTAGGAACGATTTCGGTGTTTTACCGTCTTGCATATGATGCATGGTATCCAAATCTGATCCCGAACGGGATGGAGCAGAAGGGCTATGCGGTCAGCAATACGATCTATCCGCTTGTCATTATTGCAATGTCCCCGGCGGCAACCTTTTTGTATGAAAAAATATCCATGGCACACATTTTTTATCTGGTTGCCGGTATCACGATGGTATCTGTCATCGTGGAGAGCCGGATTCATGAGGAAAAGGAAGAAGCACAGGACGATTATACCTGGAAGCAGTATTGTCAGGATATCAGGGAAGGATTTCATTATCTGAAAAAAGAAAAGGGCATTCGTAACATCTATACTTATATGAGTATCACAAGCGGTGTGTCAGATGGAAATACCGTACTGATACAGGCGTTTTACCAGACAGTGCCGTGGCTTACGGTTACGATGCTTGGATTTTTAAAAAGTGCGGAAATGATCGGGCGGGGACTTGGCGGCATTTTTCAGTATAAAAAAGAAATACCGGTAAAAAAACGTTATGCGTTTACCAAATTTGTCTATACGGTCTATGGACTGATGGATATTTTACTTTTATATCTGCCATATCCGCTGATGCTGTGTAACCGTTTCCTTTGTGGGGCACTTGGCATCTCAAGTGCGACTATCCGTGAGACAGCAGTGCAGAGCTATCTGCCCGAAAATATGCGGGCGCGTATCAACGCATTTTTTAATATGGTATTTGCGATCGGAAGTGTGGCATTCCAGATGGCAGCGGGAGCACTGGGGCAGATTATGTCTTATCGGTCAGCCATTCTGATGCTCTCAGTAGCAGAACTTACCGCTATGTTTTTACTGATTTGCATTCCGGCAAAAGAAAACCGCCCCGTATATGAGGCGGTTCGGAAAACGGAGTAGTGAGATACTGCAATTTTCCAGTCAGAGAACTGAAAACCACCTCTTTATACCCGTATAGCATTGCTTATAAATCTATCACTTTTACACCAGTGGTTTTATCTCGGGTGCTGCCTGACAGCGTGCCGTCGATTCTCTTTCAATGAGTCTTGCCCGGATCTGCGTCCGGCAGAACGGGATGTGGTGCACCAGAGAATTTAAAACGACGTAAGCGCATTTTCCAAGTTCATTACGCTCCTGACGAACCGTGGTAAGCGGCGGCTCTAAGGAGGCAGAGAGCGGAAGATCATCAAAACCAATCACACTGATATCCTCCGGAACGCGGAAACCGCGCAGCTTACACTCGGCAATTACACCGGAAGCAATCAGATCGTTGCCGCAGATGATCGCAGTTGCACCTGCACCGAGAAAAGTCGGAACATGGTATTTTGCACTGTCTGCCACATAATAGCCGTAGGCGGTCAGCTTCTCATCAGCAGCCAGTCCATGAGCTTTCATGCTGTTAAAAAATGCTTCCTGGCGCTGCTCGGATACCATGGAGTGCAGGGAACCGTTTAAAAAAGCAATTTTTTTGTGGCCGAGGGTATACAGATGATCTACGGCTGCGTCGATACCTTCGTAATTATCGGTGCCGACATAGCAGACATTAGGATTTTTTTCGATATAGTTATCAAAGAGAACAGTCGGCATTGTGGTGTGGGAAAGCTGCTGCATCCATTCGTCATGCAGGGCGAATCCGACTAAAAAGGCACCGCAGAAACCGTTCTTTAACATGTATGTATCATATTTTTCTGTAAGCTGAAAAGCAGGTGTGACCGGGATAACGGTGACATCCCAATTATGGCGGAAAGCATTCTGTTTGAAACCGAGTACGATATCGTAGCCAAACTGATCTTCCGTTTCATATTCCATATTTTCGATAAAGACCGCAAGCTTGCGGTTTTCTTTTTTCTTTGATTTTTTTGTTGCGTATCCCATTTCAACTGCAGTGTCAAGCACCATCTGACGTAATTCTTCGCTGATGTCACTCGCGCCATTTAAACCTTTTGATACGGTACTGACGGAAACACCGAGTCTTGTTGCAATATCTTTGATTGTTGCCATGGGTAAGATCCTCTCCTTAGTAAAAACAGTTGATTTTTTTATATTATATAAAGAAAACAAAAAGTTGACAAGCAGACATACTAAAATTTTCGAAACTTTTGAGTGGTTTCGTTGTAAAAATAAACAAAAACGATATAGCAAAAACGGCAAATATGGCAAAAACGCTGTTAAAAGTTGCAAATTCGTTGACAAAAAACGTTTCCAGTAATAAAATTATCACAGATACGAAAAAAAGCGAAAAAAAAGAGAGGAAGGACCGGGGAAGATCATTGGATGCAAAAAGAATGGCAAGGGGAGCAGGAATCCTCTTAGCGATCACAAGTTTACCATCTTCATACGGAATTGGTACATTAGGAGATGCGGCATTCCAGTTTATAGATCTGCTGGTGGATTTAAAACAGCGTTACTGGCAGGTGCTGCCGATCGGTCCAACCAGTTTTGGAGACAGTCCATATCAGTCATATTCCGCATTTGCCGGGAATCCATATCTGATCGATCTGGATGATCTTGTGCAGGAGAAGCTGCTTAGTGTGGAAGAGATCCGAAGTTTCCATTGGGGAAATGATGAAGCGGATATTGATTATGCGATGATTTATGAGAACCGCTTTAAAGTTTTGAAAATGGCGTTCGCACGATTCGATATCGAAAATGAAGTTTTTGTAACGTTCTGTGAGGAAAATGCCAGATGGCTTTCTGATTATGCACTTTATACTGCATTAAAGAAACATTTTGGTGATGAGGAATGGCAGAAGTGGGACGAACCGCTTCGAAGCCGGGATCCTGAGGCATTAAAAGAGTATGAAACAACGTTACATACAGACATATTGTTCTATGAATTCTGCCAGTTTGAATTTTTTAAACAATGGAAAAAATTAAAAGAATATGCAAATAACAGAGGTATCCAGCTGATTGGTGATCTTCCGTTTTATGTGGCATTAGACAGTGTGGATGTATGGGCAAACCGGGAACTTTTCTTATTGGAAGAGGATGGGACGCCAAAAGGAGTTGCAGGTTCTCCGCCGGATGCATTTTCAGAGAATGGACAAAAGTGGGGAAGTCCAGTATACAACTGGAGCCGGATGGAAGAAGATGGATTTGCCTGGTGGCAGGCGCGCATGTTAGAACATGCAAAGCTGTTTGATGTGATACGGCTTGATCATTTTGCAGCGATCGTAAAGTATTATGTCGTACCGAACAAGGCAGAAGATGGAAGAAGTGGAAAGTGGAGTAGGGGACCTGGAAAGAAACTTACGGATGCAATCGAAAAAGTGATCGGAGATACACACATCATCGTTGAGGATATCGCAGGAAAGAGTCCGATACCGGGCGTGAAGAAGCTGATGGCAAGAACCGGATGGCCGGGCATCAAGATTTTGATGTTCGCATTTGGGGATGATACGGCAAACGAACATCTTCCACATAATTACACCGACTGCAATCTTGTCGTTTATGCGGGAACGCATGACAATGAAACAATTGTTGGTTACTTCAGGGACAAAACAGATTATGAGCTTGCTTATCTGTACGAGTATCTGAATATCAAATATAAAGAAGAAATACCGGATGCGCTGATCCGGGCTGCCTATGCAAGCATTGCAGATGTGGTGATCATACAGATGCAGGATCTGATGAAGCTTGGAAATGAAGCGCGGATGAATGCACCATCCACCGTCGGGAGAAACTGGAGATGGAGGATTGGAACCGATGAACTGAGTGAGGAGCGAAGGGCATGGATCCGGACGCTTGCGTCGGTTTATCACAGATAATTATGTTATAAAGTGCAGATTGCATTTTATATAAAAACAAAGTTCATGAAAACTTTTTGGGAAAAAGAAAAGGAGAGGAAAAAAATGAAAAAGAAAGCAGTGTCATTATTAATGGTAGCAGCTATGATGACAACCATGGCAGCAGGATGCGGAAACAAAGCCGCAAACAATGCTGGAAGCGATGCAGCAGCAGACAACAGCACAACAAGTGATGCAGCAGCAGAGGAGACCGCAGGTACTGAGGCAGCAGCCGTAGATACCGCAGGTACTGAGGCAGCAGCCGCAGATTCTGAAGATGAGCCATGGTCCGGTACAATTACAGTATGGAGCCCACAGGAAGATCAGGATACAGGCTGGCTTGCAAAAGAGTGTGACGCATTCAACGCAGCTCATCCAAACTGGGATATCACTTTCAATTATGGTGTATGTGCAGAGGGTGATGCAAAAGCAACGGTTACACAGGATGTTGAAAACTCCGCAGATGTATATATGTTAGCAAACGATAACATCCCGGATCTGGTATCTGCAAATGCATTAGCAGAGCTTGGAGGAAGCTATCTTGACTATGTAACTACAACAAACTCTGATTCTATTACAGCATCTGTTACTTACAATGATGCAGTAGTGGCATTCCCGTTTACATCAAATACATGGTTCATGTACTATGATAAGAGTGTATTTTCAGATGATGATATTAAGAGCTTTGATACCATGTTAGAAAAAGGAAAAGTTTCTTTCCCATTATCTAACTCCTGGTATATTCAGGCTTTCTATGTAGCAAACGGATGTACATTATTTGGTGATGGTACTGATGCAGCAGCAGGTGTCGATTTTAGTGGTGACAAGGCAGCAGCAGTTACTGAGTATCTTGTAGACCTTTGCAAGAATCCAAACTTCATTAATGATGCAGACGGAGCAGGTATTGCCGGTTTACGTGATGGCAGCGTTAATGCCATTTTCTCAGGTACATGGGATGCAGAATCTGTAAAAGAAGCTCTTGGCGATAACATGGGTGTTGCAGCTCTTCCTACTGTAAATATCGGAGGAACAGAGGGTCAGATGAAATCCTTCATAGGATCTAAAGCAATCGGCGTTAATCCAAATACAGAGAATATGCAGGTTTCCATGGCTTTAGCGGCTTACCTTGCAGGTGAAGATGCCCAGAAAGATCATTATGATATGAGAAATATCCTTCCTACAAATACAAACATTGCAATCTCAGATGATGAAATTGCTACGGCAGTTACAAAAGTTATGACAGATACATCTATCATGCAGCCATTAGTAAGCGAAATGAGCAACTACTGGTCACCGGCTGAGAACATGGGTAAAGCACTGGTCGCTGGTGAGATCACAGCTGATAACGCAGCAGAGAAAACAGAAGATATGAATACAACAATGAACACAGACATTGCACAGTAAAAAGATTTCTTCTGATAGAAATCCCAGGGTGCCCGGACGGGCATCCTGGATGTTTCTACATTGAGATTTAAAGGAGGCCCATAACGTGAAAAAGGCTGGAATGAAAAAAGGAAAAAATAAAGAATTTTCAACACCGTACACGGTTACAAATGCGGTGGCAAAAGGAAATATAATCACAAAACTTTCCCTGTTAATTATGGGCTTAGGAAATATTGCACATAAACAAATTGGAAAGGGAATCATGTTTCTTGCAGTAGAAGCTGCATATATCTGGTACATGATTCAGTCAGGAATTTATAATTTATCTATGCTGCCATCTCTTGGATGGAGAGAGCAGGAAAAAGTATGGAACGAAAAAAAGAGTATTTATGAATATACAGCAGGTGACCAGTCAGCACTGATTCTGTTGTATGGAGTGGCAACAGTTTATATTACAGCAATGTTTATCATTGTCTGGAGAGAGTCCGTAAAGAGCTCTTATAAATCGGAAGTGCTGGCAAAATCAGGAAAGCACTTAAACAACTTTAAAGAAGACTGCAAGAGTTTGTTAGATCAAAATTTATATAAATTACTGTTGGCAGCGCCGGTTATGGGAATTTTAATTTTTACGATCTTACCACTGATCTATAACATTACCATGGCGTTCACGAACTACAGTAAAGTCAACGATCATCTGGTATTATTTGACTGGGTGGGACTGGCAAATTTCAAGAAGATTTTAAACTTCGGTGACAGCATCGGCAAGCAGTTCTATTCCGTATTAGGATGGACACTGATCTGGGCCATTGTAGCAACCGCATTAAACTATATCCTCGGTATGATCTTAGCAATTATCATCAACCGTAAGGAGACAAAAGGAAAGGCATTTTGGAGATTCTGTTTTGTACTTTCCATCGCAGTACCGCAGTTCGTATCACTGCTGATCATGCGTACCATGTTACAGCCGACCGGTATCGTCAATACGCTGTTATTAAAATATGGTCTGATCGATACCGCATTACCGTTCTTTTCAAATGCAACATGGGCAAGAGTAACGGTTATTGTTATTAACCTCTGGGTAGGTATTCCGTATACGTTACTTCAGGTAACCGGTATTTTACAGAATATTCCGGGTGAACTTTATGAGGCAGCAAAGATCGACGGAGCGAATGCTGTACAGACTTTCTTTAAGATCACATTGCCTTACATGTTATTCGTTATGACACCGTACCTGATCACACAGTTTACGGGAAATATCAATAACTTCAATGTCATCTTCCTTCTGTCAGGTGGAAATCCTACTCCGGTGGATGCAACAGCAGGAAAGACAGACCTTCTTGTTACCTGGCTGTACAAGCTGACGGTTGATAAGAACTATTATAACTTAGGTGCTGTTATCGGTATTATGACATTTATTGTACTTGCGATCGTAGCATTGGTAACATATCGCAATACCGCATCCTATAAAGATGAGGAGGGATTCATGTAATGAACACGACACATACGAGTACAGCAGCAGTGGCTGCGAAAAAAAGTGGTGCATCCAATACGGCGAAAATCCGTAAAACAGTGATAAATGTGATTGTTCACATTTTCCTGGCAATACTGGCATTTATCTGGGTTCTCCCGATTTTCTGGGTAATCCTTACAAGTTTCCGTGGAGAGAAAGGTTCTTATGTAAGTACATTTTTCCCGAAAACCTATACATTTAATAATTACATCAAATTATTTACAGACACCAGTATTTTAAACTTTCCGAAGATGTTTATGAATACCTTTGTGATCGCAATTTTTACCTGCATCATTTCTACCATCTTTGTACTTTCAGTGGCATACAGTATGTCAAGAATGCGATTTAAGATGAGAAAACCGTTTATGAATATTGCGATGATCATTGGTCTGTTTCCATCTTTCATGTCCATGATCGCTGTGTACTATATTTTAAGAGCACTTAATTTAGCAGATGGTGCAATGATCCGTGTAGCACTTATCATCGTGTTCTCCGCCGGTTCCGGTGCAGGATTTTATGTTGCGAAGGGATTTTTTGATACAATCTCAAAATCGCTGGATGAGGCAGCGATTATCGATGGAGCGACAAGATGGAATGTATTTACAAAGATTACTGTACCGCTCAGTAAGCCGATCATCGTATATACGATTTTAACATCCTTTATGGGACCGTGGGTTGACTTTATTTTCGGTAAAGTTATCTGCCGTGCAGATGCACAGTATTACACCGTATCCATCGGTCTTTGGAAGATGCTTGAGAAAGAGTATATCGATAGCTGGTATACCTGTTTCGCAGCAGGAGCAGTTGTCGTATCGATCCCGATCGCAATTCTGTTCTTAATGACACAGAAGTTCTATGTGGAAGGTATGAGCGGAGCTGTCAAGGGCTGATCCACAGGATACAAATTGAATATGAGGGCACATTTTGGTGTGTCATTGGGCAGATGGGGAGTCTGCCGGGAGAGCAGGGACGGTTTCGTTTCTGCTCTTTTTGCAATCAGAAGAAGTTAATGAATTGCCTGGTAAATTGTGGTTTGTTGAGGCATGCGTCGCCCACCTAAATGGTGTTTCGTAGGTTTGTGAGTGGCATCTTGCGCAAAGCCGGAGTAATTTTGGTTCCGTTGTACGAAAATAAGAAAAGTCTAAGTGTGTCTGAGTTAGATTTTCGCGAAGTGACGTGAACGGCAACAACGAGTCATCCATGACTCGATGCTGCCTTGTTCTGCCATCCATGGCAGAACATCACTGTGTAACTACAGACACACTAAGATTTTCTAATTTTCTCCCAAAGTCACAAAATCAGCTTCGGCTTTGCGCAAGATGCCAGCTGTCAGGTTGTGAACACCATTTGAGTGGGCGGTTCATCTCAAAACTGGGGCGTAGGTGTGGATTTTTGATATTCGCACGAATGAAAATATGCTTAAAATCCTAAGGTGCTGTATCATTGATATTCAGCCTGATGACTTGCTAGAATCTTAATCTGCTGTATTGTTATCAAACAGTATAGTCCACTACACCTCACTTTTCCGCTTTGCAGACTAAAAATTCATTCTGCATTATTTTGCTTAACAGCAGTTTTAAAATACAATAATAGTTTCATAAATTACCAGACTAATAACGCAGAATATTTTTTAATCGGATTTACACATAAAACACTAAAAATTTACGCACTACTCAAGGTTGTAAAATGAGTTCCCCAGCGAAGGGTGGTTCACAACCTTGCGGCTGGCAAATCGCATCAAGCCGGGACTCGTTTTGTGACTTTGGAAGAAAATTAGGCAATCTTAGTCTGCCTGTTCGTAACACAGTGTTGTGCTGCCACGGACGGCAGCACAAGTCCTAATGTGCCCGGACGGCACATTTAGGACGCACACGTCACTCCACCACAACCTAAGCAGGCAGACCTAGATTGCCTTATTTTCGGACAACGGAACAAAACAGACCCGGCTTGATGCAATTTGCCAATCGTAACCCCCCAGAACCACCCTACACAGGGAAACTCACATCACAACCACAAATCATCATTTGTTGGGGAACGCGTGTCGATAAGTTACGAACATTATTTGCCGTGGAATTTGTTAAATTTTTATGGGCAGTCTGGAGTGCAAAAAAAGCAGAAACATATTATAATAGAATGAAAAGCACAGTGACAAAGCTGTGCAGAAACGAGGGAAGAGATGAGAAAGAGAGTAATTGCGGCAATTTTAGCCGGCATGTTGATAGTTTCCGCAGGGGGATGTGGAAAAGGAGCAATTTCTTCGGGGAATGTTGTGGATAATTCTGATGCGTTGGAGAGTTCTTTGAATATTGTTGCAGAGGACACTGAGACTTCTGTTGGACAGGAGAAAAATGCTGATTCGAAGAATAGCAGTATAGCAGGGCTGAATGATACGGCAGGGACTGGAGAGGACGCAGACACACAAAATGCAGGAGTGACCGCACTTTCCCTGATGCAGCAGGTTAATACCGGTGATGAACAGATCATTGACGATAATTACCGTACCTGGTATGAGGTGTTTGTGTACAGCTTTTTTGACAGTGATGGAGATGGAATCGGAGATCTGAAAGGACTGACGGAAAAGTTAGATTATATCAATGACGGCGATCCATCAACTGATACGGATCTTGGATGTAACGGAATCTGGCTGATGCCGGTCATGCCATCTACGACCTATCATAAATATGATGTGACGGATTACTGTGATATTGACCCGGAATACGGTACGATGGACGATTTTAAAAATCTGATCGCGGCATGCCATGAGAGGGGAATCAATGTCATTATCGATCTGGTCATGAATCATACGTCCTCCCAGCATGAATGGTTTAAAACAGCGGCAGAATATCTGAAAAATCTGCCGGAAGGTGCTACGCCGGATGCATCGGAATGTCCTTATGTAGATTATTATAATTTTTCTAAGGAAATGCAGGGTGGCTACAGCAATATAGATGGCACAGACTGGTATTATGAATCACAGTTCTGGAGTGAAATGCCGGATTTAAATCTTGGGAATCAGGCAGTCCGTGATGAATTTGACAAGATCGTGGACTTCTGGCTTGATCTTGGTGTAGATGGATTCCGTCTGGATGCGGCAAAAGAGTATTACAGTGGAAGTGTGGATAAAAACGTGGAGGTACTGTCCTGGTTTAATTCCATGGTAAAAGAGAAAAAAGAAGATGCTTATATCGTGGCAGAAGTATGGACAGATCAGAATACTTATGCAAAATATTATGAGAGCGGAATTGATAGCTGCTTTGATTTCTCTTTTGCAGACAGTACGGGTACGATTGCAAACGTGCTGAGAAATGGATCAGCTTCCTCTTACGGAAAAGCGCTCGTAAGCCTGCAGTATAACCTTTCACAGTATAGCGACAGTTATATTGATGCACCATTTTACACGAATCATGATATGGCGCGCAGTGCGGGTTATTACTCCGGGGATGACAGTGAAAAACAGATGAAGATCGCACAGGCGATGAACCTTATGATGTCGGGAAGTGCTTTTCTTTATTATGGAGAAGAACTTGGCATGAAGGGCTCCGGTAAGGATGAAAATAAACGTGCACCAATGTACTGGAGTGAAGATGCCACAACTGATGGAATGTGCAAAGGTCCTGCGGATATGGATTCCATAAAGATGAAATATGGTGCACTTGATACACAGGAAGCAGACGGAAATTCAATTTATCAGTTCATAAAACAGACGATAAAACTTCGGAATGAGTATCCGGAAATTGCCCGTGGAACAGTAAAGTTTGAGGAGAATATTTCAGATGACAAGGTATGTGTCATAAAGAAAACATATGGTGATTCGGAAATACTTCTGGTTTACAATCTTGCTCCGGAGAGTGCGGATGTAGATTTATCCGGAGTTACAGTTGGAGAAAAGAGCGGAAGTGATCTTGAAATTGGTGGAGTGCTGCTGACGGATGCAAAAGAAGCTGCTTTTTCCGATGGAACACTCACAATGCCGGGATATTCGGTAGTGATAGTGAAGTGAACTGGAGGGAGAAGGTAATATCATAAGTTAGAGCAATAAATTTTCCGCCAAATGATGGTTTGGGTGTGAGTTGAGTTCCCCAGCGAAGGGGGGCATCGCGGGTTCTCGATTGGCAAATCGCATCAAGCTGGGAAACTCATTTTACAACCTTGGTGGGTGCGTAAGATGCCACTCACAAACAACGACACACCATTTGCCAGACGGTTCACCTTAGTAGTTCAGCAGAAAATCTGCAAATTTTGTATAGTAATCTTTCTGCTCGGAACGGCTGAACACGCCAAAATAGCATGTTCCGTCATAAATACCGTATTTTTTGATCCATGCGTTGTCAGTAAGCTCGATCGCGCATGGGTAAGATTCGGATTCACCATCATCTGTGGAATAGATCAGATGATCTTTATACTTTTCTAATACATCATCGGAAATATAGGTGCGCAGGTCTAGACAGGCACCTTCGTTTGCATAATCTAAAAAGGTATCCCCTGTTCCAAAAAACAGATCCTGTCCACCGGCTCCGACCATTGTGGAGAGCACCATATAATCTTCATAACTGGAAGCGGAAGCTGCATCTGAACTTTCCGGAAACTGCAGGTTTGTAGAAACGTCGATGGGCTGCTGTTTTTTATCATAGCCGGCAGTATCTGAAAATTCGTCAAAAGCAGCATCGGCATTTTCGCTGGTTGTCTGTACATTGATCATAATTACACTTAAGATCGGTTTGCGGTAAGAAACAAAATGATATGTAAGACCGATCACGATACCACCGATCACAATCACTGATAAAATGTGCAGTCTGTAATAGTCCCAGATGTACTGGACTTTTGCTTTGCTTGAGAGTGCCTTAAAATCTGTCTTTTTTTCCATGGTAATCCTCATTTCTAACAGTCTTATCGTGATTTCACATCACATGATGAGGCATTGGTACATATTGACCTCATTTCACTAGAATAACACACATGAAAAAATGAAAAAAGTACCAATTCGTGAAGTTTTTCTAAAATATTGCAGACGTGATCAGCTGGTCATTGTCTCTAAGCATCCAAGGATTTTTGAAACATCAGTGACGATTTGATCATCAGAAAACTGCTGCGGGTGATGTACAAAAGCCAGAATTGTCTGAAATATGCCGCCGGAGAGGAAGGAAGCAAGCAGTTCCGGACTGACAGAGAAGGTTACGCCTTTTTGACTACAATGAAAAAAAGGATTGATACACTTGTTGCTAATTATAATACGTTAGATATGGGAATCAGTGATTATACCGGTGCAGTAAAGAAGAAGTGGAATGGTTATAAATGACAAAGGAGAAAATTATCTATGAGCAAAAAAAATAAAAAAATTTACTGTTGATGTTTTTATGTGTAATTGTAATTCTGGGATTCAGAAGTAGTACGGTACAGGCTGCGATGGCAGATTTGGCAGTGGATTATGAGATGGGGACGGAATATACTGGGTATGTAACCGGAACGTATGGACAAGATACAGAGGAGGTTGGAGTCAGGCGAAACTGAGTAGAGAACTTTCAGTGGGGACATATTACTTAAAATAGATGATAATGGTGGCAGAGGAATACAGTCATTTGATTTTAAGTTTATAATTCAGGCAGAAAAACAGATCAAACTCTCCAAAGGCACACTAAAATCTTAAAAAGTACCAAAAAAGGTCAGATGACCGTGAAGTGTGCATCCGCAAAAAATGCCATTGGTTACAGGATACAATATTCTACAGATTATAAATTCAAAAAAGGTGTCAAAACAGTGTATTCAGCAGGCACAACCAGGACAATAAAAGGGCTGAAAAAGGGAAAACGATATTACGTAAAGGTTTGTCCATACACGGTATATGATGATGGTACGAAGGTCTACGGACGGAATTCGTATGTGAAAACGGTTGTGGTAAAAAAGAAATAACAGAATAAG
This sequence comes from Roseburia sp., assembly GCF_041325975.1. Lineage (NCBI taxonomy): Bacteria > Bacillati > Bacillota > Clostridia > Lachnospirales > Lachnospiraceae > Roseburia > Roseburia sp. The sequence goes on along the minus strand of NZ_JBGLEJ010000003.1, from coordinate 395,598 downwards.
ATGATTGAGAGGGATGTTGTGTTGAGTGCAATGTCCTTCTTTTTTATTCATGTAAAAACAGGTGTAATCTTTGGCTTTATCAAAGATGCAAAAAACGAGTTTCGAATGAAACTCGTTTTTTACATAACAAAAGCGGGTGATGGGAATCGAACCCACGTATCCAGCTTGGAAGGCTGGTGTTCTACCATTGAACTACACCCGCATGAGATATATGAAACTGAATACTGCTGAGCAGAAACGGTTGTTTCTGCTCTAATGCCCAGTTCCGGAATCGAACCAGAGACACGAGGATTTTCAGTCCTCTGCTCTACCAACTGAGCTAACTGGGCGTCTCACAGCAAAATCTATTTTAAAGGATAAAAACCTTGCTGTCAAGTGAAAAATGCAAATTTTTTTAAATTTTCAAATTTTTTAAAAATTTATGATTTTTTCTAATTAGGATGAGTTGTAAGATAAATGATGATTTGTTTATGAAATAAATCGCCCGCTCAAATGGTATTTCGTAGGTTTGTGAGTGGCATCTTGCGCAAAGCCGGAGTTAATTTTGGTTTCGTTGTCCGAAAATAAGAAAAGCTAGGTCTGCCTGATTTAGGTTATGGCGGAGTGACGTGACCGGCGTTCAACGAGCCATCCTTGGCTCGTGAAGCCTTGTTCTGCCATCCGTGGCAGAACATCACTGTGTAACTACACAGGCAGACCAAGTTTTTCTAATTTTCTCCCAAAGTCACAAAATTAGCTTCGGCTTTGCGCAAGATGCCAGCCTCCAGGTTATGAACACCATTGGGGCGGGCGGTTCATCTCAAAACTGGGGGCGTAGGTGCGAATTTTCGATATTCGCACAAATGGAAATATGCTTAAAATGCTAATGTGCTGTATCATTAATATTCAACCTAATGGCTTCCCAGATTTTCCATCTGCTACATTGTATTACATGAATTATTTCGTAAAATGCCAGACAAAATAACACAGAATAATTTTTTCAAATGTGTATGGCAATAAATATGAGCATAGTGTTATATATCGAGGTTTTTGCCAGTGTAATCAAAAAAATAATAAACTATTGAATATAGTTATTTGAAAATATTTTTTTAATCAGATTCACACATAAAACACTAAAAATTTACGTCTCCCAAAGTTGTAAAATGAGTTCTCCCGCGAAGGGTGGTTCACAACCTTGAGGCTGGCAAATCGCATCAAGCCGAGACTCGTTTTGTGACTTTGGAAGAAAATTAGAAACTCTTAGGATGCCTGTCCGTAACACAGTGTTGTGCTGCCATGGACGGCAGCACAAGTCCTAATGTGCCCGGACGGCACATTTAGGACGCACACGTCACTCCGCCCCAACCTGAATCAGGCATGCTTAGAGTTTCTTATTTTCGGACAACGGAAACAAAACAGTCCCGGCTTGATGCAATTTGCCACTCACAAAACTGCGACGCCACCCTTAGCCGGGGAACTCATAGCCCCACAAACCACAATTTGGCAGGCAATCCTTAACCTGCATTTTTGAAATACTTATTCTTCTTTATACGGAAGAACATCCTGCATATAAGCCCTCAGTGTCTCACCGACGCTCCATGCCTGCGCGTAACAGCCTCTTGGATTGTGAGGCGCATCTCCATCGAATATTTCTGAAATGGAGCCGATACATCCATTGTCAGTCAGATGGTGGCGAACCGGTTCTAACAGTGCAAGCAGCTCTTTCGTACATTCCGGTGAGTGATCATGGACTTTTGCGTAAGCAGTCAGAAAACCGCCGAGCAGGAATCCCCATGCTGTACCCTGATGGTATGCGGCATCACGTTTCGGCAGGGAACCACAGTAGATGCCGTGATAGTCAGCATGATCGCTTGTAAGAGAGCGCAGACCACAGCCAATATAAAGATGTTCTTTGACAAATGCGACGATCTTTGCTTCCTGTTCTTCTGATAACATGGTAAAAGGCAGAGATACCGCATAGATCTGGTTAGGACGAAGATGATCGTCCGGTTCATCCCCGTCAACAACATCATAAAGACAGCTCTTTTCCTCCCACCAGAATTTCTGACAGAAAGATTTTTTTACCAGATCGGCAAGTGCAGCATAATCGTGGGAGGTCATGCAATCATTCACAGAGTCAGAAGCAGTACATCCAGAAGCAGGAGTTTCACTGCCGGATCCAGAAACAGTACATCCAGAAGCGGAAGTATCACTGTCAGGAATTAGAGTGCAAGCCACATCCTCATACTGCAATGCAAGCTGTTCCATAACCTTTAGTGCATTATACCAGAGCGCATTGATCTCTACCGGTTTTCCGTGGCGCGGAGTAGCAACCCAGTCACCGACGCGCACATCCATCCATGTGATCTGGTCAAGACCGCTTCCGGCATGAATAAGACCGTCCTCCTCCATATAAATGCTGAAATCTGTACCGTTTTTATAGGCAGAAATGATTTCTTTCAGGTGAGGATAGATATTTTTTCTGACAAAAGTGTGTGCATCATCATCCGGATAATACTGCAGATACTGCCATACCGCATAAAAATACCACAGGGATGCATCCGCCGTGTTGTAAAGAGGCGCCGCATTATCATCCGGGAACATATTTGGAACGATCCCATGACGGATATACTTTGAAAATGTTAAAAGAATTTCCTCGGCGTCTTTTCTGCGACCGGTGCATAACGTCAGTCCGGTAAATGCGATCATCGTGTCACGTCCCCAGTCGGTAAACCATGGGAGACCGGCGAGCACAGTTTTGTAGCCGGTAGAGGCGCGGTCGCAGAGAAACTGGTCCGCAGCGAGAACTAGGCGGTCTGCAAGATCATCATGAATGTCTGCCGTCGCATAGAGTGATTTTGTATATTCTTCCCGTTCTTTTAAAATATCAAAAGCAGTGTCTGGCTTGATATCTGAAAAGGATTCACCGGCAGATATTACGGAACAGAGCACGGAAACCTGTCTACGGCTTTTGGTCGGAAGGAAAAACGTTATCTGGTGTGGACAATAGTGGCAGTCGAGTCCGTCTGTCTCAAGATCCACTTCCGTCTGAAGCTGCATATCAATGTCAAACATAGGCGTATGGTCTGAAAACATACCGTCGCTTGTCTGAAATAAAATGGCAGTGTCAGGGTGGCTTTCCGGAATCAGACAAAGGGAATTGCCGGTCTGTGTCGTATGAAAATGAAAATCCTCCGGGCGGCTGGATGCGCTGTGCTCACGGAAATTAAAAAGAGGAACCAGGGTAAGGGATGCATCCGGACCATTATTTTCAATTTCATAAGCAACGGCACAGACATTGGCGCCGTGTTTTAAACAAATATGTTTGGTAAGGGTGATATCACCTGCCTGATATGTATAGTGAACGCTTCCATCATAAGAAAATGAGACAAGATATTTCTGCCCCTGTGCATAACAGGTCTGTCCGTTTTTTTTGTGCTGTGAGGTTTCAAGATCATATATGGCAGATACATCATGTGCAGATCCAGTTTTTGCAGTGTTCATAAATGAATGAGGCTGCTCATCAGAACCTTCAGAAGTATCTGCTGCATATACTGTCAGAGATTCGTTGATCTTGGAAAAAACGAGATAGCGTTCGATCGGTGGGTGCAGACTTGCGACCAGATAACCCTGATGTGTACGGTTGTGTGCACCGATCAGTGAACTTCCGGCATATCCGCCGATGCCATTGGTCAGTGCCCATTCGCGGCGGATTCCTTCTTTGAATGTGGAAAATGCATTTTTTTCATATTGATAAGTGATCATTATTAGCTCTCTCCATAATAAAAATAATTGTTTGTGACAAAGTGTGCAGTGGCTGGTTTCAAAATGCCCTGCAACTGTGCGAAAATTTACGAAAAATCCATCTGGTTATATTTTACACGATAACAGGACTGATGTACAGAAAAATAAAAAATGTATAAAATTTCCTGTATTTGAACAGAGAATAGGGGACAACCCTTGCCTGTCATGTTTTAACATGATAAAATAGGAGAGATGACTTGTGAAGGGATAATATCCGGTAAACAGGTAAATATAAAACACAGGAGAAGATTATATGCATGAGAAATTAGTGATTGTTCCAAAAAAGAACACAGGTTCTAAAAAAATATTAAATACCGTATTGTTTATACTTGCATGTCTGATGTTTTTGCTGTCTACATTTGTGAACCCGATTATTTTTCTGATACCGGGAATTGCACTGGCGCTGGTATGGTATTTTCAAGCATTCCGTTCGGATATAGAGTTCGAATACACTTATTATGACGGGGAGTTTCATTTTGCACGTATCAAGGCAAAAAGCAAACGTAAAGCAATCGGCAGTGTGCAGATGGATGATGTGCTTGGATTTGCACCAAGAGGTGACAGAAGTGTATACAAATATGAGAATGATCATAATCTGACATACAAAAATCTGACTTCCGGTAACCCGGAGGCAAGGGTGTATGAGCTGATCGCAAAAGGTGAAAAAGGACTTGTGCGTTATGAGTTTGAGCCGGATGATGAGATGCTCGATGAAGTTATGGTAAAATATCCGCGTTCGGTGGTAAGATAAACCACGGATGCAGACGGAGGACACAATGTTAGAATTAAGAAATATCACTTATGAGGTAGAGGACAATCAGGATAATAAAGATATTTTAAAGGATGTCAGCCTGACGATTGATGAACATTTTGTGGCAATCACCGGACCAAACGGCGGCGGAAAATCGACGCTTGCCAAGATCATTGCCGGAATCATTAAGCCGACATCCGGTCAGATTCTTTTAGATGGTGAAGACATTACCGGACTTGATATTACTGAGCGTGCGAAACATGGCATCAGCTATGCATTCCAGCAGCCGGTGCATTTTAAGGGACTGACGGTAAAAGATCTGATTACGATCGCAGCCGGCAGAACGATGACGGTAAATGAAACATGTGAGATTTTATCCGAGGTCGGACTGTGCGCGAGAGAGTATATTGATCGTGAGATCAATGGCAGTCTTTCCGGTGGAGAGCTGAAACGTATTGAGATCGCAATGATCACGGCACGTGGAACGAAACTTTCTATCTTTGATGAGCCGGAGGCGGGAATCGATCTCTGGAGTTTCAACAGCCTGATCAGGGTATTTGAAAAAATGCGTGATGAGATTCAGGGAACGATCCTTATTATTTCACATCAGGAGCGTATTTTAGATATTGCAGATAAAATTGTTGTGATTGCAAACGGACAGGTGAAAACGATCGGCACCAAGGAAGAAGTGCTTCCGGAACTGCTTCATACGGCGGGAACCTGTGAGACGCTGACCAGTAAGCTGTAATTCGGGGAAGTGAGGAAAAAATGGATTTAATACAGAAAAATTTATTAGAGCAGGTGGCAGGATTGCACGAGATCCCGGAGGGTGCCTATAATATTCGTGCGAACGGCACCAAACTCGGAAGAAATACGACTGCTAATATTGATATCGTGACCAAGACGGATAAGGATGGAATTGATATCATCATCAAACCCGGAACTGTTCATGAGAGTGTGCACATCCCGGTACTTTTAAGCGAGAGCGGAATGCAGGAATGTGTTTACAATGATTTTTATATCGGTGAGGGTGCAGATGTCACGATCGTGGCAGGATGTGGGATCCATAACTGTGGTGTAGATACTTCCAAACATGACGGTGTGCATACGTTTTATCTGGAGAAAAATGCAAAAGTCCGCTACATTGAGCGCCATTACGGCGAGGGAGACGGCAACGGAGAGAATATCATGAATCCGCAGACCATCGTCCACTTAAAAGAGGGCGCACATATGGAGATGGAGACGACACAGATCAAAGGAATCGATTCCACGGTTCGTGTGACGAGAGGAGATCTGGCAGAAAACGCATCCTTAGAGATCCATGAGAAGATCATGACACACGGAAAACAGTACGCAAAGACAGATTTTCATGTGGATATTAACGGGGATAATTCCAGTGTGAATCTGGTGTCACGTTCTGTTGCAAAAGGGGAATCAAAACAGGAATTTTTCTCCGTTATGAATGGTAATGCAGCCTGTGCAGGACACAGTGAATGTGATGCCATCATTATGGATAACGCCTGTGTGACTGCAAGTCCGCAGCTGACTGCCAACAATATTGACGCAAATCTGATCCATGAAGCTGCTATCGGAAAAATAGCCGGAGAGCAGCTGATCAAGCTGATGACACTTGGACTTACAGAAAAAGAAGCGGAAGAACAGATTATCAATGGATTTTTGAAATAGTCATTTAAAGTTTGTGGCCGGGAATGTCTTTGTATTCGATCATCCCGTCATCAATCCATTCTTTAATGCGGCTGAGCGGCAGATGAAAATGTGTTGCAACATCATAAGCGGTGGCGTTGTTTGTCTGAATATATTCTTTTACCTGATGAAAAAGTTTCTGTTCTAAACAGCGGGGACACAATGTTCCCTCGTAGGATGTGGGAAGAAGACAGTGACATTCTTCGCAGTATCTCCGGTTTTCAAATAAAGGTGTTTCGGTCATATAAAGTCCTCCTGTCTGTTACGTTAGAACATTATTATAACATTATTATAACATAGATTATCATATGGAAAGAATTGTATTTATAAATAAAATATAAAAACAAAAATAAGGATTTTTATAAATCTTTTCGAAAATCGTCACACTTAAGACATATTTTTTCCGTATACTGTAACCATCGAAAGAAGTTAGCAACGCTTACCCAGGCGGGTTGTTAAACAAGGTTGTATAGAATAAAGGCTGTACATCCCGACAATTCTTTCGACGCAATTTCCTTTATATAGATTAACATTTTCATAACTAAACTCCTCGGAGGAACCCCGGAACAGTGATGTTACCGGGGTTTCTTCATTTATGGGATTAGATTATCAAAAGGTGGATTTCATTTTTTGAAAATCGAATCATATTAAAATTCAGAAAATTATCAGAAAGGCCGGATATGAGAGAAAAAACATACAGTTTCACGATAGAAGAGATCCCGATCATTGTGACGAAAAAACGCATGAAAAATATGTATCTGCGTATCAGTAAAGAGGATGGCAGTGTGCGCATTTCGGCGCCGCATCAGATGAGCGACGAGCGGATTTATCGTTTTGCAAAGGAGCGGATCGACTGGATCCGGGTTTACAGGAAAAAATATCTGCGTGCGAAAGAGGGACGCAGGGAAGTAAGAAAATTAAGCGAAGCGGAATTAAAACAGCAGAAACTGCTTTTGAAAAGAGACGTGGAAAAATTGATTGCAAAATGGGAACCCGTCATGGGCGTAAAGGCATCCGGTGTTACGATACGCCAGATGAAAACACGCTGGGGTTCCTGCAATGTGAGGACACACCACATCAATATCAATCTCGCACTGGCGAAAAAGCCGCCGGAGTGTCTGGAGTATGTGGTTGTGCATGAACTGACACATATTTTAGAACCGAGTCATAATGCCGTGTTCTGGGGCTATATGACACAGTTTTATCCGAATTGGAAGCGTGTCAGAAAATATCTGAATGATGAAGTACCGGAATAAATGTTATACAAACTGATTTTGGGTTTCGTCATATTCGTAATCGATCATTTTTAATTTTTCAGTGATCGCATCGGCATCTGCATGAAATGCGGCAACAAACTCAGAAAAAGACGGATAATTGTCGCGGAGCTGTGTATTGACGAAACTTAAAAGCATAGCAGGATCGTTTGGAAGATTTTGATATTCAGTCATAATAAACCTCGTTTCTTCTATATTATGGTAAACGGTTTGCCCGTGTAGTGGGTTGCTCATGATTACCGCAGATATGCGGTCTTTTCTGTGAACGGTTTCTATGCTAAAATAACATGGGAACGCAAAAAATGCAAGGAGACGATAACAGCATGGAACAAAAGATTGACAAAGAAGTGTTTGATAAATTTTTTACGGAGAGTTACTGCCCGGTTGACTATACAACGGTAAAGGAAGAGTTCGAACAGATCGCATCGGTGGGAAATGATATTTTTACCGGAAGTTATGAGGCAAGAAATTTAAACCGCGAGAATTTCATCCTATACCTGACCAGTGAGGCGTATTGTGATTTTGAGGCTGCCGTGCAGGAGGCGATGGATGATCTGAACCCGGAGATCTTAGATGCAGTTATGGATGTGACGGAAAACACACCGGACGGAGACGAGATCACTGAGAAATACTGGGATACCCAGCGCACACTTTTGAAAGAATTTTTAGAACAGCTTTATGACGAAGTGATCTCAACATGGAGATAATGTTCTGCGGAAGAGTCGGAAGTGAAAGATAAGCAGCAGACAGGATATGGAAAATACGGCAATAAGAATTGGAGGATGTTATGGCGAGCTGTGACAGTTGTGTATACAATGTATACGATGAAGATGATGAGGAATATTACTGCGAAGTGGATATGGACGAGGATGATGCTGCGCGCCTGATGCAGGGACATTATAAAGAGTGTCCGTACTACCAGCTGGATGATGAGTATGCGGTGGTAAGGCATCAGATGTAATATTGAAGACAGATAATAAGCAAAAAGAATGGAGAAATATATGAGTTTTGGCAATATAAAAAAGAAGAAAAGATTACTGGCGTTATTGCTATGTACGATACTGGCGGGGGCGTCTTTTATGACGGGATGTGGCAGCAAAGCGGATGAAAACGGATCTGCCCAGGTGTCTGCTGAAGAGAAAAATGTCACAGAAACACAAGAACAGACAGAGGCAGAGTCGGAGCAGATCATGACAGAAGCGACAGAAACTGCACAGACAAAAACACAGGAAACAGAGCAGACGGAAGAAACAGAGCCGGCAGAACTGGCACCAACGGAGACCCGGGAAACAGAAGAAATCATTACAACAGAGGTGATTAAGGGAGAAGCAGATTCGGAGCAGGAGAGTGCATCATCACAGACTGCGGACACAGAGCAGTCTGCTGAGGCTGGAAATCCCCAGACTGGCACAGAGCAGTCTGCTGAGATGGAAAACACGCAGACAGATACAGCCCAGACAAACATTTCCGGTAATCTCGTTGTGATCGACGCCGGACATCAGGCAAAAGGAAATAACGAAAAAGAGCCGATCGGACCAGGCGCATCTGAGACAAAAGCGAAAGTTGCTTCCGGTACAACAGGTGTGGCGAGCGGGCTTGCGGAATACGAACTGACACTTCAGGTATCTTTAAAGCTGCAGCAGGAACTTACGGCGCGCGGCTATCAGGTGTTGATGATCCGGACGACCAATGATGTCAATATCAGTAATTCCGAGCGTGCGGCAGTTGCCAATAATAATCATGCGGCAGCATTTATTCGCATTCATGCAAATGGAAGTACCAACTCTGCGGCAAACGGAGCGATGACGATCTGTCCGACCGCAGCAAACCCGTACTGCTCCAATATTTATCAGAACTCAAGAAAACTTTCCGACTGCATCATAGGTTCCCTGTGTGCGGCAACCGGTGCAAAAAGTGAGGGTGTCTGGGAGACAGATACGATGAGCGGTATCAACTGGTGTCAGGTTCCGGTCACGATCGTTGAGATGGGGTACATGACCAATGCGGATGAGGATCTTAAAATGGCGACTGACGATTATCAGCAGAAGATCGCATCGGGAATCGCCGATGGAGTGGATGCTTATTTTGGAAAATAAAATGAGGAATGTGTACGGGTCACATGGATGTGTGAACAGTTGTAGAATGGTTACAAGATCTTAAGATAATAAAAAAGAAAAGCTGACTGCCGGAATGACCGGTAAGCCAGCTTTTCTTTTTCATGTGTCAAATTTATTTCATACTGTTTTTTACAGCAGCTTCTACAAATCCTTTGAATAACGGATGCGGACGGTTCGGTCTGGATTTGAACTCCGGATGTGCCTGTGTTGCAAGGAACCACGGATGATCCGGAATCTCGATCATTTCTACGATTCTTCCATCCGGGGAAGTACCACAGAGTTTCATGCCGCCTTCGGTAAGTGCTGCACGGAAATCGTTGTTAACCTCGTAACGATGACGATGTCTTTCGTGAATTTCCTCGGAACCGTAAAGCTCGCGGGCTTTAGATGTTGGATCTAACACACATGGATAAGAACCAAGTCTTAAAGTACCGCCGATATCTTCCACACCATTCTGATCCGGCATCAGTGCGATGACAGGATGTGTGGTGTTCGGATCAAGCTCAACGCTGTGTGCATCATGGAAGCCACAGACATGTCTTGCAAATTCAATGATGGCTACCTGCATACCAAGGCAGAGACCAAGGTATGGAACATTGTTTTCACGGGCATACTTTGCAGCGGAGATCATACCTTCAACACCGCGGGAACCAAATCCTCCCGGAACAATGATGCCTGCCATATCGCCAAGCAGCTCTTTGGCATTGTCGTCATTTAAAGTTTCAGAATCGATCCAGTGAAGATCAATGGTAGCGCGCTCAGCGATACCGCCGTGTTTTAATGCCTCTACTACGGAGATATATGCATCATGCAGAGCGATATATTTTCCGACTAAAGCGATCTTTACTTCTTTGTTCGGATGACGCAGGGCGTCTACCATGGATTCCCAGTCTTTTAAATCGGGTTCCGGGCAGTCTAAATGCAGAGCCTTACATGCAACCTTGGCAAGATTTTCTTTTTCCATGGCAAGAGGTGCTTCGTAAAGGTACTCAACATCAAGATTCTGCAGTACATTGCCGTTTGGAACATTACAGAACAGGGCAATCTTGTCTTTTAAACTCTGGTCAAGTTCATGTTCGGAACGGCAGACGATGATATCCGGCTGGATACCCATTCCCTGAAGTTCTTTTACACTTGCCTGTGTCGGTTTCGTCTTAAGTTCACCGGAAGCCTTGATATAAGGGATCAGTGTCACATGGATCAGGATCGCATTTTCGTGTCCGACCTCATGCTGGAACTGACGGATCGCCTCTAAGAAAGGCTGGCTTTCGATATCTCCTACGGTACCACCAACCTCGATGATCGCGATATGTGTTTCATCGGAAGTGAAATTGCGGTAAAAACGGCTCTTGATCTCATTTGTAATATGCGGAATAACCTGAACGGTACCTCCACCGAAATCACCGCGGCGCTCTTTCTGGAGCACAGACCAGTAAACTTTACCGGTGGTCACGTTGGAATTTTTTGTTAAACTTTCATCGATAAAACGTTCATAATGTCCCAAGTCCAAGTCTGTTTCTGCACCGTCATCGGTAACGAAGACTTCACCATGCTGGATCGGGTTCATGGTTCCGGGATCGATATTGATATACGGATCGAATTTCTGCATGGTTACTTTGTATCCACGTGCTTTTAATAATCTTCCAAGGGAAGCTGCCGTGATACCTTTACCAAGACCGGAAACGACACCGCCGGTGACAAAGACATATTTTACAGGCATAGGGTTTTCCTCCTCATAATTATAGTAAATTAAAAAAATTTCACGTATTTAATAACCCATATAGTATACAACTAAGTTTACGCAAAATCCAGCAAAACTTAAAAAAGATAAAAGTGAATTTAGAAATAATTTAGAAATCACACCAAAAGTTCATGAACTGCGTATTGCTTTTGCGTTTGGTTTTCAATATAATAAAGAAGATATTGACGAATATCAGATAAAATCCAGATGTGGCATAGGCCGCAGATGTTTGGAAAGGATAGATTATGGATAATCAGGGACCAAATAATTACAATAATGGAAATAACAATTACAACAATAACGGTGGTAATAACGGCGGCAATGGCGGTGGTAATAATGGCGGTAACGGCGGCAGGGACAACCATAACGGACAGCTCATCATGGCATTTGTCCTGGTTTCCCTCATCGTGTTGTTTATCATGAGCATGGTGTCAAACCGTTTTTCACAGATGAGCACTCAGGAGATCTCTTATTCGGAATTTTTAGAAAAAGTAGAGGCAGGAGAAGTCAAATCCGTAGAGATCGGTTCTTACGAGATCGATATCACGCCGGTCACAAAGGATAAGAGTCCTTATCAGCCGACTTATTACTGCGGACGTGTGGCAGATGAAGATCTGATCCCGCTTTTGAAAGAAAAAGGTGTGGAGATCTATGGAGTGATTCCGGATAACACTTCCACCTGGATCTACAGCATTTTAAGTTATCTGATCCCATTAGTACTGATCTGGGTACTGCTCGGCTTTTTAATGAAACGTATGGGCGGCGGTGCTATGGGTGTTGGCAAGAGCAATGCCAAAGTTTATGTCGAGAAGCAGACAGGTGTTACCTTTAAGGATGTAGCAGGACAGGATGAAGCGAAAGAGTCCTTACAGGAAGTTGTTGATTTCCTGCACAATCCGAAGAAATATTCAGAGATCGGTGCAAAGCTGCCGAAAGGTGCGCTTTTAGTAGGACCTCCTGGTACTGGTAAAACATTGCTTGCAAAAGCGGTGGCAGGTGAGGCGAAGGTTCCGTTCTTCTCACTGGCAGGATCGGATTTCGTGGAGATGTTTGTCGGTGTCGGAGCTTCCCGTGTGCGTGACCTGTTTAAGGAAGCACAGAAACAGGCACCGTGTATTATCTTCATTGATGAGATCGATGCGATCGGTAAGAGCCGTGACACCCGCTATGGCGGCAATGATGAGCGTGAGCAGACGTTAAACCAGTTACTGGCAGAGATGGATGGTTTCGATACATCGAAGGGACTTCTGATCTTAGCAGCAACAAACCGTCCGGAGGTACTTGATAAGGCGCTGCTTCGGCCGGGACGTTTTGACCGTCGTATTATCGTAGATAAACCTGACTTAAAAGGACGTTTAGAGACATTAAAAGTCCATTCCAAAGATGTTATGATGGATGAGACCGTAGATCTTGATGCACTTGCACTGGCAACGGCCGGACTCGTAGGATCTGATCTTGCAAATATGATCAACGAGGCTGCGATCAATGCTGTTAAAAATGGAAGAAAGTTTGTCAATCAGGCGGATTTATTTGATGCATTTGAGCTTGTTGCAGTCGGAGGAAAAGAGAAAAAAGACCGTATCATGAGTGACAAGGAGCGCAAGATCGTATCTTATCATGAAGTAGGACATGCGATGGTAACAGCATTGCAGAAAAATACCGAGCCGGTACAGAAGATCACGATCGTGCCGCGTACCATGGGTGCACTTGGATATACCTTACAGACTCCGGAAGAAGAGAAATATTTACAGACCAAAGATGAACTGCTTGCAAAGATCACGACTTATATGGCAGGCCGTGCAGCAGAGATGCTTGTATTTGGTTCTGCGACCAGCGGTGCCGCCAACGATATCGAGAGTGCGACCTCGATCGCAAGAGCTATGGTCACACAGTATGGTATGTCTGATAAATTTGGCATGATGTGTCTTGCAACAGTTGAAAATCAGTACTTAGATAACCGTGCAGGATTGATCTGCGGTGAGGAGACGGCTGCACAGATCGATCAGGAAGTACTGTCCATTATCAACAGCAGTTATGATGAAGCATACCGCATGCTTGAAGAAAACAGGGAGGTTCTCGACAAGATCTCAGAATATCTCTACGAGCATGAGACAATCACCGGAAAAGAATTCATGAAGATTTTCCGCGAGTTAAAAGGAATCCCGGAGCCGGAAGAAGAGGAGAAAAAAACATTCTTCGAACAGGCAGAGGATGCTAAAAATGCGTTAGAGCAGGCGAAAACAGAAGAACATGCAAAAACGGAAGGACAGACAGAAATAAAAAAGCAGGCAGAAACAGAAACTTCACGTGCAGTGGAAGATCAGAATACTGTATCCTTGGAAAAGGGCAGTTTTATTGATCAGGTCGTAGACGATCAGACAGCAGCACATGAGGAACACCAGAAGTAACGCAGCAGAGGCTTCGCTGCAGAAGTATCAGAAATAAAAGCTGAAAAATAAGATAAATATCAGCAGGATAAGTATAAACAGAACGATCAGAGCAGGAATGAGGTTTCATGTTTAACATCGCAGAAGAATTAAAAAAACTCCCGGATCAGCCGGGAGTTTATATTATGCACGACAGCCACGATGCGATCATATATATTGGAAAGGCTGTCAGCTTACGAAAGAGAGTACACCAGTATTTTCAGCCGAGTCATGATGAGGGGATCAAAAAGGCGCAGATGGTAAAACAGATCGCACGTTTCGAGTATATTATTACAGACTCGGAATTAGAGGCACTTGTCTTAGAGTGCAATCTGATCAAGGAGCATTGTCCAAAATACAATACCATGCTGCGTGATGATAAAACATATCCCTATATCCGGGTAACGGTCGGCGAGGATTTTCCAAGGGTACTTTTTTCACGTCAGCAGAAAAAAGACAAGTCCAGATATTTTGGACCATATACCAGTGCAGGGGCGGTAAAGGATACGATCGAACTGATCAATAAACTTTACCAGCTCCGCACCTGCAACCGTGTTCTGCCAAGAGATACCGGAAAGGAGCGTCCGTGTCTGAACTATCACATCCATCAGTGCCAGGCACCCTGTCAGGGCTATATCAGTAAAGAAGAGTATCGGGAAAGAGTCGATGCTGCCGTTGAATTTTTAAATGGAAATTATGCGCCGATCTTAAAATCATTAGAACAGAAAATGAATGAGGCATCCGAAAATCTGGAGTTTGAGAAGGCAATCGAATACCGGGAACTTTTAGGCAGTGTGCGTCAGATCGCGCAGAAGCAGAAGATCACGCATACAGATGGAGAGGATAAAGATATCATCGCACTTGCGTCGGATGACAGGGATGCAGTGGTTCAGGTATTTTTCATCCGCGATGGAAAGCTGATCGGCAGGGATCATTTTTATGTCAGAGTCGGAACAGAAGATACCAAAAGCCAGATCTTAACAACCTTTTTAAAACAGTTTTATTCAGGGACACCGTTTATCCCAAGAGAGATCATGCTGCCGGAGGAGATCGAGGATCACGAGGTCCTAGCTGAGTGGCTGGGTGAAAAACGTGGTGCAAAGGTTTATATCCGTGTTCCGCAGAAGGGCATGAAGGAGAAGTTAGTCGAGCTGGCACAGAAAAATGCAGAGCTGGTTCTTTCGCAGGACCGTGAGAAAATCAAACGCGAGGAGGGAAGAACCATCGGTGCAATGAAAGAAATCGAACATCTTCTGGGGATGGAAGGTCTTTCGCGTGTCGAGGCATACGATATTTCAAACATTAATGGTTTTGAGACAGTTGGTTCCATGATCGTTTATGAGAAAGGAAAGCCAAAGCGCAGTGATTACCGTAAATTTAAGTTAAAAACGATCACAGGACCGGATGATTATGCGTCGATGCATGAGGTGCTGACCAGACGTTTTACGCACGGCATGCAGGAGAAAAAAGATCTTGCTGAACGTGAAATAGCGGAAGAATATGGAAGTTTTACAAGATTTCCGGACCTTATCATGATGGATGGCGGACGTGGGCAGGTCAATATTGCGCTTAAAGTACTCGATGAGCTGAAGATAAATATTCCGGTCTGTGGTATGGTAAAAGATGATAATCACCGTACCCGCGGGTTATACTATCAGAATAAGGAAATACCGATCGAGCGGACGAGTGAGGGATTTAAACTGATCACAAGAATCCAGGACGAGGCACACCGGTTTGCGATCGAATATCACAGATCCCTGCGAAGCAAAGAACAGGTACACTCTGTGCTTGACGATATTCCGGGAATCGGGCCTGCGCGGAGAAAAGCGTTGATGCGCCGCTTTCAGTCGCTTGAAGCGATCCGGGAGGCATCGGAGGAAGAACTTGCAAAGACAGAGTCGATGAACGAGCAGGCGGCGCAGGCGGTTTATCAGTTTTTCCACGAGTATTCAAGTTGAAGAATTTTAGCGTCTATGGTAAAATGGCGTCAGAATAGTTACGAAAAAATGCTTAGGAGAGGACAAAGGATATGGAAGGTGTTGGAGTAGCAAAGATCGCACAGATCATGGATTTATGTAATTTTCTGCCGGATATGGAATTAAAGGGACATCGCATTATGATCAGTGATGTGAACAGACCGGCATTACAGCTCAGTGGATATTTTAAACATTTTGAACAGTCCAGGGTTCAGATCATCGGTACTGTAGAGTACACATATCTGCAGCAGTTAGATGAAAAAAAACGTGAAAAGATTTATCGTGAATTTATGGGATATGATATCCCTTGTGTCATTTTCTGCAGGGATTTACAGCCGGATGAATCATTCTTAAAGATTGCAGAGGAGAAGAACATCCCGGTGCTTGGCACAAAACGCAGTACTTCTGAGTTTATGGCAGAACTTATCTACTGCCTGAATGAACAGCTTGCACCGTGTATCACGATCCATGGAGTTTTAGTAGATGTCTATGGTGAGGGACTTCTGATCATGGGCGAGAGCGGTATCGGAAAGAGCGAAGCAGCCCTTGAGCTGATCAAGAGAGGACACCGTCTTGTAACAGATGATGTGGTAGAGATCCGCAAGATCAATGAGCACACGCTGATCGGAACATCACCGGATATCACACGTTATTTTATTGAACTCCGCGGTATCGGGATCATCGATGTAAAGACACTGTTTGGTGTAGAATGTGTAAAGGAAAAACAGCAGATCGACCTCGTCATCAAGTTAGAGGACTGGAAGAAAGAAAATGAGTATGACCGTCTCGGCTTAGAGGAAGAATATACAGAGTTCCTTGGCAACAAGGTAGTGTGTCATTCCCTGCCGATTCGTCCGGGACGTAACCTTGCCGTCATCTGTGAGGCGGCGGCTGTCAACCACAGACAGAAAAAGATGGGATACAATGCGGCACAGGAGCTTTACCGTCGTGTGCAGGAGAATCTCACCAAAAAATCTTCGGATGATGATGAATAATAAAAGTCCGGAGTTAAAAAGAATAGCATAAATGGAGGCATAATCAGTCATGGAAAGAAAAAACGCATGGGAGAAATACCCGGAAGGCAAAAAAAGAAAAGAGGTATTTCAGTTTGCAGAAGATTACAGAAAATTTATTTCGGAATGCAAAACAGAGCGTGAGTGTACCACAGAGTTTGCAAAAAGAGCTGAGGAAGCTGGATTTGTAAATCTGGATAAAGTATTGGAAAAAGGAACAAAATTAAAAGCCGGAGACCGTGTGTATGCAAACAACATGGGAAAAGGAATCGCCATGTTTGTGATCGGAAAGAAGAGCATGGAAGAAGGAATGAACATTCTCGGAGCACATATCGATTCCCCACGTATGGATTTAAAACAGGACCCGTTATATGAGGATACGGATTTTGCAATGTTAGATACCCATTATTATGGAGGTATCAAAAAATACCAGTGGGTAACACTTCCACTTGCATTGCACGGCGTGATCGTCAAAAAAGACGGAACCGTTGTGAAAGTCAATGTCGGAGATAAACCTGGTGACCCGGTATTTGGCGTCAGCGATCTTTTAATTCACTTATCCGGAGAGCAGCTTGAGAAAAAGGCGGCAAAGGTGATCGAGGGAGAGAACCTTGATCTTATCATTGGAAGTATTCCGGCAGAGGAAGCAGGCGATGACAAGGAAGCTGCAAAAGAAAAAGTAAAAGCAAATATCATGAAGATCCTTGCAAAGGAATATGATATAGAGGAAGAAGATTTCTTATCAGCAGAAATCGAGGTTGTTCCAGCAGGAGAGGCAAGAGATTACGGTTTTGACCGCAGTATCATTATGGGATATGGTCATGATGACAGAGTATGTGCATACCCGTCCTTTATGGCAATGCTTGCAATGAAAAAACCGGAGATCACGAGTGTCTGTCTGCTTGTAGATAAAGAGGAGATCGGCAGTGTCGGTGCAAGCGGCATGCAGTCACGTTTCTTTGAAAATACGGTTGCAGAGGTTATGAATGCAGCAGAGGATTATTCAGAATTAAAATTAAGACGCGCTCTGAAAAATTCCAAAGTACTTTCATCCGATGTATCCGCAGCATTTGATCCGAATTATCCGTCTGTTATGACAAAACGTAATGCAGCATACTTTGGAAGAGGACTTGTATTTAATAAATATACCGGCGCAAGAGGAAAATCCGGTTCAAATGATGCAAATGCAGAGTATGTCGGATATTTAAGAAATATCATGGATAACAATAATGTATCATTCCAGACAGCAGAGCTTGGAAAAGTAGACCAGGGCGGCGGCGGAACGATCGCATACATTCTGGCAAATTACGGAATGAGTGTTATCGACAGTGGTGTTGCAGTATTAAATATGCATGCTCCATGGGAACTTATCAGCAAAGTAGACTTATATGAAGCATATAACGGTTATGTTGCATTCTTAAAAGAAGCGTAAAACCATAGAATTGAGGAAAGCATGAATCAGCAGTTTTTGACAGAACTTAAAGCAGTCACAGCAGAAAACAGAATATTTACGGATGAACCGATGAAAAAACATACGACATTCCGTGTGGGTGGTCCGGCAGATGTTTTAATACAGCCTAAGAGAGCAGAACTGGCATCCGTTATCCGTCTGTGCAGAGAGTATGATATCCCGTATCAGGTCATCGGAAACGGAAGCAATCTTTTAGTGGGCGACCGTGGAATCAGAGGTGCTGTGATCGAGATGCTGTCAAAAAAAGAAGAGATTTGTGTGGAAGATGACTGCATCACTGTGGGAGCAGGAATGTTGTTGTCAAAGACAGCACACTGTGCGGCAGAGCATGGTCTGACCGGCATGGAATTTGCAGCCGGGATTCCGGGCAGCATCGGTGGTGCTGTTGTCATGAATGCGGGCGCTTACGGCGGTGAGATGAAGGATATCTTAACCGCTGTGACCGTCTTAGATAAAGATGGCAATGAGAAAAAACTTACGGTAGAAGAACTTGAACTTGGCTACCGGACAAGCTGTATTTTAAAAAAAGGTTATATTGTAACAGAAGCAAAGATGAAACTTTTGCATGGAGAGGAAAAAAAGATCCGTGCCCGCATGGATGAGTTAAAGAAACAGAGGGTGGAAAAACAGCCGCTTGAGTTTCCAAGTGCAGGAAGTACTTTTAAAAGACCGGAAGGATATTTTGCGGGAAAACTCATCATGGATGCAGGGTTAAGAGGTTATCAGGTGGGAGATGCGCAGGTGTCAGAAAAACACTGTGGATTTGTCATCAACCGGGGAAATGCTACGGCAGCGGATGTAAGGACCCTGATGCAGAATGTTTCAGATATTGTAGAAGAAAAGTTTGACGTCAGGTTAGAACCGGAAGTCAAGATGACCGGTGAATTTTAAACAGGCTTTAGATGCGCGGGAAACGCTCTGGAATGGAGAATAGTGTGAAAAATAAGATTTTTCACACGCAAGATTTGTGCTTACGCACAAACTTGAGATGCGCAAAAAGCAGCGCAAGAATGGAGAATAAGATGAAGTTCGTAATTTTAACAGGAATGTCGGGAGCAGGAAAAAGTACAGCGATAAAGATGATGGAAGATATAGGGTTTTATTGCGTTGATAATCTTCCTATTCCACTACTGGAAAAGTTTGTAGAACTTACAACATTACAGAGTGCGGAATTACAGAAAGTTGCGGTCGGCATTGATATACGAAGCGGTCAGTCATTTGATGAGCTGCATAGTGTGTTAGACCGGATGAAAGAAAATGGCGTTGAATATGAGATCCTGTTTTTGGATGCCGAGGATTCTGTCCTGGTAAAACGATATAAAGAAACGAGAAGAAACCATCCGTTATCCGGCGGCGAGCGTGTGGATAAGGGAATTGAAGAGGAAAGAAAGCGTCTGGCGTTTTTAAAAGAGCGTGCAGATTATATTATAGATACAAGCCAGCTTTTGACGAGAGAGTTAAAAGCCGAGTTGGACAAAATATTTATACAGAATCAGGATTATAAGAATTTATTTATCACGATTCTGTCGTTTGGATTCAAATATGGAATACCGGTCGATTCCGATCTGGTATTTGATGTCCGTTTTCTCCCAAACCCATATTATGTGGAGGGATTGCGGGCAAAGACCGGAAATGATAAAGAAATTCAGGATTATGTCATGCAGTTTCAGGAAGCAAATGTCTTTCTTGACAAACTCGAAGATATGCTGGAATTTCTGATCCCGAATTACATTACGGAGGGCAAGAACCAGCTTGTGATCTCCATCGGATGTACCGGGGGAAAACACCGGTCTGTTACACTGGCGAATGAATTATACAAACGTTTGTCGGGAAGAAAAGGTTATGGACTTAAAATCGAGCATCGGGATATTGGCAAAGATGCTTTAAGGGGAAAATAAAGAATGTCTTTTTCAAGTGAAGTGAAACAGGAGCTGGCAAAGCAGAGTGGAAAGAGCAGACATTGCCAGATCGCAGAACTTGCAGCGCTGGTTGCTTTTGAAGGAAAACGTCAGCGGCTGATCGGGGATGCAGGTGATGTGTTAGATTCGGAAAATCCGCTTTTGCAGGAAAAATATGGACTGTTACTGACTCAGTTGTTCCAGATTAATATAGAGGAAATAGATACACTGTCAGCCGAACGTGTCCTTGAGACGATCAAAATGTGGAACCAGTCTTTTGGAGGGGCACAGATCACTGATACGGTAAATGGAATTTTGCTGCAGCAGACCTGCTGCAGGCGGGCATTTATCCGGGGAGCATTTTTAGCGGGTGGATCGATCAGTGATCCGAATAAATCTTACCATTTTGAAATTGTCTGCAGAGGTATCGAACAGGCAAAACAGCTTCAGGATACGATCAACAGTTTTGATATGGAAGCAAAGATCGTGGTGCGAAAAAAACATCAGGTCGTATATTTAAAAGAGGGTGCGCAGATCGTGGATATGTTAAATATTATGGAAGCGCATGTGGCATTGATGAATCTTGAGAATGTGCGGATATTAAAAGAAATGAGAAACTCCGTTAACCGCAAGGTAAATTGTGAGACGGCAAATATCAGCAAAACTGTTACAGCAGCAGTAAAACAGCTTGGCGATATTGAATATATTAAGCAGAATGCAGGTTTAGACAGTCTGCCGGAAAACTTAAAAGAAATGGCATTGCTGCGGTTAGAGTACCCGGATACACCACTTAAGGAACTGGGAACTTACCTTGATCCGCCTGTCGGAAAATCAGGAGTGAACCACAGACTGCGCAGAATCAGTGAGATCGCAGATGAACTGCGTGGGAAAGAACCGTGTGAAAAATAATATTTTCACATACGAACTTGACATGCTCTTAGAATTGAGAACAGAGCAAACAGGAATGGAGGATATCATGAAAAAGAGTGTAGTGGTAAATATGCAAAACGACATGGAAGCAAGACCGATCGCACTTTTAGTGCAGAAGGCAAATCAGTTTTCAAGCCGGATCTATATGGAATCTGCTGACAACAAGAGAGTGAATGTCAAAAGCATTATGGGAATGATGAACATGGCTCTTTTAAATGGTGAAGAAGTTGTGATCGATGCTGAGGGCGAGGATGAACAGGAAGCAATCGCAGCAATCGAGGAATTCCTGACAAAATAACAGGACAGGTGTAGGAAACTTATGGAAGAAAAGAAAACACTATTATTTATTTTCAATCCATTTTCTGGAAAAGCGCAGATTAAAAACCAGCTTATGGATATCGTGGATACCATGGTGAAGGCAGGGTATGAGGTAACAATTTATCCGACACAGGCACCGGAAGATGCGATACATAAAGTGGAAACAGATGCAGAAAAATATGATCTTGTTGTATGCAGCGGAGGAGACGGTACGCTTGATGAAGTGGTAAGTGGTATCATGCATAAAGGACTTACTGTACCGTTAGGATATATTCCGGCGGGAAGCACCAATGATTTTGCAACTTCACTTGGAATTCCAAAGGATATGGTAAAGGCAGCAGATGCAGCAGTGAATGGAAGAGCATTTCCGTGTGATATCGGTGCATTTAACAATGATTATTTTGTCTATGTGGCAGCTTTCGGACTTTTTACGGAGGTCTCTTATAAGACAAGCCAGGAATGGAAAAATGTACTTGGTCATGCAGCATATATTCTGGAAGGAATGCGCAGTCTGCATGATATCCCATCGTTTACCATGCAGGTTGAGTATAATAATGTGCGTATCCAGGATGAATTTATCTATGGAATGATCAGTAACTCAACATCCGTGGGCGGATTTAAGGGGATGACTGGAAAAGATGTGCTTTTGGATGATGGAGTATTTGAGGTTACGCTGATCAAGAAACCGCGTAATCCGATCGAACTTAACGAAATTATCGCATCTCTGATCAATCTTGTGGATGACACAGATATGATTTATTCATTTAAATCTAATGAAGTAAAGTTCCTTGTAAGAGAGGAAGTTCCGTGGACGTTAGACGGCGAATTTGGCGGGGCACACGAAGAAGTTGTCGTAAAAAATATCTGCCGTGCTGTTGATATTATGGTTCCGGGAAACAAATGATTAAGATTGTTATAAATTTAACTTTATTTTTTGAAAGAAGTAATATATAATACCCATAGGGTAAAAATATTAATTTTATGGAGGAATAAGACATGTTAGTATCTGCAAAAGAAATGTTAGACAAAGCAAAAGCTGGTCACTATGCAGTTGGTCAGTTCAACATTAATAACCTGGAGTGGACAAAATCTGTTCTGCTTACAGCAGAGGAGTTAAGATCCCCGGTTATCTTAGGCGTTTCTGAAGGCGCTGGAAAATATATGACAGGTTTCGGTACTGTAGCAGCTATGGTAAAAGCTATGCATGATGAGTTAGGAATCACAGTTCCTGTTGCATTACACTTAGATCATGGTACTTACGAAGGATGCTATAAATGTATCAAAGCAGGATTTACATCCATCATGTTCGACGGTTCCCATTATCCAATCGATGAGAACGTTGAGAAAACAAAAGAGCTCGTATCCGTTGCTCATGCAATGGGAATGTCCATCGAGGCAGAAGTTGGTTCTATCGGTGGTGAGGAAGACGGCGTTGTAGGTATGGGCGAGTGCGCTGATCCGGAAGAGTGCAAGAGAGTTGCAGATCTTGGTGTGGACATGCTTGCAGCCGGTATCGGTAATATCCATGGTAAATATCCGGCAAACTGGAAAGGATTAAGTTTTGAGACTCTTGATGCTATCCAGAAATTAACAGGTCAGATGCCGTTAGTACTTCACGGAGGTACAGGTATTCCGGAAGACATGATCAAGAAAGCAATCTCCCTTGGAGTAGCTAAGATCAACGTTAACACAGAGTGCCAGTTATCTTTCGCAGATGCTACACGTAAATATATCGAAGCTGGTAAAGATTTAGAGGGTAAAGGATTTGATCCTCGTAAATTATTAGCTCCGGGTGCAGAAGCAATCAAAGCTACTGTAAAAGAGAAAATGGAACTGTTCGGTTCTGTTGGTAAAGCTGAATAATATTAGCAGACAGACGGAAGTCCACTTTCAATGAAGTTATATTTGACAAAGATTTCTGAATTTACATGAATTTATTGTTCAATATAGCAAAATGATAAAAAAGTGAAATTTTTCTCTTGCATTTTGGAGAGAAAAGTATTATCTTAAGTTCAACAAAACAAATGTGAGAGATGAACAAGGGCGTTCCAAGTAGCTTGGAATGCCCTTTTTTTATAAGAAGTTGTCACACAATTTCTCATAAAAGCCATATAGGAGAAATTTCTTACTGACATTCAGCCACTTTCAAGGTACAATAAGAAATGAGAATTTAAGATCTCTTACATTTGTTCAAAAAAGCAGGGAATAGTCTCAGGGGATTAGACCGGTGAAGAAGAAAGGATGTAGAACATGAGCGAAACAGGATACTTAAATGTAGCAGAGATTTTTGGCGAGAACGTATTCAATGATGCAGTGATGCAGGAACGTCTGCCAAAGAAAGTTTACAAGAAGTTAAAGGAAGTAATTCAGGAAGGTCGCGAGTTAGACCTTGAAACAGCAGATGTTGTTGCGCATGAGATGAAAGAATGGGCAATCGAAAAAGGTGCAACACATTATACTCACTGGTTCCAGCCACTGACCGGAGTAACAGCAGAGAAACATGATTCATTCATCACAGCACCGATGGAGAACGGCAAGGTATTAATGAGCTTTTCCGGTAAAGAGCTGATCAAAGGTGAGCCGGATGCATCTTCTTTTCCATCCGGTGGTTTGAGAGCTACATTCGAGGCAAGAGGATATACAGCCTGGGATTGTACCTCACCGGCATTCGTAAGACAGGATGCAGCAGGCGCAACACTTTGTATCCCAACAGCTTTCTGTTCTTACACAGGAGAAGCACTCGATCAGAAAACACCGCTTCTTCGTTCTATGGAAGCTATCAATGAGCAGGCATTACGTCTTGTAAGATTATTCGGTAATACGACATCAAAGAGAGTTACTCCTTCTGTTGGACCGGAGCAGGAGTACTTCATCGTAGACAGACAGAAATATTTACAGAGAAAAGACCTTATCTTTACCGGTCGTACTTTATTCGGTGCAATGCCTCCAAAAGGTCAGGAGATGGACGATCATTACTTCGGTGCGATTCGTGAGAGAATCGCAGCATTCATGAAGGATGTAAACGAAGAACTCTGGAAATTAGGTGTCAGCGCAAAGACACAGCACAACGAAGTTGCACCTGCACAGCATGAGTTAGCTCCGATCTACGCACAGGCTAACATTGCAGTAGACCACAACCAGTTGGTAATGGAGACATTAAAGAAAGTAGCCGGACGTCATGGCTTACAGTGCCTGCTTCATGAAAAACCATTTGCAGGTGTCAATGGTTCTGGTAAACATAACAACTGGTCAATTACAACGGATGATGGAATCAACATGTTAGAGCCAGGTAAGACACCACACGAGAATGTACAGTTCTTATTAGTACTTACCTGTATCTTAAAAGCAGTTGACAAACATGCAGATCTTTTAAGAGAGTCCGCAGCAGATGTCGGAAACGACCACAGATTAGGAGCAAACGAGGCACCGCCAGCAATCGTTTCCGTATACTTAGGAGAGCAGCTTCAGGATGTATTATCACAGCTGATCAGCACAGGCGAAGCTACACACAGTCTTGCTGGACAGAAATTAGAGACAGGTGTTAAGACACTTCCTGATTTTATGAAAGATGCGACAGACCGTAACAGAACATCACCGTTTGCATTTACCGGTAATAAATTTGAATTCCGTATGGTAGGTTCTCAGGATTCTATCGCTCAGCCGAACGTTGTATTAAATACAATCGTTGCAGAGGCATTTGCAGAGGCATGTGATGTTCTTGAAAAAGCAGATGATTTTGATATGGCAGTACATGATCTGATCAAAGAATATGCAACAGAGCATCAGAGAATCGTATTCAACGGAAACGGTTATTCCGATGAGTGGGTAGCAGAAGCTGAGAGACGCGGACTTCCAAATATCCGTTCCATGGTAGATGCGATCCCTGCATTAAATACAGAGAAATCTGTGAAATTATTTGAAAAATTCAAAGTATTTACAAAGGCAGAGTTAGACTCCCGTGTTGAAATCGAGTATGAGACATACTCAAAAGAGATTAACATCGAGGCAAGAGCTGCAATTGATATCGCAACCAAGCAGATCATTCCGGCTGTTATCAAATACACAACCGTACTTGCGGAGTCTATCACTTCCGTAAAAGCAGCATGTGGTGCAGATATCAGCGCACAGACAGAGATCCTGACACAGGTTTCCTCTTTACTGGCTGATTCCAAGAAGGCACTGGCAAAATTACAAGTAGTAACGGAAAAAGCTGCAGAGATGGAAGAAGGCAGAGATCAGGCTGTATACTATAGAGATGAAGTTAAGACAGCAATGGATGAGTTAAGAGCACCGATTGATAAACTTGAGATGTTAGTAGACAAATCCATGTGGCCAATGCCATCTTATGGTGATCTGTTATTCGAGGTATAAGGTTACCTGTAAATAACGATAGATATGTGAAAATTGGATTTTGTGTGGAAGTGGCAGTAGAAAAATCGCTGCCACTACCGCAGAAATCTGCAAAACAAGGAGGAAAAACCTCTGCTCCTGCAAAGGCAGTCGCATTTTGCTCCGCAAAACAAGGAGGATTGGGATGAAGAAGTTAGAGATTATTATCAAACCTGAAAAATTAGAGGATCTTAAGGCTTTGCTTGACAGTGAAGAAGTAAATGGTCTTAATATTGTAAACAGCATGGGTTACGGTAATCAGAAAGGTATTATCAAAAATTACCGTGGTGCAGAGTATGCAGTCAATCTGTTACCGAAAATAAAAGTGGAGACAGTCGTGGCAGATGAGGTCGCTCCAAAGCTGATCGACAAGATCGTTGAGCAGATCAATACCGGTCATATCGGTGATGGTAAAATTTTTATGTATGAGGTAGAAGATGCAATCCGTATCAGAACAGGTGAGCGTGGTGTAGACGCACTGTAAGAGGCTTTGTGGATGAAATGAGGAGTCATCTGCGAAATCAGGGAACGGATCAGGAATAAAATATTATGAAAAAAATTGAATCAGGAAGAAATTATTATCAAAGGAGATAATTGTGACACAAGTGTGGATTGGTGTCGTGATTATCTTTTTTTATTTCTTCGGAAAACAAGGAGGAAAATCTTGCACAGCTTGCTGGGCATTGCTCCTGCAAGAGGCAAATGCTATAAAAAACATAGCATGGATTTTGCTCCGCAAAACAAGGAGAAAAATCCTCTGCTCCTGCAAAGGCAGTCGCATTTTTCTTCGAAAAACAAGGAGGATTTGATTATGGATATGAGTGTATGGTACCTTATGGGTGCAGCGTTAGTTTTTTTTATGCAATGTGGATTTGCTATGGTTGAGGCTGGTTTTACCAGATCAAAGAATGTTGGTAATATTACGATGAAGAACCTGATGGATTTTTGTATCGGCACAGTTGCTTTTTATCTGTTGGGTTATAACCTCTTATGTGGTGATGGTAAGTTTTTTGGCTGGGGATTAAATCCATTTGCTCATTTTGGAGAGACTGACTGGTCGGGATTTGTATTTAACCTGGTATTCTGTGCAACGGCAGCAACGATCGTTTCCGGCGCAATGGCAGAGCGTACCAAATTTATTACATATTGTATTTACAGTTTTATCATCAGCTTATGTGTTTACCCGATCGAAGCTCACTGGGTATGGGGCGGAACACCATGGCTTACTGATCTTGGATTTACAGATTTTGCAGGTTCTGCATGTATCCATATGGTAGGTGGTATCACAGCTTTCATCGGTGCAGCAATGTTAGGACCTCGTATCGGAAAATATGACAAAAACGGAAAACCAAGACCAATTCTTGGACATAATATTTTGATCGGTGCACTTGGCGTATTCATTCTCTGGTTTGGATGGTATGGATTTAACGGCGCAGCAGCAACAGACACCATGCAGTTATCACAGATTTTTGCAACAACGACAGTTGCTCCTGCAGTGGCAACCTGTACCGCAATGATCTATACATGGATCAGAAATGGCAAACCGGATGTTTCCATGTCATTAAACGGATCTCTTGCAGGTCTTGTAGCAGTTACTGCCGGCTGTGCAAATGTAGATGTTATCGGTTCTTTCGTCATCGGCGCAGTAGCAGGTGTGCTTGTCTGTGTAGCAGTATACTTTGTTGAGGATAAATTAAAAGTAGATGACCCGGTTGGTGGAGTTGCAGTTCATGGCTGTAATGGTATCTGGGGAACGATCGCAGTAGGACTTTTTGATTATAAAGATGGTCTGTTCTACGGTGGTGGTGTTCATCATCTTCTGATCCAGTTACTTGGTATCCTTTGCATTGCAGGATGGACGATCGTTACGATGGGAATCGTATTTACAGTCTTAAAGAAAACAATCGGTCTTCGTGTTTCTGCACAGGAAGAAATCGAAGGACTTGATTCTACAGAACATGGATTAGAGTCTGGTTATCCGGATTTTGTATCGAGAGAGTTACATTAATATGCACTAATCTAATTTGATTAGATTGGTGAAATCTAATCCCCTTAGTTAGTATATACATCAACAGTGAAAACCCCGAATGTGACTTCGGGGTTTTTGCTGTCTTATTAGGAAAATCAATGGCTGAGAGATTTTTTTGCGTGTGAAAAATTAGAAAAATCCGCTTGTATGAAACTGAAAAAAAGAAGTGTCTGGGAATTTTCTGGGAGTTTTTTTAATTCTTATTTCCAGTAACGGGAATTTTGAACAAAATCAATTAAATCGGCTTTTTCAATTCGGAAACTCCCTGCGATGATATGTGCAGGAATTAAATCTTTGTGAATCAAATCTAACATTTTTGATTTGCTGATGTGTAACAGATCTTGGCACTGCTTACGTGTTAGTAAATCGGGTTCATTTTTAAACATTTTCTGTTGTCTCCTTTTTTCAAATAGTGGTCTATATTGGATGAAATTGTATTAAATAGGTGTTTTGCGGACAAAACGTAAAGTATGTAAGTGCGTTTATATATTATCCAGATGGAAGGAGGCAGAGAATGTGTGATAAAAAGAAAAAAGCTTTAAAAATTATAAATATCGTTATTATCACGTCATACAATTTATGGCTAATGTTTCGGCGCGAATTTGAAGATGAGTAAGAGCAGTAACAGGTAAACGGGCATAGTGTGAAAGCTATGCCTTATTTTTGTTGGGAAAAGGAAGGTAATATGTAATTACTTTAAAAATAATTTTGATGAAGCTGAAAAGATGGGCGTGGAATAAATGTTTTTTGATTATGTATATTAGATTTTTATGGAGGAAAAGACATGAGTTATCAGGAATTTCAGAAACGAATAAAAAAGATTTTGGAAGAAAAATTTGCAGGAAGTGCAGCAGTCATAATAAGTCCGGTATTGAAAAATAATGGGATAGAGCGCATTGGTTTGTCGATACAGAGAAATGAAAGCAATGTATGTCCGGTCATATACTTGGAATATTATTACGAGTCATACCAGAGAGGACGGGAATTTGATGATATTGTAAAGGAAATAGAAGCAGTGTATCAGAAAAATTGTATTTCAGGTATGGTGGATATGTCATTTTTTAAAGATTGGAGTGTGGCACAAGGGAAAATCACGTTAAAACTCATAAATTACGAAGAAAATAAGAAACTGTTAGAGCGGTTGCCGCATAGGAAGTTTTTAGATATGGCGATTGTATATCAGTATGTAATGGAAACCGGACAAAAAGAAAGTGCGACAGTGTTGATTAATTATTTTCATATGAAAATCTGGGAAGTACAGGAGCGGGATTTATATGAGTGTGCCTGTCGGAATTATCGAAAATTAACACCAGTGATGGTAGAAAACATAAAATGTGTGATAGCAGAGCTTTTAGAAGAAAGTATGTTAGATATACCACTGGATGAAGGGGAAGATATGGCACCATTGTATGTTGTTACCAATCGGGCAAAACTTAATGGAGCGGTATCTATGGTTTTTATTTCAGAACTAAGAGATAGTTCGGACGTATTTGAGCAGGATTTATACATATTACCAAGTTCTATTCATGAAGTTCTGGTTCTTCCGGTGCAATATGCAGATATAAAGGAATTAAGATGGATGGTAAAAGAGGTAAATGGTACATTGCTTCCAGAAGAAAAGTTGTCAGATCAGGTATATCGGTATTGTTGTAAAAGCGGAAAAATTGAGATTGTGTGAAATAAATAATGAAAATTTCAAAGTGATATTTCAAGGAAAAACATGTAAATTTATAGTAACTTCTCAAGAAATATATCGAGAAATGGCGGTGATATGTTGCAGTCAGAAAATTTTGTACCCATTTATGAAGAAATTGCAAGTGTAATAGGGGAGGAGGAAACGGTAAAACTATATAAGAAATTTCGCGGGCAGCAGATAACATTTCCACAGCGGTTGTATAACACAGATTATGTTGCTGCTTATGTGAAAGAAAACTACAACGGAGAGAATATCCGTGAATTAGCGCGTGAGTTTGAGTATTCGGAACGGCGCGTGAGAGAGTTTTTGAAAATTTAGTAAAGTAATATGGCGGAGGTAAAAGAGATGAGTGCATCAGTTAAATATGTAGAATGGCGTTGTTCGCATTGTGGTAATACCGTGAGCAGAGCGAAGAACTTAGGAAAGCCAGCAGGTGGTTTTTGCAGTAAAAATAATCAAAAACCGCATACTTACAAAAAGCAACGGGAGTATTAATAGATGAAAGCGAAAGCCAGAGCAAATAATATCACTTCAAAGAAGTGTGCATTCTGCAAGAACTGGTACGACCCGGCAAATTCTGCAATTAAACCCTGTGGGACAATTACATGGGAATATGACATGGAAATGAAGTGCATGTGCAGGGTAAAGAAAATTCCTACGAAAGGATTTCAATCGTGTTCTAAATTTGAATCAAAAATTTAGAGGGGGAAAAGATGGGGAAATTAGAAGATTTAAGACAGTTAACAGTAGGTTTGATGGACTTAAATTATGGAGTAAATCGGCTTGAAGAAGCAAAAAAATGTTTTAAGGCAGATTTATCGCTTGCTATTATGAGCAATCTGATATTAGCAGCAGTATGTGTCGGTATTATGTATTTGCGATTCAGAGTTTTGGGAAAGTAGGTTGAAGGCTCATGGGATTAAAAGAAATAATTACATCTGCAAATAATATACTTGATACAACGAACGAAGCAGTTAGCACAGCAAATAATACTCTTAAAGGTGTCAGTGATGTGAGAGACCATTATCGAAGTGGGAAAAAATATTATAATTCAAAAAAGGCACAGGTGGATTTTGCTAAGGCAGAAAAATTTAACCGACAATCAGATTTTGTTACAGGACTGATGGTTGTTCTTTGGTTGGTGCTTATAATCGGAACCATCGTGTTATGTGTTACTGGAAATGATATTGTTTTGGAGTTGCTGCATTTATAAGGAAGCAATGGCATGAAAAGGTTAAGCAGAAAAGCAAGAAAACAAAAGAAACAAGAGGAACAGTGCCGGGAAAAAAAGTTATCGAAAGCAGGAATTCCATACTCTAAGCACAAGAAAAGAATATGCTATCATTTTGGATGGAGTGGAGATATGGCACTTGGAGTGCGGATATATGCCATGACTGAAAAGGATAACGATAACAGATATGTTTGCCGGGGATGTGGTAAGGTATTTACACAAGCAGAAATGAAACAAATGGAAAAATTGTGTTTCTATCTACAGGCAACGCCAGTAAAAAGTAAAAGTAAGGTGCAGGATTTATTGAAAGGCATAGAGCCGGTTGAGTATTATTATAAGGATAGAAACGAAATTGTTCGATGTAGCAGATTAGATGTGCTACCTAGAATAGTAGGCGTTTGGAATGAATAACAAGAGAAGTCCTGATTGTGAATATCATAAGGATAGAACTTAGCAATACGGGTTTATAAAAGTATACATTTGCAGACACCAAAAAAGAGTACAAAGAGCGTTCAAAATTCTATACAAATAGGATTTTTGGACGTTCTTTTTGTATGCAGAAATTTATGGACAGTGAATCGCTACCATTGTAACAGTAAATTTTTTAACGCTAATTCAGTTCAAGCGCACAGCAAGGACTGCGCTTGAACTATGGAAGAAAGAGAAACTGAATCATCGTAAAAAATTAACTGCCACAATGCAAGGTCAGGAGGAAAAATTATGGCAACATATGGATATCATAGGACATCAACAAAGGAACAGCATTTAGATAGAGGAATTAATGAGATAACGGAGTTTTGCAAAGATAACCATTATAAACTGGAAAAAATATATACAGATCAACAGACAGGAAAGAATTTTAGCAGACCCCGGTACACGGTACTAAGGGATGATATTTTACGTGAAGGAGATACGTTGATAATCACCGAGGTAGACCGGTTGGGGAGAAATAAAAAGGATACAGTAGAAGAACTGCGGATGTTGGCAAATCGAGGTATACGGGTAATGATCTTGGAGATACCTACAACGTTGCAGGATTTGTCTAAAATGGACAATGCTATGGCGAAAATGATATTGGAAACGGTCAATCATATGCTGATTGAACTATATGCGGCTATGGCGCAGGCAGAGGTTGAGAAAAAAGAAAAGAGACAGCGTGAAGGGATTAAACAGATGAAGGCAAGAGGTGAATGGGATAAATATGGCAGACCGCGTATAAAACAGCCGGATAACTGGAAAGAGGTTATTCACAGATGGAAGGCAGGGGAGATAACAGCAGTGGAGGCTATGAGATTAACAGGGATGAAGAAGAGCAGTTTTTATAAGTGCTTGAAAGAATGGAAGATGTAAAGTAATTGTTCCAATGTTCCATTGAAAGTGATATCTTATTATTTAACAGAAGATATATTTTCTTACTAATTTATGGAGTAAAGGATAGGGAGAGTACAGATATGGAACTTTGGAACGAACTAATGGCAAATGAAATAGAGAGTATTTCATTAAGAGATATTGCATGGATATTATATTGTAATCAACTGTATGAAGAAGATATGGAGATAATGAAGGATAATGATCTGTCGGAGAATGCGTTTAAAGAACTTGTAGAATATATAAAAAAAGAAAATGAGTATGATAAAAGTGGAAGAGATATTGAGGATCGTTTTGCTTCAGATTCATTTGATAATTATTATAAAGAGTGTAGGAAAAAATTGAATGTTATGTGTGAGGCTATATTTGATCACACATATAATGAGATTTGGGAAAAAACGGGGAAAGGTTATAAGTTTGATGTGCCATTTGAGGCGAGTTTTATAGAATATCTTATTTATATAGAAGCATTGGATGTAGGGAAAAAAATCAGAGAAGGTAAGTATAAAGATATCGACGAGATAATAATAAAAGAAATTATGTCTGGTGTGGAAACCTTATGTCAAAATAGCAAGTTTAAGTTAGACAAAGAAAAAAGCTTGAATAATGTAAGAAAGAAGTTTTGGATTATAGCAGAATATGATGATTTAAAACAAGCAATTAATGATTTGCAATTTTATATAAATAATGTGATTTTAAAACAAGCAATTGATGAAAGTTATTACGATGGTTATAGAAAAATAACAAAGATGTTAGAAGATTGTGAAAGCAAGGTAACAAATATTTGGGAGGGATGTGCTCAAATAATAGGAAAAGAGGGGATAGAAGAGGAGATAGAAAATTATAAAAAATTGCGGTCAAAAATAAATTGAAAGAAATAGGTTTAAATGGAGAATTATTAAAAATCGAAATAGATTGATTTTATGGGGGGAAAATGAGATTTCATTTTTCCCCCATGTTTATATAAATAAAATATGGGATAATTTGCCTCAGAAAGAAAAAGGAGGCAACTAATATGCTAAATGACAAATTACAAAAATGGATTTTGAAAGCACAAGAAAACATGAATGGTTTTTGCTTTATTCAAAAGAAGCAAGGAAATTGGATGGTTAAAATTGGACAAGGAATACAAGATATAGATATCATATATTTATGTGTTCTGGAAAATGAACGGGTTTTACGCGAAGAACTTTGGGAAAAAGGACAGAGTAAAAGTGAAAGCCCAGATTTTACAATTATCACAAAAAACGCAAAGAAAGCAATATTAGCAGAAGAGTCTGAACACATA
Organism: Roseburia sp.; assembly: GCF_041325975.1. Taxonomy (NCBI): domain Bacteria; kingdom Bacillati; phylum Bacillota; class Clostridia; order Lachnospirales; family Lachnospiraceae; genus Roseburia; species Roseburia sp. Next base: position 362,195 of record NZ_JBGLEJ010000003.1, on the reverse strand, counting down.
TGGGGATTTGGTTTTCACGAGAGTAAAGAAAATGTAAGATTCATGGCTTGTTACAGAATCTCAGAAGCACTTCATTTAATATGGGCTGATTCAACTGGAACAGAAATTAGTCAGGCATTTGGTATTTGTGAATCAAGAGAGAAAGCGAATCAAATGGATTGCTTGTTTTCATTTTTGAAAACAAAAAATACTGTGGATGAAAAGGAGGTAAAAGAAAATCGTGGGGAATAAAGCAAAAAACTCAATTGTAGATAACTATAAAAAAACTTTTGATATGATAAAGAACAAAACCGATGCAGTATTACAGCCAGAGTATTTTTTGGTAGAGAGAGCAAGAAACAATTGTTCCCAAATTACAAAAAAATGTAATAAAGTATGGAATGAAAATACAAAAGCAGTAGATAGTGAGGAAATGTTATTAGGTCATACAAAAAAAGATGAGACACGAATGGAAGCTACAGATAACAATGAGAAGATGGTAATACCGGTGCAATACATTAGTGCAGCTAGGAAACACACACAATACACTGCAAATATGAGTCAAGAAAATAAATCTACGAAGGTTCATGTAGAGCAAATTTCCATGAGTGCATGTGCAAGGAGATTGCAGGAACGTGTAAAACTTATTTCGTTAGATAGGTCATTATACTATTTTAATGGTCGTTGTTATCAAATGATAGATTGTGAAGAATTGGTGGAGCTTTATCGGAAAAATGTAGATGATGAATTACATGGAGCAAAAAGTTTGAAGCTATTTTCTGATGTGTACGATTATTTGCTTACTGATTCTAAAATCAGAGTCAAACCAGATGAAGAAAATATATCCAATTTTGTGGTACTGAAAAATGGTATTTATGATTTGCGTGAAAAAGAATTAAAAAAACATACATCCGAGATCATTTCGTTTTCCTATGTGAATGCTTCATATGTTGAAGATGAAGAATGTCCAACGTTTGATAAATTTTTAGGCGAAATTACAAAGGGAGATAAGACACTGATAGAACGGATGTGGATGGTGTTGGGATATATTCTTACACAGTCAATGGATGCTAAAGCATTTTTTGTAATGGGGCAGGCATCCAATAGTGGAAAAAGTCTTTTCGGGCATTTCATTCAGAAATTGTTTGACTCAAGTTGTGTTAGTGCAATTGCACTTTCCGATATGAATGGGGAATTTTCACTTGGGCAGTTGGTCGGAAAAACAGTGAATATATCACTTGATTTGCCACACTCTAAAGTGAGTGTGGCAGCAGCTTCAAAACTAAAAATGCTGACAGGTGGAGATCTGATTACCGTGAACGAAAAGTACCGGAAACAGTTTAAATATCAGAATCGGGCAAAATTCATATTTGCCTCTAACCATCCAATTCAGTTGACACAGGATGATGATGCTTTTTGGGAACGTTTGGTATTTTTACCATTTGATTATTCGGTAAGCAGGGAAAATCAGAATGAAAATTTGCTGAGAGAATTGCTGGACGAAAAAGACGCAGTTGTATCAAAGGCATTAAAGTATGCTCGAAAACTTATGAAAAGGCATTATCAGTTTCCAACAACACAGGAGATTGAGAAGCGAGTCAGAGCGTGGAGAGGGTTAGAGATTGATACGATAAATGATTTTATACAAAACTGTTGTTTGGTTTCAGAAGAAAACAAAGGTGAACTAATGGAAGACTTGTATCGAGAGTACATAAAGTTTTGCATAGAACAAGGTGAAACATATGTTAAGCAGAACGAGTTTAAGCGGTATCTTGAAGATCAGTTGGGATTAGTTCACAGGAAGATGCGTCGTGAAAGCGGAATGAACCCACAGTCAGCTTTTTGCGGAATACAATTATACTCAAAATAACAGGAGGACAAAAGAATGAATACAGATACAAGCATAACAGAGACAAAAGGATTACCAGTAGTTGTGAACGTAGAGGGTTTATGTGAACTGCTGCAATTAGGCAGACCAAGTGCTTTAAAAGTGGCTGTTGCAGCAGGGGCACGCATTGATATTGAAGGCAGCAGGATTTTAAGATTTAATGTGAAAAAAATCCTTGAGTATATTGAGGAAAACAGCTACTAAAGGTTAAGAAAGAGGCGGAGGAAACTCTGCCTCTTTTCATGGGAGGATTTGAATATGGCTTTTGATAAGGATGGAAAAACTGTATTACCGGCAAATATTTATTATGACAGGAAAAAGGAAATTTACTATGCCGATAAAGTGTATAAAGGCGAAAGAATTTATTTTGCAGGGAAAACGAAAGCAGAGGCAGAAAAAAGATTGCGGAAAAGGCTATATGAGATAGATATGCACATTTCCCCACAAAAGAAAAGTAATGTTACGGTAGAGGAACTTTTTGAATTATACGTAGGAGAGTATCACCCGGAATTAAAGCCGACAACCGTGCAGCAGTACAGATTTTTGTATGATTATTATTTGAAGGATTTTATTGGAAAGGTAAAATTAAAAAATCTTTTGCCGTATCATATCCAAAAAGTATATAATCATCTTGTAGAAAAGAAGATGAAACAGGGGACAGTGAATAATGTTAGAAAAATGCTACGTACTCTGCTGAATGAAGCTGTAAGGCGTGGTATGCTTTCGGCAGATGACAATCCATACCCGAAGGTAAAGGCACCAAGTAACTTGCCGGTAAAGCAGCAAAGAAGTTTTACGGAAGAGCAGAGAGACCAGTTTTTACAGTATGCGGGGAAAAGTTTATATGCAAATTTATATAAACTGCTGCTCTATACAGGAATGAGGGTTGGAGAGGCTTTAGCTTTAATGATCTGTGATGTTGATTGGGATAACCATGTTTTGCATGTTACCAAGAATTTGCAGAAAACAACGCAGGGGGTGTTTTATATAGAAACACCTAAGACGCGGGAAAGTATCCGGGACATCTATTTAGTACCAGAGGCAGAGGAAGCGATAAAAAGCCAGTTGGAGTTACGAAAAATTATTGTTGAACCGATACAAGAAGATATAAAGGGTGAGTTTGAAAACTTATTATTTGTAAATACTAAGGGAAAACCCGTAAATGTCGGTTCGGTCAGACAGAGCATCAATCGGATTGTTGAGAAGATACGTGCCGATGGAAACGACTGTCCGGACATATGGATACATGCTATGAGGCATGGGTATGTATCTATTGCGGTGGCAAGAGGTGTGCCATTAGAGGTAGTGCAGGCAAATGTCGGACATACGAGTATTGAGACGACAATGCGTTATTTGGAGTTGCAGCCAGACTATATTAGGAAGCAGAGTATGAAGATATCAGATCTTTATCAGACAGAAGAAGTATGTAATAAGCCTGAGTAATTGTTATGATGGATTTTTAACTGATATCAGAGTATAATAAAAGAAGCTAATAATGATTTTTTATAAGGAAGGATAGGGTGATTTTATGGCACCATTAACACAGGAAACTGTAAAATATAGTGAGCAGGAAGAAAAACTCTTTCGCGAATTGGATAAAGGAATTGATGATATGGAGAATGGAAACACCATTCCACATGAAGAAGCAATGAGACAGATTCGTGAAAGGTTGTTAAAGGAATATGCAATATAGGTTACATGAGACGAGGGAGGCATCAGAAGATGTAGAAAGATTGGCAGGATATATTGCACGAAAATTTTCTAATTTAGATGCTGCACTGAATTTTCTTGATAAATACGATGAAGAAGTACAACGACTGACGAATTTCCCATTTGGTTATCGAGGAGTGAGTTTTGAATATCGCGGATACGAAATCAGAATAAAATCCTTTGGTACATATAATGTGTTCTTTACAGTTGATATTGCTGAAAAACAGGTATTTGCTTTGCGGGTTTTAAAAGATAGGCAGGCTTGGAAAACAATCCTTGAAAATCAGGACGAGTATCATTTTGAATAGAAAGAATATGGAAATATAGCTAGAAAATAGACAGGAAATATGTTTAGGGAATACTATGGGAAAATATTATAATTGAAGATAAGAAAAATGTTTAAGGAAAGGAGAATGACTACATGTGCACATATACACAGTTGCATCAAGTTACAAATCAGATGGCGCAGTGCTACCATGATATTTATGGAGCAGATATTGTAGGAATATTTCTATATGGTTCTTATGCCAGAGGAGATTATGACAATCAGTCGGATATTGATATAGCAGCTATTGTAAAAGGCTCTCGTTTGGACTTACAAAATAAGCTAAAAGCAGTGTGGGATATTTCAGCGGATATAGGCTTGGAAAATGATGTGGTTGTTTCTCCAACGGTAATTCCTTATGATGAATTTGAAGAGTACAAAGAGAAACTTCCGTATTATAGAAACATTGCGAGGGAGGGAATGCAGATTGGATAATCTGACAGAGTATCGTTTGGCTAATGCCAAAGAAAAGTTGGAATCTGCAAAATTGCTTTTGGATGCGGGAAAGTATAAGGATTCTATCGGGCGTTCTTATTATGCAATATTTACTTCTTTGCGGGCAGTTTTATCAAAAGATGGAGTGGATTTTTCTAAGCATGCAGGTGTAATTGCATATTTTCAGAGAGAGTATATTAAGACAGGCATTTTTGATAAGAAGTATTCAAAGTATGTGCAGTCAGCATTTCAAATCCGTAACAGTTGTGATTATGATGATTTCTTTATTGCTTCCCGGCAAGATGCAGAGGAACAGTATCAGAAAGCGGAAGAACTGTATGAAGAAGTAAAAGCGTTTCTGGAAAAATAGTCTGGGAATTTGTCTGGGAATCTGACTGGGAATTTCAGTTTAGAGTAAAACGACAGATAATCAGAAAATGCCGAAAATAAAGGCTTTTATCAAATTAGAAACTAAGGAAAATGCGAAAAAATGTATCCCCTTAGTTAGTATATACATCAACAGTGAAAACCCCGAAGGTGACTTCGGGGTTTTTGCTGTTTGTGCAGGGAAATCATTGTCGAATCGACGATAAGCCTGCATTCTTTATTATGAAAATATATTTTCAGTTACTGAATGGGTGCATCTCCGATATTCCATCCACCATCGCCGCTGGTGTTGTTAGATGCATCATTGCCGGAGGAACCATCTGTAGAAGCATTGCCGCCGGTGTTATCTGCGGGAGCATTGCCGGTATTTTCTGCAGGTGGCTGTGTCTGCTGCGTATTATCGGCAGGAGCCTGTGTTCCCCCGGAATTATCATTATTTACTCCAGGGACCGCGGAGAACGCAGAAGTTCCCTGGTAGGTGGAGTTGCCTTCATTGTGCAGGGTACAGGTATTGTTCTTAAAATCATCCGTCAGAAGATATGGAGTATCTTCCGTTCCGACAGTTCCGCCAATAACGAATACCCGTGAGGAAATAGAATCTGTCGGGCAGTAACCACTGCCAAGCTGACCGGAAGCGTTACAGATATTTGCAACAATATGATGGTCACAATATTCCGTAGGCTGTGTACCCTCTGCAAAATATTCCGTGTATACACGGCTGCCGCGGGGATCTGCATCACAGACACCGGCAATTGCCAGTTTTCCGGACTCCTTGCAGACCTGAGCTGTAACGATACCGGATGGTTTTGTGAAATCCTGATATTCCAGATTTTCATGGATACGGCTCATAACTGCTTTCCAGATCTTTTTCGGGTAGGTAGTCTGACCACCGGACTGTGGTGAGTTATCGTCAAATCCACCCCATACGACACAGGTATAATATGGTGTAAAGCCGGCAAAAAGCGCATCGCGGTTTTTGGTTGTTGTACCGGATTTACCTGCCTGTGCCATTGAACTTCCGAAATAAGCCGGAGTACCGGTTCCCTGAGTCATAACATCTTTCATGGCATCGGTTAAAAGCCATGCAGTTGTTTCTTTTAAAACAGTATGGGAGATCGGTTCGGTATTATCGATCAATACATTTCCATCATGATCTAAAATTTTGGTGTAGAATTTTGGCTTAATGTAAGTTCCACTGTTCGCAATCGTTGCGTAAGCAGCCGTAAGCTCTAAGTTGGTAACACCATGTGTCAGACCGCCGAGTGCTAAGGTTTCATTGGAACTTTCATCTAAACCGACGGTTGTGATGCCAAAATCACAGATATAATCATATCCGAGAGACGGCCCGATTTGTGCTAAGGTTTTTACGGTAACAACATTGATCGAGTCGGTAATGGCTTCGCGCAGTGTTGTGAAACCGCGATAGCGGTTATCATAGTTGTTGACGGCACCACCTTGTCCACTGCCGTAATTATATGGCGCATCGTCCTGAACAGATGCAAGTGTCAGACCGCCGGCATCAAGTGCCGGTGCATATGCAGCAATGATCTTAAATGTAGATCCAGGCTGCCTTGTGGTGTCTGCTGCACGGTTTAAAGTCTTGTTGGCGGTTTTGTCTCCGCGGCCGCCGACCAAAGCCGTGACATTTCCGGTGCTCTGATCGATGATCGTAAGAGCTGCCTGTGGCTGAAGTGTGTAGGTAACTGTTTCACTTCCGTTTACGATCGTATCACCGTCTTTCATGATGTCAGTTTTATACTGCTCGATTGCAGCAGCAGCCTCTTCTTCCGAGTTAAAATTGATCGTAAAGCTCTTGTTTGAAGACTGATAGTAGGAAAGCATCGTCTGTTCACTGTAATTTGATATGGAACCGTCGGCAGAGCGAACAGATAAACGATAGGAAAACGATACTTTTGGAGCAGTCGGGTAATTGTCCAGATTATTTACTTCATCATCACAGATCGCCTGAATTTCCGGATCCTGTGTGGAGTAGATCGTAAGTCCACCCTGATAAAGTGCCTTGTAAGCCTGTGTCTCAGTGTAACCTTTCTGTTCTACCAGATCCTGAATGACCTGATCAGTCAGTTCATCAACAAAATATGAGTTGATACTGTTGGTTTCGGATTCGATGTTGACAAGCTGGATACGGTCATAAACATTATCTGCAACAGCTTCATCGTATTCGTCCTGGGTAATATAACCCTGATCTTTCATATTATTAAGTACTTTCATGCGGCGCTTGGCATTTTCCTGTGGGTTGGTAATAGGGTTGTATTTGGAAGGATTCTGCGTAATAGCTGCTAAAACGGCACATTCCGATAAGGTAAGATCAGAAACATCCTTGCCAAAATAACGTTCCGAGGCAACACCGACACCTAAAGTATTTTGTCCGAGGTTGATCGCATTCAGATAATTTTCTAATATCCAGTCTTTATCTACTACTTTTTCCAGCTGCAGGGCGAGGTATTGCTCCTGAAACTTTCGCTCGAATTTGTCTGCCATGGAGGATTCGCTTGTCCAACTGGTAAAGACGGTATTTTTCAAAAGCTGCTGTGTGATGGTACTGGCACCTTCTGAAAAATGAAAACCGGATGCAACACCTTTTACTCCGGCACGGATGATACCTGTTACATCAATACCATTGTGCTCATAAAAACGCTCGTCTTCAATGGCAACAAATGCATGCTGCAGATTTTTTGGTATCTCATCAATCGTAACGGCACGCCGGTTAGATCCCGATGCCACTAATGTAGCAGTCTGATTGCCGTTTGCATCTAAAACCGTGGATAAGAAACCGGTAGGAGTAGCGACGATATCATCAATTGTTGGAGCGGAGGCAATGATTCCCCGAATGATTCCAACACCGGAACATACTCCGATCACCATGAAGGCAAATACACATATAAGCAGCGACTTACAAAAAATCACGTAAAATTTTTTGCGAATCATGGTACTTTTGGAAATCAGTTCTTTTTCGCGCTTTTGCGTACTTTTCTTTCCATAATTCATTTTAGGTCTCCTTTTTGTAATAAAAATAAGCTATGAAATTACAATACTATTTATAGTCAGAACGAACCATCATCATATTATAGCAAAGAAATGTGTCAGAATAAAGGAAAAACTGAAAATACAGGCTTTCTTCATTTATTTTTAAGAATTGAATTTCGAAAAAAAACATGATACCATAGGAACACGCAGAGAATGTGAGAGGTTGATTTACCTATTTATATATAGAAATATTTGATTCATTAAAATGACAGAAAACAGTCTGAAAGATGAGTGACAGGAGGGACAGGCATGAAAACAGTGTATGCCGGTGGAGAGGCAGAGATTATAGAAAAAAAATCAAGGTTTATTGCAACAGTGCGTCCTGTCTCATCCGAAGAAGAAGCAACCGCATTTATTGCAGAAATGAAAAAAAAATACTGGGATGCCAGACATAACTGTTCTGCTTTTGTAATTGGAGACAGGCAGGAGATGAGCCGTTGTTCAGATGATGGGGAACCTGCACAGACAGCAGGCAGACCGATGCTTGATGTATTATTGAAAGAAGATATCCACAATGTGGCTGTTGTGGTTACGAGATATTTTGGTGGAGTGCTCCTTGGAACGGGCGGACTTGTGCGTGCATATCAGAAATCTGTTCAGGAAGGACTTGCAGCAAGTGTCATTATTGATAAAAAAGAAGGACGCAGACTTTCCGTAGGGACGGATTATACCGGACTTGGAAAATTACAGTATCTGATTGCACAAAATGGGCTGACACTTATTGATACCGTTTATACCGAAAAAGTGGAGCTGCTTTTGATGGTTCCATCCGGGATGCAGGAACAGACAGAGAAAGAAATTATCGAGGCAACCAATGGAAAAGCTGATCTTTCCTGGGGAGAGATGGTGTTATATGCGATGGTCGGAGAAAAATTGCAACTTTTTTAAAAATTTAAAAATTTTTTCAAAAAAACAGTTGACAAAAATATTATACTCATATATAATAGCTATTGTTGACGGCGCGAAACGCTAGAGACAAGATAAAGGGCTATCGCCAAACGGTAAGGCAACGGACTCTGACTCCGTCATTTCAAGGTTCGAATCCTTGTAGCCCTGCTAACAAGACCTCAGCAGTGAGACTGCTGAGGTTATTTTTTTGCCCGGAGAGACGCAGAATTGTGCGGCTTTCCGGGCTTTTTTGTCTGGATGAATCAGCAAAAGCTGGGATCAAAGGGAAAATGCTCTGCAGGAACGGAGTACGGCAATTTTCTGCAAAATAAGAGGAAATTTGAATGGATAGGTCAATTTATAGGTCAATCGAAAATGCCGGGAAACATTGATTTTACTGGTGCGTGGGATATGGAAAGGGCAGCGCAAATGCATCAAGTGATGTGGATTTATTGGTCGACAGTGGACTAAAAGGTTTAAAGTTTGTTGGATTGATTGAGGCATTGCGGGTGGCATTAGATAAGGAAATGGATGTTTTTGATGTTTCTCATGTGGAGAAGGGAACGGAAATTGATCATGAGATCGCAGAAACAGGGGTAAAGATTTATGAAAAATGATGTTATTAGAAATTAAATAGGTGAATGGCAATATCACAAATTAATTTTGTAAGTGAACCCTGCCAGTGATGAAGCTGCTGTCAGGGTTATTTTTAATTCATAGGAAAATACGTCCCATGAATCAAAAAGCCCTCCGGGCAGGATGTGCAATCTCGCGGAAAAGAAGTTAGTTGTAAACAGCACCGCTAGAGCGTGAAAGAGAAGCTGTGTTATTTAGTCAGACTGCTGTTTCTTAAAACATATTCTGAAGCCGCATCTCGTGGAATTTTCCATATTCTTCCGATTCTAAATGCATGGATCAGATTGGTGTTTAACAGATGGTATGCAGTATTTTTTCCAATTGCGAGCATGTCGCAGAGATCATCAATGGTTATTAAATCATCGTAGCTGTTGAACATGATTATAAAAATCCTTCCTTTATTATTGTATTACATTTATGTTTGAAAATTATTTTTTGCAAACAAATAAGTAATTTAATGCCGGACAACTTTAAATAAGACTACGGAAGAGAAGATAATTGATAAAGAAGGTGGATAATTGAAAATAAAATGAAAAGGTATTACCTTTTGCATACTTGTTATTTATATAACAGTAACATGGGATTTTTTAGAGCGCTTGGGAGAGCAATTGGAAGAGTTGTAGAAACCGTTGGTGATGTGATTGGGAGTACTACGATCAGCGATCTGGGCTGGAAAATTCAGGATGCATGTGCAGAGAAAGTGGCATCTGAGAAATCTTACGACAAAAAGGAAGCCAATATTTATACGACAGACCGTCTGAATGAGATATTAGTTTCTTTTTCCGAGGGATATTTACAGAATGCAACATTTTACGAAAAGGAGTGTATCCGTCTGGTAGAGGAATATTATGATAAGCTGATCGGCATTATTGAAAATGCACCAGGCGGCGCATATAGTGCGGCAAATTTAAGGGCATTAAAAAATGGAAAAAACGGATCGCAAAGACAATTAATTACTGGATGAAATTGATACGGAAGAAAAAGATTAAGATTATTGGATTCGAAAGTAAAATACGGAGGATGAGATCATGAAAAAAGAAATATTAAAAAAGGCTTTTGCATGGGTTTTGACGTTAGTTCTGATTGTGTCTGGAATTGGGACAGGACAGATTACAGACATACAGGCAGCAACAAAGAAACCAAACAAAATAGATATCAGAAGATTTAGTACCATACCTGTATACACTAAAAGATGGTAAAACTGTTAGTGATAAACTTACTCTTTCTGCAGTTGTTGGCTTGTTTGCTTCTAACATAGTAACGCTAGAAAAAGCGGCGGAGTTAACAGGAAAAAGTGTGTGGGATTTTATAGACATATTGAAAAAGTGTGGAATACCGTGGGGAGATTGTACAGAGGAAGATTTGCAGAGGGATGATTTAACGCTGGAAAAACTTGCAGGAGGAGTTTATGAGTAAAGAGCTATTTGAAGAAATCATTTTAACGGAAGCTGTTTATAATGAGCTTTGTGCGGATTCTGTTAATCATCAGACAGAAGTAGAGAAAATTCAAGATTGCGTATTAAGTGGAAGACTTAAGGTATATTAGGTAAAAAATGCTGATATGATAAAAGCTCTGTATGGTAAACTGCATTATGGAGAACTGGAGGTAATTGTTGGGGCGAAAGAATTTGATATTTCGTTGGTGATAATAGATGAACGTGCGGCAAGAAGAATGGCGTCAGAATTTTTGGTTAACACGATTGGCATTTTGGGGATTCTTTCCTTAGCGAAACAAAAAGGAATTATTAGGTGTATAAAACCAGATTTGGATCGCCTAAGAGAGAACGGTTATCGTATTGCAGAAAGTTTATATCAACAGATATTGATAAAGAATGGAGAATTCTGAGAGCGAGATTAATATTTGTTGGGGAATATGGGCATTTGAAGTATATAAATACTAGTGTAGAAGGGGCATTTCCTTGAGAAATGCCCCTTAATCTATTGATGGATTAAATTTAGGAATATTAGAAATTAATAAAGGAAAATGGTTATTTTTTTGGTATCATTTTTTGTTGTAATAAAGTACAAATGACGTGACAGAGGAAAAATTAACATATATAATTGAAATATGTAGAAAAAGAAATGGAATAAAAGAGAGAAAAATAAAGTGACGCGATATGAAATGCGTTATTACAAAGGAGTAAAAAATATAATGCAATACATATGTGTATTACCTAATGGAATATTTTTTATGCAACTTATAGTGGTTTTGATGTATGAAATATTAGGTGAAAAAAATAAAAGAGATTTTTTTAAAGTTAGATCACCATTATATTACTCAATTAATAAAAAAAGTGTGCTTGATATAATTATTTTTGATTTTTTATGGGCATATTTATTTATATTTATTGTACTTTTTCTTTCTCAGATTGATGAAAAGTATATACAGAACATGGAATCTTTGCTAAAAAATATTAATGGTGTGGAGGCAATTCTGTTATCTTATGGAGGTGTAGTAATTTCAGTTATTATTTTTTCAGCGACATTTGGAAAAAAAGAGTATTATTTATCAGTAACTCGTGAAGAAATAAATAAACGTTATTATATTGACAAAGTATATATGATTTTAGGTGCTGCCATAGCAGGGAGTGTAATTTGTTCCGTACTTATGCAAGATGAGAGTATTGATTCTCAAATTGAATTATTCACATTTGTAATATACCAAATATGTTGCATCAGTATCATTGTGATTGGTTTATATGCTTTAATTATGGTTGGGCGACTGACAATTGGAGATAGCAGAATGGAACTAAAATCATTAAACAAATTATACAAAATTTTTTGGAATAATTCTGCATTAAAACTTGTCAATCAAACTGAGGTTGTAATAGAAACAAATTTGGCATATTTATTAGGTCAATATGAAAAATTGTATTTGATCAGGCTTGGAAAGATTAAAGATGTAGTTGAAATACAATATCAGCCTGATATCGTAGAAGAAAAATGGCATAAAGCAGCATTAAAAAAAATGACTGTTGGTTTGCTGTTTATTACAGGAATTGTGGATGCAATATACATTTTACAAAAGGACTATGGTTGGGCACTGGCAAATAGTCTTTTATTTTGTGGTTGTTTAAAATTGATATTTATGAAGGAGACAACCAATGTGTGCGGGAAGTTTGCTGCTAGTATAATTGTAGGTAATTCTGGTTTTTTGGTTAAGCTAAGAAAAAATGAAAAATTTATTGGAAATGGGATTATCTGTAATATTCCAGGTAAAAAGTATGTTCTTAATATTGAGAATATGATGGCCCTGTATTGTATTTTATGTTCAGGTTGGAAAGAGAAAACAGGGAAATATATATCAAGATCGTTTATTCAAATGATAGAAGTTTTAAGAGGTATTGAAAAAGAGAGACAAGGGTACAGTAAAGCGATTTTTTATCTTCCTGTTTTTGTGTGTAGTTATTACTTATATATATTTTCCCAAAAAAATTTTCCGAAGGAAATAATTGACTTGTTTCAATCATTTGATTTAGATGAGGATGAGAAAAGGAGATATTTGATAACAATGAATAGTTTCATATCAAGCGCAAGCCGTTTTAGACTAAGTGAAGCTGAGTGGAAAAATCATAGAAAGGAGAATTGAAGTGATGTGAATTACGAAAAATATATAGAAAATAATGGGTATTGGAAACTTATTAGTAAAGGTATGTAGACAATGGCGAATGCAATGAGTAACGTTATCTATATATTTAACGGAAAAGATATTACGATGAATAATATGTCCTTGTAGCCCTGCCTTTTGTTTTATTTTACTGGTGTGTGGGGAGATGTATGTTTTGGGAGTATCATTGAAAGGGGTTCGTATTGTAAAGGACATAAAAATAGCATATAATAATAAGTGTAGAAATGAAACATATTTTATTGAAAGAAAGGGCGGGCGGCATTAGATAAGAAAATGGAAGGAAAGAAGGTGAAAGAACATGCCACAAGGAATTCAATCTGAATTGGATGAGTTTGTAACACTCGTAAAACAATATTTTGGAAAAAATCTGAAAAGTATTATAGTGTATGGTTCATATGCCAGAGGAGATTATAATGAGAGTTCGGATATTGATATTATGATTTTGGTAACTCTATCAGAAAATCAGATAAAACAATCTGAGAACCATATATATGATGATGCATTTGATTTAGAGTTAAAATATGGGAAAGTGCTTTCGCCGGTTATTAAAAATCAGGAATTTTTTGAATATTGGTCAGATACACTTCCATTTTATCGTAATGTAAAAACAGAAGGGGTGCAGGTTGCATGACAGATAAACAAAAAGATTTGTGTCTGTATAGAGTGTCTCAGGCAGAAGATACAAAAAGAAGTGCACAGTTGTGTATGGAAAATCATTTGTTTAAAGATGCGATTAACAGATCATATTATGCGGCATTTTATGCTGTGAAGGCTGTGCTGGCTTTAGCAGATACGGATTTTAAGAGGCATAAAGATGTCGTTGCTTATTTTAATAAAGAATATGTTGCAGCAGGTATTTTCCCTAGAGAAATAGGTCGTTTGCTTGCGCGCCTCCAGAAAAAAAGAGAAACGAGTGATTATGATGATTTTTATATTGCATCAAATGAAGAGGCAGCGGAACAAATGGAAGCAGCTGGAAATATATTAGAGGCGATAAAAGCATATTTAAGAGAGAATGCAGTTATTGAATAATGTATAGTAAATGCGGATAGGTCAATCCATAGGTCAATTTCTCCCATCCCACCCTTACAACCCTTGATTTTACAGGCAGAACAACCCCTGACATTACGGACTCTGACTCCGTCATTTCAAGGTTCGAATCCTTGTAGCCCTGCTAATAAGACCTCAGCAGTGAGAACTGTTGAGGTTTTTTGTGCAATAGGAAATTTCGTTGAAATTCCTTGTTACATAAAAAGCCTTACGGGCAGGATATGCGGCTGCAGGCAGAAAATTTTTAATATCCCTACCATAACGCCTCAAAATGTGGTAGCATAACAAAAGAACAATACAGCAAATCAGTCAGAGAAGTTTAAAAATACCTGGAAATGAGGCATTTTATGTATAGTTTTAACAGCCGTGTGCGTTACAGTGAAGTGAACAGTGAAAAAGAACTGACATTACCGTCATTACTGGATTATCTGCAGGATTGCTGCACTTTTCAGTCTGAGGATCTGGAAATTGGTGTGGATTATCTTGCGAAAGAACAGGTGGCATGGGTACTATCTTCCTGGGAGATAAAAATTTACAGATATCCGCAGATGGGGCAGCATATTAAGGTCAGTACATGGCCGTATGCATTCCGTGGATTTTATGGATACCGGAATTTTCGGATTGAGGGAGACGATGGTATAATATTTGCTGAGGCAAATTCAGTATGGGTGTTTATGGACACAGAAAAAATGCGGCCGGCGCGCATATCAGAGCGGATGAAAGAAATTTATACACCGGAGATTAATGATGAGATACCGGGAGAATGGGCAGACCGGAAAATCAGTTTACCAGATGATGCGGTAAAGAAAAGTGTGAAAAAGGAACCGGTACGTGTCTCACGTTTTTATATCGATACAAATCATCATATGAATAATGGCAAATACATTCTGGTAGCGGAAGAGTATCTGCCGGAACAGGTTGTGGTTTGCGGACTTCGTGCGGAGTATCGTAAGTCGGCAATGTTAGGAGACATGTTGTATCCGGTTGTCACGATGGAAGGGAAACAGATCACAGTTACTCTTGCGGATGAAAAAGGTGCACCATATGCGGTCATCTGCTTTCAGATTCAGAAAAAAGAAAGGCAGTCATAAAATATGAGATTAGGTGAATATCAGAAACTTGTTGTAATAAAAAAAGTAGAATTTGGCGTATATCTTGCAGAACATATGGAGGATGAGACCCGTGTGCTGCTGCCGGAAAAACAGGTGCCGGAAGGAACTAAGATCGGAGAAGAACTCCGGGTGTTTTTATATAAAGATTCCAAAGACAGGCTCATTGCGACGACAAATGCACCTAAGCTGACATTGGGTGGACTTGCGGTGCTGACTGTAAAAGAGGTCGGAAAGATTGGTGCATTTTTAGACTGGGGACTGGAAAAAGATCTGTTTCTTCCTTATAAAGAGATGACCGTTAAGGTTCAGCCGGAGGATGAGATTTTAGTGACGTTATACATTGATAAGAGCAGACGTCTGTGTGCAAGCATGAAGCATCTGTATGATCTTCTGTCACTGGAATCACCATATCATACCGGCGATATTGTAAATGGCCGTGTCTATGAGTTCAGCGATAATTTTGGAACATTTGTTGCGGTAGATGATCAGTATTCCGCCATGCTTCCATCTTTTGAAGATCATAGCATGCTCCGTATCGGTGATGTCATCGAGGCAACCGTGACCAATGTAAAGCCTGATGGGAAATTAGATATTACGATGCGGCAGAAAGCCTATCTTCAGATGGATGCAGATGCCAAAAAGGTCATGCAGGTGATTGAAGAATTTGCAGGTGTGCTCCCATTTACGGACAAATCTTCACCGGAGGTCATCAAGAGAGAGACTGGCCTTAGCAAGAATGCGTTCAAGAGAGCGGTCGGAAGACTTTATAAAGAACGCCGGATAGAGATCAATGAAAAATCGATCCGTAAAATTGATTAATTTAAAAGCATATGCTATGATAGGAAAAAATTGACAGAAAGAAGGAAAATATTATGAAAAAAGTCATCAGTACAGACAAGGCACCGGCAGCAATTGGACCATATTCACAGGCAATCGAAGTAAATGGAATGGTTTATACATCAGGCATTATTCCGGTTGTACCGGAAACCGGTGAAATCCCGGAAGGTTCTGTTGCACAGGCAAAACAGGCACTGACAAACCTTTCTAATCTGTTGGAAGCAGCTGGAACCAGTATGGCAAATGTTGTTAAGACGACTGTTTTTATCAAAGAGATGAATGATTTTGGTGCAATTAACGAAGTATATGCAACATTTTTTGACGGAGCATTTCCATCCAGAAGCTGTGTGGAAGTTGCACGTCTGCCAAAAGATGTTATGCTTGAGATTGAGGCTATTGCTGTAAAATAAAGCAAAGCCATAAAAAGCATAGTCACTGTATCCTAGATCAGCTCTTATGAATTAACATGAAAAATCCCGGTACAGATGGTGTGATTCCCATCTGTACCGGGATTTTTTATTCTGCCGACATGATATATAATCTCTGATTTATAGATTGATTAAATATAAACGTCAATATTTCCACCAAGTCCCGGTGTTACGGAACGTTCCATCATCTGAACCATAGCGGTGCCCATTTCCTGCGTCATATCGAGCTGCTGGCTTAATAGTTCAGTAGAAACCGCATAGGAAAGGCTGGTCTGACTGACAGAAGAGCCTGCGTCGTAGGACTGTAATGTACTAAGTGCCGGCGTCATACCTGAAATATCCATACTGCACCTCCTGAAAAAATATTTATAACCTTATTATGACAGGAATCTATGGAAAAGACAAGCCATTTCCATGAAAAGACAAGCCATTTCCATGAAAAGATAAGCTATTTCCATGAAAAATTGAATAAAAAGAAATGTAATATTTTAGTAAAATTCACGGTTAATACAGGTTGACATGGAAATATGCCTTTGTTATAATAAACACGTAATAAATGTAACAAATTCGTAACAAACGATGAAATAGTTTTATAGTTGCGAAAACATGAAAACTCAGTTGGAGGCTTTTCGTAAATGAAGAAGAGAATGGTAAGAATTACAGGCTGTCTTTTAGCAGGAGCATTATCAATTGGCAGCTTTGGGTTAAATACATATGCAGCCCCGGTCGCAGGTGTTTCAAGTGTGACTGCAGCTGAAATTGCAGAGGGACAGACACCTGCAGCAGGTGTTTCACAGGCTTTGGCACAGTGCCTTGCAGACAGCAATGATGCAGCAGCTCAGGCAGCAGCAGAGCAGGCAGAGCAGGTCAGTGAGAATGAGACACCGGTTGTTGCTTCTGAATATACAGATATTGCGATTGCGCAGGTTGATAATTATGTAAATGTTCGTTCAGAGCCAAATACAGACAGTGAGGTACTTGGTAAGCTGTACAATAATTCCGCAGGAACAATCCTTGAGACAACAGATAACGGCTGGTATCGTATTAAGTCCGGTAATGTTGATGGATATGTAAATTGCGAATATGTAGTACCAAATGATGAGGAACTGGCAAAGAAAGTCAGTACTAAATACGCAAAGGTCAACACCACAACACTCCATGTAAGAACAGAGCCGTCCACAGATGCAAGTATTCTTACCATGGTTCCGGTTGGAGATGACCTGGTTGTTACAGATGATGAGTCTGTGGAAGGCTGGGCAAAAGTTACCACCGAAGAGGGTGATGGCTGGGTACATAAAGATTATGTAGATATTACGATCGAGTTTGTACAGGCTGAGTCTAAAGCAGAAGAAAAAGCAAGACTTGCAAAAGAGGAAGCAGAGCGTGAGGCAGCTGATGCAGCAGCAAACGCAGCAAGAAAGAAAGCAGATGGTAAGTTATCTTCATCAAAGAATTCTGGAAGCTCAAAGAGCTATGCAGCAGCAGGAAGTTCTAACGGACAGGCAGTTGCAAGTTATGCATCCCAGTTTATCGGTAATCCATATGTATACGGTGGAACAAGCCTGACAAACGGTGCAGACTGCTCTGGTTTTGTTATGAGTGTATATGCAGCATTTGGTGTAGGTCTTCCTCATTCTTCCAGTGCATTAAGAGGGGTTGGATATGGGGTAAGTCTATCAGATGCACAGCCGGGAGATATTGTATGCTACAGTGGACATGTTGCTATTTATGTTGGTGGTGGTACGATCGTTCATGCAAGTACGCCGTCAAGTGGTATCAAGTTCTCCAATGTAAATTACAGAAGTCCGATCTGTGTAAGAAGAATTTTCTAATTTATGATAAGAACAGCTATTGTCTTAGGATAATAGCTGTTTTTTTAATTCATAGGAAATTACGTCCTATAAAGAAAAAGTGGAGTATACAACATGCACAAAATATCATGGCGCAAAAAAAGTAATAAACAAAGGGAGAAAGTTATCCCAAAAGTTGTCCACTGTTAAAATGCCCTAAAAACGTGGAAAAATAAAGTTATACACGAAGTTATCCACGTTATCCACATTTTTGGTGTAAAAAAACATGGTTTACATAGTAAAAAAATCGAATATTTGTTTTGTGTATAAATCATAAAGTTTGCCATAAAATAAAAAACTGTGGAAAAGATATTGACTTTTTAAATATGAAAAAAGATTACAATACTTGAGAAAATATCTGATAATTCAGAAAAAAGATTCGAAATAATTAAAATGTGAAAAAAGCGGTTGACATTTGAAAAAAGAGTGCTAAACTATGTGGCATACAGATAAATAGAACAAATGCAGTGAACAGAATACCGTTATTGGAAGGCAATGCATTACAGAGAGTCGTTGGCTGGTGGAAAATGACATGCATCTTTTGATAATATCCTCTGCAAGCAGTACGCCGAAAGCCATCAGGTCAGTAAGCGGCACCGGAGCTCTTCCGTTACAGAGAGACCTGTTAGGGATATTTGTGTATGATAGATGCACGATAGGCATATGTATATGTGTGATATGATATATACATATATGGTACACAGAATATATGATGGGGCAGAGAGGTCATGGGAACATGGCAAGAAAAGTGGTATCGCGGAAGTATAGGCTTTCGTCTTTTGGATGTATAAACATCTATCAGACGAAAGTCTTTTTATTTATCTGAAAAAAAAGAAAGGAGTTGTCTGCAGTGTGCAGACGGTAAGAGGTTATGAATGGATTAGTAATTGTTTTAATTGGAATTGTAGCACTTGCAGCAGGATATCTGCTGTATGGAAGGTGGCTTGCAAAAAAATGGGGAATCGACCCGAATGCAAAAACACCTGCCTATACACATGAGGACGGACAGGATTATGTACCGTCATCAAAATTTACCGTATTTTCACATCAGTTTTCTTCCATCGCAGGAGCAGGACCTGTTACTGGACCGATCTTAGCATCCGTGTTTGGATGGGTACCGGTTCTGTTATGGCTGATCATCGGTGGATTGTTCTTCGGTGCCGTACAGGATTTTGGCGCACTGTATGCATCCGTAAAGAATGAAGGAAAATCGATGGGAATGATCATTGAGAAATATATCGGTAAGACAGGACGGAAATTATTCATGCTGTTCTGCTGGCTATTTACACTGCTTGTTATCGCAGCATTCACTGATATGGTAGCAGGAACATTTAATGGTGTCGGATTAGACAGCGCAGGAACTGCTTATGCAAACTCAGCAGCAGCATCTATTTCGATGTTATTTATCGTTGTAGCTGTTATCTTTGGCGTGATCCAGAAGCATGTTGGAAAAATGAATGAATGGGTAAAAGCAGTTGTTGCGATCGCTCTTTTAGTTGTGATGTTTGCAGTTGGTATGAAACTTCCAATCTATGCTTCAAAGACAGCATGGATCTACATCATCATGGCATACTTATTCCTGGCATCTGTTCTTCCAATGTGGCTTCTGATGCAGCCGAGGGATTACATGACAACATTTATGCTGCTCGGTATGATTATCGGTGCAGTTGTCGGAGTTGTCGTTGCACATCCGCAGATGCAGTTAAATGCATTTAATGGGTTTAATGTAAATGGAAGTGGATTATTCCCGACATTATTTGTTACGATCGCCTGTGGTGCAGTTTCCGGTTTCCATAGCCTTGTATCTTCCGGTACTTCTTCTAAGACAGTCAGCAATGAAAAAGATATGCCGATGATCGGCTATGGCGCAATGGTAGTAGAATCATTACTTGGTATTGTGGCACTGGTAGTTGTCGGAGCCGTTGCAGTCGGTGGAACAAAACCTGAGGGAACACCGTTTGCAATTTTCTCTTCTGGTGTTGCCGGCTTCTTAGAGAAACTTGGTGTTCCGGTTCAGGTTGCAACTGTATTTATGACTATGTGTGTATCGGCACTTGCATTAACATCACTTGACTCTGTAGCGAGAATCGGACGTATGTCTTTTCAGGAACTGTTTTATGGAGACAGCACCGATCCAGAAAAGATGACACCTGCACAGCGTGTACTGACCAATAAATATTTTGCGACAGTGATCACATTATTCTTCGGTTATCTGCTGACACTTGGCGGATACAATAATATCTGGCCGTTATTTGGTTCTGCAAACCAGCTCCTTGCAGCAATGGTATTGATCGCACTGGCTGTGTTCTTAAAGACAACAGGAAGAACCGGATGGACACTTTACATACCAATGTTCGTAATGCTGGCAGTTACATTTACAGCCCTGGTGCAGAAAACGATTGCACTGGTATCAAATATTGCCGCACATAATGCAACGTTTTTAGTGGATGGATTACAGCTTATTGTCGCACTTTTACTTATGATATTAGGTGTTCTGGTTGCATATAGCTGCTTAAAGAAACTGTTTACAACAGCCAAAAATTCAGAGCAAAAATAAGATACGGTTAGTATTTCTTGAAATATTACCCCATGTCTGCTATACTGTTCGCGTATATTTTTTCAATATATGGAAATGAATATGGGTGTAAAATGATTAAGAAGATAGATATTCTTGGAATACAACTGGACAATTATACAGTGCGGGAAGCAATCATGCGCGTGGAAGCCTGGTATGATAATAATGTGTTAAATGTTATCGAGATGGTTTCCATGCAGATGCTTACCGAGTCGGAAACAGATCCTGTGTTAAAAGAGGTGATCTCATCCCTTGATCTGGCAGTGATCGGAGAGAAAGGAATCCTTCAGGCGGCGGGAGTCGATACGATGCAGAGGATTCGAGAAACAGAAGAAAATGATTTTTCAGATGAATTTTTAAAGCGTGTGGAGCGTAACCGTAAATCTGTTTTTGTTATTGGAGAAACACAGGAGGCTGTTGATGAATTAATACAGGAACTTAGTGAGGAATATCCCAAGCTGGTACTGGCTGGTGCTGCTGCGACGGAAAACTGCGTTGGAGATCTTGAGGGTGTGATCAATGAGCTGAATGCTGCAACACCGGCTGTGATCATTTCGATCATTCCATCCCCAAAACAGGAACATTTCCTTGTAGAACACCGTGACAAGATCAATGCGAATTTATGGTATGGAATCGGCGGATTTGAAGTTCACCGGAAAAGATCGAAGATCAAAGGTTTTTTCTTTAATCTGATTCAACGTATCAGATTAAAAAACAGTATTGAAAAGTATGAAAGCTGAGGTTTGGTATGCAGAAGTTTTTATATAAAAGATCTCTGGTCTGGGATTATATCCTTATGCTGGTGGGAACGGCATTGATCGCAGTGAGTATTCAGTGTGTTTATGATCCGGTCAGTATGGTAACAGGAGGATTTACCGGTCTTGCAATCATTATAAAAGATGTGACTGGCAGACTGATTCCGGGTGGTGTTCCTTTATGGCTGACGAACCTTGTGCTCAATGTGCCGTTATTTTTAGCTGCTTTTAAGATCAAGGGGAAACGTTTTATCTGGAGAACGATCGTTGGAACACTTCTTCTTTCCCTCTGGCTTTATATACTGCCTCTTATCGATCTTACTGATGGTGATTATGTGCTGGCAGCGATTTTCGGCGGCTGTATTGGCGGTGTCGGAATGGGACTTGTGCTGCTGGCAAAATCAACAACCGGTGGAACGGAGATGGTGGCGACCCTGATCCAGCATTACTATAAACATTATTCCGTGGTACAGATCATACAGTTTTTAGATGGAGCGGTTGTGATCGCCGGACTGTTTGTGTTTGGTGTACATGTGGCATTGTATGCGATCGTTGCAATTTTTGTGACAAGCAAAGTGTCAGATGCGCTGATGGAAGGTTTAAAGTTTTCAAAAGCTGCATTTATTATCACAGACCATTATGATCAGGTGGCAAAACGTATTATGACAGAGTTAGAGCGCGGCGTGACAGGGCTTCACGCAAAAGGAATGTATTCCGGTGCGGAAAAATGCATGCTTTACTGTGTGGTTTCGAGAAAAGAGATTGTTCAGGTAAAAGAGATCGTAAGCGAAGTGGATCCGGATGCATTTGTAATTGTTTCAGATGCAAGAGAGGTACTCGGTGAGGGATTCCAGGAGCAGATGTCCTGAAAATTTTCTTTGTGAACTATGTACACTGTAAAAAATGGGAAAAAAGCAGGATACATTGAGGAAGTGCATAAAAAATATGCATTTCCTCTTTCTTTTTTTGCTGTTTTGCATTAAAATAGAATTTAGGTATTTTTAAGTGGGGACAATGGGTATATTTTTATTGTGAAAGTTGCCCATGCGTGCAATGGAGGTTATGTACTGTGACATACAGAAATTGACAGCTGATGTACACAGCAGCCCGATTTGCCGGGTGTGTTTCAAATGAAACGAAGATAGAAGGAGCGGAGCTTATGATTTCAAATCAGATACTTCAAAATACAATTGATGGGTTGAAAGGAATTACCCGCATTGATTTATGCATTATTGATGTAGAGGGGAAGGTGCTGGCTGCTACATTTCCGGAAGCAGACAAATATATGGAGCCGGCGCTTGCGTTTGTGGAATCTCCTGCAGACAGCCAGGTTGTAAACGGCTATCAGTTTTTTAAGGTGTTTGACGATCATCAGTTAGAATACATCCTGCTTGCCAACGGCGACAGCGATGACGTCTATATGGTGGGGAAAATTGCCAGTTTCCAGATCCAGAATCTTCTGGTAGCATATAAAGAGAGATTTGATAAAGATAACTTTATCAAGAATCTGCTTTTGGATAACCTGCTTTTGGTTGATATTTACAATCGTGCCAAAAAACTGCATATTGATACGGAAGTCAGACGTGTTGTTTTTATCGTGGAGACCAACCGCGACAAAGACGGTAATGAACTTGAACGTATTCGTGGCATTTTTGGAGGAAAGACCAAAGATTTTGTCACCGCGGTGGATGAGAAAAATATCATTGTTGTAAAAGAAGTAGGGGAGAATGAAGGATACGAGGAGATGAATAAGACCGCCGAGGTCATTGTAAATCTGTTCCGTTCTGATTCGGACAGTGATGTACATGTGGCATACGGTACGATCGTCGGAGAGATCAAAGAAGTATCTCGTTCCTATAAAGAAGCAAGAATGGCACTTGATGTAGGCAAGATTTTCTTTGAGGAAAAAGATGTTATTGCTTACTCTACACTAGGAATCGGACGTTTGATCTATCAGCTCCCGATCCCACTCTGCAAGATGTTTATCAAAGAGATCTTTGATGGTAAATCACCGGATGAGTTCGATGAGGAGACACTTACAACGATCAATAAGTTTTTTGAGAACAGCCTGAATGTTTCCGAAACTTCCAGACAGCTTTATATTCACCGTAACACATTGGTATATCGTCTGGACAAGCTGCAGAAAGCAACCGGACTTGATCTGCGTGTGTTTGAAGATGCCATTACTTTTAAGATCGCACTTATGGTAGTAAAATATATGAAGTACATGGAGTCGTTAGACTACTAGAAATGGAGATTGCTATGATTAAGTTAGAACATGTCAGCAAGTCGTACTCTGCAGGAATACCTGCGCTTAATGACGTGAGTCTTAACATTGAAGAAGGAGAATTTGTATTCATCGTCGGGGACAGTGGTTCCGGAAAATCTACGCTGATTAAACTTTTATTGAAGGAACTTGAACCGACGGAGGGTACGATCACAATAAACGGTCAGAAATTAAATAAGATCAGGCGAAGACAAATCCCGAAATTCCGTCGTAAGATAGGCGTGGTATTTCAGGATTTCCGCTTGTTAAAGGATCGTAATATTTATGATAATGTTGCATTTGCACAGAAAGTCATCGGAGAATCCACGCGTTCCATCAAAAAGAATGTTCCTTTGATGCTTTCCATGGTAGGACTGGCAGCAAAATACCGCTCATATCCGAAACAGTTGTCCGGTGGTGAGCAGCAGAGAGTTGCAATCGCAAGAGCACTTATCAATAAACCGAAGATTCTTCTGGCAGATGAACCAACCGGTAATCTGGATAATAATAATGCCTGGGAGATCATGAAGCTGATGGAAGAGATCAATAACAATGGTACAACGGTTGTTGTTGTTACCCATAACCTTGAGATCGTAAAAGCCATGAATAAACGTGTTATTACCATGCAGAAAGGTGTAATCGTGGATGACAGTGATACAGCCAGCAGTATTGTGACTGGTGATAATGCTATCAGCCGCAGCCTGACGGAGCGCGATGTATTAAAACGCGAGGGAGATTACGATTATGAGGATTAGTACTTTTTTTTATACGATTAAACAGGGACTGGTCAACATCTGGAAAAATAAGATGTTTTCACTCGCATCCATTGCGACGATGACAGCGTGTATTTTTTTGTTTGGTCTTTTTTATTCAATCGTGACCAATTTTCAGGCAATGGTAAAAGATGCCGAATCCGGCGTGGCGGTCACAGTATTTTTTGATGCGGGTATATCAGAACAGCGCATTGAGGAAATCGGTGATCTGATCAAGCAGCGCGTTGAGGTATCCCATTGTGAATATACGTCTGCGGATGAAGCCTGGGAAAGTTTTAAAGATGTTTATTTTGATGGGAATGAAGATGCGGCTTCAAGTTTTGCTGGTGATAATCCGCTTGCCAATTCTGCAAGTTATTCTATTTATATGAATGATATATCAATGCAGAGTACGTTAGTAACTTATTTAGAGTCCATAGATGGAATACGATCTGTAAAACAGTCTGAAATGGTAGCGCATACACTGACTGATTTTAACAGTCTGATCGGTTACATTTCTGCAGGAATCATCCTGATTTTGCTTGGCGTTGCGATTTTCCTTATCAGCAATACGATCACGGTCGGTATTTCCGTGCGCAGGGAAGAAATTGGAATTATGAAACTGATCGGTGCAACGGATTATTTTGTCCGTGCCCCGTTTGTGGTTGAGGGAATCGTGATCGGGTTGATCGGAGCGGCGATTCCGCTTGGTATTTTGTATGTTTTATATGAGAAGATCATATTATATATTGGAGATAAGTTTAAATTTATCAGTAATATGATACAGTTCTTAAGTGTGGATCAGGTATTCCACACATTGGTTCCTGTGGCATTGTTACTTGGTGTTGGTATTGGATTTATTGGAAGCCGGATTACAATCCGCAAACATTTAAAGGTATGATAATTAATAAAAGTCAATGGATACACAGGATAACGGCTGTATTACTGATTGTGATGATCGGTGTGGTTGCCACAGTGCAGATAACACCGGCAGCAGAAAACAGCAGTGCAAAGAAAAGTGAAAATACATCCACATCTTTAAAAGAAGCGCAGCAGGAAAAAGCAGCTTTGGAAAAGGCTTTGGAAGATGCAAAACAGACCATAAACGAGCTCAAAGAGTCCAAAGGGGATGTGCAGGAAAAAGTAAATGACCTGAATACGCAGCTAATGAATATTTCAAGTCAGATCACTGCACTCGAAAACCGGCTTGCGCAGAAGAATCAGGAGCTGACTGAGAAAAAAGACCAGATCGAGGATACGAAAAGTCAGCTTGAAGATGCAAAAAAGCAGGAAGAACAGCAGTATGCGGATATGAAAGTGCGCATACAGTTTATGTATGAAAATGCACAGGAGTCCTACTTTGAGGCACTTTTCAGTTCAGAGAGTTTTTCAGATTTTTTAAATTCTGCTGAGTATATCATTCAGATTCAGGAATATGACAGAAAAAAGCTTAACGAGTATCAGGACACAGTGGATTATATTGAGAATGTGGAAAAACAGTTAGAAGAAGACTATGCCACATTAGAGGAAATAAAAAAAGAAGTAGAGCAGGAAAAAGCATCTGTTGAACAGGAAAAGGCTTCGGTTGCAGCACTTATGAAACAACGTGAGACAGAACTTGCCGGAATTGAGGGAAATATCGATTCGGCACAGAGTGATGCAGATTACTATGCGGCGGAGATAAAGGCACAGGAGGAAATCATTGCGGAGATCAAGCGTATCGAAGCAGAGAAAGCGGCTGCAGGCAAGCAGGATAATCCATATACAGGAGGAGTTTTCACCTGGCCTTGTCCGAGCAGTACGCGTGTGACCAGTGATTATGGAACACGTGTGTCGCCGATGGGAGGTGCTTCTTCCAATCATAAAGGAATTGACATCGGAGCGTCCGGAGGTGCTGCGATCGTGGCGGCAGCGGATGGAACGGTTACGACGGCAGCCTACAGTAGTGCTGCCGGCAATTATGTGATGATCGATCATGGCGGTGGATTATATACTGTATATATGCATGCGTCTGCGCTTCTGGTTTCACCAGGTCAGACAGTATCTGCCGGACAGACGATCGCACAGGTCGGAAGTACGGGTATTTCTACTGGAAATCATTTACACTTTGGTGTATCATTAAACGGAAGCTATGTCAGCCCGTGGAGTTATCTGGGCAGATGATGCGGATGTTTTTGGGACTACCGCAATGCGCGGTGGTCCTTTTTAAATTGGTTGGATTTGGGTGTCAAAAGGTGGCTTTTAATTTTGGGATTGTCAAATTGCATAAGGCAGTGTCTGTTTTGTTCCGTTGTACGAAAATAAGAAAAGCTAAGCTTGCCTGAGCTTAGGTTGTGGCGGAGTGACGTGAACGGCAACAACGAGTCATCCGTGACTCGATGCTGCCTTGTTCTGCCATCCGTGGCAGAACATCACTGTGTATCAACAGGCATACTAAGCTTTTCTAATTTTCTCCCAAAGTCACAAAAGCAGTCTCTGCCTTGTGCAATTTGACAGCCGCTAAGTTGTGAACCACCTTTTGACATCCGAAATCCGAAGCTTCATGGGAAATTTTGTCCCGATGTAGTAGGACAGCGAATCTTCACATATGAATGATATGATAAGTAATGTGGAGTGTAGTATAAAAGGCAATATGAAATAAAAATGCGGCTGGTCACACAACAGGTGTGAATGGCAGCGTAAAACGGCAGCATAAAAATCAACATAAAAACAGCGCAGGAATGGAGACAGAATATGGAAAATAAAAATGAGCAGCAGGTTCCGGAGATTATGCCAGAGCAAATCGGAGAACCGAAGAAAAGCAAAAAAGGACAGATGGCAAAAGGTGTGGCCTGCGGTATTGCAGGGACGATTTTCGTTGGATTTGTCGCACTGAGCGTAGTTACAAAAGTAACAGGAGCAAAAATCTACATAACGAATGCATCTGGTAAGACGGACTCGATCCTGGATGCAAAAACGGTTCAGAAGATCAATGAACTGAAAGCATATACAGATATGTACTATTATGACGAGGTGGATGATACCGAATTACAGGACGGACTGTATGAGGGCATGATAAGCGGTCTTGGGGATAAATATTCCGTCTATTATAATGCAGAAGATTATAAACAGATGCAGGTGAGCACAACCGGACAGTATTATGGAATCGGTGCGGGATTACGGCAGGACCCGGATACGATGGTAGTATCAATTTCCAAGATATATGAAGGAACACCTTCGGATGAAGCAGGACTGCTTGCAGATGATGTGATCACTTCGGTTGACGGAACAGATGCCACAAGCATGGAAGTGACGGAACTGGTAAAACTGATCCGTGGTGAGGAGGGGACATCGGTACATTTAGAAGTATACCGTCCTTCTACCGGGGAAAATTTATCTTTTGATGTAGAGCGTAAAAATGTAACACTGCCAAGTGTGTCTTCACAGATGCTTGACTATAATATCGGTTACGTCCATATTGATTCTTTTGAGACAGAGACTGCAGACCAGTTTGAAAAAGCAGTGGCAGAGTTAGATAAAGAGGGAATGAAAGCAATGGTTTTGGATGTGCGCTATAATGGTGGAGGACTCGTTACCGCTGTTGTGCAGATCTTAGATGATATTCTTCCGGAAGGCACAGTTGTATACACGGAAGACAAAAACGGTCACCGCGAAACATATACGTCAAGTGGAGACACTTACATGGAATATCCACTTGCAGTGCTGATCAACGGAGACAGTGCAAGTGCATCTGAGATTTTAGCCGGAGCGATTAAAGATTACAAATATGGCACATTGATCGGAACAACTACATTTGGAAAAGGAATCGTTCAGACTATTTTCCCACTTGAAGATGGGGATGCAGTGAAACTTACCACAGCAAAATATTTTACGCCGAATGGAAACTATATCCACAGTGTTGGAATTGATCCGGATATTGAGTTGGAATATGAATATTTAGATCCGGATGGAACGGAATATGATGTAAAATATGATAACCAGATCCAGAAAGCAGTGGAAGTACTCACGGAGGAATTAAACGGAAAATGAACAAAACAGTAATGCGGTTGATTCTGGGAATCATGCTGATATGCTGGATGTTTATCATATTCTGGTTTTCCAATCAGCCAGCGACGGAATCTTCCGAGATCAGCGGTACGATCTCATACCGTCTGGTTGAAGATACAGATGATATTTTTAACTGGGGACTGACAGCAGAACAGATCAGAAAGATAGCAGGAAATATTGAATATCCAATCCGGAAAGCTGCACATATGACAGAATATGCAATTTTAGGATGGATCGCATTTGCATTTTTGGGTTCGTGTGGAATACAGGGGAAAATGCATTATATTGCAGTACTTGGATTCAATTTTTGTTATGCGTCGACAGATGAGATCCACCAGCTGTTTATCCCAGGGCGTTCCGGACAGTTTAAGGATGTCTGCATTGATACAGCGGGAACAGCAATAGGTCTTTTACTTCTTGCGATTCTCTTAAAAATATGGAGAAGGCATTGCGCAAAAAGAGCGCATACTTTACAATAGAAATATATCTTAAATATCAGAAAGAGGTGATACTGTGGTAGAACTTGATCAATTTAAAGTGACCCTGAACACATACAGGGAACCGCTGCAGGAAGTGAGGGATTCACTTTGACCTGGCTAATAAAGAGCAGCGGATCCAGGAATTAGAGAGGGAAATGGAAGATCCCGGTTTTTGGGATGATCCGGTTGTTTCCCAGAAAAAAATGAAAGAATTAAAGAGCATGAAGGATGATGTCGCAACTTATGCCGACTTAAAGACAGAGTTTGAGGACATTGAGACATTGATCGAGATGGGATATGAGGAAAATGATGCTTCCCTGATCCCAGAGATCCAGGAAATGCTCGATGAATTTACGAAGACCTATGAGGGAATCCGTATCAAGACTCTGTTATCCGGTGAGTATGATTCCGATGGTGCGATCGTCTCGTTACATGCAGGAGCAGGCGGTACGGAGTCCTGTGACTGGGCGGCAATGCTTTATCGTATGTATACAAGATGGGCATCGGACAAAGGATTTTCCGTGGAGGTTTTAGATTCTCTTGACGGAGAGGAAGCAGGTATCAAGTCCATTACATTCCAGATCAACGGAGAGAATGCATATGGATACATGAAATCTGAAAAAGGTGTACATCGTCTGGTTCGTATTTCACCGTTTAATGCAGCCGGCAAGCGCCAGACATCGTTTGTATCCTGCGATGTCATGCCGGATATCGAGGAAGATCTTGATGTCGAGATCAATGAGGACGATCTGCGGATCGATACCTACCGTTCGAGTGGTGCCGGTGGACAGCATATCAATAAGACATCTTCCGCAATCCGTATTACGCATATTCCGACCGGAATTGTGGTACAGTGCCAGAATGAGCGTTCCCAGTTCCAGAATAAGGATAAGGCAATGCAGATGTTAAAGGCAAAACTGTATCTGTTAAAGCAGCAGGAAAATGCAGAGAAAGCTGCAGATATCCGTGGCGAAGTGACAGAGATCGGCTGGGGCAACCAGATCCGTTCTTACGTTATGCAGCCATATACGATGGTAAAAGATCACAGAACCGGTGTAGAAACCGGAAATGTAGACAGCGTCATGGATGGAAAGATCGATATTTTTATCAATGGTTACCTGAAATGGCTTTCACTTGGATGCCCGAAGGGACTTGGAGGAGACGATGAGTAAGGGAACTGTCACGCTCCTTGTGATTGTCTTTGTTGTCTGCATATCCTGTGGTGCGGGATATGCGGCATACCGGATCGTGCGGGAAAAACTGCGTAGATTGTCCCGCATGGCGTTTGGCACAGATTCCATCACAGAGGGATTAGAACAACAGGCAAAAGAGCTTGCGGTAACGCCGAAATCCGTTTCTGCGATGACACGGATTTTTCTGCCGCAGATCCAGAGGGATTTTCCTGATTTTCATATCGAACAGTTTAAGGATAAAGTGGAAAATGCACTCATGCTGGCATTGCAGGCAATCTCTGCCGCAGATGCCGGCATTTTTGAAAGACAGATAAAAGATGGCGTTTCGGAAGAGTTTTTAGCGCAGATCAAAAACAGAATCCGTGAAAATGAGACGGAGTCAGTCACAGAGCACTACGAACAGATACAGATTCATCAGACGGAGATTGCTGGTTATGAGAAAAAGCAGGGTACCTGTGTGATTACATTCCAGAGTGCAGTCGGGTATCTGCATTACTGTGAAAAAGCGGGAAAAGTCTTAAGCGGCAGTAAAGAGCTGACGGAACAGACCAGATATAATGTACAGCTTATGTATATTCAGAATGAAAAACTTGCAGGAATGGACAATGCAGTCGGAACTACCTGCCCGAACTGCGGTGCGCCGATCACAAATCTCGGCGCAGCTTACTGTGAGTACTGTGGTTCGGCGGTGACGCTTTTGAACCTGAAAGTATGGACATTACATAGTTTTGATGAGACGGACTACCATCATTCATAACAAATGGTGGAAAACAATGGAGGAAAATCCTCTGCTCCTGCAAAGGCAGTCGCATTTTGCTCCGCAAAACAAGGAGAAAAATCCTCTGCTCCTGCAAAGGCAGTCGCATTTTGCTCCGCAAAACAAGGAGGATTAATTATGGGAATTATCAGAGCGATTACGCAGGCAATCGGTGGAGGTCTAGCCGATCAGTGGTTAGAAGTTTACGAAGCAGATGACATGGGGGACAACACTGTCTTTACGAGCGGTGTGCTGATCC
The DNA here is from genome assembly GCF_041325975.1 of Roseburia sp. Taxonomy (NCBI): domain Bacteria; kingdom Bacillati; phylum Bacillota; class Clostridia; order Lachnospirales; family Lachnospiraceae; genus Roseburia; species Roseburia sp. Next base: position 330,911 of record NZ_JBGLEJ010000003.1, on the reverse strand, counting down.
GAAAAGGACAGAACCGGAAGGGAACACCGGATACGGTCAGCAACGGTTCAGTGATCCATGTGTATGATAATCAGTTTATGATGCTTGTAGATGGAGGAAAAGTTGTAGATTACACGGCTGAGCCTGGATATTATAAGGTGGATAATTCATCTATGCCATCCATGTTTAACGGGGAACTTGGAGAAGCGGTAAAAGAAACTTTCAGCCGTATCAAATTCGGTGGTCAGACACCAACGATGCAGAAAGTGTTTTTTATCAATCTGCAGGAAATCAAAGGAATCAAATTTGGTACCAGAAATCCGATCAATTATTTTGACAATTTTTATAATGCGGAACTGTTTTTGCGTGCCCATGGAACATATTCCATCAAAGTTACCAATCCGCTGCAGTTCTATGCGGAAGTCATCCCGAAAAACCAGGATCATGTGGAGATCTCATCCATCAATGAACAGTATCTGTCCGAGTTTTTAGAGGCACTGCAGGCATCAATTAACCAGATGTCAGCAGATGGAACAAGAATTTCCTATGTGACTTCAAAGGCAAGAGAACTTGGAAAGTATATGGCTACCACACTTGATGAAGAGTGGAACCAGATGCGTGGTATGGAGATCCAGAGTGTTGGTATTGCGAGCGTATCTTATGATGAAGAGTCACAGAAACTCATCAATATGAGAAATGAAGGCGCAATGCTCGGCGGTGATTTCAATGTAATGCGCGGTATGGCAGTCAAAAATCTGACTGAGGGTGTGCGTGATGCGGGAAGCAACGCTGCAGGAGCCATGAACGGGTTTATGGGAGTCGGCATGGGCATGAATGCGATGAACCAGACGTTATCAGGACTTGGTGCACTTCAGACACCGCAGGATCAGCAGGGGCAGATGTATGGAAATGCAGCACAGAGCCAGATGGCAGGGGGCATGAATCAGGGGCAGAATGCGGGAGCCATGAACCAGAGCCAGCCAAATCCGGCAGGCAGTGCAGCGGGCACATGGACCTGTGAGTGCGGTCACACCAACACGGGAAAATTCTGCAGTGAATGTGGAAAACCGGCACCGGCACCAAAGAATGAGTGGACATGTGAATGCGGCCATGTCAATACAGGAAAATTCTGCAGTGAGTGTGGAAAACCGGCACCGGCAGCAGAGTGGACGTGTGAATGTGGTCAGGTCAACAAAGGAAAATTCTGCAGTAACTGTGGAAAAGCGAGGAACTAATTATGGCAGTGATCAGTTTTAAATGTCCAAATTGTGATGGAGAACTGATTTTTGATCCTTCCACACAAAAGTATAAATGTGAATATTGTTTCAGTCTGTTTTCACAGGAAGAGTTAGATGCCATGAAGCCGGCACAGACGACGGAACCTCAAAATGCAGATGCTGCGGGCGCAGGAAAAGCATCAGGTAAACCGGAGGATAAGAAGCAGAGCCAGCCGGGAAATAAAGCAGGTAGTGGAGCAGAAAAAGATAACACGGAAAATAAAGAGTCAGATAAAGAAGCAGGGAAGGAAGCTGATGCAGTGACCTATACCTGTCCGAGTTGTGGTGCACAGATTGTGACGGATGCCACTACAGCGGCGACTTTCTGTTATTATTGCCATAATCCGGTCGTGCTTGGCGGACGGCTGGAAGGTAAATTCCTGCCGGATCAGGTGATTCCGTTTTCTGTGTCGAGGGAAGATGCAGAAAAAGGATTCAAAGATTATGTCTGCAAGAAAAAATTTGTCCCACGTGCCTTTTATAACAAAAAGCAGGTCGAGAGCATCACAGGTGTATATTTTCCATACTGGCATTACAATACCAGCCTGGAGGGAAAAATGCAAGGCGAGGCGAGAAATGTCCGCGTGTGGCGAACCGGAAACACGGAATATACGGAGACAAAGTATTATCAGGTATCAAGAGAAGGTGATGTAAAACTTGAAAACCTGACGGAAAATGCACTTGGAAAGGCAAATCAGGAGCTGATCTGCGGTGTAATGCCTTATGATTTTAAGGATGTGAAAAAGTTTCAGCTTGGATTTCTGTCTGGATTTCTGGCAGAAAAGCGTGATATTGAAAAAAAACAGATAGAAAAGAAAGTGCAGCAGGAAGCGCATGAGAGTGCAGAAAAACTGATGCGGGAACAAATAAATGGATACAGTTCCGTGTCGGTAAAAAATGCAGATTTCCGGGCATTAAAAGAAAAGTGGTCGTATACGCTTCTACCGGTATGGACAATTACATACAAGGCGAAAAACGAAAAAATCTATTATTTTTCCATGAACGGACAGACTGGAAAGGTGTACGGCGAACTCCCGATCGACTATAAAAAAATCTCACTTGTCAGTGGAATCGTCAGTCTGGTATCACTGGTCATTTTATTACTGGGAGGGCTAGCATGAGACAGAAAAGATTTTTATGTTTAAAGGGTATCGTATTTGCCTGGCTGTTTACGATTTTACTTGCAGCAGGCGGACAGCATGTATGCTTTGCAGCAGAAGAAAATGTTCCACAACAGACGGTATATGATGATGCTGCGCTTCTGACACCGGAAGAAATCGAGACGCTTGAGAGTGAACTGGATGCTGCGGGAGAGAAGACCGGATGGAATATCCTGGTGTTGACGACGGATGACACAAATGGAAAAACCACGCAGGAATATGCGGATGATTTCTTTGATGCGATTGCAGAAAACGGTGATGGTGTTGCACTCCTGATCGATATGCAGAACCGTGAAATCTGTATTTCTACCGGTGGCATTGCGATTAAGTATCTTACGGATGCGCGTATTGAGGATATTTTAAATGACGGATATGAACCGATTTCAGATGGAGAATATGAACAGTGTCTGTCTGTAATGTTAAAAGATGTGCTGGTTTATTATGATGAAGGAATCCCGTCAAATCAGTATGAGTATGAGGAGACGGATATTGAGATCACGCCGGCAGAATATGTCATCACCTCCGTTGTTTTAGCACTGATCCCGGGCGCTATTGTATTCCTGGTGCTTGTACTATTTTGCAAATTAAGGAATGGCAAATATAAATATGATGCTCACGAGTCCGGAACAGTGAATATAAAGAAACACAGCGATGTGCTTGTGAACACTGTTGTGACACACCGTCATATAGAAGAGAAGAAAGCAGAAGACAGCGGCAGGAGTACGGTACATACGAGCAGCAGCGGCGTAAAACATGGTGGAGGCAGTAAAAAATTTTAACAGCATAATAAAAAAATGTTCCTGACATGATAAAAAAGAGGTTGCGTATGCAGCCTCTTTATGTTATTATCTTCCTCATGAGGACAAGTGTCAGCGTGCAACAAACACAACAGATGAATTTCTAAAGAGAGGGATAGAGTCACATGAAAGAAAAAGGTCAGTATTATGTGCTGAAAGAAAAAGCAGTTCCGGAAGTCCTCTTAAAGGTGGTCGAGGCAAAGCGGCTGATTGAATCCGGTAAGATTGCATCCGTGCAGGAGGCAACAGAAAAAGTTGGCATCAGCAGGAGTTCTTTTTATAAATATAAAGATGATATTTTTCCATTTCATGACACGGCAAAAGGAAGGACGATCACATTAGTCATCCAGTTGGATGATGAACCGGGGTTGTTGTCCGTTGTATTAAAGACAGTGGCAGAGTTTCATGCTAATATTCTTACAATCCATCAGAGTATACCGATCAACGGTATCGCTTCTCTTACGCTCAGTGTGGATGTCCTGCCGCAGACGGGGGATGTGGCTGAGATGTTAGATCACATTGAGGAACAGGAAGGCATCCATTATGTGAAGATTCTCGCAAGAGAATAAGACATGGCAGATACAGCATATATTATAGTTCATAAATCAGGCATGTAATGTGTGTAAAATGATTTAAAGATAATAAAGTCTGTCCGAGGGGATGGAATCTATTGTCTGACAGACTAACTTGGAGGATGAAAAATGAAAGCAGCAGTAATGGGATATGGAACAATTGGTTCTGGTGTCGTGGAGGTACTTGACATCAACGGGAGCAGCATTGCAAAGCGTGTCGGAGAGCCGGTAGAGATCAAATATGTACTGGATTTAAGGGATTTCCCGGGAGATCCGATCCAGGATAAGATCGTACACGACTATAAGACGATTGCAGAAGATCCTGAGGTAAAGATCGTCGTTGAGACCATGGGAGGTGTGGAACCGGCTTATACCTTTGTAAAAGCAATGTTAGAGGCCGGAAAACATGTTACTACTTCAAACAAAGCGTTAGTAGCAGCAAAAGGAGCAGAGCTGATCGCACTTGCAAAAGAGAAAAATGTTAACTTTATGTTCGAAGCAAGCGTCGGTGGCGGTATCCCGATCATCCGTCCGTTAAATTCTTGTCTGACTGCTGATGAGATTGAGGAAATCACAGGAATCGTCAATGGAACAACGAACTATATGATGACTGAAATGTCAGAAAAAGGTGCTGATTTTGATGAGGTATTAAAAGATGCACAGGCAAAAGGATATGCGGAGAAAGATCCGACAGCCGATATTGAAGGGTATGATGCCTGCAGAAAGATTGCAATTCTGACATCACTTGTCTGTGGACAGCAGGTAGATTTTGAGGATATCCACACAGAAGGAATTACACATATCTCTGCGACCGATATTAAATATGCAAAAGCCATGGGAAGAGCCATTAAACTTCTTGCAACAAGCAAAAAGACAGACGGCGGGTATGTTGCAATGGTTGCCCCATTCTTATTACCGAAAGAGCATCCGTTATATAATGTAAACGGTGTGTTCAATGCAATCTTTGTCCGTGGAAATGTACTTGGAGATGCAATGTTCTATGGAAGCGGTGCAGGAAAACTCCCGACAGCCAGTGCGGTTGTAGCAGATGTTGTGGAGATGGCAAAGAATGTTGACAAGAATATACCGGTGGAGTGGAGTTCAAAGAAATTAGAGCTGGTAGATTACCGCAGCGCAAAGAACCGTTTCTTTGTCAGAGTGTCAGGTACAGATAAGGCATCTGTGGAAAAAATATTTGGAAATGTAGACTATATTGATGCGCAGGGTGTTACAGGAGAACTTGGCTTTGTAACAGAAGAGATGACAGAAGAGGCTTTAGAGAACAAAAAAGCAGCATATGGGGAAGTGTTGAATGTCATTCGTGTAGCGTAAAAAGAAAAGCAGGTCGTGAATCACGTGAGGGCGGTTCAGGGGTTGCTTTTTTTGTAATCTTATGAAATACCCGACTAATTGTGGTTTGTGGGTGACATGAGTTTCCCTGTGTAGGGTGGTTCCGGGGGATTTCGATTGGCAAATTGCATCAAGCTGGGACTGTTTTGTTTCCGTTGTCCGAAAATAAGACAATCTAAGGCTGCCTGGTTCAGGTTGTGGCGGAGTGACGTGTGCGTCTTAAATGTGCCATCCGGGCACATTAAGACTTGTGCTGCCGTCCGTGGCAGCACAACACTGTGTTGCGGACAGGCAGTCTAAGATTGGCTAATTTTCTCCCAAAGTCACAAAACGAGTCCCGGCTTGATGCGATTTGCCAGCCGCAAGGTTGTGAACCACCCTTCGCCGGGGAACTCATTTTACAACCTTGGGTGGTGCGTAAATTTTTAGTGTTTTATGTGTGAATCTGATTAAAAAAATATTTTCAAATAACTATATTCAATAGTTTATTATTTTTTTGATTACACTGGCAAAAACCTCGATATATAACACTATGCTCATATTTATTGCCATACACATTTGAAAATATTTTGTGTTATTGGTCTGGAAATTTACGAAAAAATTCATGTAATACAATGTAGCAGATGGAAAATCTGGGAAGTCATTAGGTTGAATATTAATGATACAGCACATTAGCATTTTAAGCATATTTCCATTTGTGCGAATATCAAAAATTCGCACCTACGCCCCCAGTTTTGAGATGAACCGCCCACCCAAATGGTGTTCATAACCTGACGGCTGGCATCTTGCGCAAAGCCGAAGCTGATTTTGTGACTTTGGGAGAAAATTAGAAAATCTTAGTGTGCCTGTAGATATACAGTGATGTTCTGCCACGGATGGCAGAACAAGGCAGCATCGAGTCATGGATGACTCGTTGTTGCCGGTCACGTCACTCCGCGAAAATCTAACTCAGGCACACTTAGACTTTTCTTATTTTCGTACAACGGAACAAAAATTACTTCGGCTTTGCGCAAGAAGCCACTCACAGACTTGCAACACATCATTTGGACGGGCGACTCATATCACCCATAAACCATCATTTGTTGGATAATGAACTAAAAAACTTAACGCGAAAGGGGAGCAAATATGACGCTGGAAGAATGTTACAAGGAGATGGACGCAGATTTACAGGAGGTCTTACGGCGGCTCAAGACGGAGGAGAGGATCGGGAAATTTTTAAAACTGATTCTGACGGATACGAATTATGAGTCGCTGTGTAAGGCACTGGAAGAAAAGGATTATGAGCAGGCGTTTACACATGTACATAATTTAAAGGGACTTGCGATGAATCTGGGACTGACGCCGCTTCTCATTCCGACACAGGAGTTATGCGAAGAACTTAGGGATGGCGAACCGGAAAGGGAGCTTAAACCGCTTTTGGATGAGGTGGCGGCGGCTTATCAGAAAGTCCTTGGTATTGTCGAAAGACTTGACTGAGATAACAGTGTGAAAAGCTGGAATTTTGGCTGATTCTTTGTAATGAGTTATTCGGAAATGGAGAACAGTATCAAAGGTAAAGATGCATTTTTGAATCTCTGACATATGATAAAACAGAAGGTTTTATGTCTGAGGTAGAAAAAAGTGCAGGTAATTCTTTTGATCATAGCTGTCAGTGTGGATGTCTTTGTGGCGTGTGTGGCGTGTGGGAGTGAGCAGATAAAGATCGGATCTGTGGCAGCGTTATGCATCAGCACGGTCTGCAGTGGAATATTAGGGATATCACTTTATGCGGGGATGGCGTTACAGGGGATACTTTTAAAAAAATATGCAATATATTTAAGTTTTTTCGGACTGCTTGCAGTGGGAATTTTTAAGCTGACAGAGTATGCGATCAGAAAATATATTGAGCGTCATAAGTTCCTCTGTAAGAAAGTCAAAATCTCTTTTTCACAGCTCAGTTTTATTCTGAGTATCTACAACAATCCGGTAATGGCAGACCGCGACCATTCGGCGACCATGTCGTGTGTGGAGGCTGTATTTTTTGCACTTGCAATGTCACTGGATGGGATGTTTGGAGGGCTGGGTGCAGGATTTGGCGGAAAGTATATTTTTCTTACGGTGCTTGGAAGTTTTGTCGTCAGTTTCTGTGCAGTACTTTGCGGATGCAGGATTGGCATGCAGGCATCTAAGCGGTGGAAAGCCGATGTATCGTGGCTTGGAGGCGTGTTGTTTGTAATCCTTGCGTTTCAGAAGATGATATAAGACGCCGGCTGCCCATTGCTGCGGGAAAATCAGGAAAGCCTGTTACTATGTATGTCTTGTATGACATTTTGGTAATAAAATTTTCCTGCGTGTGGGCAGCACATACTGCCGCTTTCTGTGGATTTGGAAATAATGTATAAATATACATAAATATGCATAAAATCTTGGTACTATTTGTTTTTGGAAAAAGGTTGAAAAAAGTCTTATGATATGATACACTTTTTACAATTTAAGAAAAAGACTATAGGTACTAATAAGGGAAAGTTCAGTCAGGGGACTGTCTGGATGGAAAAAGAAGAAAAACGGCGACGTTTTTTTTTTTGGAAAAAAGGTGAAAGGACAGGGAAACGAATGAAAGCTCATTTAATACTCGAAGATGGGAATGTATTTACCGGAACAAGTATAGGTTCTACTAGGGAAGTCATCAGTGAGATCGTATTTAATACGTCGATGACAGGTTATCTGGAGGTTCTGACTGATCCGTCATATGCGGGACAGGCGGTTGTTATGACTTATCCGCTGATCGGAAATTATGGAATCACACCGGATATGGAGTCAGGCAGACCATGGCCGGACGGATATATTGTAAGGGAGTTATCAAGGATGCCGAGTAACTTCCGTGAGGAGGGAACAATTCAGGATTTCCTTACGAAATATGATATTCCTGGTATTGCAGGGATCGACACCCGCGCACTGACAAAGATCCTTCGTGAGAAGGGAACCATGAATGGTATGATCACCACGAATGATAACTATAATATAGAAGAAATTATTCCCAGATTAAAAGAATACACGACAGGTAATGTTGTGGACAAAGTTACCTGCAGTGAAAAACGAGTATTAAAAGGAAAAGGCAAGCGTGTTGCCTTGCTTGACCTTGGAGCAAAAAATAATATTGCCCAGTCTTTAAATAAACGCGGCTGTGAAGTGACGATCTATCCGGCGCATACCACAGCAGAAGAGATTCTTGCATCGAATCCGGATGGAATCATGCTTAGCAACGGACCTGGAGATCCAAAGGAGTGCAAAGAGATCATTGCTGAGATTAAAAAATTATATGATTCCGATACTCCGATCTTTGCAATCTGTTTAGGACATCAGCTTATGGCACTTGCAACCGGAGCTGATACACATAAGATGAAATACGGACACCGTGGCGGCAACCATCCGGTAAAAGATTTAGAAACCGGAAGAGTATATATTTCCTCCCAGAATCACGGTTATGTGGTAGATACGGATACACTTGATCCGGTGATCGCGAAACCGGCATTTGTGAATGTAAACGATGGAACCAATGAGGGACTTTCCTATGTAGGCAAAAACATTTTTACCGTACAGTTCCATCCGGAAGCGTGTCCGGGACCGCAGGATTCTGCATACCTGTTTGATCGTTTTATTTCGATGATGTAGAAAAATTCTTACGTTATTGTTTAACAAATTTTAGGAGGAAGAATTAATGCCAAGAAATCATGACATAAAAAAAGTTTTAGTAATTGGTTCCGGCCCGATCGTAATCGGACAGGCTGCAGAGTTTGACTATGCAGGTACACAGGCATGCCGCTCATTAAAAGAAGAAGGCGTTGAGGTTGTGCTGGTAAACTCAAACCCGGCGACGATCATGACAGATAAAGATATTGCAGATCAGGTTTACATTGAGCCGCTTACGGTATCCGTCTTAGAGAAGATTATCGCAAAAGAAAAACCGGACAGCGTACTGCCGACTTTAGGTGGACAGGCCGGATTAAACCTCGGTATGGAATTAGAGGAAAAAGGCATACTTGAAAAATATAATGTCAGACTGATCGGTACAACAGCAGAGACGATTTTTAAAGCAGAGGACCGTCAGGCATTCAAAGATACCATGGAAAAGATCGGTGAGCCTTGTGCAGCATCCCAGGTCGTACACAACGTACAAGATGGTATCAAGTTTACCAATACCATTGGTTATCCGGTCGTACTTCGTCCGGCATATACGCTTGGCGGAAGTGGCGGTGGTATCGCACATAACGAGACCGAGCTGGTTGAGATCTTAACAAACGGTCTGCGTCTTTCCCGTGTCGGAGAGGTATTGGTAGAGCGTTGTATCGCAGGATGGAAAGAGATCGAGTATGAGGTAATGCGTGATGCGAACGGCAACTGTATCACCGTGTGTAACATGGAAAATATCGATCCGGTCGGTGTACATACCGGTGATTCCATCGTTGTTGCACCTTCCCAGACACTTGGCGATAAGGAATACCAGATGCTCCGTACATCTGCATTAAATATTATTTCCGAGTTAAATATCACCGGAGGATGTAACGTACAGTATGCATTGAATCCGGACAGCTTTGAGTACTGCGTCATCGAGGTTAACCCGCGTGTATCCCGTTCTTCTGCACTTGCATCCAAGGCAACCGGATATCCGATTGCAAAAGTTGCCGCAAAGATCGCATTGGGCTATACCTTAGACGAAATTAAAAATGCAATTACCGGAAAAACTTACGCAAGTTTCGAGCCGATGCTTGACTATTGTGTTGTAAAGATTCCGAGACTTCCATTTGATAAATTCATCACGGCAAAGAGAACCCTGACCACACAGATGAAGGCAACCGGAGAGGTTATGAGTATCTGCAATAACTTTGAGGGTGCATTGATGAAAGCAATCCGTTCCTTAGAGCAGCATGTGGACAGTTTAATGTCTTACGACTTTACCGGACTTTCCGATAAAGAGTTAGATGAGCAGCTGCATGTAGTGGATGACCGCCGTATCTGGGTGATCGCAGAGGCACTGCGCAGAGGCGTAAGCTATGACAAGATCCATGAGATCACGAAGATCGACCGCTGGTTTATTGACAAACTTGCCATCCTGGTTGAGATGGAAAACCAGTTAAAGAATGAGCCTTTGACTGTAGAATTATTAAAAGAAGCAAAACGCATCGAGTTCCCGGACAGCGTTATTGCAAAACTGACCGGAAAGACCGAAAAAGAGATCCATGACATGCGTTATGAAAATGGTATCGTGGCAGCATTCAAGATGGTAGATACCTGTGCCGCAGAGTTTGAGGCATCCACACCGTACTACTATTCCGTATTCGGAAGCGAGAACGAAGCCATTGAGACAAATCCGAAGAAAAAAGTACTTGTACTTGGTTCCGGACCTATCCGTATCGGACAGGGTATCGAGTTTGATTACTGTTCCGTACACTGTACCTGGGCATTTGCAAAAGAGGGATGGGAGACGGTTATCATTAACAATAACCCGGAGACAGTTTCTACCGACTTTGATATTGCTGACAAACTTTATTTTGAGCCTCTGACACCGGAAGATGTAGAGAGCATCGTAAAGCTGGAAAACCCGGACGGAGCTGTCGTGCAGTTTGGTGGACAGACCGCGATCAAATTAACCGAGAGTCTGATGAAGATGGGCGTTAAGATCCTTGGAACAAAAGCAGAGGATGTCGATGCGGCAGAGGACCGTGAGCTTTTCGATGAGATCCTGGAAAAAACACAGATTCCGAGAGCTGCAGGTGGAACTGTATTTACCGCAGAGGAGGCAAAAGAAGTTGCAAACCGTCTCGGCTATCCGGTACTGGTAAGACCTTCCTATGTACTCGGTGGACAGGGTATGAAGATCGCATTCAACGATGATGAGATCGAGGAATTTATCGGTATCATCAATCGTATCGCACAGGATCACCCGATTCTCGTAGATAAATATTTACAGGGAAAAGAAATCGAGGTCGATGCTGTATGTGACGGAACCGATATCTTAATTCCTGGTATCATGGAGCATATCGAACGTACCGGTGTACACTCCGGAGACAGTATTTCCGTATACCCGGCACCGACGATCAGTGACCATGTAAAAGAGACAATCGTTGAGTATACGAAACGTCTTGCACAGGCACTGCATGTCATCGGACTGATCAATATCCAGTTCATCGCTATGGATGAGCAGGTATATGTCATTGAGGTAAACCCGCGTTCTTCGAGAACTGTGCCATACATCAGCAAAGTCACCGGTATTCCGATCGTTGATCTTGCAACGAAAGTAATTATCGGTGATACCATCCGCGGACTTGGCTATGAGCCGGGGCTTGCACCGACCGCAGATTACATTGCGATCAAGATGCCGGTATTCTCCTTCGAGAAACTGCGTGGCGCTGAGATCTCCTTAGGACCGGAGATGAAATCAACCGGTGAGTGTCTTGGTATTGCAAAGACCTTCAACGAGGCTCTCTACAAAGCATTCCTTGGCGCAGGCGTAACTTTACCGAAGTACAAACAGATGATCATGACAGTAAAAGATGCAGATAAACCGGAAGCAGTCGGTGTTGCAAAACGTTTTGAGGCACTTGGCTACAAGATTTACGCAACGAGAAGCACCGCAAAATATTTACAGGAGCACGGCGTCAATGCACTTCGTGTCAACAAGATCTCTCAGGAGTCACCGAACGTTATGGACTTAATCTTAGGACATAAGATCGACCTTGTCATCGACACACCGACACAGGGAAATGGTGATAAGACCAGAGACGGATTCCTGATCCGGAGAAATGCAATCGAGACAGGTGTTTACTGTATCACAGCAATGGATACGGCAAATGCGTTGGCACGCAGCTTAGAGACTGCGACCGATGATCTGACACCGGTGGATATTGCGACCGTAAAGAACTTGTAGTTTTTTGAATCTTATAATATAGAAAAAACAGCACAAATCCAAAAGGAGGCGTGCTGTTTTTGCTTTTGCGGAATATGGATATTGGCGACAACATGAAAAAACGACATGAAAGCAGTTAAGAAATTGCTTTCATGTCGTTTTTTATATCGCCGGAATATCCACTCCAACATATAGAAAAAAGTCGCGCGGATTAACGGAGTTTCATTTTTTTGCGCGGTTTCTTTTGGGCCAGTGGTTTTTCTGTGCCCAAAGCATCCTGCGGGATCACAGATGCACTACTCATTAAGGCGCTTGCCGCTTTTTGTTCCAGTTTACTTTGATTGTGCTGTGCAATCTGAAGCTTGACCTTGCGGAAACGGTCTGCCGTTTCTTTGATGTAGGCATCGGAAACAAAATGCTTTACAGAATCTTTATCCAATGCGATACGGTTGTCCATGGTTTTCATGATATCTGTGATCTTTAAAGATTTGTTGATCACCGGGTCACTTAAATCGTATATCATGTTTGTGGAAAACTTCAGTACCATCGGATGAAGAAAATCAGCCGGATTCTCTGCAAGCACAAGGGCTTTTTCGCCATCGGAAAGATCTACACATGCACCGGTAGGAAGAATATGGATACATTCTGCTAAAGCGGAAAGTACGAGCGGATTGTAGGTGGCTTTATCCTTTTTCAGACGTCCCATGGCAGCAATTTCTGAAATTGGCGGTTTGTTAATGTTCATTGCGGTCAGATGGTCAAATTCGTCCGCTACTGCTAAAATATCGACGAGAAGACGGATATTGTCTGCCGGTTCTTTGACTTTTAAAGTACGGCTGTTTTTAAAAATGATCTGCTGGATAATATCAAGCGTATGTACCGGGAATTTATAATCACCACGGTCCGGGCGGAGTGTTTCATAACCGCGCTCTAAGTTGAGCTGGATAAAATCCTTATCTGCTGTTGTAAGGTCATCCCCTTTGTCTAACACTGTCTGTGGTACATACAGATAACCAAAATCGTAGAGAAGCGCAGCTGTGATAAGGGCTGTCTGTTCTGCAGCAGGCAGATGCATCTGATTTGTGATCATCGCACAGAGAATGCCGACACTGATGGAATGTTTGTAAACAAAATCTGCAGAACTTCGCAGGTTTTGTGCAAAATTTAATTTGTGATCAAGACTGCCGTAATGTGTCTGGATGTCTCTGACGAGATCGCTCAGCGAAACAGGTGCTTGATTGGCCTGCAGACGATCCATATTTTCTTTTAATTTAAAAACATATATAGTCTGGAACTGTTCGAATTCAAGATCCTCTCTGGAAAGAGGCGGTACCGGCTCTGCCGGCTCAAGAATAAAAATACCGATCAGACCAAAGTTTTCGATACTGTTAATACCCTGCATGGTTAAAAGTGTGTCTCTTTCATAAAGAAGAACACCCATCTTATTGTAGATTGGTTTTGCAAGTCTCATGCCGGGTTTTAAATCTGCTGTTTTTACAAATTGCATAGGTAAATCCTCCCCCTGTGATGATTATCAGGCTCTTTTTATACCATATCCAGACATCAGATGCCTGAATATTCCCCCAATAATGGTATGTGAAAAAATTAATATTCATATTGTGCTTTACATGCTATAATACCATATTAATAGAAGAAATACAATGAACGAAAAATACAACAGTAGCAGAAAGCTTACTGTTCAGCCGAAAGGAACAGCATGAGACACAATTTTTTGAGAAGAATCCTGGGAGGAATACTGACCGGCTGCATACTTGTTACGGCAACTGTCCATGCAGGAACGACACAGAAAGATATTGATAAGGCAAAAGACCAGATCACAGACCTTAAGAAACAGAAAGAAGATGCGAAAGATCAGGTGGACAGCCTGACCAATGAAAAACAGGGATTGGAGAGCGACCTTAGCGGACTGAACGGACAGTTAAATACGATCACTTCCGATATGAACCAGTTAGAGCAGCAGGCAGCGCAGAAAGAGGACGAGATCAATACGGCGGCGGAAGATCTGAAACGTTCCGAGGAACGATCTGCAGAACAGTATGAAGATATGAAAGTGCGCATTCAGTATATTTATGAAAATGGCAATCAGTCTGTATGGGACATGCTTATTCATGTGTCCTCCATCGCAGAATTTTTAAATCAGGCGGAATATACAAGTGCAATCAATCAGTATGACAGAAATATGCTTACGGCATATCAGGAGCTCACGGAGCAGATCAAAAAACAGAAAAAGGAACTCGAGGAGCAGAAGGAAGAACTGACTGTATTACAGCAGGAAAAACAGAAAGAGCAGGAAAAAGTCAACAGCCTGATCGAGGATACGCAGAAGAAGATACAGGAATCCAGCGAGAAAATTGAAGATGCACAGTCCGATGTGGAATCGATCGATGCAAAGATCGAGAAAATGATCGAATACGAAAAGCAGCTTGAGATACAGAAGGCAAAAGAGGATGCTGCGCGCCTTGCAGCCATCAAAAAGCAGGAACAGGAAAACAGGTCGAATGTGACATACGCACCGGCCCAGAGCGATGCGTATCTGTTAGCTGCCATCATCCAGTGTGAGGCATGGGGCGAGTCATATGATGGAAAACTTGCGGTGGGCAGCGTGATCATGAACCGTGTCAGAAGTTCCTATTTTCCGAATACAGTTTCCGGTGTGATTTATCAGGGAGGGCAGTTCTCTCCGGTTGCCAGCGGTCGTCTTGCATACCGTCTGGAGCAGGGAGTTGCTTCTGATTGTATGAGTGCAGCACAGGCGGTGCTGGGTGGAACGAGCACAACAAATTGTCTGTATTTTCGTGTGAATAACGGCATTATAGAAGGAACAGTTATAGGTAATCATGTGTTTTATTAAACAAAATGATAAAATGATAAAAATTTAACAAAAAACCCCGCAAAATGGAGCAAAAAGGATGTAAAAAATTGTTTACAAGGATGAAAAATAAAGAAAGCTATTGCAATTAATTGTGAAATATGTTAGCATATGAAAGTACAAGAAATGCAGAAAAATAGCTGATTACATAGCAAATAAGCTTTTTAAAATGAAAGAAAAAAAGATAAATTTCAACCGAAAGTTTGAATTTATTTTTTTAAAAAAGATTGTTAAAAAATTAACAGCATTTTTCGGCAACTTTAAAGAGAAAGAAACAAATTCTCTGCAAAAGCAGAGCTTTGTGTTAAATTGAAAGGAGAATTCAAAATGGCAAAGAAAGTAGTTTTAGCAGGTGCCTGCCGTACCGCAATCGGTAAAATGGGTGGAGCATTAAGCAATACTCCAGCAGCAGACTTAGGTGCAATCGTTATCAAAGAGGCTTTAAGAAGAGCAAACGTTAAACCGGAGATGGTTGACGAGGTAAAAATGGGTTGTGTAATCCAGGCAGCTCAGGGACAGAACGTTGCACGTCAGGCAGCAATCAAAGCAGGACTGCCAATCGAAGTTCCGGCAATCACGATCAACGTTGTTTGTGGTTCTGGTTTAAAATGTGTCAATGATGCAGCTACCATGATCATGGCAGGTGAAGCTGATATCGTTGTTGCAGGTGGTATGGAAAACATGTCTATGGCACCATATGCTATGACAAAAGCTCGTTTTGGATATCGTATGAACAATGCAACGATCATCGATACAATGGTAAATGATGCATTAACAGATGCATTCAACCACTATCATATGATGATCACTGCAGAGAACGTATGTGATAAATATGGCATTACAAGAGAAGAACTTGACGAGTTCTCAGCAAACAGCCAGCAGAAATGTGAAAAAGCAATCGCTGAAGGCAAATTTGATGATGAGATCGTTCCGGTTCCTGTTAAAGTGAAAAAAGAGATCGTTGATTTCGTGAAAGATGAGGGACCACGTGCCGGTACAACTGCTGAGTCTTTAGCAAAATTAAAATGCTGCTCCGGTAAAGAGGGCGGACTTGTTACAGCAGGTAACGCTTCCGGTATCAACGATGGTGCAGCAGCAATCGTTGTTATGAGTGAAGAAAAAGCAAAAGAGCTTGGTGTTACACCAATGGCTACATGGGTAGCAGGTGCTCTTGGTGGAGTTGAGCCTGAAATCATGGGTGTTGGACCTGTTGCTTCTACAAGAAAAGTATTAGCAAAAACTGGTTTATCTATTGATGATATGGACTTAATCGAAGCAAACGAAGCATTCGCAGCTCAGTCTATCGCAGTAGCAAGAGATCTGAAATTCGATATGTCAAAAGTAAACGTAAACGGTGGTGCAATCGCATTAGGACACCCGGTAGGTGCTTCCGGATGCCGTATCCTTGTTACATTACTGCATGAGATGCAGAAGAGAGACGCTAAGAGAGGTCTTGCTACACTTTGCATCGGCGGTGGTATGGGATGCTCTACAATCGTTGAGAGATAATAGTTTTTTATAGTAATTCCCGGGGAATGACTTCCCGGGGATTGCATTTTTCAAACATACAGTTAACATAATTATTTTCAGGAGGTAACCGAAATGAAGGTTGGCGTTATTGGTGCAGGAACTATGGGACAGGGCATTGCAAAAGCATTTGCTCAGGTAGAAGGATATGAAGTAGCACTTTGCGATATCAAGCAGGAGTGGGCTGAAGGCGGAAAAGAGAAAATCAAAAAAGGTTATGCAAGATTAGTAGAAAAAGGAAAAATGACACAGGAAGCTGTTGATGGCATCCTTGCAAAAATCACTCCAGGTTTAAAAGAAGACCTTTGCAAAGACTGTGATCTGATCGTAGAGGCAGCTTTCGAGAACATGGAAGTAAAGAAAACTACTTTCAAAGAATTAGACGAGATCGCAAAACCAGATTGTATCTTCGCTTCTAACACATCCAGTCTTTCCATCACAGAGATCGGAAACGGATTAAACCGTCCAATGGTTGGTATGCATTTCTTCAACCCGGCAGACCGTATGAAACTGATCGAGGTTATCGCTGGTGTGAATACTCCGGATGAAACTGTTTCCGCTATTAAGAAAATTTCTGAAGAGATCGGAAAAACTCCGGTACAGGTTAATGAGGCTGCTGGTTTCGTTGTAAACCGTATCTTAATCCCAATGATCAACGAAGCTGCATTCATCAAAATGGAAGGTGTTTCCGATATCGCTGGTATCGATGCAGCTATGAAACTTGGTGCTAACCACCCAATGGGACCGTTAGAGTTAGGTGATTTCATCGGTCTTGATATCTGCCTTGCTATCATGGATGTACTTTACAAAGAGACAGGCGACAGCAAATATCGTGCATGCCCACTGATCCGTAAGATGGTTCGTGGTGGTAACCTTGGAGCAAAGAGCGGCAAGGGATTCTATGTATACAATGCTGATCGTACAAAGACTCCGGTCGATGCTCAGTAAAATAAATATTTATGGAGGAAAATTAGATCATGGATTTCACTTTAGACAAGAAACATGAAATGGCGCGTTCCTTATTCAAGGAATTTGCTGAAACAGAAGTAAAACCGCTTGCACAGGAAACAGATGAGACAGAAGCTTTCCCGGCAGAAACGGTTAAGAAAATGCAGAAATACGGATTCATGGGAATCCCGGTTCCGAAAGAATATGGTGGACAGGGTTGTGATCCTCTTACATACGTTATGTGCGTAGAAGAGTTATCTAAAGTTTGCGCAACCACAGGTGTTGTTGTATCTGCACATACATCTCTCTGCATCGATCCGATCATGACATATGGTACAGAAGAGCAGAAACAGAAATATGTAAAACCACTTGCAACAGGCGAGAAGTTAGGTGCATTCGCATTAACTGAGCCGGGTGCTGGTACTGATGCACAGGGTGCACAGACAAAAGCTGTTTTAGATGGTGACGAGTGGGTATTAAACGGATCTAAATGTTTCATTACCAACGGTAAAGTTGCAGACGTTTATATCGTAATCGCAATCACAAGCATCACAGAGGATAAGAGAGGCAGAAAGAAGAAAAACTTCTCTGCATTCATCGTTGATAAGGGAGCTCCAGGCTTCTCATTCGGAACAAAAGAGAAGAAGATGGGTATCCGTGGATCATCTACTTATGAGCTGATCTTCGAAGACTGCAGAATCCCGAAAGAGAATCTGTTAGGACCGGAAGGAAAAGGTTTCCCGATCGCAATGCACACACTTGATGGTGGACGTATCGGTATTGCTGCTCAGGCACTTGGTATCGCTGGGGGCGCATTAGACAGAGCTATCGCTTATACAAAAGAGAGAAAACAGTTTGGACGTTCAATCGCACAGCAGCAGAATACACAGTTCAAACTTGCTGATATGGCTGCAAGAATCGAAGCTGCACAGCTTTTAGTTTACAAAGCTGCAATGGCAAAAGCTACTCAGAAAGTATATTCTGTAGAAGCTGCAAAAGCGAAATTATTCGCAGCAGAGACTGCAATGGCTGTTACAACTGAGGTTGTTCAGTTATTCGGTGGATACGGATATATCAGAGAGTACGATGTAGAGCGTATGATGCGTGATGCTAAGATCACTGAGATCTACGAGGGTACAAGCGAAGTCCAGCGTATGGTAATCTCCGGTGCACTGTTAAAGTAATTTCGAATCAATCCGCGTAAAATTTAAACATATAAAACATAAGGAGTGAAAAATACATGAATATCGTAGTATGTATTAAACAGGTTCCTGATACAAAGGGCGGCGTTAAGTTCAACCCGGATGGAACGCTTGACAGAGCAGCAATGCTTGCTATCATGAACCCAGATGATAAAGCTGGTCTTGAAGCAGCACTTAGAATCAAAGATGAGACAGGAGCAAAAGTTACAGTTCTTACCATGGGACTTCCAAAGGCTGATGCAGTTCTTCGTGAAGCATTAGCAATGGGTGCTGATGAAGCAGTTCTTGTAACAGACCGCGTATTAGGTGGAGCTGATACATGGGCAACATCTACCACAATCGCTGGTGCACTTCGTAACTTAGACTATGACCTGATCATCACAGGACGTCAGGCTATCGATGGTGATACTGCACAGGTTGGTCCTCAGATCGCTGAGCATCTTGGACTTCCGGTTATCTCTTACGCAGCAGACATCAAAGTAGAGGGTGATTCTGTTGTTGTAAAACGTCAGTACGAAGACAGATATCATGAGTTAAAAGCAAAAATGCCTTGTCTGGTAACTGCTCTTTCTGAATTAAATGAGCCGCGTTACATGACACCGGGCGGAATCTTCGATGCATTTGACAAAGAAGTAACCGTTTGGGGCAGAGCAGACTTAAAGGATGTTGACGATTCTGATCTTGGTTTAAAGGGATCTCCTACTAAGATTGCAAAAGCATCTGATAAAGTTGCAAAGGGTGCTGGTGAGAAAGTAAACCTTGATCCGGCAGAATCCGTAGCATATTTGATCGGTAAATTCAAAGAGAAACACATTATCTAATAAAAAAAGGAAAAGTGGTGAATAACATGGCATTAGAAGAATATAAAGGAGTATTTGTCTTTGCACAGCAGGTAGATAACGTATTAGATGGCGTTGCATTTGAGTTACTTGGAAAAGGCAAAGACTTAGCAAAAGATTTAGGTACAGACGTAACTGCTGTATTAATTGGTTCTGGTGTAAAAGGATTAGCAGATCAGTTAGCTGAGTATGGTGCTGACAAAGTTATCGTAGTAGATGATCCTGAATTAAAAGACTACAGAACAGAGCCGTATGCTCATGCATTAGCATCTGTAATTAACGAGTTCAAACCTGAAATCATGTTAGTTGGTGCAACTGCTATCGGCCGTGACTTAGGACCTACTGTTTCTGCAAGAGTAAAAACAGGTCTGACAGCAGACTGTACATCTCTTGAGATCGGTGATTTCCCACTGGTTGCTGCACCTGGTAAAGAATCAGAGCAGAAACACAACCAGTTATTAATGACACGTCCTGCATTTGGTGGTAACACCATCGCAACAATTGCCTGCCCGGACAACCGTCCTCAGATGGCAACTGTACGTCCAGGTGTTATGCAGAAGATCGCTCCGATCAGCGGTGCAAAAGCAAACGTTGTAGAGTACAACCCGGGATTTACACCAAACAACAGATATGTTGAGATCTTAAACATCGTAAAAGCTGTTAAGAGCACAGCAAACATTATGGAAGCAAAGATCCTTGTTTCCGGTGGTCGTGGAGTTGGTTCCAAAGAGAACTTCAAACTTTTGGAAGATCTTGCAGAGGTACTTGGCGGTACTGTAAGCTGCTCCCGTGCAGTTGTAGAGAATGGCTGGTTACCAGTTGATTTACAGGTAGGTCAGACAGGTAAAACTGTTCGTCCTCAGATCTACTTTGCAATCGGTATTTCCGGAGCAATCCAGCATGTAGCTGGTATGGAAGATTCTGACCTGATCATCGCAATCAACAAAGATGAAGATGCTCCAATCTTCGACGTAGCTGATTATGGTCTGGTTGGTGATCTCAATAAGATCGTTCCAGCTTTAACAACAGCATTAAAAGCTGAGTTAGGCAACAAATAATATAGGTGGACAACCTGTAAGATAGAAAGCCCGTCTTTCATGTTTGGATTCTGTGAGGAAGCTGACATGGGGGACGGGCTTTTTGTTGGGAGTTGGAGAAAATTTGCGGCTTCTTGTCTGGAGTTGGTGGAAAAAGTTATTTAGTTGTCCGGCAAAATCGTTACGGTACATTTTTTCTGATCCGCAGATACAGAGTCAACCGTGATCGTATACCCGGTATCAATGGTCACCTGTCCGTTGTTGTCATACCAGCCCAAGCCTGTGGCAGTGCCATCAATCACATCACCGTTCCGGTAAAAGCCATTTCCGTCATTGACCAGTCTTAAGATCCGCCTGCCGTTATTGGTGGAATCGTAGACAGGACTGTAGTTATCAGCGGTCAGATAGGGGGCATAGTATTCGTCGTTTGCAAGGGTGGCATCGACGTGATAAATACGAAGTCCGCCGGAAGAAAACATACCGTCATAATTACCATTCGGGGTGATATAGTCAAGGATCATGTATTCTGAAAAATAACTGGAAGCATCAGTGCGCGGTATGATCAGACAGCTTCCCTCTTGGGTATCATCTGTCAGGGTAAATGTCTGTGCAGCTGGAGTGTTAGTCTGCATGGAGGAGTCAGCTAAAGTGATGTCGGTCTTTTTGCTGCCGGGGTGGTAAATCTGTACTTCTGCCGGAAGGTACCATCCGAGCAGCAGCTTTGACAACGGACAAAAATCACCCGCAGCTTCATCCATGCGTTCAATGCCGGCATCCCCAGTCGTAGCTTCAAAATTTTCTTTTAAACCGTATTTATAATAATCCGGGAGTCCCATACAGTGCCCGTATTCGTGGGCGAGTGTTCCGAGATAATAATCCATGGTATCGGCATAAGGCTGTTCATCGCTGATCACATAGTAATTTAATTTTTCGCCATCTAAATCCGGCAGGGTGGAAGTCCACCAGGATGCCGTACAGCCATACCAGAAATCAGCATTGCCTCCGCTTGGAACAGAAAGGCAGAGAGCGTCGATATAGCCATCGCCGTCAGAATCATAATCGGTATAGTCGATCGTATCATTTAAACCGGAAAGAACCTCACGCACCAGCGTTTCGTATCCATCGTTCGTTTTTTCGTAGGATGCGATCGTACCTTTCGCTGTGTAATGAAATACATTTCCGGTCATATGTAGTGATCCGTATGAAGCACGGTCAAAATAACTAGTCAGGCTCTCACAGGGATAAAATTCAGTATTGTCTGTGCCAAACAGATAGGAGGAAATTTCTTCATCGGACAGGCGTCTGTCTGTATCATATTTCGCATCCGCAAAATCGACCACAACATCAAGTGCTCGGACATTGCCTGTCGTCGGCAGAATATCTGAGGCGAGAGCTGTAATCGGTGGCGGCGTCATTGGCGTGTGAAGCTGCCCGTATGCCGACCCCAAAAGCAGGGCACCAAGGCAGATAACCGGAACGGTGTTAAGTACATTTTTTTTCTGTATCATGGTAAAAACTCTTTTCTTATAAATATATGGTTAGCTTTGCACGCAAAAAGCAGAAAGTCAATGGCATTTATTGATAATTAAGGAAACATTAAAAATATAAAAAAGTGGTAGTATACTGTATCATTGATATTTAATTAATTTTATGGTCTGACAAACCGTTTCATGATATATTAAAAAGAAACGGCGGTGATTTTAGATGGCAAGACCAAAAAAATATAATATTTCATTAACGGATGACGAACTCAAGGAACTAAAATCTGTTATGCGTAAAAAGCAAACAACCAAAACTGTTCGAAACAGATGCCAGATTATCATTGATCTAGATGAGGCACACGGTAAAGTTCTTACCCATGCACAGTCTGCCAAAACAAATTGTGTATGTATGGCTACTATCATGAATACTGTAAAGCTTTATTCCGAAAAAGGCATCCAGGGTATCCGTACAATGAACCGGAATGTCAATTCTGATAATGCATGCAGAAAATTTGATGGGCGTGCTGAGGCTCGTATTATTGAAATTGCGTGCAGTCCTGCACCGGAAGGACATTCCCGCTGGACACTCCGTCTGCTGGAAGAACAGGCAAAAATTGTACTTGATGTTCCAGTCAGTAAAGATACCATCGGCAGGGCTTTAAAAAAAATAAACTTCGACCTCACATGAATGATTACTGGTGTATTCCGTCAAAAGAAGATGCTGATTTTGTAGCCTGCATGGAAGATGTCCTTGATGTTTATGAACTCCCATATGACCCGATGTACCCTGTTGTCTGTATGAATGAAAAGCCATACCAGCTTTTGGATGATGTAAGGCAGCCACTGCCTGTTCGTCCGGGTGACAACCAGAAAACGGATTCCGAATATAAGAGGAATGGCACCTGCAGCATATTTGCTTTTGTTGAACCACTTGGCGGCAGACACCATGTGAGTGTCCATGAACACCGTACTGCAATTGACCGGGCAATGGAAATCAAATATCTGTCAGATGAAATGTTTCCAGATGCAAAGAAAATCATACTGGTAATGGACAATCTAAACACCCATAAAGCTGCTTCACTTTATAAAGCATTTCCACCATCAGAAGCAAGAAGGATCATAAAACGACTGGAAATCCACTATACGCCTAAACATGGAAGTTGGCTTGACATGGCAGAAATTGAGCTGAATGTAATGACACGCCAATGTCTTTCGCGTCGAATATCCACCCTTGACAAACTTAAATGTGAGTTATCAGCATGGGAAATGGAACGTAATCGGGATACAGCTAAGATACAGTGGCATTTCCAAACCGGGGATGCACGGGAAAAACTGATATCACTGTATCCGACACTATCATCTGTCACTTTTTAATTAAAGTGGCAGATATACTAAATTTCAATGATACAGTACAGTAGTGCAATTCTGAGGATGGCACAATTTTAGGATTAACGCAATCTAAGATTGCGGAAAATACTGCCAGATGTTATACTTAGTCACGTTGCAGAGATACAGGATGCCGGAAATTTATAATGATTCACAAATGGCTCGTCCTGTGTTTCGTATAAAATTACATAAAAACGAGAAAAGAGGAAGGGACTATGACTCAGAAAAAGTTTTCCACAAAATTTCTTGTGGAAATGGCACTTTTAGTTGCCATCATTCTTATCATGGCTTTTACCCCGCTCGGATACATTAAGACAGTAGGTATAGAAATTACCCTGATCGTTGTTCCGGTGGCGGTAGGAGCTGTTACACTAGGACCAACGGCAGGTGCAATCTTAGGTGGTGTATTTGGATTTGCCAGTTTTTTACGGTGTTTCGGACTAAACGCCTTTGGTGCGACGCTGCTTGGAATTAATCCGTTTCTGGCATTTCTGGTATATGTGCCGACACGTATTCTGGTAGGATGGCTGACCGGATTGATCTATCAGGGACTCAGAAAGACGAAAATCCCATATACTGCATCAATCACGGTCGCAAATTTATGCTGTCCGCTTTTGAATACGACATTGTTTATGGGTATGCTAGTGATTGGTTTTTATCAGACGGAGTATATCCAGTCATTTGTTCAGACACTGGGTGTCAGCAATCCGTTCTGGTTTGTGCTTGCATTTGTGGGAATCAACGGACTTGTTGAAGCGGTTGTATGTTTTGTTGTAGGAACGGCAATTTCTGCAGCTTTGAAAAAGGCACTGAAATACAATTAACAGAATATGTTAAAAACGTTAATGCAGCATTGCGGAAAAGGTGTTCAAGTGCTATACTTAATAACGTTGCATATGAAAAAATTACATATTATTAAGAAAAGAGGAAGAGACTATGACTCAGAAAAAGTTTTCCACAAAGTATCTTGTGGAGATGGCACTTTTAGTTGCTATTATTCTTATCATGGCTTTTACCCCGATCGGATATATCAGAACAGCAGGTCTTGAGATCACGCTGATCGTCGTTCCGGTAGCGGTAGGAGCTGTTACATTAGGACCGGCAGCAGGTGCGATCTTAGGCGGTGTGTTCGGCATTACAAGTTTTATCCAGTGCTTTGGCATGAGTCCGTTTGGTGCAGCACTGCTTGGAATTAACGGCTTTTTGACATTTCTGGTATGCGTACCTACCCGTATTTTGATGGGATGGTTGACAGGTCTGATCTATAAAGGACTTCGCAAAACAAAGCTGCCATCCGGTGCATCTGTTACGATCAGCAACCTTTGCTGTCCATTACTTAACACTACATTTTTTATGGGAATGTTAGTGCTCGGATTTTACAATACAGAATACATCCAGTCATTCGTATCGGCTCTGGGTGCGAAAAATGCATTGCTGTTTATTTTAGCATTTGTCGGTGTGAACGGACTGATTGAAGCAATCGTATGTTTTATCGTAGGAACGGCAATTTCAGCAGCTTTGAAAAAGGCATTAAAATACAATTAAATAAAACATATGACGATATGTAGAAAGATCCCAGTGTTACCATTAAGGATAACACTGGGATCTTTCTGCTTATAAAAAAAGCGTTGAAGTTTCCTGTTATATAAAATGAGGAAAGCAGCACACAGAAAATGGCAGATGCGCAGAGTCAGCAGGAAAACGAAAGTACACAGGCAAGCAGGGATATATTTGCAATGGATACCTATATGAATGTAACAGCTTATGGTGTTGGTGCAAATGAAGCTGTCCGACGGGCAGAGGAGGAAATAGAACGTCTCGATAGTCTTTTATCTACCGGAGATCAAAATAGTGAGATTTATCAGATCAACCAGAATGGAGGAGGAATCCTTTCGGAGGATACCGCTTATCTTGTGGAACGGTCTTTAGACCTGTACCAGTCAACAAATGGTGCATTTGATATTGCAATATACCCTGTGATGAAAGCATGGGGATTTACAGATGATAATTTCAGGGTGCCGGAGGAAGAAGAATTACAGGAGCTTCTGACATTGACGGATGTGAATGATATTTCTTATGACAGCAGGACGAAGGAGATTTCATTCCAAAAAGAAGGAATGCAGATTGATTTAGGCGGGATAGCAAAAGGATATACTTCCGCACGTATCATGGATATATACCGTGAATGTGGAATTAAAAGCGGACTGGTTAATCTTGGTGGAAATGTACAGGCACTTGGAACCAAAACAGATGGGGGCAAATGGCGTGTTGCAGTGCAGAATCCACAGGATACAGATCAGTATATTGGGGTGCTCTCCATACAGGATAAGGCTGTGATCACTTCCGGTGGGTATGAACGGTATTTTGAGCAGGATGGAAAGACATATCATCATATTATAGACCCCAAAACTGGTTATCCGGCGGAGAACGGACTGATTTCTGTTTCCATTGTTACGGCAGACGGGACGCTTGCGGATGGACTTTCTACGTCCGTTTTTATTATGGGGAAGGAAGCTGCAACGGAATACTGGAGAGCTCACAGTGATGAATTTGACATGATTCTGATGACGGATGACAGGAAAATCTATGTCACAGAGGGGATTGCAAATAGTTTTGAATCGGAACTGGATACGAAGATCATTGAAAAAGAATCATAAAAAGATAGTTTTAGATGGAGATAAGCATGAACAAAATCTGGAAAAATATTTCAGGAATCGCACCAGTTATTCTGGCAGCAATCGTGGGACTTGGTGCAGTTGTTTCACTGAGTGATTATACAGCACCGGTTTATGGTGCAGAATCAGAGGGTGAACAGGAAGAGTCAGAAACTGTTATCGAAAATGCCAGTAATGAGTCGGTGGAAGAGCCGGAAACAGAGACGGAATTTGAAAATACGGAAACGGTTGCTGTTTTGACTGGTGCGTTTGATCTTGCAGATGGAACTTATGAAGGAAGTGCGAATGGATTCTCCGGCAAGATCAAAGTTTCAGTTGAGATCAGAAATCAGACGATCCGGTCGATCAATATTCTGAGCAATTCGGATGATGCAGCCTTTTTCAATCGTGCAAAAGAAGGCGTGACAGCAAGCATCCTTGCAAAGCAGAGTACGGATGTGGATACAGTTTCCGGTGCAACATACAGTTCAAAAGGAATCATAAATGCAGTCAAAGATGCATTGTCTTCCGGTGACAAGACGAAGAAAACGGCTGTGGCAAAAGGAAATTTTGCGTTGGATGATGGCTATTATGAAGGAACCGGAACTGGATTTGCCGGACCAGTCAAATTGTTTATTGAAATCAAAGATAAGTCGATCGTTGGGATCTATATTGTAAAAACGTCGGATGATGCAGGATTTTTTAACCGTGCAAAGGAGGGTGTGACTGCAAGTATTTTAGAAAAGCAGAGTACGGATGTGGATACGGTCTCCGGCGCTACATATAGTTCAAGGGGAATTATTGATGCGGTAAAAAATGCATTGACGGGCGAGACGGAAGATGCATTTACAATTGGAAAAGGAGATTTTGATATTGCGGATGGTACATATACGGGAAGTGCACAGGGATATTCCGGCACAGTGACAGTATCGGTAAAAGTGGAAAACCGTACGATCACGGCGATCGATATTGTCAGCCAGTCAGACACGGAATCTTATTTTGAACGTGCGAAAGGCGTTATAAGGACAATCCTTGCAGGTCAGACAGTAAATGTGGATGCGGTTTCCGGTGCAACATTTAGTTCCAACGGTATTATTAATGCGGTAAAAAATGCACTTGGGCTGGACAAGGAAGAAACAGAAAAGCAGAAAAAGGGAAAATTTAACTATCCAGACGGAGTCTATACCGGAGTCGGGGAGGGCTATGGCGGTGATATCGCTGCCACGATGGTATTACAGGATAAGACGATTAAGGCGATTCTGATCACAGATCACAAAAACGAGGATGACCGTTATTTTAACCAGGCGAAAAAAGTAGCGGATACTATCATAGATAAGCAGAGCTTGTCTGTGGATACGGTTTCCGGTGCAACATATAGTTCAAAAGGAATCATTGAGGCAGTATCAAATGCGATGAAGGCTGCAAAAAAGGGAAAAACGGATACCGAAACACAGGATGATACCGAAAAGCCAGACACATCAAATGCGAGTTCGTATTATGGAGTAGTTGTATGTAATCCGGATGAGAGCGGTGCTTTTACATCGTACAACCTGCATGTAAAAGTGATGTTTCAGAATGGAAAGATCATTGAAGTTTCCGACGTGTATGGGGATGGAGATTCCCAGAATGATACTTATATTACAAAAGCGGTCTCTGGCAGCAGTAAACATCCGGGGGTTGCGGCGCAGATTGTAAAGAAAAACGGAATTGATGGAGTAGACACAGTGTCCGGTGCAACCTGCACCTCTAAAGCGGTAATGCATGCTGTGGAGGTAGTGGCAAAAGCTGCAGAAAAAGACGGCATCTACACTTCATCCGGCAGTCAGAACGATGCTGACGATACAAAGAACAGCGAGGACACAGAAAAAGACAGCGAGAATACAGAAAAAGACAGCGAAAACACGGAAAAGAACAGCGAGAATACAGAAAAAGACAGTGAAGACACAGAAAATAACGGTGGTAATACGGAAAACGGCAGTGACAGCACGGAGAGTGGCGGTGATACCGAAAAAAATGATACGGAAAACACTGAGGATAGTGGCGAGAAGACGCTGACTTATAAAAATGGTAACTATAAGGTAAATGTTGTCTGCAATCCGGATGAGGACGAGGATTTTGATGCATATAATCTGACGGTGACGGTTGTGATTGAAAACGATAAGATCACAGAGATCAGAGATATTTCCGGAGACGGTGGAAAGAGCAATTCTTTCTATATAAAAGCCGCATCGAAAGGTGTTGTCAGTCAGATATTACAAAAGAACAGTACAGAGGGAATCGATACGGTATCGTCTGCAACCTGTTCTTCAAAAGCAATCATTGAAGCCTGCCAGAAGGCATTAGAGCAGGCAAAAAATTAAGGGAGAATGTCAGATGAAAGATTTTTTGATCCGCTCATTTAGTCTGGCAGCAGTCATTTTGATACTGGCAGGTTATGACCAGGTATTAAAGGATAGAAGCAAAGATGAAGAGATCACAAAGTTAGAGGCGCAGGTGACAAAACTGCAGCAGGACAAAGAAGATGCCATAGGGCAGGAAAATGAGAAAACTGTCAATGCAAAAGGAGCCTATTCTGATGGTAAATGGGAAGGTGAAGCAAAGGGTTTTGGCGGAATGATCAATGTACTTGTGACCGTTGAAAATGGAGCAGTCAGTGAAATTGAGATAACATCTGCAGATGGTGAGGATAAAGCTTATTTATCCATGGCAGAAGATATTATTCCAAAGATCATGGATGCGCAGTCCACGGAAGTGGATACCATAAGTGGTGCAACATTTAGTTCTACCGGAATCCGGGATGCCGTCAGCGAGGCACTGAAACAGGCAGAACAGTAAGAGTGAGGAAAAAATTGGAAGATACAAAGTTAAAAAATATAGCTGAAATAATTCAAAAAAATAGATCTGTTTTTTGGAAAAAGCATAAAAAGCAGATCCCGGTATGGATACGTGCGGGAATACAACTATTGTTTTTTGTATTGTTCCCATCAGCATTTACGGCTGCATTTTCCGGTGTCAAATATATTGCCGGACAGATGGGAACAGGGGCACAGATAGAGATTACGTCGTTTGTGATGACACTTATTATGCTCTGTGCATTTACTGTGGTATTTGGACGGTTTTTTTGTGGATTTGCGTGTGCATTTGGAAGCCTTTCTGACTGGGTGCGTGCAGTTTATGTCTGGGTTAGTAAAAAATTAAAAAAGAAGCCGGTCACGCTTAGTGCGGAACTTACGGCAGCATTATCACAGATAAAATATCTCATATTATTATTGATTCTTTTTCTGTGCTTTAACGGTGTTTATGTGAGATTGAAAGGCTGCAGTCCATGGGATGTATTTTCCATGGTTCATGCAGGAAATTTTGCATTGGGAGGATATCTTGTGGGAGTCGTCCTGCTTATTCTGATCCTGTGCGGCATGTGTGTGCAGGAGCGTTTTTTCTGCCGCATTTTGTGCCCGATGGGAGCAATATTTTCTCTCCTTCCGGTATTTCCATATTTTGTACTCAGAAGAGACAGGGAAAACTGCATTCCGGGGTGTGCGGCATGTACGAAAAAATGTCCATCGGATATCGGACTGCCGGAAACTGGCTCGATCGAGACAAGAGGTGAATGTTTTATGTGCCAGAAATGTATCGGCACCTGTCCCAAAAGGAACATTCACTGCGGTATCTCTGGAAAACAGAAAGGTAATGAATGGTGGTTTACTGGCATAAGGGTGGTAATTCTGCTTTTATTATATTTATGGATCGGAATTTGATCAAAGAAAAATTTTTGGTTAAAAGTTAGTTGATACTGACTTTTGATAGATAAAACAAAGGAGGATTTTAAAGTGAAAAGAAAAGATGTATCTGCACGGATTCTTACTGGTGTATTGGCTTTTTCCATGGTGGCAGCAACAGGAACACCGTCTATGGCAGTTTTTGCAGCAGAAGAAAGTGCAGTAGAAGCAGAGCAGAACACCGGAGAAGAGGTGAAGAGTGAAAACGAGACGGCGCAGGAGTATCAGTATGCTTATGCAGCACTGAGCTGGGCTGAGTACTGGAAAAATGAAGATGTATATAATGCCGGAAGTACAGAGAGCTCTGCCGAGGAAGATGCAAAGGGCGAACTTGACAAGGGCGCATTTGATACGGTATCGAGGGCAACTACCAATCATGGTCTGCACAGGGGAAGTTACCAGTGTACATCAGAAATTACAATGAAAGATGGTACCAAACTTAAAGTGGCATATTATACGGGGGCAACCAAAGGTGTACTGACGGACGGAAATCCTTTTTCCTATGATAAAAAGGATATTGAAAGTTATGTGGTAACCGGACTTAAATATGTTCCAGTCAAGGTAAAAACAGACGATTATGAAGCTTTTAAAGCAGCATATACCGTAGTAGAAAATGGAGATACTTTATCCGGAGGCTTTACGGAGAACAATCTGAAAAACTATACGGATCTGGTCGCAGAAGTAACAGAAAACACCAATGGCTTAAAAACGGTTACCAAAAATGAGGACGGAAGTTTTTCATTTTCTGCGAGGGTAAATAAAGGAACGGATTCTGGTATTAAGGATGCTGCATTAAAAACTGCAGAGAATATCACAACAACGGTAAAAGAGGCAAACGGTTCTTATGGAGAGTTTCTCCGTGTTGATTTAACAGGAGACGGATATGGTGCACTTGGCGCAGATATGCAGGCAGTAGAGTGGACTTATTATGGATCTGACAGTACTTATACCAAACCACTTCAGTCTTATGGAACCAAATTTGCAGCAGATAACTGGATGCACAAAGCACAGGGAATACAGCTTGGACTTACGGATTCACTGCGCTGCAAACTGCCGGAGGGAACAGATGGAACCGGATATTGGACATTGACGGTATATGCACTTGGTTACAATGATTATACAGTAAAATTTGAGGCAACGGATGCAAATATCGTTAAGGATAAAGAGGAAACGGTAAATACTACAGCACTTGAAGCTGCAATCAAAAGTGCAGAGAGCTTAACTGAGAGTGATTATACGGCAGCAAGCTGGTCTGATCTTTGCGTTGAATTGAAAGAGGCAAAAGATGAGCTTGCGGCTCCGCACACACAGGCTACTGTAGATGAGGCAACAGAGCATCTGAATGCTGCAATCAAAGCACTGGTAAAGGCAGAGCCAAAGGAAGAAACAAAAGAAGAAACAAAAACAGATGTTACAAAACTGAACGCTGCGATCAGGAAAGCAGAATCATTAAAGCAGAGTGATTACACGGCAGACAGCTGGAAAAAGTTACAGACTGCACTTAATGCTGCAAAAAAACTTACAGATGCAGCCGCAGAACAGACTGCAGTAGATCAGGCAGCAAGTGATCTGGAAACAGCGATTTCGGCACTGGTAAAAGCTGATACGGGAAATAACGGAACTACAGACAAAAAGAAAAAACCGGCAGTTGGAACTGTGAAAACAGTTGGACAGATCAAGTATAAAGTAACCGGAAAAAATACCGTAACCGTAAATAAATATGCAAAGAAAACCATTACAAAGGTATCTATTCCTGCAACGGTTAAAATCAACGGATATACATTTAAGGTAACTGCAATTGCAGACAGCGCATTTTCCGGATGTAGCAAACTGACAAAAGTAACTGTCGGTTCTAATGTAAAGACGATCGGAAATAAGGCATTTTATAAATGTACAGAATTAAAAACTGTAAGTGGAGCATCTAATATAACAAAAATTGAAAACAACGCTTTTAACGGATGTAAGGCGTTGAAAAAACTTGTTTTAGATTCAAAATCCCTGCAGAGCATTGGGAATGCTGCTTTTAAAAATTGTACAGCACTTACCAGCATTACGGTTTCTTCCACAAAACTGACAAAGATCGGTAAAGAAGCATTTTCCGGTAATAAAAAGTTAGCAGCAGTTACAATCAAGACATCAAAACTTACTAAATCAAGTGTAGGAAAAGATGCATTTAAGAACATCAAAGCAAACGCAGTCTTTAAAGTACCTTCAAAGAAAGTATCTTTTTACAAGACTATTTTTAAGGCAAAAGGTGCCGGTAAAAATATCAAGGTTAAAAAAATGTAAGGCGCAGATATATTTTATTGTAAAATGGGGTCTGAATCTGAAAAGATTCAGATCCTTTTTTTGAACTGTAACCAGGCTTCTTCTTTCTTTTATTACAGAAAATATGGTGCTTGTGAGAAAAGAAACCTTATTGTAGAATGGAATGTGTAATTGAACATTTGCGGAGGAAAAAGCGATGCAGCAGAACACAGGCGAAAAAAAGAGCAAAAATAAAGAGAAGAGAACACGGGTGATAAAGATTCGTATCACGGGAGGGGTTATTTTAGCAATTGTGATAGTGTGTGTCATTCTGAAAATTCTGAATGCAGATCCTTCATCTGTTTTCTTAAAAAATACAAAAGATGCAATCATCGGAGAAGAAGGAACGGTAACAACGATTTCAAAAGCGTCATTGGAAAAAGTTTTTGAAATCAGTGAACTTTCCACGGTAGATTATTCCTATAATGCAGTTGCCCGTGCGTATGAGGAGGATGGTGTTACTCCGAAATATTATGTGGCATATGAAGGAACCGTTACTGCAGGAATTGATTTCAGTAAGATTATGATCGATATTGATGAGGATACAAAAATAATCACCATTACCTTGCCGGAGAGCGAAATACAGAATACAATGGTGGATTTTGGTTCAATGGATTATATTTTTGAAAATAAAAAATATGAAACGGAAACTGTATCACAGGAGGCATATGAATTATGTAAAACAGATCTTGCCAGGCGGGCGGCAAAAGAAAATGATCTGATGACATTGGCGAAGGAAAATGCGGTTACTGCGGTAGAAGCGCTGGTTGATCCATGGGTACAACAGATAGACGGAGAATATAAAGTTAATATTAAATAGGGGGGAATGCAATGAGAAAATATAGGATAATAATGATACTATGTGTCATGTCATTGTTTTTAGTTGCATGTACAAATAAAAACGATAAGACAAAAGTGAAAATGGAAGAAACACAAGAAATGGAAACTGCGGCTGTCTTAGAACCGGATCTGGCACAGATCAGATCCATCTGTGATCTTGCAACGCTGGAATGTTATTATCATAATGTGGCTAAGTCCACAAAAGAAAAAGGATCCGGATTGGCACATCTGGGAGAAAAGGAGAGAAAATTCTGGATTGAGTATACAGGAGTTGTCAAGATTGGGATTGAAATGTCAGATGTGAAAATGGATGTAAATGGTACCAGTGTACAAATTACGATTCCCGGAGCAAAAATTTTTCAGCCGGAAGTAAAAACAATAGATGTGGATGATTATATTGCAACGTCAGATTCATGGTTTAACAAGAATCAGATTACAGCTGAGGAGCAGACACAGGCAGTAAATGAGGCACAGGATGAAATGGTGGCAGCAGTGGAAAAGAATAAAACGTTATTGGCAGGCGCGCAGGAGCGTGCGAAAA
The DNA here is from genome assembly GCF_041325975.1 of Roseburia sp. Taxonomy (NCBI): domain Bacteria; kingdom Bacillati; phylum Bacillota; class Clostridia; order Lachnospirales; family Lachnospiraceae; genus Roseburia; species Roseburia sp. Next base: position 297,462 of record NZ_JBGLEJ010000003.1, on the reverse strand, counting down.
CATTGATAGAAAATTATATCACACAGTTGGGGGAAGCTACCGGTGTGGAATATCAGGTTACATGGAAATATGCTGAAAATGGAACAGAAAGGTAAGAAACAATAGGATGCATGTTCTGTAAACATTCTATTGTCATGAACAAAAATTCCCTGCATACAATGTAAAAACAAGTATTGCAGGGGATTTTTTGTGAAAACCTATATTGAGGAAAGAGCTATGGAAATAGCCAGATATATTATTGATAATAATACGACGGTGCGTCAGGCAGCGAAACATTTTGGAATCAGCAAGAGTACGGTACATATGGTTGTAACAATATAGAGCGGTGGAAAGGTAAGGTTGTTTGGGTAGTTGAATAGGGGTAAAGTAGGAGCACTCTCAGGTGGAAACTTGGGGGTGTTTTTGATTGTGAAATTGGTTATTTAATGATATAATATGCATGTATTTTTTGCCTATATGGAGTATTGTAATTGGAGTATTAACAACAGCAATAACGGTGGCGCTTTCCGTAAGAAGTGAATTTGATAAGCATGGAAGTAAAATTCAAAAATGCAAAAAGCAGAATCGCGAAAATAACAGTAAGAAACTGTTGGTTAGATGGAAAGGATTAAGTAAAATGACTATTGTATTTGCAACATTTATGGTGAGCATTGGTATTCCTGGGCGTGACTCAAAGGTGTGTGGTTAATACAAAGATAAGAATGCGTTGAAAATAGGACGGAGTACTTTTGGGTTCGACTCCCAACACGCTCATTAGGAAAACCCGCTTGTGTAAGCGGGTTTTCCTAAATTATAGTAAAGAAAATTTACGTAAGAATAGACTGGTAGAAAGCTCTATGAAAGGACAATGTGATATGACGGAGAATGTAATAATTAAAGATATAGACTGTAAAGGCATAAATGTAGTTGAATTGGTAAAATATGTTTTGAATAAAAAGTGCGATAGTATCTGTACTCAAAACATGGATGATAGACACTTTGTAGTTACAGCGACTTTTACTGATAATATGCGTAATAAACCAGTTAGATTGAATTTACTGCTGGATTATGACGAATTAACTATTTATGAGATAAAGTTGGAAATAAATCAAGATGAAAATGACTTTATTGATTATTCAATGGATTTGAAATTATATTATTATGAAAATTTAGATATTTATAGGGCCATTCAAGAAATTAGGTCGGAAAATGATACTCCTAAAACGGTAAGAATATATAAACTGATGTATAATTCATATCCTATAAAGGGGGTATATTCCTTTAATTTTAAAAATTATAACCTTATGTTTCATACACTGGATAGTGTGGAAAGAACAGAACCATTGACAGAACAGTTTGTGGCATTTGACATAAAGTTGAAAGCAAATAACATCCAAGAGGCAAGAGCGAAAGCATATAATATAGTATCAGATTTTGTGAGTTATTTGTCGATATTACTTGATGTTTGCTTTTATGATCCACAATCGATATATCGAAATTTCGTGAGGCTTTCATATGATTCACATTATCGGAGAAATATAGTGCATGAGAGATATAGAACAGCATTTATTGATAATGAATTAAAATTAGTGGTAAAAGATAATTTGAATGGATTAGCAACTTTAGAAGATGTTATGAAAGGTGAAAATTTTGAAGGTGGAGTTATTTCCATAATGAATCCTGATAAAAGTGGTGTGAAGATTATAGAAAAATATGGTGATACAAAACACGTTGAAGAAATATTTGAAAGACATCGATTAGAAAAGATTCCAAAAAGCCAACCGATATATCGTGGTGAGATAAATGACGATGTATTTGTATTAGGACAAGAAATTTTCGTTCCGAAGTGTATTAGAGATTACTATAGAGGGATAGAAGATCTAGATGAGAAAAGGAGAATGGCATTTAGGAATTGTTCTAGATTATACAATAAGAGCATAGTAATGGGACCGGATGAATCTTCGTTTCAAATAGCTCTTTTGGTAGCAAGTGTTGAAAGTTTATCTAAAGCGGAAGGAATTAGTTTTTCAGATTTTGTACAGAAATATTGTAACACTGTCCAAAAGAATGATATAGATGATATGTATGAAATAAGATCAAAATTATTTCACTCCGGAGAATTTTCGTTTTTGGAGTTCGATGTTAATATGAACCCTTATTTGAGTCCTATGTATGAATATTTGTCAGATAAGTATAACAAATACCGTAGAGTACTTAGGAAAACGATTATATCTTGGATAAAAGAGAATGTTCTTAAAAGTAGTAATTGCGAATAAAAATTACACGATGCTCGTTACATGAGTAGCATGTGGTAGACTTGTTGTCATGGCAACTTGTGCCGAAGGCATAGGAACGCTGTGTTGTCATCAATCCACATGCGACGGAGGCTCGTGTCAAGAACAGAGTGAGTTGACATAGTTTAAGACAGAAGGAGGCGCTTTTATGTTAGAATTCGGAATGCCAACCTTAATTGAAAATAGGACTCTTGAGGATAATATTGCACTTTGCAAAGAATTGGGGCTTTCCTTTATTGAATTAAATATGAATTTTCCGGAATATCAAATTGACAAAATTGAAGATGTAGAATGGTTTTATAAAAAAGCGGATGAAGCGGGCGTTTATTATACAATTCATTTGGATGAGAATTTGAATGTTGCAGATTTCAATCCATTGGTCAGAGATGCTTATTTGGAAACGGTACGACGTACAATAGAAGTTGCAAAACATTTTGTGGAATTAAAGAATAGGTATGGAAAGAAGGAACAACCATTAACAATTAATATGCATATGCATCACGGGATATATATTACATTGCCGGACAAAAAGGTTCAAATGTATGAGAGAGATTTTGATGTATATATGGATTATTTTTTGCGCTTCAAAAAATCCTGTGAAGAGTGGATTGGAGATGCTGACATACATATTGCTATTGAAAATACAAATGGATTTCGTGAGTATGAGAAAAAGGCAATAGAAAGTATGTTAGAAAGTGCTTGCTTCGCTTTGACATGGGATATAGGGCATTCAAAGGGCACTGGAGAAATAGATGTACCATTTATACTTGATAATAAGAGCAAGCTAAGTCATTTCCACATTCATGACGGAAGAGAAATCCCACCTAAAAATCATCTGGCATTAGGTGATGGAGAAATAGATTTGATAGATCGCTTGAATGTGGCTAAGGCATGCAACGCGAGATGTGTTTTAGAAACAAAGACGATAAAAGCATTAAAGAAATCGGTGGAGTGGATAAAAAATGATGGAAATTAAGAGAGCTTCTGTAAATGAAGCAAATTCGGTAGCAAAATTAGCAATTCAAATGTGGGATGAAAATTCTGTTGATGGCTTAGAAGCGGATTTTGTTGATTATATGAACAATGGCGGTGCAGTATTTATGGCATGGAATGATAATACTGCAATAGGGTTTGCTAAATGTGGATTTAGACATGATTACGTAGAAGGAACAGAAACTAGTCCCGTAGGATATTTAGAAGGTGTTTTTGTTGAAGGAGCTTATAGAAGACAAGGTATTGCCAAAGAATTAGTGAAAGCATGTCAAAAATTTGCTAAAGAGCAAGGATGTATAGAGTTTGCAAGCGATTGTGAATTAGATAATGAGGAAAGTTTGCTGTTTCATCTTAAAATGGGATTTGAAGAGGCGAACAGAATAATATGTTTCACTAAGAAATTATAGATTAGAAGAGGTGTTAGTAAGTTGGTAGAGGTAAATTTTTATGATAATGATAGTGTAGATGATAGTCTGCTTAAATTTGCAGTTATTATTGCCAAAACCGATGGTAAATGGGTATTTTGCAAACATAGAGAACGTGATACATATGAAGTACCGGGAGGACATCGAGAAGATGGTGAAGAGATTTTAGAAACGGCAAAACGCGAATTAAAAGAGGAAACGGGTGCTGTGACTTTTGATATTACTCCTATATGTGCATATTCGGTAAAAGGTAAAACGAGAGTCAATGAAAATATTAATGATGAATCTTTTGGAATGCTTTATTATGCAGACATTGCATCTTTTGAAGAATTGCATAGTGAAATTGAAACTATATTGATTACAGATAAGTTGGTTGATAGTTGGACATATCCGTTGATTCAACCGAAATTGATTGAAGAGGCTAAAAATAGAGGATTTATTTAAGAGAGGTATCGGAATGAAGATTTTATATGGTACAACGAATAAAGCAAAATTACAAGCTATGAGAACCGCATTGGAATCATTTGATGTAGAACTGATTGGATTAGGCGACATACATAGTGAGATTCCGAGCATAAATGAAAATGGAAAGACTCCTTTAGAGAATGCTGAAATAAAGGCAAAAGCATACTTTGAGGCATTTCAGATTCCGGTATTTTCTTGTGATAGTGGATTGTATTTTGATGAGTTACAAGAGGACGAGCAACCGGGACTTCATGTGAGACGTATCAATGGAAAAGAATTAACAGATGATGAAATGAGAGAACATTATGCTGCATTAGCTGCAAAACATGGTGGAAGAATAACCGGACGATACAGAAATGCAATTTATTTTATCCTGGATGAAGAACATCATTATTCCAGTATGGACATGTCAATTGCTACAGAACCTTTTATTTTAGTAACGCAGCCACATCCAAAGAGAGTAGAGGGATTTCCTCTGGATTCTTTGTCTGTTGATATTGAAACTGGTAAATATTATTATGACTTGGATGTGAAAGATGTAAGCACATCTGTAGATGATGGTGTTCGCGCATTTTTTGGAGCAATTTTCTAGAAGCTTTAGACTGCTGACAATTAATTCTGGTGGTAATATAATACATAAAAAATTAAGGACAGCCATACAATGCAGATCTTACATTTTACAATGAACTATATGTACATGTATTATGGACGTACTCGTTTGTAACTGTAAAGAATCCGAGAAGGATGCACGGTTACAGCAGGTAGGTCTGATATGTCTGTGCAGAAAGTCCGGATGATGTAGGTTTTGATTTTTATATAGTCTTACAGAATAACCGTATGTAAATTTTTGCACCAGACATATCAATGTTTGGTGTAATTTTTTGCGATGAATGGCAGAAAGGAGAGTTATATGAAATTATCAAATGGTAACGAGGCAACAGCAAGGCGATATCAGGAGTAGGATGAAGAACCAATTGTAAATCTGATACGAAGAAATTTTTGGGAAGTCAATGTAAAAGATTATGGTGAAAAGGCAATGAAAGCATTGGCTGAACATCATGAACTCTTTTTGTATGCAGATAGAATAGAAATTCCTGCTTTTATTACAGCTGTAGAGTTTTTGCAAAAAACAAGGATATGATTACAAAAATGGTGTAAACGAATTAGATGATGAAGGTCATTATAGATTAGAAAAATTTAATGTTAAGAAAGGTGTGGACTAATATGGTACGTTTTGCAGAAGAAAAAGATTTGGATATAATTAGTGAATTGAGAAAACAGGTAAATGATATTCATGTAGAAGGACGCCGGACATATTTAAAGCAGGGTTTGGAACGGAATTAAGGGATTATGCACAGGTACTCATAAACGGAGAAAATAGTGATATTATTGTTGCAGAACGTGATGGAATAATATGCGGTATGGCATGTGTAGATTATGTAAACAAACCTGAGACTCCATTCGGAAACGCAAGATGTTTCTACCATGTACAAGAAATAGCGGTAGATGTAAATCATAGGCGGCAAGGTGTGGCTAAAGAGCTGCTTGAATTTATGATTGAAGATGCTAAAAAGAGAAAGCTAGGTAAGATAGAGCTTGACGTGTGGGAATTCAATGAGTCCGCAATTGAATTTTATCAGGCGGTTGGTTTTAGACAGATGCGAAGATGGCTGGAATATGAAGTGAAATAAAAAACTGCGTGATAGTTTTAGAACAAATACGCTATACCGGAGAAATTACAGAAAACGTAATTTTTCCGGTATTTTGTGTCATTAGGACATCTATGGTGGCAAGGTATGTAATATCATTGGCGACTGCATTTAATAAGTTCTACCATGATTGTTCTATTTTACAAGCAGATGAAAAGGAGAAAATGGCACGAATGTTTTTGGTGGATATCGTGCAGAAAGTGTTGTGTGAGGCGTGTGGTTTGTTAGGGATGGAATGCCCAGAAGAGATATAAGGTATATTACAAGAGAATTGGACTAAGAGTGTAGCACGGACATGTAATGTAGGGCGTGGCTCAATCGGTTTCCTGATTGACTCTAAGGGTTTGGGAGATACTCCCAACAAGCAAAAAATGTATTTGTGATCACAAATGCACTGCTTGCTAATTTGTGAATTTATGTTTTTTATTAAGTTTAAAATATAATAAATCTTTATTCAACCTAATGTACCATCAATAGTATTAACAATGTGTTTATATCAAGCGCATGGAAAGGATAATGGATATTTCAGATCTTATTCCATGCGTTTTTATTTGAACAACGATTTGCTGGTGAAGCTGTTACATGAAATTGTGCCTAGTAGTAAGGAATAAAGTATTGTGGGAATAGACTTAAGTACATTATTTGGGGAACGTAATTTTATTTCAAATGGAATACAATCATCTTGTGAAAAAAAGATAGGTCTAACCTAAGAATCAATCTCATAGTATGGGAAAGAAGGACAAGCAAGAAGGTGGTGGGGATTCCGCTTGAAACAGAGAAAACTGAATTATCGCTTTCATAATCCGAATTCGGCAGAGGATACCACTGACTTCTTGTGTAAGCTTTTGATTGAAGTAAATGCAGGCAAAGTGGAACGTGCTATAGAAGAAGCAGCATCAAAATGTGCAGAGGAGAGTAAGTACATAGCAGAATCTGAGGGGATAAAAAGGGTGGAGGAACCGGTGAGTATAAGACGGAGAAGAGCAAGGTAGGGATGCCTTGCTTTTTCTATACAAAGGTATTAGAATTTATGAAAATGGTAATATTGAGTTAAGATATGAGATAAAATCTCAAATATATGTTGCAAAACGAGAAAAACGGGATATAATATAGGTAGAATGGAGGGTAAAAGATATGTTATGTCAGTTTACTGTGAAGAATTACAAGAGTATAAGAGATGAAGTGACCTTTGATATGCAGGCAGCAGCAATCTCGGAGCATGAAGATAGAATAATCAAAGACCAGGATGATGAGATGTATTTACCGGTGTCTGCCATTTATGGTCCTAATGGTGGAGGAAAATCCAATGTTCTGGCAGCGTTGCACACATTGGTTGCAAAAATTCTGCGCCCGTTGTATGCCACAGAAGACAACGAAGATAAGGTTCTTTTACAAAAAAGAATTATTGTTGAACCATTTGCTTTTTCAGATAGCAAAAATGAACCAACAGAGTTTGAACTGTTTTTCCGTACAGAGTCTGCAGAGTACAGATATATCTTGCATGTGAAGCGTGATGTGGTTATATATGAGAGCTTGGACAGAGTGAAGCTTGAGACCGGAAGACGTTCTGCATTGTATACAAGAGATGATAAAGGGATTGTTTTAAAGGGTGCATTTGCGAAACTGAAAGTCAGTGATGATTTATCTAAGACACTTACCTTGCTTTCCTACTTGGGTATCGCCTACAAGGGAAATGCAGTAGTTAGGGATGTATTGAATTGGTTCGAGTTCGGCGTGGATTTCTTGAATTATGGTAATCCTATTCAGGAGCTTAGAATGGCAATATCCACATCAGAAGATGTGAAGCAGTTGATGCTTGAAATGATTCAAGAAATGGATCTGGACATCGTTGATTTCAGAGTGGAAGAAAAAGAGAATGATAGGATAGAAGTGTTTACAAAACACCTCGTAGATGATGTGGAAACAGAGCTTAGCTTATCCGATGAATCCAGCGGAACAAAGAAGTTGTTTGGTCTGCTTCCTTTTATTGCGGTAAGTTTGCTTGATGGAACTGTGCTTGTAATTGATGAATTGGATGCGAAGATTCATCCGGTATTATTGCGTCATATTATCATGATGTTTAATGATATGAACATCAACAGACATAAAGCGCAGCTGATATTCACATCCCACGATTTGTCTACCATGAACAGTGAAGTTTTCCGCAGAGATGAGATTTGGTTTGTGGCAAAGGGAAATGCACAGAATTCAAAACTGTACTCGCTAGTAGAGTTCAAAAATGAAAAAGGTGAGTCTGTCAGAAAGGATGCAAAGTTCGATAAGCAGTATCTTGAAGGTAAGTACGGTGCTGATCCGTACCTCAGAAGAATTATAGATTGGGGGAAGGTCAATGCCTAAAAAAGCCGGAATGGAGAAATGGAAAAAGAAACGTCGTCAAGAATACTTGGAGATGAAGCAGTACCGGTACTATATTTTCTGTGAAGGACAGCAGACGGAACCACAATACTTTCTTGGATTTAAGAAATTGATTGAGGATAATCCAATCTATAAGGATATGGTCTTGATAGAGATTGAACCTTGTCAGGCAGAAACCATGCGAGTAATCGGTATGGCAGAGGAATATGTAAAGAAAAATAAAATTAAAAAGGGGCAAATCTGGTGCGTTTATGACAAGGATAGTTTCCCGGCAGAACACTTCAATGGTGTCGTGGAACGCGCAGAGAGTTTAAACAAAGAAAATCCGGAATTGCAATATCATACAGCATGGAGTAATGAATGTATTGAGTTCTGGTTCCTGCTTCATTTTGCATATTACACCGCTAATAACCATAGAACAGAGTATATTGCATTTTTGAATGATAAGTTCAAAGAATTAGGAATCGGAAAGTATCAGAAGAATATGAATAATATCTTTGAGATTCTGATGGAGTATGGTAATCCGAAACTGGCGATTCGATATGCGAAGCGAATTATAAAGGATGGAGCAGGAAAAACACCGACAGAGATTGCGCCGGGAACTAAGGTGTATGAGTTGGTGGAGGAACTGGCGAAATATTTGCCGGAGGAAGTAAGGTAAAAGCTTATGTGATTTGGAGGGAGACAAATGAAAGACTTAAGTAGAAATGTAACAATGTTTTGTGATGTGTGTGGCAATGACCAATTTTCAACGTTAGATGAAATTAAGTGTGAATTAGGTGAAGCACCAGACGAAACAAGAGTGCAATGTTCAGACTGTGGAAAAATTTTTACCAAGGCTGAACTGTTGGAGGTCAATCAAGAAGTTATTAATGACAATATTGAAGAAATAAAAAATGCAGCAATAAAAGAAATGGAAAAGAAATTGGCAAAGGCACTTAAGAAATGGAGGTAAAAATGCCATCAGAGATTATTGAGATTTGGAATATAGCAAAAGAAATAATTAAAGACATAGCTATATATATTATGCCCATCGCAGCAGTTCTAGTTTCTGTTATTGCATTGATAAAATCTAACAAATGCACACAAGTTCAAGTTAAGCTGTCTGAAATGGAACAAAAACTACAAGAATATGATTTGGCACTAAAAAAGTATGAGTTAGAGAAGATTGAAAGAGAAGTAAATCGAGAAAAGAAGGCATGCGTTGAAGCGAGAATTATAAAAATTTCTCAAGGCAAATATAAGTTAAAAGTATGGAACTCAGGAGATGTGACAGCGTATAACATTGATGTTGAGATACCGTCGGAGTATAACATAATATTGATGAAGGATAAGATGCCATTTGAGTATCTTGAGCCAGGTAATGGTTTTGAAGAACATGTAGTAGTACATATGCAGTCTTCAAGGAAGTTTAAGATTATTTGTAAGTGGGAAGATAAAAATGGAGAACAACATTTCAATGAACAAATCAGAGATTGTTAGGGGGAAACGTTTATATGAAGATAAAAAATTTCAAAATTAGAAACTTTCGTGGGTATAAAGGGGAAGTGACAATTGATTTTGATAATTTTACTGCTTTTGTCGGTAAAAATGATATTGGCAAATCGAGTGTTTTAGAGGCTCTAGATATATTTTTCAATGACGGTAAAGGGATTGTAAAACAGGATAAAGATGATATCAATAAACAAGCTTTGGCAGAGGGAGACACAGACATTGTTATCACGGCATGTTTTGAAGAATTGCCAGAGAGAATAGCGATTGATGCTACCAATGAAACAAGTTTAGCGGAGGAATTGCTTTTAAATGAAGAAGGTCAGTTGGAGATAGAGAAGAGATATCCCAATGCTGGTTCTGCCAAGGTGTTTATAAGAGCATATCATCCAACTAACGCACAGTGCAATGGACTTCTTCAAAAAACAGACAAAGATTTGAGGAAAATTATAGATGATAATGGAATCGCATGTGATGATAGAACAAGAAATGCTGTTATGAGACGGGCTATTTGGGAGCATTATCGAGACGATTGGCAATTGGGATTAACAGAGATTGATGTTACAAAAGGTGAAACAAAGTCCATATGGGATAAGCTTCAGAAGTATTTGCCAGTGTATTCACTATTTCAATCGGACAGAAAGAATACTGATAGCGACAGTGAAGTTCAAGATCCATTACAAGAAGCAGTAAAGCAAATTCTTAGTGAAGAACGTTTACAAGAAGAGCTAGCGGCAATTGCAATGGAGGTAGAGAGAAAACTGGAGGAAGTGTCAAGTAGAACTTTAGAAAAACTGAGAGAAATGAGTCCAGAAGTGGCTAATAGTCTAAATCCGGTGATTCCGAGTGCTAGTAGTCTTAAATGGTCAGATGTCTTTAAGAAAGTGTCAATTTCAGGAGATGAAGGAATTCCAGTTAATAAACGCGGTAGCGGTGTAAAGAGATTGATTTTGCTCAATTTTTTCAGAGCCGAAGCGGAGCGTAGGATTGCAGATAACGCAAATGCAAGTATTATTTACGCTATAGAAGAACCAGAGACATCGCAGCATACTGAGAATCAAAAGAAATTGATAGAAGCATTGCTAGAGTTATCTGAAGTAAATAGTACACAAGTAATTATTACTACGCATAGTGCAAATGTGGTCAAAAAATTGGACTATTCAAATCTGAGGCTAATATCGAATTCTGATGAAGGAAAAACAGTGGAGACAGTATTGCCAGGACAATTGCCTTATCCATCCTTAAATGAAGTTAATTATTTAGCATTTTCAGAGGTGTCAGAAGAATATCATAATGAGTTATATGGTTATATCGAAGCAGAAGGTCAGTGGGATGCATATAAAGCGGGAAAACCGACTATGCCATATATTAAGATTTTAAGAGGCGGAAGTACAAGACAAGACCAAGTTGTATTGTCAGAGTATATAAGGCATCAAATTCATCATCCTGAAAATACACATAATCCACACTTTACAGAACAGCAATTGCAAACATCAATACAATTGCTGAGAGATTTTGTTCAAACGATAGTATAAGGAAAAAGACGATAGGAGAAAAATCTTCTTCGCTAGTTACTCGCTAACTAATTCTTTGCGGTAATTCTTTGTTTAGAAAAACAAGTAATAGATTAGGGAATAATAATGGGATTGTTATTCCCCAAATACTAAAGGAAGGCGATAACATGAAGTTTGTAGATGGATTTTTTACATGGATTCTTTCCATTCAAAATTTGCTTGAAAAAATTGAAGGATGGTATAGAAGTAGACGTAAATATGTACCATGGGTCTACATGTCAACTTTTATGATTGGAGTAGTTTTGATTCTTCTTAAGCTAGTAATGTTGGGAGAATTGGTAATTATTTCAGGAGTGGTATTCGCAGGGGTCGATAATATTATAGGATGGAAGCATTCTGTAAGAAGATGGCTTAAATTATGTGTTGTATACAACCTGTTTTTTTCACTGGTATTAACTGAAATTGTGCAAGGTATGGTAAAAGGTGCGATTGCTGATATAGTATTTGTTATAATATACTTATTGGTTTGGGTTTTTCTCTCTTTGATATCAAATAGTAAGGTGGCATTGCTGGTAAACGAGATTGTATCTGGTATGGCGGCAACAATATTTACAATAGGGACATATCTTGTGAGTATGGCATTGAAAAACAAACCTGCTTCAAGTAATTATCTGCTATATTTTCAAACTGATGAAGCTTTCGAATTAGCACTAGCAAATAAAGATGCTTTGGCATGGGAGTTTTTTTGGATAATGGGTCTGGAGATGTTAGAAACGGCCTTTTTGTCTTTGCTTCCAGTTATTGGAGTATCAGCGTTATGTATTATTATGATAAAAATAAAGGGATATTGGGTAGAAAAAAATAGAACACCAGAACCCGAGAAAAAAATCGGATATAGTGAAGAAGCTACCGATACATATTAACAACTATACTATTAAGAATAGCGTAGGAAAGAAACTCTAATGGACAGTTTTCTTTTTCTGCGCTATTTACTTTTAAGATAAATAAGTTATAATAGTTGTAACAGAACGTAACAAAACTAACAGAAAGGCAGATAAATATGAACATCGCAGCATATTGCCGAGTTTCCACAGATAAAGAAGACCAGCTCAACAGCTTAGAGACTCAGAAAGAGTTTTTCTTAGAATATACAAAACGTACAGGGGACAACCTTATTAAATTATATGCAGACGAAGGTATTTCCGGAACTAAAATCAAGAATCGTAAGGAATTCCAGCGTATGCTTGCAGACGCTGAAAAGGGCTTATTTGACATGGTTGTGGTAAAGGATATCTCTCGCTTTGCCAGAAATACCGTTGATTTATTACAGAGTGTCCGCAAACTAAAAGCACTTGGTATTGAAACGCAGTTCCTCACTGCTAATATGACAAGTATGGGTAACAGCGAGTTTGTTTTAACCATTTTCGGCGCATTAGCCCAGGAAGAGAGTGCCAACACTTCCAAGCGTATCAAGTTTGGTAAGAAGATGAATGCGGAAAAGGGACGAGTTCCCAATATCGTTTACGGATATGATAAGACTATCGGTGACTATTTCAATCTATCTATCAATGAAGAAGAGGCAAAGGTTATCCGCCAGATGTACAAATGGTATACAGAAGAAGGATTTGGTGGTGCGAAGATTGCAAATATGCTCAATGAACGTGGTGTGAAAACCAAACGAGGAAATAATTGGAGTCAGAATTCCGTGTGCCGTATTCTGACCAATGAAATATATACCGGAAAGATTATCAATGGTAAAGAGGAAGTGGCCGACTTCCTGACCGGGCAGAGAAAAGAAAAAGACGAGTCTGAATGGTTAGTTACACTTCGTCCGGAACTTCGCATTATTGATGATGAAATTTTTGACAGAGCACAGGAGATTTTGAAAGGTCGTCACGATTCTTTCAAGATGACTCACGAACGCCAGAGCAACAAGCACTTATTCTCTACATTGATTAAGTGTAAGGATTGTGGATGGTCTTTTCGTAGAACAGTACGTCAGTATAAGAATACTTATGTGCGTTGGGTTTGTTCCGGTCACAATGGTCGTGGTGCAGATAGCTGTCCAAATGCAATCACAGTGGATGAAGAAGAATTGATTCAGGTATTACAGGAGTATTTTCAGGATGTACTCAGCAAGAAGAAAAAAGTAATCGACTATGTGATTAGAGAATTCCAACGTGTTTACAAGGCAAAAGATGAAAATATCGAGTATGAAAAGGAACTGAACGCAGAACTGAACAAGCTGCGTAAGTCACGTGAAAAATATATGGATATGTACACCGATGATTTGATTTCGAGAGAGGAATTGAATGAGAAAATCGGTGGCATGAGAAAAGAGATTGAACGCTTGGAAAATGAATTGAAAATGGTATCTTATCATCTCACCAAAGGAGAGCAGCTTGAGGCAATTCTTAATAGTACCTTTAAGGAGATGGAAGACATTACTGATGTTCATGAAATGACCAATACACAGCTAAAACGTCTTATTAATAAAATCGAAGTGGACAAGGATGGAAATGTGGATATTTACTTGCGTCTTGTCGGTGACTTGGGCTTGGATGAAACAGTGTTGGTGGAAGCAGAACAAGAGAATTCGGATGATTCGAATAAGACCGTTACAAAATGTATTAACGGTACATAAAGATGTCACGGAACGTCTTGCCCAGGTAAATCCGTCGCTTGCGGCAGAAGCACGAAAAGTATTAGATGTCAATAAATCCGAACGTCATATCCGTGGCGGACTCGCAACAAGGGAGAAATATCTGCATCAGCATGCATGAAACGAAAGACATGTTTCAAAAATGAAAGCCATGCTTCATGAAACAAAAAACATATAAAAAAGGAAAGTGCTTCCTACGAAATTATAGGACAGCATTGAAGAAATTGCACAATGAATTTCATGAATTGTATAAAAAATTTGTGAAATTAAAACTATTATAAAAGTGCATATAATACGTTATAATAATCACACGACGTGCAGCAGAGAAAGCGATCGCAAAGATTGCTTTCTCTGCTTTTTTGTCGGGAAAAATAAATATTTTATCAGAACAATGAGGAGAAAAATATGCCAAAGACAAAGTTACAGGAAGTTGTATTTACTATTTTAATGGTGTTCGTGATGGTGTACGCAATGATCTGCTACAATATTTCACTGAACATGGGAGGAATGAGCAATATTGTATTTTTAAATGCATTTCATGAGCTGGTGATCATGGGACCGATCGCATTTATTCTTGACTTTTTCCTTTACGGATCATTGTCAAAAAAACTTGCATTCCGTATTGTGACACCGGGTGTGGACAAGCCGATCATACTAATTCTTGCTATTTCATCAATCACAGTCTGCCTGATGTGTCCGACAATGAGCCTTGCAGCAACACTTTTATTTAAACATGCTGGAAAAGAAGTGATCGCTGTGTGGATTGAGACGACAGCACTGAATTTCCCAATGGCATTTTTCTGGCAGATCTTTTTTGCAGGCCCGTTTGTACGTGCTATTTTCGGAATGATTTTTAAAGAAAAAGAAAATCAGGTTATGGAAGAGGAAAGCGAATATTTAGAAAGTGGAAGTGCCAGAAATTAAAGAGGCAGATGAAGGCGCAAGCCTGCAGATTAAAATGTGATTCCATGCCCGGCATTTGGGAAAATCAGTGCAGCCGCGCAGTCTGCGAGGAATAAAAGTACCAGCATACTGTTGAAGCAGCGTCTGAAACCGGGTGGCAGGGAGAACCAGTATTTTCGGAATATATTAGAAAATACACAGATCCAGAGCATACCTGCGATACCAAATCCGATTGCTGAAAAAAGGCAGATATATCCATGAAAATTGTACGGATAACTGCTGTAATCCCAGTACCGTAAATGGAAAAATGTATTGAGAAGCCATCCGATCACAAGTTCTAAGGCTGTTCCAAGAAGAGCAGTTTTGGTGAATATAGTGATTGGGTGGTATTTTATTTTAGAGCGGAATGTTCTGCCTGATAGATGAGTGGCTCCGGATATTTTTTTGCTGGAATGATGAAAAAAACAGTAAAAGACCACCGCACCAATCCCATAAACAGGCAGCCATGGACCATAAAAGAAGCCACGGTTGCGAAAAGTATTATCTTTTACAAGAAAAATAAGGGTTTCCCAGAGAAATCCTGAAAAACTTCCCAGAAAGAAGAAGTGGATCAGCAGGGAAATCTTATCCTGTATGGGATTCTGCTCCGGTGCGCAGAGTTTTGAAAAATCCGGAAGATTGGAATGTTTTTTCATATGGATATTATGACCGCAGAAGAAAAGGGATATGTATTTTTGTTTAATAATTCACAGATTTTAAAATGCATCAGACAGATTTTTAGACCAAATTTTTCAGGTACATGTTTTTAAAATTAAGTGATATTTGAATCCAAAATATTTATTTTTTTGATAAAAATGACAAAATCCTGTAATAGAGGGAAAAACGCCTTGTAAACTCTCAAAACGTATCTTATAATAAATATCATTAAAGTCTGTATCAGGGAAGGACATGCTTTAAAAAAGGCATCGTCATAAACGGATGGCAGGCAACGAAAACATCAGGAGGAAGAAGATCAATGGATCATGAGAAAGTAATTGTCATTGATTTTGGCGGTCAGTACAACCAGCTGGTTGCGAGACGTGTCAGAGAATGCAATGTTTACTGTGAGATATATTCCTACAAGACGGATATCGCGCAGATCAAGGCAATGAATCCAAAGGGAATCATTCTTACCGGCGGTCCGAACAGTTGCTATGAGGCTGATTCACCGACCTGTTCGAAAGAATTATTTGAACTTGGCGTGCCGGTTTTAGGACTCTGCTATGGTGCGCAGTTGATGATGCACGTACTTGGAGGAAAAGTGGAAAAGGCACCTGTCCGTGAGTACGGAAAAACCGAGGTTACGGTCGATACTTCATCGCCGTTATTTACAGGCGTATCAGAAAATACGATCTGCTGGATGAGTCATTTTGATTATATTTCAAAGGTTGCACCGGGATTTAATATTGTTGCGCATACGGCAGATTGCCCGGTTGCTGCTGCAGAGAATCAGGAGAAAGGATTATTTGCAATCCAGTTTCATCCGGAAGTGCTTCATACACAGGAAGGTACGAAGATGCTTCACAATTTTGTACGCAGCATCTGTGGCTGTGAGGGAACCTGGAGAATGGACTCTTTTGTGGAGCATACGATTAAAGAGATCCGTGAAAAAGTCGGTGACGGAAAAGTATTACTTGCCTTATCTGGTGGAGTGGATTCTTCTGTTGCAGCAGGTCTGTTGTCCCGTGCAATTGGAAAACAGCTTACCTGTGTATTTGTAGACCATGGCCTTCTTCGTAAAAATGAGGGCGACGAGGTTGAAGCAGTATTCGGACCAAACGGACAGTTTGACCTGAATTTTATCCGTGTCAATGCACAGGAGCGCTATTATAGCAAGCTATCTGGTGTCACAGAGCCGGAGCGGAAACGTAAGATCATCGGTGAGGAATTCATCCGTGTATTCGAAGAAGAGGCAAAGAAGATCGGAGCTGTCGATTTCCTCGCACAGGGAACGATTTACCCGGATGTTGTTGAGAGTGGACTTGGCGGAGAGTCAGCCGTGATCAAATCCCACCACAACGTAGGTGGTCTTCCTGATTTCGTTGATTTCAAAGAAATCATTGAGCCACTCCGTAATCTTTTCAAGGACGAAGTAAGAAAAGCCGGACTTGAACTTGGTATCCCGGAAAAACTTGTTTTCCGTCAGCCATTCCCTGGACCGGGACTTGGCATCCGTATCATCGGTGAGGTTAATGCCGAAAAAGTCAAGATCGTGCAGGATGCTGATGCCATCTACCGGGAGGAAGTGGACAAAGCAGTAGAAGAGTACACTAAAGCAAATGGCAAGGCGCCATCCTGGATGCCGAACCAATACTTTGCGGCACTCACTAACATGCGTTCCGTCGGTGTTATGGGTGATGAGCGTACCTACGACTATGCTGTGGCACTGCGTGCCGTCAATACAGTTGATTTCATGACTGCCGAATCAGCAGAGATTCCGTTTGAGGTGCTCCAGAGAGTTATGAGCCGAATTATTAATGAGGTGAAGGGCGTCAACAGGGTAATGTATGATTTGACGAGTAAGCCACCGGGAACGATTGAGTTTGAATAAGAGCCACAAGTCTTGGAATCCGCTAAACAAGCGGATTCCGAGACTTTTTCTTTTGCTCTGCTACTAATTTGCTACTAATAGCAACTACTCTTTTTCTATCGTTTTCAGTTGGTTGTCATTAACTTTAATAGCAAGAAACCCTGATGACTGCTGGATTTCTTTTATATGATCTTTCTTTGTGGCATCTGGATGATTTTCCCTGATGCGGTATTTGATGGTACTAACGCAGGTCCAAACTGAGGTCGGATTGTTACATCTGAGCCATTGTCTTGAGTCTGAGGCACTTCACATGTGATACCTGCTGCTTCAAGCAGAGGGTTATCAGATGGTGGTTCAGGTGTTGGCGAATCTGTCGCCTGCAATGATTCCAGACTATGCACAAGCTCCTGCTGTTTATGTGGAAACAGATGAGAGTATGTGTTAAGTGTTGTGGATACTTTCTCGTGTCCGAGCCGGTCTGCTAACATCAGCGCATCACAGCCCTGATTAATAAGTAAGCTGGCGTGCGAATGCCTGATATCGTGGATTCGTATCTTCTTTACACCTGTGTTTTTGCAACCTCTTATCAACTCGTGTGAGAGATATGATTTTGTTATCGGGAACAGCCTTTCATCTGCGTCAAGCATATACCTTGACTGGATATAGTCTGATAGCTCCTGGCAGAGAAAATCCGGAATCGGAATCTTTCGCTTACTTTTTCTTGTCTTAGGTGATGTAAATACATCTTTTCCTTCTATCCGCTGATATGTTCTGTTGATGGATATTGTCTTGTTATCAAGGTCAATATCAGCAGGTGATAGAGCAAGCAGTTCACCTTCTCGCATACCAGTCCAGTACAGGACTTCAAAGCATATATACGATAGCGACTTGTCTTTTACACCCTCACGGAAAGCAATATATTCATCGTAAGTCCAGTAATCCATTTCCTCAGCCTTTGCTTTTCCAATGGTGCCTGCCTTGCCGCAGGGATTGGTGTTAAGGTCATAGAAACGCTTGGCGTAATTGATGATGCTGTTAAGTTCCGTGTTAATCTTTTTCAGATAGGTCTGGGAGTAATTATTCGGCGAACTCATAAGCTTCGCCTGCCATCTTCGTACATCAGAGGCTTTGATTTCATTTATCGGCTTGCTACCGAAGAATGGAAGAATATGCGTCTGTAGTACTGCCTTTTTTGTCAGAAGAGTTGACTGCTTAAGTCTTGCAGCCATATCCTCCATATAAATTTCATAAAGGTTTTGAAATGTCATGTCAGGATTGGCAGACTGCTTTTCCAGAAAATCCCTTTCAAATCCTAAGGCTTCCTTTTTGGTGGCAAAGCCTCTTTTCCACTTCTGTTTTTTGATTCCCTGCCAGTTCGTATAATAGAACTTGGCGAACCATTTACCAGTTTTTTCATCTTTGTAAGCTGGCATAAATATCATCTCCTTTTTGTAAAATTGTTGTGCAATCATCAAAAGGCTATGATATAATCTACTTGTTCAGGGTGATTATAAAGCCTTCGGGTCAATCACTTACATAGCTTCGGTTATTCCTTTTGCGAGAAGGAGTGTGCCGGAGCTTTTTCTTTACTAAAGGTGTAAGTCTGCAATTATTCAGTTTTTTAATCGGCTTCATTACCCAGTCTGGAATCCTTATAATATGCCAACATATCTGATTTCCATGAATCAAACTTTTCTTTTGAAATTTTTCCTGTCTGAAGCATATTCTTCTTTGCTATCCAGTTTTCCATAAAGAGACAGAAGTCTGCATCATATTTTCCATTGCCTTTGCCATTAACCTTGATCCCGGCAGTCCATTCAGGATTTTCAGGAGGTTTGGTGTTGGTCAGCTCAAATGAAAAATCAGTAAGTTCAGTTATGGCAAAGAGAGCATTGATTACATCTGACATAGTGTGGAATTCATATGCCGGATATTCAGCGGTCGTATTATCTTTTGGAGTATTAGTATCTTTTGCAAATAAAAGCTCCTGCAATGGAACGTTTAATTCATTAGCAATCTGTTTTAAAACATCTATCTTTAACAGTATTTCACCAGATTCATATTTCTGGATAGTACGTTCTGATTTTCCCAGACGCTGTGCAAACTCCTTTTGCGTGATCTTTTGTGCTCTGCGCTGCTTCTGTATTGCCTTTCCGATTTCTTCTGAAGAGGACATAGTAAGTTTAATCGAATCAGAGTAAGCCATTCTGTTCACCTTCCTTTATATAAAATAGTCCGTTGTAAAGATACGTATTAGGTTGATATTAAATGAAATACGTATCAGTAAGTGACTTGTTTATGATTGTACGATTACTTTATCATAAATAAAAACGAATTGCAAATGCGTAATTATAAAAAGTTCTATTGACAAATTTTGAAAAGGATATTAAAATAAACACGAATTAGAAATACGGATTAAATGAAGAATAGGATAGCTGTTTTGTAAAAACACGTATTTAAAATAACAATTTATGAAAGGAGGAGCTGCATGAAGGGTATAAAGGAAGCATTCATAGATGCAGGTGAGATAAGCCAGATGCTTGGTATCGGGATGACAAAGGCATATGCGATTATAAAGGAATATAATGCAGAGCTTGAGGCAAAAGGTTATTTCACCATGCGGGGCAAATGTCCAAGGAAGTACTTTGAACAGAAAATCTATGGTTACGAAGATTATTACAATCCGGATTATGAGCCACAGCGTAACCGAAGCAAGGTTGCAGAAGAAATGGATTATGAAGCGGCAGTTGGGGATTCTGTGATAAGTGAACAGGATGAAGTGGATATACCGCCTGAAACAAATGAATTGTCGGAAGATGGTGCTGAGATAGCAGAAAATGTGATGTTGGATGCAGATGTAATGGTGAAAGAGACAACTGAATTGGTGAATCCAGCGAGTGGGGGCAAAAAGCGCCCCCAAAACGTGCAAATGGGGGCAGAAAGCGCCCCCAAAACCACAAAGTGGGGGCAGAAAGCGCCCCCGCACAAATCAGAGCCGAAAAAGTGTGGAGGCAAAAAGTGCCGTCAAAATGCAAAAGTGGGGGCAAAAAGCGCCGTCAAAACAGCAAAGTGACGGCAAAAAACGCCACCACTCAGATAAGCGAGAAAAAAGCCATGGTGGCGGAAAGTGCCATCAAAATGGAAAAGTGGTGGCGGAAAACGCCACTAAAACAGTAAAGTGATGGCAAAAAGTGCCACCACTTTTAAATCAGGTGGAACTTCAACCACCATATCAGTAATCGTGGTGGGATATTAACCACCACATATTATATACAGGGTGCAGGTGCTCCTGCCAAGACGGAAAACTATGTAAACGCTGATGCGTTTATATTTTTTCGGGAAAAGGTCCGACCTTTTCCGCATCTTGCAAAACCAGTGAACACTACGAATTTCATGCTTGCATGGAAATGAGCAGTTTGAACGCCAAATACACCGAGCATGTAATGCGAGGTGCAAAACCTATGAACACATTTTTAAGAAAGGTTGAAAAAGCAATGGTACAGATAAAAAGAGATTGGTTTGATACAGAATTTGGAAATTACGAAAGGGGAAAAATGTATGGCAGATGGAAAGAGAAGATACAAGTCTGACAGGAAAGATTATAAGGTATCTGTGAAGCTGTCAGAGAAAGATATGGATATTCTAAAAGCAGCATTTAAACGAACAGGAATGACAGCAAGTGCATATATAAGAGAATTGATCCGGACAGGTGGCAACATTGATACAAGTTATCCAGAGGACAGGGCAAGAGTAATCCGTGTTATTGCCGGTATTGCAAATAATATTAATCAGGCGGTAAAGCTTGGCAATTCACAGCGAAGATTGTATTACAGAGATATTGATAAATTGCAGAACAGTCTGGATGATATAAAGAAAATATTCGGGGAGGTGCTGGAAGTATGGCGATTACAAAGATCTTAAATATACAGGAGTCAGAGGGCAGAAATCCAGCATCGCACCTGAAGAATGCTTTGGAATATATCCAGAATCCGGATAAGACAGAAGAATGTATACTGGTGGGCGGTATTAACTGCCTGCCAGATACAGCGTTTGAGCAGATGGAAGAGACAAAGAATATATTTCATAAGACAGGTAAAAGGCAGGGCTATCATGTGATCATATCGTTTTCGCCGGAGGAAAAAGTAACAGCAGAGCAGGCAATGTATGTCCTCGAGCATTTCGCAAAGGATGTGCTTGGTGATGATTATGAGGCGGTGTATGCAGTCCGTACTGACAGGGAACATATGCATGGGCATCTGATCTGGAACAGTGTCAGCATGACAACTGGCAAGAAATACAATTCACCGAAAGGCAACTGGAAGAATCATCTTCAGCCTATTACAAATAAATATTGTGATGAACTTGGACTTTCCATTATGCCGGCAGGGTACAGCAGGAATCCAAAAAATATCAGCAGGGACAAGTGGGAAAAGGAAATGTCAATGAAAGAGATAATTCTAAGGGATGCCAAGATGTGTGCATATGCAGCCGGGAATGTGGAGCATTTTAAATATCTGATGAAAAGACTTGGATATGTATTTAAGAAAGACGCATGGATGGAGGTGCAGACACCGGGATTTCGGTATTATCATAAACTGGCAAAGCTGGACGAGATGTTTTCAGAAGATATGTTACGGCATTATGTGGATATGCCCTGGATGGCAAAGCCTTACTTTTATTCGTCGGATATCAGGGGACTACACAGGGCGAAGATGTCACCATTCCAGAAGAAGTTTTATGCAAAGCTATACAGATTAAGGGTTGTAGAACAAAAGCGTTTTGTAGTTGGTGGAGCAAAGTATGCAGAGGATTTGAAGAGGTTTCATCAGTTGCAGGATGAATATCTGCTGCTTGTGAATAATGACATCAAAAGTATTGTGGAGCTTGTGGATTTCATAAGTGAGAAAGAAGATAGGATTCAGCAGATTGAGGACAGGCAGAAGGAGATATACAGAGAAAGTTCTAGTCGGAAACGCAGTATAAAGAATGAAGAGCAGTACCGGGAATATCAGATATGGCACATGGAAGTGCAGGAAGAACTGGATGAGCTGAAGCAGGAGAAAAAGGGAATTAAGAGGCAGATACAGCTTGCTGATGACATTATAAAAGAAGATTTGTATACGGCTTATTATGCGGTGTCGGGGAATGAGGAGATTGTTGCTGACAGGGATGTTGAGATACCGGGGATGGAAGATGATATGCTGGTTGAGAGAACGGAGAAAGCGGTTGTTGAGCTGGATATAAGTGTTACAGGAATGAAGTCTGACAATAATCAGAATGAAATAGGCGTACAGAAAGAGCAAACAGGTAGTGTGAGAAAACAGCAGACTGATTTAGAGGGGATAGGAATACCAGAGATTCATAATTCGCCTGATGTGAATGTGGCAAGAGTTGGCGAAAGTATGACTGATGTAACAGATAAAAATGAATTTGTGGAAATTAGAGAAACTGAACCTGTGGATAAAGCTGGTTGGATTGTCAGGAGAATATCAGAACTTGGTGGTTATGAGAATGTCAGTGATTCTGTTAAGGCTGATATATTTGGATTTGATATTGCTGATGTGAGTGGAAGCATAAGGTTGTTCTAAGATGTAATGAAAAGGCTGGGGATAAAAAAGGATGGAGATGAAATGTATGAGGAGTTTCAGAAAATTTATGATG
This sequence comes from Roseburia sp., assembly GCF_041325975.1. Classification (NCBI taxonomy): domain Bacteria; kingdom Bacillati; phylum Bacillota; class Clostridia; order Lachnospirales; family Lachnospiraceae; genus Roseburia; species Roseburia sp. The sequence goes on along the minus strand of NZ_JBGLEJ010000003.1, from coordinate 274,421 downwards.
AGAGTGTTGGCAGAGATACTGATAAGAAAAAAGTGGAAGATAGGACGCAAAACAGGGGCTGAGAAGAGGAAATGGTTAGGTTTTAAATAAGGATTTTTTTAATAAGAATATGTTAAACATGTATGAAAAGTGGTAAATTTAATATCTTTGAAACGAAAAGTGTGATATTATAATTTCAGAAAACATGACAATTAGCCTGTTTTGTTAATATATATTATAATGCCAAATATTTTCAAAGGGAGGTGCATACTTGTATGGGTGCAAAAAAATATGCATATGTAAATTATAAAATGCTTGTATGGGCACGTTCTGAAACACCATTTGGCACAACAAGTGATGTTGCTAATCATATTTCTGGGTTTAGGTCAGAAGTAATTGATAAATAGGAAAGAGGCGAAGAGTTGCCTTCAATTACAGAAGCAAAGAAACTTGCTAATTTATACAAAGTTCCATTTGCAACATTTTATTTGTCTAATCCACCTGAGAAAAAAACAAAAGCTTATACCGATCGTAGGACATACAATGATACTGTTTATAGAGAAACAAGTTATGAATTGTGGTCTGAAATTGGTAGAATAACTGGTAATAGGCAAATTATAGTTAATCTATCTGATGATACGGAATATAGGAGCTTGCCCAGCGTTGACCCGAAATTAAGCGAAAAACAGATAGCAGATGTAATAAGAATGTATTTTGAATTAGATTTGCCATTTAAGAATAAATCAGCATATAGAAATAATGGATTTAATTATTATAGAGCCCTTTTAGAACATTATGGGATAATGGTTGCTCAGATAACTGGAGTATCATTGTCTGAGATGCGAGGCATTTCTATGTATTATGATACATTTCCTATCATTGCAATTAATAATAAAGATTTTGAGAGAGCTAAAGTTTTTTCATTATTTCATGAAGTTGCACATTTGGTTAGAAGGTCTTCATCATTATGCTTAATAGATTTTGATGAGCGTAATGATGAAGAAGAAAAAATATGTGATAGAATTGCTGCAGAAGTATTAATGCCAGAAGAAAGTTTTAGATATGTGTCATCAAATGCACTTAATTTATATGGTGAGTGGTCAGATTTATGTTTAATATCTATTGCGGATAAGTATGCAGTAAGCACATTTTCGGTAGTAAGAAGGTTAAGAGAATTAGATATTATTAATAGGTCAGATTATTATTCTATATACAAGAGGATTAGTGACTCATTTAAAGAAGAACAGGATTCTATTATTCAGAATAAGAAAGATAGAGAATTCAAAGTAAAATATTATATTACCTACTTGAGTAAAGAAGGCTATTTGTTTCCAAAGAAAGTGTTATCTGCTTATAGCAGAGGCGATATATCATATGGTGAGATGTGTAGTACACTTAGTATAAAAGGTAAACACATAAGTAATATAGAACGGGCGGTGATGTTCATATGAGTAAAAAGTATGTAATAGATGCCTGTGCACTTATTAATGCATCAAAGAACTATAATATGACTAAGAAAGCATTTTCACATATATGGCAGGCTTTTAATGAACTTGTAGAAAATGGGCAACTTATTTCAAGTTCGGAAATATTTGAAGAATTAAAAGATGATGATATTGTAAAATGGGCAAAGGAACACAAAGATGCTTTTTTGCCTTTATCAAAGGAAGTACAGTTAAAGACTACAGAAATATTACAACAATTTCCACAAATAATAAAAATTCAAACAAAGGGAAGCTCAAATGGAGATCCATTTTTGATTGCAACAGCTATTTTAGAAGATGGGATTATAGTAACTGATGAAGGAAACAAGAATAATGGAATTCCAATGGTATGTGAATCATTAGGTGTAGAGTATATGAAACTTAATGATATGTTAGATGAGGTATTGGAGTAATGAATTAGAGGGGGAGAAATCCTTCTCTTTTTTGTTTGTATTATTCCGATAAACGATGTATAATCAAACTAGTTTTATGTTTCTACTTATGTATGATTTTGAAGAGGTAAGATTATGGAGTATTTAACGACTGTGGAATTATCAGAAAGATGGAATATCACTTCACGTCGAATAGGTGTTTTATGTGCAGAAGGAAGAATTGAAGGTGCAATAAAAAAAGGAAAAACATGGTTAATTCCTTCAGATGCAATAAAGCCTGCGGATGGACGATACAAGAAGAAGTCAGAAAAGTAAGATGTAATACGAAATAGAATTTATAAATATATGAGAATATATAATTAAATGCAGAGGGGGTACTTATATGGCATTTGATTTTGGAAACGCAAATGAAGCACAGAGAAGTGCTATTTCAACAACAGATGGTCCGTTGTTGATTATTGCAGGCCCTGGTACAGGGAAAACATATACATTAGTAAAGAGAATTGTTTATCTTATAACTGAAAAAGATGTGCTTCCTGAGGAAATAATGATTGCTACATTTACAGAAAAGGCTGCGAAAGAACTGATTACACGTATCACAAATGAATTGTATGCAATAGGAGTATCCGTAAATCTGAATGAAATGTATATTGGTACTTTTCATTCAATTTGTCTGAGAATTCTTAAAGATCATCTTGAATATACAAGGATTAAGAAAAATTATAGGATGCTGGATAATTTTGATCAGCAGTATATGGTGTTTCAAAAGATTAATAGATTTAGGAACTTGCCTTATTTTGATGTTATATTTGATAAAAAGCAAGGAGCTTGGAGACAAGCTGGAGAAATAGTTAAGTATGTTAATAATCTTGCTGAAGAATTGGTTGATATTGATGAAATGCAGGAAGACTCGGATAAACATATTGTGGCTGTTGCAAATATTATGAAACAGTACAATATCTTGATGGAAGATGAGAATTTAATTGATTTTTCAAGTATTCAAACAGAAGCATATAAATTATTGATCGAGGAACCAAGCATATTGGAAGAAATACAGCAGAAAATTAAATATGTGATGGTGGATGAATATCAGGATACAAATTACATACAGGAATTACTTGTGTTTTTGATTGCCGGAAAAAATAAAAATATATGTGTTGTGGGAGACGATGACCAAGGTTTGTATCGTTTTAGAGGAGCAACAATAAGAAATATATTGGAATTTCCAGGCCATTTTGCAGAAGGAGAATGTAAGCAGGTTAAACTTGTTACAAATTATCGTTCAGAGAGACAAATTATTGATTTTTACAATAAGTGGATGAGCACAACAGATGGTAGAGCATATGATTTTATGTGGAAGAATTTTAGGTTTGAGAAGAAGATTGTTCCACCGGAAGGGAAAAAGGCTGCTAAAGTAGGCGTTATTAAATGTTCGGGAAAAGATTTGTTAGATGATTGGTATGAACAAGTGTATTCATTTATTACACAATTAAAAAGTAGTGGCGTACTAACTGATTATAATCAGATTGCAGTTCTTTGTAAGTCTGTTAAAGGAGATAAAATCATAGGTATGGTTGAATATCTTGAGGAACATGGTATTAAAGTTTATTCACCTCGTTCGGAAATGTTCTTTGAAAGAAAAGAGATAAAGCAGGTAATAGGGTGTATGATCTTATGTTTTCCAGAGTATGTTCGTAAGTTACAACAAAGAGAGTTTTCATATGATTTTGAAAATCTCTATAAATATTACGATACTCAATGTATAGCTGCAGCAAGAGAGCTTATTTTACAGTATAGAGATACATTGGGTAAATGGATTGCAGAGAAGATGCAGAAACACGCTAATCTAAGAAAGGACAATGCAGATTACGCATTTACAGGATTACTGTATCAGTTATTACAGTTTGAACCATTTAGTACATACTTAGGGATAGATATGAAATCAGGGGTGATAGATGAAAGACCTGCAAGAAACTTATCAATTTTATCTTCAATTTTGGGAAAGTACGAATATCTACATAGGATAGATGTCTTCACGGAAAACAATATTGTAGAGTCAGTAGAACGTTTTTTTAATATGTATTTTCGCTTCTTATTTGATGGAGGAATTACAGAGTATGAAGATGATTCGGAGTATGCTCCGAGTGGGTGCGTTTCATTTATGACTATACATCAGTCAAAAGGAATGGAGTTTCCGATAGTGATTGTTGATTCATTAAATGGAACACCGAGAAGTAGTGGAAATCATTTGCTAGAAGAAATAGAAAATAAATATTTTCATAGAAAAGTTTTTGAGACAAGGGAAGATATAAAATTCTTTGATTTTTGGCGATTATATTATACGGCATTTTCAAGAGCACAAAATTTATTGGTACTCTCTTGTTGTGAAAAGAAAAGTCATGGAGCCACACCAAGCAAATATTTTGAAGAGTGCTATGAGAAGCTACCTGCTTATGAAGATGTAAATCTTTCAGAAATAAAGTTAGAAAAGGTAAAGCCTGTAAATATAAAGGATACATATTCTTTTACTTCGCACATTGCTCTGTATGAGAATTGTGCACTACAGTATAAATTTTTCAAAGAACTTGGATTTACGCAGGTAAGAGTAGGTGCAACACTCTTTGGAACATTAGTGCATGAGACAATAGAAGATATTCATCGTGCAGCTATGCGTCATGAAGAACAGACAATAGTGCCGGAAACAATACGAGAGTGGTTTGATACAAATTATATGACATTATCGAAGTGTGAGCATTCTTATTTAGGACAACCGCAGATAGAAGCTGCGTATAAACAGGTTTTGAGGTATGTTGAGAGAAATCAGAGTGACTGGAGTCGAATTCAAGATGCAGAGGTGGAAGTAAGTTTAGTAAAGCCTGATTATATATTGCTTGGAAAGGTTGACCTTATCAAGGGCGAAGGTGATACAGTAGAGATTGTTGACTTTAAATCCGAGAAGAAACCAGATGTTTTAATTGAAACAGCGGAGATGAATCGTTATAGGAGACAGCTTGAAGTGTATGCTCATCTTATTGAGGAAAAGACAGGTAAAAAGGTAAGTAAAATGCATTTGTATTATACAGGTGAGGATAATGGTGTACCAACAATAACATTTAATAAGTCAACGGAAATGATTGATAAAACAATAAAAGAATTTGATGCAGTGGTTGAAAAAATACAACATAAAGATTTTAGTGGCAGAGCTAAAGATAAAAATCTTTGTGCCAACTGTGATATGAGACATTACTGTAGAAGAAAAGGAGATTGCTAATGGATGGACAGATTTCATTTACATTTGAAAAAAAACAACCAATAAAAGGATATCCGGAGTTACACTGGACAGGGAAAAGAGCCTATGAAACGGAACAATTCTATCCTGCTCAGTTGAAAGAAGTATATGGTAATACAAAAGATGGTTGGATGAACAAAATATTTTGGGGTGATAATTTACAGGTTATGGGGCATTTACTTCAGAATTTTATGGGAAAAATAAATTTGGTTTATATTGATCCACCATTTGCTAGTAGTGCAGATTATGTGAAGAAAATTAAGTTAAAAAAGAAAGCTGTAACAGGTGATGCTTCGATGTTTGAAGAAAAGCAGTACACAGATATTTGGAACAATGATGAATATTTACAATTTATTTTTGAACGTTTGACAATTATTAGAGAACTGCTTAGCGAGCAAGGAACGATTTTTATGCATTGTGACTGGAGAGTAAGTGGGTATGTCAGATTAATAATGGATGAAGTGTTTGGAAAGGAAAATTTTTTGAATGAAATTATTTGGAATTATTCAGGGGGGAGAATAGGGCATAATTTTTTTGGTAGGAAGCACGATACAATTTTCTGGTATGCTAAACAATATGGACAACAAACATTTAACTATAATGATGTACGACAGGAATATGCAGAATCCACACTGAAAAGAAATCAATATAAGAATAACGGCAGTGATGATAGAGTATTGGATTATAAACCAAATGAAGATGGAAAATTTCCTGAAGATGTATGGAATATTTCAATAATTAATCCATTTGCGAAAGAACGACTAGATTATCCTACACAAAAGCCAGAAAAGTTATTAGAACAAGTGATAAAAGCAGCTTCAAATCCTGGAGATATTGTTTTTGATTGTTTTATGGGATCTGGAACCACACAAGCTGTTGCTATGAAATTAGGAAGACGATTTATTGGTGCAGATATTAATCTTGGGGCAATACAAACTACAACAAAGAGATTGATAACTGCATCTAACGATTTGGATAATACTAAATATACTGGGTTTGAAGTTTATAATGTAAATAATTATGACTTTTTTAGAAATCCAGTTGAAGCAAAATCTTTATTAATTGACGCTCTTGGAATTCAAAAATTTGGTTCATCTACAGTATATGATGGAGAATTAGATGGCTGGATGGTTAAAATCATGCCTACAAATCGTATTGCAACAAAGGCTGATTTAGAAGAACTCAAGGCTAATTTACCATACCATACATTTGAAAAGCGCAAGGAAGAAAATCCGAATGGGGTGGTGGAAAAAATTAAGATTATTTGCATGGGACATGAAGCTGATTTGAAAGCATCGTTGGAACAGGAACTTTCTTCGTATAATTTGGAAATAGAGATAGTTGATATCCTTAGGGATAAGAAAGATTTACAATTTAAGAGAGAAGCAGATGCCAATGTTGTTAAAGAAAACCATCAGATTATAATAAAAGAATTTTATCCGATGAATCTTTTACAGAAATTAAGCATGCAGAAAGAATCAGTTGAAGATTGGAGGCAGTTGGTAGAATCTATCTATATTGACTGGGATTATGATGGTCAGACAATGAGGCCGACAATTTGTGATATTCCAGCAAAAGATGAGTTGGTATCTGGTATATATAAAATTCCAGATTCTGCAGGTAAAATTAAAATAAAGATAACAGACTTGTTATCTGAGTCACTTGAACTGGAGGTATAGATATGGCAAAAGAAGTTGGAATGGAATTTGCCTTTTTTGAGTTTCTTCGTTCATTTTATGTAGATAATAAAGGAATTATAAGAAATAGGTATCGTGAAATAACTAAGAAATATCTGGATTACAATGACAAAGAAAAGAACCCAGACGCATTTTTACGAACCCCACAGTTTGAAGCCTTAGAAATGTATGTATTTGTAAAAGAATTTATGAATAATCAACAGATGTATCAGATGTTTGATGACTGGTCAAAGAGAAATGGTGTTTTTTCAGACAGGCGATTCTATGATGAAACTGGACAGATGACATTATATGATGTTTATTCACCAAAACAGTATCATGATTACTTTTTACAAATAAAGAAATATGCAGAAGATTACCCAAACTATATTTTTGCATTAACTATGGGACTAGGTAAGACAATTCTCATGGCTACCTGTATTTTTTATGAGTTTCTTCTTGCTTCAAAATGGCCTCGAGATGATAAGTATTGTCATAATGCATTGGTTTTTGCTCCGGACAAAACAGTATTACAATCGTTAAAAGAAATAGTAACTTTTGATAAGAGTAAGGTTGTACCTCCGGAATATATTGGGGTATTAGATGCGAATATTAAGGTATATTTTCTTGAAGATAGTGGAACCACATTAAATACATTAGATGGTTCCAAGTATAATATAATTATTTCTAATACACAGAAAATTATATTAAAGGCTCAGCATAAAGAAAAAAGTTATGTAGACAAGTTGTTTAGTGATCAGATACCGGGACAATCCGTATTGGATGATGTTCTTGGAATATTACAGGAAATCAGTAACAACGACGATTTGATGACAAATCAACGTTTTGAGAAACTTATCAGGCTTTCACAAATGGGTATTTATGTAGATGAAGCACATCATATGTTTGGAGCAGACTTGGAGAAGGCTTTGCACGAAAATGGTAAGGGTACTAGCCTGCGTAATACTATAAATAAATTGTCTAAGGAATTATCTAAGCATGGAAGTAAAGTGGTTGCTTGTTATAATTTTACAGGAACACCATACGTCAATAATAAGATTCTTCCAGAGGTTATATATGCTTATGGATTGCAAGCGGCAATTAGAAATAATTTCTTAAAAGATACTAGCGTTATTGGTTATAGTAACGTAAAAAGCAAAGAATTCCTAAAAGCTGTTATTGCCGATTTCTGGGCAAAGTATGGTGGAAAAGAATATGAGGGATTAGCACCTAAAATGGCTATTTTTGGCGCAGAGATAGCAGAAGTTCGTGATGAAATCAGGCCAGTTGTTGAAGAAGTACTATCTGAATTGGGAATACCTCTTGATAAAATTTTAGTTAATGTTGGAGACGAAAAGATTACTAAATCTGAAGACATAAGAGATTTTAACAATCTTGATATAGCTGGAACAGCAGGCAGTAAGAAGCAGTTTATATTGCTTGTTAATAAAGGTAGAGAGGGGTGGAACTGTAGATCATTATTTAGCGTGGCTCTTTTTAGAAGTCCAAAGTCAAAAGTTTTTGTGCTTCAAGCAACAATGAGATGCTTGAGAAAAATTACAGATGAACAACTAACGGCCACAGTGTACTTGTCAAAAGAGAATATGGATATATTGGATGATGAGCTTAAAAAGAATTTTAGAACTAGCATAGAGGAACTTGTAGTTAAGAAGGATAAAAAACGTAAGAAAGTTCCTGTACGTGTGAAAGAACCTCCTAGAACATTGCGCATGAACAGATTGCATTATAAATATTCTTTGGAAACTAAGAATTATGATAGTAGATTATCGTTTGGTTTGAAAGAAATAGAAACAGAAAATTATGATGCGACAATGTATGTTAAAGAAGGACTTACAACTTCGTCGGTTGTGCGTGAAAGCAATGTTAACTATATGGTTAGTAAAACAGCGTATACTGAGATAACGTTGGTGGCAGAAGTAGCAAAATATTTTCCTGATATTAGATGCACAGAAGTTGCTAGGATACTGAGGGAATCAGAAGAAGGTATTGATAAGATATTAGTAGCAGTTAATGAACATAATGATATTATTTATGATAAAATTGTGCCAACCATATTTGAGGCATTATACCGAGTTGACAAAGAGATTGTAAAAGAAAATGTTGATGTTAAATTACTTAAGAAGCCTAAAGAAGGTGGATATTATGAGTTTAGTGGAAATGAGGATTTGATTATAATGCAGAATTCAGAGGATTCTGTTGTTATGAAAAATAAAGGCAAGAGTTTTCACGCTGATACCTACGTTTTTGATTCGAAGCCTGAGTTACAATTATTTTTACAGTTGCTTGCAAATGAGCACGTAAAAAAAGCTTATTTCACTGGAATGTTTACTGCTGACCAGACAGATTTTTATGTTCCATATATTGATCCGGAATCTAATAGATTAAGGAAGTATTATCCAGATTTCTTAGTAAAAATGGACGATGGAAGTTATTTGATTTTGGAAGTAAAAGGTGACAATATGATAGATGATCCAGTAGTAAAGGCGAAAGGAGCAGCGGCAGAGGAGGTTGCAGTAGAGAGTTCTATGAAATACGAAATGCTTAAAGGAACAGACATTATGGAAGGAAAAGCAAAGTTTTAGCTTAAACGGGTCTCATTCAACCTGAATGGCGGATAGTAATTAAAGATGATATTAATATGGGAAAATCAGGGATAATAAAAGATTTTGTTTTGCCACAAGAAATATATATTGGATGTAGACAGCAGGAAACAGTCGCTGAGAATAACAATAATCGTATGTTACATAATAAAAAAGAGAATGAGATGTATGCTGATCTAGATGAGATACTTCAATGGGCGGAGAATAACTATATTGATGTATATATGCCAATAATAAGTAGAAAAGAATATAAAATGATTGATAGAGCGTTACGATTGATTTAGCAAGTTTTAGCAGAGGTGGCTATATGTCAGATTTTGAAGAAAAATATGATTATCAGGAAATTATGGTAGAAGATATTTCGCAGATATATCAAATTGCAAATGATTATAATTCGTTCTATGATTTACCAAGATCAGGTAGAGGTGACCCAGGTGATGAACGAACTTACTTACAGGCATTTTATAGAGGACAAAGTGATTCTTCTTGGAAAATCACTCCAAGTATATGCAGAGATACATCTGTGGATGAGAGTATATCGGAATATGGAGATTTACTATTTGAAGTAATGGCATATAATCAGCATTATATACATGCTACAAGATTAATTGACTTTACAATGGATATAAATGTAGCATTGTTTTTTGCTTGTTGTGAAAATATTGAAAAAGATGCGGCTATATTTATATGGTCATATTCGCCATATGATCCTAAATGGACAAGAATAAAGATACAGTGTGAACTTGTTAATGTTAAAAAGCAACGTATAAGTGTAAGTGAATATGCAGAAATACTTTTGCAGAAATATCCGGAATTGAAAGACAATTATACTTATAAAAAGGATTTCTATACTGATTTAGTTTCTTATTTGGACCACGGCTTTATGATTATGCAACCACGTAATCCGTATTTAAAAAATATGAGAATACAAAGACAAAAAGGGTGTTTATATGTTTGTGGTGTGAAATTTGAAACTCCGATTGATAAAATGAGAACAAGTGTTAATGCGGGGAATAATATATTGTGCCCGCATGAGCCGGAAGCTCCTAAAGAATTGGACGGAGGTAATTTTTTGGTAAAGGTGGTCATTCCTGCAAGATTAAAAAATGTGATAATGAAACAATTGGAAGAAAAGGGAATTACAAAAGAAGCTTTGTTACCCATGTGATGTAAATAGGCACTTGTTTAATGTAGAAGGATGGTGAGAACTATGGATATAAAGCAGCTAATCGGCGAAACCACAGATTACGATAAAAAGGTTGCACTTGAGACAAAGAAACCCAAAAGCTGGTGCAAGAGTATAAGTGCATTTGCAAATTGCTATGGTGGTAAGCTGGTATTTGGTGTGGCAAATGATGATGCGTTGGTTGGTCTTTCGGATGCTGAAGGAGATGCAGAAAAAATTAGTGAGATAATTAAAACACACCTTAATCCGATACCAGAGTTTAAGCTTTCATTTGAAAAATATAATGACAAGACATTCGTTATTGTAGAAGTTATGAAAGGGCAGCAGACTCCATACTATTATGAGGGTGATGGGCAACTTATTGCATTTATGCGTATAGGAAATGAAAGTGTTCCGGCGACACCTTCGCAGTTAAGAGAGTGGTACTTCGCGGAAGTGGTGAAAGTTATGATAGTCTGAAGTCAAGATATGATTTTAACAATATGTCATTTACAAAATTAAAATCAGTATATAAACAGAGAACAGGAAATACCTTTGAAGATACAGATTATGAATCTTTTGGTTTGGTTGATGAAAAATGTAATCTGACGAATGCCGGAGCACTTCTGGCAGATGAATCACCTGTGCGTCAGTCCAGATTGTTTTGCACTAGATGGAATGGACTTACTAAGGCATCTGGAATTGTAGATGCACTTGATGATAAGGAATATACTGGCAGTCTTGTCACATTATTACAAGATGGAACAGATTTTGTAAGAAATAACTCTAAGAAGGCATGGCGTAAGGTTGGGGACGGCAGAATTGAAATGCCGGATTATCCGGATCGGGCAGTGCTTGAAGGTGTAGTAAATGCATTAATTCATAGAAACTATATGGAGATAGGCAGTGAAGTCCATATAGATATGTTCGATGATAGAATCGAAATATATTCACCGGGTGGAATGGTAAGCGGAATATCTTTAGCAGGAAAAGATTTATTGAAAATCCCATCAAAGCGAAGAAATCCGATATTAGCTGATATATTCAGCCGCTTGAAATACATGGAGCGTAGAGGTAGTGGATTTAAGAAAATATTGGCAGACTATGAGGGACAGGTTGAATTTGATGAGACTAAGATGCCGGTTTTTGATGCAGATAATGATGATTTTACATTGACTTTATATAATTTGAATTATGGAACTAATTATGCAACACAGGTGAATGAAAATGTCATAGAAAATGTCATAGAAAATGTCATAGAAATTTCGGAAGAAAAAATTAAGAAGTTAATGCCAGAGTATTCTAAGAAGAAGCTTGCTAAGGCATGTGAGATCCTAAAAATGATCTCGGAAAACCCGAATATTTCTATTGACGAATTAAGAATAGCCTTAGACGTCACAGATAGAACAATTGCTAGATATATATCAGAATTAAAGGATAAAGGTATCATAGAACGAAAAGGGCCAGATAATGGTGGAGAATGGAAAATTAAGTAAACGACAGTAAATATGGCACTCAATGTGTCAACTAAACGTTCGCTCAAGGATATTCCAGAGTTAGTCTCAACGAAGTCTCACTAGATTCGAGACTAAGTGAGACTTTATGGTATAGCAAAATGCGATAACCTCTGGTTTTGTAGGTGAATTATAAAGTTGTAGTCTCAAGTCAGTCTCATTTTTGAAATTGTTTTTTGAGACTAACGTGAGACTGAGGAGGTTCAAAATCATGGATATAAACAAAAAGGATTGGAAACTATTTCGAGAAAAATTATCAGGCTGGCAGGAAAATTATATGGAAGGTCTTGTTAAAGAGTACGTAAATTTTCTAAATGATGATAAAAAGCCTGCATCAGAGAAATTCTGGGAACTGGAAAAGCGGATAAAGGAAGATAAGCGTCATCCGGGAGTTATCATGGAGATGAGTAAATCAGAGGCAATATGGGATATCATTCGTCTTATAAGATTGAATGTAATTACATATGATGATTTATCAGAATTCAGTGGAGAATTGAGGCAGGAAGTGAAAAGAATACTTGAGATGAATAGATAATGACGGAAAGGAAGGTATGACAAATGCGTGATCCAATAGAGAATGTGACGAGATTGCAGAAGCAGTTAAATAACCTGCAATTGGAAAATCAGGTATTAAAGAATATATTGGATAAAGCGGGACTGTCATATCAAAATGAACTGGCAAGTATAAGGAAAACGGAAAAGAAAGAGGATTTTGATCCAGAACAGGGGAAAAGGATTGTGCACCCCAAAGAAATTACAGATAGGATGGCAAAGCTCTTTTTCTCATTCTTTTGGGGAAGAACAGATGTATATGCGAAAAGAAATGTAAATAAAAACGGAGAGGCAGCATATTATCCGCAGTGTGATAATTTTTGGTCAGATAATTGCCATAGGAAATTAAATACACATATAGACTGTAAGGATTGCAAATATTGTTCGTATACAAGATTAGATTTATCAACTATATTGATGCATTTGAGAGGAAACTTTTATGCTGCGAAAGATGTAATAGGTGTGTATCCATTGTTGGATGATGGAACATGCAGATTTCTAGTATTTGATTTTGATAATCATGAGAAGAATGCAGAAAAAAAAGATTTTGCAAATACAGATGATACATGGATTGAAGAAGTCGAAGCTATGAGAGATATCTGCACATTAAATGGGATAGAACCTTTGGTAGAGCGTTCTCGTTCAGGAAAAGGTGCACATATATGGATATTCTTTGACAAGCCAATATCGGCGGCATTGGTTCGTAAATTTGGCTTTGCACTTTTAGATAAAGGTGCAGAACAGGTGAATTTAAAGTCATTCAATTATTATGACAGAATGCTGCCAGCACAGGATTCCTTAGAAAATGTGGCAATAGGAAACCTGATTGCATTGCCATTACAGGGAAGGGCGTTAAAAGATGGCAATAGTGCATTTGTGGATAGTAACTGGAATGCTTATCCTGACCAATGGAATGCTTTATTAAGTAAACCTAAGTTTTCAGAAGAATTTCTGGAGAATAAGATAAGGGAATGGGCATTTACAGCAGATGACCTTGAAGCATCCAGTGATGAAGAAAATAGGGAAAAGCCATGGGATAGAATGAAGAATTTTGCAAAATCAGATGTTGATGGGAAAATGGATATCACATTATCAAATGGTATATATGTCGACAGCACGAATCTTAAGCCTGCGATGCAGAATAAGATTCGCAGAATGGCAGCCTTTAGTAACCCAGTATTTTATAAAAATCGTGCGATTGGAACATCTAATTATGATACTTCGAGGTGGATTTATCTTGGAAAAGACCATCTTGGTGGATACATACAGATTCCAAGAGGATTACAGGATGAATTAATAGCAAACATTGATAAGGCAGGAATTGAATATACTATTGATGACGAGAGGCAGCAGGGAAGAAATATTAATGTAGAATTCAATGGAGAACTACGACCTGAACAGAACAAGGCGTTAAAGGAACTGACTAAGCATGATAATGGAATACTTCATGCTGCAACAGCGTTTGGAAAAACAGTTGTATGCAGTGCAGTAATTGCAGAAAAGAAAGTGAATACTCTGATTCTGCTTGAATCATCTGCACTTATAGAACAATGGAAAGATGCTCTAAACAAATTTTTAATTATAGATGAAGAACTACCCCAGTACAAAACGAAAACTGGAAGATTAAGAACTAGAAAAAGTCTGATTGGAACATTACAGGGAGCACATGATTCAATGACTGGAATCATAGATATTGCAATGGCAGGCTCATTGTGCAAAAAGGGTGAGTACCATAAGTTGTTGAACCATTATGGACTTGTACTAATTGATGAGTGTCATCATTGTGCTTCTGAAACAATAGCAAATGTGCTAAAAGAAGTAAAAGCAAGGTATGTATATGGTGTGACAGCAACTCCGAAAAGAGGAGATGGACTGGAAAAAATCAATTATATGCTTATCGGACCTATAAGATACAGTTATACAGCAAAGGAAAAGGCTAAGGAGCAGGGAATACAGCATCTTGTATATCCGCGTTTTACCAGAACTGTTTCACCAAGAGGTGTGCTTACCAGCAAGATGCATCCAAATGAAGCTTATGAGATTATTCATAATAATGATCTTAGGGATGAACAGATTGTTGAGGATGTGAAGAATTGCGTGTTGGCAGGACGTACTCCGGTTGTTTTATCCCGATACAAGGATCATTCAGAAAAATTGTATGAGCGTTTGAAAGCTTATGCAGACCATGTATTCTTGATGACAGGTAATAACTCTAAGAAAGAACACAAGAAAATTCTTGAACAGATGCATCAGGTTGATAAAGCTGAGACTCTGATATTAATAGCCACAGGTTCTCTGGTGGGAGAAGGTTTTGATTTTCCAAGACTGGATACACTTTTTATGGCAACACCTGTATCATTCCGTGGAGTTGTTGAACAGTATGCTGGTAGGTTGAATCGAGATTATGAGGATAAAGAAAATGTAATAATATATGATTATGTGGACAACCATATCCCAATGTTTAATAACATGTATATGAAGAGACTTAAAGCATATAAACAGATAGGATATGAGATTGCAGGTGGTTTGCAAATTAACAAACAGACAGTTAATGCAATATATGACGGCGATAATTATACTGAAAATTATCATAAAGATTTACTGGATGCAAATAAAAATATAATTATTTCAAGCCCTGCAATTAGTGGTCAAAAAGTCTATGAACTGATTAATATGCTAAAAGAAAAACAGGCATCGGGAGTTCAGATTACAATAGTAACATGGACACCGGATTCCTATGGATTTGGAGATGCAGCATACTGGATGCAGTTACATGAAGATATGCGCAAAGCTGGATTTTATATTAAAACAGTAGAGGAATCATGTGAGCGGTTTGCAGTGATTGACCAGGAAGTAGTCTGGTATGGTAATATTAATCTTCTGGCGAAGGATAGGGTTGATGACAGTATTATGAGAGTTTTGAGCAATGAGATCGCAGGTGAATTGATGGAAATTACATTTGGAAATAACAGTTGAGGCGAATATGACTAAAACATATGGAGTCCATAAGATGTAAGGAAGACGTTCATGATAATAGAGAAAGGAACACTTTTATGAGCAAAGAATTACAGATAAGAAATAGTACTGTGGATTTTCTGGTTTTCACACGAGATGCAGGAGAAGACGGAATAGAAGTCAGGGTTCAGAATGGCGATGTATGGCTTACTCAGAAGGCAATTTCACAGCTTTTTGATGTAGATAGAAGTGTGGTTACAAAACATCTGAGCAACATTTTTAAAGAGGGCGAATTAGATGAAAACTCAGTTTGTGCAAAATTTGCACAAACTGCGGATGATGGAAAAACATACAATTATAAGTTCTATTCATTAGCAGCTATTATTGCTGTGGGGTATCGCATTAATTCAGAACGGGCAACGCAGTTCAGGACATGGGCAACCAAAGTGTTGGATACATTTACAAAGCAGGGTTATGTTCTTGATAAAAGTAGATTGATTAATGGACAGATTTTCGACGAAGATTATTTTGAGCATCTTATTGCCGAGATTCAGGAAATCAGAGCAAGTGAGAGAAGATTTTACCAGAAAATCACAGATATATATGCAACAGCAGTTGATTATGATAAGAATTCACAGGTGACAAGAGAGTTTTATGCAACAGTACAGAATAAGATGCATTATGCAGTTCATGGTAATACAGCGACAGAAGTGATTGTGGCAAGAGCTGATCATAATAAGGAACATATGGGACTTAAATCATGGAAAAATGCACCGGATGGTAAAATTGTAAAAACAGATGTATCGATTGCAAAGAATTATTTAGAAAAAGACGAACTTGCTGAATTAAATGAAATTGTGACAATGTATCTTGATTATGCAACAAGACAGGCGCGAAGACATATTCCTATGACTATGGAAGATTGGAAAACAAAGCTTGACGCATTTCTTAGATTCAATGATGCGGACGTACTTCAGGATAAAGGGAAAGTAACAGCAGCTATTGCAAAGGAATTTGCAGAAAGTGAGTTTGAAAAATATAGGGTTATACAGGATTCAATATATGAAAGTGACTTTGATAAATTGATGAATGATATGGAAAATAATGGTACTGCCCATTAGTACCACAAAACTTTTAGTTGCAGAAACATCATCCGAAGATTATAATTTTCATAGGTGGACTTGCAAACCATCAGAAGATTATTTCTTGAATAGTAAACAAACCTGCAAGCCACCGTAACTACACACAACAATAATGACAATATAGCAGTGGTACTGGATTGGTACTAGAAATGTGTGAAACGAAAGTAAGTACGTAATCATCTGTACCTTGACTTTTTAAAAATGCCGCCCATCAGGGCGTCACATTTTATTTCTTCTTTTTGGTTCGAAATCCTTCCGGTAATTCATTTGACCATGGCAAAAGCCGATTTAGATCATCCGGCTTTGGAAAAGGTCCCATTTTACGAAGTTCGTCTAATACATAGGAAAGATATACATACGGCTTCAGACCATTCAGCAGGGCTGTTTCTGCGATACTATAAACAACAGCACTGGCATCTGCACCACGGATACTCTTGGCAAACAGCCAATTCCGGCGGCCTACTGCAAAATTTTTGATTGCACGCTCCGCACTATTATTATCAATGCTCAGATGCCCATCATCCAAGTACCTGCGAAGATAGGTTTCCTGATTCAGCGTATATAAAATGGCATCACCAATAAGGGAAGATCTGTCTACAGAATCTTCCATCGAATGCAGCCATTCAAACAGGGCTTCCACTACTGGACGCGACTGCTTCTGGCGTTCCTGATACCGTTCTTCCGGTGTCTTATCTTTGATCAGTTTCTCTACTTTATACAGGATTCCGATCCTCGTCATTGCCTGATATGCAACTGTTTCTTTCAGCTGCTCCTTTGTGAAATCCTTTTTTAATGCCGTGAGTGCAGCATCAAAACGGCGTCTCGCATGGGTAAAGCATCCGGTTACGGTAATGGAATCGTTCAGTCCATGATACGCCTGGTATCCATCACACGTCAGATATCCATGAAATGTATCTCCAAGGAAGTTTACCGGGTGATATCCGGCACGCGTTCTCTCATAATCAAAGAGAACCATCTGTGGGGCTTCACTGTAATGATCTGTCAGATATACCCACATCCAGTTTTGAGATGATCCTTTCTGATCTGGTTCATCAATCACCTGGATCCTGGTTTCATCGCAATGGATGTATCTGCTCTTTAGGAATTCTTCCTTCATCTGCCCATAAAGCAGTCCCAGATACCGGTCTGCACAGCTGATGATCCAGTTTGCCATTGTTTTTGTTGAAAGATTTAAGTCATACCTTGCGAATTCCCGTTCCTGTCTTGCCAGCGGCATGCCATTGACATACTTTGCATTCATGATTCCGGCAACCAGCGAAGGTGTAGCAATGCTTCCCTTGATCAGCGGAAACTCTTTTTCCGGCCGGATCATAGCACCACATTTTGGACAACTGTATACATAGGTTACTTCTTCCACCACTTCAAAGGTGGAGGGGATGAATTTCAGTCGTTTTACGACTTCTTTTGTGACGACTTTATACTTTGTTCCACAGTCCGGACAATAGCGGTCTTCGCCGGTCAGTTTATATTCGATTGTTTCTGTTACTTCGAAATTAGAGAGATCTTCTTCTTTTTTGCCGGTGCGTTTTTTCCGTTTGTGCGATGGAATCACGATTTCCTCTTCAATCTCAGCAGTATCCATATCTGCATTGACTTCAGCCTCATTAAACAGATCCATCTGTTCATATCCATCTGCGTATTTTTCACTGGAAGAACCGAAACGTCTTCTTTGTGCAAGCGCAAGACGGTCTGAAAGCATTGCGTTCATAAATTCCAGTTCTTTCTGCTTGTCTTTCAGAAGCTGTACCTCGGTCTCTTTTTTTTGAACCTGATTCTGCATGATTCTCATAACTTCCATCATGTTTTCACGGCTCATGTTATTCAGCTGTTCCTCTGTAAAAAACGGATCCATCCGGCAATCTCCAAACTCTTATATGATAATTCCAGTATAGCATAGAAAGTCCAGCTGTTCGAGAAAAATCAACGTTTTACTGTGTAGGAATATATACCGATATCCACGAGTATTTCGTGCTTTTTGCGAATTGACAAATCCGTTCTTTATACAACAATCTTTGGATGTCTTTCTTCAAAAGCTCCCTTCGGAGTAAGTGAAAGACCATCACACAGCCAATGCATCTCTTTCAGGGTCACTTTCTGTAATTCATCCGGAGTATCCGGCCAGTGAAAGGAATCTTTGTCAAGCCTCTTCATCAGAATCCAGAAACCGGATCCGTCCCATTGCAGAATCTTAATAGAAGTCCGCCTGCGGTTGCAGAACGCAAACATGCAGCGCGAATAGGGATCGAGTTTGAATTTCAGCTTGATAATTGCAGCCAGTCCGTGATAGCTTTTTCTTAAATCCGTAGCTCCACAGGCAAGGTAAACGGTTGTGCCACCTGCCAGATCAAGCATGATCTTTCAGCCCCTGGATCAGAACACGAAAAAATTCCGGCGGGCATTCAGGCATCACTTCAATCCGAATAGCGTTTGTGATAAAAATGCGGACTGGAGACGGGCTGATATTCAAAGTCTCATTCTTTGAAATCTCTTTTTCCGTTGGCATTTTTGCAAAAATCATATCTGTATCTGATTGTTCGTCCAATTTTTTCAGCTTGCGCATCCAGTAATTCATTGTAGAGACTGGAACGTGATGTTCCTGACACCATGTTTTGCAAGTCTGCCCACTGAATTGAAATTCATGGATTCTTTCAGATCACAGCGTGATTTTTTCATCTGTTTTCATAATGATACAGTTTCCTTTCTTTGTTATGAAAAGAGTGTATCAGAAAAATATAGTTGCTGACAGATACGGATGATTACGTACTTACAAACGAAAAATAATGAGTGGGAAAGATACACACTATCAATACAATAATGTATAGTGAATAATCTTGGGGTGATTGAGCCACCTGTCCGGTGCGATTGAGCCACGCTTCCGTTTTATAGTGAGCCATCATTCCGGTACGGTTGAGCCACACTGTCTTATAATAGATTCATACACAAACATTGTGTAAATCTATTATAAGGAGGTCGCTACAATGACCAAATACCGTGAAATCCTAAGATTAGCTGGCTTGGGATTTAGTAACCGGAACATTGCATTAAGTGTTCCTTGTTCAAGAAATACTGTCGCTAAAGTCTTGAAGCGAGCACAGGAGTTGAATCTGTGCTGGCCTTTACAAGACAATCAAACAGACAAAGTACTTGAAAAATTATTTTATCCCCAATTAAACAATCATCCTCAGAAACGGATGCCTGACTATGATTACATCCGCAAGGAGCTGCTTCGCAACGGTGTAAGCAAAAAACTTCTATGGACGGAATACATGGAGGATTGCCGTGCCAACGGTGAAGAACCACTCATGTATTCACAGTTCTGCTATCACATCCAACAGGATGAGCAGAAGCATCGTGCTACCATGCATATCAACCGTAAACCCGGTGAACAGGTTGAAGTTGACTGGGCAGGTGATCCTGCAACAGTCATTGATCCTGATACCGGCGAAATCATCAAAGCATACATATTTGTCGGTGTAATGACTTACAGCCAGTATGCATACGTGGAAGCATTTCTGGACATGAAACAGAAATCATGGATCAATGCACATGTCCATATGTACGAATATTTTGGTGGTGTCGCCAGAATCCTCGTACCGGATAACTGCAAAACTGCAGTTGTTCACAATGGCGGATGGAAAGACCAGCAGATCAATGAAACTTATCAGGAACTGGCTGAACACTATGGTACCGCGATTATTCCGGCACGTGTCAGGACTCCCAAGGATAAGCCGAATGCTGAGGGAACGGTAGGAAATATCTCTACCTGGATAACAGCAGCACTTCGGGATGAACAGTTCTTCTCCCTTGCCGAATTAAATCGTGCAATCAGAGACAAACTCGAACTGTTCAACCAAAGGCTCTTTCAAAAGAAAGAGGGTAGTCGGCGAAGCTTATTTCTTGAGGAAGAAAAACCATTGCTGGCATCATTACCTTCTACCCGTTTTGAACTGAGTGACTGGAAGACAGCCACCGTCCAGTTCAATTATCACATATCTGTGGATGGAATGCTATACTCAGTTCCCTATGAATACATCAAAAAGAAAGTTGATGTAAAGGTAACAGATACCACTATTGAAATTTTCTACAACCATAACCGCATTGCTTCCCACCGTCGTCTGAAAGGACGCCCTGGGCAGTACAGCACGGTCACGGAACATATGCCGGAAGACCATCAGAAATATCTGGAATGGAACGGTGACCGGTTCCGCAAATGGGCTGAGCGGATTGGCATAAATACGTACACTGTGATCAATGCAGTACTGACCTCCAAACGTGTGGAACAACAGACCTACCGAAGCTGTATGGGACTTCTGAAGCTTGCTGAGAAATACTCAGATGCATTGCTTGAAGCAGCCTGTAAAAAAGCATTATCCTATACATCTTCGCCCAGTTACAAGAGCATTAAAAACATCCTCGTAACTGGTTCTGTAAAGCAGGAATCAGAAATGACTGAATCCAAGATCACACATAAAGCACACGGCATCACGAGAGGTGCCGATTACTATCGGAGGTAAACACATATGACAAATCAGAGTACAATAGATAAACTTATTGAAATGCGCCTTACTGCTATGGCAGATGCATTTCGCAACCAGCTGGATGATTCTAAATTTAAAGAAGTACCCTTTGAGGATCGCTTCGGTATGCTGGTAGACATTGAATACAGTAATCGTAAAAATAATCGTCAGAAACGACTGATTCGTAACGCTGGATTCGACCAGCCGGAAGCAAGTATCATGGATATCAACTACACTTCCGGGCGCAAGCTTAACAAGAGCCTTATTAACCGGCTTGCAACTTGCGAATACATATCTGAACACCGGAATCTTTTTATCACCGGTGCTACAGGCTGTGGTAAAACTTACATGGCCTGTGCCTTTGGCATGGAGGCTTGTAAGCAGTATTTCAATACAAAGTATGTCCGTCTTCCTGATCTGCTTATTGATCTGGAGATGGCACGGACAGATGGCAGCTACAAAAAAGTCATGGCTAAGTATGCCAATCCCGTTGTCCTGATTCTGGATGAATGGCTTCTATTGAAACCAACGGATTCAGAACAGAGGGATATCTTCGAACTGCTTCATCGGAGACGCAAGAAATCTTCAACGATTTTCTGCTCCCAGTATGAATTCGAGGAATGGTATGACCAACTCGGTGGTGATGATAGTCCTCTGGCAGATGCAATCATTGACCGCATTGCTCATGATAGTTATCGCATCAACATCACAAGTATTGATGCTGAGCATGACAAATCCATGAGAGAAGTATACGGTTTGGCTAAAAATCTACGAGAATAATTTATAACCTATGTGGCTCAGTCCGTCTGGACAGGTGGCTCACGCCACACTGGACTGGCGGCTCCGCCGCACAGGAATATTCATATAGATAACTATACCTATATTATTCACGGCACAGCCGTGAAAGTGGCTGAAAACCACATAGTTTCTATATTTTAACTGAATATTGCTTTTCACCTATCAGATGAATGAAAAAAGAGCATCCATTTGTGGTAAAATTAAGGTGTCGAATCTTAAAAAATAACCCAAAGGAGCCCTTTATGAGTATTGTAAACACCTTAGCCTTAGAAAGCAATAGACAGATAAAAATAAATTTTGATGGAGGAGATCTCTCCTCCGATGCAGGTCTGCTTCTTATCAAAGAATTCATAAGCAAGCTTGGTATTGATAAGCTTTTAGACAAAACTTTCAAGACCAATGATCCTGCATTATTCAGATATCACACGGATCAGAAAAATCTGCTCCAGATGATATATATGATCATTGCCGGTTATTTCGAAGATGATGCTTCCGATGAACTGACCAATGATCCGGTATTCAAGTCTGTACTTGAAAAAGATGCGCTTGCATCACAGCCTACGGTATCGAGATTCTTTAACCGTATGGATGAAGATACCTTAAACCAGTTCCTTGCGATTGCCAGAGTGCTTCGGAAGAAAATTTACAGTATTCAGATGCCATCGGCTGTTATTCTGGATCTGGATTCCACCCTTCTTGATGCATACGGCAGACAGGAAGGCAGAGCCTTTAACTTTCATTATCAAAGCAATGGTTATCATCCGCTTGTCTGTTATGACGGAATGACTGGAGATCTGATAAAAGTACAGCTTCGTGATGGAACACAGTATTCCTGTACAGGAGTGGTTGACTTCCTGCAGCCGATACTGGATGAATACCAGAATGATTATCCTGCAATCCGTATTCTGCTTCGTGGTGATAGTGGTTTTGCGACTCCTGATCTTTATAAGCAGTGCGAAGAAAACGGCACAAGCTATGTGATCCGGCTGAAGGAGAATGGTCTTCTCCGTGAAAAAGCATCCTATTTTGTGGATGAACTTAATGAAATCACCAGAAATAACAAAGTGGATTATGCGGTAGTTTATGGTGAATTCATGTACAAAGCAAAGTCATGGCCTTATGAAAGGCGTGTGGTATGCAAGGTTGAAAAGCCGGAAAACCAGATGGTTTACATGTACACATTTGTTGTCACAAACATGGATTCCGCACCAGAGTATCTTATCAAATTTTACTGCAAGCGAGGTCTGATGGAAAACTTTATCAAAGAAAGCAAATCCGGTTTTGATTTTGCTTCCGTAAGCAGTCATACCAGAATCGTAAATGCAAACAGACTTCAGGTACACGCTCTTGCGTATAACATATTTAATTGGTTTAGACGATTGGCGTTATCAGCAAACATGCGAAAACAACGCATAGATACCGTCCGTTTAAAACTGCTGAAGATTGCTGCAAAAGTAATTCGTTCAGCAAGATATATCACATTCAAGCTGTGTAGCAGCTGCCCTTATAAGAATGAATTCTATGAGACACTTTCAAATATCGGTAAGCTGAATGTACAGCTGGAATAGCAACTATTAACGAACCTTGACAGCTTAATAACCGCTCAGAACTCTGCTACAGGGATTTTATACCCTTTTTGGAGATTGGTTGAGCGATGTTTAGGCTACATGGGTCAATTTGGGGATTCATGGTACAGTTATCAGTTCAGATACTGTTCCGTGAATAATTCAGGCTATATTATAACAATCAGAATTAAACCAAACTTTGCGAGTTTGAATAAATAGGTAAATCCCTACAAAGCCTGTATTTATGGGCTTTGTAGGGATTTTTTAGATGGCGTTGGGTACGATTTGGGTACAAAATTGTTTCTTGCCATATATTTATTGTTATCTTATTGTAAAGAAATTTAGTCATATAGTATATTAAGATGCATTTAAGTGTGTATAAAGGTATATTTATGAAGATAGCAGAAATTAAGAAATAAGTCTGCTTAACCAATTAAAGATTTCTTCATCTCTTCTCAAAACATTACACATATACTTATAATTATCATCGGTGGGGTAAGATTTTTCATATTTGATAAGTCTTTTACATCGTTCAATTAAATCATTTATTTCTTCACTATAGTTGTTAATATAATTTTCTTTTACACCACTTTACAACTTTTTCATAAAAAAATATCGCACAGGGCTTTCTGATGTATAATGAATTTGCTGAAAACATTACAAAGGAAAGTGACCCTGTACGACAAAAGCATTATACAACGAAAAAACACTGATTGGTAGACTTCATCAATATTTTTTGATTTATTTTGAAACTTTTTCTGTTCCGACAGCAGATACCTTATTTCTGCTGATATTATCCATATTGACCTTAGAATCCGCACATTCTATCCGGTTTCTGTATCAGCATTTTTTATCCGGAATAACGGAGAAATCACTGAATGTATTTTATTATGCATGTTCCTATGCAAAGGTTGATTATTCCAGATTTATGAATACTACTGTCAGGATTGCTTTGAAGCTGGTACCAGATTCACTGCAGACGCAGCCTGTGTTTCTGTGTGGGGATGATACGATGGTATCTAAATTTGGCACAAAATTTGAAAATGTTTCAAAACTGTTTGACCATGCCGCACACAACGGTTCCAACTATCTGAATGGACACTGCTTTGTGAGTGTCATGCTCTGCATACCTGTCTGGAATAGGGATAAAGTTTCTTATCTTTCCGTTCCTCTTGGTTATCGTATGTGGCAGAAAAAAGAGTCTAAACTGGAACTGGCAACCTCCATGATCCGGCAGGTTATGCCTGAATTTCACAGCAAAGATCATGTCGTCATCCTTTGTGACAGTTGGTATACAAAACAGAACCTGGTATCCATCATTGATGAATATCCGAATCTGGATCTGATTGGCAATGCAAGGATTGATTCTGTCATGTATGATCTTGCACCTGCACAGACCGGTCATCGGGGACGTCCTGCCAAACATGGAAAACGTCTTTCTGTTGAAACAGATTTTACGTTTTCCAATGAAAAGATCGGTGATTATTATACCGGTGTCCGCCGGGTTCTCGCTAAGATCTGCGGCAACAGGGAAATCCTTGCCTATGTCACTGCCACAGAAAAAGAACATGGTACAAAACGACTGTTTTTTAGTACCATTTTCCCGGAAGATCTGCAGATTTTCTGTGCATGGCAGGAAAAAGCACCATTGAACCAGACCGGAAGTGACTGTATGAAATACATTCCACTGTTGCTATATTCGTTTCGCTGGAATATTGAAACAAGCTATTATGAACAGAAAACGTTCTGGTCTTTTTGCAACTATATGGTGCGAAGCTGCAAAGGGATTGAAATGCTGGTTAATCTGATCAACATCAGTTACTGTGCCATGAAGATTCTGCCCTATCAGAACGAACATTTTTCTGAGTACCGTACAAAAAGCGTACAGGAGTTTCGTTTTGAATTAAGTCAGGGCATTCGCAGTCAGATATTTTTTGCCACTTTCGTGAAAAATATCGAAACACATATAAAATCAAATGCTATGACAAAGACCTTAAAACAGCTGATTCATCAACAAGTCTATCATTTATAAAGTTGTAAACTGGTGTTTTCTTTTAATAAGTATAAAATTAATAACACTTTTTTTGATATTTTATCTCTGCTGAAATTTAAATAATCAAATGTATCTGTTGTACAAATATTTCCATAATAGTTTTTGTAGCTATATAACTTAGCTATTTCTTTTAATAAAATAGATATGTTTTCTTTGCAAATAATTGCGGACTTTATTTCTGGATATTGTAAGTACAAATTCCAGTCATCCGATGATAAAAGCATATTATTCCAAAAATTATAATGATTTTCGTAGTTGTAGATTTCAATTAATAATTTCTTCTTGAGTAAGTTGTTGTGACCAAGATTAAAAATCTTAGTCATTGAATATGATGGAAAGCTGCTCCATTCAGAATCTTCTTTTTCTAACGCCTTATAAAAATGAACTTTATCTATCGTACTATCATAATTTTCAACATTGATTTTTATAAACAATTCCAATGGGGGATTTTCTGGTATCCAATTGTATTCTTCGACTGATTTTTTTTCGAAAATAAGCTCAAATAAATATATCCAAAAAGATGTTGATTCACATGGATAGTAGAGATTAACCAATTTGCATATGTTATCAAACAATTGCTTTTTTTCATTTCCATAGCAGGATTCATAGAATGAATATATTTCCTTTGCTTTTTCCTTGTACTCAGATTTATTACATAAATTCAAAATATCTTTCATTTTTGATATGATATATTCGGATGTACCATTTATTACAGATAAAGGTTTTATGTAAACAATAAAATCCCACAAATCTTCAACAGTTGCATTGGTAATATTTCTATCCTTATTATGAGCACATACGTTTCTAAGATCTTTTTTTACTGTAAATTCATTTCTGATTTTAGTGTCAAAGCAAAAAATATTATAAGCCTCTTGATTTATAATATTTTTAAGTGAGCCATCCCAGCTATCTTCATCTTGTAATTCAGAAATTATACCATGCCATTTTTTGGTAATTAGTTGATTTTTTTCGCAATCAGTTTTATTGTCCTTACTAAGTTTCTCATTCCATTGTTTCTCGAACTGTAATGGAATGCCTTCATAATCTATTATAAGGTAGCGCATATAATTGGTAAATGCAAGATATGAAAACATATATGCCGCCTTGTAAGCTCTATTATTATAACAAATCAACGCTTCTTGAAATAAATCATTTTCTTCAAAATGGTTTTCTATTATCCACTTTTTAAATTCTCTTATGTCCATAAATAATTTTCCCCCAATAAATGTGGTAATTTACATTAGTTTTTGTATAAGAATATCATTATCCTATGCAAATATTTTCAATGATGATTCTTTGGATAAATGTTATTTTTTCGATTCCAATCCCATCTTATCCATAACCTCATCATGTGCCTTCTGAATTTTAAGTCGTTCCTGCCATGGTTCCGATTCCGGATAAATATCCATCCAAAGATTAAAATCAGCCTCCGCTTTCAGCAGAGCTTCCCCACGTTTCTTAACATCTTTTATTTCATTGCATTTTTCAACTTCTACCATATATTCTTCATATCGGTCTAACCATGATTGCATCAAAGATAATGTTCCAAAGCTGATTCCAACCATATCATTTCCATCTTTATCCTGGTATTCAAAGAGTTGTCCATCGTATTGCCGGAATATCTGAAAAAGTCTGTGTATGGCTTTTATGCCATCAAAATCAGAGTTCGCCAGTACTTCGGGATTGACAGATAAAGCGTCTGCTATTTTTTCAAGGGATGATGGCTTTGGATTTCTTCTGCCGCTTTCGTAGGCACGAATGTAGGCTTCACTTGCGCCAACCATTTCTCCTAATTGTCTTTGAGTAAGATTACGTTCCTGCCGGATACGTCTTATGTTTTCACCGACTGTCATAACAACATGCCTCCTGCTCTAAAGCTATATTTTTGTGAAACTGATCAACATCATATATAGGATAACACACAAGAACAAAAAAATAAAGAAAAAAGATATTGACACGAAACAAAAGTTGCGATATGATAAAAACGCAACAAAAAGATACTATGCAGAAACAAATACAAGAACAGGAGGAAAGAATATGAACGAAAAAATCTATTACAGTGCAGAGGACATTGCAAAAATGCTTGGTGTGAGTATGGGGAAAGCCTACAAAATCCTTAGAGAAATGAATAAGGATTTGGCAAGTAAAGGATTTCTCACAATCGCCGGAAAAATTCCGGTGGAGTATTTTAAGGAAAAATGGTACGGAGGAGCAAAGGAGGTAAGTGCATGAGCTGCAATGCAAAGAAAGATCCCAATGGTACGTGGCGGATACAATATCGCTGGACAGATTGGACGGGAACCAAAAAGAAATCACAAAAAAGAGGTTTTAAGACCAAGAAAGAAGCAGAAGAATGGTACGCACATTTCATGTTGCAGCAATCATCTGATCCGACGATGACACTGGCGGACTTTTGGGAGATTTATAAGGCGGATATGGAAAAGCGCTTACGAAAAACTACCATGAAGCAAAAAGAGTATGTAATGAATGACAAGGTGCTACCATATTTCGGAAAGACGCCAATTAATGAAATCACAGCTCCCATGATACGCAAATGGCAAGGAGAAATGATGGAAAAAGGTTTTAAGCCCACATATCTGAAAACAATACATAATCAGCTTAGTGCGATTTTGAATTATGCAGTAAATTTCTATGATTTGCGTTCCAATCTCTGTCGTAAAGCTGGAAGTATGGGAAAGAGTAAAGCGGATGAAAGACCGTATTGGACGCTGGAGGAGTTTCAGAAGTTTTCAGATGCGATTATGGATAAGCAGGATTCATGGATTGCTTTTCAGATTTTATTTTGGACAGGTATGCGGATAGGAGAATTACTTGCGTTACAGGTGAAAGATATTAATTTAGAACAGGGAACCATAACTGTTGACGAATCTTTGACGAGGCTTGATGGAGAGGATCTGATTACGGCACCAAAGACGGAAAGCTCGGTTCGGGTGATTACGATACATAAAGAATTGCAGGAGGAACTTAAGGAATATATTGCGACATTGTATCATGTGAGACCGGGAACACGTCTTTTTGCCGGACGGACAAAGAGCTTCTTTGAGCACGAAATGGAGCGTGGAATAAAGATGTCGGGAGTAAAGAAAATTACAGTCCATTGTACTCGTCACAGTCATGCAAGTATGCTTGTGCAGATGGGATTCAGCCCAGTTGAGATTGCAAAACGGTTAGGGCATGGAAAGGTTACGACTACGATTGAAACCTATTGTCATCAGTCTATGGATGCGCAGGTAAAAATTGCAGATAGACTTGGAAAAGTGGAAAGAGGTGAGGAAAGTGGCGTGTAAACGAGAAGACAGGTTTAGGCGCAATACAATTGCCTTTTGGCTGAGTGACGAAGAGAAAAGCCAAGTGGAATCGAAGATAATTTTATCGGGGATATCGAAAGGTGAATATTACCGGAAAGCAGTTTTAGGGCAAGAGGTAACGGTTATTGCCGGAAATTATATGTCGGTCAGGGTGGCAAAAGTATTGGAGCAGATATTGGCACATTTACAGAATGGCAATACAGAAGAGGAAAGATTACTGCTGGAATTGGTAAAACAGTTGCTGGAAGTAAATAAAAATACCCCTGCTGGTAACAAGGGCATTCGGGAATAAAAAGGATAAAGCCTTTCTATCCAACACACACATTTATTATAGCAAAGGCTTTCTCCGGAGGAAAGGAGAAAATTGCATATTGAATATTTTTTCAGAGGTAAAGGAGTATCTGACGGCGAGACAGGTAGCAGAAAACTATGGTCTGCAGGTCAGAAGAAATGGGTTAGCCTGTTGCCCTTTCCATGATGATAAGCACCCAAGCATGAAGATTGATAAGAACTATCATTGTTTTGCCTGTGGTGTGGGAGGGGATGTGATTGACTATGTTTCCCGGATGTTTGGTTTATCACAATATGAGGCGGCACTAAAGATTGTAGAAGATTTCCGGCTGCCGATAGAGGTCAAAAGGAACAAGGAATTAAGAGAGCAGGACAGAGAGCGTATTCGTAGAGAACGGACAGAACGTGAGAGGCTGATACACATCAGGGAGCGTTTTGACAGATGGTGCAATCACAGTATTGAGAGTTTAAGGGACAGTTTATCACTGATAGAGCAGATGGGTATTTTCCTTAATGGAAAGCCACCGGATATTATTTTTTCAGAGGACTATGCACGGATGCTTCATGCGGAACCGATTATGAATTACTGGCTGGATATTTTATGCATGGTTTTCAGATGATTTGAAGCGGATGGATGATGATAATGTCTATCGGAAGATGCAAGGACATTGGATTATTGAAATGTCGGAAATGATGGCAACGGTCAATGCCAAGAGCATCGAAGATATTAAGTCTTTTATCAGCCGGCAAAAGGAAACCTATAAAATTCCCTACGAAACACACCCGGAGGACAGACCAAGACAATGTGTATTTGTTGGTACTTCCAACAATATGGACTTTCTTCCTCTTGATCGTACAGGGAATCGGAGATTTGCCCCGGGGCTGGTACATCCGGAACGGGTGGAAAAGCACATTCTTGAGGATGAAAAAGAATCAAGGGAATACATACGTCAGGCGTGGGCGGAAGCGATGGAACTATATCGGAACGGTTCTCATGAGTTAAAGCTGTCGAGGGAAACAGAAGAATACTTAAAGGAAATGCAGAAGGATTTTATGCCGGAGGATGCAAAGGTCGGAGTGATGCAGCTCTGGTTGGATGAACTGGCAGAGGATTATGTATGTAGCATTATGATTTACAAGGAAGCATTTTCCCACGAGTATGACACACCAAAGGACTGGGAACTGAAAGAAATCAATAATGTCATGAACCATAGCATTGTCGGGTGGGAAAAAATATCTTCCCACAGATTTGCCGGATATGGCACACAAAGAGGGTGGCGCAGGGTGACAGGGAAAAATGAGTTTCAGAAACTGCCGGAGGATGCGGTAATACCCTTTGAGGAAAGATAAAAGTTTTTTAGGCTGCGTTTACAAATTTTGTTTACAGGCGTTCGTTTACGGAAATGTAAACAATCCGGTTTACGAAAGAATACAGTAAAATTAAGGCTTTGAGGATTTGTAAACAGCGTAAACAGAAATTATTTAAAAAGGGTGTTGGATTTGATACAATGCATATAGTTTTATGGTGGTATGCAATCGTAACGACAATATTTGTGGCAATGAGGTCTGATATATTTTTAGATGATTTTACAGCAATTTTTGATGCACTATGGAATGGTATTCGTCAGTCTTGCAAATGGATTGTCGGTGTAGCAAAAGCGTTGGCACAGATGGGTGATAGGATACCGAATGAGACGATAGCGATTATGGTGTATTGGTTATTGTTTATTATAGTAATTGTTGGAGCAATAGCTGTTGTGGGTATACTAATAGTGATTATTGAAAAGAAAGTAACGAAGCTATATCGGGAGAATTGTTGGGATGTGATTAGCATTGGAATAGCAGTAATAAGTTTAGCTGTGGTTGTGTATTTTGGAGATTGGATAAAGGTCTTAGTAAAGCTGAATCTTGTTACTTTATTGTTATTAGTTCAGGCAGTATATGTTGGAATCAGAGCGTATGTGAAAGGTTGTAAAAGAGCTAGAGGCTATTATTGATGTTGAGGTGTAGGAAATACCGCAGAAAGGTGGATGAAAGTTATGGAAAAATTGGAGAAAGTTATTGTAGAAAACGGAATTACTTATGTGCTGGGCGAGGATGATATTTATTATCCGGATTTACAGTTGTCAGAGGAAACAAATTATAATATCGGAAAGTTTGGACATATGAGATGTGAGTATCTGAAAGAGTTCAGACATAGATATTATATGGAGCTGTTGCTTGATGGAAAATTGAATGAGTATCTGCATGAGATTGATGAGGAATGCTATGAGATGCTGGACAGGATTGAGGAACAGATGAAGGAAAAGCAAGGTGTGACAGAGGAGTTGAAAGCGGAGAATCAGATGATGTGGGTGGGGAAGATGAATAATATTATTGCGTGTGCGGAGGAGATTGTAGTGAGGGAGTTGGTGTATGTGTGATGGATGTGGAGCAGATTGCCTTGCTCCGTTAAGAAGTAAAAAGATGATGAAAGAAATAGAAAAAAGTGGTATAATAAATAACCGATAATATTTTATTATCCGTTACTAAAAAAACTGAGGTAAAAAATAAAATGAATAATCATCAAAATATAAATATGTTGCTAATGATTTTAATGACCTATGCAATATCATAGGAGAAATTGAAGAAATCACATTAAATCATGCAGTTGATTTTGTCACTCAACCAACACTTTGGTATAGGGGACAGTGCAATATACAATGGTCATTGGTTCCTGGCATACAAAGATTTGAACGGTTATCTTCAGAAAGCGTACTATGTCACTCATTTTATCATGGTGCCAGCCAGCTTAGCGGTTCTTACATACCTAAAAGTTCATATGATAAGTGGATATCAATGATGCAGCATTACGGAATGCCTACTAGACTTTTGGATTGGTCATATTCTCCTTTGGTTGCTCTCTATTTTGCAATCGGAGAAGATGATAAATACGACAATGTAGATGCAAGACTTAGTGTTCTAATCCCCGAATTTCTAAATCAAACGCAGGAGATTGAACCCTATATCTATCCAATAGATTCAAATACTGCATTAGAAATGTTAAAACCTGCGTTTTATGGAAATATCCAACCAACTCAAAAAATTTTAGCATGTTATGCCACGAGTAACGATTTCCGTCAATATGCTCAACACGCATGTTTTACAATACATGACACTTTAAATACAATAGAAAAGGTATGCGACGACAAAACCTTATATACAATTCTTATTCCAAAAGAGAAAAAGGCATACTTTAAAAAAATGTTATGGCGATTAGATATAAGAGAAAGCTTTTTATTCCCTGATATTACTCATGTCGCTCAAGAATCAATCAACAGACATTTACACAAATAACTATAGGAGATTAATATGGAAAAGATACTTGTATTTCTTAGTAGACCAAACCCATTTCTTGATGGACATCAATATTTTCTTGATTTGCTACAAGCAAAGCTTGATGAGGCCGGATTAAAAACAGTCACATTGCAGGCAGATAATTATGACCTTACTGACACCATAAATTATCTAAAGGGCATAATGCGACAATGTTATGGAATAATTATTATTGGATTTGGTCAAATTTTTATAGAGGCTGGCCAAAAGAAGAAAAATGGCACACCTAATCCATCATTTTTCTTCCCACAAGAAGTCGATATCTCGGGACAACAAATAACAAGTCCATTTTGTCATATTGAAGGCACAATAGGTTTGCTATATGACCTTCCACTGCTTATCATCAATGAAGAAGGAGTCAGAGAGGAAGGTATTATTAAAGGTGGAAGGTTCAGCGTAAAAACACAAAACTTTAACTTAGATAAAATTGATGATTTTTTCAACGATGAAATAGTTAATCATCAAATTGCTGTTTGGGTAGGAAAGGTAACTGATTACTATTTATTTTTAAATCTCAAAAAAGTTTAGTTTTGTGATTCATCTCTGCAATATCATTATAAAGTTTTTCTATTCCTGTTTTAATGGTATTACGTTGTCTAATGCTGATTCCTTCATCAGAATTTAATCTTTCTTGTAGTTTTTCGTAGTTTGAGTATTCTCCTGCAACGATTGCCTTTAGGTCACAAACATTGTAGTAGTAATATACACGTTCTTCATAACTTCCATCCTTTAGTGCGTCAGCACTACTGTTTAGATATAATTTGGCATAATGTTTAGCAGTATAATAATGCTCTATAATCACATTTGGATCATCAGTTATTTCATATATTCTTAGTAATAAAGCACAGTAGTTTCTAGGGCAGTAATAATTTTGTCTGCTATAACATGCGCCTCTACGATAATATTCGAGTGCAAGGTAGTAATATGTCTCTTCTTCTAGTAAATTGAATAGTCGAAGATAAATTGCCGCAACTCTCCCCAATAAATGTTCTGATACAGATGAGTCAATATCTACCTTTTCTTTTATACTATTTATACATTCAATTAACAATCTACTGTTATTAGTTGCTTCTGCAAACTTATACTGTGCCAATACTAATAGTAAAAGATTTTCTTCCGTAGAATCTTGTTCGTATAACTCGGATAGTATAGCAATTGCCTTTTCGTATTCACTATCGTCAAGAAAATTTCGACCATTTAAATACAATTCATACAAACTTTGACGTTCTGGTGGCATAAAGTTTTGATAAGTATCCCGTTCGCTTAATGCTCTGTATATAGGATTGTCCGGAACAACGGATTCAGAATTAATCGCAAAATCTAGAAGAGCGTTTAGCCTTGTCTGAGTTTCCTTAATTGCTTCAGCTCCCAACCGTGCTCCCTCATGATTATAAAAAATAATCGGCACATATGTGAGATCAAAAAAATTAAAGCGATGTTCATCTTCTTTGGCACATAAAATAATAGTGGAACGTGGTTTTAGGGCATGTCTAGCACCTAGCTCATAGATAGCATTAATATTCATTGTGCTAATATCCGCAATTACAACATCCGCTTCGCTAAGGCATGTAATAAATTTATAATCAATAGCAGCAGAACCTGTAATCTCATCGCAGCGATACGCATTGTATTTGTTATCTTCAAATAAATGATATGGCACAAGTTCATTTTTTATAATACAGGGTTTGATAATTTTGCTGTATGTCAAATCTAGATTAATATTGTTTTTAATGCCATATCCCATAATGACAAAACACGATTTTTTCATAGAATCTCTCCATATATGTTCTATATAATAAAGTAACGGATAATAAAATATTATCCTCCACAAAAGCAAACCCTCAACAACATATCAAAGGATTGCTGAACACCCTTATATCCTAAAATCCTTTCTAGGATGTTTCGAAACCAAAATATCCCTTTGCTTTGCCACGGCGACGTGTGTATATATTTCCGTTATATTAATAGAACTGTGACCTAACATTTCCTGAATATAGCGGATGTCAACATCTGCTTCCAGAAGACTGGTTGCAAATGTATGCCGGAACATATGGGGAGTAATATGCATATTAATAGACGTCATGTCAGAATATTTTTTTATCATTCTGCGTACCGCCTGGTCAGATAAAGCATTTCCGTTCTGATTGACAAAGAAATGGTTGCAATGATTGATTTCAGTATTAAAGTTATTTTGATATTCTCTCAAAATCTGAAGAACAGATTCGTTTCCAATTTGAATACGACGTTCTTTATTCCCTTTACCGTATATAAGAATTGTTCCGTCGTATAAATTTACATCATTGACATGTAGCGCACAAAGCTCAGATATACGCATTCCACTTGAAAACAAAAGTTCAATGGCAGCCACGTCACGCAAAGCGTTTCTTCTTTGGTAGGCTGTTCCGGCATTCTTGTGTTGTGAATAAATAGTAGTTAACAAAGCTTCTATAACAGGTAAAGGAATTGTTTTGGGTAATTTAACTGGCTCGCGAAAATGCACCAGTACTTTGTTAAAAGGGTTCTGTTCAATGAAATCTTTATATTCCAGAAAATGAAAGAAGGCTTTTATGGATGCAATTTTGCGCTTTACAGTTTTAGGTTTGTATTGACAGTGTAAGGTAGCAATAAAACTTTCCAATATAGCAGAATTGACTTGTATTACTTCATCAGTACATATCTGTTCTGAAAATTGTCGTAAATCAATTCGATATGCTTTAAGTGTTTTTTCATCCAGGCATTTTTGCACATTGCAGTAATCCATATATTTTTTGATAAGTGTTTGTAAGTCGTTCATTGTAAAATCTCCTTTGTATTTATTTTCTTGTTAAAAGTATATCTTACATGATAAGAGAGAAGATTTTTTTATTTATGGGGATTCCGTAAGGAAATGAACAGATAATATGCGATTATTGTTTTACTGAACCGACAAAATAATTGAAGACAAGACTTTTTATAAGTATAATTAAAACATGACATACAGTTGACGTGTTTTGTATAGTATCATAGGAGTTGTTAAAGGAGAAATCATGACAATAGACAGACAGATTGGGATTTTGTCAATGCTGTTACAAAAAGATACGGTTACCGCACCTTATCTTGCAGAAAAGTTTGAAGTATCCCGGCGAACCATAAACAGAGACATAGAAGATTTGTGCAAAGCGGGGATTCCCATTGTAACAAAACAGGGTGTGAATGGCGGTATTTCCATTATGGAGAACTATAGACTGGATAGGACACTATTTACACGGGGAGAAATGCAGGATATTCTTGCAGGACTGCGCAGTCTGGACAGTGTGAATGGAACAAACAGGTATGGACAATTGATGGAAAAGCTGTCAGTTGGTTCATCTGATTTTATGGTGGGTAACTAGACGGTATTGATTGATCTATCCTCTTGGTATAAGGATTCACTTGCACCTAAAATCGAATTGATACGCACATCAATTGATAAATGCAGAAAACTGGAATTCGTCTATTATTCTCCAAAAGGAGAGTCTGCACGTTGCATTGAGCCGTATTATCTGATTTTTCGGTGGTCAAGCTGGTATATATGGGGATGGTGTATAAAACGTGGTGATTTTCGATTGTTCAAATTGAACCGAATGGATGAGGTAATAATATCGGAGCAGGAGTTTTCCCGAAGGCAGGTGCCAATGCCGGATTTAAGCGATGAAAAGATATTTCCCGGAGGGATAAAGGTCAAAGCATTATTTGAGAAAGACTGCAAATGGAGATTGGTTGAGGAATTTGGACCGGAATGTTTCAGTGTGCAGCAGAATGGAAAACTTTTGTTTCACGCAGATTACACAGATAAGGAAAATCTGATTACATGGTTGCTGTCCTTCAGGGACAAGGTAGAATTATTAGAACCAGAGGAAATACGGGAGGAGATTAAGGTCAATATCGAATGTATGAAAAAGAAATATGAAGGTAAAATTTTGGCTATAAAATAAAAAAAGGAGAAATGCTTTATGAGGTATACATGGATTGACGAATATTTACTTAGCAAGGCAGGAGTGACAAAAGATCTCCAGAAGGATTGGAATTGGATTTGTTATCAAGTAGGTGGGAAAATGTTTGTCGCAGTCTGTTTGGTATGGGAGACTGATGAGCCATATTATATTACCCTAAAACTTGAACCAACGGAAGGTGATTTTTTGCGTCAACAGTACGAAGATATCATTCCTGGATATTATATGAATAAAACCCATTGGAATTCAATAAAACCAGATCTTGAGTTTCCGTACTTTTATCCACAAAGCCTTGTTTTCATAATCATCGTCATAAACAACTTTCAAAAAATGCCAAAAATATAAGGAATCCTTTCCTGTTTTGTAGTAAAACTAAGGTACCAATCAAAAAGATACTAAACAAAAATCAGGAGGATTCCCTATGCCTAATTCTACATCAAATATTTATACTTTGAAACGGGAAATTTTAACTTTTTCAAATAAAATTTCCAGATACCTCACAAAACCAGACAGAAAGTTTACCGCTGACATGACGTATGGTATGCTTGCCTCTGGCAGCTGTCTTCTCACAGATGTGGCAGACCAGCTTCATGAATCTTCCAAGAAGGTCAATTCTGTGGAAAGACTTACCAGACATCTGAATAAAGGTACGCCTGCAAAGGCGTTAAACTCTTATCTTTCCCTAATCCATAAATGGGTTTCTGACAAGCCGATCATCCACATTGATGACAGTGATATAGTGAAGCCGGATGGTTATAAATTTGAGGCGCTTGGAATGGTCAGGGATGGTTCAAAGAGTTCCAGCGCTAAAAGCATTTACCAAAAAGGCTATCATGTAACAGAAGCCTGCGTACTGACAAAAAGCAACCACCCTGTCAGTATCTTTTCGCAGATTCATTCTTCAAAAGAAAAGAACTTTACATCCATTAATGATGTAACCTTTTCTGCAATGGAACGGGGTGCTGCCATGTTTGGCAGTGCTACCTTTGTCATGGACAGAGGCTATGAGGACAACAAGATGTTTTTAAAACTGGATGAACTGAAACAGGATTACGTAATCCGCCTCACTTCCAAACGCAAGCTCTTTTTCCATGGTAAATGGGTTCCTGCAACACAGCTAAGGAATCAACGGAAAGGCAAGATAAAAACACCTTTGTTATTCCATGGAAAATGCCGCGATGCCTATCTCTCCCATGTAAAAGTCCAGATAACTGCATCAAAAAAAGACATCTATCTGGTTCTTGTTTATGGAATTACGGAACATCCTATGATGCTTGCCACAAATAAAAAAATCAAGTCAAAGGAAGATGTAGTAAATGTGGCAAAAGCTTACTTCTCAAGATGGCGTATTGAGGAATATTTCCGCTGCAAAAAACAGATGTTTCAGTTTGAAAACTTCCGTGTGCGGAGGCTTACAGCAATCAATGCTTTAAATTTTTTATCACCTTATGCATGGCATTTCTGGCACATATATCTATGAAGTCAGAAACCAATGCCCTTAAGGTTTCTATCATACAAAAAGCAGATCCTGTAAAGGAAAAAGTACATTTCTGCTATTACCGGTTAGCTAAAGGTATTTCCGGCATACTCTCGTATGCAAAAGAAGGCATCAGGCTATGGTTCCGGACAAAGCGTCTGGCATACCGTCAACTCTGCCTTAAGCTGATCGCTTAGATAGATAAAAGAATATATCTCCCAAAGCCCGATTCCGGTGGGGCTTATTAAAGTGCCTCTATTCGTAAAACTGCTATTCTCAACGCTTCAAAAATTCGGCAGATTGGTGCTTTGGGAAGCTATGTTCATTTTAGAATTGCATTCTGCGGAAACTCAAGAACCAGATGGTGAAGTGCCCGACAATTTATTGAAAGACTTATTGGATAAATCGTATCAACTTGTGCTTGGTGGATTTAGTAAAAAGAAGCAGAGGGAAATATTAGAAGTGGCTCAATCGGTAAATATAATAAGCTGTTGTGGCACAGATTGCTCCAAGTGCGGGTGCTTTGGAAATGTGTGCAAGGGGTGTAGTGCAAGTCTTGGAAAAGTATTTCATGCACCGGATGGTCAGGCGTGTCCAATATATGAATGCGTGGTAAATCAAAAAGACATGAAAGGATGTGGAGAGTGCGAGCATATCCCTTGTGATATATGGAGAAAAACAAAAGATCCTGCTTTTACAGAGGAAGAATTTGAACGTAATATACAGGAGCGAGTAGACAGATTAAAGAAAGGATGAAAAAAGATGGCGTTTGATTTTAAAAAAGAATACAAGGAATTTTATATGCCGAAGAATAAACCGGAAATTGTAAAAATTCCTCCAATGAATTATGTTGCAGTTCGCGGAAAGGGAAATCCGAATGTAGAGTGTGGTGATTACCAGCAGGCAATAAGCATTTTATATGCAGTTGCTTATACATTAAAAATGAGTTATAAGACAGATTATAAAATTGAAGGATTTTTTGAATATGTAGTACCGCCGCTGGAAGGATTCTGGTGGCAGGGTGAGCAGCATCCTGTGGATGCTGAGATGCGAACTGACCGAACCGACAGGCGAGAAAATGTCAAAGGAATTGATTATAGCAACAAAGATACATTTAATTGGATTTCTGTTATTCGTTTGCCTGATTTTATAACCGAAAAAGAT
The DNA here is from genome assembly GCF_041325975.1 of Roseburia sp. Taxonomy (NCBI): domain Bacteria; kingdom Bacillati; phylum Bacillota; class Clostridia; order Lachnospirales; family Lachnospiraceae; genus Roseburia; species Roseburia sp. The sequence goes on along the minus strand of NZ_JBGLEJ010000003.1, from coordinate 235,091 downwards.
TTTGCATGGGCGGTACAAACAGCAACCAAGAAGAAAAAAATAGATTGTTCACCGGCAGAGTTTTTAACGATTGATGAGGGGCTTTGCGTCCAGATTATGCATCAAGGTTCATTTGATTCGGAACCTGCAACAGTAGCTTTGCTGGAGGATTATTTGAAGGAGCAGGGCTATGAGAATAATATAAATGAACAGCGTTTACACCATGAGATTTATATGTCCGATGCAAGAAAGGTTGCTCCTGAAAAATGGAAAACTGTAATTAGACATCCAATCAAGAAAGTATAGAGGCAAATTGCATTGAGTGAGATTAGAGAATGAAACGAAAGTAATATAGTGGATATACAGATAGAGCAGCCGAGAGGCTGCTTTTTGTTTTTGTGAATGAACATTAAATCTCAATATTAATATTTTTTATGAAAAAAAGTTGCATAAAAAATATTTGATGATATAATAATGATAAGTAAATAGGAAAAGTGACTTGGAGGAATGAGCCATGATTATAGAGGTAAGAGCAAAAAACTGTTATGCATTTGAGGATGATATTACATTTTCAATGAAAGCAGATATGCGAAATAAAAAATTTGGAGCAAATGTTCACAAAGAGAATAATTTTAATGTCCTTAAAACGGTAGGAATATATGGGCCAAACAATGCCGGTAAAACATGTCTGATCAAGTGCATTAGGGCAATAAGAAATGTACTTTTAAATAAGAAGAATGGACTGATGCCAAATATATTTACGGATAGTGATGTATGCGAGTTAGGTGTTACATTTATGGCATCTGGAAGAAAGTTTTCTTATGATTTTAAGTACGACGCAGAAAAAGAAGAATATATATATGAGTCATTTTCGGAGATATTTAAAGATCAGTACAACAATGAAAAGGAAGCTTGTTGGTTGAAAAAAGATACTGTTAGTGAAGTATACGAGTGTATTGATGAATCTGTTCAGACTATGATTTCTGTTGTATCGAAGAATAATTTGTTATGCTATGTGGTAGATACAAGTAAATTCGAACATATCAACGAGATGAAGCAGATTCTTGTCGGATTTGCAGAAAAAATTGATATCATCAATATGAATAACATACCTATGCAGCACACGATTGAACTAATGAAGAATACGAATCAGTTACAGCAAAAGGTTGTCGAGTTCATAAAAAATGCTGACTTATATATGGATAATTTTGAATATGTGGATATGGATAAGATACAGCTGAAAACTGGTGAAGGTGACGAAAAGCCAGATGAGAAAGTGCTTGATATTCCAGAGAACATTATGGATCAAATCAGATTGGTTTCTACTTATAAGGGAGTCCATGTGCCAAGTATGATGTTTGACTCCACAGGAACAAAGAAGATTGCAGCTATTGCCAGCTATGTAATTGAAGCACTTGAACAAGGCAGGATTTTAGTCGTGGATGAGTTGGATAGCAGTATTCATTTTAAGCTTACCAGGGCGATTGTTGCGATGTTTAATAATGAATTAAATACAAGTGCACAGATGATATTTACAGTACATGATATAAATCTTATGGATTGCAAGAGAATGTTTCGAAAGGAGCAGATTTGGTTTGTTCATAAGGATGAAGAAGGTGTGTATGTATATTCACTTGCAGATTTTACAGCACAGCAGGGCGTACGAGATACGACAGATGTTATGGAAAAATATCGGAAAGGTGCGCTTGGAGCTTTGCCTGATCCTGAATTGATTAACTCATTGCTTAGTATTAAAAGTGGTGTAAAGGGGGATGATGCCGATGCCAAATAAGCTCCCTAAGTTTTTGGACAACTATAAAATCTGTATTATCTGTGAAGGTAATGAGGAATATGAGTATCTAAATCGATTAAAAAATTTAAAAGTATGGAATGAGCAATATGATATTTCATTGGTCAATGCCGGTGGAAATGGTAATATCCCGGCAAGGTATCAGGACCGATATCAAAATGGAGCAGATGAACTTGTGCTTGTGTTCTGTGATACGGAAAAGAAACCACATGAGCAGTATGAAGACATTAAACGTAAGATTAATGAGTTTCATGGTGTGGATAGTGCAGCAGATGAAGTGATTATGTTTGGTAATCCATGTACTATGCAGATTATATCTAAGCATTGGACCGATGAAAATCTGAAATCTCCGGCAAAACCAGTGAATGCTCCTTTGATAAAGGAATATACCGGGGTGGAGAATTATAAAGGTAGAGCAGACCAGATTCAAGAAGTTATGGAACACGTTACTGAGGAGAATTATGGTGATATGCGCCAGCGAGTGAGGAATTTGGATTCGGATGATTCTGTTACTGGTAGCAGTAATTTTGGAAAGTTCATAAAGCTGTTTGAGAGTGATGACAGTGGGTGGATTGAAGAGATTAATGAACAAATAGAGTAGTATAAGGAGAGTACAAAAGTTATATTATGAACAAAGTAAATGTGGTAAAACAAAATTTGGAGTTCATAGGTAAAACGTGGATGAAGTGTATTGGTACATTTGCAAGTATATTATCGCTTTTCTTTTTGTTTTGGACTTGGGATGATATACGCATTACGTCAACACAATATAAATGTGTGATAATAATATTATTATGTGTGCTTGCACTCATACTTGCAATCCTATGGACGTGTATTTTTAAGAGAACAAAGACAATTTGGGAAAGTCCATCTGGGAAAATAAAAGTATGTTATTCTGATATTATGAAAGATGGGTTTGACAAAAGGAACAAGGAAGAAAAGTTATTTGTAATTCCAGTTAATTCATGTTTTGACACTATTGTAGATGAAGATATATCAACATGTTCAAAGCCATTGGTATCACCTAATTCGTTACATGGAAGATGGATAAAAACAATGGTTAATAAGGGATTTACTATAGAAGAAATAGACAACAAGATACATAATTGCTTGGAAATGCAAAATTTAGTGCCCAAAAGTATTATTGCTGACAAAGATAAGGAACGTGGGAAAAGAGAAGTATATGAGTTAGGTACAGTGGCGATGATTAGGGGAAATAACAATAGTACCTTTTTGTTACTTGCAATTTCGGAATACGATAAAGATAATATCGCTCATACTTCTGTCGATGATTTAGAAATGTGCATAAAATCACTTCTTAATTTTTACGATCAACATGGTCAAGGGCATAGATTGGTAATTCCATTGATGGGAACAAATCTTTCGAGAGCAGGATTGTCACATAATGATTCACTGAGAGTAATAACATCGTTATTTCAATTGTATGGAGATAAAATACATGGAGAAGTTGATGTTGTTATATATAAAGGAGATAAAGATAAAGTAACATTAGACATATAGCAAAGGAGGAATTTAATATGTCATATCGAAATGCAAATTATAGTGCGTTTTATGTTTCGGAACCATTTAGCGAAAGTAATTTAGGGGCAAATTCAACACATGATTTTGTTTACTACAATATGTTAAGAATGTGGAAAGGAGAGGATAATAGTTTTCCCTTTAATGATGCACATGATAAGACATATAATGTGCGAGATGGTAGTGATTGGGAAAAGACTCTTAAGCCTAGACTTCATACAAGACTTGACAATTCTAAGAACATTATTTTATTTTTAAGTTCCATTACTGCCAATAGTCGTGCATTGAGGGAGGAAATGAATTACGGAATAGGTACAAAAGGTTTACCGGTAATTGTAATTTATCCAGATTATGACAAGAAGTCAGATATAGTTGATAGTAATGGAAATTTTAAGAAGCAAATTAAAGATTTGTGGGATAAGTTGCCGGCTTTTCGTGATAATATGTCCTCGGTAGCTACATTGCATATTCCATGCACTAAGAGCGTTATTATATCAGCATTGAATAATGAAGATTTTATGGTAAATACAATGGCAGATGCAAAAAAATATTACTATAAACCATAAACAATGACATTTTGAAAATAACGAAACTTGTAGTGATTGCGAAAAGTTCCGAAACGGCAAAGAATATGTAGAATTTTAAGAATAATCATACCAAATATAGATGTTTATAATTTGATTAGATACAATATATAGTTGCCGAAATTGAGTTTGCATAACGGACAGAAATGCCGAAAGCCTGTATTTATGCGGGCTTCCGGCATTTGTTTTATAGAATGGCTCTAGTTTGGCTCTATTTGTGGGGAGAATAATGGGAAAGAGTTTTTACGGATTTTGACTAAAGAAGGAAGAAGACATGGATAATTCTGTGGATAGAAAAAATGCGATTAGATTATATTTAACTGGAACTATAGGACAAATTACGGTAATAGCGATCATAGTTTTCCTATTGCGTAAGATAGGGATAGTCGTTGATTACACAACGGTAATTGGGATGATAGCAATTGGAATTGGCGGAATTTCTTCGGCAATGTGGGGGAGCATTGTCACAGTTCGATATCGAAAAATAAATTTTAAGAGGATTGTAATCGAGTTTGTGAACATAAAGCAACCTATCTTCGGCTACTTGCTTGTTTTTATGTTTTTGAGTATAGAGTTTTGTTATCTATTAATGGGTGGAATGTTACAAGTAAAGAATTGGTATATTCCGGTTATATTATTTGTAAAAGCAATTTTGTTCGGTGGGATTGAAGAAATAGGTTGGAGATATACGTTTCAGCCAATTATTGAGGAACGGCATAATTATGTGTTTTCGACATGTGTGACATTTGTCTGTTGGGGAATATGGCATTTCCTTTATTTTTTTATTGAAGGTTCAATGCAATCAATTCATGTAGGTAGCTTTTTATTTGGACTTTTGATAAACTGTTTTATTTTATCTGCATTATACAATAAAACAAGGAGCTTATGGATATGTGTAATGACACATGCATTGATTAATTCGTTATCGCAAATTTCAGTTGGTGGAAATCTCTTTGTTTCACTGGTGTGTAAGGTAATTATTATTTGTATTGCCGTTTTTATTTCAGGAGGGATATGTAAAGATAATGAAAAAAAGAACTAAAACAATGTTGCGGGTGTTATTATGGATAGTAGCAATTATTGTTATTTTAATTTTGATTTGCTTTGTTTATCATAGGTATAAGCTTAGGAAAGAGGAAAAATTAAGGGAACCATTAGGGCAGCTTATAGATATAAATGGAAATAATATTAGCATTTATGTTGAGGGGAGTGGTTCTAAAACGCTTGTGTTTTTGTCTGGGAGCGGAACGTGTTCTCCCATTCTGGATTTTAAATCCCTATATTCATTGTTAAGCGACGAGTATAGAATTGTTGTTGTTGAAAAGTTTGGATATGGATATAGTGATGTTGTTGATGAATACAGAGACATACAGACTGTATTATCTGAAACAAGATTAGCTTTGAATAAAGCAGGAATTGATGGTCCATATGTTTTATGTCCGCATTCTATGTCTGGAATTGAAGCCCTGTATTGGGCACAAGAATATCCGGATGAAATTGAAGCAATCATAGGTTTGGATATGGCTGTGCCAGAATATTACGAGAATATGAAAATAAATCTTCCACTAATGAAATTTGGACAATATGCAGCGAATTTAGGAATTACCAGACTAATTCCTACACTTGCGGAAAGTGATGCTATAAAGCATGGAACGTTGACTAATGACGAAAAGAATAGGTATAGAGCAATTTTTTATAACAGAACGGCAACTGTAACAATGATAAATGAAGCGAAGAGTGTTAAGGATAATGCAAGAATTGTAGCTCAAAATGGAGTACCACAGGTTCCTATGCTGTTTTTTATTTCTGATGGAACTGGTGGAACTGGTTTTGATAAAGAAACATGGAGAAGGATACAGGAAAAATACATCTCAGAAGTGGAGTCTGGGAAGTACATAGAATTGGATTGCCCACATTATGTGCATGATTATGAGTATGGAAGAATAAGTGAGGAGATTAAAAGTTTTTTTAGTGATTAATATTTATCAGTCATTTGAAGGGTGATTTTGTGGGATTGTATATTGCAGATGTTTTGTTTTTTATGGTACAATATCGTCTAAGGAAAGTACCCATGACAGGGTGGTAGCCTCCCGAGTTTATGATACCGGTTTAACGGAATACATAGGAAGGGAGGTGGCGCCGATGACGGCTTATGAGATCATTTCGATTTTCATTGGGATATTAGTATTGCTGATGTCCTTTGGTAGCTTGATTGTAGCGTTGCTTGCCTTTCTCGATAAGAGAAACAAGCGAAAATAAAAATGCCTATCCTGTCTGATCCACAGGATAGGCGGTGTCCTTAAGGACATTCATTAACCTAAACTCGGAGCATCCACCTTTGGAGTGGGTGCTTTCTGTTTAATTAGATATTATCATCTTATGTCTGATAATTCAAGAGGTTTCGCTAATTTGGGAAAATTTTTACAGTAAGCTTGTCAGTCCCTTTCGACACAACCATGTTGTCATCAAGCAGGTGTTGCTTGATTTCTTCAATGTTCTCATTGATACGCTGCAAGCTGGCATTGTATTCTTCTTCAGAATAATCATCTTTTGAATTTATCATATTTTCACTAATTTCCAAAGCTTTCATATAAGTGCAGATTTTTTTATTTATTATAGGATTCTTAAAGGATATTTTGACCGTAGCAGGTTTAAAGTTACCTTCTTCGTCCTTTTCTGCTTCAAATTTCATATCAATCTGGTCATCCAGCTTAAACAGTAAAGACAACACGTCCGAAACAGTTTCTATATCAAAATCCATAAAAATATTGATGCTGATACCCAATGCATTTGCAATCTTCAGTAGCTGATCTGGCTTAGGATTGCGAATACCATATTCATATTTCTTAATTGTAGCGGAGTTTATGCCGGACAGTTGACCGAGCATTTCTTGCGATATTCCACGCATATTACGAAAATATTTAATCTTTTCTCCAGTAGTCATAAAACAGCTCCTTTATGATTTGTTAGCTCTATTCTATCACAATAGGACACATTTGTGTATAAAAAGTTTGATGAATTACTTGACAGACACAAATGTGTACTATATAATACGGATAAACAAGGTCACAAAAGTGTGCCAAAATAAAAACAGGAAGGAGAACACAGTATGGAGAATACGATGAAGATGTATGTAACAGCAGATGAAGCAGCACAGATTCTTGGAGTATCAAGAGGATATGCTTACAAAATCATTCGTGGTCTTAATAATGAATTGAAAGAAAAAGGCTATCGGGTGATTTCAGGCAAGGTACCTACAAAGTATTTTGAAGAAAAGTTTTATGGTATGGCAGTTGGTTAATGGAGAGGAGATGATGATATGCCAGCTGCAAGAGATGGTAAGACTTGGCGTAGCCAGTTCTATTATGAGGACTGGCAAGGCATACGCCATAAGAAGAACAAAAGAGGTTTTAAGACAAAAGCAGAAGCAGAGGAGTGGGAGCGTAACTTCCGGCAACAGCAGAGAAAGGATCTGGATATTAACTTTGAAAATTTCGTTGAAATCTATTTTGCTGATATGGAGAACCGGCTTAGAGAAAGCACAATCAAGAATAAAAGATATGTGTTTGATTTAAAGGTTACGCCTTATTTCAAAAAGAAAAAGATGTGCGAGATTAAGACAGCGGATATTCGGGCATGGCAGAATGAACTGATTAAGCAGGGGTACGCACCGACTTATCTTAAAAGTATTAATAACCAGTTGGCAGCACTTTTCAATTATGCCGTCAGATAGTATGACTTGTATTATGGCATATTATAACTATAAGTTGGAAGAAAATGGCATTAATCCTAAACCGTGTGCAATAACAGATGATGATGGAGAAGTGGTAGCAGACGATTTTCCACCAGATTATAATTATTTGCAGGATTATGTGTATAAAATAGTTTCTTCATTTGATTTTATAGAGTCACCAGAAGAATGCACCATAAAAATTGCAGATGAGAATGACGAAGAGTATATAATGATTTGCAAATTGTAGAAATCTGTAATTTAAGTTTATGGTTTACAAATCGGTATTTTGGAGACTATGGCTTTTGATTTTAAGAAAGAATTTAAAGAATTTTATAAGCCTAAGAATAAACCAGAGATTATAAATGTACCTAAGGCAAATTATATTGCAGTTATATTAATGATATTAACAAAGATAGATTGCATCACGAGATTTATATGTCTGATGCAAGAAAGGTTGCCCCAGAGAAATGGAAAACTGTAATTAGACATCCGATTAAGAAAGCGTAAAATCAGCAGTTGAGGAGGTGATTTTGTGATAAGTAAGTTAAGATACGGCAATACCAACACTTTCTTTATTCAAGGAATAAGTGGCGGTTTGCTTATTGATACTGATTTTGCGGGAACATTGCCTGCATTTTATAAAGCAATTAAAGAACACAGCATTAAAATTAGTGATATTTCTTATATTTTGGCAACACACTACCATCCTGACCATATTGGTTTAATAAGCGAGCTGATGAAACAAGGAGTAAAACTTCTTCTACTCAATATACAGAAGTCATATATTCATTTTTCAGACGAGATTTTCAGACGAGATAAGCGATTAGAGTATGAACCTATCAATACCGATAATTCTGTAATTATCAACTGCAAAGATAGTCGAGAATTTCTAAAAAACATAGGTATTGAGGGAGAAATCATACCGACTCCAAGTCATAGTAAAGATAGCATATCCTTGATTTTAGATAATGGGATTTGTTTTGTGGGAGATTTAGAACCTATCGAATATCTTGATGCTTATGATGGTAATAGTAAATTAAAAAGTGATTGGAACCTTGTTATGAGTTATAATCCCAAAAGGATTTACTATGCTCATGCTAATGAAAAAATATTGTGATCGACAGCAATAAATTCAAGTTTACCCAAATGACAACAGACAGGAAACTTGATATTTTTGTAACAAAGGCATCAATATATCTCCCATAATTCCCATAAATTTATGGAATTAAAATTTCATGATACTTATAAAACAGTTCCGATTTTCTTTCGGATTTCTCCTATTAGTGAGACAATAATTATTTTTACACAAACCAGTTTATTCGTGGTAGAATAAAACCACAGATAAGCTGGTTGTTTGTTTTGAAAGGAGAATCTAATGAAAACCAAACAACCGGAACTAAACAAAATCACTTCACTCTACGAGAGATTATCCCGTGATGATGAGCAAAGCGGTGACAGCAACAGTATCATAAACCAAAAGAAAATGCTGGAGAAATATGCAACCGAACAGGGATTTACCACTCTGCGTCATTATACAGATGATGGCTGGTCGGGAACCAATTTTGACAGACCGGACTGGAAGCGTATGCTTGCAGACATTGAAGATGGCACTGTAGGATGCGTTATTGTAAAGGATATGAGCCGTATCGGGCGTAATTACCTTGAAGTAGGCTTTTATACGGAAGTTCTGTTTCAAAAGAAAAATGTGCGATTTATCGCTATTTCCAACAATATGGACAGTGCTTTAAACGATGGCAGTAACGAATTTGCCCCATTCCTTAATATTATGAACGAGTGGTATGTAAGAGATACCAGCTGGAAGATCAAATCCGTACTTCATAATAAGGGGATGGACGGAAAGCATCTGGCAGGCAACGCAATTTACGGGTACAAGAAAGACCCTGATGACCCAGACCATTGGATTATTGATGAAGAGGCTGCCACAGTGGTACGACGTATTTATCAGCTTATCATTGAGGGAAACGGACCGATGCAGGTAGCAAGGATTCTGAAGGATGAAAAAGTCGAAAGACCTTCCTATTATCTTGCAAAGCAGGGACTTGGAACCTGTCGGGGAATTCTTCTGTAGAAAAGGCGATAGAAGAATATGACCAATATTTGTCCGGGGATAAACAGAATGGTGGCTTTAGGTATATAGTTAAGGATATGAAGGGATGACGCTGTTATGGGTGTATGTTCCGCCAACATCTACTGTAGAAAAGTGTGCAAACAGGATCTATGACAGAAATGAAGATGGGGACATGGATATTACGGACTCTCCGATTCAACTACAGAATATGGATAACCGAAAGAGTAATACATATGCGGAGCACAAGATATTCCCATATGTTACAACGGAAGATCTACGCATGGATTTGATGGGTAAAGTAAGAAATCTTGCAAAGAGCAAAAATCCGGATTATCCTTGGTTGAAAATGTCTGATGAGGAAATATTGAAGAGTGCTGGTTTATGGGAAAAAGATTTTTCATCAGGTATTCAAGGATATAATCTGGCAGGTGCTGCTTACGATAAAAAGACTTCAACATGGACATTGTAATGAGACAGTCTCAAGTTAGTCTCAACAAAGTCTCATAAAATTTGACACTTGATGAGACTGAAAAAACTAAAAATGATTAATGAATTTATATGATTTATCGATTGGAGAAGATAAAATGAATCAATTTCAATCTATAGCATTAAAAACACATTTTGAAGTCGGAAAAGGATAAAAGATGAAAGTAAAATTAGAAGACATAATTGAGGCAATGGAATTTGCCAATATGGAAACAGAATATTATTATGATACCCAAAACGAAAAAGTTCTGATGTTGTTTGATGAAATGGTGGATGGTGAGGACAATCAGGAACTTTTCGAAGATTATATACCATTACCGGGACAATACGATATCAATGAGTATCGAATAATGGAAGAGTTTATATACGAACTTCCAGCGGGAAAGAATCAGGATGTATTGGCAAGGACAATTCAGGGAAGAGGTGCTTTTAGAAGATTTAAGGATAAATTGTATGACTTAAATTTGGAGAAACATTGGTATCAATATCGTGATGAAGCTTATGAAAAAATCGCAAGGCAATGGTGTGAAAAATATAAGATTGATATTGTTGAATAAAAGAAAGGGGCTGCTATGATACCCACAGAAGATATTATATCGATAGTGAAAAATACAATCGCTACATCAATTAAATGTAACACCCATCGGGGATACATTGGTTGGAGCAGCTGCGATAATATTTGTATGGATATGCATGACTGTCTTGATATGTGTGCTGAGACTTTAGAAATGCGTGGTTATATGGTTGCACTTGAGGCGGCTACATATATACTGGTATCTGGTGTTAAGTTAGCATCTCATGCAGATAGTAGTTCGGGAATGCTTACAGATGTTATCATGTGTACATACGAATTAATAGGAAAATGCGCAAAAGAAATCGAAAAACAGGATAAACAGATGCGAGATCAAGCACTTGCATTGATTATAAAAGAGGCAAAAAAGAGTGTTTTTGATGGTTGGACTGACTGGCGTTATGACTTGCTGAAATGTGGGATTTGCCTATGCGATGAAAAGAGTGCGAAGAAACTTGAAAAGGTTTTGGATACCCTTTTGGAAATTTCACGGGAGGATTATTACCCGGAATATACGAAAAAAGAAGATTTGATTGTAAGATACCTTTTACATAGACATTTATATGGAAAAAAGAATACGCAGAAGGAACTATATCAGAATATTGCAATAAATGAACTCCGTATTATAGCTATTAAGGATGCTATGGAAGATAAAAATTATGATGAAGCAGAGAAGCTTTGTTTAGAGAAAGCAAACGAAGAAGAGACATGGCATTATCGTAGCAGTAATCCGGAAGATTGGAATAATATGCTATATGACATATATAAGACAGCAAACAGTACGGAAAAGCAAATCACACAGGCAAAAAAGCTGCTATTGATGGGAAATGAGAAGTTCTGGGATGTTTTGAAACAGATTTATAAAAAGTGTGGTGCGTGGAATGAAAATTACGAGAGCCTATTGGATGAATTAAAGGATAGCAAGCGAACTGTTTGCTATCGCAGTGTTCTTATTTCTGAAAATGAAAAGAAGAGATTGCTTGATGATGTAATGGAGAATCCGTATGATTTGTTTTATTATGGGAAATATTTGGTGAAGGAATATCCGGAGCAGGTATATGAGTTGTGTTATAAGGAAATAAGTGAGAGTTGTGCTCAGGCAAAGGATAGACGCGAATATAAGAAAATAACGAAGAATATTGCACAGCTTATAAAATGGAAGGGGAATGATACTGCTAAATCTTTAATTGAGGAATTGATGCAGAGATATCCAAGAAAACCAGCATTGTTGGATGAATTGGAGAAGGTGGAGAAGAAACTTTAGGAGAAAAATGATGTTTTTACATTGACTTTATATAATTGACACCAGTTTACAACTTTATAAATGATAGACTTGTTGATGAATCAGCTGTTTTAAGGTCTTTGTCATAGCATTTGATTTTATATGTGTTTCGATATTTTTCACGAAAGTGGCAAAAAATATCTGACTGCGAATGCCCTGACTTAATTCAAAACGAAACTCCTGTACGCTTTTTGTACGGTACTCAGAAAAATGTTCGTTCTGATAGGGCAGAATCTTCATGGCACAGTAACTGATGTTGATCAGATTAACCAGCATTTCAATCCCTTTGCAGCTTCGCACCATATAGTTGCAAAAAGACCAGAACGTTTTCTGTTCATAATAGCTTGTTTCAATATTCCAGCGAAACGAATATAGCAACAGTGGAATGTATTTCATACAGTCACTTCCGGTCTGGTTCAATGGTGCTTTTTCCTGCCATGCACAGAAAATCTGCAGATCTTCCGGGAAAATGGTACTAAAAAACAGTCGTTTTGTACCATGTTCTTTTTCTGTGGCAGTGACATAGGCAAGGATTTCCCTGTTGCCGCAGATCTTAGCGAGAACCCGGCGGACACCGGTATAATAATCACCGATCTTTTCATTGGAAAACGTAAAATCTGTTTCAACAGAAAGACGTTTTCCATGTTTGGCAGGACGTCCCCGATGACCGGTCTGTGCAGGTGCAAGATCATACATGACAGAATCAATCCTTGCATTGCCAATCAGATCCAGATTCGGATATTCATCAATGATGGATACCAGGTTCTGTTTTGTATACCAACTGTCACAAAGGATGACGACATGATCTTTGCTGTGAAATTCAGGCATAACCTGCCGGATCATGGAGGTTGCCAGTTCCAGTTTAGACTCTTTTTTCTGCCACATACGATAACCAAGAGGAACGGAAAGATAAGAAACTTTATCCCTATTCCAGACAGGTATGCAGAGCATGACACTCACAAAGCAGTGTCCATTCAGATAGTTGGAACCGTTGTGTGCGGCATGGTCAAACAGTTTTGAAACATTTTCAAATTTTGTGCCAAATTTAGATACCATCGTATCATCCCCACACAGAAACACAGGCTGCGTCTGCAGTGAATCTGGTACCAGCTTCAAAGCAATCCTGACAGTAGTATTCATAAATCTGGAATAATCAACCTTTGCATAGGAACATGCATAATAAAATACATTCAGTGATTTCTCCGTTATTCCGGATAAAAAATGCTGATACAGAAACCGGATAGAATGTGCGGATTCTAAGGTCAATATGGATAATATCAGCAGAAATAAGGTATCTGCTGTCGGAACAGAAAAAGTTTCAAAATAAATCAAAAAATATTGATGAAGTCTACCAATCAGTGTTTTTTCGTTGTATAATGCTTTTGTCGTACAGGGTCACTTTCCTTTGTAATGTTTTCAGCAAATTCATTATACATCAGAAAGCCCTGTGCGATATTTTTTTATGAAAAAGTTGTAAAGTGGTGTATAATCGAGTAAATAAAACAAAATATGATAAAAGAAATTTTGATAGGACCAAAGTCGGATGTAGAAGTGGAAGACGTGGTTAATTTTCTGAATTTTTGTGGATATTATTCCAGTACTCCTATTAGAAAAATCTGATATTTCGTACAGATAAGTAAAGCAGATATTAAAAGCATTGGAATTCCCAACTACCTTCTTGTCTATGCTATCACTAACAGATATAATATTTATATAAGACAGGAAGGGTGGGGATGGCATGACAAAAACGGGATCACAAAAAAAATTTAAAATAAGCATACGTGCAAAGATTTTAGTAGGAATGATCGTATGTGTTTTGACCGTGACGAATCTGATCGGCTGGTTTTTTATAGTACAGGCGAGAGATACATTGTTGGAATAGTGTAAGAAAAATGCCAGAAATTCAGCGAAAATTGCCGCAGAAAGAATTGATGGGGATATTCTAGAAAAGATCAAAGCAGGGGATGAAGCGACAGAGAATTATAAAGAGATACTGTCGCAGCTGCAGGATTTTTTGTGTGGCGATGATATCCAATATATATACACGATGAGAATGAATGGCGGCAGACTGGAATTTATTGTTGATGCTGATACTGAAGAAGGGGCTGCAATTGGTGAAGAATATGAGATATATGATGAAATTGCAGAAGCATTTAAAGGAAATGTCACGGTTGACAGCGAAATGACATCCGATGAGTGGGGAGATTTTTACAGTGCATTTGCTCCGGTTTACGATAGTGCAGGTCAGATTGCAGGAATCGTAGGCGTTGATTGTTCTGCAACTGATATCAGACTTCAGGAGAATATTTTTATAAAAGAATTTTTGATCATTGAACTGCTTGGATTAGTGATAGCAGTAGTGCTTTCCCTTATCATAAGTGGTATCTTGTCGAAAAGTGTAAGTGTGATAGCAGGGAAAATGAGTGAACTTGCAAAGAAGGAGGGAGATCTTACACAGAAAATCAACGTAAGATCAACAGATGAAGTTGGAGATATTGCAGACAGCCTGAATATGTTTTTGGAAAATCTGCGTGAGATCATTCATAATATCAGTGTAAGTGAAAATAAACTTTTAAACAATTCAGAACATGTAAATAATATTGTGACATCCTCTGCCAATGAAGTATCGAAGGTCAATGCGACAATGAACGATATGGAAGGAAAAGTCCTTGAAATGAGTGATCTGGTTCACAAGATCGCCGAAAATGCAAAGAATAATAACGAGATGATGTCATCTGTCATAAATGAGGCAAAATCGCAGGCTGAATATATTGGTGAGGTTGGATCAAAAGCAGAAAAGCTAGAAGAAGATGCGGTATCAGCCAGAGAGCGTATGCAGAATACGATCGTGAGAATTGGAAAAACACTTGAAGATAAAATTGAAGAATCAAAGGAAGTGGAGCGGATACAGCAGCTTACAGACAAGATCCTTAATGTTGCAGACCAGACAAATCTGCTTGCATTGAATGCCAGTATTGAAGCTGCAAGAGCGGGAGAAAGCGGCAGGGGATTTGCAGTTGTGGCCAACGAGATATCCAGTCTTGCGGAGGAGTCGTCAAAGACTGCAGGTGAAATTCAAAAGATAAATACATTTATCGTAGATATTGTAGCTAAATTAGCGGAGGCTTCGTTTGAACTGCTAAACTATGTGAAAACAAATGTTATTTCTGATTATGATGTCCTTGTACATACCGGTGAGGAATATGCAAATGATGCACATAATTTTAAAGAACAGATGGAAAAGTTTGAGGGGTATATAGATGAACTGGGGCAGAGTATGGAGCGTATTCATTATTATGTGAATGGCATCATGGATGGGTTTGATAAACAGAAAGAGGAAGTGTCGGTTAATTCAGAATATATGTCGCAGATCAATGAAGAATTTAAGAAGATCGTGGATGTAGTTTCGAACAATAAAGAAATTGTTGATGAGCTTGAAATGAATATCCGGCAGTTTAAAATCTAACATATCATATAATTCCTATTAACAAAGTAGAAATAAAAGCGTATATTACCAGATAACAAAAGACAAGTGCAGCCAGGGGTTATAAAAATGCCAAAAAACATATTATTCAAAGAATATAAAACACAGGATTATATTGAGATCGCAAAATAGACAGAGAGATGGGTGGATGCCACAAAGGTTACGACAGAAGATGGAATATACTGGGTACAGAGCCCGGATTCAGACGAAGATTTTACAGATTATCCGATGCTTACACCAAAGGCTTTATATGGTGGTTCAGCAGGAATTGGTCTGTTTTACTTAAGACTGTATCAGGTGACAGAGAATGAGGAATATCTGAAAAATGCAAAATCATTTGGAGATTTCCTCCTGAAGAAGGGTACACCTGCACCGCATGGAGGACGCTACTGGAATGTGGTTGATCTTACGATCATTGATTTCCCGAAAGATGTTTTCTGGGTCAACATGGCACATGGTACATCCGGAATCGGCTGGGTATATACGATTCTTTACAATGCCACAAAGGAACACCGGGTATCTTAGAGCATTTTATTTCTATGTATAAGATTACCGGTGAGGATGAGTTTTTAGGGTATGCAAAACGGACAGCAAGATTTATCATCAGCCAGTCGTTTGTGAGTGATGAACCGGGAGATATCTATAAACAGCAGAAAAAGAGAAACTGGTATGGAAACTGGTGGAGAACGATACCGCAGAATGTCCACAGCTATACCGGTTTATACATTGGAACAACAGGAAATGCATGGAGTCTGTTATCTTTAGCAGGGGTACTGGAAGGAAAAGAATGGATACAGACAGTAGAATACAATTATTTTAACTAAATTGGGAATGAAAAGATGGCAGAGAGAAAAATTTATCATTCAATCGCAGAATTAGTGGGAGAGACACCGTTAGTCGAAGTTACTAACTATGAAAAAGAACATGACTTAGATGCTACGATACTTGCAAAGCTGGAATTTAAGGATATTCCGGGAGTGCCGGAACTGATCGCAGAAAAAGGACTGGCATTCGATCCGTTTTACGATCTGCTTCAGAAGTATGCAGATGAGCATGGCTGGTATTATATCAATCAGGGCAGAAATCCGGAAAACCCGAATGTACATATCGCAACTACCGGTCCTGAAATCTGGGATGCTACAGGCGGAGATATTGATTTTCAGTATGATGAAGTAGTTGAGGTTAATGCAGATCTTGCATATGAGGTTGGTCGTGATCTGGTAAGAACAGATGGAATCTTTCTTGGTCAGTCTGCTGCAGCAGCGATCAAAGTTGCAACGGATATTGCAAAAGACCGGAAGCAAAGGGAAAGACGATCGTTGCGATCTGTGCAGACAATGCATTCAAATATTTATCGACGAATATTTACAGATAGTAGGAGAAAATTGATCAGATCATGAATCATACATTATTACAGCAGATCACAAGAAAAGATGCAAAGGCATTTACACACGGCGGAAAGTTCCATGCGGACGATGTTTTTTCCTCGGCATTATTGCTCTACCTGAATCCGGAGATTACGATTACACGTGGCAATAAAGTCCCGGAAGATTATGACGGAATCGTATTTGATATTGGGCGTGGGGAATTTGATCATCATCAGAAGGACAGCAGAGTCCGTGAAAATGGAGTGCCGTATGCGGCATTTGGACTGCTTTGGGAGCAGCTTGGAACCGGGATTTTAGGGGAAGAACTCGCGCAGACTTTTGATGAGGCGTTTGTGCAGCCTCTCGATAACAATGATAATACGGGAGAAAAAAACGAGCTTGCAACCTTGATCGGAAACTTTAATCCAACCTGGGATGCGTCAGGCAGCAGTGATGATGCTTTTTTTAAGGCGGTCGGTGTCGCAGGTATGATACTGGAAAATAAATTTGAGCGTTATCTTGGAAATGAGCGTGCCGATAAAAGGATCGAGGAAATTTTAGAGTCACAGCAAAAGGAGTCTGATGCAAAAATACTCGTCCTGCCGGAATTTATTCCCTGCCAGAAAAGGCTTTCAGAGACGGAGATTGCGTTTGTGATCTTTCCATCTAATCGTGGTGGATATTGTATCCAGCCGCAAAAAAGAGAATATTCCATGAATTATAAGTGCAGTTTTCCGGAAAAATGGCTTGGACTGGAGAATGAAGAGCTGGTACAGGCAACAGGACTTTCCAGCGCCGGTTTCTGCCACAAAGGTGGCTTTCTGATGACGGCTGGCACATTAGAAGATGCTGTCGCAGCATGTAAGATCAGTCTGTCCTGCTTTAAAGAGGAACCCGTGATCGTAAATCTTGGCGGTGGAAAGGAAGCAGATGAATTATTGCAGAAATTGCCGGGAATGGAGCATGCCCGCATATCACACTGCGTGCTGCCGGATGTTCCGGAACTTACACTGCAGGGAATCTATGGGGAAGTTTTGATGGAAAAGCAGGAGTGGAAGAGCCGTATCAAAGATCAGGTAAAACAGGTCTTAAAAGAAAAACCGGAAGCTGTTTATGTGGAAGGGAATGTTTTTTTGACTTATCCGATCGTACATCAGCTTCGAAAAAAACATATTCCGGTTTTAACACTGGCAGAATGTGATGGAGAGCGATATATCGTACGTATCCCGTCGGGTTCTTGAAAATTGATTGACGAAGCCCAAAAAAGGCAGTAAGATATGCAATGCAAAACAGGCATTGTATATCTTATTTTATTTTATGAAACAGTGTAAGGAAGAAAGGTGAGAGCAGCAATGAAAAATAATAAATATGAAATTGATATGTGCAATGGCACCATTATGGATAAATTAATATCGTTTGCATTTCCGCTAATGCTTTCTGGAATTTTACAGTTAATGTTTAATGCGGTCGACATCATCGTTGTGGGACGGTTCAGCGGCAGTCAGGCACTTGCAGCAGTAGGTTCGACAACGGCACTGATCAATGTATTTGTGAATCTTTTTATCGGGATCTCACTTGGAGCAAATGTGCTTGCAGCAAGATTTTATGCTGCAGGACGGGAGGAAGAAATGTCACAGACCGTACATACGGCGATTACGTTGGCACTGATCAGCGGTGTGGTGATGGCATTTGTTGGTGTACTGTTTGCAAAGGGAGCGCTGGAACTGATGGGCACACCGGATGATGTGATCGGTCAGTCGACTTTATATATGCGGATCTATTTTATGGGAATGCCATTTTTTATGCTTTATAATTATGGTGCGGCAATACTTCGGGCAGTCGGGGATACAAAACGGCCGCTTTTATTCCTTATTATATCCGGCTGTATCAATGCGGTGCTGAATATGATCTTGGTGATCGTATTTCATTTAGATGTTGCCGGCGTTGCGATCGCAACGATCATTTCACAGTGTGTGTCCTGTATTCTTGTTTTACGCTGCCTTTGTAAAACGCAGGGAAGCTATCAGCTTCATTTATCAAAACTTTCTATAAAAGGTGTTTATTTAAAACAGATTTTTCAGGTGGGAGTTCCGGCGGGAATCCAGAGTACAGTCATCAATTTTTCAAATGCATTGTTACAGTCCTCTGTTAATTCCTTTGGCGCAACAGCAATGGCGGGATATACGGCAGCAAATAATCTGCTTGGTTTCCTGTATGTTTCCGTAAATTCTGTTACACAGGCGTGTATGAGTTTTACCAGTCAGAATTTTGGTGTAGGAAAATATAAGCGTATGGACAGAGTTCTTCTGGACTGTCTGATTTTATCGGTTGGAGTTGCTGCTGTGCTTGGATGTGGGGCATATTTCTTTGGAGCAGAGATACTGACGATCTATACCAAAGAACCGGATGTGGTTGCATGTGGAGTAGAGATTCTTTCAATTACTACAGTGCCATATTTCCTTTGCGGTATCATGGATCTTTTTCCGGGAGCACTGCGTGGAATGGGATATTCTTCGGTTCCGATGATATTGTCTGTGATCGGTACAGTTGGAATGCGTATATTATGGATTTTTGCATTCTTTCCGTATCACAGATCCTTGTATTTCCTGTTTATTTCGTACCCGGCATCCTGGCTGGCTACGATCGTGATGCAGGTGATCTGTTATTACTTTGTACGGAAAAAATGTCTGGGAAAAGCGGTTAAAAAGGATCTGTAAGCTGGTTAAAATACATCTTTATCCCGGTTATCATTCTTTGCACAATATAGTTTTTTGTCGGCGAGACTGTAGAGGGTGGAAATCTCCATTCCATTTTGGTATTGTGCAATGCCGCTGCTGAAAGAGTAAACGGTATTTTTCTTTTCTTTTATGAATTGTTTGTAGTCGGTTCTCATGCATTGTAAAAGATTGCGGATATTGTTTTCAGTAGTGTTGGGAAGAATGAGCATAAATTCTTCCCCGCCAAAGCGGACAGCAATTCCGCCATCCGGCAGATACTTTTCTAAAATCCGACTGAAAGTAACCAACACTTCGTCACCGAATACATGCCCATAGGTGTCATTGATTTTCTTGAAAAAATCTAAATCCAGTAAAACAGCATAAAAATCAGTATGATCATTTTGAATCAGCTGCTCTAAATACTGGTTCAGATAACGTCTGTTATAAAGTGCAGTCAGTGTATCGTGGTCAGCGGCGTTTTTTAACTGTTCGCCCAGGGTTCTTAGATCGTTGGCCTGTTTTTCATATTGAACCTTTAAAAGTAAAGTGACCATAAATACGCAAAACAGAGAAATTACCAGAGAACAAAGGGTGGAATAAAATGCCTCCTGTTCTGTGATCACAGCCCATGGAGCCGGATGATAATAAGAAAAAATTACGATAAAAACATCACAGAAAACTGCTAAAACTGCAAAAATTAAGGCATGGGCAGCCGGGATGAAAATGGCGATGGAAGCGATGCTTAAAATCATGTAAACGATCGTATTTGTATGATAAATATAATAAAGAAACGGAAATTCTATAAAAGTAAGCAGTGAGATTACCAGATAGGAAGCCCGTTTTGTATGTCCAAAATGGACACCATAGAAACTGCTCAGAAGGATGAGCAGTGCACATGTACCGCAGAAAAAGGTACCTGGTCCGAATCTATAAATACATTACTCTTTTCTGATAAGATGAGAATAGTATATAATGTTTTTCGGCATATTTCAAATAAAACAACGTTATGGTACAATAGCTATCGCATGAGATTAAAATACAGAAAGGCAGAAAATATGAAATTATACATAATCAGACACGGTGAAACATCGTGGAATAAAGAGAAAAAACTGCAGGGACAGCATGATATCATGTTAAATGACGCAGGTGTGCGTCTGGCAGAACTGACAGGTGAAGGAATGAAAGACATTGATTTTGATCTTGTCATTTCCAGCCCGCTGATCCGAGCAAAACAGACAGCAGAGCTTGTGATGGCGGGCAGACATCTTCCGATGATCACAGACAGACGTATCATAGAACTTTCTTTTGGCGACTGGGAGGGAGAATGTGTGAAAGACAGCAAAGTTCTTCCACCGGATTTTATTGATAAATTTTACAATGATCCTTATCACTGCATGAAAGCACCGGGCGGAGAAAGTTTTAAAGATGTTTTAAAACGGACCGAAGATTTTTATCAGTCGCTGGTACAGAACAAGGCATATGAAAATGCCACGATCTTTATATCAACACATGGGGCAGCCGGACGCTGTCTTTTAGCTAATTTTTATGAAGACAAAGAGGATATCTGGCGTGGCGGCATTCCGAAAAACTGTTCTGTCTGCATCGTTGAAGTAAAAGACGGTGTTGGGACAGTATTGGAAAAAGACAAAATTTTCTATGATGAAGCAGAATAGATAAAATACGCGAGAGGAGATAATAAAAATGGCGTGTACTACAATACTTGTTGGAAAAAATGCATCCTATGACGGATCTACAATGATCGCGAGAAATGATGATTCCGGTTCCGGACATTTTACACCGAAGAAATTTGTTGTCGTCCATCCGGATGAGCAGCCGAAAACATATAAATCTGTTCTTTCGCATGTGACGATTGAACTTACGGATGATCCGATGCGTTATACGGCAGTGCCGAATGCCGTGGATGGGGAAGGTATCTGGGCAGCGGCAGGTGTCAATGAGGCAAATGTTGCGATGACGGCAACGGAGACAATCACATCAAACCCGCGTGTGCTTGGCGCAGATCCTCTGGTTGAACTTCAGCCGGCAGAAAACGGGAAAGAAGAAGTCCCGGGCGGAATCGGTGAGGAAGATATCGTATGTATTGTTTTACCGTATATCCGCAGTGCAAGAGAGGGCGTGAAACGCCTTGGATCGTTGCTGGAACAGTATGGCACATATGAGATGAACGGAATCGCATTTCAAGATCAGAATGAGATCTGGTGGCTTGAGACGATCGGTGGGCATCACTGGATCGCAAGAAGGGTGCCGGATGATGTGTACGTTGTCATGCCAAATCAGCTTGGTATTGATCAGTTTGATCTTGAAGATGCACTATCTGAACAGAAAGAATATATGTGTTCTTCTGATATGAAAGAATTTATAGAAAAAAATCATCTGAACATCTCAATGGATGGCAGCCTGAATCCGCGTGATGCATTTGGCAGCCACGATGATGCAGATCACGTATACAATACACCGAGAGCATGGTATATGGAGCGTTGTTTAAATCCCCATACAAAAGTCTGGGATGGAGAAAATGCGGACTATACACCGCAGTCGGATGATATCCCGTGGTGCATGGTACCGGAAAAGAAAATTACGGTGGAAGATGTAAAATATGTACTGTCCTCCCATTTTCAGGGGACACCGTACGATCCGTATGCGGCATACGGAGAGAAAAATATGCGTGGCGCATACCGTTCGATTGGGATCAACCGCAATGACTTTTTGGCAGTGATCCAGATGCGCCCTGAGATGGAGCATGACTGTAATGTGATCGAGTGGATCGCATTTGCATCCAATGCGTTCAACGTGCTGGTTCCATTTTATGCAGAGATTGATGAGACCCCGGATTACCTTTGCAATACCACAGATGAGGTTTCTACAGATAATTTTTACTGGTCGAGCAGAATGATCGCGGCAATGGCTGATGCGTCTTACCGGAGTTCGGTATTCCATATTGAAAGATATAAAGAGCATGTACTGGCAAAAGGTCATGAACTGATCAACCGGTATGATGATCTGCTTTCAAAAGAAACCGATGCAGCAAAAAGAAAAGAGATCCGGCATGAGGCAAATCGTGCAGTTGCAGGAATGTTAAAGAAAGAGACGACAGACACGCTCGATAAAGTGCTGTTTGAGCTGAGTGGTCAGATGAAGAATGCATATGCCAGATCGGATGCATAACCTGCAGATAAAAGGAAATGGAAAAGGAGAAGAGATAATTTGAAAAAAGGTCGTTATATTTTTCTTGGGCTGGCAATGATTTTATTGTTGGCAGGATGCAGTATGAACCGGAAAACGATCCGTTTTGGAGCTGCGGGCATTGGTGGAATGTATGATTCATTTTCCAATGCATTTGTCAGTCTTGCAAATAAAGAGGATTTTTCTTATAAACTTGAAACGAGAAATACTGCCGGATCGGCAGCAAACATCAGACTTCTTTCCGGAAAATATATAGAACTGGGAATTGCGCAGGCAGACCTGGTGGAGGAAGCCTATCATGGAACAGGGGAATTTCGTGATAAAGCATATCAGGGATATAAAGCGGTTGCAGCACTTTACCCGGAGGCATGTCAGATCGTGGTGAGAGCAGATTCGGATATTACATCATTAGATGATCTCCTTGGAAAAACGATCAGTATCGGAGCGGAGGAGTCAGGAACAGAGCGGAATGCAAAACAGATCCTGCTCGCACAGGGGATCAGCACGGATATGGCAGAGACTGTTAATTTAGATTATACGGAAGCGGCAGCAAAACTTGCAGCGGGTGAGATAGATGCATTTTTCTGCACTGCAGGCACACAGACAACGGTGATCGGGGAACTCGCAAAGGAATGTGGAATACGGCTTTTAAGTATCGATGTAAAATGCAGGGACAGATTAAAGGCTGCATATCCGTTCTATTCCGAATATACGATCCCGGCAGGTACCTATAACGGTCAGGCAGAAGATGTAAAAACACTGTCTGTACAGGCAGTGCTGTTAGCTGGTGACAGTTTATCCGCGGATACGGTAAAGGAGCTGACGGCACTTCTGTTTTCTCATGAACAGGATATCAGATATGCGACATCGATCGGACTAAAAGAGGATGAGCAGTCTGCGATCGGGGGAATCACGATCCCATTTCATAAGGGGGCGGCAGCATACTATGCAGAATGCGGCATCGAGGTGCCGACAGAGTAGATACGGATCTGAATATCAGATACGGTTTGGAAATTAAGATTGAAAGGATAAATATGGAAGTTCAGTTGGATATGTATCAGACACTGGCAGCTTCAGTGCTGGTGCTGATGCTCGGTAGTTATTTAAAACAAAAAATACATGTTCTGGAAAAATTCTGTATCCCGGCACCGGTTGTCGGGGGACTGTTGTTTGCAATCGTCACCTGCATCTGTTACAGCAGCGGAATTATGGAGATTTCTTTTGATGATACATTAAGAGAAGTGTGTATGGTATTCTTCTTTACTTCGGTAGGATTTCAGGCAAATTTGAAAGTATTAAAGAGCGGAGGAAAGTCACTGGCAGTATTTTTAGGACTTGTCATTCTTCTGATCGTTTCACAGAATTTACTTGCGATCGGAACGTCACGTCTGCTTGGCATTGATTCGCTGATCGGCATGTGTACCGGTTCAATCCCGATGGTAGGCGGACATGGAACGGCGGGTGCGTTTGGCCCGGTTTTAGAGGATCTGAATGTGGAAGGTGCAACAACGATCTGTACGGCAGCAGCGACCTTTGGACTGATTGCCGGAAGTCTGATCGGTGGGCCGCTGGGGAAGCAGCTTATTGAGAAAAAGAACCTGCTTGATACGGTTGTGCCGGAGGATGACAGTCTTTTGGTGGAAGATGAGAAGAAACATGAGCGTCATACAAATATGTATGCATCGGCAGTATTCCAGCTTATTCTGGCAATCGGACTTGGAACTGTTTTTTCCTGGCTTCTGACAAAAACAGGAATGACATTTCCGATTTATATCGGTGCAATGATCGCTGCGGCTCTGTTTCGGAATATCGGAGAGTACTCTGGTAAATTTGTGATCCATATGGGTGAGATCAATGATATCGGTGGTATTTCCCTGTCACTGTTTCTTGGAATGGCAATGATCACATTAAAACTCTGGCAGCTTGCATCACTTGCGCTGCCGCTTATCATATTGTTAGCAGTTCAGGCGATACTTATCTGTGTATTTGCAAAATTTGTAGTATTTTATGTGATGGGAAGAGACTATGATGCAGCAGTAATTGCAGCAGGAACCTGTGGATTTGGAATGGGAGCGACACCGAATGCTATGGCAAACATGCAGGTACTTTGTGAAAAATATGCCCCTTCCGTAAAGGCGTACCTGATTATTCCGCTGATCGGAAGTTTATTTGCAGATTTTATCAACAGTCTGGTCATCACATTTTTCATTAATATATTATAAATAGAAGAAACGGAGATGTTTATGTTTAAATTCAGAAAGAAAAGAGAGAAAGGTCACGAATATAATCTGACTTATGATAATCTTGCAGTCCCGGAGATCCATACACATGAGCCGGAAGAAGCAGCAGAGGAAGAGGACAAAAAGCCGGGAATCACCTATGACAGTGTGGCAATCCCGGAGATTCATATCAGAAAAAAATAGCAGAAAGGTAATTTTAACAGATGGCAGTAAATAAAAATGGAATCGTAGTAATTGGTGCGGTATTTGTGGATATTAAAGGATTTCCGGAAGATATTTATATTCCGGACGGAAGAAATGCAGGAAGAATTGAATATATCCATGGAGGTGTCAGCCGTAATGTTGTGGAAGATATCGCCAATATCGAACTGCGGCCTACATTTCTGGGAATCGTGGATGATTCAGCACTTGGAAGTGAGGTCATTCACAAACTACAGAATCATAAAGTAAATACAGAATACATGCTGACGATTCCAAATGGAATGGGAACCTGGCTTGCGGTATTTGATCATCACGGAGATGTTGCCGGTTCAATCTCGCAGAGACCGAATCTGATGCCGATCCTTGATGTGCTGGAAAAATCAGGGGATGAGATTTTTGAAAATGCTGATTCCGTTGTGATCGAAGTGGATATGGATAAAGAGATCGTCAAAAAAGTCGTGAATCTGTGTGAAAAATTCAAAAAACCGCTTTACGGGGTTGTCAGCAATATGAGTATTGCGGCAGAGAGAAGAGATTTTCTGCGGAAATTTGACTGCTTTATCTGCAACCAGTTAGAGGCAGGAATGTTTTTTTCTGATGATTACAGTGAAAAGACACCGGAAGAACTTGCAGAGATCCTTGCAGGCTGTGTAAAACGTGCCAATATTCCTTCCATGGTCGTTACCATGGGCGGCAAGGGTGCAGTATATGCGGACAGGGAAGGTATTTATGGAGTGTGCCCGGCAAAAAAGGTACAGGTAAAAGATACGACAGGAGCGGGTGATGCGTTCTGCGCAGGTGTGGCAAGTGGACTGACATATCAGAAAAAGTTGGAAGAAGCAGTAGAGATTGGAACACGTCTGGCGGCATCCGTGATCACATCATCCGAAAATGTCTGTCCGCGATTCCTCCCTGCGGAACTTGGAATTGAAGCCTGAGGATAAAAAATCTTATAAATTAAGAATGTAGAATACCGAAAGGACGAGTTAAAGAGAATATAGAGCATTTCTATTTTAATGCCGTCAAATCTATGCTAAACTCATGGGCAGAAAGCAACGGTTTCAATAAGTGCCGGAGCATTACGAAAGATGAGGAGCAGAGTGATGGAGTTGGAAAGTGTATTTTTAGACAATCTTCCGGACACAGCAAATATGATCTTAAATATCCTGTGGGACAGAAATGAGGAAATGTGTACCGCTGAATTAACAGATGCAGTGAATGAAGTATATAACAGACGCTGGGAGAAGAACATGATACAGGAATTTATTAATCTGCTTATCCGGATGGACTATGTGGAGAAGAAGCGGCATGGATTTCGTGTATATTATGCTGCGTTAGGTGCAGATTATGAATTGTAAAAAAATTCTGAAAATTAATAAGAAATGATAAAATATCAAAAAAACAGATGGATAATACTTGACTTTGCTGATTTATAGTGCTATAACGTAACCGAAGCAAGGAAATAAAGTAAAAAGGATGAAAGATGATATGCAGAAAGGAAGCGTATAGTATGTCAGATAAGAATCCAAAACATCCATTAAAAAAGAAAAAGGTGGCAGCCAAGATCAATATTGCAGATCATGCCGCAGTAGAAGAGGCAAGAGAGACACATAAGTCAAAGAAACATGTATATTGATGAGTGGTTACAAAGTAGATGAGAGATACCCGGAGTCTTAAGATTCCGGGTATTTTTATGTAATAGCAAAATTCGTTGAAATACTCTATTATATAAAAAGCCCTCCGGGCAGGATTCTGCCTTTACAAATTAAAAAAGATATATTACGATAATTTCCGGCAGAAAGAGATCAGTGTGAAAATAAGATATTTCACACACAAGATTTGTGCTTACGCACAAACTTGATATGCGCAAAAGACAGCGCAAGAATGGAGATTTTTATGAAAGAATTACTTTATGGTATCGTGGAACTGCTCGCAAAGATACATAGTTATCTGCTTCGTTTAAACGATGCATATGAATACAATTTCAGCGACAAGGAACTGCATTTTTTGGTCATTGGAATTTTGGGAATGATGTTTATTTTTGTGGTGTATCCGGTTTTTAAATGGCTTGCAAAACACGATCATGTCATGGTGATCGCATGGATTTATGTTTTTACGCTGATCATCGTGATCACGTTTGCGATCGAGATCGGTCAGAAGGTAACGAACACCGGTAATATGGAGTTTGCAGATATTGTCTTTGGTGTAGTCGGGTTTATTGTGATGTTTTTTGTCTTTGCGATTATACGTGAGATTTACAAGGGAATCTTAAGTCTGATCCGTGATACGACACATCAGGATCAAAACCGCAGTAAAAAGAGACATCAGAGAGCATATGACGAATACGAAGAAGATGTCATGGATGAAGATCGCGAAGAATAAGATTTTTCACATGCAGAAATGAGGATTTTTATGAAGCAGATTTTAAAAAGAGTAGTGGAAACGCTCATCGTAATATTTGGAAACTGTATTTATGCGTTTGGAATTGCAATGTTTATTTTACCAAGCGGGCTTATCACAGGTGGAACGACAGGTATCGCATTGTTTGTCAATGATGTTTTTCACACACCGGTCACCGTGTTTGTGCTTGTGTTTAATACGATTATGTTTCTGATCGGTTTTTTTGCATTTGGATGGAAATTTGCGGCAAATACGGTCGTGAGTACGTTCAGTTACCCGATCGCACTCGAATTGATCACGAGACTGCTTGGTGGTTACCGTATCACAGATGATCTGATCCTTTGCACGGTCTTTGGAGGTATCTGTATCGGGGCAGCGATCGGACTTGTCATCAGAATGGGAGCTTCCACAGGAGGTATGGATATCCCGCCTTTGATCTTAAATAAGTATTTTAAGATCCCGGTTTCAAGTTCTGTTTATGTATTTGATATGCTGATCTTACTGCTTCAGGTATTTCACAGCAGTGGAGAGCAGGTGCTTTACGGTATCCTGCTTGTGATCGTATACAGTGCAGTACTGGATAAATGTCTGATGCTTGGTACTGCAAAAATGCAGATCAAGGTTGTCAGCAGCCATATTGATGAGATCCGCACGGCAGTGTTAAATGATATCGACCGCGGTGTGACGCTGTTAAACAGTGAGACCGGATTTTTAAGAAACAATACAATGATGCTTCTGACTGTGGTATCTATGCGTGAGCTTGCCAGAACGGAAAAACTGATCCATGAAGTAGACCCGGATGCCTTTGTGATTATCAATAAAGTCAGTGAAGTGTCCGGAAGAGGTTTTTCCAGTAAGAAGAGATATTTAAAACAGGAAAATGCAGATTAGTGTGAAAAATATTTTTCACACGCAGGAATGAGGATTAGTATGACACTGCAGCAGTTAAAATACGCTTTGACGATCGCGGACTGTGGATCGATGAACGAGGCGGCAAAAACGTTATTTCTCTCCCAGCCGAGTCTGTCAGAGACGATCCGGGAATTAGAGACAGAGATCGGATTTGATCTTTTTGTGCGTTCTAACCGTGGAATTCTTGTGACACCGGAAGGGGAAGAGTTTTTAGGATATGCAAGACAGGTTACGGAGCAGTTTCATCTGCTTACTACCCGCTATATTGATAAACAGGTTAAAGAAAAGTTCAGTGTATCCATGCAGCATTATACGTTTGCAGTCAAGGCATTCGTGGAGACGGTAAAACAGGCTGGAATGGAACGGTATGAATTTGCAGTCCATGAGACAACGACATATGATGTGCTTGAAAATGTAAAGAATTTTCGCAGTGAGATCGGGGTTTTATATCTGAATGATTTCAATGAAAAAGTCATGAATAAGATCATCAGGGAACATGGACTGGAATTTATCGAACTGTTTTCCTGTGATACTTATGTTTATCTCTGGTCGGGACATCCGTTGGCAAAAAAAGGAGAGATATCGATGGAGGAGCTGGATGCATATCCGTGTCTTTCTTTTGATCAGGGAGAGCATCATTCCCTTTATCTGGCGGAGGAAATGAAAAGCACTTATGATTATAAAAGACTCATTAAGGCAAATGACCGTGCCACGCTTCTGAATCTGATGATTGGATTAAATGCCTATACGCTCTGTTCCGGAATTATCTGTGAGGAACTAAACGGCAGTGACTATATGGCAATCCCGTTAAAGGAAACGGAGAAAATGCGCATTGGCTATGTGAAGCGGAAAGGGGCAAAAGTCAGCCATATCGGGGAGATCTATATCGGAGAATTAAAAAAATACAGGGAAAATGTGATGTGATCAGCTATAGGCGAAACCTATAACCAACTCAAGGTTTCCAATATTAACACTTTCTGTAACTACCTGTTATAATAAGGACTATCAAATCAAGACAGAGCAGTAGGAGAAAGGAGAGATCAGATATGCGTACAGAAATTAAGACCTATACAACAGCAGACAAAATGATGATGACAGGATC
Organism: Roseburia sp.; assembly: GCF_041325975.1. Lineage (NCBI taxonomy): Bacteria > Bacillati > Bacillota > Clostridia > Lachnospirales > Lachnospiraceae > Roseburia > Roseburia sp. Next base: position 205,391 of record NZ_JBGLEJ010000003.1, on the reverse strand, counting down.
CATGTGCGGCATGATGTGTATGTGCTGTATGGGACGATTTCGTGTGCGGGAAGATATCTGATTTTATGCGTTGATAGAAAATGTAAAACAGATGTTTCCGCGAGGGAGCATCTGTTTTTTTGCCTTAATGCCAGATTTGTGATAAGATGGAGCGCGGAGCACACACAGGTGCTCACATAGGGCAGGAAGAAAGGAGAACATGTATGGCAGCAATTGAGGTCAGACATCTCTATAAAAAGTTTGAACAAAAGGGAGTGACCGTTGAGGCATTAAGTGATATCAATCTGACGGTGGAGCAGGGCGATATCTACGGAATCATCGGTATGTCGGGAGCTGGAAAAAGTACACTGGTACGATGCTTAAATTTCTTAGAGAAACCGACAGAAGGTCAGGTGCTGATCGAGGGTCAGGAATTAGGAGCATTGACAGAGAAGGAATTAAGAGGGCAGCGCAGCGATATTGCGATGATTTTTCAGAATTTTAACCTTCTGATGCAAAAGAGTGTACTTGACAATGTATGTTTCCCGATGCAGATCCAGGGAAAGAAAAAGAAAGAGGCGAGGGAAAGAGCGAGAGAACTTTTAAAGACGGTTGGCCTTTCCGAAAAAGAAAAAGCGTATCCGGCACAGCTTTCCGGAGGACAGAGACAGAGAGTTGCGATCGCAAGAGCACTTGCTTCGGATCCGAAGATCTTACTTTGTGATGAGGCAACCAGTGCCTTAGATCCACAGACAACCGCTTCCATTCTTTCACTTTTAAAGGAGATCAATGAAAAACTTGGCATCACGATCGTGATCATCACACATCAGATGTCAGTGATTCGTGAGATCTGCAGTCATGTGGCGATCATTGAACACGGTATCCTTGTGGAAGACGGACTGGTAGAGGATATTTTTTCCCATCCAAAATCAAAAGCTGCAAAAGAACTAATCCTAAGAGATCAGCCTGGCAATAACAATGCACCGTTAGCGGGTGCAGTTCAGGAGCGCATGCAGGGGGATAAAAAGATCCGAATCGTCTTTTCAGAGAATTCCGCATTTGAACCGGTCATTGCAAATATGATCTTACAGTTTAAAACGCCGGTAAATATTTTAAGGGCAGACACCAAGAATGTCGGTGGTGTTGCAAAGGGAGAGATGATCTTAGGGCTTCCGGAGGACAGACATTTACAGGTAGATATCGAGGAATATTTAAAAGAAAAAGGACTTGCAGTTGAGGAGGTGACCGAAGATGTGGAATGAGCAGATTATCATGATGCTGTTAGAGGGTATCAAAGACACACTTTATATGACATTGACATCTACGCTGATCGGTTATGTGATCGGACTTCCGATGGGAATCCTGTTAACGGTCACTGACAAAGATGGAATCCATCCGAATGCAGCAGTTTACAAGGTATTAGATGTCATTGCAAACCTGATCCGAAGCGTACCGTTTTTAATTTTACTGATCGTGCTGATTCCGTTTACGAGATTTCTGATCGGAAGAAGCTATGGACCAACGGCGACGATCGTTCCGCTTGTCATAGCAGCAGCACCATATATTGCACGAATGGTTGAATCTTCTTTAAAAGAAGTGGACGCAGGTGTCATTGAGGCAGCACGTTCTATGGGGGCTTCTAATTTTACGATTGTGACAAAAGTTATGTTAGTGGAAGCACGCACATCCCTGATCGTAGGGGCAACCATTTCACTTGGAACCATTTTAGGATATTCTGCAATGGCTGGAACTGTCGGTGGAGGCGGACTTGGAGATATCGCAATCCGCTATGGTTATACCAGATGGCAGACAGATATTATGATCGTAACCGTTATTTTACTGGTAATCTTATTCCAGATATTCCAGACGATCGGTATGAAACTTGCGAGTAATTTAGATCGCAGAAAATAAACGATAACAATGTTTTTTAACATTATTATAAATTTAGGAGTAAAACAAGGAGGAAAATCCTCTCCTCGCCAAAGGGCTCGGATTTTTCTTCGCAAAACAAGGAGGATTATATTATGAAGAAAAGAGTACTTACAACAATCTTAGCAGGTGTTTTAGCAGTATCTGCATTTGCAGGCTGCGGAAGCAGCAACACAGCAGACAATGCAGCGGCAGACAACAACGCAGCAGCAGAGACAGACAATACGGTAGCAGTTGCAGATACTACTGCAGCAGAAAGTGAAGCAGCAGAGAGCGTAGCTGATACACAGACAACAGAGGGTGGCACGATCACAGTAGCAGCTTCTGCAACACCACATGCAGAGATCTTAGAGGAAGCAAAGAAAATCCTTGCAGATCAGGGCTGGGACTTAGAGATTACCATTTTTGATGACTATGTACTTCCAAACGAAGTAGTAGAGAGCGGTGAGTTCGATGCAAACTACTTCCAGCACATCCCGTACTTAGAGAACTTCAATACAGAGAAAGGTACACACCTTGTCAATGCTGGCGGTATCCATTATGAGCCATTCGGAATTTATCCGGGAACAAAGAAAGATCTCTCTGAGTTAGCAGATGGCGATACGATCGCAGTACCGAACGATACAACAAACGAGGCAAGAGCATTATTACTGTTACAGGACAACGGTATCATTACTTTAAAAGATGGCGCTGGTTTAGAGGCAACTGTAAATGATATCGCTGAGAACCCGCACAACGTAAAGATCGAAGAACTCGCAGCAGAGCAGGTAGCAAGAGTAGCACCGGAAGTTGCATTTGTTGTATTAAACGGTAACTATGCATTACAGGCAGGTTATTCCGTAGCACAGGATTCCTTAGCATATGAGACATCTGATTCTGAAGCAGCAAAAACTTATGTAAATGTTATCGCTGTAAAAGAAGGAAATCAGAACAACCCTGGCATCCAGGCACTTGTAAAAGTATTAAAATCTGATGATATCAAAAAATTCATCAACGATACTTATGATGGTGCGGTTATTCCATTTGAGGACTAATTGATTCCTAATCAGAAATGAATATAAAAAAGAGAAAGGACATGGCGGAGACGTCATGTTCTTTTTTTGTACCTTGTGGATGGCTTAGAATGTAATAAAATGAGTTGTCTGATAAATGATGGTTTGTGGGTGACATGAGTTTCCCTGTGTAGGGTGGTTACGGGGGTTTACGATTGGCAAATTGCATCAAGCCGGGACTGTTTTGTTCCGTTGTCCGAAAATAAGAAAGTCTAAGTATGCCTGATTTAGTTCTATGCCGGAGTGACGTGTGCGTCCTAAATGTGCCGTCCGGGCACATTAGGACTTGTGCTGCCGTCCATGGCAGCACAACACTGTATTGTGAACAGGCATACTAAGACTTTCTAATTTTCTCCCAAAGTCACAAAACAGGTTCCGGCTTGATGCGATTTGCCAGCCACTAAGTTGTGAACCACCTTTCGCCGGGGAACTCATTTTACAACCTTGAGGGACGTAAATTTTTAGTGTTTTGTGTCTGAATCTGATTAAAAAAATATTTCCAAATAACTATATTCAATAGTTTATTATTTTTGTCCCTATTTACATTTGTGTGTCTGATGTATCAACAGTATAATTATACATTTCACGAATTGCGTATGCAATTAGAAAATCAAGTAGTCCAAATTCAAATACAAACCAATGAGGCTTTTCAGATAATCTGGGAAGCCTTTTTAAGAGGTTGTGATTTTAAGGTAATGAGTACAAGCATTAACCAATGTCTATGAGGCTGTTTTTCAAACACCAAGATATAGAAAATATAAAATATTTTTGAAAGGAAACTATTATGGAAAACAAATCACAAATCACAGACATTAGTTTGGATGTAGTACTTTTTATCAACATGTGTTAGACTACTGTTATACAATCGGTACGTGAAGGGAGGAGCTGTTTATGTGGTTTTGGTGGTTTATGTTAATATGTGATCTGATAATTCCTATTGCTATGGTCATTGGTGGAAGAATGATGTGGAAACATTGTCCAAAAAATATAAATAGTATGTCAGGCTACAGAACAACTCGCTCAATGAAAAATATGGATACATGGAAATTTGCGAATGACTACTGCGGAAGAATTTGGTGGAAAATAGGATGGGTAATGATTATACCATCTGCTTTGATACATATTCCATTATATCATAGTGATAAGAATACGATTGGATTTGCAGGGTTGATTCTTGTGACAATTCAATGCTTTATTATGATTATATCAATTTATCCGACAGAGAAAGCTTTAAAAAAACATTTTAATGATGATGGAACACGTAGATAACTACAATTTGACGAGGAGATGATTTACATGAAAAAGAGTATATCAAGGATTATCGGTTTGATAATGCTGATTATAGCTATTGTATTTATAATGTATGCATTGAACCATCCAGAAATGAGTTTTCCATGGAACAATACTATTACGTGGTTGCTGTATGGTGTATATTTTCTTGTGACAGTAGTGTTGCTTATTGCACCTAAAATGAAGAAGTGAGAAATTCCAGTTTGTCAATTACAGGTGACATTGAAAGAGCCAGTCCATTCAAGGTGCTGGCTCTTTCAAAATTCCATTCTAATAAATTGCACGACAACTTAGAGTAAAAATGAATACCCATTAGTAAGAAGTGAATAGAAAATGAATAAAAGAGTGGTGTTTCGTATAATTATGAGCTAGTATGCATCAGACACACTTTTGTAAATAGGGAGTTATTTTTTTGATTATACTGGCAAAAACCTCGATATATAACACTATGCTCATATTTATTGCCATACACATTTGAAAATATTTTGTGTTATTGGTCTGGAAATTTACGAAAAAATTCATGTAATACAATGTAGCAGATGGAAAATCTGGGGAGCCATTAGGTTGAATATTAATGATACAGCACATTAGCATTTTAAGCATATTTCCATTTGTGCGAATATCGAAAATTCGCACCTACGCCCCCAGTTTTGAGATGAACCGCCCACCCAAATGGTGTTTCATAACCTGGAGGCTGGCATCTTGCGCAAAGCCGAAGCTAATTTTGTGACTTTGGGAGAAAATTAGAAAAACTTGGTCTGCCTGTAGTTACACAGTGATGTTCTGCCACGGATGGCAGAACAAGGCTTCACGAGCCAAGGATGGCTCGTTGAATGCCGGTCACGTCACTCCGCCATAACCTAAATCAGGCAGACCTAGCTTTTCTTATTTTCGTACAACGGAACCCAAATTAATTCGGCTTTGCGCAAGATGCCGCTCACAGACCTGCGACACACCATTTGGACGGGCGACGCATATCACCCACAAACCATCATTTGTCGGGGTGATTGTAGGATGTTATCATGGAGAAATAGCATGGAAAAACATTTGACAAAAACTGGAATATTTGATATCATAATAACAGTAATGATTACTATTATTGTATAGGCATAATTATAGAACATTCGAGAAACATGTATTTTATCATTTGAAATCAGATTTTGATATGAGAAACGGTGAAAATAAACAATTTATAAAATCACATTCTGTTCGTTGAAACCCAAATAAGCATGTGGTATGATTTCACCGGAAAAGCCAATAATAGAATGGAAAGAGAGAGGGATACGGATATGTATAATATTAGAAAAGTTACGGATGACATTACATGGATCGGAGCGAGTGACCGCAGACTGGCATTGTTTGAAAATATTTTTCCAATCAGCCGCGGCGTATCTTACAACTCCTATATTCTGCTGGATGAGCAGACCGTTCTTTTTGATACTGTAGATGCTTCCGTTGCAGGACAGTTTTTTGAAAATCTGGAGGCGGTTTTAGAGGGAAGAACATTGGACTACCTGATCGTAAATCATATGGAGCCGGATCATTGTGCAATGATCGGTGATATTGTACGAAGATATCCGGATGTTAAGATCGTTGGAAATACGAAAACATTTGGGATGATGAACCAGTTCTTTGGAACAGATTTTGCAGAACGTTCCATTGTAGTAAAAGAGGGTGATACATTATCAGCCGGAAAGCATACGCTTCATTTTGTGATGGCACCTATGGTACACTGGCCGGAAGCGATGGTAACTTATGATGATGTGGATAAAGTGTTATTTTCGGCAGATGGATTTGGTTCTTTTGGCGCATTAAATGGCAATATTTTTGCTGATGAAGTTGATTTTGACCGTGACTGGCTGGATGATGCAAGACGTTATTATACGAATATTGTTGGAAAGTACGGAGCCTCTGTACAGACATTATTAAAGAAGGCAGCAGGACTTGATATTGCCATGATCTGTCCGCTGCATGGACCGGTCTGGAGAGAAAACCTGCCGTATATTCTGGAAAAATACCAGAAATGGAGTACTTATGAAGCAGAAGATCAGGCGGTTGTGATCATGTATGCGTCTATGTATGGCAATACGGCATCTGCTGCAGATGCACTTGCAGGTGCGCTTGCAGTGCGCAGTGTGAAGAAAATTGCAGTTTACGATGTATCCAATACACATGTTTCTGAGCTGATCAGTGAGATCTTCCGTGCAAGCCATCTGGTGTTTGCAGTACCGACTTATAATGCCGGAATTTATCCGGTTATGGAAAACCTGCTTTCTGATATGAAGGCGCTGGCTGTTCAGAAAAAGACGGTTGCGGTCATGGAAAATGGAACCTGGGCACCAACAGCCGCAAAGCAGGTAAAAGAAAAACTTGGCGAAATGAAAGATATGACGATACTCGATGCCGGACTTACCATTAAATCCGCAATGCATGCTGGTCAGAAGGCAGAGCTGGATGCATTGGCAGATGAGATCGTAAAGAGTATGATGTAGTAAGATTGCAGGGCGAAGCATAGGATAAAACAATGTCCTATGCTTTGTTTTTATAGAAAAACAGAACAAAAGTTCGATTTTTGCTGTACATTTTTTTGATTGAATGATATACTGGAAACAGAATCATACTAAATATTGATGTCAGATGTTCCCAGATAGAAAAATTCATTGGGAGAAATGAGGAATACCATGGATCATTTCAAATTACATTCAAAATATAAACCGACCGGGGATCAGCCTCATGCGATCGAAGAACTGGTAAAAGGATTTGAGGAAGGCAATCAGTTTCAGACTTTACTGGGTGTTACAGGTTCCGGTAAGACTTTTACAATGGCAAATGTGATTCAGGCACTGAATAAGCCAACACTTATCATATCCCATAATAAAACACTGGCAGCGCAGTTATATGGGGAGATGAAAGAGTTTTTTCCGGAAAATGCAGTGGAGTATTTTGTGTCCTACTATGATTATTACCAGCCGGAAGCATATGTGCCTCAGACGGATACCTATATCGCAAAAGACTCGGCAATCAATGAAGAAATAGATAAACTGCGCCTTTCTGCGACAGCTGCACTGGTGGAGCGTAAGGATGTGATCGTGGTGGCCTCTGTTTCCTGTATTTATGGTCTGGGCAGCCCGGAAGATTATCTTGGAATGATGGTTTCCTTAAGACCTGGGATGGAGAGAGACAGGGATGATGTACTCCGTGCCCTGGTTGATATCCAGTATACAAGAAATGATATGGATTTTCACCGCGGTACGTTCCGTGTGCGGGGGGATACGTTAGAGATTTTTCCGGCAAATTATGGAGATACGGCAGTACGCGTGGAATTTTTTGGTGATGAGATCGACCGTATTACAGAGATTGATGTGCTGACCGGAGAGATCAAATGTGAACTGGAGCATTTTGCCGTGTTCCCGGCATCTCATTACGTTGTGCCGCAGGAGAAGATCTTAAAGGCATGTGAAGCGATCGAACAGGAATTGGACGAGCGCATCCGGTATTTTAAAGGTGAGGACAAGCTGCTTGAGGCGCAGCGTATTTCGGAGAGAACTAATTTTGATATAGAGATGCTGAAAGAAACGGGATTCTGCAGCGGCATTGAGAATTATTCAAGGCATCTTGCAGGACTTCCGGCAGGGGCGACACCGCATACGCTGATGGATTATTTTAAGGATGATTATCTGATCATTGTGGATGAGTCACATATCACAATCCCACAGATCCGCGGCATGTATGCGGGAGACCAGTCGAGAAAGTCAACGCTGGTCGACTATGGTTTCCGTCTGCCATCAGCGAAGGATAACCGTCCGCTTAATTTTGAAGAGTTTGAGAGCAAGATAGATCAGATGCTGTTTGTATCGGCGACTCCGAATGTATATGAAGATGAACACGAACTGCTCCGTACAGAGCAGATCATCCGTCCGACCGGATTACTTGATCCGGAGGTTGTGGTACGTCCGGTGGAGGGGCAGATTGATGATCTGATCGGCGAGGTTAATAAAGAGATTAAAGATCATCATAAGGTGCTGATCACAACACTGACGAAGAAGATGGCAGAAGATCTGACCGATTATATGCGTGAGATTGGTATCCGCGTGAAATATCTTCATTCAGATATTGATACATTAGAACGTGCTGAGATCATAAGAGATCTGCGTCTGGATGTATTTGACGTGCTTGTCGGCATCAACCTGCTGCGAGAGGGACTGGATATACCGGAGATCACGCTGGTGGCAATTTTAGATGCTGATAAAGAGGGATTCTTAAGATCGGAGACATCACTGATACAGACGATCGGACGTGCTGCGCGTAACAGTGAGGGACACGTTATCATGTATGCAGATAAGATCACAGATTCCATGCGTGTCGCAATAGAGGAGACAAAGCGGCGTCGTGAGATACAGCAGGCATATAATGAAGAACATGGCATTACACCTACAACGATCCAGAAATCTGTGCGGGAACTGATCAGCGTATCTAAGAAGGTAGCAAAGGAAGAAATGAATTTCAAAAAAGATCCGGAATCCATGAACCGGGACGAGCTTACAAAGCTGATCGCAGATATCCAGAAGAAGATGCAGAAGGCTGCGGCAGACCTAAACTTCGAGGCGGCTGCGGAATACCGCGACAAGATGGTGGAATTAAAGAGCATGCTGCGTGATATGTAATAAGAAAAGGACAGTAAATCATGAAAAAAACAAGTGAAAGAAAATACATTAAGATCAGAGGCGCAAATGAGCATAATCTGAAAAATATTGATGTAGATATTCCAAGAGATGAATTTGTCGTGCTGACCGGACTTTCCGGTTCCGGAAAATCATCGCTTGCGTTTGATACAATATATGCGGAGGGACAGAGACGGTATATGGAGTCACTTTCCTCTTATGCAAGACAGTTCTTAGGACAGATGGAAAAGCCAAATGTAGAGAAAATTGAAGGATTGTCTCCGGCAATCTCCATCGACCAGAAATCAACGAATCGTAATCCAAGATCTACCGTTGGAACTGTTACGGAGATTTACGATTATTTTCGTCTGTTGTATGCAAGGGTCGGTATCCCACATTGCCCAAAGTGTGGCAGGGAGATTAAAAAACAGACAGTTGACCAGATGGTCGATCAGATCATGACACTTCCGGAGCGTACTAAGATCCAGCTTTTAGCACCGGTGGTACGGGGAAGAAAAGGAGAACACCAGAAGCTGTTAGAACAGGCAAAGCGCAGCGGTTATGTGCGTGTGATCGTAGATGGCAGTATGTATGAGCTGACCGAGGAGATTAAACTCGATAAGAATAAAAAGCATAATATCGAGATCGTGGTAGACCGTCTGATGGTAAAACCGGGTATTGAGAAGCGTTTGTCAGATTCCATTGAAAATGTACTGGAGTTGTCAAAGGGACTGATGACGGTGGATGTGATCGATGGGGAGCCGATCCAGTTCTCGGAGAGTTTTTCCTGTCCGGACTGCGGTATCAGTATCGGAGAGATTGAACCGCGGAGTTTTTCATTTAATAATCCATTTGGTGCGTGTCCGACCTGTTTCGGACTTGGTTATAAAATGGAGTTTGATGTGGATCTGATGATTCCGGACAAGCGTCTTTCAATTGCGGAGGGGGCAATCCAGGTTATGGGATGGCAGTCCTGTACAGATCCGTCGAGTTTTACGTATGCTGTGTTAAAAGCATTGACCGAAGAATATCATTTTTCATTGGAGACACCGTTTCAGGATTATCCGGATGAGATTAAATACGTGATCCTGCATGGAACAGACGGCAAAGAACTAAAGGTACATTATAAGGGAATGCGTGGCGAAGGTGTTTATGATGTGGCATTTGAGGGACTGATCCGGAATGTACAGCGCAAATACCGTGAGACCGGTTCTGATACCATGAAGCAGGAATATGAGCAGTTTATGCGTATCACTCCGTGTGAAACATGTAAGGGACAGCGTCTGAAAGCAGAATCATTAGCTGTTACAGTTGCGGATAAGAATATTTATGAGATTACATCCATGTCCGTAAAAAGTCTCGGAAGTTTTCTGAATGACATGGAGTTAAGTCATCAGCAGCATCTGATCGGAGATCAGATCTTAAAAGAAATCCGTGCGCGGGTGGGATTTTTAAATGAAGTCGGACTCGATTATCTGTCACTGTCCCGTGCTACTGGAACGCTTTCCGGTGGAGAGGCACAGCGTATCCGGCTGGCAACTCAGATCGGCTCCGGTCTTGTGGGTGTGGCTTATATTTTAGATGAGCCGTCTATTGGTCTGCACCAGAGAGACAATGATAAGCTGCTTGGTGCATTAAAGAATTTGAAAGATCTTGGAAATACACTGATCGTTGTAGAGCATGATGAGGATACGATGCTTGCTGCGGATTATATAGTGGATATCGGCCCCGGTGCAGGTGCGCACGGTGGACAAGTGGTAGCGTGCGGAACTGCAGAAGAAATCATGAAAAATAAAAATTCTGTGACAGGTGCTTATTTAAGCGGCAGAATTAAGATTCCGGTTCCGTCAGAGCGCAGAAAGCCGACCGGATTTCTGACAATAAAAGGTGCGAGGGAGAATAACCTTAAAAATATCGATGTGAAGATTCCGCTTGGTATCATGACCTGTATTACAGGTGTTTCTGGTTCGGGAAAGAGTTCTCTCACCAATGAAATATTATATAAAAGACTGGCAAGAGACTTAAACCGTGCAAGATGTATTCCGGGCAAACATGATGATATCCTTGGCATTGAACAGTTAGACAAAGTGATCGATATCGACCAGTCCCCGATCGGAAGAACACCGCGATCAAATCCTGCGACGTATACAGGGGTATTTGATATGATCCGTGATCTTTTTGCTGCAACACCGGATGCGAAGGCGAAGGGATATAAGAAGGGAAGATTCAGTTTCAATGTAAAAGGCGGGCGCTGTGAGGCATGTTCAGGTGATGGAATTTTAAAGATAGAGATGCATTTTCTGCCGGACGTATATGTTCCGTGTGAGGTTTGTGGTGGAAAGCGTTATAACCGTGATACACTAGAAGTAAAATATAAAGGTAAGAGCATCTATGATGTGCTTGACATGACAGTAGAAGAGGCTTTGAAATTCTTTGAAAATGTACCTGCAATCGCAAGAAAGATCCAGACACTCTATGATGTGGGACTGTCGTATGTCAAACTTGGACAGCCATCAACGGAACTTTCCGGTGGAGAGGCACAAAGAATCAAACTGGCAACGGAACTGTCGAAGCGAAGCACAGGCAAGACGATTTACATTCTCGATGAGCCGACAACAGGACTCCATTTTGCAGATGTCCATAAGCTGATCGAGATCCTGCGAAGACTTTCGGATGGTGGAAACACTGTGATCGTGATCGAGCATAATTTAGACGTGATAAAGACGGCAGATTATATTATCGATATGGGACCGGAAGGCGGAGACGGTGGCGGAACCGTGATCGCGCAGGGAACACCGGAAGAAGTTGCAGAAGTGCCGGGATCCTATACGGGATATTATGTGAAAAAATATCTTGAGAAAAACAGGGAGAACTGTCAGGAATCTTAAGTATGTAAGAACTGTAAAAATATAAAGAAAGCAGGATTGACTGCATCAAAAGAGGCGCTGCAACTGCAGCGCCTTATTACATTCGGGGAGTACTCCCCGGAATCCCTTGCGGAAAACCGGGAAGCATGAGTTATGAAAAATTATACTGCCCGTCAGACTTACTGACGGTTGGGTCCGTTTGTATCGGACTTATTAGCTAGTACTCTTAGAATATAAAATAAAAATGTGATGAAAATGTGATGATAAAATGAAAAATAAACAAAATAAATAAAAAAGAATGAAGATTTTCTTATTTTTTTTAAAAATGCAGTCCTGCCATAAAAAAACCTTTGAAAAATCCCATTTTTTGTATATAATAGGACTGTATATGTAAAAATAGGTTTAATGGCATTTCTGTGTCCGGGAGGACATGGGAATATTACCCATAGATTTTAGGAACAGAGAGACGAAAGGGGCAAGTATTTAAAATGATGAGTACAGATATTGGTATCGATCTCGGTACTGCCAGTATATTAGTTTATATCAAAGGAAAAGGTGTTGTATTAAAGGAGCCGTCAGTTGTGGCTTTTGATCGTGATACAAATAAGATAAAAGCAATCGGAGAGGAAGCAAGACTGATGCTTGGAAGAACACCGGGCAATATCGTAGCAGTCAGACCACTTCGTCAGGGTGTTATTTCAGATTATCAGGTTACAGAGAAGATGATCAAGTACTTTATACAGAAAGCACTTGGTAAAAAAACATTCCGCAAGCCACGTATCAGTGTATGTGTGCCAAGCGGTGTTACAGAGGTTGAAAAAAAGGCTGTTGAGGATGCAACCTATCAGGCAGGAGCAAGAGAGGTTGCGATCATTGAGGAGCCGATCGCTGCTGCAATCGGAGCGGGTATTGATATTTCAAGACCATGTGGAAATATGATCGTAGATATCGGAGGAGGAACAGCAGATATTGCAGTTATTTCCCTGGGAGGTTCGGTTGTCAGCACTTCCATCAAGATCGCCGGAGATGATTTTGATGAGGCGATCGTTCGTTATATGCGTAAAAAACACAATCTTCTGATCGGTGAGCGTACCGCAGAGGATATCAAGATCCGCATCGGAAGCTGTTTTCCACAGGCACAGGCTGAGACGATGGATGTGCGTGGACGTAATCTTGTGACAGGACTTCCGAAAACGGTAACAGTTTCCTCAGAGGAGACAGAAGAGGCACTCAGAGAACCGACGCTTCAGATCGTGGAAGCCGTACATTCCGTACTTGAAAAAACACCACCGGAACTTGCAGCAGATGTTGCAGATCGTGGTATCGTGCTGACAGGTGGTGGATCACTGCTCAGAGGTTTAGAGGAATTGATTGAGGATCGCACGGGAATCAATACGATGACTGCAGATGAACCAATGACATGCGTTGCGATCGGTACCGGAAAATTCGTAGAGTTTTTAGCCGGAAAACGTGATGATGATTAATTTTATGAAAGATTTGCCGATACAATAAATGGAAGATATGCTTTGTGCACGGAAGATGTGATAAAAAGAACAAAAGCTGTGCAGAAATGGAGAGTTTACATGGTAAAAGGATTGTATACAGCGTATACAGGAATGATCAATGAACAGAACCGTCTGGATATTCTTTCCAATAACCTTGCAAATGCAGATACCAATGGTTATAAGAAAGAAGGAGCTACCAACCAGACATTTGCAGATGAACTTGCAATCAAGATTAAGGATACTTCCTATTATGGTATGCCACAAAAACTTGGAACCATGAGCATGGGGGTACACATAGGAGAGACTTATACAGATTACAGTCAGGGAAATTTCCGGGTAACCGATAATTCCACAGATTTTGCCCTGGATGGCGATGGTTTTTTTGCGATCGCTTATACAGATAAAGCTGGAAATACATCTGTGAAGTACAGCAGAGATGGAGCTTTTGTGGTAAATACAGCAGGTTATCTTGTCACGAAAGATGGCGATTATGTGTTAAACCAGAACGGCGCAATGAATGCAGATGCAGGAGCACGTATTCAGGTAGATCCGAATTTACCGATCACCGTTGATGAAAAGGGAAATATTTTTCAGAACAACCAGCAGGTCGGAACGATCGGTGTTGTAGATATAGAAGATTATAATTATCTGGCGAAGTATGGCGAGAATATGTATGATCTGGTAAATGGTGGGGTTCGTCAGGCGTCTACTGCGAAAGTAACACAGGGATGTATCGAATCATCCAATATCAATGTTGTTTCGGAGATGGTTAATATGATCACGATATCGAGAGCTTTCCAGGCAGGACAAAAGGTGATCAATGCTGTGGATGAAACACTCGATAAAGCGGTAAATCAGGTAGGAAGGGTATAAGCAGGAGGTAAACCGGAATTATGATGAGAGCTCTTTATACTGCGGCAACCGGTATGATTGCACAGCAGTCAAATGTGGATAATATTTCAAACAACCTTTCAAATGTTAATACAGTTGGATATAAACAGGAGAAGATGGAGTTTAAATCTTTGCTCTATCAAACCATTCAGACAAGAACAACCAGTGTAAATGGAGAGGAAAAACCGATTTCTGCACAGGTTGGACTCGGTACCAGGGTGGCATCTAACACCTCCATTTATACACAGGGATCACTGATGGCAAGTGAGAATGCTACTGACTTTGCAATCAGTGGAGATGGATTTTTTGCAGTGCGCGGAGCAGATGGAAAGACTTACTATACCAGAGCCGGTGATTTTGTATGGTCTGTAAATGCAGGTAATACATTGACTCTCTGCACAAATGAGGGCTATCCTGTTTTAGATTCCAATAACCAGCCGATCAATCTTCCGGCAGGTATCAGTGCAGAAAAAGTGATCGTCAGCGAAAATGGAAAAATTGGATATACCAATGCTGCCGGTAATTATGTAGATATGAATCAGACTATCGGGTTGTTCCAGTTTAACAACCCAAGTGGACTTGAAAAGGTAGGAACGAATCTTCTTGCGGTGACACCGGCATCCGGGAATGCCATGAATGAGTCTACGACGGCAAATCTTACTAAGAGTAAGGTTTTACAGAATTATTTAGAGGGGTCGAATGTTCAGGTTGCAGATGAAATGGTAAACCTGATCATCGCACAGCGTGCATATCAGCTTAATTCCAAGGCAATCACGACATCAGATGAGATGCTTGAGCAGGCAAATAATCTGAAACGCTAAGGACAGACAGCGGATATAGGAAAGGAAAAATGATATGATTTCCATGGACAGCATTTCATCATTGATCGATACAAGTAAGAATACGGCAGCTGCAAATCAGGCAAACTCTCTGCAGAACTCCTTAAACAGTATTTCTTCGGATACTTCCGAGGATGAACTGATGCAGGTATGCAAAGATTTTGAATCATATTTTGTGGAAGAGGTTTTAAAAGAGATCAAGGAGAGCCTGATGGATGATGATGAAGAGGATTCTTCTACATCAACGATGACTGATTATTATATGGATAATGTGATCGAACAAGTTGCTGATCAGGTTGTGGATGAAGTTGGAACCAGTTTTACACAACAGCTCTATGAGCAGATGAAACGTAATTATAATATTGAATAAAGGCGCGCAGATAAAATACAGTTTTGTAAAATCGGCGCAGCGAAGTAAGGTGTGCAGATAAGTACATAAATCAGTGCAGTTTTAATGGGAAAATGAATCTCTGCTTCAGAATCCCGTTAGACTGCATTTTTTAAATTAGTTACTGGAATGGAGAAAAAAGTGGAAAGTCTTGCAGGATATGTGGAACACATTATATATCGAAATGCGGATAATGGTTATACCGTCTTAAATCTGGTAAGCGGAGAAGATGAGATCACCTGCGTAGGGGTATTTTCTGCGATTGCAGAAGGAGAAAATATTGAGGCACAGGGAGAGTATACAGAGCATCCGACCTATGGACAGCAGTTTAAGGTGGCAAGTTTTGAGGAGAAAGCACCGGAGGATGAAGAGGCAATCGAGAGGTATCTTGGTTCCGGGGCGATCAAAGGAATCGGACTTGCCATGGCTGCGAGGATCGTCAGACGTTTTAAGGAGGATACTTTCCGGATCATAGAGGAAGAGCCGGAACGTCTTGCGGAGATCAAAGGAATCAGTAGCCGGAAAGCAATGGAGATTGCCAGTCAGGTGAATGAAAAAAGGGATCTGCGTCAGGCGATGATCTTTTTGCAGCAATATGGAATCACAATGAACCTTGCGGTTAAAGTATATCAGGCATATGGACAGGATATTTACAGTATTATCCGGGAAAATCCATACCGCCTGGCAGATGATATTGATGGAGTCGGATTCAGGACAGCGGATGAGATTGCAGCAAGAGTCGGGATACGCATGGATTCGGATTTCCGTGTGCGCAGTGGAATACTCTATACACTGCTTCAGGCAAGTGGGGAGGGACATACTTATCTGCCTGAAACGGAGCTGACACCGCGTGCAGCTAAATTATTGAATGTTACGGCGGAACAGGTGGAAAAACAGTATATGGATCTGGCGATTGAGCGGAAAATCATATTAAAGCAGATGGAAGATCAGACGCAGATCTATGCTGCATCCTTTTATTACATGGAAGCAAACACAGCAGCCATGTTGAAACGTCTCAATGTAAGCTATGATGTATCTGATATGGAGATAGAACAGCGAATCCGGGGAATTGAAAAGAAAAGCGGAATGACGCTGGATGAACATCAGGTAACTGCAGTCAAAGAGGCAGTGCGTAACGGACTGCTTGTGATCACGGGAGGACCGGGAACCGGAAAGACGACAACGATCAACACAATCATCCGTTATTTTGAACTGGAGGGACTTGAAATCTATTTGGCTGCTCCGACCGGGCGCGCTGCAAAACGTATGAGCGAGACGACCGGATTTGAAGCACGGACAGTTCACCGTATGTTGGAGTTGAATGGAGGAGCTGAAGGAAGCGGAGGATTTGAAAGGGATGAGAGCAATCCGCTGGAAGCAGATGTGATCATTGTAGATGAGATGTCGATGGTGGATATTTCTCTGATGTGCTCATTGCTTAAGGCAATTTCCGTTGGGACAAGGCTGATCCTTGTCGGGGATGTCAACCAGCTTCCGAGTGTCGGACCAGGCAGTGTGCTCCGTGATATCATTCAGTCACATGCCTGCAATGTGGTCATGCTGACAAAGATTTTCCGACAGGCATCCACCAGTGATATTATTGTCAATGCGCATAAGATCAACCATGGAGAAGAAGTGGTGCTAGACAATAAGAGCATGGATTTCTTTTTCTTAAAAAGATATGATGCGGATGTGATCATCAATGTGATTTTGCAGCTGATCAAACAGAAGCTACCTAAATTCGTAGATGCCACGCCGTATGATATCCAGGTCCTGACGCCGATGCGCAAAGGCTTGCTGGGAGTAGAGCGTCTGAATGGAATTTTGCAGCGTTATATGAATCCACCGGCAAATGATAAGGTAGAGAAAGAGTATGGCAGTACAGTGTTCCGCGAAGGGGATAAAGTTATGCAGACGAAGAATAACTATCAGCTGGCGTGGGAAATTCGTACAAAATATGGTCTGACTGTGGATAAAGGTCTTGGAATTTTCAATGGAGATATGGGGATCATAAGACAGATCAATGATTTTGCAGAGCAGATGATCATTGAATTTGACGAGGGAAGAATGGTGGAGTATCCTTATAAGCTATTGGATGAACTTGAGCTTGCCTATGCGATCACGATACATAAATCGCAGGGAAGTGAGTATCCTGCAGTTGTTATTCCTCTGCTCAGTGGTCCTATGATGCTGATGAACCGGAATCTTTTGTATACTGCGGTCACGCGTGCGAGAAAGTGTGTGACATTAGTCGGCAATGAAGTGACTTTTCAGCAGATGATTCAGAATACCTCGCAGCAGAAGCGGTATAGCGGACTCTGCGACCGCTTAAAAGAAAATTAAATAATAAAAAGCTGCCATACAATTAGCAGCCGATGAAAAGTTTTTAACACCGGTCATATTGTATGGCAGCTTTTTGCTTCATTACATAAATACATGCGGAGCATGTAAGCGGTTGCTATGAAAGCAACGCTTTATCATTGGCAAATTCTTCGCCGCTGACTTTCTCAAACTGATGGAGAAGATCCTCGACAGTCAGTTTCTTTTTTTCTTCCCCGGAGATATTTAAAATCACTTTTCCCTCATGCATCATGATCAGACGATTGCCATGTACGATGGCATCCTTCATATTGTGTGTGACCATCATGGCGGTCAGATGATTTTCTGAGATAATCTTATCGGAAATCTCAAGCACTTTTGCGGCAGTTTTTGGGTCAAGTGCAGCAGTGTGTTCATCTAACAGTAAAAGTTTTGGCTTTTTGATCGAAGCCATTAAAAGTGTGATCGCCTGACGCTGTCCACCGGAAAGCAGACCGACTTTGCTGGTGAGACGGTCTTCAAGTCCGAGATCTAAGGTTTTGAGCAGCTCCCGGTAAGTGTCACGTTCCTGATGGGTGATACCCCAGGAGAGCCCGCGTTTTTCTCCACGTCTTGCTGCAATTGCCATGTTTTCTTCAATTGACATAGTGGTTGCGGTTCCGGTCATTGGGTCCTGAAATACACGTCCGAGATATTTGGCACGTTTGTGTTCGGATAACTTAGTAACGTCATCGCCTCCGATATATATTTTACCGGAATCGATCGGCCATACACCGGCAACTGCGTTTAACGTAGTTGATTTACCGGCACCATTTCCTCCGATGACAGTGACGAAATCACCTTCCTCTAAGGTCAGGTTGACACCGTTTAGTGCAACTTTTTCATTGATGGTTCCTGGATTAAAAGTTTTATGGATATTATCAAGTTTTAACATTTCAGCCATTGACAGACACCCCTTTCCTGCCGTATTTGGACTTGAGATACGGGAATGCAAGGAAAATCGCCACGACGATGGCGGAAAACAGTTTTAAGTCATCAGACGGAAGTTTCAGCCACAATACGATATTCATTACAATATAGTAGATGATCGCTCCACCGATTACAGAAAACATGGTATACGCAAATGCTAGATGCTTTCCAGCACATAATTTTCCAAAGAGGACCTCACCGATGATGACAGCGGCAAGTCCGATTACAATGGCACCACGTCCCATGTTGACGTCTGCAGCTCCCTGATATTGTGCGTAAAGACCACCGCACAGACCGACGAGACCATTTGAGATCATCAGCGCAACGACAGTATGGAAATCGGTATTGATACCCTGTGCACGCGCCATCTGGCGGTTACATCCGGTTGCACGGATCGCATGTCCCTGTTCTGTCCCGAAATACCAGTATAAAAGTGCTACGACTGCAACACAGAACAGGACACAGGTGATAAATAAACGGATTTTTGTGGAAGAAGAATCCGAAATATACCGCAGGGAAACAACTAACGGATACTTGTCAACACTGACAGCCTGATTGGAACTTCCCATAATATTTAAGTTAATGGAATAGAGGGAGATCTGTGTCAGAATACTGGCAAGGATTCCGGGAATTCCGAGTGCAGTGTGCAGGATTCCGGTAATAAATCCGGCTGCCATGCCTGCTAAAAATGCAAAAATAAGTGCTGCCCACGGGTGCATGCCGGAGCGGATCAGCATTACGGCAACGGCACCGCCGGTGGCAAGAGAACCGTCTACGGTAAGGTCAGCAAAATCCAAAAGTCTGTATGTAATATATACACCCAGTGCCATCAGCCCCCAGACCAGCCCCTGCGCGAATGCGCCGGGCATGGAGCGGAAGAGAGCCATCGGGTCTAAAGACATAAGTATTGTCATAGGAAAACCCCTTATCAAAAATATTTTTATTCAGCAGCGATGGCTGTATAGTCATCCGGAACAGTGATGCCAAGCTGTGAACAGATATCAGCATTGTACTCTTTTGTAACATTTTCTGCATACTGTACATCCATGGTAGAGATATCAGCGTCGTTTACTAAAACATCGTATGCCATTTTACCTGCAGCATATCCGATGTCATAGTAGCTGATGGAAAGGGTGGCTACACCACAGCCGGAGCAGATACCTTCCTCACCGGCAATGATCGGAACACCTGCCGGAAGTGCGATATTGTTGATGGATTCAGTATTGCCTGCCATGGTATTGTCAGTCGGAATATAGAGGACATCACAGTCACTGACGGCACTCTGTACGACAGAAGCAATGTCGTTGGAATCCGATACAGTGTATTCTTTATAGGAAATATTGTCCTCATCGAGGGCTTTTTCAAACTCTGCTGCCTGATAAGCGGAGTTCGGTTCTGCGGAGCAGTAAAGAATACCGACATTTTTGGCATCCGGGAATAATTCGACAAGCATGTCTTCCTGCTGGTCGATCGGGGCAAGATCTGCTGTTCCGGATACGTTTGTTCCGGTGGAACCTGTCCAGTTGTCAATATCAAGTGCAGTTGCATAGTCTGTGACAGAAGTTCCGATAACAGGGATCGTGCTGGTCGCTGATGCTGCACACTGCAGTGCAGTTGTTGCATTTGCCATGATCAGATCATAGTTGTTAGATACGAACCCGTTATTGATGGTTGCGCAGTTTGCCTGCTCGCCCTGTGCATTCTGCAGATCAAAGGTAACATTGTCAGCGCCGAGTAATTCGGTCAGAGCGTCTTCGAATCCCTGTGTTGCCTGATCGAGAGCCGGGTGCTCTAACTGCTGGCAGATACCGATCGTGTATTTTTTACCATCGGAAGAGGTGCCAGCAGCGCTTTCGGTGGCTGCTGCATCAGATGTCTGTGCTGCATCGGAAGATGATGCATTTGTTGTACTGCCTGTGTTTGTTGTGCTGTTTCCGCATGCTGCAAGTGAAGCAGCCATGGCTGCTGTCATTACGACAGATAAAATTTTCCTGTAGTTTTTCATAGAATCCTCCTTTAGGACTTTAAAGTGTTATCGCTTTTAATAAACAAATTATAAAGACCTGAATCGTTTTCGTCAACTATTATTATTCAGTATTGTGTATTCGTTTATCTGTATAGTAAGAAAAAATTAAGAAAAACTTTATGGTATATATGATGTAAAAATGATATCCTTTGCAAGGAGAGATCGGGAAAGGATCTTATGAAAACCGGAAAAAATGGAATTTCCTCATATGGAAGAAAAATAATATTTCAGATACTTGAAATCCTTTACCCCCGAAGGTGTGCAATCTGTGATGAAATCGATGCGGCAGGAAATGGAATCTGTTCGTCATGTAAAAACAAAGTACATGTGGCAGGAGAACCTGCATGCAAAAAATGCGGAAAACCACTTGTGGATGAGCGGGAAGAGTTTTGTCCGGATTGTGGGAAAAAGAAGCATGTGTATACACAGGGAAAGGCAGTGTTTGTTTATGAGGGTGGTATAAGAAATTCAATGTACCGCTTTAAATATGGAAATAAAAGAGAATATGCAGAGTTTTATGCGGATGCTGCAATAGAAAAGTATGGGACATGGCTGAAGCGGACAGAGGCAGAGGTGTTGATTCCGGTTCCTATGTTTCCACGGAAAAAACGACTGCGTGGATACAATCAGGCCGAAGTATTTGCGCAGGCACTTGGGAGAAAGACGGGGATTCCTGTTGAGAGGCATCTGATAAAAAGAGTGAGAAATACAACACCCCAGAAAGAGTTAAATGATTTACAGAGACGCAGTAATTTAAAAAATGCTTTCCAATTGACATCAGATATAGTAAAATATAAGAAAGTCGTACTTGTGGATGATATATATACAACAGGAAGTACGATGGACGAAATATCAAAAACCCTGAAAGAGTCAGGTGTGAAAAAAATATATTATATCTGTATTAGTATCGGAGAAGGGTATTGACAGATTGACAGAATGACAGGAGGTCATGCCAGTATGGAAGTAAAAAATTGCAAAGGTTGTGGACGTTTATTTAACTATATGGGGGGCGCACCGTTATGCGATGCCTGCAGAAAGAAACTGGAAGAAAAGTTTCAGAAAGTAAAACAGTATCTTGATGATCATCCGGATGCTTCTGTGAATCAGGTTTCCGAGGATAATGATGTGTCGGTGAAACAGATCAAGCAATGGATCAGGGAAGAGAGACTTTCACTGTCAGAAGCATCACTTGATGGGATTACCTGTGAACACTGCGGCAGACCGATTCGGACAGGACGTTTTTGTGAAAAGTGTAAAGCTGCAATGGCAGATTCATTCGCAAACTCGATCGAAAAACCAAAGCCTATAGAACCACCGAAAAAAGAGCGCGACGGAAACAGAATGCGTTTCTTATAAGAAGAGAGCAGGGCCTGACAGGTGGTCCTGCTTTATTATCATGTGATATAAAATACAGCCTGGTATGAGAAAGGAAACGCAGCATGGTCAATGAACAACGACTGCACAGTATGATAAAAATAGCAAAATTTGATGCAAACGATGGAAAAAGCTGCAAACCAATGATCCAGTATGCAAGGAAAGATTATGTGGCATTACAGCTTTTAAAAAGTTTTGTGATCGGCACGATTGCCTTTTTTATAATGTTAGGACTATGGGTACTCTATTCCATGGAAACACTGATGAAGCAGATCAATAATATGGATCTTATACAATCTGCCATTACGTTGGGAATATTATATGGAGTTTTTATGGTAATTTATCTTCTGGCTACATATATTATTTTTAATGTGAAATATACTTATGGCAGGAAAAAGGTAAAAAAATACTATGCAGGTTTAAAAAAGATCAATGCAATGTATCTGCGGGAAGAACGGTTGAAATCAAACGGAAACAAAGACTGGGAATGACAACAGAAAGTAATGTGGAAAATGAGAGTTTTCGCATGCAGGAATGGAGATTAGTATGACAACCTTATTGGAATTAAAAGAAAAGTTAACGCGTTTTTATGGAAAATATGATATATACATTACACCGGTTATAAAATTTGCTGTTGCACTCACAGCATTTTTAATGATAAATCATAATATCGGCTACATGGAAAAAATCAGCAGTACACCAATCGCGCTGATCCTGGCACTTATCTGTTCGATTCTTCCAGTCGGAGGAATTGTCTTTATTGGTTCTGTGCTGATTCTTGCGGATATGTATGCACTTTCTCTGGAAGTATGTATTGTAGCACTTATCTTGTTTATTCTGATCTACATTCTGTACTTTCGTTTTTCTCCAAAAAACGAATATGGAGTGTTTTTGACACCGATCTGTTTCGGATTAAATATTCCGTTTGTGATGCCGGTTGGTATGGGACTTTTACGGGAATTATATTCCATGTTTTCAATGGTCTGTGGAATCATTCTCTACTTCTTCTTAAATGGTGTAAAGCAGAATGAGACAACACTTGGTGGAGTGGATGAGAAGGAAGCAGCAACGTCAAAGATTGTTGTTGCATTAAATCAGCTTCTGGGCAATAGGGAAATGTATCTTGTACTTGCAATTATGGTAGTTACTCTTGTCATCGTTTACATTATACGTAGAATGTCCATTGAACATGCATGGGCGGTCGCAATTATTTTTGGTATTCTGTTCGAGGCAGTTGGCATGATTGCAGGGGATATGGTACTTGGAATCAGCGGGAAAACGGTTACAATCCTGGTGGGAAGTATTATTTCCTGTGTGATTGCGTTTGTGATCCAGTTCTTATTTTTTAATCTGGATTATTCAAGGACAGAGAGACTTCAGTTTGAAGATGATGAATATTATTATTATGTAAAAGCTGTGCCAAAAGCGATTGTTGCAGGTACGGATAAAAAAGTGACCAGATTCGGCGGAAAAGAAGAGCAGGACCGTATGACAAAAAAGCGTTTCGCAGAAGAAATGGAGATTGACGAAGATCTGCTGGATTAGTTGTTTTAAATACAGATAGCGGAAAGGAAAGTGAAGCAGGTGCAGAATGCGATGGCGACCATGGGCGCATTTTGGGAAAAAGCGTCTATTTATTTAAATTTACCAAAGATTACAATGACAGATATTGTGGAAATTCTTATCATAACATTTCTGTTTTATTATATGCTTGTGTGGATCAAAAATACAAGAGCATGGGTACTGTTAAAAGGTATTATGGTAATACTGCTGTTTGTTCTGGTTGCGGCTGTATTTCAGATGAATACGATCATCTGGATCGCAAAGAACACATTAAGCGTCGCTATTACTGCCATAGTTATTATTTTTCAGCCGGAGATCAGAAAGGCACTGGAAAATCTTGGACAGAAGAACTTCCTTACTTCTTTTTTCGCGTTTGATTTTTCAAAAGGGGAAATTGCAAAATTTACAGATAAAACGATCAATGAACTGGTAAAGGCATGCTATGAGATGGGAAAGGTCAAAACAGGTGCACTGATCGTTATTGAAGATGAAATTGTCCTGTCAGAGTATGAAAGAACAGGAATTGCGGTGGATGGAATACTGACAAGTCAGCTTCTCATCAATATTTTTGAAAAAAATACGCCGCTTCATGACGGTGCAGTGATCGTGCGGGGAGACAGAGTGGTTTCTGCAACCTGTTATCTGCCGCTTACAGATTCCTTAAGTATCAGCAAGGATCTTGGAACAAGGCATCGTGCAGCAGTCGGAATCAGTGAAGTAAGTGATTCACTTACGATCGTTGTTTCAGAGGAAACAGGAAAAGTTTCCATTGCCATGGGTGGTGAATTGTACCGCAATGTGGATGCAGAGTTCTTAAAAAATAAACTTGCATACATACAGCGGCGTGAAAAGAAAGTAAGCAAAATTGAATCATGGAGAAGGAGGCTTAAGGATGTTAAAGAATCTCGCAAAAAAACTGACGAATAATCTTGGCCTCAAAGTACTGGCTTTATTATTTGCGATCGCTTTGTGGATTGTGGTGGTCAATATTGATGATCCGGTCAAACCCGCACAGTATACGATCAGTGTGACGCAGGATAATATGGATTATCTTACTTCAAATGGAAAGTATTCCGAGACACTTGGTGGAAAAAATACAGTTACGTTTACGGCATCTGCAAAACGAAGTATTCTGGAAAAGCTATCCAACACGGATTTTACCGCTGTTGCAGATATGGAAAAGATTGAATATGTGGAAGGGGACGGCATTTGCCGTGTTCCGATTACAATTACGTGCAGTAAATATAACAGTAATACGGTTACCATTTCATCCAAACAGCAGTATCTGGATGTAACAGTGGAAGACCTTGGAAATGTACAGAAAAAGATTACTGCAAACACGGAGGGTACGGTCATGAACGGCTGTGCACTCGGAGATGTTTCAATCGTAACATCGAATCTTTTGAAAATATCAGGACCGTCTTCTGTTACAAGCCAGATCAGTACGGTGGTTGCAACGATCAATGTTGATGGAATGTCATCGGATGTGACGGATACGGTGGTACCGGTTTTATATGATGCGGATGGCAATGAGATTGATGCCTCAAAGTTAAAAATGAATATCAATACCGTTACGATCACGGCACAGATATTAAATACAAAAGATGTAGATCTTTCGTTCCAGACAAAAGGAAATGTGGCATCCGGGTATACGTTAAAAGGAATTACCTACAGCCCGAAAAAAGTCCGGATCAAAGGAGAGACAGATGTACTTAACAAGGTGACTAAGATCACGATACCGGATGAGGTATTAGATATGAGCGGTGCGACGGAAGACGTTGAGACAACTGTGGATATTACATCTTATCTTCCGGATGGAACTTCACTTGTACTTGCAGCAGATGCAAAAGTGGAAGTGAAGGTAAAAGTAGAACCGATCACAACAAAGACGTTTGAGGTGGATGCATCGGCATTTACTCTTGAAAACATTCCGGATGAGGCAAAGGCAAAGATTACAGAAGAAACGATCGAGGTTGAGATCACCGGAGCTGAAAGTGATATTAAAAAGTTGTCAGCAGATGATATTACAGGTACTGTCAATCTGCAGGGATATGGAAATGGTGAACATAAGGTTGCTGCAGATATAGATGTTGATAATGAACTTTATCAGGTGAAAACCGTACGGATACCGGTTGATATTACTGCCGAAAATACGGAAACTGAAACAAAAGCAACAGAAAGCAGCAAGAAGAATGCTTCTAAAACAGAATAAAAGAAAATGATAACTGGAGGAAATACAATGGCAAGAATGTTTGGCACAGATGGTGTGCGTGGAGTAGCAGGATCAGAACTTACGATCGAGCTTGCAACAAAACTTGGACAGGCGGGAGCTTATGTGCTTACGAAAGAGCAGGAACATCAGGCAACTATTATTGTTGGCTGTGATACGAGAATTTCAGGAGGAATGCTTGCGAGTGCACTGATGGCAGGAATCTGTTCCGTTGGAGCGAATGCTATTTTTGTTGGGGTAATGCCGACACCTGCAATTGCATATCTGACAAGAAAACATAAAGTGGATGCCGGAGTTGTTATCTCTGCGTCTCATAACCCGATGGAATTTAATGGAATCAAGTTTTTTAACGGTGAGGGATATAAACTTTCTGATGAGCTTGAAGATGAGATTGAAGCACTGATCCGCAATAATATGAAAGATGTTAATCTGCCGATCGGTTCCGGAGTGGGTAAGATTGATTACCGTTTTGATTTGCGGAATGAATATGTAGAGTTCATGAAAAAATGTGTTCCTGTTGATCTGACAGGCATGAAGATCGTGGTTGACTGCGCAGAGGGAGCTGCCCATTATACATCCGTGAAAACATTGAAAGATCTTGGAGCTGATCTGGTGGCGATCCATACAGAACCGGATGGAACCAATATCAATGCAAACTGTGGTTCGACGCATATGGACGAATTAAAAGCCAGAGTAGTTTATGAAAATGCCGCCGTTGGTATTGCATTCGATGGGGATGCAGACCGTATGCTTGCTGTGGACGAAAGGGGCGAACTGGTCGATGGAGATCAGATCATGGCGATCTGCGGTAATTATATGAAACAGAAAGGTACCTTAAAAAAGAATACGATCGTTGTCACTGTAATGACAAATCTTGGTTTTTCATTGATGGGAGAGCGTGAAGGCATTCATGTGGAAAAGACAAAGGTTGGTGACAGATACGTCCTTGAAAATATGAGAGAACATGGATATAATATCGGAGGCGAACAGTCAGGACATGTTATCTTCCTCGATGATAATACAACGGGAGACGGACTGCTTTCCGCACTTCATCTGCTTGAAGTTATGGTAAAAACGAAAAAGCCATTATCAGAACTTGCATCTGTCATGGAAGTATTGCCGCAGGCACTTGTAAATGCAAAGGTGCCAAACCATAAAAAAGATAATTTCATGGATTATCAGGAGATCGCGGATGCCGTTGCAAAATTAGAGCAGAAATTTAATGGAGAAGGAAGAGTGCTGATCCGTCCATCCGGTACAGAACCGCTTGTCCGTGTAATGATCGAGGGAAAAGATCAGCACGTGATCGATGAGGAAGCAAAAAAATTAGCAGACCTGATCACAAAGATCATGCTTTAAGATCTGTATGAAATCAAAGCGGCTGCAGAAAAAATTGCAGTGATAAAATAAACAGTCTGGAGGGATTTACTATGGTAAGTCAGAAAGTAACGATCAAGAATCCAACGGGGCTTCATTTGAGACCGGCTGGAATTTTATGCAAGGAGGCTATGCAGTTTAAATCTCATGTGACATTTCGGTACAGAGAGAATACAGCAAATGCAAAGAGTGTATTGAGCGTGCTTGGTGCATGTATCAAGTCCGGGGATGAGATAGAACTTGTCTGCGAAGGTGAAGACGAAAAGGAAGCGCTTACTGCAATTGTGACAGCGATTGAAAATGGGCTGGGTGAGTAGCCTCCCAAATATTATTTTCATAAAAAAGTACAATAATGGAGAAAAAAATGAAGAAGATATTAGTGACAGGATGTAACGGACAGTTAGGACGTGCAATCCGACAGGAGTATAAAGATGAAGATGTTTCCTTTATCAATACAGATGTTGCTGAAGGTGAAGGTATCGTAGCACTTGACATTACAGATGTGAATGCAGTCCTTCGGCTGGTTCGTACAGAAAAACCGGATGTTATTATAAACTGTGCAGCACATACCAATGTGGATGCTTGTGAACAGCAGTGGGATGCTGCATACCGGATCAATGCGATCGGACCGAGAAATTTAAGTATTGCAGCAAGAGAAGCCGGAGCAAAAATGATTCACGTTTCCACAGATTATGTATTTGAAGGAAATGGAACAAGACCGTATACGGAGTTTGATGAGATCCATCCGGTCAGTGCTTATGGAAAGACAAAAGCAGAGGGAGAAAAATTTGTCCGTGAATTTGCAGACAGATATTTCATTTTCCGTACAGCGTGGCTCTATGGAGATGGGAAAAATTTTGTCAAGACAATGCTTCGTCTTGCGGAGTCACACGATGAAGTCAGCGTAGTATGCGATCAGCAGGGTTCTCCGACAAGTGCGGTGGAACTTGCAAGAGCAATACATCATTTTGAACCGACAGAAAATTACGGTACATTTCATGCAACCTGTGAGGGCGATACGAACTGGGCGGCTTTTGCGGAAGCAATCTTCAAACGTGCAGGGAAAACAACAAAAGTTAACCATGTCACAAGTGAACAGTATGCTAAAATGAATCCGGCTTCTGCGAACAGACCTGCATACTCGATCCTTGAGAACTATATGATGAAACTGACAGATGGCTACAAAATGGCTGACTGGCAGGCTGCACTTGATGAATATATGAAAACACTGGAATAATACAATGACAGAATATATCAAAAAACATTACCGGCTGATTTTGCTGTCTGTAATTGCAGCACTGGTCTGCTTTGGATATCAGGCGTTTAATACGAATATCAGGATCGATACGGAGGAACTGATCAATCATCCCGGATCTACATTAGGATGGCTTACCATTGGAAGGTTCGGGTTGGTTCTTTTAAAACGGATTCTTGGTCTTGGGGTACACAAAGCGGTAAAGAGCGGTATTCTGATGCTTTTGTTTTTTATCCTTGGTGGTAACGTGCTGACATATGGCTGTTATTATTTTTCCGGGAAAAAGGATGAAAAACCTTATTGGATATTTACCCTGCTTTATATGACATCAAATATATGGAGTTTTCAGTTTTATTTTTCCATGCAGCAGGCGGAGATCGCACTGGCAATGCTCCTGGTGGCAGTTACGGGATTCTGGATGTGTGATATCTGTTTTCTAGAGGAATATAAAGAAAACAGAAGTGCAAAAAATCTGTGTAAAACAGTGCTGTCTGTGGTATTTCTTGTAATAGCACTTGGAACTTATCAGGCACTGGCAGCTTATTATATCACAGTCTGCACCATGTTTTTCTTATTGATCTTCTGGCAGGTCAATGGAAAAAGAAAAAAATGGGGGCTGCGCATCGTTTTTCTGGCAGTTCACTTTGGAGTTGCTTATCTGATATACAAAATGATCGCAGATATCTGGTTCATGGCGGCTGGTGACTATATGGAAGGACAGAGCAACTGGGGAATCCTGCCGGTCGCTGAGTGTATAAAGAATGTTCTTCGTGTTGTAAAAAACCAGCTTCTTACAGTCGGGCCAAGAAATTTTTCGTTTTACGTGATCGGTATATTGCCTGCATTCTTTGCAATATGGGCTGTATGGAACAAAAAGGCAGAAATAGGCCGCACCGGTTTTGGAATATTTACAGCAGGAATGCTTTTTATGCTTATTACGCCATTTTTAATGACAATATATGCCGGTGCAATGCTGGTAACAAGAACGCAGTTAGCACTTCCGGTTGCGGCGGCATTTCTGGCAATGTTTGGTGTGATGACCCTGAAAGAGCGGCAGGCTTCTGTGGCACAATCAGAAAAAGCAGAACAGGACAGAAAAGTGCGTCATAAGCTGCAAATGATAAGCAATGCTGTAGTACTGCTTGTCATTGTGACTGCAGGCGGGCAGATCTGCTATAATTTCAGAATGCATAATGCAGATCAGGTAAGATATGAACAGGATGCACTGCTTGCAGATCAGATTGCAGATGCCTTAAAAAGGGAGAGCTCCAAAGTGGATGCAGATCCTGTGGATAAAAAGGTGATATTTATCGGATACCGTGAGCCACAGTTAAATGGCTGGAACCGTCGCACCGAAATGTATGGCTGGTCATTTTTTGAATGGGATTATACCAAAGAGCATCCGGCAGGTGCAACACACCGGATCACCGGATTTTTAGAGGCACATAACGGAGTACATCTGGATGATGGCTATTCTTTGGATATGGAAAATAAAGCTGCGGCATTATCGGAAGATATGCCGGTATTTCCGGCGGATGGGGCAATTCGCATGGAGGACGATATGGTGATCGTAAAATTGTCCGAAATTACGGAACGCCCGGCAGTGGACTGGTGGTAGAGACAGTCTGCCGGCAGGATAGATACCTGCTGGTGGTAGTTACTTGTACAGATAATAAAAGTATGGTAAAATGACGAGAGATTTTGCAGATCATAGAATGGAGAAAATTATGAGAACTTATTTGGTAACCGGTGGAGCCGGATTTATTGGATCTAACTATATTCATTACATGTTTCGAAAATATGACAATGAGATCAGGATCATCAATGTGGATGTGCTTACCTATGCAGGTAACCTGGAAAATTTAAAAGACGTTGAAAATCGTGATAACTATACCTTTGTGCGTGCAGATATTACAGATAAAGAGGCAATTACAAAGATTTTTGCAGAAAATGACATTGACCGCGTTGTACATTTTGCGGCAGAGAGTCATGTAGACCGCAGTATCAAAAATCCGGAAGTATTTGTAAAGACGAACGTGCTTGGAACAGCAGTCATGTTGAACTGTGCAAAAGCTGCATGGGAACTGCCGGATGGCAGTTTTAAAGAAGGAAAGAAATTCCTTCATGTATCAACAGATGAGGTATATGGTTCCTTAGAGGATGATGGAACATACTTTTATGAGACAACACCATATGCACCGCACAGTCCATATTCTGCAAGCAAGGCATCTTCGGACATGCTTGTAAAGGCTTATATTGACACTTACCATTTCCCGGCAAACATTACGAACTGTTCTAATAACTATGGACCATATCAGTTCCCGGAGAAACTGATTCCGCTTATTATCAATAATGCGCTGCATGGAAAGAAACTCCCGGTATATGGTGATGGAAAGAATGTCCGTGACTGGCTGTATGTGGATGATCATGCAAAAGCGATCGATATGGTTCAGGAAAACGGCCGTCTTGGTGAGACTTATAATGTTGGCGGACACAATGAAAAACAGAATATCGAGATTATCAATATCATCATAGATACACTGCTTGAGATGCTTCCAGCAGATGATCCGAGACGTGCACTTGTAAGCAAAGATCTGATCACTTACGTGGAGGATCGAAAAGGTCATGACAGACGTTATGCGATCGCACCGGATAAGATCAAGGCTGAGATCGGCTGGGAGCCGGAGACAATGTTCAAAGAGGGTATCAGAAAGACGATCGCATGGTACTTTGAACATGAGGACTGGATGAAAAACGTTACCAGCGGTGATTATCAGAAATATTATGAGGATATGTATCAGAACAGGTAAGAAGATGCAGGCAGCAGTACCGTCAGATGGGGCGATACTGCTTGTTTGCGTTTTATAATGGTGGTACAAAACATGGAGGATTGATATATGAAAGGTATTATTTTAGCAGGTGGTTCCGGAACGAGGTTATATCCGTTAACAAAAGCGATTTCAAAACAGATCATGCCGGTGTATGATAAACCGATGATCTATTATCCATTATCCACACTGATGTTAGCTGGGATAAGAGAGGTTCTGATCATTTCCACACCGAGAGATCTGCCGGTATTTGAAGAGTTGTTTGGGGATGGAAGCCAGCTTGGAATGAGTTTTTCATATGCAGTGCAGGAGCAGCCGAGAGGACTTGCGGATGCATTTATTATCGGAGAGAAGTTTATTGGAAATGATGCTGTTGCATTGGTTCTTGGAGACAATATCTTTTACGGGCAGAGTTTTTCAAAGGTTCTGCGCAGTGCGGCAGAGCGTACACAGAATCAAAAGGGTGCAACGATCTTCGGTTATTATGTCAGAGATCCGAGAGAGTATGGCGTGGTAGAGTTTGATGAGAACGGAAAGGCCCTTTCCATTGAGGAAAAGCCGGAGCATCCGAAGTCAAATTATGCGGTGCCGGGACTTTATTTTTATGACAATGATGTTGTACAGATCGCAAAAAATGTAAAGCCGTCTGCAAGAGGTGAGATCGAGATCACATCTGTAAATAATGCGTATTTAGAGCGTGGTGATCTGAGCGTTGAGACACTTGGCAGGGGATTTGCATGGCTTGATACAGGAAACCACGATATGCTGCTTGCGGCTGCAGATTTTGTGTCAGCGATCCAGAAACGTCAGGGACTTTATGTGTCCTGTATCGAAGAGATCGCATACAAACGCGGATTTATAGATAAAGAGCAGTTGTTAAAACTTGCAGAACCGCTTCTTAAGACTGATTACGGCAAATATTTAGTAGAAGTTGCCAAGGGACTTTAAAAAAACAGATAGTGAGGATCAATAATTATGGGAAAAATTAAAGTAACACATGACTGTAATGGAATAGAGGGACTGAAGGTAATTGAACCGGCAGTATTCGGGGATGCCAGGGGATATTTTATGGAGACATACAATTACAACGATTTTAAGGAGGCAGGAATTGACTGCCAGTTCGTACAGGATAACCAGTCTGCCTCAAAAAAAGGTGTGCTCAGGGGCTTACATTTCCAGATCAACCATCCGCAGGATAAACTGGTTCGAGTGGTAAATGGAGAAGTGTTTGACGTTGCAGTGGATTTAAGAGAAGGCTCTGAAACATTCGGAAAATGGTTTGGTATCGTCTTGTCTGCAGAAAATAAAAAACAGTTCTTTGTACCAAAGAATTTTGCACATGGATTCATCGTGCTGTCTGATTATGCAGAGTTCTGCTATAAGGTTACAGATTTCTATCATCCAAATGATGAGGGCGGTATTCTCTGGAATGATCCTGCAGTCGGTGTCGAATGGCCAATGCCGGAAGGAATGACACAGGCAGATCTGATCCTGTCTGATAAGGACAAAGTGCATGGTGGATTTGATGCATACTGCAGGGAACGTGGAATTGTAAGATAGGAGCTTTCATATGACAGAAAACAAAAAAAATGTCTGTCTGCCCAAACGTCTGATTGCCAGCCGGAAACTGATCGTTAATCTTGCAAAAAATGATTTTAAAAAGAAGTTTGCAGGCTCTTATTTCGGTGTGGTATGGGCTTTCATACAGCCGGTGATCACAGTGCTTTTATACTGGTTTGTCTTTGAGTTTGGACTGCATCAGAAAGTAAATGATTTAAGAACAGGGATTGAGGTGCCGTTTGTACTCTGGCTGATGGGTGGCCTTGTGCCCTGGTTTTATTTTCAGGAGGCTTTAAATGGAGGAACCGGCGTCCTGGATGAATACAGTTATCTCGTAAAAAAAGTTGTATTCCAGATTGATGCACTTCCGGTAGTAAAATTGATCTCTGCACTATTTACACATGCATTTTTTGTTGTGTTTATGCTGGTTGTTTTTGCAGTTATGGGATTTTATCCCGATCTTTATGTGCTTCAGATTGTTTATTATTCGTTTTGCATGGTGATCCTTACAGCAGGACTGATTTATGCGACAAGCGCCGTGACGGTATTTTTCCGTGATATGAAAGAGGTTGTTTCCATTCTTTTACAGATCGGAATGTGGGTAACACCGATCATGTGGAATTTTGAGAGCATGCAGGGCATTCCTAAATGGGCTGTGCTCCTGCTTAAGCTAAATCCGATGTATTATATTGTTTCGGGATACAGGGATGCACTGATCAATAAAACGGCATTCTGGGAATATCCGGGACTGACATTGTGGTTCTGGGGAATCACGCTGTTTATTCTCTGGGCAGGAACGACCATGTTTAAGCGTCTGCGTGTACATTTTGCAGACGTGCTGTAAAAGCATCGTAAGAATGAAAATGTTGTTTTTATTAGAAAGCAGCGCAAGAATGAGGATAGTATGGATAATTTAGCAATCAGGGTAGAGGATGTCTGCAAGGTCTACAAACTTTATGATAAACCTTCTGACCGGTTAAAGGATGCACTTGGACTGGTCAGAAAGAACCGTTTCAAAGAACATCATGCATTAAAGCATGTGTCGTTTGAAGTAAAAAAAGGTGAGACGATCGGCATCATCGGAACGAATGGTTCCGGAAAATCTACCATTTTAAAAATAATTACAGGTGTTCTGAGTCCGACGAGCGGTGAGGTGGAGATCGATGGAAGAATCTCAGCACTGTTAGAGCTTGGAGCCGGATTTAATATGGAATATACCGGAATTGAGAATGTCTATCTAAACGGTATGATGATGGGTTTTTCACGCGAAGAGATGGATGCAAGGTTAGATGATATCTTAAAGTTTGCAGACATTGGCGAATTTGTGAATCAGCCGTGTAAGACCTATTCAAGTGGTATGTTTGTCCGGCTTGCATTTGCAGTGGCGATCAATATTGATCCGGAGATCCTTATTGTGGATGAGGCACTGTCAGTCGGAGATGTATTTTTTCAGGCAAAATGTTATAAAAAATTTGAAGATTTCAAGGCACAGGGAAAGACGATCCTGTTTGTAAGCCACGATATCAGCAGTGTGGCAAAATACTGTGACCGTGTGATCCTGCTCAATAAGGGAGACAAGTTAGCAGAGGGAAATGCAAAGGATATGATCAACCTTTACAAAAAGGTTCTTCTCAAAAACTCGGACAAGATCACTGGCGGTAAGATTTTAGAGAATGACGCAACAGATGGAAAGAAACTCTGGAAATCTAATTACCAGCTCAATCCGGATGTCAATGAATATGGAACCGGAGAGGCAGAGATCATTGACTTTGCACTGATCGATGAATATGGAAATTATACGAACTGTATCCAGAAAGGGACGTCTTTTACTATTAAATCAAAGGTAAAATTCCTTTCTGATATACAGGACCCGATATTTACCTATACATTTAAAACAGTGCAGGGGACTGCTGTTACCGGAACAAACACGATGTTTGAAAATGTGGGGATCGGAATGGCAAAGACGGGAGAAACCTATGTGGCAACATTTCGTCAGAACATGGATATGCAGGGGGGTGAATATCTGTTATCCATCAGCTGTACCGGTTATGTCGGAGGCGAATTTCGTGCTTACCACAGATTGTATGATGTGGTTGGTGTGACGGTGGTGTCCGACAAAAATACAGTAGGTTTTTATGATATGAACTCGGAAGTTACGATCGAAAAATGTGATGACAAATAGGCAGAGAGCGCGCAAGCAGGAGAACTATGGGACAGGTAATGGTGCCGGAGAGGCTTTTGGAAATCGTACAACAGAATAATGAAAAAGCATATCCACAGATCATCATGGATGAGGCATCTTATCCGTATTTGTTTCATTTGTCGGATATCAGGCAAAATCTGATCGCATTTCTGCCGGTTACAAAACAGATGCGCGTTTTAGAGCGAAACGCAGGCTGTGGTGCATTGACAGGAAAATTACTTTCTATGGCATTGCATGTGACAGCAGCGGTGGAGAGCATGGAGGAAGCAGAAATCCTGCGGGCACGTTACAAAGATGCAGATAATCTTACGGTATCGGTTATTTCAGATGCTGATACAGGAACAGAGAAAAACGTACTTTATCGGAATCAGACGTATGATATGATATTGATCGCCGGAGAATTTTCAAGGTATCAGAAAGAGCTTTCCTGTATGAGAGAACATCTGGCTGACAGCGGAAAACTTTATGTGGCGGATGCCAACCGTCTGGGACTAAAATATTTTGCAGGGTGTCAGGAGGAATACCGCGGTGGATATTTTACCGGACTGGAAAATTACGATGAAAATCCCAGAATATTCACAGCGGATGAGGGGGATGTAAAACCCAGGGTTTACACCAGAAAAGAGTATGAACAGATCTTAAAAGAAGCTGGATTTCCTGAAATTTATGTATATTACCCATATCCGGATCACAAGTTTCCTGCCTGTATCTACTCAGATGAATATCTTCCGGGAAAGGGAGAACTTTCAGATAATCGGAGAAATTTTGACAGGGACAGAGTACAGCTTTTTGATGAAAAAAAAGTTTTTGATACGGTGCTGGCAGAAGGGCTGTTTGGGGAACTTACGAATTCATTTCTGATTGAGGCAGGAAATAAGACAGAAGAAAAACGTGTTATCTACTCGAAATATTCAAATGAGAGAGCAAGGCAGTTTGCCATCCGTACGGATATCTGCAAGAATACAGATGGGGAAAAAAATGTAAAAAAATATGCACTTTATCCGGAGGGAAAAGAACATATCTGTCATATAGAAATGGCATACGAAAGGCTGACGTCATGCTATGAGGATGGCAGAGACAAAATTGCATTTTGCGCCTGTCATACAAAAAATGATGTATCTGTATCTGCTTTTGATTCGGGAACCACGTTACAGGATGTAATGGAGCGGGCACTTGAAGCAAACCAGACAGAGCTGGTGAAGAATATTCTTGATGATTATGCAAAGCGTATTATGGAATACGGTGGAAAAAAGAGGTTTTTACTGACCGAAGATTTCAAAAAGGTATTTGGTGAGGTAGATTTTACAGAAGAACCAGAAGCGGTGGATACATGCGATATTGATATGATATTTACCAATATTTTAATACCGAAGGGCAGCGAAAATAAAATCGGGCAGGCTAAGTGGACAGTCATTGATTATGAATGGACTTTTTTCTTCCCGGTACCAAAGTTATTTGTTTTATACCGTGCTCTTTATTT
This sequence comes from Roseburia sp., assembly GCF_041325975.1. Taxonomy (NCBI): domain Bacteria; kingdom Bacillati; phylum Bacillota; class Clostridia; order Lachnospirales; family Lachnospiraceae; genus Roseburia; species Roseburia sp. The sequence goes on along the minus strand of NZ_JBGLEJ010000003.1, from coordinate 168,806 downwards.
TGCATACTACCAGATAATGGGGGGCAGGGGAACATCCCTTGATGAACTGTTAGCGTCTTATGGGATTGATCAGACATTAAAAGAGCAGTTTGGCAGGATGGAAGAAAATTTCCAGGCATATCTGGGAAAGGGAAATGTTCCGGTGCGTAATATGCAGCGTGTAATGGGAACGAAGATCATTCCGTTCGAACAACTGACTGACCAGGATACAAAGTGCGCAAAGACAGAAGAAAAAATACAGAATGAGCCTGCCGGGGTAAGAAAAATCTTATACCATATTGACAGACAGGAGTATCAGGACGGCAGTGTGGTCTGTAGTGGATGGGCACTTGCAAAGACATGGAGCGGAAAAATACTTCCGGTTGATATAAAAGCCGTGATGCAGGATGGCACTGCGGTTACAGCGGAACTGACCAGATATGCGAGAACAGACGTTGCCGATGCGTTAAAACTGCGCAGGGCATGTGATGTTAACTGGGGATTTGACTGTGTGTTTGTTGCTCCACGCGAAGAAAGATGGAAACTGGTCTTTTCGTTGGGAAAGCGAAGTGCAGAATACTGTTACCGGAACGAATGACAGTGGGCAGCCGTGCCATCTGACTGTGAAACCGGGGGAAAGGAAAGGACTTGACATGTACCAGACAAGAGAAAAAATTCAGAGTATCATTTTACTGCTGGCAGATTTGGTATGCTTTGCCGTGAGTTATTTCGGGGGCGGGTACCTGTGGCTGGTAGGCTATCGAAATGTTTCCGTTGCGAACATGAAAATAGAGCTGATGGAGAGCTTTGGCATTGTAATGGTTATTTACATGCTGGTAATGCTTTTTTCGGATATTGAAAATCGCTTCATTGACCGCAGTGTATTTCAGGAATTGTGGGCAGCAATCAAAGCCAGTGTTGTACTAATCTTTGTGACAGCACTGACCATCTTTTTGCAGCATAATAATGCGGAGGCGTCACGAGGCGTATATTTTTGTATCGCACTGGTAAATATGTGCCTGTATTTTGGCGTGCATATTGTAATTAAATATTATCTGCTGCGTGTTTACCGGAATAAAAAAGCAAATAATCAGGTCTTTTTGGTCACAACGGCAGACCGCGTGGAAAAGGTCATCGCGGATGCTGACCATTCCGGTGACTGGATACATCGTCTTGCAAGTATTGCGATCATTGATGACAACCAGATCGGAAAATGGTATCACGGTGTTCAGGTCGTTGCGAATTATGATAACATGTTCCAGTATGTAAAAGAACAGATCGTTGATGAGGTTTTCATCAGTGTGCCTTATGAGTCTGGAGATTCTCTCGCGGAAGTTGTTAACCGTTTTGAAGATATGGGGGCAATGGTACATGTGACCATTGAGATCTTAAACAAGTTCGACGATTATCATAAGAGTTTTAATATGATGGGAAATATTCCGGTTGTTACATTTTCCAACCAGTCCTATGACTGGAAAATGCTTTTTATCAAGCGTGTGATGGATATCATAGGTTCGATCATTGGACTTGCGATCACTGCGGTTGTGACAGTATTTTTAGCACCGCCGCTTCTGATCGAGTCTCCGGGACCACTGTTTTTTGCGCAGAAACGTGTCGGTAAGAACGGCAGGTTTTTTAAGATCTATAAGTTCCGCTCGATGTATAAGGACGCGGAGGAGCGGAAAAAGGAACTGGAAAGCCAGAATGAGATGAATGGTCTGATGTTTAAAATGAAAGATGATCCGCGTATCACGAAAGTCGGAAAATTCATCCGCAAGACCAGTATTGATGAACTTCCACAGTTCTTCAACGTTTTAAAAGGCGATATGAGTTTAGTCGGAACAAGACCACCGACGGTAGATGAGTTCAAACAGTATGAATCTCATCAGAAACGCCGTTTAAGTGCCAAACCGGGTATTACCGGGTTGTGGCAGGTCAGTGGACGAAATGAGATCAGTGATTTTGAGGAAGTTGTGAAACTGGATGTGCAGTATATAGATAACTGGAGTATTGGTCTGGATATCAAGATTATCTTAAAGACAATAAAAGTGGTATTTGAAAAAGGCGGAGAATAGAAAGGAGACCTGATATGAGTCAGAGATATGAGAGCAGAAAAGAATACAGTTTGATGGATGTTCTGAAGTATAACTTAAGAAAATGGTGGCTTGCAGCTATTATGGCAGTTCTTTTTGCAGTTATTGTAGGGGGATATAAGGCGAAAACCCTGATGCCTTATATTGAGGCGGAAACTTATGATGAAAAAATGCAGGTGGAAGCATCGGTGCTTTTAACAGAATATAATTCTGAAGGTCTGGTGGAACGTGGCACTAATATTATGAAGATCGCAAAGAGCAGAAGTGTATATCAGGAATTCTGCAAACTGACAGGAATCGAGCTGACACAACAGGCGTTTACAGATATGTTTGACGGTGAGCAGACAGAGGCATCGGACGTTGTTACTTTTTTTGTTGTATATCCAAGAACGAGCTGGGATTATGCTGTAGATGATGAGGAACAGGCAATTACATTTATGAACGGACTGATCCAGGCATTGGATACTGTGACACAAAAGGGATATGGAACAAAGTGTTTTTCGGTACTTGATGAGCCGGCATCCGTGCGCAGGGTAGAAAAAGTTGCTTCTTATACTATTTCAAATTCAGAGTTCCGGCAGGCAGTGTTAAAGGCGGTCACGGCAGGAATCCTGCTTGGAATTTTACTGGAAGTTGTATGTTACACACTCTGGATCATGATTTATAAGAAACCAAAGGATGCACAGGAAATACAGGAATGTCTGGAAACACAGATCGTTGATGTGATCACGAAAAAGAATGAAGAAGAGGAAACCTACAAAAAAGCAGCATTGTTTTTAAGCAATTCGAAAGGGCAGGGATGTCAGAAAATTAATTGTCTGACTGTCGGAAGATTTGCCGATACGACTGCGTCATGTCTTGCAATGTGTTATGCAAATGAAAAGAAAAAAACACTGCTGATCGATCTGAATGCAGCCGAAAGCGAAGAAGCATCTTTAAGTGCCTATATTATGGGAGATACAACGGAATTAAAACTGCAGCAGATGAATGAATATCTGGATACGGTAAAACGAAATACCAAGCAGGAAAAGGGATTTGATCTTGTAGGTAATGAAAAATTCAAAGAGCTGTTAGAACGTTTTTCAAAACAGTATGAGTATATTATCATTAATGGAAGAGATGCAGAAAAAGTGTCAGAAGGATATAAGGCAGCAGCACTCTGTGACAAAAATCTTGTGGTTTGCGGCCGCAGAAATACAAGAATGGAAACTCTTTACATGATAAAAAATACAACCGAAATTAATCATATCCATCTGGATGGAGTGTTAGTGTATGATTTATAAAGATTTTATTTATATGCTTGTATTATTTGTACTGCTTCCTGTGTGGTTTGGATTGTTGTGGGTTGTGTATCTGGATATAAAAGGAGCCTGTATACGTTTTTGCAGTGCATGGGTACTTGGATTGGTCAGCATGTTTGCATTGGGACAGATATTACTTGTACCAATGATACTGACTGGGAAAACACTGACACAGGCAATAAATCTGTGGAAAATACTTCTCGCAATACTTTCTGTTGTTGAGTTTATCCTGTTGTTAAAAAGACAGGGAAATCTGGCAGCGGAGAAAGACAGGGAAAAAATTAAAAAGAAAATAGACGGACAGACAGTCATATTTGCAGTACTTGCAGCCGTTCTGATCTTTACGCAGGCATGGATATCGTATCATTACCAGCATATTGATGATGATGATGCAAGATTTGTTTCCGAAGAAGTCTCTGCGGTAGTACATGATACGATGCTTGTGGATGATCCGATCACGGATGAATATATGTACTGGGATGTAGGGGAAGTAAGGAAAGATGTAACTTCTCCGTGGACAATGTATGTGTCTATGTACTGCAGGATATCAGGAATTGCCCCTGCAATATTTTCACATACCTATTTCCCGTTTTTTATGATCATTATCTGTTATGTGCTGTATGGGATGATCGGAAATATTCTGTTTCGTGGCAATCCGGAGAAAACGGCATTGTTTCTGATTGTTTTATCCATATTTCATATTTGGGATTTTACATCAACACATACACTCTCAGCGATGTTTTTACTGCGTATCTGGCAGGGGAAAGCAATCGTGGCAGGATTTATTCTGCCGTTATTGATGTATTTGTTTTATTCGATCTTTCAGAGTGGAAAGCAGAGTATGAGATGGGTGGCACCATTGTATGTTGTGGGTTTTGCATCGTCCCTTTTATCAGGTATGGGAATTATTATGGCACCTGTCATGATGGGATTATATGGACTTTTAGATGGAATATATTACAGAAATTTTAAACGCGTGCTTTGTATATGGATAGCAGCACTGCCATGTGCTGTTTATATGATTTATTATACAGCGGGAATTTAAAAGGAAAGAAATATGGCAGCAGATTTTTATTCAATACTGGACAATTTTAAAAATTTTATTGGCGGACGTACCGGTCTTTTACACTGGGTACTGTTTTGTGCTGCGGTTGTGGCGATATTTTTCCTTGGAAAAAAGTACAAAGAGGAAAAACAGGCAGTGCGTTTTCTTGTGTGGCCGTCTGTTTTAGTACTGTTATTTATATTTAATCCATTGTTTTACCGTTACGTCGGCAGTCGTTTTTTTGCCGGTGTATACTGGAGATTATTCTGGATGCTTCCAATTTCATTTTCTGTAGCATATGTGATAGTATGGCTGATCTGCAGATGGAAAAAACAGGCAGTGCGTGTGGCAGTCTTTGTGGCGGCACTTGTTACGATCATGGTCAGTGGACAAAGGATTTACAGCGAAACGACCTTTACAGAGGCAGAAAATGAATATAAACTTCCGCAGGCGGCGATAGATGTTGCTGATATTATAGGAAATTCAGGTTACAGCTGGAAAGTAAAAGCTGTTGTGCCAGATGAGTTATTCTGTTATATCAGACAGTATCGCTGTGATATTGGACTGTTTTACGGCAGAAATGTCGGTGGATTTATCTCCGGCATTGGCGAGGATGAGGATGCTATGCATCAGCAGATGTGCCAGGAAAAACCGGATATGGAAGTAGTGACGGAGATTGCAAAACGAAACGGGCTCGTATTTTTGTGCTTTAACCGCGAGGAGAAGGAACTGCCGGATAATATGACACCGTATGGGTATCACTATTATATGGAAACCGGAGATTATATCATTTATATACGTGGAGAAGAATAGATGGATCAGATCAGGAAATGGATACAGGAAAACGATTGGAAAAGTATAGGGATCATTGCGTATTATGGCTATTTTGCAACCAATGTGTTAGTAAAGGCATTTGGCTATGACAGCAGTGACCAGATCTATAAATTTTTCATGTTATCGGGAATTATCCTTCTTGGTATCAAATTTATTACGACAAGATATACTTTGAGAGAAGTTGTGATCATTGCACTTTTATTGGGTGCCGGAATGTTCATCTGGGTCATGACAAAAAAGGCAACACTGTTGTTTTTGTTCCTGACCATCATAGGAATGAAAGATGTGCAATTTGGGAAATTGATTGGAATTTCGGTATGGATACGGTTATTCGTAGCGGCTGTTATGGTGATAGGATCGGTATACGGGGTTTACGATATTGGTTATAAGACAACCCCGAATGCACAATATGTCGAGGTGCCGGTATACAGCTTTGGATTTAATGAGCCGAATACCGCATACCTTACGATTTTCCTTCTGCTTATCCTGCTGGTTTATTCTTACTATGAAAAACTAAATGGATGGTGGTTTATTTGTACCTTTGCGGCGGCGTTTCTTTTTTATGAGCTGACATTCTGCCGTACCGGTATTCTTGTTTTCATATTTGCATGGGTCTTGATTGCATATGATAAACTGATAAAAAATAAATATGCAAAATTTATTTTTGTGCTGTCAGTTCCAGTTGGAGCATTGTTTAGTTTTGTTATGATGGTATTTTTTGACAATGAAAATTCCGTGATGAAGATGATTGACCGGTATGTATCAGGAAGGGTACATATCATGGGAGAATATTATCAGGATCAGGGACTTGCACTGCTTCCAAGGAATCAGGAACTTTTTTATGCAAGCTATCATGGATTGATCGATAACTCTTACATGCATATTTTACTGTATTGTGGATGGATCTTTGCACTGGTGTTTTTTGCGGTGATCGTTCTGGCAATGGTAAAACTTTATCAGGCAGGCTGTTATAAAGAACTTGTCATGCTTTCTGTATTTTCATTGTATGCGATCATGGAGCAGTTTGTACTGAATGGATTTATGAATCCGTTTATCTTATTGGTGGGGATTCTTTTATATCCGAATCTGTTAAATCAGATCAAAGAAGGTAAAAAAGAGGAAAAACATGGAAAAATATCGTATTCTTCAAATTCATAATTTTTATCAGATCCCGGGTGGGGAAGATGTTGTGGTACGCAATGAAAAGAAACTTTTAGAAGATCACGGGCATGAGGTTTTTACTTATTACCGCAGCAACAAAGAGCTGAATGAAGGAGGAAAGTTAAAAAAACTTCTGATTCCATTTACTGCGATTTATTCATTTAAGACCTGCCGGGAAGTAAAAAAGATCATTCGCGAAAATAAAATTGATATCGTGCATGTACACAATACGCTGATGATGGTAAGCCCATCTGTATTTTATGCAGCATTTGGGTGTAAGGTGCCGGTGGTACAGACGCTTCATAACTTCCGCATGCTCTGTCCGGCAGGATCTTTTTTCCGCAATGATGTGATCTGCGAGGAGTGTGTGGACGGTGGTTTAAAATGTGCGATCAGGCATAAATGCTACCGTGGAAGTAAGATACAGACAATGGTAAGCTCAGCAATTCTTTGGATTCATCGTTTCCTTGGAACTTATTATCGTGTGAACTTTATCTGTCTGACCGAGTTTAATAAAAACAAACTGTTAAGTTCCCTGGATCCTGGAAAAAAAATTGTTGATCCGAAGCGTGTTTATATCAAACCAAACTTTACTTTTGCGGATGGACTCGTTCCGGTCAGAAAGCAGCCCAAAGAGGAATATTATCTTTTTGCAGGAAGAGTCGAAGCATTAAAGGGAATTGATGTTGCGGTAAAGGCATTTGAAAAACTGCCGGATAAAATGCTTTATGTTGCAGGAACAGGACCAATGATGGATGAGATGCAGTCATATGTCAGCACCCATAATATGAAAAATGTCCGGTTTTTAGGTTATCTGCAGAAAGAAGAAATGACGGAGAAATTTTATAATGCAAAGGCAGTCATCATGACCTCCCAGTGTTATGAAGCGTTTGCAATGACGATCGCGGAGGCATATTCCTTTGGTGTTCCGGTAATTGCAGGTCGTGTCGGAAATATGGACGGTATGGTGAATGAGGGTGTGACAGGCGTAAAATTTGAGTACAATTCCGTCGAGGATCTTGCAAAAAAAGTCTGTGAATTTGAACAGATGGATCTGAATACCTTAAAGGAAAATGCGAGAGAGTTTTACCAGCACCGCTTAAGACCGGAGGATAACTATCAGAAACTTATCAGTATCTACCACAGCATTTCAGAGGAAAAAGAACAATGAAAAAAAAGGCAGTATTTATCACAAATATACCATCGCCATACCGGGTGGATTTCTTTTCTTATATGCAGAAAAACTTCCCGGAATATGAATTTCATATTATTTTTTCCGGCGCAGGCATGGAAAACCGGAAGTGGAATGTAGAGATGGAGGAGATCGAACATTATCATTTCTTAAAGTCAAAGACGATCATTATCAGAAAAAGATTTGATGACCGTTATGTGTTTATTCCGACAGGGGTGGAAAAAACTTTGAAAGAGATTGCGCCGGATGTGGTTTTTGCCATGGAGTACAACCCGACGATCCTTCGTGCAGTACATTGGTGCCGGAAGAAAAAGATACCGTTTATCAGCTGGACGGATGGTACCTTAAATTCCGAAAAAAATATCGGAAAAGTACAGCGGCTGTCGAGAAGCTATATCATAAAGAGGGCTGCAGCTTTTATCGCGAGCAGCACAGCATCGAAAAAAGCACAGATCGCTTACGGTGCCGATGAAAAGAAATGTTTTATCTCATATCTGACTGTGGATATTGATAAATATCTGTATAAAAGACCGGATACACCACAAAAAAGCGTGCCGGACAGAAGCACAGATGCTGCTTGTGCAGTACAGGATATGCAGGTTCAGCTTTTATATGTCGGAAGCCTGATCCAGCGTAAGGGACTTGACCTGTTACTGCCGGCAATCGCAAAAACACCGCAGAATGTGAGACTCTGGATCGTCGGAGAGGGACAGGAAAAAGATCTGCTGAAAAAGCAGTGCGCAGAACTTGGAATTTCCGACCGTGTGGAATTTTTGGGATATCAGGAGGGTGAACCGCTGCAGAAATTATACCGCACGGCGGATGCCTTTGTACTTCCGACAAGGGAAGATTGTTTTGGACTTGTACTTTTAGAGGCAATGTGTGCGTCACTTCCGATCATTTCATCGAAGTATGCAGATGGAGCTTTCGATCTTGTCGAAGATGGCAGAAACGGATATATCATTGATCCGGAAAATACGGATGAATTTGCGGAGACAATAAAAAAGGTTTCTGCAGGAGATACGGCATCTGCCATGGGAAAAAGGAGTTACGAAAAGGCGCATGAATTTTCTTTTGAACAGGTATCAAAGGGCTGTATCGAGGCACTTTCGTATGTGTTGATGTAGAAAAAATGAGCTGCTCAGAACTTAGGATTATCGTGTAAAAAATTATATTTTCCACACACAGGATTGGAGTTTCATAATGAAAAAAAAGATTTTATTTAACGGACTTGGAAACAGAGGATGGATCGGTGGACTTTATTATATTAAGAACATTATATTCAGCTGCCTGCAGAATGAAAATATCATGGAGCGCTTTTCACTGGTGCTTTTGATCGATCCGGAACACGCAGATATCTTTGACTGCTTTAAAGGTAACTCAATTGTCGATGTCCGTATTTTTGATGGAAATAATAAAATAAAACTGGCACTCTATGAGATGCGTCTGATCTGGTTTGGCGGAGTGAAATACTGCTATGCTTTAGAGCTCAACAAGATCGGAAAACTCTTTAAAAAGAAAGGTATCTTCTGGATACCTGACTTTCAGCACAGAACCCTGCCGGAGTTTTTCGGTGCAGAGGAGTTAGCACACAAAGAAAAAAATGATCTTGCCATGACAGGAAGCGATAATCCGATGGTTTTAAGCAGTTTCGATGCGGCAAGGGATTTAGAGCGTTTCTATCCGGGACACCGATGCTCGGTTGAGGTGGTACATTTTGTATCTTACATTGAACCGGAAGTGCGTGCCATTACACCGGAATTAGAGCAGAGTGTCCGTGAAAAGTTTGATCTGAAGCGAAAATATATTTATATTCCGAACCAGTTCTGGCAGCATAAAAATCATATCGTTATGGTAGAAGCAATTGAATGTCTGTTAAAAGAGGGCAGACTCTGTGATTATGATTTTGTATTTACCGGCAATCTGAAAGATTACCGTAACCCGGAATATATCGATAAATTGAGAAAGATCATGGAATCAGATGCAGTTTGTGCTAATATAAAATTGTTAGGATTTGTGGAGCGTACCGAGCAGCTTGCGATCATGAAGAATGCACAGTTTATCGTACAGCCATCACTCTGTGAGGGATGGGGGACGGTCTTAGAGGATGCAAAAGTACTTGATAAAGTTGTACTTTTGTCAAACATCCCGGTACATCAGGAACAGCAGAACAAAAAATGTGTTCTTTTTGATCCACATGATCCGAAACAGCTTGCCGAAACGATCGCGCGCACTGCAGCGCGCGCATCCCTGCCGGAGCATGAAGCCGAATATGCCGGCGACATGGAACAGGGAATCGCAAATATGTACCACGAGGCGAGAGAGTATTCGAGGGCACTTGAGAGAGTGTTTTTATAGGAGGTTTGTCCATGAAAAAAATGATCATCACCGGCGTAAATGGTTTTATCGGAAGATGCGCCATGGAATATTTCAGCAAAGATTACGAGATTACCGGCATTGATCTAGCCGACCGTTACTGCGAGGATAGAGCAGAGATCCACTACTATCAGTGTAATATGTCAAAGGACTCGCAGGAACTCGCCAATATATTTACCGGAGTACAGCCGGATGTGATCTTACACTGTGCCGGCAGTGCAAATGTCGGAGCATCGATTGTAAATCCGATGGCGGACTTAGATGGAAATCTGCACAGCTTATATCAGCTGCTTTTAGCATTGCAGTCATTTGAAAAAAGACCGAAAATCATTTTCTTATCAAGTGCAGGTGTCTATGGAAATCCAAAGCAGCTTCCGATCACGGAAAAAGATGCATTGGCACCGATCTCCCCATATGGCGTGCACAAGCAGATGGGCGAGGAACTCTGCAGCTATTATAACAGGGTACATGGTTACCATATCCGCTGTGTGCGTATCTTTTCTGCATATGGAAGCGGTCTGCGCAAACAGCTTTTATGGGACATCTATCAGAAATATTTAAATACCGGACGGATCGATCTGTTCGGAACCGGAAATGAGACACGTGATTTTATCCATATTTCAGATATTTTGCGTGCCTTAGAGCTGATCTTAGGATATCAGGGGTCGGAGGAGATCTTTAACGTTGCAAACGGTGAGGAAGTGTCTATCCGGGAACTGGCTGAGATTTATGCCGCACAGCTTGGAGAAAAAACGGATATCGTGCGGTTCAACGGTGAGACGAAGGTCGGTGATCCGCAGAACTGGCGTGCAGATATCTCTCTTTTGAAAAAGATCGGATATGAGAAAAAAATGGATCTTACCGAAGGAATCCGTGATTATGTAAGCTGGGTAAAACAGCAGGCATAGAAAGGAAAATAGAATGGAAGAAACAAGATGTTTAGCACCGGTCATATTATTTACCTACAACCGGCCGGAGCATACAAAACGTACCATTCAGGCACTTGCAGCGAATGAACTGGCAGAAGAAACCGATCTGTACGTATTTTCTGATGCTGCAAAAAAAGATGCAGATAAAGGAAAAGTGCAGGAAATCCGTGATTATGTAAAGACTGTGCAGGGATTCCGTCACGTGGAACTGACTGCAAGGGAGCAGAACTATGGGCTTGCAAAAAACGTAATCGAAGGTGTGACTGCAATCGTAAATAAATATGGAAAAGTAATCGTGTTAGAGGATGATCTTGTCACAAACCGCTATTTCCTTTTGTTTATGAACGATGGATTAGACCGTTATGAACAGGAAAAGAAAGTGACAGGAATTACCGGATTTTCCCATTTCGGAGATACATTCTCCTATCCGTGTGAATCCTATTTTAATACATTATCAGGTACAAGCTGGTCATGGGGAACCTGGAGTGACCGCTGGAAATATTTTGATGCAGACTGTGATGACTGGACGGATATGGTTTCCGATAAAAAACTGCGGAAAGCATTTAATTATGACAACACCTATGATTTTTACAAGATCATGAAAATGCAGAAAACTGATACAAAAACCAATTCCTGGGCGATCCGCTGGTACTGGACGAATTTCAGAAAGCAGGGACTGATCTTATCCCCGACAAAGTCATTAGTCAGCAACGAGGGCTGGGATGGAACAGGAATCCACTGCGGCAATGAAAAAGGACCGGTATTCGACCACAGACTGACCACGGATCACAGAATTGTGGAATTTCCACAGGAGATCTGTGAAAAGCCCCAAATTCATAAGGCAATGAAAAGAGCACTGATCCATGAGTCACAGCCGAATCTGATCAAACGGATCTACCACATAGTATTCCGGAAAAATTATATCGGACAGGCATAGAACATTTGAATGGCAGACAAAACAGGCTGTCTGGAAATGAGGATGAAATAAATATGAAGATACTTGCAATTTTTACCTGTTTTAACAGAAAAGAACTGACAAAGCGGGGCATGGCAACACTCTCAGAAAATAAAGACGTCACATTTGACTATGTGATCTTAGACGATAACAGTTCTGACGGAACGCGTGAGATGTTAAAGCAGATGCGCGATGACGGCGCATATCAGATCAACCTGATCGAGGGAGACGGAAGCAATTTCTGGAATGGCGGCATGCACAAGGCGATCGAATACATCAAAAATACACATATGGATTATGATTACTATATGCTGATGAATGATGACACAAAGTTTTTTCCGGGCATTTTTGACGAGATGGCACCGCATCTGAAAAAAGATGAGGTCACTGTCGGAGCCATCTGTGGAGAAAACGGTGGTTTAAGTTATGGTGGCATCAAATATACCAAAGGGATCAAATACAAAAAATTAGGACCGGATGCGCCGGAGGTAAATTGTGATACCTTCAATGCAAACTGTGCTATCATTCCGCGTGAGATCTTTGAAAAAGTCGGGATCGATCCGTTTTACCAGCACAGTATTGGTGATTTTGATTACGGGTTACAGATCAGTAAACTTGGATATAAAATTCATATTTATCCAAAGTTTGTCGGCGAGTGCAATGATAATACACTGCAGAAAACCTGGCAGGATGAGACACTGCCGCGCATGGAACGGATCCGTCTAAAGGAGAGCCGCAAGGGACTCCCATTCCGTGACTGGTTTCATTTTCTGCATAAAAACTTCGGACTTGGAACGGCCATTGTGCGTTCCATTACACCGTATATCCGTATTATACTTGGAACAAAGACGAGATACTCCGGCGCGTAGAAAGCCGGCATGACCATCGCAATATTTGAATGAGGATTTATATGGGAACGATCTGTTTTGTGATTTTAAATTATAAGACCTGGCGTGAGGCGGCCGCATGTGCGGAGTCCATTCTAAAGACGCAGCAGGGGCAGGATATCCGCATTGTTTTAGTGGACAACGGTTCCGGCAATGGCAGTGAGGAGTCGCTTCGGGAAGAATTTGCCGGGGAGAAAAGAGTGCACGTGATCGCAAGTGAAAAAAATCTTGGGTTCGCGCGCGGTAACAATCTTGGCATCGGGTATGCAAAAAAGCATTTTGAGCCGGATTTTATCGTGGCGGCAAACAGCGATATTATTTTTGAACAGGAAGATTACTGTGAGAAGCTGCGGGAAATCTATAAGGAAGAGCGCTTTGATATTTTAGGCGGGGATATTGTGGATGCAAGCCGCACCAGACATTTTAATCCGGTGGCGAGAAACAGGCAGTACACGTTAAATTATATGCGGAAACAGATCCTGGTTTCCTGGGCGAAATGTAAGATGTTCCAGCTGATCAAACTGTTTCATTTAAAGAAAGCCATTGCAGGCCATTATGGTGTCGTGTCGGATGAAACGGGGCGGGATGTGAAGGATGGCAGTAAAAATCTTACCACCCGCGAGGAGGACGGAAAGTCCGTATCGGCAGACAGCCGCGTGGACGAGCGGATGAAGGATGTTCTCTTACATGGCTGCTGTCTGGTCTTTTCGAAAGATTTCTTTCAGAAAATGGATGGGTTTTACGACGGAACGTTTCTCTATGCAGAGGAGGAGATCCTCTATTATCTTGCAAAGAAAAAAGGCATGACGCTATTGTATGCACCGGAGGTCGGCTGCATGCACAAGGAGGCAGTGTCCACTAATTTTGTGATGCAGGATTTTTGTGATGCGAAGATTTTTTATTTCGGGAATATCACGAAATCCTATCGGACATTTTTAAAGTTGATGAAAGAGTGACAGGGAATATGGACAGAGCAGATGTGACGGTGGTATGCTGTTATAATGATCCAAAACAGTACAGAAAGCTGACGGAGGATCTGGCAAGACAGCATTACAACTATACGCTGATAGGAATCGATAACTGCGGGAAGCAGTACAGCTCCTGTGCAAAAGCATTGAATGCGGCAACCGCACAGGTGAAAACAGAATATGTGATATATTCTCATCAGGATATAGAACTGCCGGATGCAGATATGCTGGAGAAGTTTGTAAATTATCTTTTGATGACGCAGAAGGAAGATATTCTTGGAGTGGCAGGTGCTGTGGAGGATAATGACAGACAGGCAAGAGAACATACCTGTGTGTTATCAAAAGTCCGTCATGGCAGGGAACAGGTAGTGGCAGGAGAAAGGGAGTACAGCGGCATGACTGGCTGTGAGACAGTGGATGAGTGTTTTTTTGGCGGTCATACGGAGTTCTTTTTGCAGCATCCGTTTGATGAGATAATTTGTGATAACTGGCATTTATATGGCGTGGAGCGCTGTATGTATACCCGTGCAAAAGGAAACAAAGTCTATGTATGTGATATCCCATTGATCCACACATCTACAGGAACGATTGGCAGGGAATATAATAAGGGATTTTACCGGGTGGCAAAGTGTTATGCCAAAGCTGATAAAAAAGAGGGAACAATGTCTTTGAAATGGCTTCGCACTGTGTGTGGAAGCAGCCGGACTGACCTTATGCACAGGTTATTGTTTTACTGGAAACGTGAGATATTGATACGATTGAACAGGTACTGAAAATGGGAAAAAAATCTCTTGCAAAAAATTCAATATTCAACATGGCATATAAGGGCTTTACGGCCCTTTTTCCACTGATAACGACTTCGTATGTATCGCATGTTCTGCTGCCGGCAGGCGTGGGACGTGTATCGTATGCAAATACGATCGCGGCATATTTTGTGCTGATTGCTTCTTTAGGCCTGCCAAGTTATGGTGTCAAGGCGATTGCGCAGAGCAATGTCGACAAGGAGCAGAGGAGCAGGACTTTTTTGGAATTGTTTCTTATCAATTTTGCTGCAACTGTTCTTTGCACGATCGCATATTATTTATTTGTCAATTATTTTCCGCATTTTGCTGACCGCAAGCCGTTATTCAATGTTATGGGACTGATGCTTATCCTCAATATTTTTAACATTGACTGGTTTTATCAGGGAATGGAAGAATATGTCTATATTTCCGTGCGCAGTTTTATTGTAAAGATTGCATCGTTTGGACTGATGCTTCTTTTTGTAAAGGACGAGAGCGATTATCTGATCTATGCGCTGATCTTATGTATTGCAACGGCTGGAAATAACCTCTGGAATGCATGGAATTTAAGAAAATATATTTCTCTGGAGGGAATCTGCCACAGCAGACAGGGAAAAGTGGCAGATACAGGACTACATATAGGAAAACATATGCGTCCGGTCATGATACTTCTTGCATCATCGATTGCAACTGATATCTATACAATGCTTGATTCGGTGATGCTGGAATACTATTATGGGGAAACAAATGTAGGATATTATTCGAATGCTGTAAAGATTGTCAGAATGACGTATACGGTAGTGATTGCACTTGTAGCAGTTTTTTATCCAAGGATCAGCATGTGTTATAAACAGAAAGATTATAAGACGGGGAATGCGCTGATCAACAGAGGAACACAGATTTTGCTACTTTTAGCACTGCCCTGTGCAGCAGGACTTTTAGCAACGGCTGAATATGTAGTGCCTCTTTTATTTGGCAGGGCATTTGATCCTGCAATCCCAACACTGAGAATTTTGAGTGTTCTGATATTGATTTTTTCAATCGCATATTTTCTGGGACATATCATCTTAACTGCGACTGGAATGGAAAAAATGATCCTGCGTGCTACGGTTACAGGGGCTGTGGTAAATGTATGTGCGAATTTTGCATTGATCCCCGTATTAAAACAGGATGGGGCGGCTATTGCATCTGTGTTATCGGAAGCAGTCGTTACGGTAATTTTGCTGGTGCATGCGAAAAAGTATTATATATTAAAATTCAGCAGACATTATATACTTACACTGACAATCGCACTTTTAGCAATGTTAGCAGTGACTTTCGGATTGGAACAGTTGATTACGAACCGTGTATGGATGATTCTTTTTGTCATTGCAGCTGCAGGAGTGGTATACTTTGCAGTGTTGATCATATTACGCAATGAAATCGTGGAAGAACTTTGGAAAAAGGTGCGTGTTTATGCAAAACGCAGACAGGGGTGAGTCTTGTTTGTGACAGAATGGCATGATATACTTATAGCCAGAGTAATGGAGAGGTGCAGATATGAATTCAATTACAGGCATTATAATTGCTTTATTTGTGCTTAGCGCTGTGTTTTTTATATTGGGCAGCAGTTTTTGCTGTATATTTGGAAC
Organism: Roseburia sp.; assembly: GCF_041325975.1. NCBI lineage: Bacteria > Bacillati > Bacillota > Clostridia > Lachnospirales > Lachnospiraceae > Roseburia > Roseburia sp. Next base: position 152,673 of record NZ_JBGLEJ010000003.1, on the reverse strand, counting down.
GGAAGAAACGACAGCATTTGAATATCTGTCCGGATTTGTAATATTTCTTACGGTTTTTGCATTAATAGAGATTCCAATTGAGCTATCGGGTATGGCATTTCATGTACTGGTATATGCAGAAACGGCAGTTTTTGTCATAATACTGACAGGATGTATTACATACCTTTTGAGGCAGAACAGAAAAAATAAAAAAATAATTTTTAAGAAACCGGATCAGGTGACGATAATCCTGTTTGTACTGATTTTGCTGCAGATCTTTTATGGAATGAACAATGGAAGCCGGATCAATGGTTATGATACATCTTATTATAACGGACATGCAGCAAATGCTTTGTATACAGATACTATTTACCAGTATAATGCAAGAACAGGCGAATATATCGGGCAGGAAAACTATGTGCATGATTGTTATCCGATGCTGATCGCATTTTTAGCAAGGATATTTGGAATGCATCCGCTTGTGGCGAGCAGCCGGGTACTGGCATGTGTAGAGATTCTGACCGCCAGTCTGATCGTGTATGAAATCGCAAGACGTCTTTCTGACGGCAGAAGAGACATTGCAGACTGGACAGTTGGAATTTATGGATTTATGAGTATTTTATGCTATGAGTTTGAGGAAACATCAGCATTTTATCTGTGGCAGAGAACGGCAGAATCAAAGTCAATGCTGGCTAATCTGTATCTCCCAATGGTACTTTTGGCGATGGTACTTTTAGCAAAAAAAATAGAAAGCAAAAGAAACTGGCTGATACTCTGTCTGATCGCATTTGCAGGTGTATCAATGTCTATCAGCGGTATTTTTATTATCACGGTAATGGTAGGAGCGGGATTACTGTCCATCATATTTGTACAGAAAAAATGGCGGTATCTGTTCCGGGCATTTGTGTGCATGATACCGGGGATAGTAATGGCAATGATTCGGATTTTGTAATGAAAGAGGGATGAAATGCTCGAAGAATGGTTTAATCTAAGTTATTTTCATACAACTTTTCTGGGGTTCTGGTGGAATGTTCTCTATATTGTGCCATATCTGGGATGTTTATTTTATATTATCCAAAAAAAGGACGAGGTATTAAAACAGATATTTGTATGGCCGTTTTTTATTTCACTGGTTACCATTTTTAATCCGTTTATTATGGAATGGGTGTTGAAAAAACTGGGATGGAGAGACCGCTACAGCAGATTTTACTGGATTCTTCCGGTAATGTTTCTGTGTGCATTTATGGGAGCAAAGCTGATCGTAAGGCAGAAGAAAGGTGCTGAGAGAAATATTCTGTTTCTGTTTCTGCTGTGTTTTTTGTATCTGTGCAGCGGCAGGGCAACGGCAATCGAACTTGATGATAATGTTTATAAGATAGATCAGTCAGTCATTGAGGTGTCAGACATGATCGGGAGAAATAAAGATACCAAAAATCCGGTTGTGCTTTGTGATGCGGATCTGTATTACTGGCTGCGTCAGTATGATCCGTCAGTTGTGCTTGCAGTGTCAAATAAAGTAATGGATCTGTACCAGTTTCAGTCAGCTTCCGGTATAGATCCGGAAGAACAGTATAAAAACAATAAAAGGGCATTATCCATGTTTACCAGAGGAGTGGAAATCGATCCTGAGACAGCAAATAAGCTGTTAAAAAAGAATAAAGTACAATATTTTGTCCGGAATACAGAGTATTATTCGGATTATTATATGGATCTGCTTGATCTGGTCTATGTTGATAAGGTAGACGGGTACGAATTATATCGCTGTAATAACGATTAGGAGGCTCAGAAAATTGCTTATTGTTTTTAAATTGCTTGTACTTACAGGCATCTGGTATATTTTCCCCACAGCGGTGGGATTTGTGGTGGAAAAACAAAGTGGTGCCCAAAATATAGATTTTCTGCAGTGTTATCTGAAGGGAATCATAATATTATTTGGACTGTTTTATCTGATCGCACGGATTGTGATTATGCAAAAGTTATCTTTGTCCGTACTGACAGAAATATGGTGCAAAGTTATGATACTTGTGATCATTTTGGCGCTGGCATTTATTTTTTGGAAAAGAAAAGAAATACGCTTGTCAGATATCATCAGGGAAGTGAAAAAACTGATACCAGGTATACTGGTTGTGATCATACTTACTGTATTTAGTGTGGGAGCAGTGACGGTCAGCCAGAAAGATAATACGGTAGAATCCGTGCTGACTATGTATACTTTTGATACGCTGTATCAGATCAATCCGATGACAGGAAAAGCACCGATGCTGCCGGTAGAAAAAGAATTGTTAGCACAGATGGCAGGATCTCCGTTAGATGCATATTATGCAGTCTGTTTGAAAATATGTAACCTGAATCCGGCTAAATTCATCCGGATGATCCTACCGTTTTTTATGTTTCCGATATATTATGCTGTCTATGTTCTCTGGGCAAGATTTTTATTCCCTGGGGAAAAAGCGGGGAAAAGATATCTGTTTCTTGCGATGATATGGGTATTGTATGCAATTCCGCTGGCAGCAGACAAGGCATTTTATTTCAGTGTTTTTCAAAATGAATGGAATGGAGAACCGTTGTTTTTCCTGGCTCTGCTGCCGTGGTCGATATTACAGATTTTCGGAAAGGAAAAAGAGCTGCGCAGTCTGAAAAATTATGCATCTGTGCCGGTACTGATCTGTTATGTGGCATCGGCGCTGGCAGGACAACTGATGTATGAAAAAGGATTTTTTATGATAACATTTGCATGGGTGGCAGTTATAGTTATGACAGGTATTATGAGGTGGAAAAATGGAAGCAGCATTTGAAGCACTCAGAGAGCAGTTTCGAAATTTTGGTACAGATGGAATAAGTCTGGCACTGACAGGTTTTGCAGTTCTTTTTCTTGTAGCAGAGAAAGAACGACTTGACTGGCGTATCGGACGGCTGGTAAAATATGAAATTTTGTTTTTTCTGCTTCTTGGAAATCCGTTTGGTTACAATAATATAAGCAGTTTCTGGATGCAGGAAGATTATGCGAAAATATTTATGCTGCTCATGCCGGCTGTTGTAATAGCAGTTCTCGTAACAGAGCTGATTTCAGCAGTTAAAAACTTTTTCACAAAGGTATTATGTATAGCTGGGTGTGTGTGCCTTATAGTTGTCAGCATGTATTTTCGTTTTGGCGAGGTAAAAATACAACTGTTACAGAATACATATAAGGTTTCAGAAGATATTGTGGAACTTGATACCCTGCTGCGTAGTGAAAATCCTGCAATTACGAATATGATTGCGCCAAGGGAAGTATGTGCACAGATCCGTGAATTAAATGAGTCGGTGCAGCTTTTGTATGGGGAAGATCTGATCAGACAGATGATAGATGGAAAAGATGTCTCTGAAGACGAAGAAGAAAAAGAATTTTATGAGGCCTGTGCAACCATTGTGGCGGTTCCACGGGCGGTAGATCATCAGATTGATGTTGCTGAGCGCTATGGCAGCAACTGTATTGTACTACGGATTTCAGATGATGATAAACCTAAAATGGAGGAAGCAGGGTATACATGTTTTGGAAAGACAGACAGTTATGTCGTGTATTTGAAAGATTAAAAATGCGACTGGTATAACCAATATAGAAGAAAACATGTCACAACCCTTGTATATTCAGAGAAAAATGTGCTAAAATAGGCACAAAACTGGCAGTACCAGATGAAAGAATGAGAAGAAATAAACTTGATTTGCGCAAGAATGCAGAATAGTGTGAAAAATATATTTTTCACACTCAAGATTTGTGCTTACGCACAAACTTGAGATGCGCTTGAAAGCAGCGCAGGAATGGAGAATAATATGAAAAAAAGACATCAGGCAGGAAAAAGGATCGCTGCTTGGCTTATGGTATTGAGCCTTTGCGTGACAGCAGTTCCGGCAGAGCAGGTGGTATATGCAGCCGGTGAACAAAATGAAACAGAGATTACAGAACTAACACAGAATCCTGAGGTGACAGAGAGCACGGAGGCGATGGGAGACTCTGAAAACGCAGAGGGGAACGAAGCAGGAGATAGTGGCGAAGATCAGATTTCTGAGACAACGGAAAATACCGGAACAGAAGAAAATTCTGAGATGCCGGCGGATACGGAGAGTACAGAAATTCCTGAGACGACTGAAAATACAGAGAGTACGCAGGCAACAGAAGATTCAGAGATGACTGACGATACAGAAAGTACAGAGGCACTTATCGGGGATAACGAAGCGGCAGACACGGAGAAAGAAGAAAGTGAGGATATTCTAAAGAAAGATGGAAATGTGACTCCGGGAAGTACCTATGCGGCAGCAACATCGATTGGACTGAATACAACTTATAATGCAACGACATCCAGAACATCTGTTACACATTGGTATAAATTTACGATGAGCAAAGCCGGTATGGTACAACTGAAATTTGCACATGCGAATTTATCGAGCGCAAGCAACAGTACGGCTTGGAGGATTGATTTTATTGCCGATCAGGTTGGTGGGTTAGTCACTGTAACAAGCGGAATGCAGGATACACAGAACCAGACGGCGAAAATAGGACTTGATGCCGGTACCTATTATGTACAGATTACCGGAACCGGAGTACTTACAGTCGGGTCTGCAGCTTACAGCTTCAGCGTACAGTATGAAGATACCTATTGTGAGACAGAACAAAATAATACGATTGCCACAGCAGATAATTATGACAGATTAGGTCAGACGATAACAGGAAGCATTTCCTCTGCATCGGATACCGATTATTATAAGATCACATCCACCACGAAAGGATATCTTTCATTTCAGTTACAGCACGATAAAGTGAGCGGCAGGCTTTCAACAGATATTTACAGTGTAGCAGTCTGCGATGCTGCCGGAAATACGTTGTATACAATGACAAGTAAGAAAGATGAGGAGAAATCCGAGTCGGTTAATTTTGGACTTGACGCCGGAACCTATTATCTGAAAGTATCAGGAATCCAATATATGGATGCGTCAGGTTCACTGACAGTTCAGGGAGCAAATGGAGAGACGTACAAGCTGAAGGTATCCTGGACGAATGCAGACAACTGGGAGAGCGAGAGCAATGATGATATAAATACAGCAGACACAATGACATCAGGCAAGGCAGTTTACGGAAGTCTGTATGGTGTCAGTGATTCTGATTATTATGGTTTTCAGACAACAAAAGACGGATATATCGTGATCAATCTGCAGCATTCGAAAGTTACAGGATGGCAGAATAAGGCTATTTATGCAGTTACAGTCTGTGATACTTCCGGCAATTCGATCTACGAAATGACCAGTAAAGCGGAAGATGAAGCCACGGATTCCATTAAACTGGGACTGTCAGCAGGTAAATATTATATTAAGGTGGCAGGTCAGAATGCATATTACGGCGGAAACTATGTGATCAAAACTACCTTTAAGGCGTGCAGTACCTGGGAGCACGAGAGCAATGATACTTACGATACAGCAAATACGGCTGTTTCCGGCACGACATACAGCGGAGATATCCGTACTTACAGCGATGTGGATTATTTTAAAACATCACTTTCTGCAAATGGTTATATCAATGTGAAACTGACGCATCCGGTTGTGAGCGGACAGGAAACAACAAACATGTTTGTGCTCAGCGTGATCCGCAAAGTGGATAAAGACCAGTATACAGAAGTCTACACTACGAAGATCCGTGGCGGGGACACAAGCATTTCCACGCCGAACCTTGGACTGCCGAAAGGTGAGTATTACATTAAGATCGCAGGAACCGGAAATACGACGGGAACATTATTGAGCGGAACGAGTTATCCTGTAAACTATGATGTATGTATCAAAGCAAAGACAGCAAGTGACCGGGAAGTGGAGTCGAATGATTCTGCTGCCACTGCAAATACCGTAAAGAACGGAAAAACTTATTACGGAAGCACAAGCAGTTCCTCGGACAAAGATTACTATAAGATCAAAATGTCAAAAGCAGGCTATCTGCAGATTAAGTTTGGACATAAAAACAGTCAGAGTACAGCAAGCTGTTATAATGTTGTTCTTTACAATAAGGATAACAGTGAAATTTATAAATTTACGAATACCGGGACAGAGACTTCTTATACATCCTGTAAATTAGGACTGGATGCGGGGGAATATTACGTATGCGTCAGTCAGGCTTCGACCCTTTATACCGGAGACTACACGATCTGCCTGACACAGAAAGCAGCTTCCGGCTGGGAGACAGAGAATAACGGTGACTGGGCATCCGCAGATAATATACAGGTAGGCAAAGCGGTAAAGGGTGTGATCACAGGCTATTCATCAGACGAAGACTATTATCGTTTTACACTTACAAAAGCACAGTATATCAATTTCAGTCTGGCACATGAAAAGATCAATGATGCGGGAAGAAGCTGGTATGTAACACTTTATAATGCAAATGCTAAGAGAGGTTATCAGGATTATGACCATATCTATTCTTATGCAGGAAGTACTTATACAGAATCATCTGCAGTCAAATTAAGCAGAGGAACCTATTATCTGAAAGTGCAGGCATTTGCAAAAAATGCTGTAGATAAAGAATATACCCTCTGTGTAAATAAGATTGGAAATAAAAAGACAAGCGTAACTTCCGTAAAATCGACAGCATACAATAAACTGAAAGTTTCATGGAAAGTTGTGCCGGCTGCAGCTTCCTATCAGATTTACCGCAGCACGAAAAAAGATGGAGATTACCAGAATATAAAAACCATCGACAGTGTGGGAACCAGTTCCTGGACGGATAGCAGTGTAAAAACCGGAAAAACATACTATTACAAGATCAAAGTAGTTGTTAAGACGCAGAATGGAAATCAGACCAGTGGATTTTCCAATGTAAAATCTGCAAAAGCTGTACCGGCAAAGACAACACTAAAAGCGAAAGCATCCAATGCAAAGAACGTAAAGCTGACCTGGTCAAAGGTAAAAGGCGCAAATGGCTATGAGATTTACCGCAGCAACAGAAAAGATGGAAAATACCAGAAAGTAAAAACTATATCCAAAGGCGGTACGACATCTTATAAAGATGGAAAACTGAAAAAATCAACGACTTACTATTATAAGATCCGTGTATATCGTAAAGTGGATAGAAAGAAAGTATATGGAAGTTATTCTTCCGTTGTTTCCGTAAAGACCAAAGCGAAATAAAAGTAAAAAGAGATACCCCGGTGGGATGATCATCATACATCCTGCCGGGGTATTTTTAAGATTTTATGAAAATTCTGGTAAGATATATTCAAAGGTTGGGTTTTATGATAGAATGAGCAGTGGATGTGAAATGCACAAATACCAGGAAATATACAAGAGGATAACAGGAAAATGAAAAAAAGGATTTTAGCAGTAATCATGGCAGTCTGCGTGAGTATGACAGCACTGCCTGCAGATGTACGTGCAGCAGAAGACAGTGCAGTTCAGACAGAAAGCACGCAGAAAACATCACCGGCAGAGAAATCAGCCCAGACAGAAAACGCTGGGAATGCAGCAGAAGAGCTGACCGGAACGGAGATGGCAGAGACAGAAGAAGCAGCTGAAACGGAAGAAACAGCAGAGACAGAAGAAACGACCGAGACGGTAACAATCGAAACAGAGACGATTGAGACAGAAGAGCCGGCAGAGACAGAAACTACGGAAACAGAGAGCACCGAGACGGAAACAGCTGAAACGGAGACAGAGGAGTCAACCGAAACGGAAACAACTGAAACAGAGACAGAAGAGCCGACCGAAACGGAGACTGCGGAGACAGAGACTGTCCAGGCAGCAGAACTTAACTACATGATGGTAGAGTCACCGTACGTTGAGACACCGGGAACGCAGAATGTGGTCTTAAGTCTTGGAACAGGCTATGAGCAGCTTTCGGATATCGTCTTAAATTATAAGAATCTGACCACCGGAAAAGCATATCAGACAAAAGCTGCAGGAATAGAAGAGGATATGATCCGGTTTACCATGGATTTTTCAGAAAATGGACAGGCAGGAGAGTATCAGATCACTTCCGTGCAGTTTACACAGGAGAAAACAAAACAGGAAATCCTGCTATCAGACCTTGGCATGGATGTAAGATTTGGTGTCAATGAACAGGCAGAGACGAACCCGGATCAGGTACTTTATGATGAAGATGCCTATGCGGATGTGGATGCTGATGTTGTTACTATGAGCGCAGATGGAGAAGTTATTTCCGAAAACACTGTGGAAAATGTGCTGGAGCAGGGAATCTCAGATGCTGTCTCCAGTGTTGCAGATAACTTAAAAGGTGCGAACAGTAATGTGAAAGTCGTACTCGATCCGGGACATGATGGCACCCATGCAGGAGCACCCGGTTTTGGAGTACAGGAAGCGGATCTGACACTTAAGATCGCCACATACTGTAAAGAAGAATTATCTACCTATAATGGTATTACTGTTTATATGACAAGAGAGAGTGCAAGCTGTCCGGCAGGCGGCGGAGATTATATTGCATGTCTGGATGCCCGTGCAAACCTTGCAAAGAATGTGGGAGCAAATGTGTTAGTAAGTTTCCATTTAAATACTGCAAACGGAACAGCGAGAGGTGTGGAAGTTTATTATCCGAACAGCAACTATAATGCGCAGGTGGGAAGCAACGGACAGGCACTTGCAAAGAAAATATGTGACAAATTGGCAGCACTTGGATTAAATTATCGTGGCACAAAGATTCGGAATGCTTCTTATGACAAATATCCGGATGGATCTGCGGCAGACTATTACGGACTGATCCGCCGTTGTAAAAATAATGGCATTCCTGGACTGATCATCGAGCATGCCTTTTTGGACAATGCAAATGATTATTATACATATTTAAGTTCAGATGAAAAATTAAAGGCACTCGGGGTTGCAGATGCTACTGCGATCGCAGAATATTTCGGTCTGACAAAAGGTGCTCAGACAGTTACCTGTACCTATACGCAGTCAAGAGCGGATGGAAGTCTGAAAATCAAATGGAGCGGACTTGATAATGTTGATTATTATGAGATCTGGCGTGATACTAAAGATGCCTATGATTATGAAAAGATCGATGAAGTATCTGATGCGACATCTTTTATCGATGATACCGTAGAATTGGGAACAAGATATTACTATTTGGTTCGTCCGGTATTTAATGACGGAACTACGGGAGAATACTCCAAATCCATCTCTGGTGTGGCATTAGCAAAGACAAACTTTACGAAAATCAAGGCAAAGAGTGGAAAGAAGGTCACTTTAACCTGGAAAAAAGTTTCGCAGGCAGAAGGATATCTCATTTATCGCAAAGACAGTGAGGATGGAAAGTATAATCAGATCGGTAAAGTGACTTCAGGAAAGACTCTGACATACACAGATACTGTGAAATCCAATAACAAAACATATACTTATAAAATACAGGCATATAACACAAATAATGGTAAACAGGGTGTCGGTGCATATTCCTCCACGAAATCAGCAAAGACACTTGCAAAAGCAAAAATTACAGGAATTACATCTTCTAATGAGGATATGTTAAAAATTTCCTGGAAAAAGGTAAGTGGTGCAAAGGGATATACCATTTCCCGTAGCACAAGCAAGAACAGCGGTTATAAGAAGATTGATACAGTAACAGGAAAAACATCCTACACAGATGATACTGTAAAAGCAGGAAAGACCTATTACTATAAGGTCGAAGCATATAATGTCAACAGCGGTACAAAAGGATACGGCGGTGCATCAGACGCGGTGGCAGGAAAAACTGCAAAGCGCACAAAGATCACATCAATCGTTTCCACAAATGAAAAAACACTGACGATCAAGTGGAATAAGATCACAGGAGCTTATGGTTATCGCATCAAACGAAGTACCGATGAAGATGGTACTTACAAAGTTGTTAAGACGATTAAATCCGGAAACACGACCAGCTACAAAGACACCAGTGTAAAAGCAGGAAAGACCTATTATTACACGGTTGAGACTATGGTAAAGACAGGAGACAATATCTGTTATAGCGGTGATTCAGCGTCCATGGAAGGAAGAACAGCGAAAAAAGCGAAGATCAAGTATGCTGTTTCAAATGGAAGTAATCAGATTGAAGTAAACTGGGGAGCAGTGAGCGGTGCCTACGGCTACCGGATCAAACGCAGTACGTCAAAGAATGGTACTTATAAAGTGGTTGCCACTTTAAAAGGAAAAAATAATACGACCTATCAGGATAAAAATGTAAAAACTGCAAAGACCTACTATTATAAGGTAGAGACGATCAACAAGGTAAATGGTAAAAAAGGATACAGCGGTGATTCCGCAGTTGTGTCAGCAAAGACATTAAAAACTACATCCATTACAGCAGTCAAGGCAACCGGAAGTACTTCCGTAAGACTGGAATGGAAAGCTGTGGATGGGGCATCCGGTTATCAGATTTACCGGAGTATGTCGAAAGACAGTGGTTATAAAAAGGTCGGACAGGTCAAAGGTAAAAATACGAAAAAATATGAGGATAAAACATTAGAAGCCGGAAAAACTTACTATTATCAGGTTCGTGCATATAAGAGCAACAGTGCTAAAAACGGTGTGGCATCTTTCTCAAAAGCACAGAAGGCATGGACGATCAAACAGGTGGTATTCTCCCAGATCACAAGTGACAGCAAAAATCAGGTCACACTTGGCTGGAAGAAAGTTTCAAAAGCACAGGGGTATGATATTTACCGGAGCGACAAGTCAAACAGTGGATTTGAAAAGATCGCTTCAATTTCATCCGGATCTACACTGACTTACACGGATAAGGGCGTAAAGAGCGGCAATACGTATTACTATAAAATTGCAGCAACTTATAAGATCAAAGGCAGTGCAGGCAGAGGAAGTTATAGTAAGGTAACAGAGGTTGCAGTCTTAAAACAGGGAAGTATTTCTTCTATCACACTCGGAGATAATAATGTATTAAATATCTCATGGAGCAGTGTTGCAAATGCAAGTGGCTATGAACTTGCCGGTGCGGTCAGCGAAAAAGGAACTTATACCACATTACAGACTTCTGGTGCAACATCCTTTACACACAGTAATCTGGTACAGGGAACGACATATTACTATAAAGTAAGGGCATACAAAGATTTAAGCAACGGAATCCGTATGTACGGACCATGGTCAGCGGTAAAAGCAAAAGCTGCAGCGCATGAGATCATGGGTACAAGCAGTGTGACAGTCGACCAGATGGTATCTTACTATAATAAACGTTATACCTTCCCAGCAGATACTTACCGTGATAAGGGAGCAGATTCTGCGGAGGCATTCTTTAAGATCTTAAAAGAAGAGGCAGAAGCCGAGGGTGTAAGAGCAGATGTATTATTTGCACAGGTTATGTTAGAGACCGGAGGATTAAAATTCGGCGGTGATGTGCAGCCGAGTCAGTGTAACTTTGGAGGACTCGGTGCAGTCGGTGGCGGTGCAGCAGGTGAGACTTTTGCAGATGTAAGAACCGGACTCCGTGCGCAGGTACAGCACTTAAAAGCATACGCAAGTACAGATGGATTAAACAATGCATGTGTGGATAAGCGTTTCCAGTATGTATCGCGTGGAACAGCCAGATACGTGGAGTGGCTTGCGATTCCGCAGAATCCATATGGAAAAGGCTGGGCAGCAGATGCGGATTATGGTACGAAGCTGCTTCGGATCATGGATAGTTTATAAACTGAATAAAGTGCAGTAAAAACATAAGAGGCTGTGAAAAATGGTACAAACATTTTTTGCAGCCTTTTGAGCTGTTATAGAATGTCTGTCATTGAATCAGTCATTCTATGGCGGGAAAACTTGCAAAGAACGGCTGATTTTGGTATAATACGCCGGTATATATATAACAGGTCTGATGCTTTAAAATCAGTTCTGCTGACGTAAACAAAGATTGAAAAGAGAAGCTATGAAAAAAAGAAAAGGCTATAAACATTTATTGAATTATTGCGCGAACTTAATCATGATTCTTTTTGAGATGATGTGTTTTTCATACGTCTGGTTCGTTTACTATAATCCATTGATGACCAATAAATTTGGAGAACGTGGTCACTGGGGAGTTATCGGACTGTATGTTTTGCTGGCATTTTTCTTTACGCAGAGTCTGGGCGGATTTCATATTGGTTACCTTGAGGCTTCCGATATATTCAGTTCACATGCATTAGCGATCATCATGAGTGCAGTTGTGGAATATTTTATTGTCGTTCTGGCAGTGCGAAGCTATGTATCGGTGTATCCACTGGTGTGTATGTCAGTGATCGAGATCATATTCAGTATCATCTGGACGATGCTGGTAAGGAATTTATATCAGAAGCTTTATCCTCCAAGAAGAATGTTAGTCATCTATGGCAATTATCCGCCGGATGATCTGATCGCGAAGATTAATTCAAGAAAAGATAAGTATAATATCTGTATGTCCGTAAGCTATAAGATCGGATATGTGAAATTATATACGATGGCAAAGGAATACGAGGCCGTGGTCTTGTGTGATCTGCCTGCTGAGGCGAGAAACCAGATCATGAAGTACTGTTATCAGGAATCCATCCGTACTTATGTGACACCTAAAATCTCAGATATTCTTCTTAGTGCGGCAGATGATATTCATCTGTTTGATTCACCGTTACTGCTGCTTCGCAATGAGGGACTTACGATCGATCAGAGATTCTTTAAAAGGATTGAAGATATTGTGTTTTCTCTGATTGGAATTATTATTTCGTCCCCACTTATGCTGATCATAGCAGTATGTATTAAATTATATGATGGTGGCCCGGTGTTTTTTAAACAGCCGAGATACACCAGGGACAATGAAGTATTTATGGTATTAAAATTCCGCAGTATGTCTGTTCATGATGCAGACAATAAGATCACCAAAAAAGGTGATGCAAGAGTGACACCGGTCGGAAAAGTGATCCGTGCCGCTCATGTGGACGAGCTTCCCCAGTTGTTTAATATTTTAAAAGGCGAGATGTCTCTGGTTGGTCCAAGACCTGAATGGAAAACAGTGGTAGATAAATACGTTGAGGTTGTTCCGGAATTTGCACTCCGTACCAAAGTTAAAGCCGGACTGACAGGATATGCCCAGGTGTATGGAAAATACAGTACAACACCTTATGATAAGGTACGTCTGGATATTAAGTATATCGAGAACTATTCACTTTGGCTTGATTTAAAGCTGATCCTTCTGACAGTAAAAATCCTCTTTAAAAAGGACAAGACAGAAGGTGTAGATGAGTATCAAAGTAATGCACTGCGAAATGAAAGTGCAGACAACGATAAGAAGCAGGTGTGAGACAGATGTATATTGAGGGAAAAGTCAGTATTATTGTTCCTGTTTACAATGCAGAAAACTTTTTGAACAGGACAGTTGACAGTATTCTGGCACAGACTTATGAAAACTGGGAATTACTGCTGGCAGACGACTGCTCAACAGATCAGAGCAGAGATATCATGAGCAGTTATACGGACGAGAGAATCCATTGTTTTTACTGTGAAAAAAATTCAGGACCGGCAGGCGCAAGAAACCTTGCGCTGCATCACGCAACGGGGCAATATATCGCTTTTCTGGATGCAGATGATTTCTGGCTGCCACAGAAACTCAAAAAGCAGATTGCATTTATGAAAAAAGGAAATTACCCGTTCAGCTTTACCAGCTATGAATTTGCGGATGCAAATGCCGTCCGCAGCGGAACGGTTGCGCATGCACCGGCAAAAGTCGGTTACAAAGAGATTTTAAAAAGCTCAACGATCGCACCGAGTACTGCAGTGTTAGACCGCAGCCAGATCGATACAGAACTGATCTATATGCCGGAGAATGTCAGGCTGGAAGATGCAGCCACGTGGATGCAGATCATGAAAACGGGTATTACGGCTTATGGTCTTGATGAAATTCTTACCATATACTGCCGTCACAAGGGTGCTTATTCGGGAAATAAATTAGATGCAGTATGGGGAAAATGGAAACTGTACCGTAATGTGGAGAAGTTTTCGTTCTTCAAAGCAGCATATTATGTGTGTGTGAATACCTGGGCAGCAGTTGTGAGGAGATTATAGGAGAGTGTGATGGGACAGAGTTTTTGGCAGAAACTGCAGCGTGTAAAGGCAAAAGACATTGGCAATATTTTCGTGTTTGCACTGGCATTGCCGGTTTCAGCGGTTTACAAAAGAAAGAGGAAAGACCTGTGGCTGATCTGTGACAATGAAAATGAAGCAAGAGATAATGGATACTGGCTTTATAAATATATCAGAGAACATCATAAAGAACAGGATGTTATGTATGCCATCAATAAAAAATCACCGGATTATGCGCGGGTAAAGGATTTAGGACCGGTAGTCCAGTATGGAAGTTTTATGCACTGGCTATATTATCTGACAGCATCAAAGAATATCAGTTCACAAAAAGAAGGAAAGCCGAATGCGGCAGTTTGCTATTTGCTTGAGGTATATGGTATACTAAAAAATAAACGTATATTTTTACAGCATGGAATTACAAAGGATGATGTGGAATTTCTTCATTACAAAAATACAAAAATGCGTATGTTTGTATGCGCTGTGGAGCGCGAATATCAGTATGTAAAAGAAAAATTTGGTTATCCGGATGGATGGGTGCAAAAGCTGGGTTTTTGCAGATTTGACAATCTGTTTGATACAAGTCAGGGAAAGCGTCAGATCTTAGTAATGCCGACCTGGAGAAACTGGATCAGTATTCCAACGACAGAGTCTTATGATCAAGAGGATATTTCTAGGTTTACGGACACCAAATATTTCAGATGCTGGAATGAGTTTCTGTGTGATGAAAGGCTAGCAGACTTTCTGGATAAAGAAAACATCAGGCTTGTGTTCTATCCACATCGGGGAATGCAGAAATTCATCCAGAGTTTCCGAGCACTTTCACCTCATATCGTGATCGCAAAATGGCCGGAGTATGATGTACAGGAGCTGCTCAAGGAATCAAATCTTTTGGTTACAGATTATTCGAGCATCGCAATGGATTTCGCATATTTGAGAAAACCACTGATCTATTATCAGTTTGATTATGAGATGTTCCGGAAAGGGCAGTATTCCGAGGGGTATTTCAGTTATGAAAATGACGGATTTGGAAAAGTATGTAAAAAGGAACAGGATATTATTGCTGAAATAAAAGCTATTGTTGGGGATGGTACCAGGATGCCTGCCGTGTATAAGCAGCGTGTGGATGAATTCTTTTGCTACAGGGACAGGGATAATTGCAAAAGAAATTATGAAGCGATTTGCAAGCTGTAAGCTGGAGTTAAAGGAGAAACGATGGAAAGATTTAAAAGGGACTTAATGAAATACAGAAAGTATATGATATACTCTGCAAAAGCTGAGCTGAAAGCAGAGGTTGCCAATTCCCATCTGGGATGGCTGTGGTGGATATTAGATCCATTGTTGTTTATGCTGGTATATGCATTCGTATCTTCGATTGTTTTTAAAGCGAAAGAAGATTACTTTATGGCATTTATTTTTGTGGGTGTGACCACCTGGGATTTCTTTAACAAAACGCTGAAACAGAGCGTAAAGCTGGTTACCTCAAACAGCCAGATCGTGACGAAGGTATATATTCCGAAGTTTGTATTTGTTATTTCCAAAATGGGAACCAATGCAATAAAAATGGCAATCTCATTTGCATTGGTCATTGGAATGATGATCTTTTACCGTGTACCATTGTCTGCGAAAATGTTTTACTTTTTCCCAATTATGCTGGTATTATTTGTCGTAACATTTGGGATGAGCATGATACTGATGCATTTAGGTGTATTCGTTGAAGATCTGGCGAATGTTGTAAATGTAGGATTAAGATTAGTATTTTATCTGTCCGGTGTATTTTATTCTATTTCTAACAGAATTCCGGAGCCGTATCAGTCCATTCTGCTCAAGGTTAATCCGATCGCACTGCTTATGGAAGATCTGCGGAGAACTGTATTATATGGGAAACTGCCGCATTATTACAGTCTTGGGTTGTGGTTTGTTTTAGGAATCGTATTGTCAGTAATAGGAATAAAGACAGTTTATAAGTATGAAAACAGTTATGTAAAGGTGATTTGATGGAAGAATATGCAATTGAAGTAAAAAATTTAAAAATAAGATACCGGTGTTTAAATAAAATTTCAATTAAAAAAAGTCTGTTTCACATGAAAAAAAGCAATACAGAGGTGTTTGAGGCATTGCATGGTGTATCTTTCAATGTGAAACCAGGAGAAATTGTCGGGATCATAGGAAAGAATGGAAGCGGTAAATCTACGATGCTTAGGGCAATCGGAGGCATTTTTTCTGCGGATGAAGGGACTATTGATCTGCATGGACACTCCATATCCCTGCTGTCTATTGGCGTTGGATTTCAGAAAAAGCTGACTGGAAGGGAAAATATCCTGCTGTCCGGAATGGTACTGGGATTTGAGGAAGATTACATCAGAGAGCGCATGAATGATATTATTGAATTTTCAGAACTTGGGGAATTTATAGACAGACCGGTCAAGACTTATTCCAGTGGAATGTATTCCAAGCTTGCGTTTGCAATCACAGCCATACTGGAAACGGAGATCATACTGATCGATGAAGTGTTGAGCGTTGGGGATGCGAAGTTTAAAAAGAAAAGTTTTAAAAAGATGAAGTCGCTGATCTCCGGTGAAAACCGGACAGTGCTGATCGTTTCACACAGTATTGATACGCTGCAGAAACTTTGTACACGTGTGATCTGGCTTCATGATGGAAAACTAAAAATGGATGGAGATCCGAAAGAAGTACTGACAGCTTATGATGAGTTTATGAGTGAATAAAGAAAATTAGATTATAAGGAAGAAAAATGATGGATAAAGAAAAAATAGATTTTGTCATTATCTGGGTAGACGGTAATGATCCGGAATGGCAGAAGGAAAAAAGAATGTATGATAAAAGTAATGATAAAGGAGATAATACCGATGTAAGATTCAGAAGCTGGGACAATCTTCAGTACTGGTTCCGTGGTGTGGAAAAATTTGCCCCATGGGTAAATAAAATACATTTTGTGACGTGGGGACATTTGCCGGAGTGGCTGGATACGACTAACCCGAAACTGCATATTGTGAATCACAAGGATTATATACCGGAAGAGTTTTTACCGACGTTTAATGCGAATACCATTGAATTAAATTTACATAGGATAGAGGGACTGGCAGATCAGTTTGTTTATTTTAATGATGATATGTTTGTAACAAATTATGTAAAGCCGGCAGAGTTCTTTAAAAATGGAATACCGAGGGATGTATTTGCGTTAAACTGTATTTATTTTGGAAAGAAAAGTGCAGGTTTCTTTAATGGAAATGATGTGGAACTGATCAATATACACTTTGATAAAAAGGAATGTATGCGTAAAAATTTCTGTAAATGGTTTAGTCCGGTAAACGGATGGAAAAGTATTGTCAGGACAACCGCACTGGCATTTATTTGGAAATGGTTCCCTGGCTTTTATTACAATCATTTGCCAAGCAACTTCCTGAAATCTACATTTGAGGAAGTGTGGGGATTAGAGGAAGAAACATTACGCGCTACATGTATGGACAAGTTTCGGACGAAATCAAACTGTAATCAGTGGCTAATGAAATTCTGGCAGCTGGCAAGTGGAAATTTTATTCCGAGGAGTATGAAAATTGGAAAGTGTTTTCATATTAAAGATCGGACATTTCCAAGTGCACTAGAGGCAATCCGTACAGGAAAATATAAGCTGATCTGTCTGAATGACACAATCTATACATCAGATTTTGAAAAACAAAAAGCACAGGCGATTGAGGCATTTGAGCAGCTCCTGCCGGAAAAATCCAGCTTTGAAAAGTAGGGGGAGAAACGGAATGAGTCAGATTCATGCAGAATTAAATGATAATGAATTAATTATCTGTTGTGATCGAGCGCGTATGACAGAAAATGACAGACAGGTCATAGATATTCGTACGTTGCAATATGGCAAAAAGTATAGTTCTTATGTAAAACTTCGCAGTCAGAAAGATGCAGATAAAATTATCTTATTTCAGGAGATGGAGATAGAGCCGTTAGATGGGATGGAGATATCTTTGGATGGTGCAAGCCTTTTGCAACAGGAAATGACGACAGATGTCAATGCTGAAAATGAGGAGAGAGCCTCTGAAACAGAAGAAGAGTTATTAATAGAGCATAAAGTATTATTTGTGTATACAGATAAGAAAAAAGTATATTATGGATATATGCAGGCTGCAAATTTTTATAAATTAATTGTTAAGTATACTTATAAAGTGCTTTCTATTAATCTGAAAAATGGATATCTGAATCTGAAGATATTGTCATATTTGCAGAATCCATGTAATCAGATACAAATTGAAAGTACGAGATTTTATATAGATGAGAAGAACAATGTAGAGTCAGACATCAAAGTTTATCCAGAAAAAATTGGAAAGAAGAAAGTATTGGCAGACTGGAATTATCAACATATAAGGTATCCACTGGCAGACTTATTGACAGATGAAACACAATTAAACAACATGTTACTGATGATGGTAACAATAAATGGAATTGATGTAGATTTTCGAATTGGAAAAAAAGAAAAGAATATACCATCAAAGCGAATGTATTATGCACCGTATAAATCAACCTTTTTCAAGGATTTTGCGATACATTTGCGAAGAACGGATCGTGGTAATTTTGCGATTGTAAAGAGACCAATGGAAGCCATTGAGTATAGGATATGGTTTAAGTTTATTGAGAGCAGACCTGTTTCGTGGCTGTTTTATCATTTGGGTAAAATATGCAGCAAATTAAGACGTAAAAATATTGATCTGTTTTATGAAAAGTTTGCAGAAAAGGCAGAAGAAGGTACTTTCGATTTATTCCAAATGGCACAGAAAGAGAGAAAAAGCAGATGTTATTATGTGATTAGTCCTGAGTCATCAGATTATGTGAAAATTAAGAATGCAAAAGGTGTAGTTCCAAAATATTCATTGAAATATTATTGGTTGTTATATAATGTAAATAACTATATTTCGACAGAAGCTCCGGCTCATTTAAATATACTTAGATCTAATAATAAATATTTTCGACTATCGACCTGCGAACATCCATTTATTTTCCTACAGCATGGTATCACATATTTAAAATGTCAGGGTTCAAGCTCTACTTTTGTATTGAATAAAGAAGGAGAACCGGCATATATGGTTGTAGGTAGTCAGAAAGAATTGGATGCCTGCACAGATATGCTTAAACTTCCAGAGGAAAGATTTTTAAATACAGGTTTGCCGATATTCAGTAAAATTCAATATATGCATATCAATGATTCATCGCCGGACAAAGTTGTGATTATGCTGACGTGGAAAAGCTACGAAGAACACATACAGGAATTTTCAAATTCTGAGTATTATCAGAATGTAATGTCAATCTACCATATGTTAGAGCAATATATGGCTGCAGAGAATATTATTATTGTTCCACATCCGAAGATGGCAAGTTTGTGCGAAAATACACCATTGAAACATAATATGTGGGAAGGATCAATATCGGAAGTGCTACAGTATGCAAAACTTTTGATTACAGATTACTCGTCAGTATGTTATAATAGTTTTTATCAGGGGGGCGGTGTTATATTCTTCCAGCCGGATCTGATGCGTTATCAGGCAGAAGCAGGCGAATTGATACCGGCAGATGATGAATACATAGGACATCGTGTATTTACTCTGGATGAATTAGAAAAAGTGATCGAAAAAGCAATTACAGGTGGAAAAATCAAGTTAGAGTCGGTCAGAAACAAAGAATTTGAGAAAAGATATTGTACAATTAATGAGTACCACGATGGCAAAAATATAGAAAGAATTGCTATGAAATTAAAAGAATTAAATATTATTTAACAAATTTAAGGAGGCAGTGTATGAAAGCAAGAAACAAAAGATTGATGTCGCTGCTTATGTGTGCAATGCTGGTAACGTCATTAGACGGTGGAGTATCCACAGTATATGCGGAAGAAACCACGGCAACAGAGTACATAGCAGAGGAAACTGTTGGAAATTCTGCAGATATCGCATTTGAATCAACAGAGGTGGAAACAGAAGAAGCTGCAGAAACAGAAGAAAACACAGAAACAAAAGAAAACACAGAAACAGAAGAAGCTGCAGAAACAGAAGAAAACACAGAAACAGAAGAAGCTGCAGAAACAGAAGAAAACACAGAAACAAAAGAAAACACAGAAACAAAAGAAGTTGTGTACGAATCAACAGGAGTGGAAGTAGAAGAGGAAACAATCACAACAGAAGCTGTGGCGCAAACAGAAGAAACTGGGAAGATAGAAAACTTAAAAGTGAGCGGGGCTGCTTATACTTTGAGTGTACAGTCTGGAGAGGATATTACAGATGAGCTAAGTACGGCGCTGAAATCTTACAAAAACATTGTTATTCCAGCAGGAACATATACATGTAAAAAGATAAATATGTCTGGTATTTCGGGAATTACGATCACTGCTACAGGTGCTGTAATTCAGGCAATTGCAGCTGCTGATGATGCAATTTTGTTTACGGCAAATGGACAGTCTGCAAATGGTATCACTGTCATAGGGGGAACTTGGCAGGGAAGCAGCAAAGCACCAATATTCAGATTTTATGGAAAAAATAAAAATATCAATTTAAAAGATCTTACTGTTACTGGTGGTAAAGATTGTGGTATTCGTATGAAAGACGCAACAGGTGTAACACTTGATAATGTTACCATAAGCAGCAACAGTTCCTATGGTATTAATCTGGATACAATGGCAAACATAACCATTAATGGTGGAACAGTAACAGAAAATGGTGATGTTGGAATTCGTCTGGCATCTTGTAGTGTGATAAAAATTTCTAAAACAGACATCAATAATAACAAAAAATCAGGTATTGGTGTTGAGAGTCTGAAGAAAGAACTAACAATAGATAATGCTGCAATAAACGGAAATGGTGACTATGGTGTTAATATCAATGCCAGCAAGAATGTTGCAGTAACAGAAAATACAACGATTAGTGCTAATAAAAATTGTGGAATTCGTATTGCGGGAAGCGAGGAGGTAAGTGTAAAGAATGCTGTGATCAGCAAAAATGCTAAAAGTGGTATTGCAGTGACTTCCTCAAAGAAAATTACAATCAGTGATGCGACTGTTAACAATAATGGAACTGACAGCCGGGATTATGGAATAAATCTGAATGGCGTTGATACTGCAACAGTAACCAATGTGACAGCAAGCAGTAATTCCAGTCATGGTCTGCTTATTACTACATCAAAAGGAATTAATGTATCTGGATCAACATTCAATACAAGTGCTGGTGGATATGGCATTTACTGCAATGATAAGACAGAGGCTGTATTTAACAATGTGATCTGTCAGCAGAATTATTGGAGCGGTATGTCAATGAGCGACATTGGCACAAAAGTTACGGTAACAGGCGGAGAATATAGTAAAAATGGAACGAGACCTGACGTGAAAGAGGATGATGATACCACATGTGCTGGAATAGGAGCATACAATGGTGCTACATTGACGGCTACGAATGTGGTGTGCAAAAACAACCATGGTTGTGGTATCGCTTTAACGGGAACAAAAGACAAGGTTGTTACGTCATATCTTTATGGTGTTACATTGAATGATAATGGGGATCATGGATTAGGTTGTCGTCCGTATGCAAATATTACAATTTCAAAGAGCAGTTCGGGAACAAAGAATAAGCTGAACAATAATAAAAATCATGGTATCTTATTAAATGATCATTGTACAATTGTTAGTATGGATAATGTGACTTGTGCAAAAAATAAAAAAGCAGGAATATCTGTCGCTGTGAAATCCACAGTCAAGAGTATGTCTAGCTGCAATTTCTATGAGAACAAAGAAGATGGAATCCATTTGTCGGACAGTGCTGCTGCTTCAATTAAAAAAACAAAAGTATATTCTAATGGTGGTGCAGGAATTGGTGTATATTCAAAGAGCACATTGACACTGAATGCATCCAATAATGTGTATAAGAATAGAACTTATGGACTGGTTGCGGAAGCTGCAACGGTAAAAAGCGTGAAGTCAAACAGCTTTAAGGAAAATAAGAAGGCTGGTATTGCAGTAAGAAGTGGTGCTAAGATTAATTCTATTAAGAATACAACATCATCGGGAAATGGTACATATGGTGTGTACGTAGCAAAAAAGTCCAGTGCAGTATTAACAGGCTGTACGGTTGAGTCAAATAAACAGGATGGTATACGTGCAACAGATTCTAAAACAAATATTACCGTAAAGAATTGTAAGGTCAATAAAAATAAGCAGAATGGTGTTATTGTTACAAGTAAAGCAAAGTTAAAAGAATTATCAAGAACAACAATTAATAAAAATAAAAAGCATGGTCTTGTGATTCAGAATAAGGCAACGACAGGAACTGTTAAGAAAAACAAGATTTCCGGAAATTCAAAATACCAGATTTATGTCAATAGAGCATCTACGTCTGTAAAAAAGAAAAAATAAGGGCATTGATGTCATCAAAACGAAATGTAATATGGAATAATAAGGTATCTTATGATATGATATCATAAGGAACGATAAAGCACTTAAGGCGATTTGTCCCAAGTGCTTTATTGTTGTATAAGTATAAAAATATAATCCTCAGACAAAAGAAAATGGGAGAAAGCGAATGTCGGACAAACAGTTTAAAATATCAGTAGTAATACCGATTTATAATGTGGAATTATATGTAGCTGAGACAATCGAATCAGTAATAAAACAGGATATCGGTTTTGAAGAAAATGTTCAGATTGTGTTAGTGGATGATGGAAGTCCGGATGGGTCGCGCCAGATCTGTGAAGAATATGCAAAGCGTTATCCACAAAACATTCAGTATGTGTATCAGAAAAATGCCGGAGTCAGTGTTGCAAGAAATACCGGCATGGACTATGTAAAAGGAAAGTATGTGAATTTTCTGGATTCGGATGACAAGTGGAGTCCTGATGCATTCTCCAAAGTATATGATTTTTTTGAGAAACATGAGGAAGGGATCAACCTTGTATGTTGTAAACAGGAATTTTTTGAGGCAAAGACAGGGATGCACCGGCTTTCAAGAGGTGATAAATATGCAGTGTCACGTGTGATCAATATATTGGATGATTACCAATATACACAGTTTCATATTACAGCTTCTTTTGTGAAAAGTGATACAATGCGTCTGACAATGTTTGATCCGGAACTGAAGTATGGGGAAGATGCAGTTTATGTAATGGAACAGATATTAGATAAGCACAAATATGGTGTTGTGTCAGAACCTACACATTATTACCGCAAGAGAGCAAATAATAGTTCTGCGATTCAGGGAAAAGAAAAAGCATTGGATTGGTATCAGATCACACCGCAGAGATTTTATAAAAAATTGATGGATATTTCGATTGAAAAATGGGGAAGTGTGATTCCATTTGTACAGTATGCGGTATGTTATGATCTGCAATGGCGTCTTAATGACAGAATACATATGGTTCTGGATGAAAAAGAACAGGAAAAATATATCAGTGAATTGCAAAATCTCCTTGAATACTGTGAGGACGATATTGTTTTAAAACAGCGCGATATTAATCTGAAAAAGAAATTGTTCTTATTGTCATTAAAATATAATGAGGATATATCAAAGCAGGTTGTATGTAGTAATTCAAAATTATTTTTTCATAATGTGCAGATATTCAATCTGCAAAAAAATGCGTTGTTCAGAGTTGACGTTATTAAGATATCAGATCATATGCTTTGTTTAAGTGGAAAAATTGATTTTAAGTATACAGAAGAATTAGAGTTTTATTTTATGGACGACAAAGGTCAAAAATACCCTGTTAAATTGATAAAATTAGAGACAGAAGAAGGAAAAATCTGGAATAGAAAGGTTACAGATATCTATTATTATGATATGCAGATTGATATAAGCAGAATCAAATGGATAGAGGTCAGAGCTGTATTTCAGGGAGAATTCTGCTTTACTCCCCAAATTGTCTGCGGAAAATTCTCTAAGTTTTATAACAAAGAGATGGAATCAGACTATTTTGTGCAGGAAAATTATTTGTTAACAAAAGATTTGTATAGGATTCATATACAAGAATGCAATAAAGCGTTGGTAAGAAAACAGGAAAAATACTTTTGCGAAGAATTAAATAATTTAGAAATTGATGATGAAACAAAAAAAGAAATCTTATGGTATCGCAAAAAATATTTCATGACACGAAAATTTCACCGAAAGAAAATCTGGATGATTTCGGATCGCATCAATGTAGCAGGAGATAATGGAGAAGCATTTTTTCGGTATCTGGCGAAAAAACGTCCGTCAGATGTTGACTTTTATTTTGTCATATCTGATAAATCAAAGGATTATACACGGATCAGAAAAATAGGAAAGGTGATCCCATATGGCTCAAAAAAATGTAAATTATATACATTGCTTGCGGATAAGATTATATCTTCACAGGGGGAGGATAATATCGTAAATCCGTTTTACGGTATGAAACGGTATTTAGGAAACCTGTTTCATTACGACTATGTTTTTTTGCAGCATGGGATTATCAAAGATGATCTTTCTACATGGCTGAATAAATCGAATAAGAATATTAATCTGTTTATTACTTCTGCAAAGCCGGAATATCAGTCTATTCTAGATTATCCATATATGTATGGAAAAGATGTTATAAAGCTGACAGGACTTCCTAGATATGATACTTTGGTGCAGGATATTCCATGTGAAAAAAAGATCGTGTTTATGCCAACCTGGCGGGCTGGACTTGCAATCCAGATGGATCCGGTTACCGGAATGAGACCGTATAATCCGGCATTTCAGAATTCAGAATATTGCAAATTCTATAACAGGCTTATCAATGATGAACGCATAAAAAAAGCCTTAAAGGAAAATGGATATAAAGGTAAATTCTGTGTACATACCAATAATATTGCAAATGCTTCGGATTTTTGCGGAAATGAAGTGATAGAGGTGTCAGCAGATATAGTAGATTATCAAAAAGAGTTCAGGGAAAATGCTCTGTTGATTACGGATTATTCCAGTGTAGCATATGATTTTGCATATTTGAAAAAGCCGGTTATTTATGCACAGCC
The DNA here is from genome assembly GCF_041325975.1 of Roseburia sp. Lineage (NCBI taxonomy): Bacteria > Bacillati > Bacillota > Clostridia > Lachnospirales > Lachnospiraceae > Roseburia > Roseburia sp. The sequence continues at coordinate 127,655 of NZ_JBGLEJ010000003.1, read as the reverse complement.
AGACAAGGAAGAATTTTTTGCAGAACAAATATATGATAGGGGATACTGGGATTATGAACAGATGGGATTTGGACCGGTATGCTGTGACTATGAGAGCACTGTTAATGTGATTATAGAGGCTGTCAGAAGCGGGTGCATGTTAGAAAAAGAATATTTAAATCGAATTGAGTCATTTTATTTTGCGCTTGATCAGAATAATTGTGAACGTGTGTATCAGGCAATAAGGGAAATTGGAAAGTAGAGGAAGAAGAATGGCATATAAATTTTCTGTGATAGTGGAGCTGGTAAAAAATAAAAAGAAATTAAAGCAGACTTTGAACTCTTTAAAAGGACAGACTCTGGATTTTAATAGTGAGATACAGGTGATTCTTTTGGCAGACAGCAGAGTAGAAAAAGAGTATCTGCAGTTTTGCACAGAGTTTGCCGCTTCTTTTAGCGAAAATGTTTTACTTTTAGGCAGATTGGATTTTTCACAGGTACAGGGGACGTGGATAAGCTGTCTGCAGGAAGGACAGGAATGGTCTCCTTTGGCATTTGAAACAGTTGTACGGATGGAACAGGAGTCCATAGATCCAATAGATTTTGCACTTGAGAAATATAAAGAAGAAACAGCGGAAAATGAGACAGAAAATAGTGTTGAATTTGTATTAAATCAGATGTGGAAATTCCAAGGTGAACTTGGAAAATACATCTTTTCCAGACATTATGATAAGGAAGTTGAAAAAATCGTTCTGGCAAATGAAAAAATAGAGGTTATGCATCAGCTTGCGTTAATTACGACGAAAGCAGAGTATATGATCGTTCTTGAAAAGGAGCGGCTTACAGGAAAAAAAATATATAAGGAAAAGCAAAAAGAGTGGTACTTTAAACAGCTGCCGGATTTTGGAATGGAAATACAGAGGCTAAAGGCAGATGCTTCTAAAGCACGCAGGGAACAATTGGATCTTATATATATGACGCAGTTAGCAGAATCTATGAAGGATAAGGTTGAAAACATCTTGTCTGAAGAAGAAATCAGAAGATACGAATTATGGCTACAGGAAGCCTTAGAAAAGATAGATGACGCAGTCATTAATCGTGCAAATATGAATGCGGCAACCAGACGGTATGCATTTTCATTAAAAGATGGTGAGGATATTGCTGGTAAAGTCGTATGCAGAAATGGAAAATTTTATTATAAAAATATGCTTTTTTTTGATATAAAAAATGCAGAAACTTTTATCATGCACGCAGATGAATCAGATAATCACAAAATCATAGGGGTTAGTTATCATCCATTGCAGGAAAATCAAATAATATTCTATCTGACAGATGGTGAGAAAGAGTATCCATTTGTATACAAAGAAAAGGGCGAAAAAGTATATCGGTGTTTGAATCATGTTGAGAGGCAGGAACGGATATATGAATGTATCCTGCCGGCAGAGATAGATCCGTCAATACTATATGTAGAATGTATCTATATGGGAAAGTATGTTACGAACCTGTCGAAATAGGTAATGTTTTATAGGGGGTTCGTATATTGATTCAGGGAAAAGGATTTACAAGATGGTAATAGACACTCTTAGAAAGAGTATATCATATGGATTGTTATTAATTTCAATTGTCATATATTCCGCTGGAAATAGAACGGCAGGAGATTATGTTTTTAAAGGAGCGGTAGCTGCTTTATGTATATCCGTTATAATCGCACTTGTCAGCAAAACATATAAAAAAAAGACCATAAAAGAAACGTGGCAGCTGACAATCGTATATATTTATGGTATTAGTTTTTATATTTTTGCTTTAATTTCCGATGTGACGAATAAAGAGCGCTATAAATTGATCGTGATAGAAGCATTTCTTCTGATATTACAGGGTTGCTGGATAGGACTGTCAATTTGGACAAATGGTAAAATAAAAAAGAAAATCCGGTGGAGCAGAGGAAAGATATATCTGCCGCTTGTGGTAATTGCTTGTGTCTTTGCCGGCATGATTTATATTCAGTCGAAAGAGATGTATCGATGGGATTCTCTGGATTATGCACAGCAGGTGCTCGCAATGGCACAACAGTTTGACTTTACGTTAAGTAGTCTGCAAGTTATCAATTATGGTCACATTTCTATGGGATTTGCAGCAGTATATGAGTATGGCTATTTTATTTTTCGGGGAAATGTTAATTGTTTAATATGGATAAATTTAATTCTGGGAATGTTAACAGGTATTTCTGTTTATGTTATCCTGAGGGAGACATATCCGAGAAGAAAAAGTTATTATCTGGTTCTTGCGACATGTATGGTTGTGGTTATGCCCCTTTATTATGGAGTGAATGGTGCGATTTCTACCGACTATATTATGACCAATTTTTTTATATATTTTTTGCTGGCTCATAAAAAAAATTACAAGTTTATGCAGTTTGTAACGGCATTTATTATGGTCATGACCAAAGAAACGGCAGTAGTGCTTTTGGGGGCTTTTAGTTTTTGCTATCTTTTTCTGGAAATGACGGAACAAAGAACAGAACCAAAATATAAAATTATATTGGAAAAAGGAATCTCTTTTTTGCCTGTTATTTTATGGGGGGTTATTCTCTTTACAAAGCAAAATTCAATGTGGTTAGACAGGAAAAGAATTTTGGATGTAAAGGTTTTAGGAACAGGGATTGTTTTTTTCATATTTGGATTGTTGATTTTATTTCTGGTATATAGAAAGTGGAATGAAAATACTGCTAAATTACTACAATATACAATCCTTGGGATCATTATTGCAGGTATGATATTTTCAATATTATATCCTAAGGTAGAGGCTACATATGGACCGATGGAAAAACTTAATTCAATTGGATTCCTTGGGATAGATTATATCGCATTAAGGTTAAAAAATTTATTTCTTTTGAATTTCCAGTGGGTTTATTGGTGTATTATAGTCATTTTTTTATGGATAGATATAAAAAGGGTGGGCAGGATATGGAAAAATAAATATGTGATATCATTAAGTATGGCGGTTTTAATGTTTGTGATTGTTCATTGCATTTACCTGACATATACGCATCCGAGATATTATCAGCCGATTGTTCTGTTAATAGGAATGTATGCAGCGATATTATTGCTGGCATACAGAAAGATGGTGGCAAGAAATGCGATGATAATTACGGCAATGCTGTCGTTTTGCCAGAATTTTGTCGGACTTGATCTGGTTTCCCAATATGCATACGCAACAGTTGATACAGGAAATGGATCTTTGCTGACAACTTCATATTGTAAAAAAGAATTACCATATTCAGATGCATGTGTATATAATTTTCAATATACTTATCTGAATCAGTTGCTTTTGCAATTTGTACAGGATGTCAGACCGGGAGAAAAGACATTATTTATTATGGAGGATGTTACTTATCCATATTCTAATGGAAAACGTGCAAAATATGCGGTCTGGGGATTACTCTGGTATTCAGAATATGCAGGCAAGATTTACTTTGATGGTGCAAATCTGAATAATTTTAAGCAGGATGGGGATGTCAAAGTAAGAGTAAAAACATTTAACAGTGAAAATACGATGGATCTGTCACGATACAATAGAGTATATTATATTAAAATTCCAGAGAAGACGGATGAAGAAAAAACGACACAATGGTTTCTGGAAAATTACAAAATTGAAAAATATCGTACTTATAAAATAATGAATTGGGAAATGGATACGTATGCAGTTTATGGTACTAAATGATAAAATTGTGTCGTAAAGCGGAGGAAATATATGAAAGTAGTAATTCTGGCTGGTGGATATGGTACAAGAATCAGTGAAGAGAGCCATTTAAAACCAAAGCCAATGATTGAGATTGGGGAAAAGCCTATTTTATGGCATATCATGAAAGAATATTCTTTTTATGGATTTAATGAGTTTATAATCTGCTGCGGATACAAGCAGCATGTGATTAAAGAATGGTTTGCAGATTATTATTTACATAACAGTGATGTTACATTTGATTTTTCAGCGGATAACCGCATGACAGTTCACAATAATGTTGCAGAACCGTGGAAAGTAACTCTGGTTGATACTGGATTAGATACCATGACAGGTGGACGAATCAAAAGAGTGCAGCGTTATATTGGAGATGAATCATTTATGATGACCTATGGAGATGGGGTTTCTGATATCAATATGAATGAGCTCCTTGAATTTCATAAAGCGCATGGAAAAATAGCAACGATTACTGCAGTATCATTGGAGCAGCGTTTTGGAGTGCTTGACATTGCAGAAGATGACAGTGTTATTTCTTTCAGGGAAAAACGAAAAGCGGACAGTAACCGGATCAATGTCGGATATATGGTATTAGAACCGGAAATTTTTGACTATATTGAAGGGGATGAGACTGTTTTTGAAAAAGATCCTCTGGAGAGACTCGCAGCGGAACGCCAGATTACTGCTTATAAATATGATGGTTTCTGGCAGTGCATGGATACAAAACGTGAAATGGACAAGTTAAACGAGATGTGGGCATCTGGCAATGCACCATGGAAAGTATGGAAATAAAATCAGAAAAACGATGATAGATATAGAAGGCGGAGAAGAATTATGTTTGAAAATATGAATGAACAGCAGGCAAGAGATGCGATTCTTAAGAGTGTGAAAGAATATTGTGATTTGTATCATAAAAAGCCTGATTATAAGGAAGGCGACAGAATACCGTATGCGTCCCGTGTGTATGATTCACATGAGATGGTAAATCTGGTTGACAGCGCACTGGAATTCTGGTTGACAGCAGGACGTTATGCAGAGCAGTTTGAAACAGAATTTGCAAGATATCTGAATGTGAAATACTGTTTACTGGTAAATTCCGGATCATCTGCGAATCTTCTGGCATTTATGGCATTAACCTCTCCACTTCTTAAGGAGCGTCAGATCAAAAGAGGGGATGAAGTCATTACGGTCGCAGCAGGATTTCCTACTACCGTAACCCCTATAATACAGTATGGAGCAGTACCGGTATTTGTAGATGTCACGATACCGGAGTATAATATTGATGTCACGATGCTTGAGAAAGCAGTATCGGAAAAAACAAAGGCAGTCATGATCGCACATACACTTGGAAATCCATTTAATTTAAAAGCCGTAAAAGATTTTTGTAAAAAATATGATCTGTGGCTTGTTGAAGATAACTGTGATGCATTGGGAAGTACCTATGAGATTGATGGAGAAGTAAAAATGACTGGGACAGTAGGAGATATCGGAACATCAAGTTTTTACCCGCCACACCATATGACGATGGGAGAAGGTGGAGCTGTATATACAGATAATCCGCTGCTTCATAAAATAATCCGTTCGTTCAGGGACTGGGGAAGAGACTGCGTATGCCCGTCAGGAAAAGACAATCTTTGTGGACACAGATTTGACCGTCAGTATGGAGAATTACCATTGGGGTACGATCATAAATATGTTTATTCACATTTTGGTTATAACCTGAAAGCAACTGATATGCAGGCAGCAGTGGGATGTGCGCAGCTGGAAAAATTTCCTTCTTTTGTGAAACGCAGAATCTATAATTTTAATCGTCTGTATGAAAAACTTCAGGTGGTATCGGATAAGCTGATCCTTCCACAGGCAACAGAACATGCGGTGCCGAGCTGGTTTGGTTTTATTGTTACATGCAAAGAGGGTGTGGATCGAAATAAGGTCGTACCTTATATCGAAGAAAAAGGTGTTCAGACAAGAATGCTTTTTGCAGGTAACCTGACAAAGCATCCATGCTTTGATGGGATGAGAAGAAATCAGAGCGGATATCGTGTGGTAGGCGATCTTACTGTGACAGATACGATTATGGAGAACTCATTCTGGGTTGGAGTATATCCGGGAATGACAGATGAAATGATCGATTATATGGCAAAAACGATGATTGAGGCTGTAGAGGAATAAGTTATGAAGATAAGAGTAGCAGATTATATTGCAGATGTGTTGGTTGAAAACGGAATCCATCATGTTTTCTCTGTAACAGGCGGAGGGGCGATGCATTTAAATGATGGTCTTGGACATAAAGAAGGACTGACATGCATCTATAATCATCATGAGCAGGCATGTGCGATTGCAGCAGAAAGCTATGCCAGGATCAATAATCAGATGGCTGCCGTGTGTGTGACTACCGGACCGGGAGGTACGAATGCAATCACCGGCGTGTTAGGCGGTTGGTTAGACTCTATACCGATGCTTATTTTGTCAGGGCAGGTCAGGTATGATACAACAGTGAGAAGTACAGGGTTAAATATACGGTCATATGGAGATCAGGAGTTTGATATTGTAAAAATGGTCTCACATATTACAAAGTACGCATGGATGGTAACAGATCCGGCAGATATTCGGTATTGTCTGGAAAAGGCACTCTATCTCGCAAAGACAGGAAGACCGGGACCGGTATGGCTTGATATTCCGTTAAATATTCAGGGCGCTTATATAGAAACAGAGCGGCTGTGTGGCTTTGATCCAAAGGAAGAGGAAAAAGATACTGTGCCAAAGGTGACGGATGAGCTGGCAAAAGAGATTATTGCAAAAATACGAAAAGCAAAGCGTCCGGTCTTAAATGCCGGGAATGGTATTCGCATTGCCGGGGCAGCAGAGGTATTTTTAAGAGTCGTTGAAAAACTGGGTATACCGGTAGTGACTGGCTGGAACAGTATAGATTTAATTTATGATACACATCCACTTTATACGGGACGTGCAGGAATCATGGGTGATCGTGCAGGAAACTGGGCAGTACAAAATAGTGATCTGCTTTTGTCGATAGGAAGCCGTCTTAGTATAAGGCAGGTTGGCTATCAGTATCAGAGCTGGGCAAGGGCAGCATATACGATCATTGAGGACGTGGATCAGGAAGAGTTAAAAAAGCCGGATCTGCATGTGGACATGCCTGTGTGGGCTGATGCAAAAGATTTATTAGAGGCATTAGAACGTAATCTGGAAGAAAAAGTGACGGAAGAAGAGAAAAAAGATCAGCAGGAATGGATCAGATGCTGTCAGAACTGGAAGAAAAGTTATCCTGTGGTACAGGAGAAACATATAGCACAAAACGGAGCTGTGAACGTGTATGCTTTTATAGGTAAACTGAGCAGTTTGCTACCAGAAAATAAAATTACTGTCGTAGGAAACGGATCAGCCTGTGTGGTTGGAAGCCATGCATATGAAATAAAAAGAGGTCAGAGATTTATTATAAATTCTGCAGTGGCATCGATGGGATATGATCTGCCGGCAGCAATCGGTGCCTGCATTGCTTCCGGAGAACAGGATATGATCTGTATTACCGGAGAAGGCAGCATTCAGATGAATCTGCAGGAATTACAGACGATCATACACCACAGATTACCGATCAAAATATTTGTTATCAATAATGGTGGATATCATTCTATCAGACAGACACAGAAAAACTTCTTTGGCGAGTCGTTAGTCGGTATTGGAGAGGATAGCGGAGATCTCAGTTTCCCTTCCATGGAAAAACTGGCTTGGGCATATGGATATCCTTATCAAAAGATAAACGACAACTATAAATTGGAAGAAATTGAGAAAACATTACAGATGCAGGGACCGGCAATCTGCGAGGTTTTTGTGGACACACAGCAGAAATTTGAACCAAAATGTGCCAGCAAACGTTTAGAAGACGGAAGTATGGTATCAGCACCACTTGAAGATTTAGCACCATTTCTTTCGGAGGAAGAATTAAAACAGCAGATGTTTATCCCATTGTTTTACGAGGAGAGAGTATAGTGAGTATGGACTGGAATTTTTTTAAAGGAAAGAAAATTTTAATTACAGGAAATACCGGATTTAAGGGAAGCTGGATGAGCAGCCTGCTTTTAGAAGCGGGGGCGGATGTAACCGGATATTCGTTGGAGGCACCGACGGAACCATCAATGTTTGAATTGTGTGGATTAAAAAATGAAATGCACACTGTTTATGGAGATATCAGGAATCTGGATCTGCTGAATCATACGATCCGCGAGGTACAGCCTGAATTTATGGTACACATGGCTGCACAGCCAATTGTGAGGGAAAGTTATGCAAGACCGGTATACACATATGAAGTAAATGTCATGGGAACCGTTAATATCATGGAATGTATCCGGAAAAACGATTGCGTACAATCATTTGTAAATGTTACTACAGATAAAGTATACGAGAACCATGAATGGGAGTGGGGATATCGTGAGAATGAAAGATTAAATGGGTACGATCCATATTCCAATTCGAAGTCCTGTTCTGAACTTGTTACAGCCTGTTACCAAAAGTCCTTTTTTGATGGAACAGGCAGAAAACTGGCAATTTCAACCGTGAGAGCGGGAAATGTGATAGGCGGTGGTGATTTTGCAGCAGACCGTATTGTGCCGGATTGTATGAGGGCTGCTGTAGAAGGAAAAAAAATCGAGGTCAGAAATCCAAATTCGATCCGTCCGTATCAACATGTGTTAGAGCCGGTAAGCGTATATCTGATGATACTGAAAAAGCAGTGGGAAGATAAAAAATTTGCCGGAAATTATAATGTGGGTCCGGATGAGAGTGACTGTCTGACGACCGGACAGCTTGCTGATCTGTTTTGCAGGGACTGGAAGAAACATACAGGAAAAGAACTGGTGTGGAACAGTGTGCAAATGGGTGGCCCGCACGAAGCAAATTATTTGAAACTTGACTGTTCAAGGCTGAAACGTACATTTGAATGGAAATCCTGCTGGAATGTGGAACAGGCAGTCGACAAGACTGTTGAATGGTATGCATGTTATCGTCAAAATGGAAATCTGGAGGAATGTACACGAAACCAGATAAAGGATTTCGTTAAATTATCCGGGCAGAATGGAAAATAGCATATGAAAAAGAGAGTGATCATAACAGGTCCCACTGGAGCGGTGGGAATGGCATTGATTCAGAAATGTATAGCTGAAAAAACAGAAGTGCTGGCTCTCTGTCACAAGGGTTCTAAGAGAATAGCTGATATTCCTGAGAATCTTTTTGTGACAGTAAAAGAGGCAGATTTATCTGAATTTCATAAACTGCAGCCGGCAGAAAATGAAAAATACGATGCCATGTTTCATTTTGGGTGGATGGGAACCACGGGGGCTGCAAGAAATGATATGGAGCTTCAATGCAGGAATATTGAATATACGATAGACGCTGTGCGGCTGGCGCAGCGTTTTGGCTGTAAGTTTTTTATTGGTGCCGGCTCTCAGGCTGAATATGGAAGAACAGAAAACAATCTGACTTCGCAGACGCCGGTTTTTCCGGAAAATGGATATGGAATGGCAAAACTGTGTGCAGGGGAGATGAGCCGGGAACTTTGCCATCAACTTGGAATAAAACACATATGGGTAAGAATCCTTAGTGTTTATGGTCCATATGATGGACCCAATACTATGATAAGCAGCGCAATCCGAACGATGCTCGAAGGAAAAAAGATGAAATTTACAGCCGGAGAACAGAAATGGGATTATTTATATAGCAAAGATGCTGCAGAGGCGTTATGGAGACTCTGGAAAAAAGGGACTGATGGTAAAGTATATGTGTTGGGGAGCGGCAGCATAAAGACGCTGAAAGAATACATACAGGAAATATATTGTGCAGTTTTGGAGATAAATCCGAATGCGGGAAGACCATGCTTTGGAGAAATACCGTATATAGATGGGCAGGTTATGTATCTTGGAGCTGATATACGTGAATTGACAGAAGATACAGGATTTATGCCGGAAGTTTCCTTTGCGGATGGTATCCGTGAAGTCATTGCGGGGATAAGAGTGGAAGGCTGAAACGTTGACGTTACTATCAACAAAGAGTATAATAGCAGAATATAACGGATTTTTTGAAATTTTTTAATAGAAATATAGATTGGAACGGAAGATATGAAGAAAATAAGTATAGTCATTCCATGCTTTAACGAGGTTGAGAATGTGGAACTGATCAGTTTTGCTGTTGAGAATGTTCTTGAAGAGGCATTATCTGAATATGACTATGAGATTCTGTTTATAGATAATTGTTCTACAGATGGAACGAGAGATAAGTTAGAAGAGATCTGTGCAAAGAAAAAAAAGGTTAAGGCTATTTTTAACGTAACGAATTTTGGCCAGTTCAATTCTCCATTTTACGCGATGTGTCAGGCATCCGGTGATTGCGTCATCTGCATGTGCTGTGATTTTCAGGATCCGGTAGAATTAATACCGATTTTTGTGCATGAATGGGAGAAAGGGCATAAGATCGTCAGTGGAATTAAGACAAGCAGTAAGGAGAACCGTTTTATATACCTGCTTCGTACAATGTATTATAAGATTATCAGAAATATGTCTACGACAGAGATGATTGAGCATTTTACAGGATTTGGTCTGTATGATAAATCTTTTATTGCTTTGCTGCGCCAGCTTGACGATCCAATTCCTTTTATACGCGGTATTGTGGCAGAGTATGGACATGGATTCAACCGTATTGAAGTAGAATATGAGCAGCCAAGACGTCGTGCAGGAAAGACCCATAACAACTTTTACAGCTTATATGATGCTGCGATGCTGAGCTTTACATCATATACGAAGGTGGGACTGAGACTGGCTACTTTTCTGGGATTTGGAGCATCGCTTGTCAGCTTTGGGATTGCTATCTTTTATCTGGTATATAAACTTTTACATTGGGAAACATTTCAGGCGGGAAATGCACCGATGGTGATAGGTATATTCCTTCTTGGATCATTACAGTTATTTTTTATTGGATTTATGGGTGAATATATATTGAATATTAATACAAGAGTTATTCACAGACCATTGGTAGTAGAGGAAAAAAGGCTTAATTTTGATATGCAGGAGGATAGCAATAAAAATACTGTGGGAGAAATAGACAGCTAATGAGTAAAAATGAAAATGGACAAAGTAGGATCTTTTATAAGATATTACAGATCCTGATGAAAATACCAGTCCTGCAGAATATAAGAATGCTGTTTTTCTTTTATGATTCTGTGGTTGCAAAGTTTATAAAAAAACCGGAAAAAGACAGTTCAAAGAAAAGAGTGCTCGTGGTGTTTCCTTTTGCTCTTGGAGATTGCATTTTATTCTTGGGTGCGATTGAAAATATGCAGAAAATATATCCGTCTGGAGAATACATAAGAACCATAGCATGTCAAAAGGGATACGAGGAGTTGTTTACACAATATTTTGATAAAGTTATCCCTGTTGAATATACAAAAGCATCGGTTAATCCGCTTGGAAGAATCAGAATGATAAAAAAAATACGCAGTATGTATTTTGACATTATACTTGATCCGATCGGCTGTGAAGAATGTTCACCAAATGTATTTTCGACGTATGCTGCATGTGGGGATATGAAAATAGGAGTACTGGAGAATTCAGATAAGAAAGTGCAGTGTCCGAAATGGATGAGGAAAAAGATTTATGACCAGGTACTGGAAATTCCAGATAAAAATCTTCATAAGATAAAGTTCTATGCAAGAGTGTGGGAAATGCTTGGAGTAGAAAAACCTGTGGCACATCCGGCTGTTTTGAACAGAATAGAGATAAAACAGCAACTGCCGGAAAAATATTTTGTTGTGTTTCCTTCTGCCAGTCTGCCGGTAAAGCAGTGGCCAATTGAGCGCTTTGCTGAAATTACAAGAAGAATCTATAAAAAGACAGGCTGGATGCTTGTTGTATGTGGAACAAAACGTGATGCAGAGACCATAGAAGGATATTTGAGAGAAATACCGGAAATACCGGTATGCAATATGGTACAAAAAACGAATGTACCAGAGTTTATAGAAGTTATTGGAAGGGCTGCATTTGTGCTGACAAATGATACTAGTGCATATCATATTGCCGTGGCACAAAAAAGAAAAGTGTGCGTAGTTACAGGAAGATATGTTTACAATACATTTATTGATTATGGAGAAATGAATGAAAATTATCAAAGACCAATTATTGTGTGTCGTAAAGGAAAATGTTGTAATTGCAATAATCGGTGTATATTTAAAGTGACAGACATATATCCTTGTGTACTAGAAAACACAGTAGAAGATGTGTGGAGAGCGGTTGAGAAAGGGTTGATAGAAAAGGAAGTTGGATAAATGGGAAAAGCTGTTTTTTTGGATCGTGATGGGACTATAAATATTGATAAGAAATATTTATATAAGATAGAAGAATTTGAATTTTTACCCGGAGTGTTAAATGGGCTGCGCTGGTTTAAAGAGGCAGGATATTTGCTGGTTATTATAACGAACCAATCAGGAATTGGTCGTGGATATTACACCGAACAACAATATTATGAGTTGGAAAACTGGATGTTGGAGAAATTAGAAAAAGCAGGAGCAGGAATAGATGCTGTATATCATTGTCCGCATTTGCCCGATGCACCAATTGAAAAATACCGAAAAATGTGTAATTGCAGAAAACCTAAAAAAGGAATGTTTGAACAGGCAATCAAGGACTATGATATAGATGTCGAAGAGTCAATTGTTATTGGGGATAAAATGCGGGACTTAGTATTGTGTGAAAACGGGATTACGCAGGGATATTTAGTGTATGCAGCAGACTATGGAGATAAGTTATTATCCAATGTGCATTACGTTAAAGGTGGAATAGAACAAGTGGCGAAGGAAATATTGGGAAAAGGAGAAAATTAAAATGGTAGAATGGATATTAAATGAAATAGAAGAAAAGAAAATAATATTAGAAAAACTTAATGAGACAGGATATTTGGAATTAGTAAATGAAGCAGGCATGAAATTAACAGAGGTTATAAAGAATGGAAACAAAATTTTATTAGCTGGGAATGGTGGAAGTGCAGCTGATGCACAGCACTTTGCAGGGGAAATTGTTGGAAGATTTCTTATGGAACGCAAAGCAATACCGGCTATGTCTTTATGTGTGGATCCATCTGTTATGACTTGTATTGGAAACGATTATGGATATAATGAGGTATTTGCAAGACAATTACAGGGTATGGGGGTAAAAGGAGACGCTTTTATTGGTATTTCAACAAGCGGTAATTCAGATAATATTGTTCAGGCGATAAAAGAAGCAAGAAAAAAAGACATGCTTGTAATAGGGTTTTTGGGAAAAAGTGGTGGAAAGATAAAGGAAATGTGCGATATTGCACTTGTGGTTCCATCTGATAATACACCTCGTATTCAGGAAGTACATACATTTACAGTACATTTGTTATGTGAAATAATTGAAAGAGGAGTTTTTCAAAAGTAAGGGGGCAGATATGAGCAGCAAAGAAAATATGATTTGTGCAGTTGAGAAAAAGTTTGCACAGAAAAGAGTACTTGTTATCGGCGATTTAATGGTTGATGAGTATGTTACAGGAAATGTCAGAAGAATATCACCAGAAGCACCGGTACCGGTTTTAAATTTTAAAGAGAAACGGTTAGAAGCGGGTGGTGCGTCTAATGTTGCTAATAATATTAAAACATTAGGCTGTGATGTGTTTGTAGTTGGAACTGCGGCAGAAGATGATGCGGGAAAATGGCTTCGTATGCATTTAAAAGAGCAGAAAATGCATATAGATGGTATTTATGAAGAAGAAAAGAGACCAACAATTGTTAAAACCCGATTTGCTACAAAAGGACAACAGTTGTTACGAATGGATAATGAAGTAACTGGATGCATTACAGAAGAAATACAAGAAAAAATAATTTCATATTTAAAAGGAAATGTGGATGAACTAGATGCAGTTGTGTTGTCTGATTATAAAAAAGGGGTTCTTGAAAGCAGCGCATTTGTAACAGAAATTATTCGAATCTGTAATGAACATGATGTGCTGATTTCGATAGATTCAAAAAGCAGAAAAATAGAGGCCTTTAAAAATGCCGATTTTGTCAAACCAAATAATCTTGAATTAGAGGAAGCTGTAGGAATGAAGATTACAGATGATAACAGCTTAAATGAGGCGGGAAAAATATATTTATATAAATCAGGAGCTAAGTGCCTGATCGTTACCAGAGGTGCAGATGGAATATCAGTATTTCTGCCGGATCAGAAACGTATGGATTTCCCATCAAAAGCGGTACAGGTATATGATGTTACAGGCGCTGGTGATACGGTTATCAGTACGATCACATTAGGAATGGTTAGTGGACTCTGTATTGAGGAGGCTGTACAGCTCGCAAATTATGCTGCTAGTGTAGTTATCAGCAAAGTTGGAACAGCACCGATCACAAGGGAAGAGCTGATAGGGAGAATTAATGAAGAATAAAATTGTTGGGGCTGATAAACTGCGTCAGGTGGTTAGCAGACTGAAAAATGAAGGGAAAAAGGTAGTAGCAACAAGTGGCTGCTTTGATATCATTCATGCAGGCCATGTGACATATTTGGAAGAGGCAGCAGCTAAAGGAGATGTATTTGTGCTGTTTTTGAATTCAGACAGTTCCGTAAAGCAACTGAAAGGGGATTTAAGACCGATTGTGCCACAACAGGAGAGGGCAGTTGTTATTGCCGGTTTAGGGTGTGTGGATTATGTATGCATATTTGATGAGACTACACCATGTCGGATGATAGATATCATTCAGCCGGATAGCTTTATTAAAGGTGGTGATTATGAGGGAAAATGGATTCCGGAGATGGATGCCACAGCTAAATATGGTGGAAATGTCGAATACGTCAGTATGGTAGATGGGTGTTCAACAACCAATATTATAGAGAAGATTATGAGAGTAATGAAAGGAGAATAATTATGAGCGTAATAGTAACAGGTGGAGCAGGTTTTATAGGAAGTTGTATTGTCAGAACATTAAATGATATGGGAATAGAGGATATTACGATTGTTGACCATATTTGTGAAACCGATAAATGGATGAACATGCGTAATAAAAAATATACAGAATACATTAATCGTGATGAATTTTTAGAAAAACTGCCGGAGTACGCAGGAAAGGTGACACATATTATTCATATGGGAGCCTGCTCAGCTACTACAGAGAGAAATTTTGACTTTTTATATAAGAACAATTACGAATATACAAAAACCTTATGGAAATTCTGCACGGAGAATCAGATCAGTTTTATTTATGCAAGCAGTGCAGCTACTTATGGTGACGGAAAAGAAGGATTTGATGATAAGGAAGATATCAAGAGATTACGTCCATTAAATGGATATGGATATTCTAAACAGTTATTCGATTTATGGGCGGAGAAACAGACAATTGCGCCGAAACAGCATGTTGGTTTCAAGTTCTTTAATGTATATGGACCAAATGAATATTTCAAGGGCAGCATGGCCAGCGTTATCTTCCATTCTTTTAATAAGATTAATGAAACAGGTGAGATGGGACTGTTTAAATCATATAAAGAAGGATACGAAGATGGTGGACAGCTTAGAGATTTTGTATATGTGAAAGATATCTGTAAAGTTGTTAAATTCATGATAGAACATGAAGAGGTAAGCGGATTATTTAACCTTGGTACCGGACAGGCAAGAAGTTTTTATGATCTGGCTGCATCTACATTTAAGGCAATGGGCTTAGAACCAAATATCAAATATATTGAAATGCCGGAAAGCCTGCGGGCAAAGTATCAGTATTACACACAGGCAAATATGGAAAAATTAAGAAGCGTAGGATATGCAGATGATTTTTATTCTCTTGAAGATGGAGCAAAAGATTACGTTCAGAATTATCTGATGAAGAACTATGAGACATACTAATATTGGAGAATAAAATGAAAGTAATTGCATGGTATCTTCCTCAATTTCATGAAATACCAGAGAATAATGAATGGTGGGGAACTGGATTTACAGAGTGGGTTAATGTAAAAAAAGCAAAACCATTAGAAGAAGGGCATAATCAGCCTAGGATTCCATTAAATGATAGATATTACGATTTGTCAGACGTATCTGTTCAAAAGTGGCAGATAGAAACTGCAAAAAAGTATGGCGTGTATGGATTTTGTATGCATCACTATTGGTTTGATGGAAAGCTGCTTTTGGAAAAGCCGATTGAGCAGTATTTGAAAAATAAAGGTCTGGATTTTCCATTTTGTATCTGCTGGGCAAATGAACATTGGACAAATCGCTGGATTGCTGGAAATGAAAAAATATTAATCGAACAGAAATATGGAAATAAAAAAGAATGGAAAGATCATTTTGAGTACTTGCTGCCTTTTTTCAGAGATGAAAGATACATAAGAATTGATGGAAAACCATTTATGGTTATCTATCGACCAGAATTAATCGACTGCATTAATGAAATGTTAGATTACTGGCAGAAACTGGCAAAGATGTCGGGATTGCCGGGAATCACATTTGCATATCAGGGAATGAAGTGGGATTTTGTAAAGAATAAAGATGATTCACGCTTCTCGTATGATATAGAATATCAGCCGTTAGTTTGTTGGAATGGAGAGCGTCAGAAAAATTTAAGTGTAAGGATACAGGATAAAATTCCCAAATGTATGTTGACTTTTTTTTCAAGACCTTTAAATGTTATAAGGGAAATGCTATTACGACAGGAAAATAAGAAAAAAAGTGTGAGAGAATACGAAGAGGTCTGGAAAAGTGTAGTGGAATATAAACCAGTGTCTGAAAAAAGTGTACCGGGAGCATTTGTTGATTGGGATAATACTCCGAGAAAAGGTGTGCATGGAACATATTTAAGAGGTGCAAATCCAGAGATATTCCGAAAATATTTTGAAATTCAGGTAAAAAGGGCAAGAGAAGTATATCATAAAGATTTTATGTTTGTTTTTTCCTGGAATGAATGGGCAGAGGGTGGATATTTAGAGCCTGACCAGAAAAATCAATATGGATATCTGGAAGCAATTCGTGATACATTAGATTTTTTGAATGAACGGGAAAATGTTAATAAAATTTAAAGGAGAAACATTAGATGAGCAATAAAGTCCGGGTGGCAAAGAGGTTAGTAAAGAATTTTTTTATAAGCTGGAAACATGATGGCGCAAAAGTGACATATCAGAGAGTGATATCAACTTTCAAATATGGACCACAGGATCCACCGATTGCGGAGATTATGGAAGACAAAATACAATCTTATGACGAAGGTGTATATGAGGGATATGTAAAAAGTATTGAGGAAAACAATATCAGCCGGTTTAATGGTGGAAGAAAAGAGTTTGTAGAAATTACAAAAACACCATTTGTAAGAAATGAAAATGATACAAAAATTATTGCATGGTATTTGCCACAGTATTATCAGATTGACATTAATAATAAATATCATGGGCAGGGATTTACAGAATGGACAAATTCATCACAGGCGATTCCTTTATTTGCAGAACACTATCAGCCGCATATCCCATACGATGTGGGATATTATGATTTGTTAAATCCTACAGCAATGATGAGACAGGCTGAACTGGCAAAGATGTACGGTATATATGGATTCTGTTTTCACTGGTATTGGTTTTCAGGAGAACGTACCATGGAAAAGCCATGTGAAATGTTATTGGAACATAAAGAGATAGACTTGAAATTTTGTTTTGATTGGGCAACGGAAAACTGGACATCGGCATGGGATGGTGGAACCAAGGAAGTTATTTTTGAACAAAAATTGCTTGATGGTGATGATAGAAAATTTATGGATGATATTTTGCCATATATGCAGGATGACAGATATATTAAAATTGATGGAAAACCGGTTTTGTCAATTTATCGTTGTGATATGTTTCCTAAGAAACGTTTCATAAAGATGATTGAGAATTTAAGAAAATATGCAAGGGAAGCAGGATTTCCAGATCTGTATATCATGATCACAAATCGTGAGAATATTGATGATGTTGCGGAGGTTGGAGCAGACGCACTTGTAGAATTTCCACCAGCAGCAATTTGGCCAGAATGTGGAAGATATCAGCCAGAGGGTTATGTAAATCCAAATTTTAAAGGTGATATTTTTGACTTGACGCCTTTTGTACAGCAGAAAAAGTATTTGAAAAAATATGGAAGTAAAAAAGTATTTCGATCAGCGTTAGTTGGGTTTGATAACACAGCGCGTCGGGCGACAACTGGATGTCAGATATTAATGGGAGCAAATCCGGCAAACTTTAAACTATGGTTAAAAGGCATTCTTGAAGAAAGCAGAGAGATTCATTCCGGAGATGAGAATATCGTATTTATCAATAACTGGAATGAATGGGCAGAAGGTTCTCATTTGGAACCGGACATGAAATATGGTTATGCATATCTTCAGGCAACCAAAGAGGCTCTCGAGGAAACGAGGGGAATGCGCTATGATATCGTAGAAAATCAGTGGAAAGAGAAGAAAGCAAAAGGAGTTACAACAATCAATTTTTATGTTCATTGTGTAGAATCTATGGGAGATATTGTGGCATGTGAACCGATTGCAAGATATTTAAAAGAGATGGATCAGCAGAGCAATATTAAATGGCTGGTTAAAAAACCATATGTTGATCTTATAAAGTATAATCCCAATATAGATGAAGTCATTCCTGTTGAGTGCTTAAGCGATGCAATTGATATATGCGATAAAGCGAAAAAGGAAGAAAATAATATTATAGTTGATTGTCACTATGATGGAAGGATTTGTTCAAAAACTTTTCGTGTTCATTCAAATAAAAATAATCCATCAGTTAATGAAAAGACATATTTTAACTATGGATCATTACTTGCAAACTTCTGTTTATCTGCAGGTTTGCCACCGATTGAGGATGCACCAAGATTTTATTTTGCTCCAGATGTAAAAGTTCCGGTTGAACTTCCAGATAAATATGTAGTATTTCATTGTAAATCTGCAGAATCTACAAAAGATTGGATTGATAATAAATGGAATACATTAGCGCATGATATTATGGATGCAGGATGTGCTGTGGTAGAGATTGGAATGGAATCAGTCGTGAAGAATAAGAATACGATGTACTATGATTGCACCAATATCAGAGACTTACAGCAAATTGCAGCGATTATAAAAGGTGCATGCTGTTTTATTGGAATTGACAGTGGATTTGCACATTTTGCAAATTGCCTGGATGTATATGGAATATTGATTTTTGGTAAATATAAAACGTTTGATTATCCAATGGTGTATAGTGGCAAATATAAAGATGGAAGTAATGCAACTATTATTTATGCAGATCAGAAACCAGCAGCAGAGGTCGAAGAAAGCAAAGTTTTAGAAGTGTTCATGAAACACATGTATCCGGAAGGACGGAGTATTCATTCGGAAACAGGCGAAGAGGTAAAGAAACCAGAGATTAAAATTGTAACAGAGGAGGATGTGAAGGATTCGTTGAAGGGATATGTTCCATTTCAGAATATATCTGTTGATTTTGGTGGTGAATATGGAAATATATCTTATGCACAGTTTGGAGATGATATGACGATCATGAATCTGGTACGTCAGTTAGGATTAGATAAACCATCGTATCTGGATATTGGAGCACATCATCCATATGTTATGAGCAACACTGCCATGTTATATCAAAAAGGATGTCGTGGTATTAATGTGGAGGCAGATAAAGAATTGTTAACCGCTTTTGTTGAGGAACGTGCAGAAGATGTCAATATTCATGCAGTTGTTGCAGGAAAAAAGGGAAATGAAATCTTCTATCATATTGCTAAAGCACCAGGGTGTAGCACGATCATTCAGAAACGGGCAGAAGATTTTGTAAAAGAGATGCCGGAATATGGCCCAATTGATGAGCAGAAGGTTACAACAATTACAATTGATGATATTGTATCTGGTCTGTGCGAAGGAGGCAGTTATCCGGACTTTTTAAATATTAATATTGGTGGTAATGAATATGATGTTTTGGCAGGGTCTGATTTATTATATTCTAATGGACCGGCAATTATTGATGTGGAAGTAGACGGAAGAGAACATGAAAAATTCAAGACGCTGTTAGAAGAAAATGATTACTTTTTCTATACACGTTTAGGTGTCAATGAAATATATGTTCGAAATAAATATAAAGATAGGATTGTGTCTTAGGAGAATGAACTATGGGTGAATTAATCCGAAAAGTTTCAGAGCTTAAGATTGGAAATGAAACTTTTGCTGTTGAGTTAAATGAATGTACAAATGATACAGGATACAAAGATATTCATATTCAGAATGATAAGTTCAGATTAAATGTGCCACAGAACGAATTCATGCAGATGGCTGCATGCGTTCTGCTGGCACAAAAGCAGCTCAAATTAATTAAACAGACAGAGGATAAATAGGAGGTTGCAATGTATATCCCTAAAGAACAGATAAATAGTTTTTTTCAGGATATAAACAGTTTTGGGATAAGTTATGTTCTGATAAAAAATATGGATGATGAGTTGCCGGCACATTTGGAAAACGGAAAAGATATAGATATTCTTGTAAAGGAAGAAGATAAAGACTTATTTGCACAGAAAATGTTAGGGTTAAGATATCAATCATGTATACCGCCATGTGGAATTTCAAATGGATGGTCATTTGCGTACGGTTTAACGGAATATCAATTTTGGAAAAAACCAGTGGAAGAGTATGATATATATATTGATGCATGTTTTAAATTGTGCTGCAAAAGTCTTACACCGAAGGTCTGGATTCCACTAGATAAAAAAATAAACAATGATATTTGGGAACAACGGGTGTGGAATGAAAAACAGAAATGGTATGAGCTGGATGAAAAAACAGAGGTCATTTATTTAGTGGTTCGTTCTATTTTTGATAAGCATGTATTCTCAAATGTATATAAGAAAGAGATAGAAAAAAGAAAAAACTTATTAAAAGAATTTGATGTAAGAGAAAAGTTACAGCTTGTTTTTTTTCATTTTACTGATACATTGATTGAAATGGTTTTAAATGGAAGATATGAAGAGATAATACCAAAATATCTTTCATTTACTGAATATTAGGAGAAATTATGAGTAATCCAGCAGTAATACAGTTAGCCTCTTTAGAGGAAATAACAGGTTTTCCATATAGGTTTGAAATTGAGGACAATATTGGTGAAGCAATTCATATCCACTATAAAGATATACGTCTTGATATGACAATAAAAGAATTTAATGAATTTGCTGATTCTGTCAGAAAGATATTTGCAAGCATGGTTGAGCATGAAAAGTTTCATATACAGGATTTTGATGCAGGAAATCTTATGTGGCTTGCAGCTTCTTTGATCGATTTAGAAGATATCCGTACAGAGGAAATGTATTTAGAGGATATTCTTGTGGATACTTATGATGAAGAAGGAAAAGTTGTTTACAAGCCGCTTCCAAATTCGAGAGTGCTTAAAGCGTTAAATGGGGATACGGCAGAAAATGATGCCAGAAGACAGATAAATTATTTCCATCAAAATGGATGTGAACGACAGTCTAATCAGGAGCGTATCAATTATGATTTAGAACAGATCAAACAATACGGATATCCTGTGGATGGAGAATTAATTATGCTGCGTGGTGATAATACAATCATTGATGGGCAGCATAGGGCATCGTGTTTGTATTTTTTGTATGGCAATATTAAGGTGCCTGTAAGAAAGATTTATTTTAAGGAGCGAGAACATAATAATGCATGTACACAGTCGGATCAGTTAAATGAATATAAATATAAATTACAAATGACACAGCAGAAGTTGTTTGGATTAGAACAGCAGTATCATAATTTAGATCTGGCACTTAATGAGAAAGACCGATATATAGAAAAGTATCAAAAAGATATACATGAATATGATATTGCAATCAATGAAAAGGATCGATATATAGAAAAGTATCAGAAAGATATACATGAATATGATTTGGCAATTAATGAGAAAGATCAGTATATAGAAAAATATCAAAAGGAAATAAAGGATCTGGAAAAGGCATTGCGCGAAAAAGATGTGATGACTAATAAAATAAAAAGTGAATTGGAAGTGTTGTCAGCAGAAATGATCAGGATGAAAAAGAACGCTTGGTGGAAAGTAAAAAGAACTATGGATCATTTACATGACAATAAAAAGTAGGAGATATTATGATTACGAAAATAAAAGAAATATTCGAGTATAGAGATATGATTGGCAGTATGGTACGGCGTGATCTAAGAGGAAGGTATAAAGGATCTGTAATAGGTTTTTTTTGGAATTTTATTAATCCTTTATGTCAAATTATTGTGTACTATATTGTTTTTTCACGGATTTTTGAAAATGGGATTGATAAATTCCATGTCTATCTGATTGTTGGTATGATGCCTTGGAATTTTTTCTCAGAATCACTGGCACAAGGAGCTGGCGCTATTGTGAGTCAGGCGGATATGACAAAGAAAATATATTTTCCGAGAGAGGTACTTCCAATCTCAGCAGTTACCAGCCGATTTGTTAACTTGCTGTTAACATTTATTATTATTTTTGCAATTACAATTGCATCGGGGGTGACGTTGAATGCAACTGCATTAATATGTCTGCCTCTTGTTTTGATAGTTCAATACATATTGTGTCTTGGCTTTGCATTGATTCTTTCGGTTGTAGATGTATATTTTAGAGATGTTGAATATATGACGGGTGTTTTTTTGATGGCTTGGATCTGGTTAACACCTATTATGTATACTTATGAATCAATTGAAAATGTTACGTGGTTACATTGGGTAGTTGGGAAAAACCCAATGACACCTATTATTACATCTTATCAGAATATTATATATTATCATCGTGTGCCAGATATGGCTGCATTAGGGAGAGCAGCAGTATTTGCAGTGGTGCTATTGATTGTTGGTGAATTAATTTTTAATAAATTTGTTAAAGGAATTGCTGAGGAATTATAAGAATGAAAAAAGAGAATGCAATTGAAGTAAAACATATATCTAAATCTTTTAAAATATACCATGATAAAGCACATCAATTAAAAGATGCAGTTGTATTTCATAATTTTAGAAAAAAACAGAAGGTAGAAAAGAGACTGATTTTGGATGATATTAGTTTCGAAGTGAAAAAAGGAGAAGCATTGGCGTTGATCGGTAGAAATGGATGCGGTAAAAGTACTACATTGAAAATGCTAACCCGCATACTATATCCAGATCAGGGATCTATTGAAATCCAGGGCAGAGTAGCGAGTCTTATTGAATTAGGTGCAGGTTTTCATCCAGATATGACTGGAAGAGAAAATGTATTTATTAATGCATCTATCTTTGGTATAAAATCAAAAGAAGTAGAAAAACGCATGGATGATATCATTGCGTTTTCAGAGTTGGAAGAGTATATTGACAGCCCGGTTCGTACCTATTCTTCAGGAATGTACATGCGTCTGGCATTTGCTGTTGCTATCAATGTGAATGCTGATGTGCTTTTGATTGATGAAATTCTTGCAGTAGGAGATGCTTCCTTTCAGGCAAAGTGCTTTAAAAAAATACGTGGTTTAAAGGAGTCAGGGGTTACAATTGTACTAGTGTCACATTCACTTGGTCAGGTAGAAAAGATATGTGATAAAGTAGTGTGGATTGAAAATGGAAAGATTCGTGAAGAAGGCGCAACGGAAGATGTTTGTCAGCATTATACAATGGTGATGGATGAGGAAAGAATTGCGAGAGAACGGAAAGAGCTGGAAGAAAGAAATCAAAGATTAAAAAAGAAAAAAGAACATGAAAGTTCTGAAAAGACAGAAGCAATTGCTAAGAGTCAGCCAGTAACAGATAAACAGCAACAAGAAGAAATAAAAACAAAGGAACCGGAACAAAAGGTAAATCAGGAAGAAAAGCCGACAGAGAAACAGAGACCAGTGGAAGCGTCTGAAAATGAGAAAAAAGAACAGAAAACGGAAGTGAAACAGGAAGTTCAGAATGAAACAGAGAAGGCCGATGATATTGAAGAGTATAAAATATATGATAATGAGCGTCCGTTTGAAATGATGTTACATAATGATGTGGCAGATTATGCAAGAGTTGATAGAGAAGTAAATGGGAAGATATTGATTCGTAGTGTGGATGTACTAGAAAGAAAAGATAATATATTAGAGTATGGTGAAAAACTGAAATTGCGAGTAAACTACGTGTGCAATGAGAATGGAAATGATTTTTATGTGCGTTGTATTGTAAGAACACCAAATCATACTGCTACAGGAACGACAATGTCAGAAAATGCCGTTGCATGTAAGAAAGATAATAGGGAACAACATTTGGAGCTTCAGTTAGACACATCGTCTATTGCACCCGGAAAATATGTCATCACTATTGTGTTTTTTGATATGCCAGAGCCAGGGAAACAAATAAAATATGATACAGCTTATGTAGCGGTTGGATTTCAGGTTGTTGCAACAAAGGGAGAATTTCTTGGTTGGCAATGGCCGGGAGCTGGTTGGGGGTATACGGCGTATGCACCTGTAATCATAGAAAAAGAATAGAAATATATATTTTTTGCAGGAGAAAGTTATGTTATTTAGTTCAATGGTTTTTTTGTGGATTTTTTTACCAATAGTCTTTTGTGGATATCATTTATTAAAGGATCAATATAAAAACATATGGCTATTAGTTGCAAGTTTGATTTTTTATTCATGGGGAGAGCCAGCTTATATTTTTTTAATGCTGTTTTCTATAATAGTGAATTATTTGCTAGGTATATGGATGGACAGATATGCAAAAAAGAAAATAGTTTTAATTGTTGCCATCATATTTAATTTGATGATATTGGGATATTTTAAATATTTTTCATCTATGATGGGAGCGCTTAATGGACTAATTGGTAAAGAACTGATCCAGGTGAAAACAATTATTTTACCATTGGGAATCTCTTTTTATACATTTCAAATTATGTCCTATATAATAGACTTGTATCGTGGTGAGATAAAAGTACAAAAAAATATTTTTAGATTGGCATTATATATTACATTTTTCCCGCAGCTGGTTGCAGGACCGATTGTAAAATATCATGATGTAGAAAATCAGATAGCACATAGAGAATGCACACCAGAAAAAATAGGATATGGAATTAAGCGTTTTATATATGGTCTTGGGAAAAAAGTAATTATATCAAATTCGATTGCGTCAGTGGTGGATACGATTTTCACAAATTCTGTGGATACGATAAGTACATTATGGGTCTGGATTGGTGTTTTTCTTTATACTCTGCAGATATACTACGATTTTTCAGGATATTCTGATATGGCAATTGGTTTGGGAAAAATGTTTGGTTTTGATTTTATGGAGAATTTTAATTATCCATATATATCGAAATCAATTCAGGAATTTTGGAGAAGATGGCACATTTCGTTATCGACGTGGTTTAAAGAATATGTTTATATTCCATTAGGGGGAAACAGAAAAGGAAAAGTACGAACATATTTTAACTTATGGATTGTATTTGCATTAACTGGAATTTGGCATGGCGCTACATTAAATTTCCTTATATGGGGGTTATGGCATGGGCTTTTTATGTTTATTGAACGTTTGGGTGTAAAAAAGTTACTGGATAAGAATCCACTTAAGATAATTAATTATATTTATACAATGTTTGTTGTAATTGTCGGATGGGCAATGTTTCGCTGTGATTCCTGGAAACAGGCATATGATACATTGTATGCTATGTTTAAAGGGGGAAGAGTAACAAATGAGATGTTATGGTATAATATTGCATCCACAAGAAGTCTGGTAATTATAGTAATTGCAATTATTTTGGCTGGACCTCTTCAAAAAATATTTCCAAAACTTGAAAGTCAGTTTAAAGGTGAACAAAATTTTTGCCTGTTAGAAGGTATTTTACAATTTATAATATTACTAATTGCGATTATGTTTTTGGTAAGTGGGCAGTATAATCCTTTTATATATTTTAAGTTTTAGGAGCAAGCAGATGAAAAAAATAGTAAGATGTTATATTGTAGGTTTTGTTTTGGTGTTGGTTCTTCCGTATTTGGTATATTTATATGTAGCAAAGTATTTGGATTTAGAAAATCATGAGAATCATGAATTGGTTACGATGCAGGATGTTCTTGATGCTTCGTGGAATGAGAAGACCATTATATTAGAAGATTGTATTAATGATCATATTCCGTATAAAAATGAGTTAACAAAGTTAAATACATTAGTTGATATTAATATATTTAAAAGTTTGGATTCTCAGTCTGTATTGCTTGGTAAAGATAATTGGCTTTTTTATAAAAAAGATAATTGTCTTGAAGATTATTGCAGGGTATTATCTGTATCTGAGGAAGAAATTGAAGATACAATCATGTCTATGCAGAATTTACAGGAGTATTGTGATGAACGTGGCATAGAACTTGTCTATATGGTAACACCCAATAAAGAAAGTATTTACGGAAATCTCTATATGCCGGATTATGTTAAAGTAGCAGAAAAAACAAGCAGAGTAGAAACATTTCTTCAAAATATAAATAATGAAACAGATATTAATATTATTTTTCCTGAAACAGAATTAAAGGAAGCAAGAGATGCTGGATATCAGGTATATAAAAAATATGATACACATTGGAACCAACTTGGAGGATATGTTGGAACAATGCGTTTATTAGAAGCGTTGAAAATGGATACGCAGGATCTTGGGGCGCTTACAGTGTATAGTGGAAATAATATAACAGGTGACCTTGCCAATATGATTGGAATGGGAACTGTATATAATGATGATATTGATTATAGACTGGATGGGTATAAGGATAATATACAACCGGAGCTGATTGAGGAACGGGATGAACCTAATCTTAAGTATAGTCATTATAGGACTGATATTCCAGATGGTAAAACAATAGTATGTATCGGGGATTCTTTTTTAGAAGCGACAGAAGAATATCTTGCTAAAAATTATAAGGAAAGTTATTTTATGCATATTTCAAATTATGTGGAGGGAACAATTGAGGCAGCAGATCCTGATGTTATTGTAATCACTTCTACAGAGAGAGCATTTCCAGGATTACATTGGTCAATCGATAGCATATTGGAGAAGATGTAAATGAACTTTGGCTTGAAATTTGGAATCATGTTTACATATTAGGATAAATGGAGAGACGCAAATGAAACAATATGATAAGATTATTATCGGTGCAGGATTGTATGGATTATATTCAGCATTATTTTGCTGTAAGTTAGACCAGAATGTACTGGTTCTTGAATGTGATCCTACACCTTTTAGAAGAGCTACATATATTAATCAGGCAAGAGTGCATCAGGGATATCATTACCCAAGGTCGATTTCAACTGCTATGAAATCGGCAGGGTACTTTGAGCGATTTAATAAGGACTATGCGTTTTGTATTAATAAAGAGTTTGAACAGATATATGCTACATCCAGCCAATATTCGTGGTCAGATGGCGAGCAGTTTAAAAGATTTTGTCGTGCAGCAAATATTCCATGCGAGGAATTGCATCCGGAAAGATATTTTAAAGCAGGAATGTGTGATGGTGCGTTTTTAACAAGAGAATATACGTATGATGCAATGATTTTAAAAGAATATTTTTTGGAAATGCTATCGAAATATCCTAACAATGTTCAGATAAAATACAACGCAAATATTAAAAGCATTGATAAGCTTTCAGATACATATGTGATTCGCACAGAGGATGGAGAAGAGTATGGTACTGGGTTTGTGCTGAATGCAACATATGCAGGAACAAATCAGATACTTGATATGGTTGATTATGAAAAATTTGGTATTAAATATGAGTTATGTGAAATTATTTTATGTAATGTAAATGCGAAATTAAATGATATTGGACTTACTATTATGGATGGCCCATTTTTTTCTATTATGCCTTTTGGAAAGACAGGATACCATTCATTGACATCTGTTACATTTACCCCACATACTACCAGTTATGACGGGGTTCCGACTTTTGTGTGCCAGGATAGGAGTGGAGGTTTTTGTTCAACACGTCATCTTGGAAATTGCAATGACTGTCCGGCAAAACCGGAAACTGCATTTCCATATATGGCAAATTTGGCTCGGAAATATATGAAAGATGAATATGAATTTACTTATGAAAGATCGTTGTTTTCAATGAAACCAATACTTATGAGTTCGGAAATAGATGATAGCAGACCAACGGTAATCAGAACATATTCTAAAAAACCGACCTTTGTTGCAGTACTTTCCGGAAAGATAAATACAGTTTATGATTTGGATGAGGTGTTAAAAGATGGTGAATAAAGAAAAAAATTTTGCATCAGCAGTAATTTATGTGCATAATGCAGAAAAGACGATTGAAAAATTCCTAGGGACAATTATTGAAGTAATGCAGTTAAACTTTGAACATTCAGAGATTATTTGTGTGAATGATGCATCAGATGATAGTAGTATTGGTAAAATTAAAAAAGTAAGTGAGGTTGCATCAACGACAAGCGTATCTGTTGTGAATATGAGCTATTTTCATGGCTTGGAATTAGCAATGAATGCCGGTGTCGATATGGCTATTGGTGATTTTGTATTTGAGTTTGATAATACTAATCCAGATTTTGACAGGAATGTAATTATGCAGATTTACTGCCGATCATTAGAAGGATATGATATTGTCAGTGCAACACCGGACAGGAAAGAGAAATTTACATCCAGATTATTTTATAAAGTGTTTGATAGATTCAGTGATATAAAATATAAAATGACAACGGAAAGTTTTCGTGTCTTAAGCCGCCGCGTAATTAATAGAATCAGTTCGATGAATAAAACGATACCGTATAGAAAGGTATTGTATGCGGGGTGTGGATTAAAAACAGACAATGTAAAATATAAGGTATTAACAGATAATTGTTCAGAACATGACAAAAGAGAGAAAAGTTACAGAACCGATCTGGCAGTAGATACACTGATCTTATTTACGGAAGTAGGATATCGTTTTTCTATGGTAATGACAGTTTTAATGATGTTAGCATCTATTTTTATGATTGTATATTCGATCGTTGTGTATGCAGCATCGAATCCGGTAGCAGGATGGACGACGACGATATTGTTTTTGTCGGTAGCTTTTTTTGGATTATTTGGGGTACTTACTATAATAGTGAAATATTTACAGTTGTTGGTAAATTTAGTATTTAAAAGAAAACATTATAGTTTTGAAAGTATAGAGAAATTGACAAAGTAAAGCGGAGGATTAGAAGAATGAAAGTGTTGGTAGGATATACAGGATTTGTAGGAAGCAATATATATGCTGCTGGGAGATTTGATGCGGTTTATAATTCAAAGAATATAAAAGAAGCATATGGAACAAAGCCGGATTTACTTGTATATGCAGGACTTCGGGCTGAAAAGTATCTTGCAAATAATGCGCCGGAAAAGGATATGGAACTGATTGTTCAGGCTGAAGAAAATATATCAAAGATTGATCCTAAAAAACTTGTTCTGATATCTACTATCGATGTTTTTAAAAATCCGAGAGATGTAGATGAAAATTCGATAATTGATACGGTTGATCTTCACCCATATGGCTACAATAGATATAAACTTGAATTGTGGGTAAGGGAAAATTATCCAGATGCATTAATTATTAGATTACCGGGCTTATTTGGCAAGAATATTAAAAAGAATTTTATATATGATTATATTAATGTAATTCCGTTTATGTTAAAAACGGAAAAGATGAACGAACTTGTGAAAATCGATCCTGAAATTCAGAATGATTATGTAATGCAGGATAATGGATTCTATAAGGTAAAATCTCTTTCGGATGAAGCAAAAAGTATTTTAAAAGAAAGATTTGAAAAAGTAGGATTTAGCGCATTAAATTTTACCGATAGCAGAAATATATATCAGTTTTATAATTTAGGCAGATTATATGAGGATATTCAAAGGGCATTAGATTTGAAAATTACTTTATGGCATCCAGCTACAGAACCGGTTTCAGCAGAGGAATTATATCAATACTTGACAGGAAATGAATTCAATAATGTACTGGGAGGAACCCCGGTAACGTATAATTATAAAACAGTTTATGATAAAGAATTTGGGGGAAAAGATGGATATATATGTACAAAAGAAGAAGTTTTAATAAGTATAAAGGAGTTTGTAGATGAGAATAGCAAATAGAAAAGTAATATATTATATATCACTTGTATTATTTTTTTTTAGTACATACATCTTTTTACTTCCAGATTCGGTTCAATATTATGATTATTTAGATTTTTTTGAAGGAATAAGACCGTTAGAACAATGGAACCCGGATCGGGGATTTGTATTTCCATTTATTTTATGGATGGGAACAATGATTACTAGCAATGTTTTAGGAATATTGGTTATATTTTCAGTGATATATATTTTTTCATTTGTATATATAATTAAAACTTTACAACTGATTTTAAAATATGAAAATGTGGAAATTTCAGATGCATATGTATATATTTGTGTTTTTATAGTATTGGGGATAAACCCAATTATTTATTCTTGTTATCATGTTGTTTTAACAGAATTTGTGTCTGCATTTTGGGTAATAATTCAATTTTATGTATCCACTAAGTTTTTACTTTATAGAATTACGGATAGAAAATATGAAAAACATAAATATTTTCTATATTGCATTATAAGTTGTATTTTAATAATTCTTGAATATTTCACAAAACAAATGTATTTTCCAATCAGTTTAGTAATAGTTCTTTTTTATGAAATATTTTATGTGATAAAAAGAAAAGAAATAAAAAATT
Source organism: Roseburia sp. (assembly GCF_041325975.1). Taxonomy (NCBI): domain Bacteria; kingdom Bacillati; phylum Bacillota; class Clostridia; order Lachnospirales; family Lachnospiraceae; genus Roseburia; species Roseburia sp. The sequence continues at coordinate 97,200 of NZ_JBGLEJ010000003.1, read as the reverse complement.
TTATATATTCAGCTATATTATTAGTTGCGATGTTGTTTGCGTTGGTTGGATCAGTAAAGATATTTGGTCAAGTAACAGATTCAAGTAAAAAACAAGATTCATTTGCGATTATTGCAGGGGGGTTAAGGTATTTCGAAGTAGAAGGATATGAGCATAAAGACGGAGATATAAGGATTTCTCATTATTATCAAGGAAAAAGGAAAGTCTATATTAAAGATGATAATGAAGAAAATATAGATGAATTTGTTTATAATTTTGATGGATCTTTTGGAAATACAGTTAAGTTTGTTTTTTTATGTTTGAAAAAAAATCCTCAACGTTTTTTTCAAGGATATTATGATAATTATATGTTATTATCTGGTTTTTATTCTAGACCGTGGGAACATGATTATATTCAATATCAGACGGGAAGAGTAGTCAGACATGATATTTTAAAAAATTTATATGATATTGGAACACCAGAGATAAAGAATTTATCTCAGGAAATTAAAACATCTTTTATTCCCTATATTTTAATAGAAAATGTAGATACACAGTGGCTAGTAACGGGTTGGGAAAAAAATGGTTGGAGTTTTTGGAATGATAGGGTTCTTAACTATCGAGAGATTGGTGGAAGTTTAGTTGGAAAAATATTAGGGAAAAGTTTCTTTTACAGTATTTCCATGTCGTTATGGGCAGTTTTAATAACTATATCCCCACTAAGATTTGTATTTTATATTTATAAATATTGTAAAAAAAGAGAGAAGAGTATATATTACAGTGCGCAAGCAGTATTGAATGTTTTTTGCACATCTCAAATTGTTTTTTTCTCTATCACAGGCTGTGTTGTAGATAGATATTTGTTAGCGGGTTATATGGCGGTTTTAATAAGTTTTATGTTATTTATATTGTGTGCTGGTGTAAGATTTTTATGTTGTAGAGAATGGGTAAAACGAATACGTGTATGATAATAACTATACAGAGAGGGGATTAGAATTATGAAATTATCAATTTCTAATATAGGTTGGTCAAACGAGAATGATGTTAATGTGTATGAACTGATGAAAAAATATGGATATTCTGGTTTGGAGATTGCACCGACTAGAATTTTTCCAGAAGCTCCATATGACAAATTGAAAGAAGCTGGCGTATGGGTGGAAAATTTCAAGAAGAAATATGGCTTATGTGTCTCTTCCATGCAGTCAATTTGGTTTGGACGGCAAGAAAAAATATTTGGAAGTAAAGAGGAACGACAAATTCTTGTTGAATATACTAAAAAAGCAATTGATTTTGCATCTGTGATAGGTTGCAGGAACCTTGTATTCGGTTGTCCAAGAAATAGAAATTTGCCGGAAGGAAAAGATGGAGATTCAGCTGTGGAATTTTTTAAGGAAATTGGTGATTATGCGGCAAGCAAGAATACGATTGTAGGAATGGAAGCTAATCCAACCATTTATAATACAAATTATGTGAATGATACATTGACAGCTTTACAGTTAATAAAGAAAGTGGACTCTAAAGGATTTTTGCTAAATCTTGATGTTGGAACGATGATTCAGAATGAAGAAGATGTCTCAGAACTTGTAGATAATGTTGAATGGATTAACCATGTGCATATCAGTGAGCCTGGTTTGAAACCTATTCAAAAAAGAGATATTCATATGCAGTTAAAGAACATATTGCTTGAAGGGGGGTACAAGGGATTTATTTCCATTGAAGTAAAAAAACAAGAGAAGATTTTAGTTATTGAGAATATGATGGAATACATAGGTAATATTTTTGCAGATAAAAAATGATGTATAATGAAGTATTGGTAAAGAAAGGAGCGATATGGAAAAGAAGGCAAGATTGGATGAAATTGATGGTTTGAGGGGAGTAGCATGTGTAAGTATTGTGTTTGGATTTCATAGTAGAGCGTTTTTCCCGAATATTGTTTGGATGGAGTATTTGGCATATTTTGTTGAAGTTTTTTTTATTATTTCAGGATTTATGATGGGATATAATTATAAATGTTCAGTAAAGAAAATCAGTTTTAAAACGTATTTTTCAAAACGTTATATAAAGTTGATGTCTATATATTGGATTGTGTTTATAGTATGGGTTTTTATTTTAATATATAATAGTATTCGACTAAAAAATGTAGACTGTTCTGAGGTAAATCTATTATATTTATTGTTTGATTTTTTTGGGTGTTTGTCTGGATGGGTATTTCCATCTTTAGGAATTAATAGTTGGTTTTTCAGTGTTTTGAATTTATGTTATATATTATATTATATTATATTATGGTTTGGGTCAGAGTCAGAGATAATAAATAAGCAAAAGTATAGAATGATAGTAATAGGAATTTTGGTATTAAGTATAATAGGAATTGTAAAAGCGTGGAATTATCCATTTCTTTATGCGGGGATAACATTAAGAGGTGTTGGAAGTTTTTTGACAGGATCAATTTTATATGAAATCTATAAAACTATTAGTGATAGAGGTGGAATGTTTTTAGCTATTATAGGAGACGTTATTATAGTTTTGACTGCATGCTTTTGCAAGATAGTTAACTGTGATTTTGTACAGTTTTTAGGAAATATTAGTGTTATAATGATGATTTTTATATGTCCTGTTTTAGTATGCAATATTTTATGGTTAAACCCTGTAAAAAAAATATTCAATAACAAAATTTTTAGGTTTTTCGGTAGTATATCTATGAATGTATATTTATGGCATACAGTTGTTTTACGATTTGTACACGCAAGTTATGGATTTACAATAAAAGGATATATAATGATGTGGATTTTATGCCTAATAATAGGAAGTTTATCACATTTTTTTGTGGAACCAAGAGTTAACAACGTGTTGTTTAAGTTAGCAAAGATCTGATAGATAAAATAAGTTTCAGATGAATAGAAATTTTAAACTTCAATTACAAAGAACGGAGAGAAAAAAGGAACGTAAAATGGTTTATGAGAAGCAAGTAGGTGTACCTAAATTTGAGTGTACAGAGTATGAAGAAAAGAAAAAAGATTATGTGGTTTTGATTCCGATTATTAATGAGGGAGAACGTATTATAAATGAGCTTACCAGAGCAACTGAAAATAAAGTGTCTGATTATGCAGACATTGTGATATGTGATGGTGGATCGACAGACGGTTGTACAGAGGAAAGTAAGCTGAAAGAGTTGCATGTTAATACATTGCTTGTAAAACAGGACGCAGGCAAGCAGGGTGCACAGCTTCGTATGGGAATTTGGTGGGCACTTGAGCGTGGATACAAGGGCATTATTACGGTTGATGGAAACAATAAGGATAGTATTGAGGATGTACCACATTTTATAGAAAAATTAAAAGAAGGATATGATTTGGTACAAGGATCAAGATTCATTAAAGGTGGAAAAGCAATTAATACGCCTTTTATCAGAATGGTATCTGTCAAATTAATACACGCGCCAATTATTTCATTGACTGCACATCAGCGTTTTACAGATACTACAAATGCGTATAGAGCTTATTCCAGAAGGTATCTTCTGGATGAAAGAGTACAGCCGCTAAGAGATATTTTTGTAACATATGAATTGCTGGCATATCTTTCTGTAAGGGCAACACAGATAGGAATGCGGGCTTGCGAGATTCCGGTAACAAGGGCATATCCCAAAAAAGGAAAGACTCCGACGAAAATCAGTTTCTTCAAAGGAAATTCTGAACTTATGAGCATTTTGCTGAAGAATGCCAAAGGAGCGTACAATCCGAAATAAGGAAACAGGTGGAAACTAATGATAGAATCATTTCAAAAAAATAAAAAAGGAATTCTCCTAATGCTGATTTCTTCAATCTGTGTATGTGTAGGTCAGCTTCTTTGGAAAATATCGGCAGAAAAAGGATTTCCGATAATGTTGGCAGGGTTCTGTTTTTATGGTCTTGGAGCCCTGATCATGATTATAGCTTATAAATATGGAAAGTTGTCTGTTTTACAGCCTATGCTTAGTTTGAATTATGTATTGAGTATTATACTTGCTGCAATCGTGCTTAAAGAACAGATTACTGCTTTAAAATGTATAGGGGTCTTGATAATTATTTTAGGAGTAATTATGATTGCAGGAGGAGATGAAGAATGATCGTATATTTTATTTGTCTTCTGATAATGACAGTGTTAGGGTCAGTAGCTTCTTTATTTTTAAAAAAAGCATCTGGAACGGATGGCATTTTAGCAATGATAAAAAATGTGAATTTATATATTGGAGGTTTCCTTTATCTGGCTTCTGCAATTTTAAACATTTGGCTTTTACGGTATCTTGAGTATTCTGTAGTATTACCATTAACATCTTTAACATACATTTGGACAATGGTATTTTCTTACATGATTTTAAAAGAGAAAATTACAAAAAAGAAAATATGTGGAGTGTTCTTGATTTTGATAGGAGCAATTTGCGTTTCAATTTAAAAAAGACAGGCATTAGATCAATCAATTGTAAGGTCATTAGTTTTCAATGGTTAGTAGCAGTAGAGATTTTGTAGATATAATCGGGTAGTGTTAATTTAAGGAGAACGAATCATGGAATTAGTACAACAGAAAGGATTATGCTGTGGATGCAGAACCTGTGAGCATGTCTGCCCGAAAAAGGCAATTCATATGGAGCCGGATGAGTGTGGTTTCCTATATCCTGTGATTGATTAGGACAAATGTGTGAATTGTGGTTTGTGTCTCAAAAAAATGTGCATTTCAGAGCGGGTATAAAACCCGGAAAGAATTTGAGCCTTTTTATGGATACAGAGCGCGTCATAAAAGTGAAGACGGTTATATGAAGAGCCGGTCAGGCGGAGCATTTGTGGCACTTTCTGATTGGGTGCTGGAACATAACGGTAGTGTGTTTGGTGCCGGATATGATGAAAAGGAAAAGTTTTATTTAGTGGTACCGGATGTCAGGTCGTGGCACTTTATTCTTATCTTCCAAAAGAATATGATAATTTGTATACCATAGATATTGTTTGTCATGGAGTTCCTTCCCAAAAAATGTGGAAAGATTTCTTGAAGATGCGTGAAAAGGAGTTACATGGAAAGGCAGAGGTGGTACAGTTCCGGGATAAAAAAATTTTGGATGGACACCGCATTATGAGACAGTTCAGGTGAAGGGAAAGGAATTTTCATCAAGAGTGTATACAAAACTTTTTTATCAGAATTATTTACGTCCGTCTTGTTTTCAGTGCGTTTATGCAAACAAAAACAGGCCGAGGGATATTACAATTGCAGATTTCTGGGGACATGAAAAAGCGATTCCAGATCAATGGGATGATGAAAAAGGAATCTCTCTTGTGCTTGTGAATAATTCGCATGGTATGGAATGGTGGGATGCCGCAAAAGAGGAACTTGATTATGTGGATTGTACAGGCTATCCGTTCCGCCACACCAATATGAAACGACCGACTGCGAAACCGGCAACTTATGATGCATTTTGGAAAGAGTATCGTGGGAATGGATTTGAGGCGGTTGTGAAAAGGTATGCAAAATATGAACCACAGAGTTACTGGAAGAACAGACTGAAAGCGTTATTTAAGAAAAAGTAAAGTGCATAAGACCGAACGTGGGGCAGATCCCCAAAGTGCAGAGCTGGGTGCATTGATATATGCCATGGCAGAAGTGGCAAAAGATAATGAATGATAAGAAGTAACCACACCATAGTGAAACAGTATTCCTACTATGGTGTGGTTATATTATTCATGACAATAGAATGTTCGGGGAGCGTGCATTCTATTGTTTTTGACTTAATATCTGTAATCCATCTGAGTAATTAATATCAATTTTCTCCCATGGGAGTCCATGAAATTTATTTCGTAAATAAAGAGAACGGATGCTATTTTCCGCCTGAATACGGTTAAAGTCTGTTGCACAATTAAATGTTTTAGTGCCATCATCTGAAATATCAACAAAATAGAAAGAATCTTTTGGAACATCTAAGTCGAGTAAGGCAATATTATGCGTAGTGATAATAAGCTGACCGACCATTTCGGAACATAAAGGTCTTAATAGATTAAACAACAATATATCATGGATCGCATTGTCAATTTCATCAATTACAACAGTTCCTTTTTGCATGGCAGCTATGAAAAAAGGCAGAAGATCCAATAAAGATTTTGTGCCGTAAGATTCTAATTCAAAATTAACATCAGTAGTTGTCCCATATATTTTTTTCTGTAAAATTAATTTATAATCTATAGAATTTTCGTTAATATTTTTTTTATAATAAGCTCCCGTAATGTCTTTGTATGTATTGGTAAAAAACCACTGAATATAATTTCTGATCTGATCCAGCATGGGTTCTTCAGTCAGAGGGATACGTCCTTCATCAAAATTAATATTTGAAAGATAGGAACTTGATATCTGATTAAGACTGTATGACTGTCCAATAATCCTACAGGAAATATTATTAAAAAATCTAAGTACATTAAATAAATTTTGATGGAGCTGGTCTTTCAGGTAGCCATCAGCTTTATCTTCCATATCATAGAGCAATATGGAAAGAACAGAGTGTTTCCCCCAAAATTTTTTTATGTTTTCTAAAAAGTCTTTTTTGTAGTTAGAGTTAATGAATATAAAGTTATTTATTTTGATTTCACTATCGGATAGTTCAAAGTAGCACCCTCGATTTTTTGCCAGAGTGTATTCTAATTTTTCATGTACGATTCGTTCATTATCGAACTCGATTTGGTAGCATCCATGTTTTTCATCAATAAGAAAACCAAATTCAAGAATCATATTTTCAGTGGAGTTAATTGTTTTATTTTCTGCAATAATATTAGAAATGTCATTATAAATAAAACGAAGATAATTATTATCAATATTTTTTCCCATCTCCCGTTCGGAGAGAATGCGTTCACGAATATCCCGGATCTGTAATGTTTTTAATGTGTCGGAAAGCGTTTTAAAAACAGATGAAAAATTTGTTTTTCCGGAGCCGTTTGCTCCATATATGCAGATAAAATTTTTAGGAATATTATTTTTGGTGCATAGGTCGACTGTTAAATCGACAAGAGATTTGTAATTTTTTAATTTTACATATGTAAACAAAATTAGTTCCTCCTTTGTACTAGGCTATTATATGGTAAAATAAGAAAAAAAACAATAAATTTATCGAAAAAAAGATAGGTAAACTAACAAAAAATAAAAAAGTTGACAATATTTGCCTGCGGATATATAATTAAATTACCGATGAAGAAATCGGAGCAAGAAAAAAGCAATGGTTCTGCCAAACCACTGCTTTAGATTGGATAAATAATACAACCAATATCTCTATTTTACTCGTTAAGTAGGAAGTTGACAAGTGTTTATCTGATTTTTTTGCTTAAAATAAGGAGGAAAAAGAAGATGAATAAGAAACAAACATCAAAAAAAGTTGCAAGCATTGCATCAGGAATTCTTCGTGATGGACGTACAAGCAGTAAGTCAAAAACTGTTGCAGCAAGTGCATTGTCACAGACAAGAAAAGGAGGAAAATAGAGATGGATTCTTATGTAGAAGTAAAAAATTTAAACGGAACGTCAGGCAGAGTGCCAAATGACGTTGCGACATGGAAAGAGTTCTGGGAGGACGAGACGGGTAGAAAATTTGGAATGTGCTCCTGCAAGGATTGTACAAGTCGTGCGGAGGTAGGAGCACATGTGCAAAAAAGCGATTCGACCGATCATAAGTGGTATATTGTGTCATTATGCAAGGCGGATAATAACAAAGCAAGCTGGGAACATTTTGAGGTAAAGGCAGCAGATCTTGTTCCAGTTAATGAATGATTACAAAGCAGGTTTGTCAATAAATGACAGACCTGTTTTTTGATTTTGGTTAAAAATGACTGCCGTATAAACAAGTTCTTAAAATTTAAGAAAATCAAATGACAAACTTCTGATAATGTGCTACAATTGCCTCAAAGCATTATATTCTATTTATCTATTCAGGCGTAAGCTATTCAAAAATCAGTTCAACACGACGCTGCAGACGGTCATCCAAGAACGTTTTGCAGGTCGCATACAGAATTTTCAATGCTTTTAATCACTATAAAAAGCAGGGAGAATTCGAACAGACAATATTCTCCCAAATACACAAAGGAGGAGAATATTATCGGAGGGAAGGAGAAAACTGTGACACCGGACACAGTGCTGAAAAATTATTGGAATGGAAACGAGGAATTTGCAGATCTTTTTAATGCAGTATTATTTGGTGGCAGTCAGGTCATCAAACCATATGAGCTTGAAAACGAAGATACAGAAGCGTCTGCAATTCTGGCACATCGGAAGCATATACAGAGTATCAGGGCTACAAGGGACAATATCAAGATACAGAAAAAGTCGACGGTGTATGGAGTACAGTTTGTGCTGCTGGGGCTGGAGTCACAGGAGCATATCCATTATGCTATGCCGCTGCGAGTCATGGGATACGATTATGCCACCTATAAAAAACAGTATGACAGTCTGGTCAGACAATATAAAGAGCATAAAACTGACATGGATGAACATGAATTTTTATCCAGAATGAAAAAGACAGACCGCCTGATGCCGGTCATCACGGTAGTACTATATTATGGCGAAAAAAACTGGGATGCAGCAACATCATTGCATGGGATTTTAAATATCCCCATGGAGATGGCGCCGTATGTCAATGATTATCGTATGCTTCTGGTTGAAGCCAGACAGAACAATCTGTATTTTCATAATGGAAACAACCGGGATTTATTTAACCTGTTTAAAATCCTGTTGGATCAAAATAATTCCATAAGAGATAAAAAAGAAAAAGCAATCGAATACACAAAGGAACATGAAGTCAGCGATACGATACTTAAAACGGTGGCTGGAGCAGCCAGCTGTAAGATTGATTTTGATGCGTTGAAGCAGGAGGGAGGAAACAGTATGTGGAGTGTGTTTGAAGAGACAGCGAAAGAGGGAGAAGCGCGTGGAGAAGTGCGTGGAAAAGCGGAGGGAATTATAGATACTTGTAGTGACCTTGGCTTGCCAGATGAGGATATTTTAAAAAGGCTGCAGGTAAAGTTGAATATTTCGCTGCAGGCGGCGCAGGAGTATCTTAGGATATTTGGGAAGAAGACTGTATAAATGAAATAGAAGCTGGTTTATCCATCCGGGTATGGTTGCCAGAGCTGTCGTCGGGGCATCTTTGATCTATGGGAATAGGATTGCTTGCAAAATGGGCAATCCTATTGTATTATCTTATTATACTACAAAAGAAATCAATCGCTTTATATGGTACAACGAATTAAGGACGATGAAAGCATCAGGGTATACGAGTCCTATGGAGTACGGACGTTTAAAGTGCTGGGAGTTGAATAACTGGAGAGGAGAGGTATTATGGATAAGAAAGAAGAAATTTATTTTGTGCATGGATTTTATTATGGAAATGAAAACGATTATTTAAGAAGAATAGATCAGGATATTACATTTCAGGACAGAGTATCTGACACAGAGAGAATAAAGCCGGATCATATAATTTTAATTAAGGACAGTATAGACGATGAATCTGCTGTTCAGTCATTAGATGTAAATATAAGAAATATTGAAATTGATGACGGTATAACACAGGGAACTTATGTGTATTATAACGAAAAGAGTATAGTATCAGCTGAAAACGATCCTGTGGTGGCTGTATATAAAGAATTAAATAATGTAATTACCCGGTCTCTCAGATATGAAAATGAAAACAATGAGCCAGATGTTGATAATTATGATAATGTCTCTGATATTTGTTCTTATCATGTGAATGTGGGTCATGGAAACTGTTCAATAATAGCATTTAGAAAAGAAGGCAGGAGCATTCTATGGCTTGTAGATTGCTCGGTAAGAGAAACAACGTATTCCAGCAGAAATTACGCATCTAATTTAGATAAATGTCTGACAGATATTTTAGATGAGTATGGAACAGATAAAATATCAAAACTGTTCATTACGCATATTCACTATGATCATATTAGTGGAATAGAGTATCTGATAAGAAAAGGAAATATAGATTGTAATACAGAAGTCTGGATGAATTTGTATTATCCGTGGACACAGGCTACTTATACCAGAACATTAGCAAAATTACGGGCGTTGGGCGTAAAGTTTATAGATCCTGTAGCTGGTAATTCCACGAGAGAAATTTGCATTTTATATCCTAAAAGTAGTTTTAGTGCAAAGAATCCGGCTCCGAAAAACGAGATAAATAATTCCTCTGTTTTATATCAGATAATACTTGCAGGAAGATCAATGCTATTTCCAGGCGATATTGAAACGGATGGATGGGATAATGTAGATACATGCTATCCACACATGAAACAATCTGATTATTATTGCATTTCACATCATGGAAGTGTTAATGGACATTGCCGTAATATATGTAGGCATGGGGGTTTTATTTATAATCCACATGATGTCTGGACATGTGCACAAAATAGTAAAGCGCAGATTTTAATGGGAAGAGATAAGGCATTTAATGGAATTTTTAGTCAGAAGGTTTTAAATAGCTTTGGAAAACACGGAAATTTGTATAAAACAGAGGATGCGGATTATTATATTAAACTTAACTGGGAAACAGGATATTCAGAATACAAATAGAAAATGGATAAGTGTTTATGGGATATTTTAACTTAGATAAAACAGAAAAACCAGATGGTGTACCGTGCACGGTTTATAGGCTTTGCAAAGAATTAGAGAGTGAAAATCAGGAAAGTAAAGGATATAGTTATAATGCGTTGTTGAAAAAATTCCATGATAAAAGCGGGTCTGGAATTATAGATCATTTAAAAAATGATTTACATTTTGATGTAAATAAGTACGACGATTTTTCGAAATGCCAGTTTCTAAAACTTATATTTAAATATGAGTATGAGAACGCAGACGTACAAGGAAGGAAAAAGTACCGTTTGACAGAGATTTTACAAAAACCTTGCTTATCAAATATAAGATCGGTTTATGATACAGAAACACTGTACGGTGGTTCATTAAGTGCGCTAATGGAAGAATTGGAAAGCAAGATAGGAAAAGAAGCTGCAGAACAGAGAAAAAAACTATTATACCAGAAAAATCAGCGTTGGAACAATGCTCTCGCACATGTATTTGAATATGCTTACGATGAAAAAAAGATTGCACCAGAAAATAAAGAGCAAACAGAGTTTGAACTAAATAATATAAAGAGGTTTCTGACAGACGAAATATTAGTAAAACTAAAGGAGCCAGAGGAAAAAGATCCTGTCGATGACATTTTTATATCATTTTATACGATGCTGATTGCACATGAAATGGTTTGTGAGGAAGAGGACAGGGTGGATTCATATGATAGTATTGAATTCTATCCGATAGCTGAACGGGATTATGCAGATAGGTTTACAGAATATGACAATTTTGTTTTGAGAGATATTGATCAGGAGAATATACTTGATGGACTTATCAGAAATGATCAATCAGAACAAATAAGTGAATTTCGCTATCTGATTTTTGACTCAGACAGAGAGTTGGATCAGGAAGACTATTCTGGATTACGACTTGCAAAAAAAACCAAAGATGACTTTCGTAAATGGATTGGAGAGCATAAGCCGCTTAGACTTGCTGAAGGAGAAATGATAGTCAGTTGGTTTGTGGCTATGATTCAGGAAATACTATATTGTAAAAGAAATCAGGTAAGAATAAAGAATAGTGCTTTTGGAATAAAAGAAGGGAGAAGAACATTAACGGCAGCTCTTAAATCGCCGGAATCTGCACAGGCAAAAGAAATACAGGCATGGTTAATCAGACTGGAAAACAGATATTGTGCTGATATAGGGTCGCATCACCTTCAGGCCGTACGAGAAATAGAAAAATTATTTGTTAAAATAAGGCGTAAAACATTAGACTTTCAACTACATAACTGGAAAGATCTGGAATTTATTGACGATGCCTTGGTACATACTGTAGAGAGGATTATTTTACCGAGAAGTCTTGCACAAGTAATGCTGGCTGAATTAGCAGGCTCTATAGAACGGGCAACAAATATCAGCTTTGTTGATTACGCCGGTATGAAACAGCAATGGGATTTAGGAAGAGAGTTGGCGTATGATGAAACAGCAATAACCCGAATGACGGATGAGATAAAAATGAGAGCCAAAGATTGCGCCATAGATATGTGGGATGGTGGATATTTATATAAAGAGTTCATTTTTGAGTTTCCTATATATTATAGCAATGGAACGGAAAGTCGGTTTATAACAAAAATTGCCTTTCACAGTAATACACTTGTATTTATTTTTTTCATTGGAATTGTATCAGGGGAAAAAGCATTTCAGTATGAGTCGTATGGAATGAAAGATTTGATTATATTATAAAATTTCGGTAGTTTTCTCATTATTTAATTAGGTAAATTATGGCAAAATGGTATCATCAAAAAAAGGAGGTGCCATTTTATGAAGGGCAGAATTGTAGATATTAGATTTGACACAACGAATACGATTTATCTCAAACAGGGAGTGAAAGGAAAGGATCAATATCGGTATGACCGTAGATATCCAGGAGGTAACGGAACCTATGTAGTGGGTGGCGATTACAGCTCATTTATCTGGCTGAAAGTTTTTGTGTATACTTTAGACAGGTGTATTACGGTCAATATTAAGGATACAGTCCTGGAACTGAACAACCGTAAGAGAGTTTCAAATCAAATGATTAACACGTTGATAGAAAATAATGTGGGTAAGAAGATAAAACTGCATATTGCTGACGGAAAAGTATCTTTCCCGTTTTCACAGTTGAACTTAATTGTTTAGGCTGGATAACGGCGGACGGGACTTATTTAATTTGTTTAAAATCCTGTTGGATCAAGATAATTCGATAAGAGATAAAAAAGAAAAAGCAATTGAATACACGAAGGAACATAAAGTCAGCGATACGATACTTAAAACGGTGGCTGGAGCAGCCAACTGTAAGATTGTTTTTGATGTGTTGAAGCAGGAGGGAGGAAACAATATGTGGAGTGTGTTTGAGGAGACGGCGAAAGAGGGAGAAGTGCGTGGAAAAGCGGAAGGAATTATAGATACTTGTAGTGACCTTGGCTTGCCGGATGAAGATATTTTAAAAAGGCTGCAGATGAAACTGGATATTTCGCTGCAGGCGGCACAGGAGTATCTTAGGATATTTGGGAAGAAGACAGTGTAAAAGAAAAGCATGGGGGATGAACACAAATGAATTTATGGATGTTTAAGCAAAAAATAAATGATATTGACGGAACAGAAAACATTACAGAACGTTTCGAACTTTTTCGTGTATGGGTAGAAAATACATACGTTGGTTATCAGAAAAGCTGGGAATTAGAAGAGCAGGAAACAATGATGAATGCTATAAGTGAAAAAGGTTTTTGGGATCGCATATGTATCTGGAGATGCAGGAAGACTGGAAAGGTATCAGTTATGATATGCTTATTCATTTATATAATTGTATGGGGTGGGAGCTGGATACTGCAATAAAGAACAGGACTTTAAATTATTGTGATGAAAATGCATGTTTGTACTATGAAGCTGATTATGACGAAGTTTACAAGCGGATTGAGAAAATTGAGGATCCGGTTGAATTTGCATACGCGGTATTGGAATCTGTTGTAAATGTTCCGGAAACATGCAGACTTTATAAAGAATTTGGAATGAAAGTAATTTCTGGGTTGAGCGAGTATCAGCTTGAAGAATGTCTGTTATGGCTGGATAGTAAAAAACAAAAAGTATTTGTTGCAATGTGTTTTGCGGATGAGTTAAACAAGGCCAGAAGAAAAATTGAAATGGCAGTGAAAAATTGTGGTTATGAACCGGTCTTTATTGATGAAAAAGAACATAATCATCAAATCGTGCCGGAAATCTATAAAGAAATTGAGGATGCTGTATTTGTGATCGCAGATTTGAGTAAACAGCGTGGTGGAGTTTATTATGAAGCAGGTTATGCAGCAGCAAAAGGAAAACCGATAATACTATCCTGCAGAAAAAATGAACGGAAAGAGGTACATTTTGATGTGGCACAGATTAATACGATTTTCTGGGAAGATGAAATAGATTTACAAGAAAGGCTGGAAAAGAGGATCTGTGCAACGGTTGGAAGAGGAAAAGAGATTCTATGACAGCTGAATTTTTTTACGGAACAAAGCAGGAACTTTTAAGATATTTTGGGGGATAATTCGATGAATATACTTGTGATTGGAAATGGATTTGATCTGGCTCATGATCTGCCTACAAGATATCAGGATTTTCTTGGATTTGTTGAACGTTTCCTGAATATTATCAATACACCCCAGATACTGCAGCAGGGAGGATTAAATAATGCTGAGAAATCGGTATATGAATATATCAATCATCTGATTTTTAGTGAACAAAAGCTTTGTAAAGAATTGGAACAGCTTGTAAAAGATAATATATGGATAGAATATTTCCTTCAGAATCCAATGTACCAGAAGGAAAATTGGATTGATTTTGAGAGTGAGATAAGCAAAGTGATTCAGTCGCTGGATCAGGATATGTTTCCTAAGGATGGTAAAAAATTAGAAAAAAGTGAATTGTCAGAAACAATGGGCAATTTGTCAAATACTTTTTTGTATAAAAAGTATGCTAAATATACGACGTCCATCAGAGCTGTTAGTGCATTGACGCATGAAAAATGTGAAAGCATTACCTATAAAGAAATCAGAGACCGGTTATATAATGATCTGAATAAACTGATCCGGGCATTAGAAATCTATCTGACAGATTATGTGGAAAAAATAGAATGTAATTATGTTTTGCCGGATATAGATGAAATTGTAAAAGAAAATGTTCAATGTTCAGACGGAGAGGAGCAGATAAGATATTGTAAAGTGTTATGCTTTAACTACACAAATACATATGAGCGGCTTTATCTGAATGGACAACAAATGCAGGCTGATATTGATTATATTCATGGCAGGGTGAAACTCCTCAATACGATGGAAAACAATAATATGGTCCTGGGAATTGATGAGTATCTTACAGATGAAAGAAAAAACAAGGAAACCGAGTTTATTGCTTTTAAAAAATTTTATCAGAGAATATATAAAGGAACCGGATGTAAATATAAGGATTGGGTGGAGACAATTCAGGAAGAATATGATGATTTTTTACAGGAAAAGGAAAGAATCATCAACCGGGCGAATGAATATGTGGGGAATGATATTGAACGCATGATACACCGTTTACAGGCGTCGGAAATCCGGGAGCGGAAATGTAAAATGCATAACGTGTATATTTTTGGACATTCCCTTGATATAACAGATAAAGATATTTTAAGAGAATTGATCCTGAATGAGAATGTATATACTACAATATTTTATCTCAATCGGGATGTGATGGGACAGCAGATCGCAAATCTTGTTAAAATTATAGGGCAGGATGAGCTGATACGAAGAACGGGGGGAAGAAGTAAGACAATTGAATTTCGACAGCAGAGAGAATGCGTGTGGAAAAATTAGCAGTATTTTAAACAAACAGTAACGAGGAGGCTGTATATAAATACTGTTAAGATAGAAAAAGGTGCCATAGATACATTAAGAACACTGATCAGATTACATGATAAAATGGATCAAAATAATTCGATAAGAGATAAAAAAGAAAAAGCAATCGAATACACAAAGGAGCATGAAGTCAGCGATACGATACTTAAAACAGTGGCTGGAGCAGCCAACTGTAAGATTGATTTTGATGCGTTGAAGCAGGAGGGAGGAAACAGTATGTGGAGTGTGTTTGAGGAGACGGCAAAAGAGGGAGAGGCACGGGGAGAAGCACGTGGAATTGTAGATACCTGCAGTGACCTTGGCTTGCCGGATGAGGATATTTTAAAAAGGTTGCAGGTAAAGTTGAATATTTCGCTGCAGTCGGCTCAGGAGTATCTTAGGATGTTTGGGAAGAAGACAGTATAAATGAAATAGAAGCTAATTGTGAGGAGACGATTTTCGTCTCCTTATTTTTGGTTTGCGCCCCATGGGCGCGCTCTAACGGGTGAAAGTCGTGTGTTCTGCATTTATGGGAAATATGTATAAGTCAACAAAACGATTGGAATAGTCTGGACTACATATGAAAATAATAGTATGATAATATTATACAATCTGGAAAAGGTGAGCAATATGATAGGAAAATGGGAGGAAGAAAATGAAACTTAAATTACTGGATATCTATAATTACAGACAGTTTATACATGAATCTATTTATATGGAAGATGGTATCACATTTTTAGCTGGTGCCAATAATAGTGGTAAAACATCGGTCATAGAGTTGATGAATCGTCTGTTTGGGGAAACATCTGTAAAAATTTCCACAAATGACCTGCCGGTTGAAATGTATCACAAATGGGTCGGAGACTGTGAAAACTTAATAAAGGATAGTTATGGAACCGCTAAAGAAAAAGAAGAATTTATTAAGGCGCTTCAGGATAAATTAATTGGTTCTGTGGAGAATCCGGCTCAATTTGCTGATCAGATAGAACGGGAAAGCATGAAAGTAAAGTTGGAAATAGGTTATGATAAGGAGGATACCATAGAATTGTTTTCTCCGTACTTGATGGACTTAGACGAGAAAACATATCGGTTTTATTTTTTATATCAATATGAGTTCATGCCAAATTTGTTTATCAATTTATTAGACAAACAATTTGATAAATGTAAGAAAATTTTAGAAAGTGTTTTGGGAAAGGATGGATCGGAAAAAGGAAAGGACAGGCTAGAGCAGTTTATCATACATATAGTAGAACAATGCTATCGGGAACAGTTTTTTTATACTGACAAAAATTATGAAAATTTGCAAAAAATTGAAGAACCAAAGGATTTTTACAAATTGTTTCATTACAGACATATTTGGGCAAACCGGGATATGCCGGATGAAAAGGGAGACAAAAAGAAAAAGACGATCAGTTCGGCGATGATTGAATTTATTGGCAAAGAAAAGTGGAAAAAAGTGTTTGAAGAATGGCCGGATTCGATTATGGATTTGATATCTAAAGTTGATATTCAGGGAAATCTTACAGATAATTTATTATATGAATTAAATACAGTAATGACTAATATCAGCCAGACAAATGGGGGAAGAAAAGAAGCAATTGTAATCGAACCGGATGTTACAGATTCAGATATAAAGGAACTGTTGCAGAATGTATCAAAAGCAAAATATAAAATTGAGGGGTATCAGTATTATTTTGGAGAAGAAACACAGGGGTTGGGATATTCCAACATGATTTATATGCATCTGCAGCTTCAGAAATACCTGAAAGAACTTGAAGATGACGAGCAGAAGAAAAAGGTAAATTTTTTTGTAATAGAAGAACCGGAAGCGCATATGCATCCACAAATGCAAAAAGAATTTGTGCGTTATCTGCTTAAAATGTATAAAGATAAAAAAATGCAGGGAATTGTGACGACACATGCAAGCGAAGTGGTAAGGATTGCAGGAATATCTGCAATACGGGTAGTTCGCAAGACATCAAAAATTTTTGAAAAAAGAATATGTGATATGTGTATGTTTTTAAATGATTTGAAATTAAATAAAAAGGATATTGAAAACGAGTATAACATTTTATATCAGATAAATTTTGCAGATATAATTTTTGCGGATAAGGTTATCATGTTTGAAGGGGATACAGAACGTATGTATCTGAAACGGCTGCTGCAGAGAACCGAATATCGGGCATTAGAGCAACAATATATTGCATTTGTGCAAGTGGGAGGTGCATACACTCATCGGTACAGGGAGTTGATAGAATTCCTTAAAATAAAAACTCTTATTTTAACAGATATAGATTATGAAAAACAGGAAAAGACGATTGATAAAATAAAAGGAAGTTATACAACAAATGGCGGATTGAAGGATTATTATTTGCATCAAAAGGGGAAAAAGAAGGCTACGAGCAGATTTAAGCTTAAAATTAAAGATTTATATGAATGGCAGAAGCTGGGAGAAAATAAAATTGGAGATTATATTATGGTCAGCTTTCAGGGAGAAAAAGATGGCTGTACCAGAACGTTGGAAGAGGCGATGCTGGCTAAACTTTATGATCTGAGCATAGAAGATACACGATCAAGAGGGGACTGGGAGAAAAAGAAGGAAGATAGTAAGCTGGAATTTAAAATTCCACAGAAAAATGATAAGAATGTGAAACAGGAAATAGAAGAAGCTGAGATATTGGAAGAAGCGGAAGAGATGTTGAGTGTGCGTGAAATAGTAAATGCAACAAGTAGCTATAAAACGGATTTTATGTATTCTGTCCTTTTAAATAAAAAGGAAAAAGATGTGCTTCCGTCATATATAGAGGAGGGATTAAAGTGGCTGACAGAGTAAGAGATAATTTGTTCCTGGTAAATGCGCCTGCCGGAAGTGGAAAAACGACGACAATTTATCAGCGGATAGAAAAACTTATCAGAGAGGAACACATTACATCTATCTTGTGTATTACCTATACAAACAGAGCCGTTGAAGAGTTACAGCGCAGGTTAGAAGGGTATTCAGTAAAAATAATGACGATTCATGCGTTTCTTTCGGAATTTATGAAGTCTTATTTTACAAATTCAAAGATAGTGAAGCTGTATCTGGATTTATATAAGGATAAGATAAAAGAAAAGATAGAAAGAGATAAGGAAAAAGGAGAACAAAGTGAGAGCGGAAAGTATTACAGGGAAAAATATGGAGAATTGGAATATGAAACTATAACAAAGAATATTACTAAAATTTATTATAATGAGAGGGAATTTAATAGTTTATATGATGGAGGGGTTGGGCATGATGATCTACTTTCATTTTCGGTAGAGATAGAGAAAAAATATCCGGTTGTCCGCACAAAACTGACAGAATGTTTCAAGTATATATTTTTGGATGAGTATCAGGATACGTCAGCAAATGTGTTGGAGTTTTTTTATGACTGTGTAAAAGACAGCAAGTCAAAGTTATATTTGTTTGGGGATCAGATGCAGCAGATTTATGACAAATATGACGGATCTTTCCAACGGAAATTTGAAGAGTTTGACACTAGTGAGAAATTAAGAACAAATTACCGGTCTACGCCTGCAATCATAAATTTACTGAATAATATTTATGGCAATGACGAATATGCCCAGATGCCGCCGGATAACAGGCGTGATATTTTAGGCAGCAAGCCGAGGTTGATGATTACGGATGATGTGAATGAACTGGTAAAAAAAGAGGAAAAAGAAATAGAGGGAGATGTTCTGAAACTGTATGTTACAAATAAGGAACGTTTCCTTCAAATTGGAGCGGGGGAATTATATAGCCTGGTAGAAAACTTAAAGGACGAAAACGATAATAAGTTATACGGATGGGGGAGGAGATATTCAGTACCGGATGTTTTGACGAAAAATGAAGATGAGAATCCGGACGTATTATTCCGGTTCTTGTTTACTGTCGATCGAATATTACAGTATTTTAAACGTAAAGAATATGGCATGGTGATACAGATATTGCGTAATAAGGAAACCGGAAAAGATAAATTTTTTCTGATAAATAATCTTGATGTAAAAATGCATAGTGATAAGCAGCGACTGAAAAAGACATTGGAAGAGATAAATGAAATGTATGCGGAAATGTCAGATAAAACCATATTACAGTTTATCCAATTTTTTTCAGAAAATAATCTCATAAAAAAAGATGTGGCAGAGCAATTTTTTAGTGAGCAATATCAGGATCTATTAAATGTTCCGGTAAAAGAGTTTGTAAATTTGTGCAGAGGATTGGAGCGGCAGGAAGTTTCAACACAACACGGAGTAAAAGGGGAAGGGCATGAAAAAGTTTTCTTTATAGCAGAAGATTGTCCGAGCCTTGGTGTGACAATGTATGAGTTCTTTAAAATGAATGTAAAGGTTTCTGTGGAATTTCAGTCACTACAAAAATTTTATTATGAATATAAAGATGCTATTGAAAATATGAAACAGGGGATTGAAAAGGATTTTTTAAAGGGTGCAGATGATTATAAGGATGTTTATGGAAGTATAAAAAAATGTGTAGAAGAAATAGATTCAAAATTTGGTGATAATGTGTATTATAAATATTGTTATCAAGATTATTATCAGAATGGTATAAAGGGGTCAAAGACCCATAAATATGTAAAAAATTATGCAAACATTAATAAAATAAAAAATATTTTGCTGGCGTATAAATTATTTTATGTGGGGTGTTCCAGAGCGAAAAAGGAGTTGACGGTTTTTGTATCTGCTAGGAAAGTGGAAAGTTATGAACAACAATTCATTGATACATTCAGTAAAATGGGATTTGAAGTTTGTGAGTGTAAAATGGGATTGCCAAAAAATTAAATGGAAAATTGCCCATCAATGTGTATAATAAAGTTAAATAATGTAACTGTTTAAGAAAGACCGGATTTGGCAGAATCAGAAATGAGGGAAAAGTGGACCAGATTTTTATTACCGATATTAAAATAAATCAAGTGCGTCATTTGAAAAATATTGAAATTCCTTTATCAAAGGATCGGATGAAACATCTGATTATTACTGGCAAAAATGGAAGTGGAAAGACGAGTCTGTTGGATGCGTTGGCAGTATTTTTGAATTCTGTTACTAGCTCAAGAGAGCCTATGGAAAGTATAGAAACTTTGAAAATAAGAATAAAAAACTTGCAATCTTATATAGAGCAAGGGAGAGAGAAATATGAAATTGATTTAAAAAGAGAGAGGGTAAAGAGGTGTGAATATCGGATTGAAACCACAAGCGGTGGAGTGATATTGGATATGAATGTTTCATTGTATGATATTTTGCCGTTGTTCTCCCAGGGCAAATTCGTAACCGCCTACTACAAAGCAGACCGCATTTTCAAAGCCCAGATTCCACAGCATGTAGAAAAAGTAGCTCTAAAAAAGGATTATTCTATTAAAGAAACGCCACGCCAGGACTTTGTAAAATATCTCCTCGATCTGAAAATGACGCAGGCTTTAGCTGTCACAGGTGGAAAAAAGGAGAAAGCAGATCAGATAGCAGCGTGGTTTCAAAATTTTGATAATCTGTTAAAAAGAATCTTTGATGATGACTCGGTAGAACTTGTATTTGACGAGGAAACGTTTCAGTTTACGATTCATATGGAAGGCAGAGATCCGTTTGATTTTAATGAGCTTTCCAGCGGCTATGCAGCAGTTTTGGATATTGTAGTTGACCTGATCATTCGTATGGAAAGCCAGACTGAAAGAAGATTTGATTTTTCAGTAGCCGGAATTGTTCTGATCGATGAAATAGAGACACACCTGCATTTGGAATTGCAACGCAAAATTCTGGATCTGTTGACATCGATTTTCCCCAATATCCAGTTCATTATGTCGACACATTCGCCGTTTATTATCAACAGTGTGGATAACGCAGTTATTTATGATCTGGAAAAGAAACTTCTGGTTAAAGATGGACTGTCAGATGTGCCATATACAGGAATTGTAGAAGGATATTTTAATGCAAATGAGATGTCAGTGCTGTTGCAGAAGAAGTTTGACCGTTATAAAGAACTGGCAAATAAAGAAAAACTGACAGAAGAAGATTTTGATGAAATTGCAGAACTGGAAATGTATTTAAATGAAGTCCCGGATTATCTGGCGCTTAATCTTACGACTGAGTACCAAAGATTAAAAGAGGGACTAAGGAGCAGGGAGGATATCTAATGGTAAAAGTAGAACGCAGTTTTCCCGCTCCAGCATCACTGGCAGTAGAGGCACAGAAAGTAAAAGGAAGTTATTCGATGCCGGATGTCGTAAAGCAGTTGAAGGAAGATTTTCATAATAAATGTTATATACGTGAATTGAGTGAACTGCAGGATGCCCAGGTGGAACATTTACTGCCACATTTTGACGGAAAATATCCAGAGCGAAAATTTGACTGGAATAATCTTTTCTGGTCGTGTGGGCATTGCAATAATGTGAAAAACCAGCGTATTTATGATGAGGGAATCATTGATTGTTGTAAGGATGCCCCGGAAGAGTCGATCATTTTTCGTTTGCAGGGCAATGAGATTGATGTACATGCAGTAAACAACGAAAACAGGCAGGCGGCGTTGACGGCAAAATTAATCACAGAAGTATTTAATCTGAAAAATACAGGTATGAGAGTGTACAAAAGTGATTTCCGGTTTCAGGAATTAAACCGGGAAATGAATAAACTGTATGATTCATTGGAAGAAATGCAGGATCCAAAACAGCAGAAATTTGCATTACGAAAAATAAAATCATTATTGCGAAGAGAATCGAGATTTGCTGCATTTAAAAGAAATTACATAAGAGAGAATCAAGAAAAATATCCTGATCTGATAGAATATTTGCATTAAACTGTGGCAATTCTGCAGCCTTTTCTTCACCACCTCTTGACAACCCACCCGCCTCAAGCGTATACTTAGCAAAGTAATCTAAAATCCAAAAGAAAGAGAGGTAAAAGTAATGATTAGATTAACGAATGTTACAATGAATGAACTGCATAATCATCATACAATTACCTCGGTTAATTCTGTTACGCTGGCATAAATTCATGCAAAAGTAAATAGAATGTTTTTTGACATACTTCCCGTGGTGAGATATGACACCGCGGGATTTTTTTGTGCTAAGGGGGCTGCTTGTGAAGCGTGCAGGCGGCTGTCAGAGTGGTGCGTCACGGTACAAAAATATGTCAGAGACCGGGGATTGTAATAGGGGAAAAGTAGGAGGTATAAAAAGAATTTATGAAAAAGTTACATACATATATCGGACATTACTGGTATGGGTATTTGTTCGCAATATGTTCCATGATTATAGCGACCGGACTGGATATGGTTTATCCACAGATCACACAGCGGATCGTGGATGAGGTCATCATCGGCGGGAAAATGGAACTGCTCACCGGGCTTCTGGTGGGAATCGTTGCGGTTGGGATCGGACGCTGCATCTTTGGATACTGCAAAGAGTTTTCGTTTGACGTCTTAAGTTCTAAGATCGGCGCACAGATCCGTAAGGATCTGTTCCGGCACATTCAGACATTGTCGATGAATTATTTTGACAATACGAACACCGGAGAACTGATGGCGAGAGTCAAGGATGATGTTGACAAGATCTGGAATGCGATGGGATATGTCGGCATGCTGACGATCGAGGTCGTCATCCATGTGAGCATGGTGCTCTACTGTATGTTTCATCTGAACTGGAAACTGGCGCTGATACCGCTTGTGACGATGATTTCCTGCGGTGCGATCGCGATCATCATGGAGCGGAAACTGGATAAAATTTACGAGGATATCAGTGAGGAAAATGCGGTGCTGACCACGGTTGCAGAGGAGAATCTTGCAGGTGTGCGTACCGTAAAGGCATTTGCCAGGGAGAAATTTGAAATTGAGAAGTTCCTGTCACACAATAAACGCTATTATGACTTGAATATCAGTCAGTCTAAAGTATTAGTGAAATACTATCCGTATTTCCAGTTTGTGGGAAAAGCACTGCCGGTTGCAATGACGATCCTGGGTGGTATTTCCGTGATGCATGGAAATATGACACTTGGAGCACTTGTTGCATTTGTAGAGTACAGCAGAAACTGCACCTGGCCGATGGAGATGCTCGGCTGGCTGACGAATGATTTGTCCTCTGCCGTTGCTTCTTATAAGAAGATCAAGAAGATTTACGGGGAGACGGCGATGATCAAAGATGAGGAACAGCCTGTCGTGTTAGAACAGGTAAAAGGGGACATTTCTTTCGAACATGTTTCATTTTCCATTGAGGGAAAAAATATCCTTTCTGATATTAACTTTACGGTTCCGGCAGGAAAAACCATCGGAATCATGGGTGCGACCGGTTCAGGAAAATCCTCAATCGTCAATCTGCTGCAGCGTTTTTATGATGTGTCGGACGGCGCTGTAAAAGTGGATGGCACGGATGTGCGGAAACTTTCTTTAAAACAGCTTCGCAGCAGTATTTCTGTTGTATTGCAGGATGTATTTCTGTTTTCCGACACGATCGAGGAAAATATCAAGATGGGGAAGCGAAAGGTAATGCCGTTCGATGAGATCCGCAGAGCGGCAGACTGTGCACAGGCAAAGGATTTCATTGAAAAAATGGATGAACAGTATGCGACCGTCATCGGTGAGCGCGGTGTCGGGCTTTCCGGCGGACAAAAGCAGCGTATCAGTATTGCGCGTGCGATCGCGAAACAGGCGCCGATCCTGATCTTAGACGATTCCACGTCTGCGCTGGATATGGAGACGGAACATGAGATCCAGAAAACATTAAATGAATTAAAAGATACAACGAAAATGATCATTGCGCACCGTATCTCTGCGGTTTGTCATGCAGATGAGATCATCTATCTGAAAGACGGCAGGATCGCGGAGCGTGGAACACATCAGGAACTGCTAAAAAAGCGTGGCCTTTATTATGAGACTTACATGGCACAGTACGGCACGTTCTTAGGAGGGGAGGCGATGTAATGGCAGTCAATTCATATCGCGAAGATGAATTTATGGAAAATACCGACAAGAAAAAGATCATGCGGCGGCTGTTTTCCTATCTGCTTGCATATAAAGGCACGATTATTGCCGTGTTATTCTGTATGGGGGTTACGGTGGCGATTTCACTGGTAAACCCGCTTTTGATCGAGGAAGCGATCGATTACTATATTGCGCAGTCCGATCTGCATGGATTGATCAGACTAGGAATCTTTGCGCTGGTGTTAAACCTGATTTTTATTGTGATGGTAAAACTCCGGATGTATGCGATGGCGGTGATTTCCAACAAGATTTTACTAAAAATCCGTCAGGATCTGTATGAGCACATTCAGACGCTGTCATTTTCATTTTTTGACAGCAGACCGACCGGAAAAATCCTTGCGCGTATCATCGGGGATGTCAATTCTTTAAAAGATGTGCTGGTCAATGTGGTCACGACGATGGTGCCGGAATTTGTGACGGTAGTCGGGGTTGTCGTGATCATGCTGGTAAAAGACTGGCGGCTTGCGCTTGCATCACTCTCTACGATCCCGCTTATGATCGCGGGGATCTGGTTTGTACAGACGGCATCCCACAAACGCTGGCAGATATTCCGGAAAAAGGCATCAAACTTAAATGCTTATGTGCATGAGGATATTGCCGGAATGAATGTGGTTCAGAGTTTTGCGGCAGAAGATGAGACACAGGAGATTTTTGAAGGACTGACGGACGAACATCAGAGATCATTTGTGGATGCGGTAACTTACGCTGACATGTTTGGCCCGGTCATTGATTTCTGCTGGGGATTTGGTGCGATGATGCTTTATCTGGTCGGCATCCGTTTTCTGGGATTTGAAAAAGTATCGGTCGGACTTCTGGTTGCATTCGGAACTTATATCAATATGTTCTGGAACCCGATCATGAACTTGAGCAATTTTTATAACAATCTTGTCACAAATCTTACAGCGGCAGAGCGTATTTTTGATATCTTAGATACCGACGCTGACATTGTGGACGCAAAGGATGTGACAGAGCTGCCGGATATAGAGGGAAGTGTTGAATTTTCACATGTAAGTTTTACTTATGATAAGGGAACACCGGCGGAGACAAAGGTACTCTCTGATGTCAGTTTTTCTGTAAAACCGGGTGAGACGATCGCACTGGTAGGACCGACCGGAGCAGGAAAAACAACGATCGTTAATCTGATCAGCCGTTTTTATGACATTGAAGACGGCAAAATTTTAGTGGATGGTTACGATCTGACAAAGGTTTCCATTGAGAGCTTAAGGCGTCAGATGGGTGTTATGACGCAGGATAATTTTATCTTTCACGGAACAGTCCGTGACAACATTTTATATGGGAAATTAGATGCGACAGATGAAGAAATGATTGCGGCTGCAAAGGCAGTCAATGCGCATGATTTCATTATGAAAATGGAAAAAGGTTATGACACGGAATTAAAAGAACATGGGGCAGGACTTTCTATCGGACAAAGGCAGCTTATTGCGTTTGCGAGAACCATGATCTCCATGCCGAAAATCCTGATCTTAGATGAGGCAACGTCCAGCATTGATACACATACGGAGCTTTTAGTGCAGCAGGGAATCGAGGCATTGCTCTCCGGCAGAACCAGTTTTGTGATCGCACACAGACTTTCCACGATCCAGAACGCAGACCGCATTTTTGTGATCGACCAGGGAGGTATTTTAGAACAGGGAAGTCCGGCAGAGCTGATGGAGAAAAAGGGCGCTTATTATAAACTTTATATGGCGCAGTTTGCGGGTCTGCAGGAGTAAAAAAATATTTGCTGCTCACACAGTAGGTGTGAACGGCAGCAAAAACGAAACAGAAAATTTCTACAGGAGGATGCGATGTTTTTAACCACACTTTGTTATATCGAAAAAGATGACTGTTATCTGATGCTGCACCGGGTAAAAAAGGAAAACGACCTAAATCATGACAAGTGGATCGGTGTCGGCGGCAAGTTTGAAGCGGGGGAAATGCCGGAGGAATGTATGCTGCGGGAGGTAAAGGAAGAGACAGGTCTTACCCTGACATCTTACCGCCCGCGTGGCGTCATTACCTTTATTTCCAACGAGTGGGGTACCGAATATATGCACTTATTTACGGCAGACCAGTTTACCGGGGAGATGACTGACTGCGACGAGGGAGAACTTGTCTGGGTTTCGAAAAAGAAGATCAAAGACCTGAAACTGTGGGAAGGTGACAAAATATTCCTGCGGCTTTTGGATGAGTGTGAGGAATATTTTTCACTGAAATTGGTGTATGAAGGCGATACACTGGTCGATAAAAAACTCATCATTGCCGGAAAAATTCAAAAATAACTGGAATTTTCCCACACAGTGTGTTATAATCCTAAAATGACTGTGATAGTCGTAGTACGCCCTTTTTTCCGAAAGACAGGCGAAACCCTTGAAAAACGGGGGTGCTCGACAGGAACATAGATTGAAATGAACGGAAAAAAGTACATCAAGTATTCATATAAAGTTTGAAGGAGGAAATGAGTAATAATGAGTGTACAGGTGGAAAATTTAGAAAAGAACATGGCAAAACTCACAATTGAAGTTGCAGCAGAGAAGGTAGAGGATGCGATCCAGGCTGCATATATGAAAGAGAAAGGAAAGATCAGCATTCCTGGTTTCCGTAAAGGTAAAGTGCCGAGAAAGATGATCGAGAAAATGTACGGAGCAGGTGTATTCTATGAGGAGGCTGCTAATACTCTGATTCAGGAGAATTACGCACAGGCAGTAGAAGAGAGCGGCGCAGATGTTGTTTCAAGACCTTCTATCGAAGTGGTACAGATCGAAGCTGGCAAACCTTTCATCTTCACAGCAGAGGTTGCTGTAAGACCGGAAGTAAAACTTGGTAAATACAAAGGCGTACAGGTAACAAAAATCGATACAACAGTATCTGATGAAGAGCTTGCAGCTGAGCTTGAGAAAGAAAGACAGAAGAATTCCAGAACTGTTACTGTAACAGACAGACCGATCGCTGAAGGTGATACCGCTGTGATCGATTTCGAAGGATTCGTTGATGGCGTTGCATTTGAGGGCGGTAAAGGCGAGAATCATCCGCTTGAGATCGGTTCCCACTCTTTCATCGATACATTCGAAGATCAGTTAGTAGGAAAGAATGCCGGAGATGAAGTAGACGTAAACGTTACATTCCCGGAGAAATATCAGGCAGCAGATTTAGCAGGAAAACCTGCATTATTCAAAGTTAAGATCCACGAAGTAAAAACAAAAGAACTTCCGGAGTTAAACGATGAGTTTGCACAGGATGTTTCTGAGTTCAATACATTAGAAGAGTACAAAGAAGACTTAAAGAAACACTTAGAGGTTCAGAAAGAGGACGAAGCAAAACGCACAAAAGAGGATGAAGCAATCCAGAAGATCATTGACAAATCTACAATGGAGATTCCGGAAGCAATGATCAAAACCCAGTGCGAGAACATGGTAAACGAATTTGCCCAGAGACTTGCCCAGAGCGGACTTTCCATGGAGCAGTACATGCAGTTCTCCGGTCTCACATTAGACAAATTAGAAGAGCAGGTTCGTCCGGAAGCTGAGACACGTATTAAGAGCAGCCTTGTATTAGAGCAGATCGCAAAAGACGAGAACATCGAAGTAAGCGAAGAAGAGATCGACGCTGAGATCGAGAAGATGGCAAAGGCTTACGGCATGGAAGCAGACAAGCTCAAAGAGTACATGGGCGACGCTGAGAAAGAATCCATGAAGAGAGATATTTCCGTAACAAAAGCAGTTGACCTTGTTATGGAAAACGTAAAAGAGAGAGCAAAGGCTAAGACAAAGAAAGATAAAGAAGCGGACGCTGAAGAGAACGCAGAAGAATAAGAGAAGCTTCGTCGAAAGCGGACAACATACAACAGACTGGCTCATTCGGGCCGGTCTGTTTAAGCATATAAGCAATAATTAAATTTTTATAAACAAAGAGGATTGGAGGAAAACAAAATGAGTTTAGTACCTTACGTCATTGAGCAGACCAGCAGAGGAGAGCGTAATTATGACATTTACTCCCGTTTATTAAAAGACAGAATCATTTTCCTCGGAGAAGAAGTGAATGAGACAACAGCAAGTTTAACTGTGGCACAGTTGCTTTTCTTAGAGTCAGAAGATCCTGGAAAAGATATCCAGTTATATATCAATTCCCCAGGTGGAATGGTAACAGCAGGACTTGCAATTTATGATACAATGCAGTATATCAAATGTGACGTATCCACGATCTGTATCGGACTTGCTGCAAGTATGGGAGCATTCTTACTTTCCGGAGGTACCAAAGGAAAGAGACTTGCACTTCCGAATGCGGAGATCATGATCCATCAGCCATCCGGCGGAGCAAAAGGTCAGGCTACAGAGATCCAGATCGCAGCAGAGAATATCTTAAAGACGAAAAAACGTTTGAATGAGATTCTTGCTGCAAATACCGGAAAACCATATGATGTGATCGCAGCAGATACAGAGCGTGATTACTATATGTCAGCGGAAGAAGCAAAGGCATATGGTCTGATTGATGATGTCATCACAAATCGATAGAATACGGAGAAACAGCAATTATGGCAGGAAGAAATGACGATAAGTTCCGTTGTTCCTTTTGCGGGAAAACGCAGGATCAGGTTCGCAAGCTGATTGCAGGACCAAACGGTGCATATATCTGTGACGAGTGTGTGGATATCTGTGCTGAAATTATCGATGAAGAATTAGAAAATGATGAGGCAGCAGGTGAAGTGGCAGAGCCGGAAGATGAGATTAATCTGTTAAAGCCGGAAGAGTTAAAGGCATTTTTGGATGATTATGTCATTGGACAGGATCAGGCAAAAAAAGTGCTGTCTGTGGCTGTTTATAATCATTATAAAAGAATCATGGCAGGGGATGACCTCGGTGTCGAACTTCAGAAGAGCAACATTCTGATGTTAGGACCGACCGGTTCCGGAAAAACATTACTTGCCCAGACATTAGCGAGAGTCTTAAACGTTCCGTTTGCGATCGCAGATGCGACCACACTGACGGAAGCCGGATATGTCGGAGAGGATGTTGAAAATATCCTTTTAAAGATCATTCAGGCAGCAGACTATAACATCGAGCGTGCACAACGCGGAATTATCTATATCGATGAGATCGATAAGATCTCCAAAAAATCAGAAAATGTTTCCATCACCAGAGATGTATCCGGTGAGGGTGTACAGCAGGCACTGTTAAAGATCTTAGAGGGAACAGTTGCATCTGTTCCGCCGCAGGGTGGAAGAAAGCATCCGCAGCAGGAACTGATCCAGATCGATACAACGAATATCTTATTTATCTGTGGTGGTGCATTTGACGGACTTGAAAAGATCATTGAGACCAGAATGGATCAGAAGACGATCGGATTTAATGCGGATATCCGTGACAGGAGAGAATATAACATTGGTGATGTGTTAAAACATGCATTGCCACAGGATTTTGTAAAATTCGGACTGATCCCTGAGTTTATCGGACGTGTGCCGGTAACCGTATCTTTAGATATGCTTGACAGAGATGCACTCATCCGTATTTTACAGGAGCCGAAAAATGCACTTACCAAGCAGTATCAGAAGCTGTTTGAGTTAGATGGTGTGGCTCTTAACTTTGATAAAGAAGCGCTTGAGGCGATTGCAGACAAAGCGTTAGAACGTAAAACAGGAGCACGAGGACTTCGTGCGATCATGGAGGCTGTTACGTTAGATCTGATGTATCATATCCCATCGGATGAATCCATTACACAGTGCCAGATCACGAAAGATATGGTAGAAGAGCAGCTTGCGATCGAAGAACGTGAACTTGAAAAGATAGAGGAAAAACAGGTTGGATAATAAAACGATGAAAATGCCTGCGGTGGCGCTTCGCGGAATGGTCATCCTTCCGGGGATGATCGCCCATTTTGATGTGAGCCGTGATAAGTCGATCCATGCGGTAGAGCAAAGCATGATGGATGAGCAGAAGATTTTCCTGGTTGCACAGCGTGATGTGGAGCAGGAAGAGCCTGGCATCGAAGATCTGTATCAGATCGGTATCATAGCAGAGGTCAAGCAGGTTATAAAATTACAAAATAACATCGTAAGAGTTTTAGTCGAAGGAACAGAGCGGGCACAATTGTCCGCTTTTGTTTCTCAAACGGACTTTTTAGAGGTTGAACTCGTGCGGTGTGAGGAAGTCGATGAAGGGTTGTCAGATGAGGCAAAAACGGCTATGGTGCGCAGTGTGCAGGACACATTTGAAAAATATGTGTCTGTCAACCAGCGTGTCAGCGGTGAATTGCGCAGACAGGTCAGAGAAGAAGAGAATCTGCCAAAGATTATGGATCTGATCGCCAATAATCTTCCTTTTTATTATGAACAGAAGCAGGAAATATTAGAAGCAGTTTCTCTGACAGAGCGCTATGAAGTTTTGATGGCGCTTCTTTTAAAAGAAATTGAGATCATTGCCATTAAAAATGAATTTCAGGCAAAAGTAAAAAAGCGTGTTGACAAGAATCAGAAGGAATACATTCTGCGTGAGCAGATGAAACTGATAAGGGAAGAACTTGGTGAGGATAACACGGAGTCTGACGCGGATGCCTATTTAGAGCAGTTAAAAAAATTAAAGGCAGATAAAGAGGTCAAGGAGAAGATCAAAAAAGAGATCCTCCGTTTTAAAAATATCAGTGGAAGTTCTTCGGAGAGTGCGGTCAGCCGCGGCTATATCGAGACCATGTTAGAACTCCCATGGAATAAGGCATCACATGATAACAAGGATCTGAAAAATGCAGAGCGCATTTTAAATGAAGATCATTATGGTCTTGAAAAAGTAAAAGAGCGTATGTTAGAGTTCCTTGCCGTCCGTAATCTGACAAAAAAAGGAGAGAGCCCAATCGTATGTTTAGTCGGGCCGCCTGGTACCGGTAAGACAAGTATTGCAAGGTCAGTGGCACGCGCACTTGATAAAAAATATGTGCGCATCAGTTTGGGCGGTGTGCGTGATGAGGCTGAGATCCGCGGACACAGAAAAACTTATGTTGGTGCGATGCCGGGACGTATCGTAAACGGACTGCGCAGTGCGGGCGTGAAAAATCCTCTGATGCTGCTTGATGAGATCGATAAGATGAGCAGTGATTATAAGGGGGATACCGCATCCGCTATGCTTGAGGTGCTCGATGCAGAGCAGAACTGTAAGTTCCGCGATCATTATATCGAAGTTCCGATTGATCTGTCTGAGGTGCTTTTTATCGCAACAGCGAACTCTGTACAGGATATCCCGCGTCCGCTGCTTGACCGTATGGAACTGATCGAGGTGAGCAGTTATACGGAAAATGAGAAGTTCCATATTGCAAAAGAGCATTTGCTGCCGAAAGTAAAAGAGAAAAACGGTTTAAAGCCGGAACAGTTAAAGATCAGTGACCGTGCGCTGCAAAAGATCATTTCCGGTTATACAAGGGAAGCAGGAGTGCGTAATTTAGAGCGCAGACTGTCTGAAATTGCAAGAAAAGCTGCAAGGGAAGTATATGAATCTGAAGCAAAATGCGTAAAAGTTACAGGTCAGAATGTGGAAAAATATCTTGGAAAAGAAAAATATACATTTGATATGAAAAACGAGACGGACGAGGTTGGAATCGTGCGCGGACTGGCTTGGACGAGCGTTGGCGGTGATACACTTGAGATCGAGGTCAATGTAATGCCGGGCAAAGGTGAGGTACAGCTTACCGGACAGCTTGGAGACGTCATGAAAGAGTCAGCGCAGGCGGGGTTAAGCTATATCCGTTCAGTAGGGGAAGAATATCACATCCCGAAAAAGTTTTTCCAGGAAAATGATATCCATATCCACATTCCGGAAGGCGCGGTGCCAAAAGATGGGCCGTCTGCAGGTATCACGATGGCAACGGCAATGCTTTCCGCAATCACACAGACTCCGGTACGTGCGGATGTTGCGATGACAGGTGAGATCACACTGCGTGGAAGAGTGCTCCCGATCGGTGGATTAAAAGAAAAAATCCTTGCTGCAAAAAATGCCGGGATCAAAACGATCTGCATTCCGAAGAAAAATGAGAAGGACGTAGAGGAAATTTCTGCGGAGATCAAAAAAGGCTTAGAACTTGTATTTGTGGAAAAAATGCAGGATGTACTGGAAGTGGCGTTTGTGAAAAAACAAAAATAAGATTTTCTGCCGGCAAATGAAAAGAAAGTTTTAGAAATCATAGCAAGTGAATGAAGATAACAATGAGGAGAATAACATGGTAATAAAAAATGTAAATCTGGAAATTGTCTGCGGTGTGACCAGCAAAGTGCCGGATACCGCGTATGCGGAAGTGGCTTTTGCAGGAAAGTCAAACGTTGGAAAATCATCCCTGATCAATGCGCTGATGAACCGTAAAGCGTTAGCACGTACTTCTGCCCAGCCGGGAAAAACACAGACCATTAACTTTTACAATATCAACGATGCCATGTATCTTGTGGATCTACCGGGATATGGTTACGCAAAAGCATCCGAGGAAGTAAAGGCTAAATGGGGAAAAATGATTGAGAATTACCTGCACACGTCCAAACAGTTAAAAGCAGTATTTCTCCTGATCGATATCCGCCACGATCCCTCCGCAAACGACAGGATGATGTATGAGTGGATGGTATATCAGGGATTTGCACCGATCATCATTGCGACCAAACTCGATAAGATCAAACGAAGCCAGATCCAGAAAAATGTCAAAGCAATCCGCGAAGGCTTAAATGTGCAGCCGGGCACCACGATCATTCCGTTTTCCGCTGAGACGAAGCAGGGACGCGATGAGATCTGGGAGCTGATCGATTCATTCGTGCTGCCGCAGGAAGATGCATTACAGGATGAAAATGCAGCGCAGGAAGAAAAATAAAATGTTCGCGGAGTTATACATTTATTCATGCCAATAGAATGTTTGCAGAGCGTGCATTCTATTGTTCAGGATAAAAGAATGTACGCAAAGAGCATATTCTTTTATTTAAAAATATGTAAGAATATGGTATGCTGAAACTATAAATTTTACAAAAAGCAGAAAATCTTAACAGGAAGCAAACTCCTTTTACATTGCGCCTGAAAAAGGTTCATGCTAAAATAATCACTATGACGAAGAGTCAGTATCGGAGGATAGCCATGAAAAAGAAAAAAATCGTAATAGCACTTGGTCATGAAGCACTTGGTACCACATTACCGGAGCAGAAAGAGGCAACAAAACGCACTGCAAAAGCGGTTGCTGATTTTATCCGCGATGATTATCAGGTAGTCATTACACACAGTAACGGACCACAGGTTGGTATGATCCATACAGCAATGAATGAGTTCTGCAGATTATATCCGGAGTATACCGCTACGCCAATGTCTGTATGTTCTGCAATGAGTCAGGGATACATCGGTTACGATTTACAGAATGCTATCCGTGCTGAACTGCTCAATAAAGGAATTTATAAAACGGTTTCAACAGTTTTAACGCAGGTTGTCGTAGATCCGTATGATGAGGCTTTTTATAAGCCAAGCAAGGTGATCGGACGTGTGATGACAGAGGAAGAGGCTGAGGCAGAGGAGAAAAAAGGAAATCATGTCACTGCAGTAGAAGGCGGTTTCCGCCGTATTGTTGCAGCTCCGAAGCCAATGGACATCGTTGAGATCGATGCGATCCGTGCATTATCCGATGCAGATCAGGTTGTTGTTGCATGTGGCGGCGGCGGTATTCCGGTGCTTTCACAGGATAATAATTTAAAAGGTGCCAGCGCAGTGATCGAGAAAGACCTTGCAGCAGGAAAATTAGCAGAACTTTTAGATGCTGACATGTTAGTCATTTTAACAAGTGTGGATAACGTATGTCTGAATTATGGCACAGAGAATGAAAAAGCACTTTCCACCATGACGGTTGCAGAAGCAAAACGGTACATGGAAGAAGGCCAGTTCGGAGAAGATGATATGCTGCCTAAGATTCAGGCTGCCATCGATTTTATTGGAGATTCCGCAATCCGTTCCGTACTTATTACAAAGCTGAACAAAGACGGCACCTATGTGAGTGGTGGACCGGGTACGATGATCACAAAATAATAAGAAAGAATCGATTGCCGAAAATATATTTTTTTACGAGGAAAAAAGATGTTTAGAAAAACAAAAATTGTTTGTACTTTAGGACCTGCAACAGATAAAGAGGGTGTATTAAAACGCCTGATCGAAGAGGGAATGAATGTTGCCCGTTTTAATTTTTCTCATGGTGACCATGAGGAGCAGTTAGGACGTCTTCAGATGTTACAGAAGCTTCGTAAGGAATTAAAACGTCCAGTCGCAGCATTGCTTGACACCAAAGGACCGGAGATCCGTCTGAAAGATTTTACAGATGGAAAAGTTGAACTTAAGGATGGACAGACGTTTACTCTGACAACCGATGAGATTATGGGAGATGCGACACGCGTTTCCATTACCTATAAAAATCTGCCGGAGGATGTAAAGCCGGGAGACTGTATTCTGATCGATGATGGTCTGATCGGAATGGAAGTCAAAGAAATCAAAGTGACATCTGGTGCAAAAGCAGATAAAGATGGCAAAAAGCCAAAGGATATCATCTGTCAGGTATTAAATGGCGGTATGATCTCAAACAGAAAAGGTGTGAACGTTCCGAATGTAGAGCTGTCCATGCCATATATCAGTGAGAAAGATTACGGTGATATCGTATTTGCAGTAGAGCATGATTATGATTTTATTGCAGCATCTTTTGTCCGTACAGCAGATGATGTGCTTGCAATCCGTAAGATCCTTGCAGAAAAAGGCGGTGAAGATATCAATATCATTGCCAAGATTGAGAATATGCAGGGTGTACAGAATATTGATGATATTATCCGCGTTTCCGATGGTATCATGGTAGCCCGCGGTGATATGGGTGTTGAGATACCATTAGAGGATGTGCCGGTCATTCAGAAAATGATCATCAAAAAAGTATACGATGCAGGTAAGAAAGTTATCACAGCAACGCAGATGCTTGATTCTATGATGAAACATCCGCGTCCGACCAGAGCAGAGGCAACTGACGTTGCAAATGCGATCTATGACGGTACCAGTGCGATCATGCTTTCCGGTGAGACGGCTGCAGGTATGTACCCGATCGAGGCTTTAAAGACCATGGTGCGTATTGCAGTCCGTACCGAGCAGGATATCAATTACTTACAGCGTTTCAAAATGCGTAAGACTATGAGCAACCCGGATGTGACCAATGCTATCTCCCATGCAACCTGTACGATGGCGGGTGATTTAAATGCAGCAGCGATCATCACGGTAACAAAATCCGGACGCACTGCCCGTATGGTTTCCAAATACCGCCCGAACTGTCCGATCATCGGAGGCTGTCTGACAGAGAAGATTTACCGCCAGCTTGCATTATCCTGGGGTGTGATCCCGCTTATGATCGAGGAAAAGACACAAGCAGAAGAACTGTTTGACTATGCAGTCGATGCAGCAGAAGCAGCAGGAATCATTTCCAAAGGAGATGTTGTTGTCTTAACCGCAGGAGTTCCTCTTGGTGTATCCGGTACGACCAACCTGATCAAGGTGCAGGTGGCAGGACATATCTTAGTGGAGGGACAAGGAATCGGAACACAGAAGATTTCTGCAAATCTCTGCGTTTGTCACAATGAAGAAGATCTTAAAAACTTTAAAGTCGGGGACATCATTGTTGCAAAAGATACCAGCAATGCCATGATGACACAGATGCGTGAGGCATCCGGACTGATCGTGGAAGCATCCGGCGAAAACTGCCATGCGGCGATTGCAGGATTAAGCCTTGATATTCCTGTCCTGATCGGTGCAAAACATGCGCTTGATGTCTTAAAATCCAGTGCATATGTAGAATTGGATTGTGAGAACGGACTTGTGACAGCAAATTAATTTGCAACAAATTTTGATAACTGGAAATAGAAGATTAAAATGAATGAGAAAAGGATATGAAAGGCTCTAGCGAAGGTCTGCATATCCTTTTTTCCATATACCGGTCCAGTATAGTATATACAGGATCAGGGCAGAGGTTCCGTTACTGATCACAACGGAGTACCAGATGGATGCTACTCCCAGATGGAATATATTTGCGCATATAAAGAGAGTCAGCAGACGGAATATCCATATCCTTGAAGCGTCTACAAGCATTGTTATGAATGTATGTCCACATCCCTGAAATAATCCCTGTGATACATTATAAAAAGCATTTGTCCAGCACCAGAAAGCAATAATGGACAGATAGTCGGCTGCAAGAGGAATGACTTTGGCATCGGATGAAAAAAATGATACCATAGCCTGGGAAACAGGGTGTCTTGATAATATGAATCCCAAAATAAGAAGGAATACGGCGCATATTCTAAGAGAATAATGAAATGCTTTATCCGCCCGTTTCCTGTTACCGGCGCCAATATTCTGTCCTACGATAGTGGATACGGCAGAGCCAATACCGCTTGCGGGCATTGTAATAAGGCTATTGATCTTATTGCCAATACCGTAGGCACTTGTTGCAATATAGCCATAAACATTTACATTTCTTGTCATGAGCAAAGTTCCTAATTGCATGGTACTTCCGCCAATAGCAGTTGGCAGACCGATTTTTATAATGGAACTTATCATTTTTTTGTCAAATACAAAATTCTTAAAAGAAATTCTTATCAACTGCCCTGGTTTTTTAAGTATGATAAAACCAATCAGGGCACATGGAATTTTTGCGGTAAGTGTTGCAAATGCCGCGCCTCCGATCCCCCAGTGAAATACGATGAGGAAAAGTGGATCTAATATGAGATTGATCACGATACCAAGCAGGTTTAGAAGCATAGGTTTTACAGTGTCGCCCTGTGCCTGTTTCACTGCCGTAAATAAATTAATCATAAATAAAAATGGAAGATCGAGAACAACAATTCTTAAATAGGTAAGACCATACACATACACATTTCCAACAGCACCAAGCCAGGTAACCAGTGATGGAGATATCAGAAAACACAGTAGTGCACAGATAATCGAGAAACCAAGAGAAATGAGGCATATATGATTTGCCATTTTGGCTGCCTGCTCATCTTTTCTGGCACCAAGATATTGTGATATTAGAATAGCACCCGCGGTTGTGATACCATTTCCAAAGCTGGTAAGGATATTTTGGAATGGTGATACAAGCGTTATGGCAGATTGATTTTCAGTTCCGATCCTGCCTAACCAGAAGGTATCGGTAAGATTGTACATTGACTGTATAAAACTGTTGATCATAACCGGAACGGCAAGCATAAGAATTGCCTGTGACAGACTGCCGTTTAAAATCATATTTCTTTTATTTTCAGATATTGGTTTTGACATAGAACCTCCCTGGAGCTTTATAAAATAATAAAGCATGTTGACAAAATGTATTTATGTAGTTCATAATATGACAATAAAACAGTATATTCCATGAAAAAATAGAAAAAATAAAGAAAAATACAGAAAAAAAGTACAAAAATGGAGAAGTTTATGTTTCAGGATATGCCAAGAGATTTTGATATTAAAAAAATCAAAAAAAGTAATACGATAAGTAAAAGTAACTGTGAACCACATGTACATCCGTTTCATGAGATCTTTTATCTGTCAAACGGAGAATGTACCAGTTTTATCGATCATAATATATACAAGTTTGGAAAAGGGGATCTTGTAATCGTTCCGGGTGGCTGCCTGCATAAGACCATATATACCGGAAAAGGACTTCATGAAAGGATTGTGATCAGTTTTCGAAATGAGGCTGTAGACTCAATCAGAGAACAGATCGGAGACGAACACCTTAAGAACTGCATGGTTCCGGGAGTAATAAATGTACCGGAAAAACGCAGGGATTATGTGATTTCCCTTCTGGATAAGCTGATATTTGAAAATGAAACGCCGGATGAATTGTCACCAGCGTTTATCAGGGCAGGACTTGTGGAACTCTTACTGTTTATCATAAGATGCAGGGAGTATGAGGAAACAGTGATAAAAGAGCTGGATATAGACAACCGGAAGATTCAGGAGGTTGCAACTTATATATTTGAGCATTATACGGAAAATATCTTACTGGAAGATGTGGCGGAGAAATTTCATATGAGCAAGTCATTTTTGTCCAAAAGATTTAAAACAGCGACAGGTTTTGGTTTTAAGGAATATATCATTAACCTACGTATACAAAATGCCAGCAGACTGTTATTGGAAACAGATAAATCAATCACGGATATAGCATTCGAATGTGGATTTAATGACAGTAATTATTTTGGGGATTCTTTTCGTAGGATAAAAGGTGTTTCGCCGCGTAAATACAGACAAAATGAAATATTTTAACGGTATAGGATAAAAAAGAAGCCTTCATTTATTAAAGGCTCCTTTTCTATAGGTAAAGACAGGTATGGGAGGTTAACCCATCGTTACTTCAACATTTACATCTTTTTTATCAGCGGAGAATGGAATGGTATTTCCTTCTACCGGCTGTCCATCCACGATCATGGAAACAACACCTTTTTCAACATGATCCGGATTCTTTACTGTGATATGGTAGCTGACACCCCTGAAATCACGTTTTGCAGTAAATCCATCTAACTTAGATGGGATACAAGGATCTACAGTCAGACCGTCATAATCCGGACGGATACCGAGGATAAACTGGGAAACATCAAGGAATGTCCATGCGGCGGTTCCTGTCAGCCAGCTGTTCTTTGCCTCACCGAAGTTCGGTGCATCTTTTCCGGCGATCATCTGTGAGTATACATACGGTTCTGTGCGGTGGATCTCACTGATGTCTTCAATATATGCAGGACAGGTTCTGGTATATACCTGCCATGCGCGGTTGCCTCTGCCGACTACGGTCTCTGCGATGGAGATCCATGGATTATTGTGGCAGAAGATACCGGCGTTCTCTTTATATCCTGGTGGATAAGAGGAAATCTCACCAAGTTCTACATGATATCTGTGATAAGGCGGCTGTAACAGCACAATACCGTATTTGGTGTCTAAGTATTTTTCAACGGATTCCATTGCTTTTAAGCAGTAGCCTTCTTCTAAGCCGATCTCTGCTATAACGCAGAATCCCTGAGGCTCGATAAAGATCTTGCCGTCCTCACATTCTTTTGAACCGATCTTATTTTTGTAATGATCGTAAGCACGCAGATACCATTCGCCATCCCAGCCGGCATCCATAACGGTTTTTTCCATTTCTGCGATTGCTTTCTCTGCGATTTCTGCTTCCTCTGTCATAC
The DNA here is from genome assembly GCF_041325975.1 of Roseburia sp. NCBI lineage: Bacteria > Bacillati > Bacillota > Clostridia > Lachnospirales > Lachnospiraceae > Roseburia > Roseburia sp. The sequence continues at coordinate 57,586 of NZ_JBGLEJ010000003.1, read as the reverse complement.
CCTGATGGCGGCAGATTGCAGCATAATCTTTTCCATAGCGGACAAACATACCTGCGATAAATACGGATTCTGCATTCGGGCCTTCGGAAGGACCAAATGTCTGGAATGATTCGCCAGGTTCTGTCGAGAAGCAGTTTAAGTTGAGACAGTCATTCCAGTCAGCACGTCCGATCAGAGGCAGATTGTGCGGCCCTAAGTGATCCATTGTATAATGGAAGGAACGGCGTAAATGCTCCATGAAGGTGGTTGCTTTGGAAGCATCGCTGTCATATGGCGTCATTTCGTCAAGAATTGTATAATCCCCGGTCTCTTTGATATAAGCGGCAGTTCCGGCGATCAGCCATAACGGATCATCGTTAAATCCGCTTCCGATGTCAGAGTTACCTTTTTTTGTGAGCGGCTGATACTGATGATAAGCACTTCCGTCTTCAAACTGGGTAGCAGCGATATCTAAGATACGCTCTCTTGCGCGGTCAGGGATCAGATGTACGAAACCAAGAAGATCCTGGCAGGAATCACGGAATCCCATGCCACGGCCGATGCCGGACTCAAAATAGGAAGCGGAACGGCTCATATTGAAGGTAACCATACACTGATACTGATGCCAGATGTTAACCATACGGTCTAATTTTTCTTCACTGGAAGAAACAGTAAAATGAGAAAGCAGTTCATTCCAGTAATCTTTTAATTTAGCAAGTGCTGCATCTGCTTTTTCTGCGGTATCGAAGCGTGAGAGAAGCTCATCAGATCGTTTGCGGTTGATGATGCCGTCCTCAGCACGGCCTACCCATTTTTCTTCTACCGGATTTTCGACATAGCCAAGTACAAAAACATAGGTTTTTGTCTCACCTGGAGCAAGAGAAACTTTAAGGTGATGGGAACCGATCGGAGCCCAGCCGCTTGCTACAGAATTTTTTGAAGTTCCATTTACGACAACTTCCGGAGCAGAATTTTCTCCATATGCACCCAAGAAAGAATCGCGGTCTGTATCAAATCCTGCGATCGGGGCATTGACAGCGTAAACAGCATAGTGATTTCTACGCTCTCTGTATTCTGTCTTATGGTAAAGAGCGGAACCATGGATCTCAACTTCACCGGTGGAGAAGTTACGCTGGAAGTTGGTCATATCATCCATTGCATTCCACAGACAGAACTCTACGTAAGAGAATACGGAAAAATTACGGGTTTCATTACACTCGTTCGTAAGGGAAAGTTTGCCGACCTCACAGGTCTCACCAACCGGGACAAAGGAGGTAAGTTCTGCAGTCAGTTTATTTTTACTTCCTTTAAATACGGAATAACCCATGCCGTGACGGCAGCTATAGGCATCCAGTTCCGTCTTTGACGGCATCCATCCTGGATTCCAGATCGTATCGCCATCTTTAATATAGTAGTAATGTCCGTTAGAATCGAGCGGTACATTATTATAGCGGTATCTGGTCAGGCGGAGTAACTTTGCATCTTTGTAGAAACTGTAGCCGCCGCAGGTGTTTGAGATCAGGGAAAAGAAGTTCTCGGAACCAAGGTAGTTGATCCATGGCAGTGGTGTTTTTGGGGATGTGATGACATATTCTTTGTTGGCGTCATCAAAATAACCGAATTTCATAATAAAATCCTCCATATACATAAATATTGATAAGTAGCAGTTTCGAAAACGATTAAGTTTTCATTTCTTAATAAAAAGTATATATTCAGAAAGAATAAAAATCAATATAAAACATTGAAAAACAGGCAAATATAGCAGATTAGACAAAAAAAACATACTTTTATGGATGAAAGCGACAATGGCTATTTTTTGATGAATAATTAAAGTATTTTACGAAAACGTATAAGAAGTAGATACAAAGTACTAAGATTACAGATAATTGGTCTAATATTTAATGTAAAAATACACAAAAACTAATGTAAAAAAGTGTAAAAAGCGACGAATCGCCAAAAACCAGTTGCAATTTGCTTATGGATGGCATATAGTAAAAGTACGAAAACGATTAAGCAATATTTCGGAAACAACATTTCGTTTTCGAAGAGAAGCTGGAGGTTTCCATGGTATCATTAAAAACGATTGCAGAGAAATGTGGAGTATCCACTGCCACTGTAAGCAAGGCTTTAAATGACCAGAGAGATATCAGCGAAGAGACAAAGAACCGTGTCAGAAAGACAGCAGAAGCACTTGGATATTTTCCTAATGCAGCGGCGAGAGCTCTAAAGACAAACCGTTCCTATAATATAGGAGTTCTTTTTGAAGAAGATGCGGGAAGCGGTTTGACACATGAGTATTTTTCGGGAGTACTGAATGGATTAAAAGTCCAGTCAGAGAAACAGGGATATGACATTACATTTATCAATACCTGTTTTGAAAATCGCAAGATGTCTTATTATGAACATTGCAGATACCGGAATTTTGAAGGAGTTGCAATTGTCTGTGCCGATTTCAATGACCCGGATGTCTTAGAACTGATGAACAGTGACCTGCCGGTTGTTACAATCGATTATGTACATCATAATTGTACGGCAGTCAGTTCCAATAATATTCAGGGCATTGAAGATCTTGTAAAATACATATACGGGCAGGGACATCGAAAAATTGCATATATTCATGGGCAGCAGGCTTCTTACGTTACGAAAGACCGGCTGGCAAGTTTTTACCGGACAGTTGATGAACTTGGTTTAAAGATTCCGGATGAATATATCCGGACAGCAGATTATCTGGAAACCAGGGAAGCAGCAAAGCAGACAAAGGAACTGCTCAATTTAGAAGATCCGCCAACCTGTATCATATATCCGGATGACACCTCTTTAATAGGAGGAAGGAATGTTATCATAGAGATGGGACTTCGGATTCCGAAGGATATTTCAATTGCAGGATATGACGGGACGAGGATGTCACAGTTATTACATCCACAGCTTACAACGATCAGACAGGACACAGAGCTGATCGGGAGCGAGGCAGCCAAGCGGCTGATAGGCACTATTGAGAAACCGAGAACAACTCTCGTAGAGAGAGTCGTTATAGAAGGAATCTTAGTTGCCGGTAAATCCGTTGGACGTATTTAAAAGTAGTTGCAGCTACATACGGACAGCATTTTTGCAGAAATGTATACGGAAGATAGGCATTTGATTCTGAACTATCTACTGAAAAGTAGCAAACAAACAATGGTCAAAAGACCACATATTAAGGAGGAGGGTTTTCCATGAAAAAGAAAATCGTTAGCACATTATTATGCACAGCAATGCTCGTAACCATGATGGCAGGATGCGGCGGCAGCAATGCAGCAAACACCAGCACAAACAGTGGCAGCAACGCAGCAGATACGAAGAGTGATGCAGCAGCAACCACAGATGAAGCCGCTCCGGCAACAGAAGCAGCAAGCGCTGATACAAGTTCAGATGCAAGTGCTTCTGATGAAGGAAAAGTACTTAACATCTACTGCTGGAATGAAGAGTTCAAGAGCCGTCTGACAGATCATTATCCAGGATATACAGAGGTGGATGCAACCACAGGTACGATCGGTGATGTAACTGTAAAATGGAACATTACACCAAATGATGACAATGCATATCAGAACAATCTGGATGCAACCTTATTAAAACAGGCAGATGCAGCAGCAGACGATAAGATCGATATCTTCTTGGTAGAAGCCGATTATGCATTGAAATATGTTGATACAGATTACACAATGGCAGTTACAGATCTTGGAATTACCGATGCTGATCTTTCCAAACAGTACCAGTACACCAAAGATGTTGTTACAGATTCCAACGGTGTATTAAAAGGTGTTTCATGGCAGGGCTGCCCTGGTGTATTATTCTATAACAGAGATGCAGCAAAAGAAGTATTAGGTTCTGATGATCCTGCTGAAGTTCAGAATTACGTAAAAGACTGGGATACATTTAATGATACAGCAAAGAAAATGAAAGATGCAGGTTACACAATCACATCTTCCGCAAACGATACTTACCGTGTATACTCCAACAACGTTACTTCAAAATGGGTTGTTGACGGCAAGATCAATATTGATGACAACATTATGAAATGGGTGGATGATTCCAAAGAACTTGTAGATGCAGGTGAGACAGGAACATACGAACTGTGGAGTGATGACTGGAAGAAAGGTTTCTATCCGGAAGGAAATGTATTCTGCTACTTTGGACCTGCATGGTTAGTAAACTTCTCAATGGCAGCAGATACAGAAGGCAGTATCGGTTACAACGGTGGCTGGGGTGCAACGGAAGGACCTCAGGGCTTCTTCTGGGGCGGTACATGGATCTGTGCAGCAGCAGGAACTGATAACCAGAGCCTTGTAAAAGATATCATGCTTCAGATGACAACCAATGATGACGTTATGAAAGAGATCATCGAGAAAGATGATGACTTCGTAAACAATCAGGATGTAATCACTGAGATGGCAGACAGCTCCTACTCAAGCAAGATCTTAGGCGGACAGAATCCACTTGGCATTTACAGCTCAGGTGTTTCCAAACTTGATTTAAGCAATCTTTCTTCTTATGATCAGGGATGTAACGAAGAGTTCCAGAATGCAATGAAGAACTACTTCGAGGGAACAGCTACTAAGGAAGAAGCATTAGATCTGTTCTACAAAGCAGTTGTAGAGAAATATCCGGAGTTAACATACTAAGCAGACGAACGGTATAAAAAATGATCAGATGCCGCGCCTGCCGGACCGTAAGGGAGGCGGGCGCGGCTCATTTTATATCCAAATTTGTGTAAAAACTGTAAGCGCAGAGCTGACAGCAGACTTACACAGGATAAGAGTGAGGGATGCTGTGAGCTCTGTGAACGAAAATCATGCACTCTGGAAAAGGAGGTCAGGTTGTTATGAAAAAAAGCAGTGGAAAGGTAGTAAAGTACAATAAATGGGGATATATCTTTTTGATTCCTTTTATTGTAGTATATGTTGTTTTTCAGCTGATTCCATTGATCAGCACTATTTATAACAGTTTCTTCGAAAACTATATGTCAGGACTGACACAGGTCGGACCGAATTTTGTCGGACTTGCAAACTATAAAAAGCTTTTCTCGGATGGAGATATCTGGATTTATACCAAAAATACTCTGTTATTGTGGATCATGTGCTTCGTACCGCAGATTATTTTATCGCTTGTACTTGGGGCATGGTTTTCAGATGTGCGTCTCAGATTAAAAGGAACACGTTTCTTTAAAACGGTCGTATATCTTCCAAACCTGATCATGGCATCCGCATTTTCCATGTTGTTTTTTACCTTGTTCTCCGATGGAGGACCGATCAACTCAATGCTGATGCAGATCGGATTTATTGATACACCATATAAATTTTTATCAAATGCGGGAAGTGCAAGAGGACTGATCGCACTGATGAACTGCCTGATGTGGTTTGGTAATACAACGATCCTTCTGATGGCTGGTATGATGGGTATCGATACTTCTTTATTTGAGGCAGCAGAAGTCGATGGAGCAACTTCTTCCCAGGTATTCTGGCAGATCACGTTACCGCTGTTACGTCCGATCCTTGTATATGTGGTCATCACATCTCTGATCGGTGGTTTACAGTTATTCGATGTTCCACAGATCTTAACCAATGGAACCGGTGATCCGATGCGTTCTACTATGACACTGATCATGTTCTTAAATAAACATCTCTACAGTAAGAACTATGGTATGGCTGGTGCATTGTCAGTTATTCTGTTTATCATTACAGGTATTTTAAGTCTGATCGTATTTAAGATTACCGGCAATGATAAGAGGAAGGGGTGAAGATCATGAATGAAAATCGTAATTTGAAAAAAGGCGTAGGTATTCATGCAAGAAGAGCAATCGCATACGTTGTACTCATCATTGTTTCTATATTATGTCTGTTCTGGTTTTATGTATTATTTATCAATGCGACCAGATCAAATGGTGAGATGCAGTCCGGTTTTACACTGGTTCCAAGCAGTCATTTGTGGGAAAACTGGAAGAACTTAAGAAATGGAACGCTTCCAGTTTGGAACGGTATGTTCAACAGTCTGATCGTTTCCTCACTCAGTGCAATACTCAGTGTATATTTTTCAACGATGACAGCTTATGCGATCCATGCATATGATTTCAAACTGAAAAAATATATTTATCCGTTTATTTTGATGATCATGATGATCCCGACACAGGTAACTGCACTTGGATTTATCAAACTTGTATCTGGTATGCATTTAGAGGATTCCTTTATTCCTCTGATCGTGCCGACAATCGCAGCTCCGGTTACATTTTTCTATATGAAACAGTACATGGAAAGTACACTGCCGTTGTCACTGGTTGAGGCAGCGCGCATTGATGGATCTGGGGAGTTCCGTACATTTAACTCTATCGTAATGCCATTAATGAAGCCAGCGATCGCCGTACAGATGATCTTTACTTTTGTAAGCAGTTGGAATAATTACTTCACACCGGCATTGATCCTGCACGACGATAAGAAAAAGACACTGCCTATCTTAATCGCACAGCTGCGTGCAGCTGACTGGCTCAAATTCGATATGGGGCAGGTATATGTAATGATCGCATTCTCTATTTTCCCGGTTATTATTGTATATCTGTTTTTATCAAAACATATCGTACAGGGTGTCGCACTTGGTAGTGTAAAGGGTTAACAAGTCTGTTCAAAAATTTGTAAAAAATTGCTGTACTATAAAAAATGAGACTGCCAGACAGGTGGTCTCATTTTTGATTAAAAATCTTTGACGATGTCACTGGTAAACAGGGCGGTTGTGTGCTATACTATTATTTATAATTGGTAGAAAAAAGATCGGATGTGTTGGGGTACAACAGGTGCAGCTGAAATCGGACAGGCTGACCATTTGCAAAGTACACATAGAAATGGAGAGGAATATGACGGAGACAGGATTATGGATTTTTCTGATTTGTTTACTTTTAGTAGTGCTCATAGCAACTGTGGTTGCAGTAGTGTCAGCAGTATCAGGCGCTGCGGCAGCGATCGTGGATGACGAGGAATCAGAGGAAGAATAGGAATACAGCCGGTATGGATGAAGATCGTCACCATTTATTATTATGTTCACGATCCCGCTTGCATTTACGGGAGGATTCTTTGCTGCAAGGAAGAGATCTAAAAAAACAGTTGACAAACCATGCGTCCCCTCGTATGATAAAAACAGCAAAAAAACAAAGGTTGTGAGAAAGAAGAGTACACATAAACTCTTTGCAGAGAGGGAAGTTCACCGGCTGAAAGACATCCCAGAGAAAGATATGTGGAAGGTAGCTTTTGAACCGGAATACTGAGAAAGTATAGCTGTATGACAGGACATAAGAACAGGCATTGCAGGTATGCACAGGTATTCACGACTCATCCACGTTACAGGATGACCGGTCAGGCATGGACTGGCTGGACACAAGCACCAACAAAGGTGGTACCGCGATCATATTCGCCCTTTGTATTCCGTATGGGATACAAAGGGCTTTTTTGATTCATAGGAAATTCGTCCTATGAATCAAAAAGCCCTCCGGGCGGGATGCGCATCTCGCAGAGAAGAAGTTAGCTGTAAACAGCACCGCCCGAGCGCGAAAGAGTCGCAAGCAACTCTTTGTTCATTAATCAAAAAGGAGAACAGATTATGTGTCAGAATTGTAGTAAAGAATTAGCAAAGACCTACGATCCAAAAAGCATTGAAGACCGTTTATACAAAAAATGGGAAGATAACGGCTATTTCCACGCCGAGGCAGACCGCAGCAAAAAGCCGTTTACCATTGTAATGCCGCCGCCAAATATCACAGGACAGCTTCACATGGGACATGCACTTGACAACACCATGCAGGATATTTTAACACGTTATAAGAGAATGCAGGGTTATAATGCACTGTGGCAGCCTGGTACAGACCATGCTTCCATTGCAACTGAGGTTAAGGTAATCGAGAACCTCAAAAAACAGGGCATTGACAAACGTGATCTCGGAAGAGAGGGTTTCCTTGAAAAATGCTGGGAGTGGCGTGATGAGTACGGCAGCCGCATTATCAACCAGTTAAAGAAAATGGGATCTTCCGCTGACTGGGAGAGAGAGCGTTTTACCATGGACAAAGGCTGCTCTGAGGCAGTGCTTGAGGTATTCGTAAAATTATATGAAAAAGGATTGATTTATAAGGGTTCCCGTATCGTCAACTGGTGTCCGGTATGTAAGACTTCCATCTCAGATGCTGAGGTAGAACATGAGGAGCAGGACGGATTTTTCTGGCACATCAACTATCCGGTTGTCGGTGAAGAAGGCAGATTTGTCGAGATCGCAACAACAAGACCGGAGACATTGTTTGGCGATACCGCAGTTGCAGTCAACCCGGATGATGACCGATACAAAGATATTGTTGGAAAAATGTTAAAACTTCCGATGACAGACCGCGAGATCCCGGTGATCGCTGATGCGTATGTTGATAAAGAGTTCGGAACCGGATGCGTAAAGATCACACCGGCACATGACCCGAATGACTTTGAGGTCGGAAAACGCCATAACTTAGAAGAAATCACGGTTATCAATGATGATGCAACGATGAATCATTATGCCGGAAAATATGAGGGCATGGATCGCTATGAGTGCAGAAAAGCATTAGTGGAAGATCTTGAGAAACAGGGACTTCTTGTAAAAGTAGAGCCACATTCCCATAATGTAGGAACCCATGACCGCTGTGGCACAACCGTAGAGCCGATGGTAAAACAGCAGTGGTTTGTAAAGATGGATGAGCTGATCAAACCTGCTGTTGAGGCAGTAAAAAATGGAGATATCCAGTTACTTCCAAAACGTATGGAGAAAACATATTTTAACTGGACAGACAATATCCGTGACTGGTGTATTTCCAGACAGCTCTGGTGGGGACATCGTATTCCGGCTTATTACTGCCCGGACTGTGGTGAGATGGTCGTAGCAAAGACTGCGCCGGAAAAATGTCCGAAATGCGGCTGTGACCATATGGAGCAGGACCCGGATACCTTAGATACCTGGTTTTCATCCGCACTCTGGCCGTTCTCCACATTAGGCTGGCCGGAAAAGACAGAAGACTTAGATTACTTCTATCCGACAGACGTACTTGTAACCGGATACGATATCATTTTCTTCTGGGTTATCCGTATGATCTTCTCAGGTTATGAGCAGATGGGAAAAGCACCGTTCCATACCGTATTATTCCACGGACTGGTTCGTGATTCCCAGGGACGTAAGATGAGTAAATCTTTAGGAAACGGTATCGATCCGCTGGAAGTTATCGACAAATACGGTGCAGACGCACTCCGCCTGACACTGATCACCGGAAATGCACCTGGAAATGATATGCGTTTCTACTGGGAGCGTGTTGAGGCATCAAGAAACTTTGCAAATAAAGTGTGGAATGCATCCCGTTTCATTATGATGAACCTTGAGGGAAGTGAGATCAAAACCCCATCACTTGACGAGTTAAAACCGGCAGATAAATGGATCTTATCCAAAGTAAACACACTTGCAAAAGATGTGACAGAAAATATGGATAAGTACGAGATGGGAATCGCCGTACAGAAAGTTTATGATTTCATCTGGGATGAATTCTGTGACTGGTACATTGAGATCACTAAGACCCGTACTTATAATAAAGAAAATGATCCGGCATCTGCAAACGCAGCATTCTGGACATTAAAGACCGTACTGACAGAGGCATTAAAACTGCTTCATCCGTTCATGCCGTTTATCACAGAAGAGATTTTCTGCACACTGCATCCGGAAGAAGACACGATCATGCTTGCAAAATGGCCGGAGTACCGTGCTGACTGGAATTTCCCGGCAGAGGAAGAAATGTTAGAGCACTGCAAGGATCTGGTAAAAGGTGTCCGTAATTTGCGCACAGAGATGGATGTTCCGCCATCAAGAAAAGCAAAAATCTTTATTGTTACTGAAAATGCCGCTTTGCGTGATTCCTTTGAACTGACGAAAGAGGCTTATGCAAACCTTGCCGGCGCAAGTGAGGTCATGGTGCAGCAGGATAAGACAGGAATCGGGGAGGACGCTGTATCTGTTGTAATACCTGGTGCAACATTATATCTGCCACTGGAAGATCTGGTTGATTTTGAAAAGGAAAAAGAACGTCTGTTAAAAGAACAGGCACGTTTAGAGAAAGAACTTGCACGTTCTAAGGGAATGCTTTCCAATGAAAAATTCTTAAGCAAAGCACCGGAAGCAAAAGTGCAGGAGGAAAAAGATAAACTTGCCGGATATGAGCAGATGATGGCACAGGTCAAAGAACGTTTGGCACAGATGTCAAAATAATTGCAAGATAATGAGCGCAAGAATGGCGAATTGGATCATGTGCTGATTTTGTACATGATATAAGTAAAAAGGAGCTATGCATGAAGGTTTCATCCTTACCGGCGAGCCGGAAAGGAGCCTGCCTGTCATAGCTCTTTTTAGTAAAATAGCACCAAAAAACAAACATTTTGTTAAAGAATTTACTTGAAAAAGCATAAAAGTACTAGTATTATATAAGATAAGGAATATTCTACGTTACTATATATATACATACATGAGAAAGAATTGGGGAGCACGCCTATGGTAACAGAGGAAAAGCCAATCGTACAGATAACGGCGGATGGCATGGAAGCTTATATTATGCTTGTAACACCGGACGATGGGGGAGAATATACAGTTGAATCATTGCAGAAAGCACTGGATGAGAGAGGTGTCAAGTACGGAATAGATGAATCAGCGTTGAAAAAGCTGGCTGATGAAAAAAAATATGGACTGGAGACATTAATAGCACGGGGCACAGAGGCGGTAGATGGAAAAGACGGTTATTATGATTATAATTTTAACTGCAACTTTGATAAAAAACCGTTGATAAAACCGGATGGAACCGTGGATTACTGGTCTGTAAAGTCGATAGAGTCTGTGGTGCAGGATCAGGTGATCGCGGAGTACCATCCTTGTGTGGAGGGAACAGACGGCAAGACAGTCACTGGAAAGCCGATACCTGCAAAGCGGGGAAGAGAACAGCTTCCACTGAAAGGAAAAGGATTTGAACGCCGGGATGATAATACCTATGTTGCGCTGATGAGTGGTAAGATTGAGACACAGAATGACAGGGTTGTGATCCTTCCGGTACATGAATTGTCCGGCAATGCAGATCTTTCCAGTGGCAACATTGATTTTCATGGTGATGTTGTGATCCACGGAAGCGTGGAAAGCGGCGTTATAGTAAAAGCAAGCGGTACGATCACAGTGGATGGAATCGTCGAGGCATGCACGTTAGAGGCAGGAAAAGATATCATTTTAAGGAGTGGAATGCTCGGTGGAAATAAGGCATCAGTAAAGACAAAAGGCAGTATTACCGCAAAGTTTTTTGAATTTACCCGTATTGAATGTGCAGGCGATATCTGTGCAGATGTGTTGATGGATTGCCAGGTACAGTGCTTTGGAAAGATCATCATGAATGGAAAACGCGGAGGCATCATCGGTGGCCTTACACATGGAGTGTGTGGAATCGAGGTTACGACATTAGGGAACGATGCCGAGAAGAAGACCGTTATTATGGCTGGTGCAAGTCCGGAGGAATATGAAAAGCTCAGACAGTTAGAGAAGACGATCCAGGAGCTGAGTCAGGGATTAGCGCAGATCGATGAGGGACTGCGAAAGTTTGAAGAACTCGAAAAAGCTCGTGGAGTCAGCTATAAAGATGATCCGAGGAGAGTAACACTGCTCCGTGTCAAGATCCGTGATACTGCAACGTTAGCAAACAGCAAAGAAGAGGCAAAACAGATTCGTAATCTGATCGAGAGTGCGAGCGGTGCATGTGTTACCGTTTTGCGGGAGACTTATCCGGGAGTGGTGATCCAGATCGAGGATACCAAGCTGCTTGTACAGAACAATGTAAAATCAGCGGAGTTTTACAAGCTGCAGGATAAGATCAAGACGAGAGAATGCTCATAAAACTGCTGTCGAATATGGCAGAAGTTTTACGAAAAACTTAATATAAATTTACTTGATTATTGTCACCACTATATTATAATATAGTGGTGATTCTTTTTGCCCCGAAATTGTGCAAAGGAGCGAAGAATATTAAAATAGATGTTGCCATAAAATTTGGCAGAAAAGGACTGGTCGATTATGATTAATTTTGAAGAAGAGTTAAAGAATTTTAAACCGAGCTTAGAGGTAGAAGAGGCAGAGCAGGCGATATATAATCATGAATTAACAGATATGACAGATGTTTTAAAAGAGATGATGCAGGAATTAAAGCATAATATGTAAGATATCTTTTGAAAAGTCAAATGTAAGTTCGTGAAGTGAGGGAAAGAATGAAGTGCTATAATTGTGGAGCAAAGCTTGGAAGGGAAAATATCTGCCCTGAATGTGGCGTAAATGTAAAAATATATAAAAAAATTGTCATGGCATCCAATGAATATTATAATGATGCACTGGCAAAGGCGGGGGTCCGTGATCTTTCAGGAGCAATTGAAAGTCTCAAAACAAGTCTGAAATTCAATAAATTAAATATAGATGCAAGAAATCTGCTTGGACTGGTCTATTTTGAGATGGGCGAAGTCGTGGAGGCGTTGACAGAGTGGGTGATCAGTAAGAACTATCAGCCGTCTGATAATGCTGCAAGCCGTTATCTGGATGAGATACAGAATAACAGGTCAAGGCTTGAGACGATCAATCAGACCATCAAAAAATACAATCAGGCATTATTATACTGCAGACAGGACAGCCGCGATCTGGCAATTATCCAGTTAAAAAAAGTATTGTCATTGAATCCGAAATTAGTCAGCGGGCATCAGCTTTTAGCACTGCTTTACATTCAGGAGGGCAAGTATGATCTCGCAAAGAAGTCTTTACGCAATGCAGGAAAGATCGATGCAAATAATACGATCACACTCCGTTATCTGAAAGAAGTGAATGCAGGATTAAAGGATAATACCTCCGGGAAAAAACCAAAAGAAGAACAGATTTCCTATCAGAGTGGCAATGAGACGATCATCCAGCCAAAGTATTTAAAAGATAATTCTGCGATGGGAACAATCCTTAATATGGTCATAGGAATCGCAATCGGTGCGGCAATTACCGGATTTCTGGTTGTGCCGGGTGTGCGCCGTCAGGTTCAGAATGATGCAAAAGCGCAGGTGCTTGATGCGAATAACACAGTTTCATCAAAGAATCAGGAAATCAGCACTCTGCAGAAACAGATCGACGATCTGACAAGTCAGATGACTGAGGTCAAGGACAGTGCAGAAGGATCGGAGAACAAGATCAGCACATATGATCAGCTGCTCTCTGCCTATGCATCTTATTCGGATGGTAATATTGAGGCGGCAGGGAATGCACTTGGCAATGTCAATGAGGAATATTTAAGTGACAGTGCTAAGAGTGTTTATGAGACGATCAATGCACAGGTCAATGCAGACTATTTAGAGTCCTTATATAATCAGGGATACAGCGATTATAACAGCCAGAAGTTTGAGGAGGCTGCCACAAGTTTACAGAAAGTTGTAGACATGGAAGAGACCTACAAAGACGGATATGCACTGTATTATCTGGCACAGGCATACCGCAAGAACAATGATCTTGAGACAGCAAAGATTTATTACCAGAAGATCGTAGAACTTTATCCTGGTACAGAGCGTGCAGCAAATGCACAGAATTATCTTAATATTGAGGAATAGGATATTTGGAATAAACAAAATTAAATATCAGCAATGCCATTATACAAAAGACGTCTGGATAATATCAGGCGTCTTTTTATTTCACAAAAAGGCATTTTATCAATGATATCGCGAATCAGGGAACGCTGGGAAAGGAGTATTTATGGAAGAAAAATATCAATTAAAGGAAGGGTGTTTAACGATTCAGATGCCAAAAGAGCTTGATCATCATGAGGCGGGCAGACTTAAGCTGGAAGCAGATTATCTGATCGGGGCATACCATGTCAGACGGCTTGTATTTGATTTTCGGGAGACGGAGTTCATGGACAGTTCAGGGATCGGTGTGATCATTGGAAGGTGCAAGAGTATGGGATTTTCCGGTGGGGAAGTGATGGCGATGAATATGAACGAGCGTGTAAAAAAAATATTTATGGTGTCAGGACTGCAGAAACTGATCCGGACGGATCTGGTCAGAAAAGAATGGGACATGCAGGATTAAAAAAGTGAAAATCAGAAAATGAAATGGAGAATCAATATGCAGACAGATCATAGTAATGAGAACGAAATGAAACTCGAATTTGATGCAAGGTCAGTAAATGAAGGGTTTGCAAGAATGGCAGTAGCTGCGTTTGTAGCGGAATTAGACCCGACACTGGATGAAATTTCAGATATTAAGACTGCTGTTTCGGAGGCGGTGACCAATGCGATTATCCACGGGTACGACAGTCCAAAGGAAAAGGTGGAAGTATCCTGTAAACTGTGTGGAAACTGCGCTGAGATCACGGTAAAGGATCATGGTCATGGAATTGAAAATGTACCAAAAGCCATGGAACCTTTTTTTACAACAAAACCGGAACTGGAGCGCTCCGGTATGGGATTTGCCTTTATGGAAGCCTTTATGGATGAAGTGGAGGTACATTCGGCACCCGGAAAAGGGACTACAGTGATAATGAAAAAAAAGATCGGCGCAGGGATGGGCGTCTGATATGGAGCATTTTAAGGAACTGATGCAGCAGGCACATGAGGGGGATAAAAGTGCGAGGGATGCACTGATCGCAGGAAACCTTGGACTTGTACATACGATCGTGTACCGGTTTGAAAACCGTGGGCATGACAGGGAGGAGTTATTCCAGATCGGATGCATTGGACTTATGAAGGCGGTAGATAAATTTGATCTTTCATTAAATCTTGCATTTTCTACATATGCTGTTCCGGTGATCATGGGGGAAATCCGCAGGTTTTTAAGGGATGACGGTATGGTGAAGGTAAGCCGGACGTTAAAGGAAAATGCTTATAAGGCAGGACGTGCACGAGAGGAATTGTGGAGAGAACTTGGAAGAGAGCCGGGAATGGTTGAGATTGCAGAGCGGACAGGGTTAAGCTGTGGCGAGATCATTATGGCAATGGAATCAGCAAGGGATGTGGAATCTATTTATCAGCCGGTCTATGAGAAAGACGGGGACGAGCTTTTAATGGTCGATCAGTTGTGTGAAAGAGAAGAAAACGGCATAGATGAACCGGAAAAGGAAGCGGTCTTAAACCGGATGGTGATCGAGCAGTTGTTAGCACTACTGGATGAGCGGGAAAAAAATCTAATCCGGTGCCGTTATTTTGAAAACCGGACGCAGAGCGAGACTGCAAAAGAACTTGGAATGACGCAGGTGCAGGTCAGCAGGCTTGAAAAAAAGATTCTGATTGGTCTTAGAAAAAATTTAGGATAGAAAAGTGCAGGGCGAATATATTAAAAAAACGGGCAAATTGTAATGATTATGCCACATCCGGTTGATTTTCCCATATAAACATGTTATTTTTTTATAAAATGCAGAGAAATTAACATGATAAGGCTGTGCAAAGTGGAAAACAGTGTGAAAAAATAAGAATTTTGTGCAAAAGTGAAAAAGGATTTTGGTGCAGAAGAGGGAGAATTAACATGAAATACGAAAATTATATATTTGACTTATATGGAACTTTAGTGGATATTCGCACGGATGAGGAAAAACCGGAGTTATGGGAAAAACTTGCGCAGTTTTACGGATATTACGGTGCAGCTTATACAGCGCAGAAACTGAAAAATGCATATACATGCCTCACAGGACAGAAAGAGGATGCCCTGCGGCAGGAGATGGGATCAGAGGCAGATATGAAAAAAGATGATACCCATGAAGCACATCCGGAGATAGAGATTGAGGAAGTTTTTCTTGCGCTGTTTCAGGAAAAAGGAGTGCAGGCAGACTTAGAACTTGCCATTCATGCGGGGCAGTTTTTCCGGATTCTTTCCACAGAATATATCAGACTTTATGATGGGGCAGAGGAACTTCTTGCGGCATTGCGTGAAAGAGGAAAAAAAGTATATCTGCTTTCGAATGCACAGCGTATTTTCACTGCATATGAACTGAATCTTTTGGGGTTAGAGCCTTATTTTGATGATATCTTTCTGTCATCCGCGTGCAAAGTGAAAAAACCGGATCCACGTTTCTTTCATCTTTTACTGGATAAACATCACATTTTACCGGAGGAGAGTATTATGATCGGAAATGATGCAGTCAGTGACATCAGGGGGGCAAAAGAGGTCGGACTTCATACATTTTATATTCACTCGAATATTTCACCTGATATCAGTCAGAGACCGGATGCAGATCATGTGCTGATGCAGATGGACCTGTTAAAAGTGAGACAGATATTGATTTCCGATTAATGTGACAGAGAAAAATGCCGATACATTCATATATGAATGGAGGACCGGTTATGGCAAAATACGAAAAAACAGAACGTCTCGAAAAAGTACCGATGGAGTACTTGTGGGAAGGACTTGTTTTATCAGATAATCTTTACAATTATAATGGAAGTGTACTTTTAGTGCCGAGCGGAGAAGTTATCACGAAAAGCAAACTTGATAAACTGATCAATTTCAGCGATGGCAATAATTATATTACAACATTCCGCGGATCTTACGAGTATATCATGAAGGGAAAAGACCGTCCGGCTGAAATACAGCAGAAAATGTTGGAAAACAGAACCGGGTATACAGAACTGCGCAAAGGCGTCGACCATGTGCTTCAGATGAGTAAAAATGTGATGTTTGTCAATCATGCTGAAGTGGAAGGTATGATGGAGAAAGTATACAGCAGAATGGTATCCGTGGATGCCGGAGAGATTTTCCAGTGTATTACCGTGCCAAGACCGGTTGACGAGGCATTGCAGAGACATTCCTTAAATGTTGCACTTTTAAACGGAATCATGGGACAATGGTTAGGACTCGATGAAAAAGACATCCGGAGTCTGATTTTAACAGGTGTGCTTCATGATATTGGAAAGACGAAGATTCCGGAAGAAATTTTAAATGCACCGAGAAAACTGACTCCGGAAGAATTTGAGGTTATGAAAAGACATCCGCTTTATTCTTTTGAACTTCTGGGGGAGGATATCAGCGAGGATGTACGCTATGCAGTGCGCTGGCATCATGAAAAATTAGATGGAAGCGGTTATCCGGATGGTTTAAAAGGAAGCTCCATTTCTTATTTTGCAAGAATTACATCAATTTCGGATATTTATGATGCAATGCTTTCTGCGCGCAGTTATAAAAAAGAGAAGATTCCGTTTGATGTGCTGCAGTGGTTTGTAACTGAGGGGTACAAAGGACTTGACCAGAATCTTCTCAATATATTTATAAAAAATATGGTAAAAGTATACAGACATCAGCAGGTTATTATGTCGGATGGCAGGGAAGGATGCGTTGAATATATTCCGTTAAATGATATGGATCATCCGATCGTCTCCGTCGGAGAAGAAGCAAGACAGGTAGACGAAGACTGGTACTGTGTGCATATGGCATAAGAATCGTGATGTCCTATCATGCAGTGGATTCACTTGCAGCATGATCAGAGATCAGAGTCGAGGGAATCTTCATGCAGAATAAAATGATTGCGCTCCGTTTTAAGGAGTCCCTCCCGCTGCATTTTTGATAGTTCTGCAGACAGGGCACTGCGGTCTACGTTTAAGTAGTCGGCAAGCTGCTGTCTGTTAAATGGTATCGTAAAATCAAGGCTTTTCGCAGCGGCAGATTGTGCAGAAAGGTAAGAGAGAAGCCGTCCGCGGATCGATTTTGGTGTGGTATGGAAGATCCTGCGGGAGAGAAGCAGATTTTTCCGTGCCGAAATAAAAAACATATTATGGATCAGGCGGTTGTGATGTGAACAACTGTTATTGCAGGTTGTGAGCAGCCGTCCTATATTTAAAAACAATACTTCTGTCTTTGCGGATGCAGAGACAACATTGACCATCAGAGGTTCTTTTGACAGGCTTGCGTAAGTTTCAGCGAAGAAAAAGCCGGGGGCTATGTCATCTAATACACTGTGATTTCCCCATACATCATCATTTTCAATCTGAACATTTCCGGACAGTACAAGTCCCATGGAATGAACACATTCCCCGGCATGATAGATGATCTCGCCTTTTCCGTAACTTCTTGTGACTGCTCCAAGACAGGAGAGCATTTCTTTAATTTCTTCCGGCGATTCGCCCGAAAACAGCATTGTCTGACTTAAAAACTGATAATCCATAAAAGAGAAACCTTCTTTTTTAAAATTTTTTTAAATGTTGTTATGACAACATACTTTTGAGAAAAATTCTAGTATAGTGTACGAGTAATGTCAAGAGCGCAGAAAACAGGAGGAATTTATATGGTACGCAGAGTAATACAGATAGACGAAGAAAAATGCAACGGATGTGGTCTTTGTGCAGAGGCTTGTCATGAAGGTGCGATCGGCATCGTGGACGGAAAGGCAAAACTGCTTCGTGATGATTATTGTGACGGACTTGGTGATTGTCTGCCAAACTGTCCGGTTGGAGCAATTTCTTTTATAGAGCGTGAGGCGGCAGCTTATGATGAGGCAGCAGTCCAGGAAAATAAAAAGAAAAAAATGCAGGCAATGGGACAGGCACTTTCCGGTGGATGTCCGGGTGCAAGAATGCGTCAGCTTGAAAGAAAACCTGCAGAAGAAAATCAGAGTGCAGCTTCACCGGTCAGTTCAGAATTACGTCAGTGGCCGGTACAGATCAAACTTGCACCGGTCAATGCGCCTTATTTTGACGGGGCAAAACTTTTGATCGCGGCAGACTGCAGCGCATATGCGTATGGTAATTTCCATCAGGATTTTATCCGTGGAAAAGTGACACTGATCGGATGTCCGAAATTAGATGATGTGGATTACAGTGAAAAACTGACAGAGATCATTAAAAATAATGATATTAAGAGCGTGACGATCGTGAGAATGGAAGTACCTTGCTGTGGAGGAATCGAGCATGCAGCAGTGACTGCATTAAAGAACAGCGGAAAATTCATTCCATGGAATGTTGTGACGATCTCAATTGACGGAAAAATTTTAGATTAAGAAAAACGAAGATAGTGTGAAAATAACATTTTTACACACATAAATGGAGGATGATATATGTTTTGTTTTCAGTGTGAGCAGACAGCGGGATGCAGCGGATGTACGGGAGCTGCCGGTGTATGTGGAAAGAAGAGTGCAACAGCGGATCTGCAGGATGAACTGACAGGAGCACTTGTGGGACTTGCACATGCCTGCATGAACAACCCAAAGACAGAGCAGACGGACCGCATTATAATAGAAGGTTTATTTACAACCATCACAAATGTGAATTTTAATGATGAGACACTGCGTGAAATGATCGCCCGTGTCAGAGAAGAAAAAGCGAAAGTTGCACCTGGATGTACGACTTGCATATCACCGTGCGGCAATACCAATGATTATGATATGAAGCGGATGTGGGAGGCAGATGAGGATATCCGTTCCTTAAAATCCTTAATTTTATTTGGCATCCGTGGTATGGCAGCTTATGCTTATCATGCAATGGTACTCGGATATACAAATGAGGAAGTAAATGACTTTTTCTATCGTGCCTTATTTGCAGTCGGTGAAGATTTCGAGATGGGGGATCTGCTACCACTCGTGTTAGAAACAGGAAAAGTAAATCTTACCTGCATGGAGATGTTAGACCGTGCCAACACAGAAACATTTGGAACACCGGTACCGACGGAAGTGCCTCTGATGGTGGAAAAGGGACCGTTTATCGTTATTACCGGACATGATCTTTATGATCTGAAGCTCTTGTTAGAGCAGACAAAAGACAAGGGAATCAACGTTTATACACACGGTGAGATGCTGCCGGCACATGCTTACCCGGAATTAAAGAAATATCCGCATTTAAAAGGCAACTTTGGTACTGCATGGCAGAATCAGCAGAAGGAATTTGATCATATTCCGGCACCGGTTCTTTACACAACAAACTGCCTGATGCCGGTCAAAGAAAGTTATGCAGACCGTGTATTTACAACAGAAGTGGTTTCTTATCCGGAAATGGTGCATATCGGGGAAGATAAAGACTTTACCCCGGTTATCGAAAAAGCATTAGAGCTTGGCGGTTACAAAGAGGATACACAGTTTACCGGTATCAATGGCGGTACAAAGGTCATGACCGGATTCGGTCACGGAACTGTACTCGGCGTGGCAGATCAGGTGATCGCGGCTGTAAAAACCGGGGATATCCGTCATTTCTTCCTGGTAGGAGGCTGTGATGGTGCCCGCGCGGGAAGAAATTATTATACGGAGTTTGTGAAACAGACACCGAAAGATACCATGATCTTAACACTTGCATGTGGAAAATACCGTTTCAATGATCTTGACCTTGGAACGATCGGTGGACTGCCGAGAATCCTTGATATGGGACAGTGCAACGATGCCTACAGTGCGATCCGTGTCGCAGTGGCACTTGCGGAGGCATTTGACTGTGGCGTGAATGAGCTGCCGCTTTCCATGGTGCTTTCCTGGTACGAACAGAAAGCAGTCTGCATTTTATTGACACTGCTCCACCTTGGTATCAAAAATATAAAACTGGGACCGACACTGCCGGCATTTATTTCACCAAATATCTTGAATTATCTGGTAGATAATTATGGAATCGCACCGATTACGACACCGGAAGCAGATTTAGCAGAGATCCTTGGATAAATCAATAAAATAAATGTTTTGGGAACCTTTCTGTCGCCCTAAATGAGAAAAGGGGGTGTGAAAAATGATTTTTTATTTTTCATACTTCCTTTTTCTGGTTAAATGAAAAAATATACTGTATATTGTCGAATTTTGAGTTATAATAGATAATAAGTTTGTATTCAGGCTTGTCAGGAATGAGAATATTGTTTTTATAAAAAAGCACGAAATGGGGAATGGTATGGAAAGAATCTGGAATTTTTTTGAAAATATGAATGAATATGTATATGTTGCAGATGCGGATACCCATGAAATGGTTTATATGAATAAAAAGATGAGAGATACTTATGGGATACATTCAAAAGAAGAACTTGCCGGCAAAAAATGTTATGAATTGCTTCAGAATTCAAGCCTGCCCTGTACGATCTGCAATAATGATGAACTGCAGGAGGGACAGTTTAAGGAGTGGCGGTATTTTAACCCGCTTTTAAATAAATACTTTAAAATTAAGGATACTGTTGTGGAGGACAATGGCAGACGATATAGAATAGAGATTGCTCTGAATATAAGTTCTCAGGAACATCAGAAAAATGTGGTACGCCGCTACGAAAAACTGGAAAAAATCGTTAATGAGGGACTGCGTCTTGCCCTTGGAACATCTTCTGCGGATAAATCGCTGGACATCATTCTGGAATATATAGGAAAGGCATTAGATGGAGAGAGGACATATATTTTTGAGCATAATGAGAATGGGTGCGATGACAACACTTACGAGTGGGTTGCAAATGGAATCAAGCCGGAGAAAGATAATTTACAGAACCTTCCACCAGAATTATGTGCCAACTGGTATCGGAATTTTCAAGAAGATAAAAACATTGTAATTGAAAATCTGGAGAACATCAGAGAGGAAGATTCGGAACAGTATAAGAATCTGAAACGTCAGGATATCCATTCACTGGTGGTTGTTCCACTTTATTGGGAGAAAAAGATCATTGGATTTTACGGAGTGGATAATCCACCGGCAGAATCATTAGATTATGTTTCCGATATGCTTCATATCATGGGATCTTTTATTGTTTCCTCCATTCGGAGAAGAAATCTGCTCCGTCAGTTAGAACGCATGAGTTATCGTGACCAGCTCACTCAGTTTGGCAATCGTTATGCGGTCGACTGGTTTGTGGAGCATGAGTGGAATGGGGAACAGATCGGTGTAGTGTACTGCGATATCACAGGGCTGAAAAAGGTCAATGATGAGCAGGGGCATGAAGCCGGAGATCGGTTGATCATCAGGGCATGTGAGTGCTTAGCGGGTGTATTTAAGGGGTATGGTCTGTATCGGATCGGCGGCGATGAATTTTTAGTACTTTGTCTTGGAATTGAGGAAAAAGACCTGAGGGAACACGTTGAGAAACTGCACATGGATATGAAAGAACATCAGGTTACGATGGCGGTTGGCATGATATGGAAAGAACATGGTCCTAAGGATATTGATCTGCTTTTAAACGAATCGGAGCGCCTGATGTATGAGGATAAAGACAGGTATTATAAGGAACACGGACTGAAACGGCGCAGATAAATCCTTGCATTGCAGAATTAAGTGTTATATTTTCCTTCATGCTGGTCTCCTTCTGTTTATTCCCGGTAAATCTGTGCAAACCGGAAATTTCTGATGAATAACATGGTGCAGGATCGTTTTCGATTATTATATTTTACTGTGAGATTGTGATATTAGCAATAGTGAAATGGGGCAGAGAAGAGTTGAAAAGGCAGACGGATAAGAAACAAAGATAAAATAGTAAAAATAGAATAGAACAAAGAAAGAATATGGAGATAAAACAGAAAGGAATAAACAATGAATGTAAATCCTATAACAAGATTGGATTATCCAGATATGGACGTGATCCGCGTAGAAGATACCTATTATATGGTATCCACAACCATGCACTTTATGCCGGGCTGTGAGATTCTGCAGTCTTTTGATCTGGTGCACTGGGAGCATGTGAATTATGTCTATGAGACGTTGGATCATACGGATGCGCAGCAACTGAAAAGCGGTCAGAATATTTACGGACAGGGCATGTGGGCAGCTTCCCTGCGCTATCATGAAGGCCGATTTTATGTCTGCTTTGTGGCAAATGATACCCGTAAGACTTATTTGTATATTTCGGAAAAAATAGATGGTCCATGGAAAAAGCAGCTGATAGAAGGCTTTTATCATGACGGCTCTTTATTATTTGATGAGGATGGCAGAAACTATATTGTATATGGAAATGATGAAATCTGGATTACAGAATTGAATGAAGATTTGACTGCACCAAAGAAGGACGGATTACATCGTCTTTTAGTCAGTGATCATAAGAACCCGAAGCTAGGCTATGAGGGTTCTCATATTCAAAAAATAAACGGCTATTATTATATTTTTCTGGTTCATTCCCTGAGAGACCGCTGGATGCGGACGGAAGCATGCTTTTACAGTGATTCTCTGGAAGGAGAATTCACGGGTGGAGATGTACTTTGTGATGATCGTGGATATTGTGGACAGGGCGTGGCACAGGGAGGAATAGTGGATACGCCGGATGGAAAGTGGTATGCAATGCTGTTTCAGGATTCCGGAGCAGTTGGACGGATTCCTATTCTGCTTCCGGTTACCTGGAAGGATCATTTTCCGATTTTTGGACAGAACGGACATGTGCCGGAAGAAATAGAGGTTCACAGTACCAGACCAGGATATATTTATCAGCCATTAGTGGGAAGTGATGATTTCTGTAATGGGCTGCTTCCGCGCTGGCAGTTTAATCATGATCCAGATCCACGGTACTATCATCTGGATGCATTGCAGGGAACCTATACAATTACAACACGGGAAGTTTGTACAGAGCTTACACAGGCAGTAAATACGCTTACGCAAAGGATGAGTTATCCGTCCTGCGCAGCTGAGGTTACTGTTGATGCTTCTGCATTGAAAGAGGGCGATGTCGCAGGTTTGTGTGCGTTGCAGGGCTGTTATGCTGCAGTTGGCATTACAAAACATCATGGAAAATATGAAGTCCTTATGCTGGATAAAAAAGAAGATGGTATATTGGATATGACGGAAGGAACTGTTGTTGAATCACATCAGATGGATTTTCGTCTTGAAGCAGATTTCTGTAACATGAAGGATGAAGCACGCTGCTATTACCGGGTAAATAAGGGAGACTGGCTACCCATCGGAAACGTGCATAAGCTGTACTTCAAACTGGATCATTTTACTGGTTGCCGGTTTGGTCTGTTCTGCTATGCGGCAGAGGAAACAGGAGGAAGTGCCTGCTTCCGGGATTTTAAGTATTATGATGTTGATGAAATCTCATAAAGATAGAACTGCATAAAATAAGTGTCGGAATTTACTCAAATTTTTCCTACTTTGGACATTGGTTTTTACAACGGTATTGTATAGTGAAGCAGAGGAAAAACAAAACATGTTTCAGGAGATCACCCATGTTAAAAAAAATAACATATGTGGTCTCTTTTTGTTATATCTTTTGCTGGAAAATGATGTTTCGTATGTTTACAATAAAGTATGAAAAGTATGAAATGTATGAGAACACGAGAGGAGATGGGAGGAAAAACATGCTTTCAGATAATATACAGTTACTTAGAAAACGGGCAGGAATGTCACAGGAGCAGTTAGCGGAACTGACGGAAACGAGCAGACAGACGGTCTCAAAATGGGAATCTGGAGTTTCCCATAGTTAAAGATACCACACCAAATATGATGAACCCACGCTTATACACTACCAGCTATAATAAACCGCAAGGACAGCAATTTGATGATACTGCTGTCCTTTCTTTTATAAAATTGCAGTACACATAAAAAAGCTGTAAAATGATAAATATATTTGTCCTTGTAACAATTCTCGGACATTTGCCTGTTATACTATCTGCAAAAAGCAAAGGAAGTGAGAATATGAAGCAGATTTTAATTGTCGAGGACGACAGTTTTTTAAATAAGATGTTGGCCTACAACCTGACCGCAGACGGCTACGGCGTGACTTCTACTCTAAATGCCAGAACCGCAGCCGAAGCCATCCGCCAACGGGAATTTGATCTGGTGCTGCTGGACATCAACCTGCCGGATGGGAACGGTTTTGAGCTATGCAAGCTGATAAAGCCCCAACACCCGGACACCATCGTGATTTTTCTGACCGCCAACGATCAGGAGAGCGACCAGATACGGGGCTATGAGGTGGGCGCGGTGGACTACATCACAAAGCCCTTTGTGATCAGAGCCTTGCAGCGGAAAATCAAAGCCATGTTCGCCATGCTGGAACACCACAAACCGGCTAAAGACATTTACGACGATGGACGGCTGTTTCTGGACTTCTCGGAGCAGACGGCTTCCCTAAACGGCAAGCCCCTGACCCTATCCCCGATGGAGTACAAAATGCTGAACCTGTTTCGCAAAAATCCCCGGCAAGTGCTGACCCGTGGGCAGCTTTTGGAAAAGCTGTGGGATATAGATGAAAGGTTTGTGGACGAACACACCCTGACAACCTCCATCAGCCGGATTCGCAGCAAGATTGAAGCCGACGGAGGTGTGCCATACATCAAGACCGTTTACGGTATGGGCTATCAATGGACGGGAGGCGAGGCAAAATGAAGTTTCAAAATCTATCGGTAAAGCGGCTATTTGGCCGGGTGGCAATAGGGCTTGTCCTCTCCATGTCCGGGATCACCATAGCCCTGTTTCTTGTGACAAAACAGACGGCGGTGCTGCTGACGGGCGGGGCGCTGCTGTTGTGCGCCCTTGTGGGGATTTTTGTACTGACGCAGGCGTTTGGAAAGCGGTTGTCGCAGTTTACCGCTGACCTGTGCCAGACCTTAGACCACATGATCGCCGGAAATGAAGCACCCCAGCGGCCAGAGGACAGCGAAACCCAGCTTGCCAGAATTGGACACCGGCTGGCAAGGCTTTACCAGATCATGCAGGAGAACCGCCGCCGGGTGGACGAGGAACGGCAGGAGTTACAGACCCTTGTATCGGATATTTCCCATCAGGTGAAAACGCCGGTAAGCAATCTGAAAATGGCGACGGATACCCTGCTGGAAAAGCCCATGACTGAGGCGGAGCGCACCGACTTTATCCGGGGAATCCGCAGCCAGACGGATAAGCTGGACTTTCTCTTTCAGGCCCTTGTGAAAACCTCCCGGCTGGAAACGGGCGTGATCCAGTTGGATAAGAAGCCGGGCCGCCTTTTTGATACCGTGGCGCAGGCCATGAGTGGGATCGTGTATGCAGCGGAGAAAAAGGAAATTGCCGTGTCCGTGGACTGCCCGGAGGATTTGACCGTTTCCCATGACAGCAAGTGGACATCCGAAGCCCTCTTTAACCTGCTGGACAATGCGGTGAAGTACACCCCGGCAGGCGGGAAAATCGCTGTGTCGGTGGTGCTGTGGGAAATGTATGTGGAGATCAAAGTGACCGACACCGGCAAGGGCATTTCTGAAAGCAATCAGGCCGCCATCTTCCGGCGCTTCTATCGTGAGGAAGAAGTACACGAACAGCAGGGCGTGGGCATTGGCCTATATCTGGCTCGCGAGATCGTAACGCGACAGGGCGGTTATATCAAAGTGGTTTCGGAGCCGGGCAAGGGTTCGGAATTTTCCATTATGCTGCCTACAAAATAGAACGCGGCGGACGGCCATTTCCGGCTGCCGCCGTAAATTTTTTTGAAATGTCCGAGCGTTGTAACATTTCACCCTGATTTTCAATGAAATTTTTTGGCCGCTGTAACATTTCGCGGACATTTGGGTTTTACAATACCCTTATCAACAGGCAGAAAGCCTTGAAAGGAGTTTTGAGTATGAGCGTTTTACAGACGATTGATCTGAAAAAGTATTACGGCACAGAGCCGAACATTACCCGCGCCCTTGACGGTGTGAACTTCTCCGTGGAGGACGGCGAGTTTGTGGCCGTTGTGGGAACATCCGGCAGCGGCAAGTCCACCCTGCTTCACATGATGGGCGGGCTGGACACTCCCACCAGCGGAACCGTGATCGTCCGGGGCGAAGAACTGGCAAAGAAGAACGATGAACAGCTTACCATCTTTCGCCGCCGCAACATCGGCTTTATCTTCCAGAACTATAACCTTGTTCCTATTCTGAATGTGTATGAGAACATCGTCCTGCCGGTGGAGCTGGACGGGGACACGGTAGATCAGAAGTTTTTGGACGAGATCGTTCACCTGCTGGGGCTGGAAGATAAACTGAAAAATATGCCGAATAATCTTTCTGGCGGACAGCAGCAGCGTGTGGCGATTGCCCGCGCTCTGATTACCAAACCGGCTATTGTGCTGGCCGATGAGCCAACCGGTAACCTTGACAGCAAGACCAGCGCCGAGGTGCTGGGGCTTATCAAGCGCACCAGTGCAGAGTTCCGGCAAACCGTTGTGATGATTACCCACAACAACGATATTGCCCGTCTTGCAGATCGGATTGTCCGCATTGAGGACGGCAAAATTGTGGAATAAGTAGGGGGTGGCAGACTATGACATGGCCTTTTGAAAATGATACCAGTAACATTGAAAAGAAACTGGCAAAGCGCAGTTTGCACCATGAACGGCAGCGTAATTTATTTGCAATCATTGCTCTGGCGCTAACTGCATTTATGATAACTGCGACATTCAGTATTGGCTTTAGTTACTTTGAAACCTACCAAATGCAACAAATCCGCTTAATGGGAACTACCGCAGATGCCGGAATCACAAATGTAACGGAAGAACAGTTGGTTGAGATTTCAAAATCAAGTCTTGTACTTGACGTAGGCATACAGCAGCGTTTAGGCAGTGTTGATACAGAGCAACTGCAAAATGCGAGATTAGGTATAGTTTGGATAGATGATACCGAGTGGGAACACCACCGTCTTCCTACTATATCAGGTGTTGTAGGAAATTACCCATCAAGTAAAAACGAAATTATGCTACCTACATGGGTGCTTGAACAGATGGGCATTTCTGATCCGCAAATAGGGATGGAGATTGTGTTGTCATACCAAATTGGCGATAGCTATGATTATGTCACGGACACCTTTTTGCTGTCGGGCTACTATACGGACTACATTCCAATGCGCACAAATAATCGTGGTTATGTTTATGTTTCATCCGCTTTTAAGGATAGCTTAAATGTATCACTGGATAATAGTGTTACGGCAATGATCCGTTTTCAAGGCAATGATAATGCTGACAAAAACTGTGAAAGATTGCGGCGTGAGATTGACTTTACAGAAGGGCAAACATTTGAAATTGTACCATTAGAACAGGCAAATGGTGGAACTATTATTTTAGCTGTAATAATTTTAGCAGTTTTTATATCCTTTAGCGGCTATCTGCTGATTTATAATATTCTTTATGTCTCTGTCATAAAAGATGTGCAATTCTATGGCTGTCTTAAAACGATTGGAACGACCCAAAGGCAGATAAAGAGAATTATCTATAAGCAGGCAATCAGAATCTCTTGTATTGGTATTCCGATTGGTCTGTTACTTGGTGCGGTTGTTTCCTTTGGCATTGTTCCTTACTTCCTGAATATGATGTATTCAACAAATTCTGATGTGGGAACAAAAGTATCTTTTTCGCCGTTTATTTTCATAGGAGCGGCCATATTTACGTTCATTACCGTTATGATTGCAAGCATGAAGCCCGCCAAAATTGCCGGAAGTGTTTCACCAATAGCAGCACTCCAATATACAGCAGCCAGCACAAAGAGTAGCGCCAGAAATTGTAGCAAAATGAAGTTGTCCAGAATGGCATGGAACAATGTCTTTCGTAATGCTAAGAGTACAACCCTTGTTTTTGCATCGCTTTTTTTCGGCCTTTCCTTGTTCCTTGTCGTCACAGGGCTATTACATGGTTTAAGCCCGGAGAATTATGTGAGCCAATGGGGAGTAAGCGATTTTGCACTCACATATAGTATCCACGAAAGAGAAGATTTAATTTCCAGCGAAATGGTTTCAGAGATTGGTCAGCTTGACGGCATTGAGAATTTGAGGTTGACCTATGCACCTTATCCTCAAGTAGTAGCAGATGTTGTATATGACGATGCTGTATTTCACGAGTTTCTTGCGTCATTAGACGGAGTAAACGGCATTGATTTTTCTGATCCGGCAAAATTAGAAAATTATCAGCAAAACTTTTTTAGCGGGGTTTTTGGAATTGACAGTGCATATTTGGAAGAAATCAATAAAACCTTAAACTTGCCTATTGACACGTCTGCCTTTGAACAAGGAAAGGTTGTGCTGCTGTCCAAAACAGTAGAAGACCTTATTCAGCCGGGGCAGGAAATAACAATCCAGACGCAGAACGGACAGCATTCCTTTATTGTAGCGAACGGTTATTTGAATGAAGGGTTTCGAGCAGGAGGAGGCAATGAGAGAGGGACGGCTCCTGATTTGTATATTAGTCAAACAGCTTTGAAAGAACTCTTTCCGCAATATAGAGTGTTCCGCGTGGCCTTTGATACGGATGGTCAACATGACGAAAGTATACTGCAAGAATTAAAGCAAATCACCGCATCACAAGCTAACATTGATATTATATCCCGATATGAACGGCGAGAAGAAATGCAGGAATATCTCATTACAGCAAAGGTTTTAGGAACAGGGTTGTCCGTGATCCTGCTGCTTGTTGGTGTCATGAACTTTGTCAATACAATGGTTGTCAATGTAAATACTCGGCGCTATGAATTAGCTGTTCTTGAAAGCATTGGAATGACAAAGCGACAAATCAAACGAATGCTATTTATGGAAGGTTTCTA
Organism: Roseburia sp.; assembly: GCF_041325975.1. Taxonomy (NCBI): domain Bacteria; kingdom Bacillati; phylum Bacillota; class Clostridia; order Lachnospirales; family Lachnospiraceae; genus Roseburia; species Roseburia sp. The sequence goes on along the minus strand of NZ_JBGLEJ010000003.1, from coordinate 28,164 downwards.
TTATTGGGGCGTTTCCCTTTCTCTTGCAGTCACCATTGGAACAGCAATCTTCATCTTGCTATATATGATTTTTAGTAAAGTGGCCTATTATGCTGTTTTCTCCTATCCATTTATCCCACTGGTGCTGGTGTCTGGACTGGTGTTGCTAATCTGCCTTATTGTGCCTATATGGGTCTACAAAACTGACGTTAACCTTCCAGTTGTGGAGCGATTGCGGTTGACAGAGTGAGTTTAATCAAATAGCAAAACATCCTTAGATCAATCATATCGAAGCGGAGCAGATTTTAGCTGCTCCGCTTCTTTAGTATTTTTCAAAAAATTCTTTTGAAATGTCCGAGCTTTGTAACCAGAATTATGCTACAGGTTGAAGCGGCATCTGACAGCAGGAACGATGCCAAAAGATTCCCGTAGTATTGTAATTGACTATAATGTGCTAAAGCAGAATGAGGATATGGGTGTTGGTTCAACAGTTGACTTTTATTTTGGAGAGGGGCAACCGCCTGTTTCCGTCACTGTATCAGGATTGTTTGATTCCAACAAGACGCCTTCCGGGCATGGAAAACTGGCCCTCGATGGAGTACTCTTTTTCGCACCAGAAGCATTGTTCCATGAACTGCACCCGGAAATCACTTCATTTGACTATTCGTGGAGCATTGCAAGCGATCCGAAAAAAGCGGACTAGCGTGGGAGCTGGATTGAAAAATATTGTTGCCAGCCATAGTAACATTGCCTTAGATGAAATCAATACAGTGATTGAATATGAAGAAATGACAAATTCTTTTGCGTTTGGCAGTATGGAGATACTTTCATGGTTGGTATTTCTCTTTGGCGTTATCAACCTTATCAATACGACACTCTCTAACCAGATAGTCCCGAAAGCAGGAAAACAGTGTTTTGCGTTCCATCGGCCTAACACAAAAACAGCTATGTAAAATGAACATCTGCGAGGGGCTGTGCTATGCGCTCTTTGCAACATTGGCGACGCTGATCGTTGGGCTTCCGGCTTCCATCTTTGCTTGCAGAAAAATGAGTATAGGAGCTTTTGCCGGAAATGTAGTGCCTTACAAATTCCCGGTTTTGGAAATGGGACTGTTCATTCTGGTATTGTTCGGAATGGAACTGATCTTGTCTGTATGGACAATCCGCAGACAGAAAAAGCAATCCCTGATCGAACAAATGCGGGCGATGGAATAACCGTATGGGATCGGCGGGGCGGCGTGTGCTGCCCCGCTTTTTTCGCCATTTCTCAAAAAATTTTTGAAATGTCCGAGCTTTGTAACAATTCAGCCTGTTTTTCTGTCGAAATCAAAGGCACCTCGGACATTTATAGTTCTTCCAAAAGTTTGATGATAATATTACCATTCATGGAAGAAGCAATCTGTTATTGCAATAATGCGAAATTGACGATAGAAAGTTTTTCATATCTCGGTCAGCTCAACAATTACATTACTCTGCTGATACAGCCAGTCCGTAAATTCTTTCGGGCTGGCCGTTCCTGTTTTTACAGCCTTTTTTCTCTGTAAGGCTTCTTTCTTAAAGTCGGAAAAGGAAGCCTGTATTTTTTCCAGACGGTCAGCCGGAAAGCCTGCGGTATTTTTTACCCGGTTTATTTTGTTGCGCCAGTTCTGGCATTCATTTTTATAAAGCAGGTCATAGTTATTTTCTCTTGACCTCTCGTCAAATTCCCGCTTGTTTTGAAGCGCCTGTGCTTTTCGGCACTTGTCGCTGCACAGCTCATACCGCTGGCTCTTTGCCAGAAAATATTTTCCACAGACCTTGCACCGCCGGAAGCAAAGCCCCCAGTCATTCAGCCTGTTCAGATAATAGGTAATCAACGGGTAGAGGGACGCATAGGCAGACACACATTCTTCTGTGCGCCGGTTGTCCGGGAACCAGAGGTCAAGCCGGGTATCTTCTGACGGTGCGCCTTTGAAATAAAGGCTGCCAGCTTGAAATTGTTTCGGTTTTCCTGTCTCCCTGTCAAAGCTCATGGTTTCGTTTTGGAATACCCCGGTCAGTCTGCTCATTTTATCCATGAAGCGGTCACAGGCAGCGTTACGGTCACGGGGTTCTCTGGCAAGCAGATAGCTGTTCCAGATACGGAACGCCACATACATTTTCAGAGGGTCGTTGCTAAGATATTTCTCCCAAAGAAATTCGCTTGCCGCCTGCTCCAGCTCCGGCTGTTTCCATCGGTTGGAGTGGAGAGCTTGCCGCAGCGGAGAAAGCCCGTATAAGTTCCAGTCTCTGTCCGTGTCACGCTCAAAGTTTATCAAAAAAGTTCCCAGTGGGCGTGTCATATCACAAAGCACCTCTGCGTTTTGGCTCCCGTTCAGACGGAAGCGGATCTGCTGTTCTTCCCCAATCAAAATCCGCTCTTTCATTTTCTTCCTGTCCAGCGTCAGGACAAACAAAATCCTCTCAAAACATGGCTCATGCCGTATAAACTGATTCTCCATCCCTATCCCCTGCCTTTGTTTATGGTAATTATATAATTCAGTTATATCCGTTACACTCATGGTATCGCAGAATCATTGTTTTGTCAAGGATAGTACGCTATGATGATTGCGGTTGGTAATTTCGTACCGCACAGTACCTTGACAAGTGAATGACCGTCCAAAAGGGATATGACCGGCAGGAGAAGTGACGCATTCGGCGCACCAATGCAGGGAAACACCGCAGGAATGGGGCAGGAAAACGGCTTTTGGGGAGAACGGCAACAGGAAGCATTTTAACCTATTTGATTTATGGGAGGAACAGAATGAACGATAAAAAGAGATTGAACAGCTACGAGGATTTACCGCTGGTTCTGGATGTGGCGGACATTCAGCGGATTATGGGAATTTCAAGAGCGAGCGCCTATGAGCTGGTACACACACCCGGCTTTCCAGCGTTCCGCAGGGGCAGACTTATCAAGGTCAGCAAAATTGCTTTCTTTGAATGGATGGCAAAAGGCTCCGAAACCGTACCGGGAAGCGACAAATAAGCGTGAGGTATCATTCCCTGACTTGCAATACTGCCGCACTTTCCAAAGGGGCATACAGAGGGAAAAAAACTTAAAAATGATACCGAGACGCTACATCAAAACAGCCTATCTGCGTACATCAGATAGAAACGGAGAAAGGAGCCGGTTATGGCAAGAATGAGTAACAAGCGGCGGTTGGAATGGTCTTTCTTCTTAAATGACCGCAGCCGTATCACTTACAACGAACTGTGCCGGAAATGCCAGCACGAATGTAAACAGAGCTTCCGGGCGGTTGTGGTTGACTGCCCGAAGTATCTTTCCAAGCGTTCCAAGAAAAAGGACAAGACTGCCGGAAACGGCAAAATCCCTTAGGAACTAAGGGCGCACTTCTATACATAGTCTAAAGACCATGTATCGTGCGTCCTGCGGAGCTTACCTCTGCCGCTGATAAAATCAGCAATCCGAGGTCTGCGTTCGCTTCGCTCCGACAAGGTGGCTACACCCCCTTGCGCCGCTAAAGCGGCTATCCCCTGTGTACCCGCCGCAAAGAGAAATCCGCTCTGCGGTTTTCCCTTTTCATCGGGTTTTATAGAAGCACTGACACACGGACTGTCTGCGGATGGTCTTTCTTTATCTTATCAGCAAAGGATGTGAGAACATGGAAAAATCTTTGGAACAGTTGAAGCAGGAATATGAAAAAACCACTGTCCTGCTGGAACAGGAAAAACGGAAAATGCAGCGTTTGAAAAACCGGCAGGCGTATCTGGAAAGCGGTTCCCGGAAACAGAGGACGCACCGGCTGATTACCCGTGGGGCAGCTATTGAGAGCATTGCACCACAGACAAAGGAGCTATCCGAAGCGGAATTTTATTCCCTCATGGAAAGCATTTTGAATCTGCCGCAGGCGGAGCATTTCATCCGGTCTGCCACAGAGAACCACGCCCGTATTTCCGGGCAGGAGAAAGGCGGTGACTAAGGATAGCACTTTATCATTTTTCAATCGCACAGATCAAGCGCAGCGCCGGTCAGAGCGCCATTGCCAGCGCAGCCTATCGAGCCGGGGAGCGTCTTTACAGCAGCTACTATGGAGAAGTCAGCGACTACACCAAAAAGGGCGGCGTGATCGCTTCGGAAATCATGCTGCCGCCCCATGCGCCGGAAATATATCTTGACCGGGCGACCCTCTGGAATGCTGTGGAGAACTGCGAGAAACATCCAAAAGCACAGCTTGCCTATTCCTTTGATATTGCCATGCAGAATGAATTGACGCTGGAAGAAAACATGGAGCTGGCGAGGAAGTTCGTACAGGAGCAGTTTGTGACAAAAGGCATGATTGCCGACCTTGCTTTTCACAGCCCGGAGAAAGAGGACGGCGGCATCCCTAACCCGCATTTTCATGTGATGACAACCATGCGCCCTTTGAACCCGGATGGCACATGGGGACAAAAACAGCGTCGGGAATATCTTCTTGATGAAGATGGAAACCGAATCCGGGATAAAAACGGCGATTATATGTTTAACGCTGTCCATACAACAGACTGGCATGAGCCGGAAACGCTGGAACACTGGCGGGAGCAGTGGGCGGCTGCCGTTAATACAAAATTTGAGGAAAAAGGGCTGGATGTGCGTATCGACCACCGTTCCTATGTGCGGCAGGGGCTTGACCTGATACCTACTGTCCACGAGGGAGCTAATGTCCGGCAGATGGAAGCAAAGGGCATCCGCACCGAGAAAGGGGAACTGAACCGCTGGATTAAAGCCACCAACCGGCTCATGCAGGATGTGAGGAAGAAGATCAAAGCCCTGTTTGTCTGGATGGCAGAGGTAAAAGAAGAACTTTCCAAACCGCAGACACCGAGCCTTGCCGACCTGTTGATCGCTTATTACAACCAGCGCAACGCAGGGGCATGGAGCAATAAAGCCAGAACCGGAAACTTAAAGCAGTTTGCCGAAGCCGTCAATTATCTGACGGAAAACAAGCTGCTCACATTAGAGGATTTGCAGGAGCGTCTTTCCTCTGTCAACGAAGAATTTGAAGCGTTAAGCGACTCCATGAAAAAGAAATCTGCCCGGATAAAGGAATTGCAGGAATTGATACGGGAGGGCGAGAATTACCAGCGGCTAAAACCTGTTCATACGGAATTGAACAATATCAAGTTTAAGAAACAGAGGGAGAAATTTGAAACATCCCACGATGCGGAGTTACGGCTGTTTTATGCCGCCCGCCGTATTTTGAAAGAAAAACTGGACGGAAAACCCATTGCCCTGAAAGCATGGAAACAGGAATACGCACAGTTAAAAACAGAGTATGCCGAACTGTCTCCGCAGCACAAGCCACTCCGGGAGGAAGTCATACGGCTACGGCAGGTGCAGAACGCCGTAGATACCGCACTGCGCCGGAGGGAGCAGCCACAGGCAGTACAGAGAAAGAAACATGAGATGGAGCTATGATATAACCGGCAGCTTTACCGCTACCAGTATTTTTATGGAGGGAGCATTTGAATGTATTTGAAGCGGTGAAACAGTCTGTTACCACCCGGCAGGCTGCTTCATTCTATGGAATCCGGGTGGGGAGAAACGGCATGGTCTGCTGTCCATTCCACAATGACCGCACGCCCAGCATGAAAGTGGACAGCCGCTTTTACTGCTTCGGCTGCGGGGCTTCCGGGGATGTGATCGACTTTGCCGCTTTGCTGCATGGATTGGGGAAACGGGAAGCTGCGGTCAGGCTTGCGGAGGACTTCGGCGTTTCCTATGAGAAATCCGGCAATGCGCCGCCAGATAGGAAGCGTCACAACAGGTCACAGCCCCGACAAAAATCAGCGGAGCAGAGATTTCAGGAAACGGAACGGTATTGTTTCCGGGTGCTATGCGATTATCTGCGCCTGCTGGAGCATTGGAAAACAGCACACGCCCCACAGCCGCAGGATGCCATCTGGCATCCTCTTTTTGTGGAAGCGTTGCAGAGGATAAGCTACACAGAATACCTTTTGGATATTTTGTTATACGGAGAAATAGAAGAAAAAGCGGCATTGATCGCCGCACAGGGAAAGGAGGTGTTGCGGCTTGAACAGCGAATTTCAGAGCTTGCCGCCGGAAACGCAGGAAGCGGTCAAAAGGACGATGGACACAATGGAACCGGCGCAGACACCGGCAGAAATCCGGGAAACATTAGAGGGGACGCAGAAAGGCGGCGTGAAGAACAGCATCCGAAACTGCCTGACGGTGTTCCAGCGTGACCCTCTGTTTCGCGGGGCGCTGCGCCTGAACCTTTTGACGGAGCAGATTGACATTGTGAAGCCGCTGGGCTGGGAGCGCACCAGTACCACGCTGACCGACATGGACATGAACTACCTGCTTTTGTATCTGGAAGAAAATTACGGGCTTACCAGCGAGAAAAAGGTGCAGAGCGCCATCAAGATTGTTGCCAATGAAAACCGCTACCATCCAGTCAGGGATTACCTGAACAGCCTGCAATGGGACGGCACAGAGCGCATCCGTTACGCCCTGCATCACTTTCTGGGAGCCGATACGGACGAATACACCTATGAAGCCTTGAAACTGTTCCTGATGGGAGCCATCCGGCGGGTATTCAGACCGGGGAGCAAGTTTGAGGTCATGCTCTGTCTGGTTGGTGGTCAGGGAGCCGGGAAATCTACCTTTTTCCGGCTGCTGGCAGGCAGGGACGAATGGTTTTCAGACGATTTGAAAAAGCTGGACGATGAAAATGTGTACCGCAAGCTGCAAGGGCATTGGATTATCGAGATGTCGGAGATGATTGCCACAGCCAACGCCAAGAGTATTGAGGAAATCAAGTCATTCTTAAGCCGCCAGAAAGAAACCTACAAAGTGCCGTATGAGACACATCCGGCAGACCGGCTGCGGCAATGTGTATTTGGAGGGACGACCAACCGGCAGGACTTTTTGCCCCGTGACCGCACCGGCAACCGGCGCTTTCTCCCCGTGACGGTGTACCCGGAACGGGCGGAGGTTCACATACTGGACGATGAAGCGGCGGCGAGGGCGTATATCGAACAGATGTGGGCGGAAGCCATGACGGTTTATCGCAGTGGGAAGTATAAGCTGTCATTCAGCATGGAAATGAACCGATACCTGAACGCCCACCAGCAGGACTTTATGCAGGAAGACACACAGGCCGGCATGATCTACGCCTATTTGGAGGACTACACCGGCGACAGGGTATGTTCCAAGCAGCTTTATGAGGAAGCGCTGGGGAACTTAAATTCCCCGGCAGACTGGGAGACACGGGCAATCTGCGAGATTATGAATACCGGCATTGCGGGCGGCATCATACAGGGCTGGGTAGCCTACAAAAGCCCGAAGCGGTATAAGAAATACGGTTCTCAAAAAGGCTGGGAGCGTGTCAACCAAGCTCCGCCGGAGGGGGACGGTTTTCAGGAAATCACGGAAGAAGAAGCCCGGCAAATGGAACTTCCATTCTGAAAAGCCACCGGTTGACAGTTTGGTTGACGCTTTGGTTGACAGCCGGTTGACGGGGAAAAGCCTGATATTTGGGGCATTTCTCTCCTTTGTCAACCATGTCAACCAAGAAATCAAAGAAAAAGTAAAAAGTAATAATAGAGCGCCTATGGATTGTTTTCAAAGTCTTTTCTGCCGGTTGACACGGTTTGGTTGACACGGAGACAGTCTGCGGCTGTACACCTGTCTGACATTCCCTTGTCGGGCATATTTCATTTATGGAGGTAACTGCCTATGGCAAAAAGCAAAAACGAGAGCAATAACAAAAACAGCGGCACCCTGCTTACCGAAAAAGACGGCACCCAGTATTTTGTCATGGGGAAAGTCCGTATCAAGGTATCGGAGCATTTCGCACAGGATGGGAAGCCGCTTGACAGCCTGCTGGAAGATGTGATCCAGCACGCTGCCGCCGCTTCCTGAAAAAATACGGAATAACGACTGTCAATCAGCCCACGCTTATGATATACTTGTACCAGCGAGTATTGTATAAGCGTGGGTTGTTTCTTTTAGAAGGAGGATTTTTAACCGTGAAACAACCATACAATACAACGATTTATAACACTGCACTATATTTGAGATTGAGCCGTGACGATGAATTACAGGGGGAAAGCGGCAGTATCCAGACCCAGCGCATGATGCTTAGACAGTATGCCGCAGAGCATGGGCTGACCGTTGTAGACGAGTACATTGACGACGGATGGAGTGGGACAAATTTCGAGCGTCCAAGTTTCCAAAGGATGATTGATGACATCGAAGACGGGAAAATCAACTGCGTTGTCACAAAGGACTTATCCCGTCTGGGAAGAAACTATATCCTGACCGGTCAGTACACGGAAATCTATTTCCCCAGCAAGGGAGTACGCTACATTGCCATCAATGACAATGTGGACACCATCAACGGAGAAAGCGAGCTTGCACCGTTCTTAAACATCCTGAATGAAATGCACGCCCGACAGACCAGCAAAAAGGTCAAGGCTGCCATGCACACAAGATTTGCCAATGGCGCACACTATGGAGCCTATGCACCGCTGGGCTATGTAAAAGACCCGGACAAAAAAGGTCATCTTCTGATCGACCCGGAAACACGCTGGATTGTAGAGAAGATTTTTGACCTTGCTGTACACGGGCGTGGAGCCGCCAGCATTACACGGATTCTGGTGGAGGAAAAAGTACCTACCCCCGGCTGGCTGAACTATGAAAGATACGGGACTTTCGCCAATATCTACGCCGGTGCGCCCGCAGAAAAAGCCTATGCGTGGACGATAGCACAGGTCAAGAGCATTTTGAAAGAGGAAACCTACATCGGTCACAGCGTTCACAACAAGCAGAGCAACATTTCATTCAAGAACAAGAAAAAGGTGCGGAAGCCGCAGGAAGAATGGTATCGTGTGGAAAATACCCACGAAGCCATCATTTCTGAAGAAGTGTTCCAAAAAGTTCAGGAGCTGATTGCAAGCAGACGCAGGAAACGCAGAAACGGTACGACACAGATTTTCGCAGGATTGATAAAATGTGCAGACTGCGGATGGTCTTTAGCCTATGGGGAAAACAAGCAGAATAAGAACCCATACGGGTACTACCATTGCAGCAAGAACGGGCAGGGATTACGCCAGTGTTCCATGCACTATATCCGCTATGATGTACTGTATGCCTATGTGCTTGCAAGACTGCAATACTGGTCTATGCTGGCACAGAAAGACGAGGACAAGCTGCTGAAACGCCTGCTCAATGCCAGCGACAGGGAAAGAAACTCTGCGAAGAAAAAGCAGGCTGCGGAGCTGAAAAAGGCAGAGAAGCGTAAAGCCGAGGTTGACGGGCTGTTTGCTAAAATGTATGAGGACTGGTCTGCCGGACGCATAACCGAGTATAACTTCAATATGCTGTCCGAGAAGTACCAGAACGAGCAAAAGGAGCTTGAAACAAAAATAAGACAGCTTCACGAAACGATGGAAGCCGCCGTACAGACCGCAGCGGATGCTGAAAAGTGGATTGCCCTGATGAAACAGTATGTCAACCCTGTGGAGCTGACCGCCGAACTTCTGAACACTCTAATTGAAAAAATAACCGTCCACGAAGCTGTCAAGGGCGAGGACGGAAGCCGTGAGCAGGAAGTAGAAATCTACTACCGCTTCATCGGCAAAATCGACTGACCTTTCTTTTTTACCCAACAATATCTTTAATTAAGGGAGACGGGGGAGAGTATTCCGGATGTGATCGCCTGTGACAGGATGGCAGAAGCATTTGGTGTGGCGTTGGAGGATATGCTGCATTATGAGGAAAAAAATAAAAGTATTCCACTTCCGCCAAAAGGGAAGCATATGTTTGGAACGGTTACAGTCGGAGCGAGAGGACAGATCGTTCTGCCAAAGAAGGCGAGAGAAGTTTTTCAGATCAAAGCGGGAGATACGATCATGGTGTTAGGTGATGAAGCACAGGGGATTGCCCTGGTCAAAGCAGATGATATGATAGATTTCGTGCAGCAGGCATTAAAAATGGCAAATCAAAAGGATAAGAACTAAGACACAAAAAAGTGAGGAAAACACTGCAGGAGGAAATGGAGATTTTTATGAGAAAACATTATCTGGATAATATCCGGTTTCTGACGATTTTTTTGTTGTGATCTTTCATGTTTATTTTTATTACAATAATATTGGAACCGAGGCGATGTTTGCCGGTTTAAAACCGTATGAAGGAGCAGTTACATTTGCGGGGATTTACCAGTATTTTGTATACCCGTGGTTTATGTTACTGCTGTTTGTAGTCGCCGGAATCAGTGCAAGATATGCACTGGAAAAGAGGACAGAAAGACAGTTTTTGAAAGAGAGGGTGGATAAGATTCTGGCGCCGTCGACACTTGGTGTTCTGGCATTTGGCTGGCTCGGTGGATATGTGATCTATCTTCACACTGCGCGTGGCAATATGCCGGAGAGTGTACCGGCTTTTGTGAGAGTCATTATCATCTTATGCTGTGGTATCGGGGCACTGTGGTTTTGCCATGTATTGTTTGTGGCAGCACTATTTCTGCTTCTGATCCGGAAAATTGCAGGAAAATGCAGCGCTGCTTATCACGTCCTACCGGAACGGCATTTATATTCCGGCATTTTTAGCCGGATATTACCTGTTTTCGAATGAAAGTGTCATGGAAAAAATAAAAAATGCAGTGCTCCTATTGGGCATTTGTGCAGCTGTAAGCGGCATATTTTATATCGTAAGATGTTATGGAATGGCATATACGGACAAAGAGGTACTGTCAAGATGGGATTTAAACCTGTATGCATTTTTTATGGTTTTGCTCGTGCTTGGTGCAGGTCCAAAATGGCTTGATTTTTCCAATAATTTTACGAATTATATGAGAAAATGCTGTTTCGGTATCTATGTATTACATATCCCGGTACTTTTAGTGATCAATTATCTTCTGGCTGGAAAGGAGCTGCCATTGACTGTAGTCTATGGTATTGAATTGGTGGGTGGATTTGTGGTTTCAATCTTATTATATGAAGTGATACGTCGGATCCCGGTGCTTAGATACTGGATTTTGGGGATTCGGAAACAACGGAATAACGTTTGAAAAGCGAGATATAATGGACTTTTTTGATAAAAATATCAGCTAAAATATGATTTCACAAAAAGTTCACAGAAAATTAGCACTCACCTCTTGACAGCGCTAATAAGTGGTGGTATAACATAGTCAGAACAAAGGAAGAGGGAACAAAAAGAGAAGATGATTCCCCAGAGTTCCTTCGTCTGAGGTTCCAAAACAAAGGTAAAAAACATGGGAGGTTCCACAGAAAGTGGACCGGTAGAAAAAGGAGAGATGACTTATGTTACTGCCTAGCATTTTTGGAGAAAACTTATTTGATGACTGGATGGATTTCTCATTCCCAGAGATTCCGGATGTTGATAAAACATTGTATGGTAAACATGCAAAGAACATGATGAAGACAGATGTAAAGGAGACCGAGAAAGGTTACGAAGTAGCCGTTGATCTTCCAGGATTTAAGAAAGACGAGATCCAGCTTGAGTTAAACGATGGTTACCTTACAATCAGCGCTGAGAAGGGTCTCGACAAGGAAGAGAAGGATAAGAAAGACAAATACATCAGACGTGAACGTTACGCCGGAAGTATGAGCCGTACCTTCTATGTAGGCGAGAGTGTTACCGAAAACGATATCCACGCAAAATACGAAAATGGTATTTTAACACTGGATGTCCCGAAGGAAGAAGCAAAGAAAGTTCCGGAAAAACGATACATATCCATTGAGGGATAACAGATGAGAGGATGCCCCCGGAGAGCGAAAGCTCTTCGGGGGCATTTTTGTGCGTAAGGAGATTTTTTACAGGTTGTATATGAGAAATGAATGTTGTATAGTATCTGCAAGAAATATCTTCTTTCGTGAATGTTATAAATGTTGGTTTCGTTACTTTTATTATATAACAATTGGATTTAAAGGGGATTATAATGACGCGGTAAAAAACAAAGGAGAAGAAAACAAACATGAGAATTTTTTTGGCGGAAGATGAACAGGATTTAAATGCCATTATTGTTCAAAAACTGACTGAGGATGGTTACAGTGTGGATCATTGTTTTGATGGCAGGACAGCAATAGATATCCTTTCCTGTACGGAGTATGATGCAGTGATTCTTGATATTATGATGCCAAAAGCAGATGGATTTACAGTGCTGCGTGCGCTGAGGGGAATGGGAAAGACAACACCGGTGCTATTTCTGACAGCAAAGGATGCTGTTTCGGACAGAGTAAAGGGATTAGACAGTGGGGCAAATGATTATCTTGTGAAGCCATTTTCGTTTGAAGAGTTGTCAGCACGTCTGCGCGCAATGATGAGGGGATCTTTCGGAGTTACTGACAATGTTTTGCATATTGCGGATCTTTCTTTGGATTGCACTTCCCACAGGGTAATGCGGGGGGAAAAAGAGATCACATTATCGGCTAAAGAATATGCCATGCTGGAATATTTCATGTACAATCAGGGGCGTGTGCTGTCTCGTGAGATGATAGAGGATCATGTCTGGAATTTTGATTACGAAGGGGGCACGAATGTAGTGGATGTTTATATCAGCTATCTTCGAAAAAAAATTGATGATGGATATGACAAAAAGCTGATTCATACAGTCCGTGGAAGAGGATATATAATGAGAGAGGAAATTTAAGATATGGGGAGATTCTCAATCCGTCTGAAAATAACAATCTGGTTTACTGCAGCATTGGTGGTAATAGTACTATTTGCATATCTGGTGATTTTTGTCGTCAGCCGTCAGATTTTGATAAAAACAATACAGGATAGTCTGGTGGAGACAGTGGAAAATAATGTGGATGAGATTGAATATTTTTCTGGGATGGATGAAATCCGTACAGATGCGGATATTGATTATTTGATTGATTACCGGAAAGGGTATCTGGAAATTGACGACGATTTTCTGAGCAAGGTAAATGAAGTCTATACAGGATTGTATGATGAAAAGTCAAGGCTTATTTATGGAGAAAATCCAATAGCTGCAAAAGTGGCAGATCTGGAATTTGTGGATTCCGAGATTCAAAAAGTAATGAAGGATGGAACGGGGTATTATATTTTTGACCGGAAACTCACAGCAGAAGGACTTAACGGATTATGGCTTCGTGGAGTGGTATCAGAGGAACAGGGAGAGCGTCAGAGCTTTGGGATTATGCGGATTGCACTGGTTCTTCTGCCGGTTCTGGTCGTAATAGCATCTGCGGGAGGATATTTTATTGCTGGACGTACATTAAATCCAATTCAGAAAATAGCTGGGACTGCAAGAAAGATTGGAGAAGAAAATGATTTGAAATGCAGGATCAATCTTGGAAAAGGGAATGATGAACTGCACCAGCTTGCGGATATATTTAATGAGATGTTTGAACGACTGGAAAGTACATTTGAAAAGGAACAACAATTTACATCTGACGTTTCACATGAACTAAGAACACCGATGGCTGTCATTTCAGCACAGTGTGAGTATACACTTGAAAAAGAAAGAAGCGTAGGGGAATATGAAGATGCCTTGCGGGTAATCAGGCGTCAGGCGCGGAAAATGACAAAACTTATTGATCATATGCTGGACTTTGCCAGACTGGAAATGAAATCAGGAAAATATGCAGAGGAAGCTGTTGATATGGAAGAACTGGTGGCATCTATTTGCTCTGATATGAAGCTGATAAGAGAAAAGGAAATTATGCTTGATTATGAGACGGAGCAGGCAGTGTTTTATGGAAATCGTGAACTTTTATCAAGAATTCTCGTTAATCTTGTCAGCAATGCCTATCGTTATGGGAAAGAGAATGGGCATATCTTTGTGAAATTAAAGAAAGAAGAAACGGAACTTGTTTTGTCTGTAACGGATGATGGGATAGGAATTGCAGAAGAAGAGCAGGAAAAGATCTTCCGGCGGTTTTATCAGACTGATGTATCGCGAGGAGGCGAGGGAAGTGGACTTGGGCTTGCCATGGTTTATGAAATTGTGAAGTTTTACAGAGGAAAAATCCAAGTGAAAAGTGAGGCAGGCAGTGGGAGTGTTTTTCAGGTAAAACTGCCGCTTTGATAAAAGCAGACATATGGAAATCAATAATGATTATAAAAAATTTGTCGTATTAATAATGTTCTAATAAATGCATGATATAATCAAAGTACAAAGCAAAACAATTAGGAATGAGAAACTCTCATGAAAAAAGGAGGATTTGTTTATGAAGAGAGCAGCAAAACAGGTTTTAATTGTACTTTTGGTTGTGATGGCGGTAATTGGTACGGGAAACATTTCAGCACAGGCAGATTATAACTGGAAACCGAAGAAGGTTTCCATAGCGCAGTCGGCAAAAAAGGTTTCTCAGGGCAAGGAGTTTGAAATCAGAGCGAAAGTAACTCCAATAGATGCTGAGGACGATTATATCCGCTGGGAAATTATTTCAGGAAAAAAATATGTAAAATTTGAGGATCGTGACCGCACAGGCGATGAAATGGATTTCATTGCCGTAAAACCAGGAAAAGCAAAAATCCGGTGTTATGTACAGGGAAAGAGTAAGAAGAAATATGGTGATACAATAACTGTAACTGTGACGAAGAAAAAGAGTGATTATTCATTGGCAAAGGTTGGAGAATCAGTCAAATATGTAGAAGCATGGGATGATTTTGATTTAGAGGTCAAAAAAGGATCCTCAATAAAGAACAGTCAGTTAAAATGGGAGATCAGTGATACAAGTATTGTCTCGTTTGCAGAAAGAAAAACAACCGGAACGGACGTTGAGTTTTATGCGGAAAAGACAGGAACAGTACGGGTAACCTGTACATGTACAAGTGGTAAGGCAAAGGGTAAAAAAGTAGTATATACCGTGAATGTTATTGCGGATGATGATGACTACGATGATGATGACTACGATGATGATGACTACGATGATGACTATTATGATGACTATGATTGAGCATGATTGAGAGCGAAAGCTCTTCGGGGGCATTTTTGACAGTTTATGCAAAAAATGCCCCCATTTGTGTAATACTCCCTCGTCATCTTTTGTTTGTGCTATGCTGAAATTACGAAAGTGAAAGATGCGCAGATCACAAATAAAGAGAGGATCAATCATGAGTTTAAAATACGAATCTATCATAAAACAGATGTCACTCGAAGAAAAAGCCCTGATGATGTCCGGCAAAAACACCTGGGAGACAGTGGATTTTGAAAAATACGGAATCCCGTCCATGGCAATGTCTGACGGACCGCACGGATTGAGAAGACAGGCGGGAGCCGGAGACCATTTGGGATTAAATGCAAGTCTCCCTGCGACCTGTTTTCCGACCGCAGCCTCGGTTGCAAACAGCTGGGATGAAACATTAGGTGAGGAGATCGGAACGGCATTAGCAGAGGAAGCCGTGACCATGGATGTCAATGTGATCTTAGGACCGGGATTAAACATCAAGAGAAGCCCGCTCTGTGGAAGAAATTTTGAATATTTTTCCGAAGATCCGTACCATGCAGGAAAAATGGCGGCAGCCTATGTAAGGGGAATCCAGAGCAAAGGAATCGCAGCCTGCCCGAAGCATTTTGCAGCAAACAGCCAGGAATTGCGCCGTATGGCAAATGATTCCGTTGTGGATGAGAGAACCTTCCGCGAGATCTATACGACCGGATTTGAGATCGCGGTAAAAGAAGGAAAAGCGAAGTCGATCATGTCTTCTTATAATGAAGTAAACGGTGTCTATGCCAATGAGAACCGCCACATGTTACAGGAAATCTTAGTCGATGAATGGGGCTTTGACGGATATGTGGTATCCGACTGGGGTGGAAGCAACGACCACGCACTCGGAGTGAAAAACGGAAGTCATCTTGAGATGCCGGGCACCGGAAAATCCGGAATGCATGATATCGTAAATGCCGTGAAAAACGGAACATTAGAGGAGAGTGTGTTAGATCAGCGCTTAGATGAACTGCTCCGTGTCATTTTTGCGACGCATCAGGCGACCGTGGATGGAAAAGGAACTACTTTCAATAAGGAAGCGCATCATAAACTTGCACGCAAAGCGGCCGAGGAGAGCATCGTCCTTTTAAAAAATGAAGAGCAGATCCTTCCATTAAAACAGGGGACAAAAGTGGCTGTGATCGGAGACTTTGCAAAGACTCCGCGATATCAGGGAGCAGGATCTTCCTTAGTGAATCCGGCAATGCCGCCGGAGTCCATATTAGAGGAGATAAAAGACAGCGGACTTACGATGACAGCCTGTGAACAGGGTTATATCAGAAACAGAAAACCAAATGCTAAACTGGTAAAGGCAGCTGTTGATGCAGCAAAAAATGCGGATGTGGTGCTGTTTTTCGGAGGTCTTGACGAGATCAGCGAATCGGAGGGACTCGACCGTGCCCATATGCATATGCCTGTGGCACAGGATGAACTGATCAATGAGCTTACCACAGTAAACAAAAATGTGATTGTAGTCCTCTCAGCGGGATCTTCCGTGGAAATGCCGTGGTATCCGTATGTCAAAGGAATTGTGCACGGTTACCTCGGCGGTCAGGCGGGAGCGTCTGCGATGCTTAATGTTCTGACCGGAAAAGTATGTCCATCCGGAAAATTGAATGAAACCTATCCGCTTCATTATGAAGATACGCCGGCATACGAATACTATCCGAGCAAAGAGAGAAGCAGCGAATACCGGGAGGGACTTTATGTAGGATACCGCTACTACACGACAGTAGGTAAAAAAGTGCGTTTCCCGTTTGGTTTCGGACTCAGTTATACCACATTTACTTACCGTGATCTGGCGGTAGATCAGGATGGTGTGACATTTAAAATTAAAAATACCGGAGATGTGACCGGAACAGAGATTGCACAGCTTTATGTCGGAAAAGAATCTGATTCCGTGTTCCGTCCGCTGCGCGAACTGAAAGGCTTCGCGCGGGTGGAACTGGCTCCGGGAGAAGAAAAAGAAATAAGGATTTTATTTGACGATAAGACATTCCGTTTTTATGATACACGGACAGACAGCTGGGAAGTGGAAACGGGAACCTATCAGATCATGATCGGAAGCAATGCGGAAGAAATGCTGCTTGAGGGATCACTTGCGGTAAATGGAACTGTCACAGAGGGTGGTTACAGCAGAGAAAGCCTGCCGGAATATTTTAATGGTGAGATCAAAAATATTTCTGATGATACATTCCGCAGACTGTATGGCAGAGAGATCCCGGATGGAAGCTGGAGCGGAGAAATCCGTATGAATGATGCAGTCTGCCAGCTTTATTATGGAAAAGGAATTTTTGGTAAACTGTTTTACGGGGTACTGCGTATTTTGTTAAAGATCAGCGAATGGCAGGGAAAACCGAATCTGAACGTATTGTTTAATTACAATATGCCGATCCGCGGCTATGCAAAAATGACAGGTGGTTTTGTCACAATGAAGATGGCAGAAGCTTTGACCGAGATGGCAAACGGACACCGCATTAAGGGAACAGCGCACCTGATCAAAGCGGCAGTGAAACGTGATTAGGTAAAATGTAATCAGATAAAAAAGTGGTAAATAACAGGGACTTGTACTAAAATAAATTTGGTGCAGGTCCCCATTTGCGTTCACAAAACGTTTGTGGGGGATGATATCATGAGCGCAAGTGAGTCAACATGTTCACATGATTGCCGAACGGCGAATTGGAGCAGGTACACTGGAAAAGAAAATGGAGAAAAATATATGATAAAAATTGCAATCGTAGAAGATGAAGCGATGTATGCAAAACAGCTTGAAGAGTTTTTGCGGCAATATGAAAAAGAAAATGGGGAGGCTTTTGATATCACGATCTATTCGGATGGGGATCAGATCGTCAATAAATATCGGTCGCAGTATGACATTATTCTGATGGATGTGGAGATGAAATTCATGGATGGCATGTCAGCGGCGGAGGAGATCCGAAAAGTGGACACGGAGGTCGTTATCATTTTTATCACAAACATGGCACAGTATGCGATCCGTGGCTATGCGGTGGATGCACTCGACTATGTATTAAAACCGGTGTCTTATTTTGCATTTTCACAGAGACTGAGCCGTGCGATCGGGCGCATGAAAAAAAGAGAGACAAAGATGATCATGGTCAGCATGAAAGGCGGGACGGTGCGGATCAATATCGCAAATATTTATTATATCGAAAGCCAGGGGCATACGCTGATCCTGCACACAATTCTTGGCGACTATGAGACAACAGGCACAATGAAAGAGATGGAAGAAAAATTAGCTGATATGA
The DNA here is from genome assembly GCF_041325975.1 of Roseburia sp. NCBI lineage: Bacteria > Bacillati > Bacillota > Clostridia > Lachnospirales > Lachnospiraceae > Roseburia > Roseburia sp. The sequence continues at coordinate 9,955 of NZ_JBGLEJ010000003.1, read as the reverse complement.
ACTTCTGCCGTGGTAACAAGGGGTATCTCATCAATTTAGCGCATGTGGACGGGATCACGGACGGCTGTGCCATGGTAAAAGGTGAGCAGCTGGTATTAAGCCGTGCGCGCAAAAAAGAATTTATGGAAGAACTGACAAAATACTGGGGAGAGGTTATCAAATGATGGAACATATTATGCCGGATATACCAAGAATCTACACAGCGGTCGCAGAGTGGATGGCATGCATGTTATTTATCCTGCCGGTCAAAAAGAGATTTCAAAAATGGCAGACGGCAGGCATTATGGCGGCTGTGCTTCTGATACAGAGTGTGTTTTTAGTCATGACGGATGATATTAAGATTTATTTCTGGATTCCTTGTATGATCGTGGCTGTATTTTTAATGATCGTATTTATCTACAGCTGCTGCGAAATTACTTTTACCGATGCTGCCTATTTTGGGATGATCGCATTTGTTGTCGCGGAATTTATGGCATCGTTCGAATGGCAGGTTGTATGTTACTTTTTCGACGAGGCGATGACAAACTGGTGGCTTTGCAGAGGTCTTCTGGTTCTGATCTATGGTGCGATCGCACTGATCCTGTATAAAATTCTGCGGGTACATATGCCTAAAGATGGGAAAATGAATATCAGCCACCGGGAATATATTTCCGCCGGACTGATCGCAGTTGCGGTGTTTGCTGTCAGCAACATGAGTTTTCTAACGGAAAATACACCGTTTTCCGGGCGCTATTCGTTTGAGATCGGAAATATCCGTACATTAGTAGATCTTGGCGGTATCGCGATCCTTTATGCGCATCTGATCCAGTGCCGGGAACTGCGTGTGAGAAAAGAACTAGAATCCGTGCAGAATGTGCTGCAGAATCAGTATGTGCAGTACAAGCAGTCGAGAGAGAGCATCGAACTGATCAATTATAAATATCACGATTTAAAACACCAGATCGCATTCCTGCGGAGTGAGGATGATCCGAAAAAACGCGAAGAATATTTAAACCGCATGGAGGATGAGATAAGACAGTATGAGACACAGAATAAGACCGGAAACAAAGTGCTCGATACGGTGCTCACTACCAAAAGCCTCTATTGTGCGAAACATGGGATCACGTTTACCTGTGTTGCGGACGGCACACTGCTTGATTTTATGGATGTGATGGATATCTGCAGCATTTTTGGAAACGCGCTCGATAACGCGATTGAGTGTGAACTGAAAATACCGGACAAAGAGAAGCGGCTTGTGCATGTGACGGTTTCCAAGCAGAAAAATTTCCTGATCCTCCGGTTTGAAAATTATTACGAAGGGAACTTAGAGTATCAGGAGGGAAAACTGGTCACGACCAAAAAAGAGAAAGAATATCACGGGTACGGACTCAAAAGTATCCGCTATACGGTCAACAAATATGACGGTGCGGTCAGCATTGATACAAAAGAGAACTGGTTTGATTTAAAGATCCTGATCCCGATGAGAGATAAGGCTATATGAAAACAAAAATGTAAAAATCTATTTGGGGTGTTGAAATGAAAAATGAGAAGAAAAAATTACCGATTGGAATAGAAAATTTTGAAGAAATACAGTCAGCTGGATTTTATTATATAGATAAATCATATTTGATCAAAGAACTTCTGGAAAATTGGGCAAAAGTCACACTCTTTACCCGTCCAAGGCGATTTGGAAAGTCCCTGAATATGAGTATGTTAAAAAAATTCTTTGACATAAACGGAAATAAAGAAATTTTTAAGCATTTAAAGATTGCACAAGAAACCAGGCTGTGTGAAGAGTACATGGGAAAATATCCGGTGATATCTGTTTCTTTAAAAGGAATCAATGCGCAGACTTATGAAAAAGCAATAGAGATGACGGTCCAGCTTATCAAAGGGGAGGCAAGAAGGTTTCAATATCTGTTAGAAAGCAGCAGGCTCACGGGATATGATAAAAAAGCATATACGGCATTACTTGAAACGGATGTGGATGAGGGAACACTATGCAGCAGTTTAAAAGTGCTTTCCGAACTTCTTGAAAAGCATTATGGGAAAAAAGTAATTATTCTGATTGATGAATATGATGTTCCACTGGCAAAAGCATTTGAACGGGACTATTATGATCAGATGGTTATCTTTATCCGCAACCTGTTTGAGTATGCGCTTAAGACAAATGACAGCCTGAAATTTGCGGTGCTGACTGGATGTATGCGCATTTCCAGGGAAAGTATTTTTACAGGACTGAATAATCTGAAAGTTCTTTCCATTGCAGATGTACAGTTTGACGAGTATTTCGGATTTACCGATGAAGAAGTAAGGGAGATGCTGGAATACTATGAACTTTCCGATCATTACGAGGATATTAGGGAGTGGTATGACGGATATCAGTTCGGAAAAGCAGAAGTTTATTGTCCATGGGATGTAATCAATTATGTGGACACGTTGCGGGCGGACCCGCTGGCAGAGCCTAAAAATTACTGGTCAAATACAAGCAGCAATGAGGCGGTCAAAAGATTTATCAGGGAATCGGATAAAGTAACGCTAAGGCGTGAGATAGAGCGGCTTGTTGCAGGTGAAGTGATCGAGAAAGAAATCCATCAGGAACTGACTTATAAAGAAATGTATGACAGTATTGACAATCTATGGAGTGTATTATTTACAACAGGATATCTTACACAAAGAGGACGGGCAGCGGGGGATACGTTCCAGCTGGTGATTCCGAATATGGAGATCCGGAAGATTTTTACAGACCAGATTATGGATTTTTTTAAAGAAAATGTACCGAAGAATGGCGTGCTGTTAAATACATTCTGTGAAGCATTAAGAAACGGAGAAACAGAAACGATAGAAAAATGCCTGTGTGATTATCTGCGGCGGGCCATCAGTATCCGGGATACTTTTGTGAGAAAAAAGATGAAAGAAAACTTTTATCACGGTATCTTACTTGGAATTCTCGGGTATGAGGAATCGTGGAGTGTTTCTTCGAATAAAGAATCAGGCGATGGTTACAGTGATATTGTGATCGAGACGGATGACGGTGAAATGGGAATCATTCTGGAACTTAAGTATGCACAGGATGGAGATTTGGAAACGGCATGCCAGTCTGCGTTAGAACAGATCGGTGGGAACAATTATATAGACATTCTTGAAGAGGATGGTGTGGAAAAGATTCTGAAATATGGAATCGCATTTTATAAAAAGAGATGCAGGGTAATGATTGGGGAAAAATCCTGATGCGGGATAAAAAACTTGACTTGGAGTCCACTTTATGAGCTATACTAGAGGGGAAAAAGAAAGGAGAATTATGGAAAAGTCAGGAATTTTAAAAAATAAGCTGTTTTTGTATCTCACGGAATTTTTTGCCGGAATGTCCGTGATGGCAGTAGAACTGGGTGCGAGCAGGCTGTTGGCGCCGTATTTCAGCTCGTCGCAGATCGTGTGGACGATCATCATCGGAACGATCATGATCGCAATGGCGCTTGGAAATATTTATGGAGGAAAAAGTGCGGACCGGTCGCCGGACCCGGACAAACTGTACCGCAGAATACTGATCGCTGCGATCTGGATCGCACTGATACCGGTCGTCGGAAAATACATTATCCTTGGAATATCGGCACTGCTGATCTTTACCGTCAGCAGCAATTTCCTCATTATTGCCGCATTTGTGGCATGTATGGTGATTTTTGTATTCCCACTGTTTTTACTCGGCACAGTGACGCCATCCCTTGTGAAATACTCGGTGGACAGTCTTGACGACAGTGGAAAAACGGTCGGAACGCTGGGAGCATTCAACACGATCGGAAGCATTATCGGAACATTTGTGCCGACTTTTGTGACGATTCCGGCAGTCGGAACCTCTATCACGTTTCTCATTTTTGCGGGAATTCTGATCGCATTAGCCGCAGTGTATTTTTTGAGCAGCCACAGGGGACAGAAGAAGGTGGCAGTATCGGCAGTTATTTTCGTACTCTGCTGTGGACTTGGCTATTCGGATTCTTTTGCATTCTGGCAGAATGACTTAAGTTACGAAGGGGAATCCATTTATAATTATTTACAGGTCTCCGAGGATGACAGGCGCGTGATCTTATCCACGAATGTCCTGTTCGGTGTGCAGTCACTCTACATGAAAGACGGCGGTCTGACCGGAATGTATTACGATTATGCGATGGCGGCGCCGCTCATGATCCCGGATAAAAAGGCAGAGGATATGAATGTTCTGATCCTTGGAATGGGAACCGGAACTTACGCGACCCAGTGTAAAAAATATTTCGGTGATATGTCAATCGAGGGCGTGGAGATCGACGATAAGATCACGGCGCTTTCCAGACAATATTTTTCCCTGCCGGACGATGTCAAAGTGACGACCTATGATGGCAGGGCATATTTACAGGCGATCGACGAGAAATATGACGTTATCATGGTGGATGCCTACCAGGATATCACCATCCCGTTTCAGATGTCATCGGTCGAATTTTTTACGATGGTCAAAGAGCATTTAAACGAGAACGGCGTGATGGTCGTAAACATGAATATGCGCGGAAACAATGAGGGCAATATCAACCAGTATTTGTCGGATACCATTGCATCCGTATTTGACCATATCGTGACCGTGGATGTGGACGGTTCCACAAACCGGGAGCTGTATGCTTCCTCCAATGCAGACATGGTAAAGACATTAGAGAATAACGCAAATGAGACCGGACATTCCGATCTGCGCGATATGATGCTTCATGTGGCAGACACCAGCAGTGTGTATGAGGCGGGAGATTATATCATGACGGACGACAAGGCGCCTGTGGAGCTTCTCGGCATGCAGGTGATCGACCAGCTGATCCAGGGGGAAGTTGCATATTATAAGGATATTTTTGAAAAAGACGGGATCAACGGACTGCTGGAGTCACTATAAAAAGATTTTAGAAGACAGGAAATCAAGCGCATGCGCAAACAGCTTTTACAGGAACTGAAACTCATATCAGAAGAAGAAAAGAAGTATCAGTCAGGACAGGGAAACATCGAAAAACAGTTATATGCGAAGGATTCGATCAGTGAGATCGACCGGGAACTGCTGTTAGAGAGAGGACGGCTCGTCACGGTGCGCCCGCACAGCCGTTTTGTGGAATTCCCGGAGCACAGGCACAATTATGTGGAGATGATGTATGTGGTGCAGGGAAACATCACACATATCATTGAGGGAAAAGAGCTGACCCTTCACAAGGGAGATGTGCTGATGTTAAACCAGCAGGTGCGTCATGCGATCCGGCGGGCGGAATATGAGGATATCGGGATCAATTTTATTGCGCTACCGGAGTTTTTTGAAATCCCGCTCTCCATGCTGCATGAGAAAAATGTACTGGCGGAATTTATTGTCGGTGCGTTCCGGCAGAAAGATCCCGTTTCACATTACCTGCTGTTCCAGCTGCAGGAAGATCCGCAGGTGGAAAATCTTATGGAAAATATGATTGATTCCATGTTACATGAACATGCAAATGAGGATGTAATTAATCAGTATTCTATGGGACTTGTATTTTTATATCTGCTGAATCATCTTGAAAGCTTAAGCCATAATTCTTCCATGGATTATAAGGAGACGGTTGTACAGGCAGTACTTGGATATATTAACAGTGACTGCAAAAATGCAAATCTTACCAAGATAGCAGCAGATACCCATCAGTCCATGACGGTACTTAGCAGACTCATCAAGCAAAAGACCGGATATAATTTTCAGGAACTTTTGCAGCACAGGCGGTTTGAGACAGCTGAACATTTATTATTGGAGACAGATTTGTCAGTGGAAGAGATTGCGTTAGATGTTGGTTATGAAAATCAGAGCTATTTTTTCCGGCAGTTTAAAGAAAGATATGGAATGACACCGCGAAAGTATCGGTTAGAACATTATAAAAGATAGACAATGCAGAAAATAAGGACAGTTTTTTAGTCGAATGAGAGTCTAAAAAGCTGTCCTTATTTTTGTTATCTTAAAAAAAGATACATAGTCTATAAGTTTACAAGGGGGTATCCTATGAATACAATACGTGCAATTATTTTTGACTTGGATGGTGTTATATGCTTTACGGATCAGTATCATTATCAGGCATGGAAAGAAATGGCAGACGCAGAAGGAATTTATTTCGATGAGACAATTAATGGCAGACTACGGGGAGTAAGTCGTATGGAAAGTCTGGACATTATTTTGGAGAAAGCATCAAGAGAATATACACAGGAGGAAAAAGAACAACTTGCCGCAAGGAAGAATGAAAGTTATGTTCGTCTGTTGGAAAAGATGTCTCCGGATGATCTGTCGCAGGAGGTAAAAAAGACACTGGAAATATTACGTCAGCGAGGGTATAAGCTTGCGATTGGATCAAGCAGTAAAAATACGAAAAAGATTCTGACACAGATTGGATTAAACGGATACTTTGATGCAATCAGTGACGGAACGAATATTACGAAATCAAAGCCGGATCCGGAAGTATTTTTGAAAGCGGCTGAGATGCTTGGTGAAAAACCTGAAAATTGTCTGGTCGTAGAGGATGCGCTTGCCGGTATTGATGCTGCTTATGCTGGTGATTTTCAGAGTGCTGGAATCGGAGATGCCGCAGGTCATAGCCAAGTGACATATCCGATTCAGGCATTTAAAGATCTGCTTTCTATTTGTTCTATCTGCTAACGTCAGATGGGCAGATGACAGGTGTGATTTGAATAAGTCGAATCTCTAATAGTTCTAATTCTGCATTCAATCTTAGGGTTTCATCAGAAGCGATATGCATCAGCTTCTGATGGAATCCTGGAGAGGATGCTTTTTTTAACAAGTCAAATTCATAAGGAGTGGTAAGTTCTAATCCACCCATGGAAACCCATTGGTCATAAGAACTCCCATGTGTTCGATTTACATAAGTCTCAGAAATTTTGTATGTACCTTGCGGAATATTAGAAAGACATAGTTCGATTGTGACTGGATCAGAATCTGCAAATACAGTATAGCGATCTGTTTCTGTCATATCAAAACGTTCTCCGTTGGCATAAAGATAGTTAAAATGTTTGTAATTGTACAACATAATCTGATAACTGTTGTGTTTACGGGTAATGAAATAACCGTCTCCTCGTCCTAAAAACTGATCTCCTAACTGCCGTAAGAGAGTATAAGCATAATAACTTGCTTTTGGAATTCCATTTACCGTGAACAGACCTAGTCCACCGAAAAAGAGTTTGTTGGGCAGAGCGTCATCTGCCATAAGATCGGTAAGAGCCTGATAAGTAAAACTATCTAGTCGGTCATAATTTTCCAAAATATTTTTTACAATGTAGCACGATTTAAAACATGTATCATTGAGCAAATCCTGCTGGCTTGGTGTGTTGTTCCATTCTGACAGGTAGATTGGCATATTACCAAGTCCAAGCTGGCGTCGTTCACGGAGAACCTGCATAACAAAATCTTTTAACCCATCAGGAGATTCAGAAAGACTCATTGCATACACAAAACCAAACGATTCCTTGGAATGATTTTTATCGGAAATCATTTTAGTGTCGTAGTATGTAAAACTTAAACAGTCTGGAAGACAGGAATTTTTTTTACACCATTCCAAAAAGTTCAGATACCAGTTTTCATAGCTTTCGCCTACAATGTAGTAGGTTGGAGGAAGACTAAATTCGATATCAGGGCAAAAATCTTTAATACAATCATAAGTGCTTTTATAGAATAGAAAAAAGTCATTTTCGTTTGTAAAGCCAAATAGGTCGGAAGAAGTATTCGGTTGGTTCCATAGACCAAATTTCCAGGTCTTTATGGTATCTAACCCGTAACGGTCAGTGATGTGAAGCAAAAATTCATGGACCAGCTGACACCATGCACTGACAGAGTGGGGCTGGCTGACATTTGCACCAAACAATCGTCTGTTTGGATATTTTGCAAGTTTTTCCGGCATGTAGGATAATTGAAGCCAGGGTTTTAGGTGATTGACGATAACAAAATCCAAAATCTTATCAAGATAAGAAAAGCTATAGACCGGGACTTTACTTGCAGTTTCATTGTATATATGCAGATCATCAGAAAAGATGCCACATAATTTAATATATTCAAATCCAACTGTTTCCTGAATCTGTGTTAACATTTTTTGAACATCACAAATTAGTACATCACTTGCCCGCCCAACGGTCATCATTTTTTTCCAGGTGTGAAGCAGAGTATAGGAACTTCCGTTTACAGAAATCTCAATTTCAGTTTTTTTCACAGGAGATACAACCTGAAAAAATGTATCTTCTTTCAAATATTTTTTTAATCCGTAAATATAGTTATGTTGTTCTACACGTTGGGCAGTATTCTCTTTCTTCTTTTTTTGTTCACGGCGATAGTCTTTTGGTAACATCCCGTATTGCTTTTTAAAAAAAGTTACAAAGGCATGACTGTTGGAAAAACCGCTGTCAATCGCTATTTCATCAATATTCTTATCAGTGGTTGAGAGTTCCTGTACTGCGTGCATAAGGCGGTATTGGTTAAGATAGCTTAAAAAATTCATTCCGTAATATTCCACAAAAAACTTAGAAAGATATGGAACGGACAAATGGACTGCATCAGCAAGTTCTTGTAAGGTTATATTTTCCGTGTAATGCTGCTGGATCAACTGTGAGATTTCGGAAATACGTAAAGCATACTTGTGATTTTTCTTTTCTTTAGCAGTAGAGAGTTTGATGCGGAAGTTCCGATACAGTACATCCATAATATTGTAGATATAAGACCAGTTTCGTAATTCATACCCATCTTTTTTATCAATATTTGTTTTGATAATGTGCGCTATCAGAGTGCGGAGTTGGACAATAGCTTCCTGATTATCGGTCATCGTACTGATAAAGAAAAAGCGAGGATGGAATGGAACGGGTAGAATCTGTTCAAACAAAGTCTGGTTGAATAAAACGGTTACAATCACACAGTTGACACCATGAAGTTCATGAAGCGAGAGTGGATTAACACAGAACACGTCATCTTCTGTTAAATTGTATATATGATCATCCAGTTGCAATGTACAGTTCCCGGAAACAATCATTGATAATTCAAAATAGTCATGCATTTGTGAACGAATATGATCAAAACGCTGCATTATACAGCGAATGGGCATGTGCATATCATTTTCTGAAATAAGATCGTAATTTTCTGACATAAAAAATCCCCCATTTAAAACTAAATAAGATATTGTAATGATTAAAACATAAATGTAATGAAAAAATCAATAAAAACATCGAATTTTTAATCTGTTTTGTATGACGGATTGAAAAGATGTGGAAAGAAAAGAAGAGCAGACATAAAAAAGTTAAAAATTAAAGTGAAACAGATAAAAAACAAAATCACATGAAAATTAATGAAAACTTATAATATCTATAAAGACGAGGTGATAAACATGAGTGAACCAATATTAAAAGTTGAAAACATGAATAAAAGATTCGGAAGTACAGTGGCTTTAAAAGATGTGTCACTTTCTGTATATCCGGGGGAAATTCGGGGATTAATTGGGGAGAATGGATCAGGAAAGTCAACCATTACTTCCATTGTAGCAGGAATGCAGGCATGCGATAGTGGTAAGATGATATTTAAAAATCAGGACTGGAAACCTCTTAGTATGATTGATGCACTTCACAAGGGGATTGGAATGATCGTTCAGGAAAGCGGAACAATACCGGGAATTACAGTTGCGGAAAATATTTTTCTGGCAGAGACAGAGAGGTATAAAAACAGGTTTGGATTGATCAATCGCAGGAAGATGAATGCAGATGCAACTGAAGTCATGAAAAAAATTGGGGTAAATGATATTACTGGCGATATGCTTATGCAACAGCTGGATTTTCAGACAAGAAAGCTTGTAGAGATTGCAAAGGTCGTGATGAAACAGCCTCAGATTTTGGTAATTGATGAGACAAGCACTGCCTTATCTCATGATGGAAGGGAAATTTTATATGATATTATGAATCGTTTCCGCAAAGAAAATAAGTC
>NZ_JBGLEJ010000002.1:0-29035 GCF_041325975.1 Roseburia sp. | reverse complement strand
TGCCTTAATATCTGTTACATCCAGTCTTGGATTTCCGAGTGTCTCCGCAAAATACAGTCTTGTGTGTGCATTGGTTGCCTTGCAGAATGCATCAAGATCGTTATTCTCCACATAATGTGTTTTGATGCCAAATGCTTCCAGATCCCGGAAAAGATCAATGCTTCCACCATAAAGGCTCGCGCTTGATACGATCTCATCGCCTGCCTGTAAAATATTTGCAAATGCATTAAACATTGCAGCCATTCCGGATGCACAGGCAACGCTTGATTTACCGCCCTCTAACACAGTCATCCTTTTCTCAAATGCCTCAACGGTCGGATTATTGATCCTCGTATAGGAAAATCCCGGAGCCTGATTATGAAATATCTTTTCCAGACGCTCCGCCGATTCCTGTTCAAATGCACTCGACTGATAAATTGGTGTTAATGTTGCTCCCGTCTGCGGTTCACCCCGAAAAGCACCGTGCAGCAAAGATGTATTAAATTTCACGGTATCGCTCCTTTCATTTCCTACTTGTCGTATAGGAATAATATGTTTTAACTGAGTATAGCAGTAAAGATAATAAATTGCAAGAAGTTTTTTCCACATTTTTTATTTTTCTATTTTTGCGGATTGGATGACCGGAAGCGGTGTCGGACATTACGAATGATATGATTTGCGGGCAGGATTGAAATTGTATGCATTCGTTTTATTTAATGATATAATGAAGAGAATAAAATGGAAGTTGTGGGAATAAAAAATATGGAATTAAGACTATTGCGCTATTTTTTGACAGTGGCAAAAGAACAGAGCTTTACAAAAGCAGCAGAAATGAAGCCTGGTGACTGTATCAATATTCCGGCAGAAGTGAAACACTGGCATGGTGCCGCACCGGATGAATGGTTTTCTCATCTGGCAATTGAAGTACCTGGTGAAGAGATATCGAATGAATGGTGTGAGCCGGTTGCCTATGAAATATATAAATTGCTCCGATAACTTCAAGTTTGCCAGATTCATATCTAACAGGTAGAACAGATTTTTTTATGGATAAGATGATGCTGGGGCAAATAAAGTTTTTTATCGTTCTATCATTGATAGTACCTTGAAAAAATGCACAAAGATCGGACTTTTTTTGTGACTTTGGGAGAAAATCAGAAAATCTTAGTATGCCTGTTAATTTAAAAAATTCTGAATAATAACTTCCTCTGCTTCTTCCTCTGTAAGTCCAAGTGTACGAAGTTTCAGAAGCTGTTCATCTATAATGGCATAATGTTAATGGCTTACCGCCAATGTTTGTTAGTGATTTCCCGCACAGCCATGCTTGTCCTCGCCACAATGATGCTCTCCGCATGAATGACCATCCTCATGATCGTGGTGTGTACAGTGAACATCCGGGTTGTATGTCAGATTGCCTTCAAGATATGCTTTTACAGCTTCGTCTGCATCACCTGATACTCCACCGAACAGTTTTATTCCCGCAGCAGCAAGTGCAGCCTGTGCTCCTCCACCGATGCCACCACAGATCAGAACATCTATATCTGTTGAATTAAGAAATCCTGCAAGTGCACCATGTCCCTGTCCGTTTGTGTCCACAACCTGTGTGTTAACAATTTTGTTGTCCTCAAGATCGTACACTTTAAACTGCTCTGTGTGTCCGAAATGCTGAAAAATCTGTCCGTTTTCGTATGTCACTGCTATTCTCATTTTATCCTGTCTCCTTTATGATTTCTGTTTTACTGCTTATTATTATAGTTACATATCACAATCCTATCTGTGATAGTCACATTTCTGGCACTGTTTCATCTCATTTTCCACATCTTCCTTATAGAAAATATCTGACCACCGGCAGATACTCTGCAATATCGGAACAACCGAATTTCCTTTTTCCGTAAGTGAATACTCAACTCTCGGCGGTATCTCATCATATGATTTCCGGTCGACAATACCATCGGCTATGAGATCTTTTAACGTTGCTGCTAAAACTGCGTCTGTGATGTTATACATTTCTTTCCGTATCTCGCTGTAACGCAGTTTTTTATCGGCGGAAAGCACACATATAATACGCGATTTCCATTTGCCACCAAAGACCGCAAGACCGTATTCAAGCGGGCAACGGATATCAGCCTCTAATTTTTTTCTGTATTTTGCCATAAAAAACACCATTTTTCGCATATCAAGTTTATGTGTAAGCACAAATCTTGCGTGTGAAAAATGTTATTTTTCACACTAATCACCTGCAGGTTTTTCGTAACTGCTCAGAATCTCTGAGCCAATTACATGTATTATAACCTAAAGGTAATCTTTTTTGAAGTAACTATGAAATTTATTAGTGACCTTAACATTTAAATGAAAACCAACCCATTGCGCATTTCCCCTGCCTGTGATACCATAATGAGCAAATTTGCCATCTTTTTTTAACCAATACAAAAGACTTTTGCAGGAAGGAATCCCCTATGAAAAAGCACAAAAGCATTACCATCCTTCTGATGTGTATGTTACTCCTCGTGTCTGTCTGCGCAGGCATTTTATTTGGAAGCGTGAATATTGCATTCAAAGATATCTTACATTGTCTGACCGGGGCAGACCACAGTTCTACTTCTTATATTTTAATCACTACCGTGCGCATCCCACGCGTGCTCGGCGGACTTTTTGCCGGAATCGGTCTATCCTGTTCGGGCGTGATCTTACAGGGTGTGATGAACAATTCGCTGGCAAGTCCAAGCACGATCGGTGTCAATTCCGGCTCCGGTTTTGCAGTCATGCTCGCCATGATCTTTTTCCCGGCAAACTCATTTGCACTTCCGGTCTTTGCGTTTTGCGGCGCCCTGCTCACCACACTGCTGATCTTCTTTCTGGCTGCGCTCTCAGACAGTTCAAGGACTACGATCATTCTTGCCGGTATTACAGTCTCCAGTTTTTTAAGTGCAGGCATCAACACGATCAAACTTTTAAATACGGATATTACGGTGAACCTGACGTCTTTTCTGATCGGTTCCCTCTCCGGGCTTACCCTAAGCAGGCTGATCCTGCCGTGCCTCTGTATTGCTATTGCATTCTTTGTTTCCTTGTTTCTCGCACATCCGTTAAATCTGCTCGGGCTTGGGGATGACATCGCGCGCTCCCTTGGACTGCGCGTTTCACTCACCCGTTTTTTGCTTTTGTCCCTTGCGAGCATCCTTGCCGGATGTGTTGTCAGTTTCGCCGGTCTGCTCGGTTTTATCGGACTGATCATCCCGCATATCTGCAGGCGGCTTTTTGGCAGCGATGCACGTTTTCTTTTGCCTTGTTCTGCACTTTTGGGCAGCAGTTTTGTACTGTTATGTGACCTGCTCGGACGGATGATCTTCTCTCCATTTGAGCTGCCCGCCGGGATTATCATGTCGTTCGTCGGCGGACCGTTTTTCCTGTATCTGTTACTGAAAAAGAAAGGAGGGCGAAGAGTCCATGCTTGAATTTCGCAACGTTTCCGTTTCCTGTCAGCACACGCCGATCTTAAACGACATCTCATTAACTTTCCGTGACGGGGAGATCACCACAATCCTTGGCCCGAACGGTTGTGGCAAGACCACTCTGGTCCAGTGCTTAAACGGTGCTTCCACAGTGACCGCCGGACAGATATTCTTAAACGGACAGGATTTTCTTAAAATTTCCCCGAAAGAACGTGCAAGAGAAGTTTCCCTGCTCCCGCAGGTCCGCACGATCATTCCTGCTATTCCGGTTAAAATGCTTGTGGAACACGGGCGCTTTCCTTACCTTGGATTTTCCCGCCGGAAATCAAAGGAGGACACTGAAATTGTAAACCGTGCCATGGAATTTACCCACATCAGCCAGTATGCCGACCAGTATGTCGACACGCTCTCCGGCGGTATCCGACAGCGCGTGTTTTTTGCCATGGTGTTAGCGCAGGATTGTGATTACATCGTGTTAGACGAGCCGACCACTTACCTGGATCTGACCGGTCAGCGCGAATTTTACGCCATGATAAAGGAATTAAAAAAACAGGAAAAAACGATTATTCTGATCTTACATGATCTGAGTCAGGCGGTGCGCATCTCAGATACGCTAGTTGTCATGAACCGCAATATTGCCATGGTGGGCACGCCCAATGAGTGCCTGCAGTCGCATGTGATCGAGAATGTGTTTCAGACAAGCTGGAAAAGGTTCACGGATGAAGATGGAGAGTATTACTTTTTTGAGTAATACTCTTTTTTGCATTAATTTTTTCTTGACATATAGATTAAAATGATGTATTTTTATTTTACATTTGATTGTGTGCAATTTAATTGTTTTAAATCATTCATTTTAAAAAAAGACTTTAGTGTGAAAAATAAGATTTTTCACACGCAAGATTTGTGCTTACACACAAACTTGAGATGCGCAAAAAACAGCGCAAGAAAGGAGATTACTATGAATTTTTATGATTATGAAGCAGAGGATGCAAGATGCAATGTTGTGAAAATGGATGACTACAAGGGGGAAGGTCGTTCTTGTTGTAAACACGGCTACCCGCTGTGGATTTACCCCGTAGTACGATGATCTGCAGGATCTGTATGAAAAATATCAGGATGCAGGATTTGATCCAAACCACCCTCTCACCCCGCTGCTCGAAAGTGGATTATACCGTACCCAGCCGGATTTCCGTAACACCCCTGATATCAAGTGGAACTTTACAAAGTTTCTGATCGACCGGGATGGAAATGTGGTAGAACGGTTTGAACCTACCACTGATATGGCTGTTGTGGAAGAACGGGTTGCAGAATTGCTGTAAATTCTCCGGTTTTATGTTATACTTACCGCATGAGAGATAACATTATTTTGAACCAAAAATCCATGGATTATGCAAATAACCGTGTGGTAACACTTGGGGATCTGACACCGGAATGGCAGATGAGTCCGAGAAAGAAAAACTTTTAACATCACTGCTCGCTCACTATGGCATTGAAGCAAAAGCTTTCAATCCGGTTCATCTCGCCAACACTTTGATCTACAAGATCCCTGCCGTAAGTTACACCGCAAAACGCAGGGTTAATGACAGAGTTTACCCAACTGCATGTAACAACTGTTCTACTTTCCTTTTAAATTCATAAAACAGGTCAATATATTGTTCCACGATCGTTTTGCAATAATGCTTGACAATTTCACAATCGTAGTCATGCGCAAGCTGATTCCTTACCTTTAACATTTCCATCCATGCATCATCTGAAATTAGCTCCGCTTTATAGGATGTTTTGAGCACTTCACGCGGCGAACCCGCAATAAAGCCTGTCATCGCATAATATTCTATCAGTATATCTTTCATAACTTTCCATGACAGATCAAATGTGATGCTAAATTTTGCACTGGTTCCACTCAATACAAAAGAATCCGAAAGATCCCGCTGTTTTGCTTCTTCAAGTGCATCCAGTGAATTACAAAAAGATCTATAGCGTTTTTCAAATTTTTCGTCCATATTGTCTGATATCCTCCAACAATAACTGATTCTTACAGGTATCCATATTTACCAGATCTATACTGTACAGTGTCGGCAATTCTTCTATTTGTTCTGCAAGTGCATCAAAATCCTTCACACCGGACACGGCAACATCAATGTCACTTCTCTCCCGTGCTGTTCCTTTCGCTCTGGAGCCAAATAAGATCACCTCCACCGCCGAAAAATGCCTGCAAAGTTCTGCAACCGCCTGTATTACTTCTTCTGCCCTCACAAATACTACCTGCCTTTTTCTCATATTGAAATCATTTTAGCAGACGTTGCCGGCAATAGCAACGATTGCCTTTGACGTGTATTTATGGTTTAATATGAACAAATACATTCACAAAAAAGGAACCCGACATGAACAAACAGGAAATTTACACCTGCCTGAAAGATCACAACATCTGGCACGAGATCACGGAAACACAGTTCATGTTGTTTCCATCTAATCAGATAATATACAAAGAGGAAGCACACTCTGCTTTAAATGTGATCCATTCACTGCAGTATGCTTCCTCTTTTTTTTAATTACAACTCCATTCCTGCCGTCTCCCCGATCACAATAACCGCCGGAGACTGCATCCCGGATTCTTTTACTTTTTCTCCAATATCAAAAAGTGTTCCTCGCACACTTACCGTTTTTCCATCAAAATTTCCCTGCACCACTGCTGCCGGTGTTTCCGGAGATTTTCCATACTCCATCAGCCGTCCGGCCAGTTTTGAAAGCTGGTGCATTCCCATCAGAAATACAAGCGTACCTTCCACTGCCACAAGTTCTTTTAATCCTTCCGGCAGACTGTCGGCAGTACCTTTCGTATGTGCCGTCACCACATGAAAACTGCGGCTTTTTCCACGGTGTGTTACCGGGATTCCTGCTGCCGCCGGAACCGCAATGGCAGATGTGATTCCCGGCACTTCTGTCACCGGGATTCCTCTCGCCTTTAACGCTTCCATTTCCTCACTGCCTCTGCCGAAAACAAACGGATCTCCGCCTTTTAAGCGCACCACGCGTTTGCCTTTCTTCGCATGTTCGATCAGGATCGCATTGATTTCTTCCTGTTCCCTGCTATGTACACCGATCCGTTTCCCGACATAAATTCTTTCACAGCTCTCCGAAGCGTGGTCTAACAGACGCGTATCGATCAGATCGTCATAGACAAGCACCTCGGCTCTCCGTATTGCATTTAAACCGCGCAGTGTGATCAGGTCATACGCACCGCAGCCCGCACCGACGAGCGTTACCATGCCTAGACTAACAATTTTTTCCAATCCAGTCTGTTCCGCACTCTGGCAATAATCTCTGATCCGCTGCATCGTTTCTTTCTCATCCGGCACACGGTTTTCATCCATGCAAAGCTGTGCCGTCTCTTTTAAAAATCTTGCTCTGATCTTGTCATCTGCAATCAATTTTTTTGCAGGTTCACGGATCGATTCTAAATAATCAAGGATCTCTTCCATCTGATTCGGCAGTTCTCTCGCTATGTGGCTTCTTAATTCTGCCGCAATCTGCGGGCTGGCTCCTGCAGTGGAGATTCCAGCGGTCAGTTTTCCCTCTTTCACAAGGGATGGAAATAGAAAAACGCAGTAATCTTTGTCATCCACCACATTGATTAAAATCCCTTTTTCCTGACACAATGCACTGATCCTGTGGTTTAATTCTCTGTCATCGGTTGCCGCAATGACAAATGCACAGCCCTCGATGTCTTCCGGCACAAATGCACGCTCCTCGCACAAAAATACCGGATCCTGTTTTAATTTTTCCATGATATCAGGTGCTATTATGATAATCTTTGCACCGAACGGCTTCATCTTTTCTGCCTTGTGTGCTGCAATCCTGCCGCCGCCCACGATCAGACCTTTTTTATTTTCTATATCAATAAAAAACGGAAAATATGCCATTTTCAAACCGAACCTTTCTTACTTCATCTCCGGGTATAAAATATCTGCCAGCTGCTTATAAGCCTCTCCCCATTTTGCATTCGGTTTTAAGTTAAATAAGCGCTTATCAAGGATATAATAATGATCGTTTTTCACGGCAGTCAAAGATGCCCATGCCGGATTAGAGGTCAGAAGTTCTTCTACATTTTTCATAGCGGCATCACTGTCATTTCCCTGAATCGTCACAAAAATATACTGCGGATCAGCCGCAATGATCGCCTCCATGCTAAGATCATCCAACAGACTCTCGTCACTGTCTGCAATATTCACACAGCCAAGGTCTGCTAACATTTCTCCGCAGACATTTCCGTCACTGCCCTTTGCCTTTACATTGCTTGATGCTGCCCGAAGGAATAATACAGTCGGATTACTGCCGTCCGCTCTCTGCTTCATTTCTTCCACTTCTTTCTGCACATCCAGACCATTTTTCTGATAGAGATCATCTCTGCCGGTAATCTGTGTACAGATGGAAAGCATGTTTAAATAATCATCAAAATTCGCGACGTCAAAATAGGCAACGGTAATTCCTGCCTTTGTCAGTGTTTCCTCCAATGCAACATCCGCATCCGTATTTGCACTTGCGATCACAAGATCCGGCTCCGCTGCAATGAGCTGCTCGACATCCGGCTCCAAAATGCTTCCAAGATTTACCACACTCTCATCAAGTTCTAAACCAAGGCTCTCCCAGGAATCATTTGCTGCTGCAACAACATTTCCGCCTGCTAACATCCATACATCTGTGAAACTACCGATCAGCGCTGCCACACGATCTGCAGATTTCACTGTCACCTCACGTCCAAGATCATCGGTGAACGTATAACCCTGTGTCTGCGCCTCAATATTTGTTTCTAATGCCCCGGTATCTGCTTCCAATGTCTCTGTATACAATTCCGTCTGCTCTGCATCCGCTGTGCTTTCTGTTTTCTGCCCAACAGCCTGCACATCCCCTGCCGTTTCATTTGCGGAAGTTTCCTTTGCTCCCCCGCAGCCAGCTGAAAGAAGCAGTGCTGCAAGCACGCCTGTCAGTGCCAGTTTCTGATAAATTTTTTTCATGTCTTTCATCCTCCGCAAGTTGTTTCTACATTTTTGACATTATATTTTTTGTTGCTTTTTTTGTCAACATTTGACTTTTTCATCATTAATTGCTATAGTGTGAAACGTTCCATACAAATGCTAGGGGTGCTATTTATACCACATGGTATCTACAACGTGCTGAGAGATGATTTCATCGACCCTTATTACTTGACCCGGATAATACCGGCGTAAGAAAGCGTTTTCATTTACTTTATTCTGGTAAGAAACAATCCCCCGTGTTTGTATACAATAGAATGTACGCTCCGCGAACATTCTATTATCATGAATTAGGATTCTGGTGTCAAAAGGTGGCTCACAACTTAGCGATTGTCAAATTGCACAAAGTTGGGACTCGTTTTGTGACTTTGGGAGAAAATTAGAAAATCTTAGTATGCCTGTTAATGCATAGTGTTTTGCTGCCATGGATGGCAGCAAAAGTCTTAACGTCCCATGGACGGGACGTTTAAGACGTACACGTCACTCCTGGAAAATCTAAATCAGGCATACTTAGTTTTTCTTATTTTCGGACAACGGAACAAAATAGATCCGACTTTGTGCAACTTGACAGCCAAAAATTGAAAACCACCTTTTGATACCAGAATCAAACAAGGAGGATTTATGAATAACTTTTTTGCTACACCGGAAGGCGCCTGGGGAGACGGCTCCGTACACCTTACTGTGACCGGAATCGTAATCGTCGTCGTAATCATCGCATTACTGCTCATCGTTGCAGCGTTTGTGCGTCAGAAAAATGCAAGCCGCAAGGCAGCCTTAACAACCAAACAGCTCGTTTACTCTGCCGTTGCCATCGCACTTGCCGTGGTATGTTCCATGATCAAACTGTTTGAAATGCCGATGGGCGGCTCTGTCACATTACTTTCCATGCTTTTTATTGTTTTGATCGCATACTGGTACGGTCCTTATGTCGGGATCATGACAGCCGTGGCATACGGTCTGGTACAGTTTGTCACCGAACCGATTTTTTATACCATTCCACAAATGCTGCTTGACTACCCGCTTGCATTTGGTGCACTTGGTCTTGCAGGATTTTTCAATAAGAAAAAATGGGGACTTCAGATCGGATATATCGTCGGTGTGATCGGACGCTTTATATTCGCTACGATCTCAGGTGTTGTATTTTTCGCATCCTATGCACCAGAAGGTATGAACCCGGTACTTTATTCATTGGGATATCAGGCTTCTTACTTAGTACCGGAGGCAGTCATTACCTTAATCATCATCAGTATCCCGCCGGTTGCAAAAGCAATGGCACGCGTAAAACAGAATGCCGTGGAATCGTAACATTGTTTTATTTTGTTCCACAACAACTACTTTTTTGCCTGCGTGTACGAAATGCAATATATACACATTTCGTACACGCAGGCTTTTTCTTTTATCAACGAAAGTTATGCTCCCGCACCGTCATTTTATTTTTCCTTCTGCGCACATATCATCTCCCATGCTTCATCATCAATCTCTTCGTCATGAAACAATTTTCTTTTATCCTCTTCTGTTATTTTACGGATAACACGGCATGGATTTCCCGCGGCGATCGACCAGTCCGGGATATCTTTTGTAACAACACTTCCTGCACCAATTACCACATTATCTCCAATATGTACTCCCGGACAGACGACTGTATTTCCTCCCAACCAGACATTGTCCCCGATGGTAACTTCTTTTCCATATTCAAAAGCAGAATTGCGGGTATCAGGATAAATTGGGTGCCCCGCCGTATAAATAGCTACATTCGGCGCCATCTGACAGTTATCACCTATTTTTACCTTTGCCACATCTATAATCGTACAGTTATAATTTGCAAAGAAATTTTTACCTACCTCGATATGTGAACCATAATCACAATAAAAAGGCGGATTGATCCATGCACCATCTGATTTTCCCAAAAGTTCTTTTACAGTTTTTGCAATTTCATCAAAATCGGAACGATCTGCAAAGTTAAGTTTTTGCAGGATTTTTCTGCATTTTACCTGTTCCTCCATAACAGCCTCATCTGAAATATAGGCAAGCTGCATATCTCTTCTTTTTTTCATGTCCATTTTTTTCTTCTCCGTTTCTGTTAAATTTTTTAACCATTTATATTTTCTGTAATAAACAATTTCCATTGATTTTCATACCAGAATCAGCCATAATAATATAACAATCCGGACTTCCCTGCATATATCAAAAAAGGACAGCTGTCAAGCTATCCTGATTTTCGTGCTGTCAGCCACTGGCATGACGATCTTGAATTTATTGTGATTTTGGATGGACAAATGGCTTATGATATCAATGGGCAGAAAATTTTATTACAGACCGGAGAGGGAATTTTCGTCAACAGCCGCTGCTTCCATTATGGTTATTCCGATACCCATGCAGAGTGTCTCTTTATCTGTATTCTGCTCTCTCCACAGCTTCTTTCTGTAAATACTTATTTTATACAAAATTATTTAGATTCTCTGATACAAAACAGCCATTTCCCTTATCAGAAATTGAATCCGTCTATTCAATGGCAAAACACTATTCTTCATGATCTTAAAATTCTCTATGAAAATAATATAACTAAGATTCAACCATTTATTATTCTGGAAAAGTCTGTTCATATTTTCCGGCTGCTTTCTGAAAATATGAACTTCTTCCCAGACTACGATAAAAATACAGAGGATATACTGGCTCTGACTGCGATGATCGGATATGTGCAAAAAAAACTATCCGGAAAAACTTCTGCTGAAAGATATTTCCTCTGCCGGAAACTGCTGTAAAACAAAATGCACTTCTCTATTTCAAAGGTATTTAAATACTTCCCCTATGATATATCTAAACCGTTATCGTTTAGAAAAATCTATTTTTCTTCTCCGGAACACGTCAATGTCCGTTACCGAAATAGCATATATGTGTGGGTTTTCAAATACCAGTTATTTTTGTGAACTTTTTCATAAGTATTACCATACCACACCAGGGAAATTCCGAAGCCAGAATAGATAATGTGTAAACCATTTAGGCCTCGGATTTTGCCCCAAAAACAAGGGAGGAAGTCTTTTGCGGCTACCAGCATATCGTCATGATCGTGTGCGGCTCCATCTCCATCTCACACACTTTGCTTCCGTCACCAAATGTAAACTTCTGCACTTCATCCATTCTGTTCAACAGAACTGCCACTTTACCTCCATCTGGGTTGACAAATCCGGCTGCTTCTACCTGTGATGTAAAACGGGAAATCAGCATCCTCTTTGCTCCGCGTTTGATAAAACGGCTGAAATGTCCGATATAATAGTAAGATAATTTAACATCGATCGTATCATTTTTTGTATCACACATAACCGGAGCATCACAATAATTTTTCACATGATTCGGTCCACCCTGCTCATCTAAGTAGATATTCCAGTCTAAATAAGCGTTCATTCCTGCATTGAAATTTCCTAATATATCATGCGCGTACATTTCTGCATGAGCCACCTGGCTGTCTGCTGCAAACCTTGAATATTCCACGCATCCCTCGGTAAAGATCAGCTCTTTTTCCGGGAAACGGTTTCTCACTTCCTGCAGTGCTTCAAAATGATCTCCGGTATACCAGTGAAATCCGATTCCATCAATCGCATTTCTTGATTCTTCTGTGGACATGCTCTCCATCGCACGGTCTAAGACGCGCTCCTTGTTGTGATCCCAGATATTAATCTTTACTTCGGTATGTCCGGCAGCATCTAATGCCGGTCTTAAATAGCCACATACGTATTCCTGTTCTTCTTTTCCGGTAAACAGACAGGAATCCCATGTCTGTGACGCATTCGGCTCATTCTGTACTGTAAGCCTGCTGATATGAACGCCCTGTTTTTTATATTCTGTCACATAGTGCGCTACCATATCCGCCCACATGCCGTAATACTCTTTCTTTAATTTTCCGCCATGATTCATTTCACCGTTTGTTTTCATAAACGCAGGCGGACTCCATGGGGAGGCGAGCAATGTCAATTCTTCCTCCTGCTCTTTTGCCGCATGGATCAGCGGCAAAATATACTCTTTGTCACGCTCAATGGAAAATGTCTTTAGTTCTTTGTCTGTTTCATCTTCCACATATGCATAGTTTCCAAGTGCAAAATCGCAGCTCTGAATATGCACACGCCCGAAATTATAACGGTTTCCGTTTTTTCCAAAATACAGGTCAAGAAGCTCTTTCTGCTTTTCCGGACTCATCTGCGCATAGGTATAGGCTGCCGATTCTGTCAGCGCTCCACCCATGCCAAGAATCTCCTGATAGGTGATTTTCGGGTATGCTTTGATCAGATTCATCTCACATTTTGCGTCTGTCTGAAATTCTTTCTCCGCCTCTTTAAATGTGAAATTTCTCCCACTTGTGTAATATTTCATGATCCGTCTCTCCTATTTTGTATTTAATTTTTCTGCATTCTTCTGCATTTTTTCATTGCGTTCTTTTACAATCGCATCCCAGTCATTATCTGCACGGAATTGTTTGTGTGCCTCTAAAATACTGTCAAACTCTGCATCATCATTTGCTCGGATCATACCAACTAAAGTGGTCGCCCAGTTAGTTTTAATCGCACTGTATGCACGCGCCTCATTGCTTCCGGTATCCGGATCAGTATTTTCAAGGATAAAATGCGGATATAATTTTCCAATGCCCCACTCCTGCATCTGTTTTACTGCATCCGGGTATGCATCATCGCTCAATGCTTTATAGCGGTCATGTCCGAATGGGATAAACTCACCGAGACGCATCTCCTTTTTAAAGCGGTCGTTATCACTGTCACGCAATTCTTTTGCTGCTTCTGTCAGTTCATATTTACCGTCTGCATTGATCTCATATGTCTCTCCCTCAATGCCGTAATTAGTAAGAATCTGACCGTCATCATCTAAAAGGTAGGTATATATCTGGATTGCTTTTGCAGGATCCTTGCAGGTCTTAGAAACATATGTGATCATCCATCCACTGATTCCTGCCTGATTAAGTTTCGGTGCATTGCCTTTTGTACTCTGCGGTCCGTCGATTGCAATATAAGCTGCATCCGGATCTGAGCTTGCAAACGTGGTAAGGAAACCAGACTGCTGCACCGTACCATCCATCATAATGCAGGCATATTTACCAATACTTTCTTTTTCCTGCCATGCAGTGTTGTCATCCGTAAAACTGTCATCGCTGATATAACCATCACGATATGCCTCATTGAATGTTTTAATCCACGACAGATAATCCTCATCCATATTTCTATCATAGAATGTATTGTCATCATTTGCGATCGGAACCCCTAAGAAATCCTGTAATACATCGCCAAGAGAACTTGTTCCGTCTGTCTCAAAGTTGTTAAAACCAAGTGGAATCAGATCCGGGTATTTCTCTTTAATTTCTCCAAGTACATTAAGAAACTCTTCCTGTGTTCCCATAGATGGCTTACCGAGCGCCTCATACACATCATTCCGGATCACAAATGCTGTTTTTGCGAAAATATCGCCACCATCATAATCCTCCTGTGTATTGGAATAATCAGGATATCCATAGGTCTTGCCGTCATCCATCGAGAACCAGCTTAAGGTCTGATCCGATGCCACCTTGTAAAAATATGGATCATAATTATCTGCAAGATCCTGCAGTGCATATGCCCAGGTATCTGCCTTCTGTGCCACACTTGAGTTGCTGTCAAAAACGGTAATAATATCCGGCATATCCCCACCGGCAAAAAATGTATTCAGTTTCGTATCATCACCGACTAAAAATTCCACATCCAGTTTTAAGTCATCCTTGATCTTTTTTGTCACCACATCGTTTCCCCAGTCGGTGTTCCACCATTCTGCATTCACATACCAGGTCAGTTTTGTATTTTCTTTGGTGTCTGATTTCCATGCCGGTGTGTTTTCATCTAGCGTATAACGTCCACCTTCTACAACTCCGTCCTCGCCGGTCTGTGTCAGTCCTGCATCTGTCTGTTTTGATCCCCCGCCACAGCCTGCAAGTGTCCCCACTGCAAGCGCCGCTGCAAATACAGCTGCCATTCCTTTTTTCCACATTGATTTTTTCATGTTCCTCTCTCCTTTTCTACTACAATTATTCTTTGACCGCTCCAAGCATCATTCCTGATACAAAATGTTTCTGTAAGAGCGGATAAATAATAATGATCGGTACTGTTGTAACTACAATTGTTGCAAGTTGTATTCCTTTCGATGTCGTGGAAAGTGCAACATTTCCGATACTGTTCATGCTCTGTGCCTGCTGCTGTACAATGATCTCATAAATCTTCATCTGTACTGGGTACAGGCTTTTATCTGTCATATATAATTTCGCAGTCATAAAATCATTCCACTGGTATACGCCATTAAAAAGTGCGATCGTTGCAAGTGCCGGTTTTGATAATGGCATTGCGATCGTAAGAAAAATTCTCCATACACCGGCGCCATCAATTTTTGCAGATTCTTCCAATGATGCCGGAACCTGTCTGAAAAAGTTCATCAGAATGACAACGTCATAATAGCTGAAAAGCTGTGGCAGTATGTACACCATAAAATTATTTAAAAGTCCGAGCTGTTTCATCAACAGGTAAGTTGGAATCATGCCGCCCGAAAAAAACATCGTGATGATTCCCATTACCGTGTACAGTTTTCGTCCCCGCAAATCCCGCTTGCTGAGTGCAAATGCGACCATCGCACAGAAAAATACATGCGTGACCACACCGAGCACTGTTTTTGCAACTGAAATCAAAAATGCCTGCCAGATGGAAGTGTCCTTAAACACTGCTCTGTAATTGTCTAATGACCACTCTTTTGGAAAGAAGATAAATCCTCCCTCCGCTAATGCCGTACTTCCCGCAAAAGAAGACGCAACCACATTCAACAGCGGCACCAGTATCAAAACTGTAAGTATCAGAATAATTGCCGTATTCACAAAATCAAATATCCTGTCTCCTGTGTATCGTTTTGTTTTTCCCATATATGCCTCCATTTACAATACTGATTCTTCATTAATCTTCCCGGTAATCTTATTCGCTGTCACAAGTAAGATCACAGATACGACCGATACGCCAAGTCCTACCGCAGTCGCATAGGAAAAATCTCCCTGTGTCATACCCATCCGATAAACATAAGAATCAATGACTTCTGCTCTTACCTGGTTTTGTGAATTCATAAGAACTAATGTCTGATCCAAATTGGATTTTAAAAGCCCACTCACAGTCAGAATAAAATTAAGACTGATGATCGTTTTCATAAGCGGCAGTGTAATACTGAAAATCTGGCGCATTCTTCCGGCACCATCCATCTTTGCCGCCTCATAATAGGTCGGGTCGATTCCCGCCATCGTTGCAAGGTAGAGCACCGTTCCCCATCCTGCCTCTTTCCAGGTGTCGGATAAGGATGCGATCCACCAGTATTTCCCGGAATCCAGCAGGAAATTTTTCGGTGTACCTACCATTCCAAACGCCATAAGGATCTGGTTTAAAAGTCCTGTCGTTGACAGCCAGTTGATCAGCATACCACCCAGCACGATCCAGGAAAGGAAATGTGGCAGATAGGAGATCGTCTGGATCACTCTTTTAAATGGGCCATCCCGCAGTTCATAAATCATGATGGAGAGCATGATCGGTGTTGTAAATCCGATCAAAAGTTTTAAAAAACTGATTCCAAGTGTATTCACAACCGACTGCCAGAAATATTTATCCGTCGCCACGATCTTAAAATTTTCAAGACCAACCCATCTTGCCGAATTGATCGTATCGACAACTGTATAACTCTTAAATGCAATGGTCAGCCCATAAATTGGCCAATAACAGAAAATGATCATAAAGATAATTCCCGGTATGACCATAACCTGCAATGGAAGCTGCTTTTTAAAATCATGCGCATACGCCTTTCTTTTTTCTTTACAGGTCAATTTTGGTATATTTTCTTTCTTTTTTCCCATAGTTCCACTCCCTGTTTTTGTTTGGTCTGTACTAATTACAGTAATTATCTTACCATTCGCATAATACTCTAACAAGCGCCTATTCTGTCTTGTAATAGGTCAATATTGCTTTTTTTCATAGTATCCATTATACTGAACATAGTAGGCAGTATTTTAATCGTGTTACTGCACAAAAAAGGAGAAAAACTCATGTCAGACTCAAAAAATGATCCGATTTTCGAACAGGACCGTATCACTGACGGTTTTGATATTTTTTTCTGGGAATTTAATGATAAGAGCAGTTTTGTTGCCACGCACTGGCATACTGCCATAGAAATGATGTACATTATTGACGGCGAAGTAAATGTTACCATGAACCACCAGACCACCGTGTTATTGCCCGGTGATATTTACCTGATTGATTCACGTCTTCCCCATTCGACAAAATCAATCAACGGAAACCACGCCCTTTTGCTGCAGTTTCCTTACCAATTTTTACAGAAGTATATTCCGAATGTAGATTCCTATGTATTTGGTTTCGACTGTCACACGACCAATCCAATTCAGAAAACCAAGCAGCTCCAGTTGATCGAGGTCGTAAAGCAGATGCAGATTGTCTACCAGATCAAGCCCAGAGGTGGTCTGCTGCGTTTTAACAGTCTGCTCTTTGAAATGCTCTATCTTCTCTATCACAATTTTGCCAGAGAGGTGGAAAGCTCCAGTGTCAAAAAAGATGTAAAAAACTTCAGACGCTTAGATCCGATTCTGACTTATACAAGGGAACATTATAATGAACCTATCTCTCTCTCTCAAATTGCAAACATAGCCTGTTTTCAGGAAGAATATTTCTGTCATTTTTTCAAAAAAAATATGGGAGTCACCTACTTTCAATACTTAAATGAAATAAGGCTATCCCATATCTATCACGACCTGACATCCACAGATATTCCTCTAAAGGAGCTGTTAGAACGTCATGGTTTTACCAATTATAAATTATTTCGCCGCATGTTTTATGAACAGTTCCATACGACTCCGGGGGAATACCGGAAAAGCTATACAACTTCAGATCTGGAAACTGATTAGTCCAACAGCATCTGCACACATCCATACATTCCGGCATCATTACCAAGTCCTGCAATTACAAACTTTGTATTGCGGCAGGCATGGAAGGATGTCTCCACAAAATGCTTCTGGATGCTCTCGATCAGGATACTTCCTGCTTTGGAAACACCGCCACCGATAACAACAACTTCCGGATTAACCACACATGCAATATTAGATAAGGTAGATCCTAAGATTCCGCAGACTTCATCCACTAAACCAAGTGCCACTGCATCTCCGCTCTTAGCCTCATCAAACACATCTTTTGCAGTCAGTTCCGGGAAGTTTCTAAGGCTTGTCTCATCGTTGGTCTTAGCAAGTTTTCTCTTTGCCACGCGAACGATACCGGTTGCGGAAGTATACTGCTCTAAACAGCCGTACTGTCCACAGGTACATGCCTCGATCTCATCATGATTTACGGTGATATGTCCGATCTCACCGCCTGCACCATTAAATCCTGCAACGACTTTTCCATCTACGATGATACCGCCGCCGACACCGGTTCCAAGTGTTACCATGATAACGTCTTTACAGCCTTTTGCTGCACCCTGCCACATCTCTCCTAAAGCTGCAACGTTCGCATCATTTCCTGCTTTGACTTTCAGACCTGTCAGATTTCCGAGCTCTTCCTCAACGTTAACAATGCCCCAGCCTAAGTTTACACAGCGGTTTACCACACCATTACTCTTAACCGGTCCTGGAACACCGATTCCAACACCCTGTACATCATCTTTACTGATGCCTTCCTGCGCCAGTTTATTATCCACTGCCTGTGCAATATCAGACAGGATCGCTGCTCCGTTATTTTCAGTATTGGTCTTGATCTCCCATTTATCGATCAGCTTTCCGCTTGTCTCAAAAAATCCAATCTTACAGGTAGTTCCCCCAACATCAATTCCAAATGCATACTTTTTCATTTTCAATCCTCCAGTATTTTCGCAGCAAAACGCCTGCCACGCTATTGTTTTTGCTCATATTAAGCTAATGATAACGTTTCCAATTTTGTATGTCAAGCCTTCATCAAGGGTTTCTTGTATCCATATTTACTCCTCTTTTTATATTCCGACGGAGACATCTCCATGACCTTGCGGAATACCTTGGAAAAGTACTTTTCATCCCGGAATCCCACCTTGTAAGCGATCTCATAAGTTTTGAAAAAATTCTGTTCCAGATAGACACAGGCATGGTCGATCCGCACCTCATTCAGATAATCGATCAGCGTGATACCCGCCTGCTGTGAAAACAGGCTCGAAAGGTATGCCGGACTGATTCCGATTTTTCCTGCAATATCGTTTAACGACAGGTTTTCAAAATAATGTTCATCCATATATTCTTTTGCCAGTTCTACCAGCTGGTTTTTCTGGATGATCACAGGCGGTTCCTCATTTTCCGGTCCAAATACATCATCCGCCAGTTCATTGATCTTTTTTAAAATATCAGAAGAACGGCTCGGCTTTAACATATACTCACGCGCCCCGAACCGCACCGCCTGCTGCGCATAACGAAATTCATCATAACCGCTTAAAATAATCGTGTTTGGCAAAATTCCCCCGCGGTGTGCCGCCTGCATGACTTCTATGCCATTCATCACTGGCATCTGTACATCAAGCAGCATAATGTCCGGTCGGTAACGAAAAATAAAGTCCAGTGCTTCCTGTCCGTTTTTTGCACCATAAATTTTTTCATAGCGGTCGGTATGAAGCTGGATATATTTTGTAATGCCATTTCTCACAACATCTTCATCATCTGCGATCAGTAATTTAATTCCCATTACAAAACCTCCGTTCTTTCGTATTTTTCTCACTGTGGAATCAGATATTCCATGGAATCTTTATCGTCACACAGGTTCCTTTTCCCTGTTTGCTCTCAATTTCCAATACAAAATTTGAATGATACATCAGATCCAATCTTTCTTTTACATTGCGGATCGCATAACGCCCGATCCTCTGGCCTGCATAGCGCTTTTCATCCGGTACTTCCCAGATTTCCTTTAACTGTGTCTCTGTCATACCGGTTCCGTCGTCACTGATCTTAAATATAAGCCAGTTGTCCTCATGCCATCCCATCACACTGACCAGACAGCGTTCTCCGGTCTTTTCGTATCCATGTACCACTGCATTTTCCACAAACGGCTGTAAGATCAGCTTTGGTATTTTTCGTTCCAGGATTTCATCTGACATCCCAACTTTGTATTCCAGATTATCGGAAAAACGCATTTTCTGAAGATGCAGATACTGCTCGACCAATGATTTTTCATTTTCAACACTGATGATTCCTCTTCCCTGACCAAGCACCAGACGAAACAGATTTGACAACGCTATAATGTCATCCGCAATCCCTTCATCTCCTTCATTCACTGCCTGCCAGTACAGCGAATCTAAAGTATTATAAAGAAAATGCGGATTGATCTGTGCCTGCAGGGCATTTAATTCACTTTCCTTTTCTTTTAATGCCATAACATAATTGGTATTGATCAGCTCATGGATTGCTTCAACCATCTGGTTAAAGCAGGCTGCCGCCTCTCCGACTTCGTCTCCGGTCATCACTTCCACTTTCTGTGAGAAATCCCCCTGCTCAAAGGACTCCATTGCTTTGCAGAGTTTCTTTAATGGTTTTGATACAATATCAGAAACCAGGGCAAGGATCGGATACAGCCCTAAAAAGAAACCGGCAAGCAGTGCGAGCGGCCCTGCTGCAATATCCCAAATCTGACTTCTCACATCATCTTTATGGATCATCTCATAGACGGTTGTTCCGGTTTCTTTACTTTTATACGTATAAATAAAATGATCTTCCACATTTTCAGGCGTACATTTTTCTTCCATGACATCACGCAGAGCATCTTCATCAATATTTCCGGCCCGCAACAGTTCCACTCCTTCTTCATTGACTACAACAAGCCCTGCCGACTTGATCGGCAGGGAATTTTCGCATAACTGCGTATATTTTTGTTTATCTGCACCGACCACCAGATAACCTAACGGTTTTGTTTTTGAAAGGTTATAGATTTCCCGGTACATGACGATTTTTTCAGTACGGTTTGCCTGATAAGTATCGCTGCTTCCTTTTCCGACAGACCGGAAAAACATTTTTCCGCGTTTTTTTAGTGCCGTCTGATAGGTATCCTGTAACCGTACTGTTCCAATATCATCAAGATATGCCGTTGCATCCATACAACGCAGATATGGTCTGACTCCGTTTTCCGGATAAATTGCCAGTGTCTTGATCTGTCCGCTCAATGCGATCATATCCTCAATGGTACGCATCGGTGCCTCATGGACCCATAACTGGGAATCCATGTTTAATTTCCCGGAATCCTGTTCTGCGAGAATATCCAGAATATCCTGATTGATACAGATATATGTTCCGAGTTCTGACAGACCATTTAACATAGTGTCAATCCCTTCGGAAAGATTTTCGACACTTTTTAGGTACTGCTCCTGTTCCTCTTTTACATTTTTTCTGTAATTTCTGACAAACATGATACTGCTGATCAGAAGGAGGATGGGTGTGATAATGAGGTAACTGTAAAATACCAGTTTTTTCCGGATATTCATATTTCGAATTTTCTGTCTCATATCACACTCATTCCTTCCACATGATAATCTTCATTTGCGTCTGCATATCAGCCTTTTACAGCTCCCATTGCAACACCTTTTGTGATGTGTTTATTTAAAATAATGTAAACAATAACTGCCGGTGCCGCGGTAAGTGCCATTACTGCAAACTGTACCGCATAATTTGAAGAATACTGTCCGGTAAACTCTAATACGGAGAACGGAAGTGTCTTCCATGTAGGTTTGCTTAAATAAGTACTTGCCATGATAAATTCATTCCAGTTATTTAAAAACGTCATGATCGCAACGGTTGCGATCGATGGTTTTAACATCGGCGTAATGATCTGGAACACGATACGGTAAATGCTGCAGCCATCCATGACTGCTGCTTCCTCTAACTCCCACGGGATTGAATCAATAAACCCGGTCATTAAGAACAGTCCCTGCGGCAGCGAAAAAGCCACATATGGGATCAGAAGCGCCCAGATCGTATCGGTAAGTCCGACTGCGTTATAAATCTTATAGTTCGGAAGCAGTGTCGCATGGATCGGGATCATCATACCGAGCAGTAAAAGTGTTTTTACAAATCCGCTCAGTTTCCAGCGCATTCTGCGGATCGCATATGCAGCCATAATGGAAATGATGATTACCAGCAATACTGCAAGAGTGTTGATCACAATACTGTTTTTTAAGTAGAGCAGGAAATGTCCGTCTACAAATGCTGTTACATAATTTCCCCACTGTATTTTTTCCGGAATGATCAAAAGACCGTTCGTAAACATCTCCGTACTGCTCGCAAGTGAAAAATCCAAAAGCCATATCAAAGGGAATATCTGAATGACTGCCACAAATATTAAAATGGCCCAGAGCAGTACCTTGCCTATTTTCTGACTAACTTTCATCATGCACCTCCTAATCCGTATTCTTGTCACGGAAAATCGTATTAAGCCCAACAGTTACAAGAATACATATGATGATGAATACAACACCGATGGCATTACCATATCCATACCGGAATGACTTAAATGCCTGCTGATACAGATAGTTAGCTGCAAACTGCGTAGAATCGCCAGGTCCGCCGTTTGTCAATAGATAAACCGTCTCCATCTGTTTTAATGCGGAAATGATCGCCATTGTCACATTGATCTGGATGACCGGTTTCATGAGCGGCAGTGTGATCTTGAAAAATGTTGTTTTCCAGTCTGCACCATCGATGGATGCTGCCTCGTAGAGCACCGGATCGATATTTTTAATTCCAGTGTAATAAATGAGCATGCCCCATCCAAATCCATGCCAGATCAGTACGATCAGCACTGACCATATCGCGTTTTCCTGAGAAAACCAATTGACTTTTCCCTGATAGCCAAAAATTTTTAAAATATTGTTGAGCAGTCCGAAATCCGGATTGTATATAAATTTCCAAAGATAGGCAATGACTGCCACGGAAATAACGTTCGGTATAAAATATACGCAGCGGAAAAATCCTTCTGCTTTTCCCTGCAGTTTATCAAGTACTGCTGCTACCACGATTGCGATCGGGTGCTGGATGCAGATAAATCCGATTGCAAGCAGCAATGAGTTAAGTAATGACCTGCCAAATGATTTGTCGTGCATCAGGTCTATGTAATTTTTCATCCCAATGAATTTTGCTGTCCCCATACCGGAATAATCCGTAAAACCATAATAAACACTTAAACAGATCGGTGCTAAAATTGCGAATAAAAATACAAGGATACCCGGCAGGATCAGACTGAAAATCACCATTTTATTACTGTACAAATTTTTCATATTGGCTCCTTTTTATAAAAAGGCTGCTGCAGTTACCACTTTCAGCTCACATTGCAGCAGCCCCTTTTTCATTGATTATTCACAAGCTTTTTCCAATGTTGCAAGAAAATCGCTGACGCTTTGTGTTCCGTTTGACAGGCTCTGGATATCTGTCTCGATCATTGTCTTAAATGTGGAGGAACCACAGTCGTTGATCGGTGTTCCGGAAATATTGGTTGCGTTCTTTAACAGATCCATGATCTGAAGCTGAAGTTCTGTCTCGCTGCCTGTTAAATAAGCACTCTGATCCTGTGCTGAAAGTCCGACACCATCTTCCCAGCCGTATTTGGATAATTTATCCGGCTGATACATATAATTTAAGAATTTAACAGCCTCTTCTTTCTGCTCTGATTCAGAAGAAATTGCATATCCACCGCCGTTCCATGCTGCTAAGTCTGTCTGTGTTCCTTTTCCACCGTCTACGGATGGCATTACAAATGCTCTGATATTTTCACGGACATCCTCTGGAATATCCTCATTTAATGCCATAGATGTTTCCCAGCTTCCCATGTAAAACATTGCTGCCTGACCGTTTGTAAACAGGTTCTGTGCCGTACCATAATCCTGGGAATCAAATCCTGTCTGGAATAATCCGGAAGCTGCAGTATCCTGCAATAACTGTGCTGCATTGGTGAACAGTTCATCCTGGAAGTTTGCATTTGCGATCGCATCGGAAACTTTTGCTGCCGGTGTCTGCTCTAAACGTACCATCAGATCCTGCATGTAACATGCAAGTACCCAGCCGTCACCACCATCCATTGCTACCGGAACGATTCCTGCTGCATTGATCTTATTACCAAGGTCAAGCAGTTCATCATAAGTGGTCGGTACTTCCCAGCCATTGTCCTCAAACATTTTCTGGTTGTAATAGAAAACCATGATGTCTGTATTTCTTGGAAGTCCGTATAATTTTCCGTCCTTCTTAAATCCATCCAGTGAACCGGATACAAATCCATAATCAGAATAGTCACTCTCATTTAACTCAGCAAGAACACCGGAATCAAGGACTTCATCTAAGAAAGATGGCTGTCCCCAGATGCTTACAACGTCCGGCATGCCGTTCATCGCATATGCTTTAAATTTTGTCTTGTAAGACTCTTCATCAAGTGCCTCAACCTCAATCGTTACATTTGGATTTTCAGCCATGTACTCATCAATGATCGTCTGCTCTACAAGTCCCTGTCCGTTCTTTCGATCCGGCAGATTGGAGAATAATCTTAAAGTAACTGCTTCTCCGGAATCGGCTGTATCTGCTGCATCTGATTTGTTTTCCGTTCCCGCTGCCTGACTCTCTGTCTTTGTTCCTGCGGAATTATCTGTACCTGTACTGGTGTCTGCTGTGTTGTTTCCACATCCGGCTGCCATGGAAACTAACATTGCTGCTGCAAGAATTGATGTAACAATTTTTTTCTTCATGATTAAAACCCTCCCATTTGGTTCGTTTCTTAAGATGCTTTTATGTTACCATCCGCATAGGGTATAAAACAGATACCTGATTTTTAAAATGGTGCACTATTTTTAGCATTTACAAAAAAAATACCCCTTATGGATCTTTGATACGTATCCAGGCTTCCGGATACCTGCCAATTCCAAGGGGTATTTCTGACCTCACGATATTCTGTCAGAACTGTTATATCTGTCTGCTACTGATTCTGTTACTGCTGTTGATTCTGTTGCTGTTGCTGCTGATTTGGTTGCTCCTACTGTTGTTGCTGTTGCTGTTGCTGATCTTGTGGCTGCTGGTCTTGTTGTTTCTGGTCTTGTTGTTGCTGTTGATCTTGTTGCTGTTGATCCTGTGGCTGTTGATCCTGTGGCTGCTGTTGATCCTGTGGCTGTTGATCCTGTGGCTGCTGGTTCTGTGGCTGTTGGTCTTGTTGTTGCTGCTGTTCCTGTTGCTGCTGTTGATCCTGTGGCTGCTGATCCTGTGGCTGTTGGTCTTGTGGCTGCTGGTCATCCGCCTGCTGCTCCTGCCCGGCATTTTCATCCACGTTCTGATCCGGATTTTCTTCCGTATCTTCCTGACGGAATACATGAACCTCATCCGACACCTGCGCATATGGCAGAAACTCCATCGGGGAAAGCCCTTCATGCGCCTTTAACATAAACTTCTGCCAGATCGTACCCGGATAAGTTGATCCCATGAGTTTGTCAAGTTTTTTGGGCATATCATACCCCACCCACACGCTGGTTGTATAATATCTCGTATAGCCTACGAACCATCCATCTTTCTGATCGTTGGATGTACCTGTTTTTCCAGCTGATGGCATACTGCCAAGTCCGAGTCCATGTGCCGTTCCGCTTGTGATAACACCTTTTAAAACATCTGTCATCATGCGCGCTGCGTTCTGTTTATACACAGTCTCCTCCGTCTGTTCAGATGCATAAACTTCATTGCCATCCGCGTCTAATATCTTAACGATACAGGTCGGTGTCCGGTAATTTCCATCATTTTCAATCGCTGCGTAACCGGATGCCATCTCTAGCGCAGACACACCATTTGTAAAACCGCCAAGCGCCGTTGCCGGTCTGTAATCATTGGCATCAAGTTTTGCAAAATTCATGTTTTCAAGATAAGAAAGACCTACTTCCGGTGTCAGCTCCTCATATAATTTCCATGCGATCGTATTGACAGACTTTTCCACTGCAGTCCGTACTGTGATCTGTCCTAAATAAGATCCGTTTGCATTTCTTGGACCGTCCTCGATCGGCTCATCTTTAACTACCGAATCCGGCGTATAACCGCGTTCAAAAGAAGGTGTATAGACCGTGAGCGGCTTAATGGCACTCCCCGGCTGTCTGTAACTCTGAAATGCACGATTTAACGTATACCCGGAAAAATCCTGGCTTCTTCCACCCACGATCGCCCTGACATAACCATTGTCATTGTCAATGCAGACCGCTGCAGACTGCAACGCATATACACCCTCATCATTGACCTCCGTAAAACCAGCAAGCGCATCATTTACAGAATCCTGCAGTTCCTGCTGTAAATTCAGGTCAAATGATGTGTAGATCCGGTATCCGGCAGTATACAATTTTTTCTGGCATTCATTATAAAGCGTCTCATATGCTTCATCATATTTTGCTTTTTCATCTTCCGAAGAAAACTGATATTGAAAATGGAAATCTTCATTTTCCATTAGTGCTCTTGCTGCACAGTAATAAGTGTAAGTCTCTACATAATCATTTTTTGCCAGTGCCTCCGGGCGGTCTAATGCGATTACCTGACCTAACGCCTTATCATATGAAGTCTGGGATATTTTTCCATCATCAAGCATATTTTTTAAAATACGGTTTCTTCTTTTGTAGGTGTTTGTGATATTCGTAACAGGATCATAAAGCGTCGGATTATTGGGAATAGCACATAAAAATGCCTGCTCTGACAGATCAAGATCCTGCACATCCCGGTTAAAATACCCGCGGCTTGCTGACTGAATCCCATAATATCCGTTTCCAAAGTAAATATTATTAAGATAAAATTCGAGAATTTCGTCCTTTGTATATTTCTTTTCAAGTTCTCTTGCAATATACATTTCCTCAACTTTTCTCTGCCATGTTTTTTCCTGGCTTAAGAAAATATTTCTTGCAAGCTGCATTGTGATCGTACTGCCGCCCTGCGTCGCCTCTCCATTTTCGATCATCGCCTTTACCGCACGTACAAGCGCCCGGTAATCAATTCCATTATGCCGGAAAAATTTTTTATCCTCTATGCTGACAATTGCACATATCACATTACTTGGAATATCTGTGATCGAAAGATAATAAGAATCTTTTCCACCTTTTAGTGTAGAGATCACGCTTTCATCGGAAGCATAAACAATACTGGTCTGGTTAGCTTTAAATGTTTCTTTATTGGAATAACGCACCAGTTCCACCGCCTGCGTCTTTAAGTCCTTTACTTCTTCTGCGTAACCGCCAAAATAATACCAGCATGCTCCCGCGATCACTGCAAGAAGCAGAACAAGCTGCATCTTTGCCAAAAACCAGAACATACGGTATTTCTTCTTTTTCCTTTTTCTGGCTGCCATAACTGCATCACCTCTATTTCAAAACAATTTTATGATATGTAATCCCTGCCCGTTCCATTAATTCCATCTCACGTTTCTGACAGGTAAAAATCAAAATCTGTCTCCCCTGCTCTCTCCTGACAATCCCATCAAGTGCACAAAGTGTCTGCATCAGACGTTTCTCGTCATACATTCCAAATGCTTCATCAAAAATGACAGGCATAGGCTCCTCTTTTGTCACGATTTCTCCGACAGCAAGACGAAATGCCAGATAAATCTGTTCTAACGTTCCATGGCTTAACGCCTCCGGCATGACTTCTTTTCCATCTGCTAAAATAAAAAGTTTTCCATCTTCTTTTACAATGGCATGATCATATTTTCCCGCTGTAAGCTGTGACATCCATTTTGAGACGGCACTGCCAAGTTCATCGAGGCTTTCCTCATAGTATTCGCTTGAAAGGCGGTCAATTTCTGCCGCTGCAAGTTCTAATGCGCGGATATCTTCTAACAACTCCCGTTCCTGCTCTCCCGGCTGCTTCGCCTCTTCCATATCCTGCATGATATTATAACGTCTTGTCTCTTTTTCAGACAAAGACTCTTTGAGACTGAGGAGCATACGCTCTGCCTGCCTTAGCCCGGCATCTGCATATGTTTCCTGCGTCACACCCTCTATATCGCTCTTTTGTGCTGACATATATGCCTCTTTTTTTGCCTGTTCCACCGCATAACGGATTCCCACATAAAGTCCGCAAAGAATCATACCTGCAAAAAAGACTGCCTGCAAAATAAAAAAAAGACGAGACGGATACGAAGTAACATAATGTACTGCTATATTGACAAGCAGTGCCGAAGCACAGATTCCGATCCCTGCCATACGGTCCGGATGCTCTTTTTCCGGTTGCATTGCCCCATCAATTTCTCTTTTGTGCGGTGCATTTTCCTGTCTCTCTCTGCGGTCTGCCTGCTGCCTTTTCTGCTCAGATAATCTCTTTCGCTTTTCACCAATTTCTTCCACGCGCACACGTTTCAACTGATTGATCTCTCTCTCTGCATCCGCAATATTGGCATGTAATCCACGTGCATCCCGTTCTAAAAGATCTTTTTCCACAATGAGCTGCCTGATATCCTCATTTTTCTGTTCATGAATTATTCTTACTTTCTGCGCCAGTTCTTTTTTCCGCGCTGTAAGTGCTGCTTTAGCCTTCTGAACCTGAATATTGGCACCACCGCCCTCAGCAGCATTCGATAGATACTCAGACAAAATATCTGCCAGTTCCTTTCCTGTCACTGCACCTGTCTGCGGTATATCATAAGTGTTTCCAAACGTTTCCTTATCTATTCCACCAAGCAGCATTGACAGATCCCCGTAAACTACCGACAGTTCTTCTCCATCTGCCTCATTTTTCAAAATATCTTTTTTATCCTTATAATAAAAATTACGCTCTAAATAAAATGGTTTTTCATCCACAAGAAATCGCAGGGCACCACTATAGTACGAAGGGGCATGCCAGGGTTCGTGCTTTTTATAAATGCTGTTTAATGTATTTCTTCCACGCCCTTTTTCCATTCCAAAAAACATTGCAAGCAAAAAATCATGCAGTGTCGTTTTTCCCGCCTCATTTTCTCCATAGATCACATTGATCCCTGGTTCAAATGAGATCTGCCTGTTCTGCAATTTTCCAAACTGACCAATGATCGCTTCTTTTATCTGCATATCTTATATCCCAATAATGCGTTGACTCCATATTCCAACGCTTTTTTTGTGACCACATCCTGTGGTCTTTTTTCCATTTCTTTTATGTAATTCCCCAAAAGGGTACCTTTATAGTTTTCTTTTAATTTATCATAATCATAATCCGGCAAAAGCTGCTCTGTCACATCAACAACCCGGTCAAACGTTTCAAGTTTTTCTGTATCAAATTCTATATCCGGCAAAATTTTTCCCCGCAGAAATAAACGAAAATACTGATATCCGGGTCTTTCCTCCAGCAGGTTTCTCACCCAATCCCCAAGTTCAAGATCCGTTGTTTTTGCCGTAACCGGATAAATTTCATGACAGTATTCACACTTTTTCACCGGATGAAAATGAATATCCGTATGCTCTTTGTCGATCGTCCCCAGCCAGTATCCATGCGGCCCGACATCATTTTTATCCGTCGGCTCCAGACTTCCCGCCATCACTGCCCTCCCCGGAATCTGCTGT
>NZ_JBGLEJ010000001.1:0-53577 GCF_041325975.1 Roseburia sp. | reverse complement strand
TAACCGTGAGTTCCATAACGTAAATTGCAGATTCTGTGGTGCAATTCACAGTGTAAATTGGGCAAATATAAGCGTCCTCTCACAAGTCATCCATAACGTGAATGAAAGAAAAACGGTATAAACAAATATTATTTTCTTTGTGAGCTATGGAGATAAGACTCTTCAGAGGCTTATCGGAATGCCCAGCGAACAGAAACATAATATTTCGTTTATACCGTTTTTCTTTTCATAAACCTATAAAACCACGACTTGCGAGAGGACGCTTATATCTGCCCTTCAAGCCCTAAGAAAGCACCGCAGAATCTGCAACACTACGCAAATTAAACTCCGGTTATGCAGACAGCGCGTTTTTCTTGACCTGAGCCAAAGCCTTTGCAACAGGTGGCAGACTGATCACGATCAAAGTAGCGATCGCTTCCGGTACGATATAAGTTGCATTGTAAGTTAAAGAGTACACAATGGCAGGTGTTCCTTCCGGGGCATATGCACCGAAGAATACGACACCGGAGATCACTGCAAATACATAACGTCCAAACACGGCAACGATATAACCAATCTGCAGCCCGTGTTTTTTGTTTGCAAAAAATCCGGCGAGCCCTAAAGCACCAAATGCCAGAGGGTAGTCTAAAATCATCTGTGGAACGGTATAGAAAATTGGCTCCATAACAAACTGAACAAGACCGTAGGCAACGGCAGTCATAAGACCAACATAAGGACCGTACCAGTAACCGATCAGTGCGATAAACAACATGCTGAATAAAGTAACGGAACCGCCCATTGGCAGATTCGCAAACTTAATCATGGAGCATACTACTGCAAGCGCGATCGCAACGGCAGAGTAGACAAGCTGTTTTGTGGTGAGAATTGTTTTTTTCTCTGCATTTCTGTGGCGGATCACTGCTGCGACAACAACGAGAAGTGCGATAATGACTACTACAACTGCGATTCCAGGTGCAGTAAGACGTACAGAGCCATCATCCCAGGCTCCGATCGTGGTAGTAAAAAATTCTTTCATAAAATAAAATCCTCCTTGCGTTTCAGATCTTTTGCGCCAGGAGGAAAAAACTCTATATTCTATCGTCTGATGAGAAATATCATAAAAGCTTCCTTACGCCGGTATTATCCGGTTCAAGTAATAAGGGTTGATGAAAAATCATCTCTCAGCGTTGGAATGTCTGGCAAATGCAGCATTTTTTGCGCCCCTAGCGTTTTTGATTCTGTTATAAATACTGTTAAGGTCTATGATGCCTTAACGAGTATCAATATAGCAAGATGCAGCGGGAAAGTCAACCTGAAATTTTCATAAAAGTTCTTGAAATCACAAAGATTCCAACAATTTGTGGGCAAAGCAAAAGCCGCAGAACAAAATCTGCGACTTTCTTTTCAGATATAAAGATCGATATTACTTCCAAGATATGGTGTGACGGAATTCTCCATCATCTGAACCATGCCGGCACCTAATGTCTGTGTCATATCTAAAGATTTTCCGAGCATTGCAACTCCGATATCTTCCTGTAATGTAACATGGCTTGTGGAAGAACCGATGTCATATGCAGAAACCGTACTTAATGCTGCGTCTAAACCTGTAATATCCATAAATCCTACCTCACTTTCATTTCCAATTTTTGCATATAAAATGCAATCATTCATGACTCATTGAAGCACTTTTAATATAGCACAGATCGGTCGTTCTGTATATAGAAAAGAAAAATGTTACTGTTCACGCAGCAGTAAAACACTTGCTGTTTTGCTGCGTAAGAAAGTGATTCAGAAAAATCCTCTTGACAAATAAAACAGAAATGCATATACTTTGCCTATCAAATAGTTTGACAATCAAATAATTAGAAAGTCAAACGAACCAATATGAAAAACAACAGGCGAAAGCCGGGAAAGAATGAGGAAAAGAAAAATGTTAGAAAAGATGAAACCGATTATTGCAGAACAGTTAAATGTAAATGAGGCAGAGATTAAGCCGGAAACAAAATTCAAAGACGATCTGGGCGCAGATTCCTTAGATTTATTTGAAATGGTGATGGCTCTGGAAGAGGAGTTCGGAATCGAGATCCCATCAGAGGATCTTGAAAAGATTGTAACAGTCAACGATATTATCGGTTATCTCAAAGAAAAAGGTGTGGAAGCTTAAGACCATTTACAGATATTCAAAGAGAGGCAGGAAACAATGAAAACGAGAATTACGGATTTGCTTGGCTGTCAGTATCCTGTGATCCAGGGCGGAATGGCATGGGTTGCAGAGTATCATCTTGCAGCAGCAGTTTCAGAGGCAGGAGGAATCGGACTGATCGGTGCAGCCAGTGCTCCACCGGAAGTAGTCAGAGAACAGATCAGAAAAACAAAAGAACTGACGGATAAACCGTTTGGAGTCAACGTGATGCTTTTGAATCCAAATGCTCCGGAAGTCGCAAAAGTGGTCGTGGAAGAGGGCGTAAAAATTGTGACGACAGGAGCCGGAAATCCGGGAAAATTCATGGAGATGTGGAAACAGGCAGGCGTCACCGTAATTCCGGTTGTAGCAAGTGTTGCCATGGCAAAAATGATGGAACGCGCAGGGGCAGATGCCGTGGTCGCAGAGGGGATGGAGTCCGGCGGACACATTGGTTCTCAGACCACGATGACGCTGGTGCCGCAGGTTGTGGATGCAGTGACCATCCCGGTCATTGCCGCCGGAGGCATTGCGGACGGCAGAGGAATGGCGGCAGCCATGATGCTGGGAGCGGAAGGTGTGCAGATGGGAACACGGTTTGTGGTCGCAAAAGAATCGATCGTACACCAGAATTATAAGGAACGCATTATCAAAGCAAAAGACATCGATTCTGAAGTGACAGGTATGAGTACCGGGCATCCGATCCGGGTACTGCGAAACCAGAT
The DNA here is from genome assembly GCF_041325975.1 of Roseburia sp. Classification (NCBI taxonomy): domain Bacteria; kingdom Bacillati; phylum Bacillota; class Clostridia; order Lachnospirales; family Lachnospiraceae; genus Roseburia; species Roseburia sp. The sequence goes on along the minus strand of NZ_JBGLEJ010000001.1, from coordinate 50,691 downwards.
GACAAGAGATTATCTGAAATTAGAAAAGGAAGGTGCCTCTTTTGAGGAGTTAGAGCAGTTGACACTCGGCTCTCTGCGTAAAGCGGTGATCGAAGGGGATGCAGTTCATGGAAGTCTGATGGCAGGACAGAGCGCCGGGCTTGTGAAAAAAGAGCAGACCTGTCAGGAGATCATAGAGGAAGTTGTCACAGATGCCAGAGCGCTGCTTGCAGGAAGAAAATGACCTGACAGGCGCAGATTTGAAGATTTGAGAAAGGTGTGGTTATCAGGATGGGAAAGACAGTATTTATGTTTCCGGGACAGGGATCCCAATATATTGGCATGGGAAAAGAATTTTACGAACAGATCCCTATTTGTAAAGAAGTGTACGATCTTGCTTCAGAGGTGACTGGATTGGATATCCCGGCACTGTGTTTTGAGGAGAACGAAAAAATAAATATCACAGAGTACACGCAGATCTGTATGCTGGCTACGGAAGCTGCAATTTATATGGCATTGGAACAGAACGGTTATCAGCCGGATGTCACAGCCGGATTGAGTCTTGGTGAGTATGGTGCGTTGATCGCATCCGGAGTCATGACTGCTGAGGAAGCATTTGAACTGGTGCGGAAAAGAGGCATTTTTATGCAGGAAGCTGTCCCGGCCGGTGGAGCAATGGCAGCAGTGCTAGGACTGGATGCAGCGGCAATTGAGCAGATCTGCAGAGATACAGCAGAGCAGACAGGGAGCGAGGTTTCCATAGCCAATTACAACTGCCCTGGACAGATCGTTATTTCCGGTCAGGAGGAAGCAGTGCATCTGGCAGGAGAAACATGTAAGGCGTCTGGGGCAAAACGCGTTGTTCCATTGAAAGTCAGCGGCCCGTTTCATTCGAAAATGCTGCAGGGCGCAGGAGAAAAGTTAAAAGAAGAATTAAAAAAAGTAGAGATCAGTGATTCATTTGTTCCTTATATTGCAAATGTAACGGCAGACTATGTCACAAAAAAAGAGGAAGTGAAACCATTGCTTGCCAGTCAGGTATCTTCTTCTGTGCGCTGGCAGCAGACCATAGAGCGGCTGCTTGCAGATGGTGCGGATGAATTTGTAGAGATCGGACCGGGAAGAACATTGAGTGGATTTGTGAAAAAAGTGAACCGGGATGTAAAAGTGAGCAGCATTGATAAAATGGAAGATTTTATTCAGTTTATCGGAAGTCATGTGGAGGCGGGAGCATGTTAACAGATTCTTTGAAAAATAAAGTGGCACTTGTCACAGGAGCCGGCCGCGGAATCGGAAAAGAGATTGCAAAGACACTGGCATCATGTGGAGCGTTTGTCATTGTCAATTATAACAGTTCGCCGGATGCAGCAGAACAGACTGTAAAAGAAATCATAAAACAGGGTGGAATGGCAGCGCCTGTACAATGTGATGTTTCTGATTTTGATGCCTGCGGAAAAATGATGGAAATGATCATAAACAACTATGGACACCTCGATATTCTGGTCAATAATGCAGGGATCACAAGAGATGGACTGATCATGAAAATGAGTGAGGAAGATTTTGACAGGGTACTTGATACGAATCTGAAAGGTGCATTCCATACGATCCGCCATGCTTCGCGTTATTTCCTGAAACAGAAATCCGGTAAGATCATTAATATTTCTTCTGTTTCCGGTGTCATGGGGAATGCAGGACAGGCAAATTACAGTGCAAGCAAAGCCGGAGTGATCGGTCTTACCAAAAGTGTGGCAAGGGAGCTTGCGTCGAGAGGAATCACATGCAATGCAGTTGCACCCGGATTTATCGAGACAGAGATGACAGAGGCTATGCCGGAGGCTGCCAGGGAAACGGTAAAAAAACAGATTCCGCTTCAGCGGACAGGGCAGGTGTCAGATGTGGCCGGTGTGGCTGCATTTTTAGCATCGGATCTGGCAGATTATATCACCGGACAGGTGATCTCCGTGGACGGCGGCATGCACATGTAAAGAATATATATCATGAGGAGAACAATATGGCAAAAAGACGCGTAGTGGTAACGGGAATGGGAGCAGTCACACCGATCGGACTGAGTGTGGATGAATTCTGGCAGAGTATAAAAGCACAGAAAACCGGGTTTTCTGAAATTACAAAATTCGACACCACTAATTATAAATGTAAGCTTGCAGCAGAAGTAAAAGAGTTTGATGCAAAAAATTATATGGATGCAAAAGAAGCAAGGCGCATGGAACTATTCAGCCAGTATGCCGTGGCGGCAGCGAAGGAGGCAATTGAGGATGCCGGGCTTGAAATGGATCAGGAAGATCCGTATATGGCAGGCTGTGCCATTGGAAGCGGCGTGGGAAGCCTTCAGGCGATCGAGCGCGAACATACAAGGCTGATAGAAAAAGGACCGGGGAGAGTGGGACCTTTATTCGTTCCCATGATGATCTCTAATATGGCAGCAGGAAATGTTTCCATTCATTTTGGATTAAAAGGAAAAAGTATCAATGTTGTGACAGCCTGTGCCACAGGAACGAATACGATCGGTGAGGCATTCCGTGCCATTCAGTATGGGGAGGCAGACATTATGGTTTCCGGGGGAACCGAGGGAAGTATCTGTCCGACCGCAATCGCTGGTTTTACGTCACTCACAGCACTCACAGCAGAAACCGATCCGAAGAGATGTTCCATTCCGTTTGATAAAGAACGCAGCGGCTTTGTCATGGGAGAGGGCGCAGCGGTGGTCGTGTTAGAGGAATTAGAGCATGCAAAACGCCGTGGCGCAAAGATATATGCAGAGGTTGTGGGTTATGGCTGTTCTTCGGATGCGTATCATATCACATCTCCGGCAGAAGATGGCAGCGGCGCAGCAAGAGCTATGTTAAATGCTGTTCAGGATGCAGGAATCACAGTGGATGAGGTCGGTTACATCAATGCACATGGAACATCCACGCACCATAACGATCTCTTTGAGACGCGCGCGATCAAACTTGCATTTGGTGCGCATGCCGGTGAAATGAAGGTCAATTCCACAAAATCCATGGTCGGACATATGCTGGGAGCTGCCGGAGCGATCGAGTTTATCACTTGTGTGAAAGAGATTGAGGAAGACTACATTCATGCCACAGTTGGCTATAAAGTGCCGGATGAGGAACTGGATCTCGATTATTGCAAAGAACCGGTTTCGATGGAGGTGCAGTATGCACTGAGCAATTCCCTTGGATTTGGCGGTCATAATGCAAGTATTCTATTAAAAAAATATACCATTGTATCTGACAAAGATAACAATGGCTGCAGATAAGGAGGCAGCGATGTCAGTATTAAACATCAGTCAGATCATGGAAATCCTGCCACACAGACAGCCAATGCTGCTCATTGATTCGGTAGAAGAAATTGAGTATGGTGTCCGTGCAGTGGCGAAGAAATGCGTCAGTTTCAATGAACCTTTTTTTGCAGGACATTTTCCGGAAGAACCGGTGATGCCGGGGGTGCTGATCGTGGAGGCACTGGCGCAGACCGGTGCGGTCGCAATCCTTGGAAAAGATGAAAACCGTGGAAAAACAGCTTATTTTGCGTCCATCAATTCTGCAAAATTTAAAAGAAAAGTAGTTCCCGGAGATATTCTCACGCTGGAGACGGAAATTATAAAAGTGAAAGGACCGATCGGGGTGGGAAAAGCGACGGCAAAAGTCGGAGATGAAATTGCATGCATTGCAGAACTCACCTTTGCAGTAGAGTAACAGAATAGAAAGGCATTACATAGAAGCTGTAACAGAAAGGAAATATTATGCCAGCAATTTTGAGAAGAAGAAAGCTGATATCCATAAAACCTGAAAGAAAAAATGCAGTAACTTACCGCAAAGAGGAAGTGCAGGCGGAAGTTATGACACCACCACCGGCAGCGGATCAGCAGAAAATACCGGGAAGTACAGTGGTCTGCCCAGCATGTAAGAGAGAAGTGAACAAGGCGGAAGTGGAAAAAAATAAGTATGTCTGCTATGAGTGTGGAAGCTATTTCCGCGTGCGGACTAAAAACAGGATCCGCATGGTGGCAGATGCAGGAACCTTTGAACCATGGTTTGAATATCTGGAATCAGAAAATCCACTGGATTTTCCGGAATATACCCAGAAGGTGGAGGCAGCCAGGGAAAAGACCGGACTGCATGAGGCAGTGACCATCGGACGATGCAAAATATATGGGGAAGAGACAGTTCTTGGAATCTGTGATGCAAGATTCCTGATGAGCAGCATGGGACATGTGGTCGGAGAAAAAATTGCGCTCGGTGTGGAACGGGCGACAGATTTAAAGCTTCCGGTTATTTTGTTCTGCTGCTCCGGTGGGGCGAGAATGCAGGAAGGTATTATTTCCCTGATGCAGATGGCAAAGACTTCCGCAGCTTTAAAAAAGCATTCTGATGCAGGGCTTTTGTATGTGCCGGTATTGACAGATCCGACGACCGGAGGTGTGACCGCAAGTTTTGCAATGCTCGGAGATATTATCCTGGCAGAGCCGGGAGCATTGATCGGTTTTGCAGGACCCCGCGTGATCGAGCAGACGATCGGACAAAAACTTCCGGAGGGATTTCAACGTGCGGAATTTCAGTTAGAGCATGGTTTTGTGGATGCCATTGTTGAGCGGAAAAATCTGAAAATAACCTTAAACCGTATTTTAAAAATGCATCACAGCAGGAAAGGATTTGCTGATTTTGATCCATTGCGCATGGATGATAACTACGAGCCGACAGAGTTGATGCGGGAGCGCGCGGCAAGGGCAAAAGGACTGACGCCGTGGGAAAAGGTAAAAGCCGCAAGGAAAGTAGACAGACCTTCTGCCACTGATTATATGGAAAATATTTTTGATGAATTTATGGAGTTCCATGGTGACAGATACTTTCGGGATGATCCGGCAATCGTAGGTGGAGTCGCATATCTCGACGGCCAGCCTGTGACCGTGATCGGAATCCAGAAAGGAAAAGATTTTAAGGACTGCATGAAACACAATTATGGAATGCCGTCGCCGGAAGGATACCGGAAAGCGATACGTCTGATGAAACAGGCAGAAAAATTCGGACGCCCGGTGATCACATTTGTAAACACAGCGGGAGCATACTGTGGAATGGAGGCAGAGGAACGTGGGCAGGGGGAAGCGATCGCCCGGAATCTCTATGAGATGTCAGCATTAAAAGTACCGGTTCTCTGCATCATGATCGGGGAAGGCGGAAGCGGCGGAGCGCTTGCCTTAGCGGTCGGAAATGAAGTATGGATGATGGAAAATGCAACCTATTGTGTGCTTTCGCCGGAAGGATTTGCATCCATTTTGTGGAAAGACGGAAAACGTGCAAAAGAGGCAAGTGAGATTATGAAAATCACGGCCATGGATTTAAAATCGCTGGGTGTCATTGAACAGATCATCCCGGAATATGGTGTGGCAGACGCAAAAGCCTGTGAATCAATCTCGCGCTATCTGAAAGGAAATATAAAAAAGTTTCTTGAGAAACAAAATGGCAAGACAGGAGAACAGTTTGCGTCCGAGCGCTATGCGAGATTCCGGAAATTTTAGCAAAATCACAGCGGCTATGTGCACAGAGAGTACGAATCGTTTTGTGACCGGACAGAGAAGAGAGGAATATTATGAAGGTAAAAATAACAGGAACGGGAAGCTGCCTTCCGAAGCTTCGCGTGACAAATGATGATCTTGGTCAGATCATGGAAACATCGGACGAATGGATCCGGTCGAGAACCGGGATTATTGCCAGACATATTGCGGTAGAGGAGACAACCACCGGTATGTCTACAGAGGCAGCCGGCAAGGCGTTGAAAAATGCAGATATTTCAGCGGAAGATGTGGATATCATCATTGCGGCAACTGTTTCTGCAGATAAACATCTTCCGGGACTTGCCTGTGAGGTGCAGAAAAATATCGGTGCAGAAAATGCAGTTGCGTTCGACATCAATGCAGCGTGTTCCGGTTTTCTTTTTGCACTGGATACTGCGGCGCTGTATTTAGAACATGGCGGATATCAGCATGCGCTTGTGATTGGAGCGGAAACGCTGTCAAAAATGATGGACTGGACGGACCGGAGCACCTGCGTGCTTTTTGGGGACGGCGCAGGGGCAGCAGTTCTTTCAGCAAGTAAAGAAGATGGCATTTTATCCATGGTGCAGGGCTCGGATGGTTTCAGGGGCGATGTCTTAAACTGCATGGCGAGAAAAGTGAACAACCCTTATAAAAAAAGTGACACGGCACTTTCCTATGTTTCCATGAATGGGCAGGAGGTGTACAGGTTTGCAGTGAAGACCGTGCCAAAGGCGGTCACAGACGCAGTGGAACAGGCAGGCTTACATCTGGAAGAGATTGATTTATTCCTGCTGCATCAGGCAAATTACAGGATCATTGAAGCAGTTTCGAAAAGACTTGGTCAGCCTATGGAAAAATTTCCGACCAATCTGGAGGAATGTGGGAATATTTCTGCGGCGAGTGTGCCGATTTTGCTTGATAATGTCAATAATCATGGTATGATGAGGAAAGGAATGAAAATCGTGTTGGCAGGATTTGGAGCAGGCCTCACCTGGGGAGCAACGGTGATAAACTGGTAAAATCAGGCGCTGACCGCAGAAATAGGAGTAGATCGGATGACAACAGATGAAACATTAAACGAATTATTGGTCAGATTGTTTAAAGACATCATGGAGATCGAGGGAAAATGCCTCGTGACAGAAGAATTCAAAGATCTCAGTTACAATGATTTCCACGTGATCGAGGCAATCGGAGTCAATGAACCAAAAACTATGACGACAGTGGCAAAGCTGATGAATGTCACAACCGGAACGTTGACAAAGGCAATGGATGGACTGACCAGAAAAGGGTATGTTATCCGTGAGCGCAGTACGCAGGATAAACGTGTGGTATGGGTTTATCTGACAGACACCGGGAAAGCTGCTTACAAACATCATGAAGAGTTTCATCACGAGATGATCGCTCAGATCAAAAGCCAGCTTACCGAGCAGGAGACGCCGATCCTGATTTATGCGCTGGCGAAACTTGCCGATTATTTTCACCTTGTATACAAGGGTGAGAAAGAATAAAGAACAGAGGTCATTGCATCGAAAAACTATTTTTTATGCGATGACCTGTTTTGTTATAAGTTGAAATGATAATAATTATAACCTGAAAATATAAAAAGTAAAATTCATTGATTTTTTTTATGCAAAATGAATAATTTGAAGTCGAATCCTGCAAAAAAATAGACTAATCATTAGAAAACTTCACTAAATTAAAGGAATAAAGAAAAAAATATTGCGTCCGCCGTCATTTTATAATAAAATGTACGTGTTGATGAGAAATCTGCAGCCGGAATCAATGCCGGAGCATTTAAAAAATGCCGGATATCTGATTTCACATGGTTGTAAATATATTTTTAAAGGAGAAAAAAAATGGGATACGTTGATGAAGTACTCGCAAAAGTAAAAGAAAAAAATGCTTCAGAACCTGAATTTTTACAGGCTGTTGAAGAGGTATTAGAGTCTTTAAGACCTGTTATTGATGCAAATGAGGAATTGTACAGAAAAAATGCAATTCTTGAGAGAATCACAGAACCAGACCGTCAGATCATGTTCCGTGTACCTTGGGTAGACGATAACGGACAGGTTCAGGTAAACAGAGGTTATCGTGTACAGTTCAACAATGCCATTGGACCATACAAGGGAGGATTAAGACTTCATCCTTCTGTAAACCTTGGAATTATCAAATTCTTAGGATTTGAACAGATTTTCAAGAATTCCCTTACAACACTTCCAATCGGTGGTGGTAAAGGTGGTTCTGACTTTGATCCAAAGGGTAAATCTGACAGAGAGATCATGGCATTCTGCCAGAGCTTTATGACAGAACTTTCCAAATACATCGGAGCAGATGTGGACGTACCAGCAGGTGATATCGGAACTGGTGCAAGAGAGATCGGATTTATGTTTGGCCAGTTCAAGAGAATCCGTGGTTCTTTCGAAGGTGTTCTTACCGGTAAAGGACTTACATACGGTGGATCTCTTGCCCGTACACAGGCTACAGGATATGGTTTATTATACCTGACTAATGCATTATGGAAAGATCATGGCATGAGCCTTGAAGGCAAGACTGCTGCGGTTTCCGGTTCCGGTAACGTTGCGATCTACGCAATTGAGAAAGCACAGCAGTTAGGTGTAAAAGTTGTGACATGTTCTGATTCTACAGGATGGATTTATGATCCGGAAGGAATCGATGTTGCATTATTAAAAGAAGTAAAAGAAGTAAAACGTGCACGTTTAACAGAGTACGCTGCTGCAAAACCATCTGCAGAATATCATGCAAAACAGAATGGTGAGCACGGTGTATGGCAGTACAAAGTAGATTTAGCCCTTCCATGTGCAACTCAGAATGAGTTAGACATTGAGGATGCTAAGATGTTAGTTGCAAATGGTGTTACATCTGTAACAGAGGGCGCTAACATGCCTACTACATTAGAGGCAACAAAATACTTACAGGAGAGCGGCGTATTATTCGTAGGTGGTAAAGCTGCCAATGCCGGTGGTGTTGCTACATCTGCATTAGAGATGAGCCAGAACTCTGAGAGACTTCACTGGACATTCGAAGAAGTTGATGGAAAACTCAAAGGAATCATGGAGACAATCTATGCTAACATTTCTGATGCCGCTAAGAGATACAATGCAACAGTCGGCGGACAGACAGATTATGTTGCCGGTGCAAATATTGCGGGATTTGAGAAGGTTGTGGAGGCTATGCTGGCCCAGGGGGTGTGCTAATTAAGAATTTCTAAGATAATATAAGATATTGAGAAGTCCTGGAAATATTGAATTTCCGGGGCTTTTCTTTATGTATTGAAAGACATGTGAATTGTCAGAATATTCATAAATAGAAGATAATTTACGTTATTTTGAGGTTGTTATATACACGTGGTACACAAGTGATATACAGGTGGTATACACTTATTTTTACTGATTTTGAATGCTTTTGGAAGCATTTCATCCAGTGCTTATCAAGATGATTCAGGCTGAATATGGGTGTAATGTTTATCATCAGAAACATCATAAGTGTATCCAGCAATCAGTCTCGATTTATTGTTTTATATCTTGTTCACTTCTGCAAGAAGTTCTTCTAAAGTCTTATGGGTGTAAGTTCCCTTAGTGGTGTCGTTCTTCATACTGTGTCCCATAATCAATTTGATACATACGTCATTTGCTCCGGCGCTGTCCATGAGTGAAGCAAAGGTGTGTCTGCCATCGTGGGGCAGGTGTTTCATTTTGAGTTTTCCCATGCATGTATTAAAATTGCCGTTCATGTAGGTTCCGTAGGTGTAATGATTTCTTCATCGGAATACCTATCATGTATCTGCTCCATAGAGTTTGTCCATTCATAAACCAGACCTTCTGTTAAATCCTTGCGTATTTTAAAAGAATTGAAATAGTCATCGATGATTGCATTCACAAAATCATTGGTGCATTTGCAATATTGCATTAAATCTCCATTTTCATTAGGAATAAACGCTTCTATGGAGGACGCAGAAGGCGATGCTGAAGAAGCAACCGTTGATACATAATGGGTAAACAGAGTTGCCAGTGCGGGATTGTGTGGGAAGTATTACTCTAAGCGGAGGAAAAGGTAGTGTTTGATTTATTTGATATTTTTGAAAGGAGTTGAGATAAAATATTGGTTTAATAGTTTAATTCGTTTTAAGAAAAAATGAGGAATCTTTTAATCATTTTAAGTGCATAACCCGTTATTATATATAGATAGATATTCAATGGAAAGGAGTCTGATGCGTGTTGAGTGATGACGAATTAGTGGAACAGATTCTACTTGGAAATGAAAATGCAGCAGAAGAATTGATAAAACGCTATTATATATCTATTTTACGTTACTGTAGGTGGCATTGCTCTAATCTGGAAAAAGCAGAAGACCTGACTCAGGAAACATTTTTGAAGTTGTTTAAGAATTTATCCGGATATAAAGGGAAAAAGAAATTTAAGGCTTATCTATACACGATTGCAAACCATTTATGTATTGATGAAAGTAGGAAGGTTGAGTTTTATCCATTAGAAGATGAAGAAAATATAGTGCATGAGTATAACGACATAGTTCGGCTAGAGGATAGGGCAGAGATAAGCTATTTTTTGAATTTTTTATCATCAGAACAAAGGGAAGCAGTCATTCTACGCTTTGGAGAACAACTTAGTTTTGGAGAGATTGCAAAAGTGATGGGATGCAATATGCGAACAGCACAAAGCAGGGTTCGTAATGCTTTAAAAACTATGAGAAAGGAGCAGGAAAATGAAAGATAAAAATTTGAAGGGCTATTTACAGCAATCTTTAGGAGAGGAAGTACAGCCTAAAAGATTAGAGGAAACGATTAAGCTTTGCACTGAAATTGTGCGAGAACAGGAAGTGACTAGGGCAGAACCGAGGACAGGTTTCTTTCACTATCTTTCAGATGTATTTCGCTTTGAAGGTATTCCAATATTTGGTTTGCAGGCAGTAACGTTATTTATAGTTTGTTTAACAATTGCCAGCATTGCAGACGTGCCAAAGAATATACCAATTTTTATGCCGCTGTTTGTATTGGCTATCATACCAGCAATTTTTAAAAGCCAGTATTATGGAATGAGCGAGATTGAAGCGGTAACAAGAGCTTCTGGTGCCCAAATCACGTTAGCAAAGCTGGTTTTGGCTGGGGCAGCTAATTTGGTGTGTATAACAATTCTTTTGTGTATGGAAGTTTATTTGCAAAATTCTTATAAAGAGATTGGACAGATGGTTCTATACTGCCTGGTTCCGTACTTAGTGTGTATGGTTGCGTTGCTGCGTTTGATCCGTATGCAAAAGAAACAGTGTTTACAGATATGTGCGATTGTAATGCTGGGTTCCTGCATTTGTTGGGGGATGTCAGCAAGAATATTGCCATGGTTATATGAAACATCAGCAGTGGGGGTGTGGATTGTTACATTTTTGATTTTTGCTATGTTCTTTATAAATGAAATCCATTATATTGCAGAGATGAGAAAGGAAGGAAAAATGTATGGAATTGTCGCTTGATCGTTTAACAAAACAGTATGGCAGGAAAATAGCGGTAGATTGTGTTAGTGCAACCTTAAAGCCGGGAGTATATGGTCTTTTGGGGTCTAACGGTGCAGGTAAAACAACATTGATGCGTATGCTATGTGCTGTTTTGGAGTCAACCTCAGGGGAGGTATTGCTGGATGGAAAAGAAGTAACTTCGATGGGGGCAGATTACCGGAATGTGTTGGGTTATTTACCACAGGATTTTGGATATTATCCAAATTATACTGCGGTGGAGTTTTTAATGTATATTGCAGCACTGAAAGGAATACCGAAGAATGTTGCAAAAAAACGTGTGACTGAATTGTTGGAAGTGGTTGATTTAAGCCATGTGGCAAACAAAAAAGTAAAAACTTTTTCTGGTGGTATGAAACAAAGAGTAGGAATTGCACAGGCGTTACTTAATAATCCGAAAATTTTGATTTTGGATGAGCCGACTGCAGGACTTGATCCGAAAGAGCGTGTCCGTTTTCGTAATCTGCTCTCAGAGTATGCAGGCGATAAAATTGTAATTCTTTCCACACATATTGTATCGGATATAGAAGCAATAGCAGATGAAGTGCTATTGATGAAAAAAGGAAAATTTGTATTGCAGGGTACGGTTCCTGAGTTGATTCACAAGGCAAATGGTAAGGTTTGGGAGCTTTCTGTTTCTCCACAAGAAGCTAGACAATGGCAGACAAAAACAACGGTTGCTAATTTACGGCACGAAGGAAAAGAAATTATATTGCGTATTATTTCAGACAATATGCCTAGTGAGCGAGCGGTTCCTTGTGAAGCTACATTGGAAGATCTTTATTTATTTTATTTTCCCACAGAGGAAGGAGTGAAATAGAATGGAACTATTTTGGTTAGAGCATAAAAAGTTATGGCGAAAGAAAATTGTTAAAATATGTGTGTTGTTGTGTTTTGTTTATTGTGTAATTTTTGGAAGCATACTTTCGTTTCAATGGTTCTGTTTTGGCAGTTCAGATGACTATACAAGTGCTTTTGGCAATAATTTTGATGGATATACAGTAATAAAGGATAGTCAGGAATATGCACTTTCATTTGGTGGAGAATTGACGGATGAAACCTTGCAGAAAATAGTAAGTGATTATCAGCAAATGGAAGCTGACGGTATGGGGGAAGAACTGGAAAAGACAGACTGGCAGATAGTTAATAGTTGGCTCGGAACATTGTATCCGGAGCTTCGAGATACCAGTAATTATAAAACGATGATAAGCTATGTTGATCCGGATAAGTTAACAGGCTTCTATGAAAGAAGACAGCAGGTGCTTGATGAGTTTTTGGAGGTCAGTGGTCAGGTAGGAGCTGAAAAAGAGTTTTTACATCAGATAGAGAGAAAGGTAGAAAAACCATTTCGTTATGAGTGGGTAGAAGGCTGGTCAACGCTTCTTGGTAGTATGGTTGCGGATCTGGGAGTTGTGATGGCTTTGTTTCTCGGTATTGTTTTATCCTCTTTATTTGCGGGCGAATGGCATGATAATACAAGCACACTAGTATTGACGACTCGAAATGGTTGGGGGAAAATAGCTCTTGCCAAAATTCTTACTGGTTTAGCGTTTACAGTGGAGTTATTTGCATTACTTGCTGTTTCAAGCGTTATATCACAGTTGTTTTTTATGGGAACTGCCGGATGGAATATGCCGATTCAGAATATCAAGCTGATTGCTGTTGCACCTATGAATATGCTGCAGGCAGAAATTTATGAATATGCTTTTGTACTGCTTGGAGCAATAGGTTTTGCCGGAATTGTTATGTTTATATCAGCGGCTGTAAAAAATAATGTACTTACCTTACTGCTTAGTCTGGCTGTTGTATATGGACCAATGATGATTGCAGAATATCTTCCTTATGAAATGCAAAAAGCATTGGATTTAATACCATTGGTAGGAAGTTCAACAGATATTTTCAGAACTAATACTTTTCGTATTTTTGGGAAGCTTATCTGGTCACCATATCTACTTATTACTATTCCTGTCTTGATTGGTATTCTATGTATGCCATTCGCTATAAAGAGCTGGTCAAGAAGGATGAAGGCATAAATAACAATATGGCAAAGAAAAGAGATAAAAAAAATAAGTTGCGAGGGAAATGGTTGAGAGGAATTATCGAATGGTCAAAAGGTGGATAGCAGGATATATCCGTATTTACAAGAAATGTTTGATGCAGCAAGGAAAGATGGAATATATCCGGTTGTTTGGGAAGGTTATCGAACTTATGAAGAACAGCAGAAAATATTAGATGATAAGATAAAGGCTTATATAAATGAAGGATATTCACAGTCAAGAGCAGAAAGAACTGCTAAGGAATGGGTAGCTTTGCCCGGAACAAGTGAACACCAATTAGGCATTGCAGTTGACATTAATGCTGATAAATCAAAGAGCTCAAATGATGAGGCATATACGTGGCTTGCCGCAAATGCACATAATTATGGTTTTTGCATTGACAAGGAAGGAGTAACAGAAGAATGGCTCAACTCGAAGGCAAAGAGCGCCAGAATGTATGGAAAACTCTGTAAATTCGGTGATGAAGAAAAGGCAATTCAGATAGCACAGCAGAAGTTGGAGCGATGTAAACGAGAAGGTAAAACAAAGCCATTTTGTGTACAACATTTTTAAATGAAATCTAAAATGAATCTGGTAGAAAACCATAAATCTGTCGGATTGGGATTTAAAAATCAATCGGATTAAAATTATAAAATCTATTGGATTGAAAAAAATTTGTTGGATTAGATTTGTAAAATCAGTCGGATTGGAATAAAATAAATCATGAATATATGGGAATTAATAGTTCCGGAAACATGTTTTCATTATGTAGTGCCAATTACGGCATTGAAAAATTAATTGTTATGGAAAAGCAGGGAGGAAAAAATATGGAATCGAAAAAATCAGAATCAGATAATCAGAAAATACATATTTTTCTTGCCCCGGGCGCACATGTTGTCGGGGATGTAACTTTAGGAGAGAATGTAGGAATCTGGTATAACGCAGTGGTGCGTGGCGATACGGGAAGCATTTTTATCGACGACAATTCCAATGTGCAGGATAACAGCACACTGCATACAGATGAGGGACATTCCATCCATATCGGAAAAGGTGTGTCCATCGGACACAATGCGGTAGTGCACGGCTGTACGGTTGGAGATAATACCGTTGTGGGAATGGGAAGTATTCTGCTGAGCGGTGCTGTCGTCGGGAAAGAACTGCATCATCGGAGCTGGTGCACTTGTCACCGGGAAAATGGTAATCCCGGACAATTCCATGGCATTTGGCAATCCTGCAAAAGTAGTACGCCAGCTCACAGAAGAGGAAGTGGAAGATAACCGGCATAATGCAGAACATTATGTTGATCTGATTTTTAGAAAACATACTGCACAGCAATGATCGCAGCACCGAGGATCACTAAGATCACACCAGTCGCCTGATTTAACAATTTTGCCGGTGCTTTATTCGCAAGAACAGCGGCAACTCTGGCAAAAATCAGAGTGCTGACCATGCAGAGAATAAGGACAACCAAATCAGGAGTGCCTCCGATCGCAAAATGGCTGAGTGCTCCGGTCAGGGCGGTGAAAGCCATAATGAAAACACTGGTTCCGACTGCCGTTTTCAATTCGTAGCCCAGAACGGATGTCAGGATCAAAAGCATCATCATTCCGCCTCCGGCACCGACAAAGCCGCAGATGCATCCGATGACAGTTCCGCAGATGATGGATTGGATGATCCGTTTTTTGGGATCGGTGGCAGCCATCGTTTCTTTGGTTGTCATAACGGGTTTTACGATGAATTTAATACCGAGTAACATTGTCATAAATGTGGAGAAACCGCCCATGGTCGTGCTTGGGATAAAGCTTGCCAGATAACTTGCGACAAAGGTAAAGATCATGACGGTGAACATCATCACAAGTCCGTTTTTGATATCCAGATTCTTATTTTTTCCATAGGTATAAGCGGAAACTGCGCTCGCGAGGACATCGCTGGCAAGTGCGATTCCGATTGCCTGGTAGGCGTCCATATGTAAAAAAGCAATGAGCATCGGGCTGATCACAGCCGCTGCGCTCATTCCGGCAAAGCCGGTGCCAAGGCCTGCGCCAAGTCCGGCGAGCAGACATACGATAAATGTTATCATAATTTTACAACTCCTTTTCTAATTTGATCACCTGATTGCGGATTTTTTCTGATAATTCATGGTAAAGTTTTAATTCTGTCGTCCGTCAGTCCGGCAGGTGACAGAGGTGAAAAAATGCGTCTGCATCTCTCTGACCATCTGCTATTATAGGCTGGCATTTTTCCGTGAGGCATAACCGTTGGATCCTCCGGTCATGAATGTCATTTTTTCTGATCAGATAGCCGCTTTGGACGAGCCGTTCCGTTGTTACCGAGACAATGCCTTTTTTGATCCCACGGATTTCACAGACATCCTTTGCGGTGTTATACATTGGGTTGTTAGCGATAAATAAAATCAGATCCAGATCGCTCTGGTTCAGCTGGTACTTCCTGCAGAGAGGCGTGCAAAAAGACTCGTATACATGCATGATTTTTTTATTTGCAGTTAATAATTCAGAAGGAAACATAGACTGATACACTCCTACGAAAAATTGATTTACTTTTGGTTATTATTTACAATAAGTCTAAAATTAGACCTTTTAAAAATAGATTATACAAAAAGAACAAATTTGTCAAGGAATAAAAAATTCATATTCTTTTCACTGGTGTGTATAAGTACTTGATGATACAATGAGTGCAAGTGAGAAGAACGCATTCATGCGTTCGGCGAGCGACGAATGTTGATCATGAAGCTTTGCTTCATGATATAATGAGTGCAAGAGAGAAGAACAGGAGAGGGTGCAAAAGATGAATATATTATTTTTTCTGACACCAAAAGAAGAGGTGGCACATGTGGAGGAGGATGATACTTTACGACAGGTCGTAGAAAAGTTAGAGTATCACGGTTACAGTGCGATTCCACTGCTGGCGCTTGATGGAAAATATATCGGTACGATCACGGAGGGGGATCTGCTGTGGGAGATGAAGGAAAAAGATTTTCCGGATGTCCATCGCATGGAAAAAATCCGAATTACAGATGTAAAGAGGCGAAGAGACAACGAGGCAGTAAAAATCTCGGAATCCATGGAAGATTTATTTGAGAAGATCACGAACCAGAACTTTGTTCCTGTAGTAGATGACAATGGCATTTTTATTGGAATTGTCACACGTAAAGATGTACTGCTCTATCTGGCGGGAAAACTCAGAAATCATTGAAAAGGAACGATTAAAAATGTCTGAGAAGAAGCAACGAGAACTAAGAGTCAGATGCCTTGTGTTAGATCACGATGACACGGTTGTAAAAAGTACACCGGAGATTAATTTCCCGGCATTTTTGCGGTCACTGAAAGATCTGCGTGGCACGACTATGAGCTATGAACAGTTTGTGGAGTATAATTTTGATCCGGGATTTTATGAGATGTGCGCGGACATTTTGCACTATACGCCGGAGGAGATCAGGTATCAGGAGGCAGAGTGGGAACGTGCGGCGGCAGTGACAATCCCGGCTGTCTATGAGGGTTTGCCGGAGATACTGCATACTTACATGGAAAATGGTGGCAAAATCTGTGTGTCTTCCCATTCCATGCGAAAGACGATTTTGAGAGATTACGAGGCGGCAGGACTGCCGACGCCGGAACTTATTTTCGACTGGGCATGTCCGGAGGGGAAAAGAAAGCCGCATCCCTATGCATTGCAGGAAACCATGCGTATTCTGAATTTAAAGCCGGAGGAACTTCTCATGGTGGATGATTTAAAACCCGGCTATGACATGGCAAAAGCGTGTGGCGTTCCGTTTGCCTGTGCTGGCTGGTCGGATAACCAGATTCCGGTCGTGCGGGAGTATATGCAAAAATACTGTGATTACTATCTTAAGACGACAGCAGAATTAGAGAAGATCTTATATAAGGATTAATAAAAGCAGGGGATGCCCTGCTTTTACATTTAAGAAATGATTCTGACACCAATTTCCGTCACATAATCTTCAATCGATTCTGCCATCAGATTATTGACGGCATATGTTTCTAAAAAAATGTGATCTATTTTTATCTGCCTACATCTGGCATATTCCAGCAGTCGTTCATACGCGGCCCCGATCGTATTCCAATGGCCTTTATGGTAGCCCGTCAGATATTCACCGGCTTTGAGTATCTGATAGTCCATACCTTTTGGCTTTTTAAATGGAAGGATGACCGCATTTGTGTAATTGTCATAAACACCGGACAGAATATCGTTCTCATTCTGGATATAGCCGATCTCATAATCCATCTGATAATTTCTGCGCTCGAATTCAGTGATAAATTCATTCGTCTTTTTCAGGATTCCTGCATCCGTTTCATCTCGGATTTCCTCATAAATATAGTAGCGGTTCGGAAATTGCTTTCGGAAAACGTGCTCAAAGTCAATGCTCCAGATTCCCTTCATTTTTTCTTTTCTGCCACGGATAAACTGTTGCTGGTATTTTAATCGTTTGATCTGTTCTGTGATTTTTTTATCCTCTTTTTCAAAAAGTTCCATCAGGCTTTCCGGGCTTCGATGATCCATAAATTCTTTGATTTCATTTAACGGCATGCCCATCTCTTTCAAAATGATAATTGTGTCAAATACTTCCATCTGGTAAATGGAATAATAGCGGTAATCGTTGGTATCCACAATTTCCGGTAAAAATAAACCGATATTATCATAATGAAACAAGGTATTTTTTGTCACACCCATGCGCCTTGCAAACTCGCCTGTAGTCATGTATTTGTTGTGATCCATACGGTATCTCCTTATGTCCAGATTAACAATGATAAAGCTTAAAAAGTACTGTGTCATTGAGGATGGAAACGTTTTAAAATTTGCACTTGACTATATTGTTGCCATATAGTTTATGATAGCATTTGTGCGCTGAAATGCCAATGATTATTTGGATGCGTACCATAATGATACAGATTAAGATTACTTAATATGAATAGAATTTTACGAAAGGATTTTGTATGTCACAGTCAATCAGTCAGAAATTTACACCGATTTCATTGTTAAAATTTGCATTACCATCCATGGTTATGATGATGTTTATGTCGTGTTATACGATTGTGGATGGAATTTTTATTTCAAGATATCTTGGCAGTGAGGCACTCTCTGCGGCAAATATTGTATATCCGGTTTTCAATCTTTTACTGGCAGTCGGAATCATGTTTGCGACAGGAGGAAGTGCCGTTGTCAGTAAAAAACTTGGGGAGGGGAAAAAAGAAGAGGCCATGGAGGACTTCTCGTTTCTCACTGCAGTCGGAGTGGCGCTCAGTGTACTTTTGATGATCGCCACATTACTTTTTCATAATCAGATCAGTCTGTTTTTAGGTTCCAGTGAACGTATTTTAGATTACTGTAATGCCTATCTGATCTATCTTGTATTGTTTGCTCCGGCATGTATGTTACAGTCGTTGTACCAGTCCTTTTTTGTCACAGCAGGAAAACCGCGTCTTGGTCTGGTGCTTACTGTGATCGCCGGGCTTGCGAATGCTTTTTTTGATTATTTTTTTCTTGCGGTCTGCGGTATGGAAATTGAAGGAGCTGCGATTGCAACCGGAATTGGACAGATGATTCCTGCCGTTGTAGGAACCGTATACTTTTTCTTTTTCAAGGGTGAATTGCATTTTGTGCCGTTCCATTTTCATGGGGCAACCTTAAAACAGTCTTGTTTTAATGGTTCTTCAGAGATGGTCAGCAATCTGGCAAATGCGATCATCACGTATTTATTCAACATTATTTTAATGCGCATTGCAGGAGAAAACGGAGTTGCTGCCATCACAATTATTTTGTATGCTCAGTTTCTGTTTAACTCGCTCTACCTTGGATTCTCCATCGGTGTTGCGCCTGTCATCGGTTTTCAGTATGGAGCGAAAAACCGTGACCAGTTGAAAAGTCTTTACAAAATATGTAATTGCTTTGTGATTGCATCCTCGGTAGTTATTGCCTTCTTCTCATGGCTTCTCTCGGATGGCATTGCATCCATTTTTGTTCCAGACCGCGGGGAAACTTATGTCATGGCATCTGAGGGGCTGCGTATTTTTGCATTGTCGTTTTTGTTCAGCGGATTTAATATTTTTTCGTCTTCGTTGTTTACAGCCTTATCCGATGGAAAAACGTCAGCCATTATTTCGTTTGGCAGAACGTGTGTATTTATTATCCTGTCACTGATGATTCTGCCAAATATTCTTGGACTTACCGGTGTCTGGCTCGCAATTCCGGTTGCGGAATTTCTGGCAGTTTTTGTGTCGGTTTATTATCAGTGGACAAAACGGAAAAAATATGGGTATCTGTGATAGGATGAAAAATTAAGAAATCTTTAAGGTTAAAGGTATAGGATTCTAACATTAAGTCATTTATAATAAAAAACATCATACAAATGTTAAAACAAGGAGGCTAAATTCTCTCCTCCTCAAAGGATTCAGGATTTTTCCTTCGGAAAAACAAGGAGTCTTTATCCTCTCCTCGTCCAAGGAACTGGGATTTGCTTCGCAAACAAGGAGGATTAAGATGTTAGAATTGATTCCAGCTTCTGCAATTATCGCAATTGTGGTGATTGCACTCATTGTCATTTTTTTAGCCGTCGGCTATGTGAAGGCACCACCGGATATGGCATTTATTATTTCCGGTATTAAGAAAAAATCAAAAATCGTAATCGGAAAAGCAGCCATCCGTATTCCGTTTTTTGAACGTCTTGATAAGTTGAACCTTCGACTGATCCCAATTGATGTCAAAACAAGCAATGCTGTGCCGACCGCAGATTACATTAACATTAATGTAGACGCAACGGTTAACGTTAAAATCAGTAATGAATCTGAAAAATTAAGACTTGCAGCAGAAAACTTCCTGAATAAAAATACAGAATACATAGCAGGCGTGGCAAGAGAAGTTCTCGAAGGTAATGTGCGTGAGATCGTAGGTAAGATGAAGCTGGAAGAAATGGTTTCTGACCGACAGAAGTTTGCAACCCTTGTAAAAGAGAATGCGGAACCTGACCTTGCAGCTATGGGACTGGATATTATCAGCTTTAACGTACAGAACTTCGTAGATGGAAATGAAGTTATCGAGAACCTGGGTATTGATAATATCGTAAAAATCAAAAAGGCAGCAGCAATTGCCAGAGCAGAAAGTGAAAGAGATATCAAGGTTGCGCAGGCAGCGGCAGACAAAGAATCCAATGATGCAGCAGTTGCGGCTCAGACAGAGATTGCAAAGAAACAGAATGAACTTGCAATCAAGCGTTCAGAGTTACAGCAGGAAGCAGATACGAAAAAAGCTATGGCAGATGCAGCTTATGAGATTCAGAAAGAGGAACAGCGTAAGACCATTGAGGTAACAACTGCCAATGCAGATATTGCAAAACAGGAACGTGAGATTGAGTTAAAACAGAAAGAGGTTGCAGTAAAAGAGCAGGCTCTTGAGGCAGAAGTTAAGAAACAGGCGGAAGCAGATAAATATGCAGCACAGCAGAAAGCCGATGCGGCACTCTATCAGAGACAGAAAGAAGCCGAGGCAAAACAGTTTGAGGCACAGCGTCAGGCAGAAGCGAGAAAAGCGCAGGCGGAAGCAGACCGCTTTGCCAAAGAGCAGGAGGCCGAAGGTATTCGTGCGGTAGGTGAAGCAGAAGCTGCAGCCATTCAGGCTAAAGGGTGTTGCGGAAGCAGAAGCGATGGAGAAAAAGGCGGAAGCTTACGCAAAATATAACAAAGCAGCCGTAGCCGAGATGATGATCAAAGTTCTTCCGGATGTTGCTGCAAAGATTGCAGAGCCATTGGGTCAGATCGACAAAATTACGATTATCGGTGGCGATGGTGGCAACAATGGTGTTGAGCAGGTTGCAGGAAATGTTCCGGCAGTCATGGCAAAGCTTTTTGAGAGTATGAAAGAAGCTACCGGCATTGACCTTGCAGATATCGTAAAAGCGGATACCTATGACGCAAAAGTAAATCGCAATGTCAATGTGAGTGGAATTGATTCCGTAAACCTTGTAGTAAAAGACGAGAAAGAAAATCCAACCACTTAGTTCGTAAACCAGAGTTTAACTTATGAACTGCCGCTTGCAGGTGGTGTTACGGATTTCCAGAGCTACTGTATTGCATGCATAACAACTTTATAAAATAAAAAATAGAACTGTTTGTTTTCAGGAGCGCTTCCGCTTGTTGTCGCTGGCAACGGTACTAAGAAAGTATCCATCGTGATTTCAAAATCCAATTGACATTGGCTTTTGAAATCGCAATGTCTGCTTTCTAAGGACCGGCCGCTCCCAAAATCCTGAAAACAAATCAGTTCTATTTTTTATTTAGCCAAGGCTGTGCAGCATGCAATATCCCAGATTGTGAAAATCCGTCAATCCAGAATACGAGCGGCAGAACCCAAAGATGAAACTCCGAGAGTTCCATAACGTAAATTGCAGATTTTGTGGTGCGATTCATGATGTTGATTGGGCAAATATAAGCGTCCTCTCACAAGTCATTCGTACAGCGTAAATGAAAGAAAAACGGTACAGACAAATATGATTTCCTTTGTGAGCCATGGAGATAAGACTCTTTGAGGCTTATCGGAATGCCCGGCGAACAGGAACATCATATTTCGTCTGTACCGTTTTTCTTTTCATAAACCGATAAAATCACGACTTGCGAGAGGACGCTTATATCTGCCCCCTCACAGCCTATAAAAGCACCACAAAATCTGCTGCTCCACGGTAAGTTAAACTCCGGTTTATTTCACAAGCTGCTCTGCGTAATCGAGAGCGTCAACAATGTTTTCATGGAAATTTTCTTTTCCGATAAGTTCCACAAATCCATCTTTTTCCATAACATGCATAGGCTGTTCATTTACGTGTGAGAATACCAGTGTGATATTTTTGCGTTTTGCACGGTCGGCGAGTTCGTGTAAGGAATGCATAGCACTTGCATCGATCGCAGGAACACTTCTCATACGGATGACAACAACCTTGGTGTGGTGATGGCTGTTGATATTTACAATCTGGTCGGCAGCAGCAAAGAACATTGGACCACAGATTTCAAATACGCTGATGGAGTGGGGAATATCACGGAGTTTTTCTGCCTCACCCGGAGTGATGTCAGGGGAGTCGGTGTATTTCCATGCTTTGATATCGGCGGTTTCCGCCATACGTTTCATAAATAATAATGCAGCAAGTACAACACCGATTTCAATTGCAACTACCAGATCAAAAAATACCGTTAAGAAAAAGGTCGCAACTAGAACGATGATGTCACTCTTTGGTGCAGTTTTGCAAAGGCGGAAGAAAGAAGTCCAGTCCGCCATATTTGCGGCAACCACAAGAAGAACAGCGGCTAAAGTGGTCATTGGGATCAATGCAGCAAGCGGCATCAAAACCAGAAGAATGATCGTTAAGGTGATACAGTGCACAATACCGGCAATTGGAGTACGACCACCGTTACGGACATTGGCAGCAGTTCTTGCGATTGCGCCAGTGGCAGGAATACCGCCGAAAAGTCCGGAAAAAATATTTCCAAGTCCCTGCCCAATCAGCTCGGCATTAGATTTGTGTGTGTCACCGATCATACCGTCAGATACGACTGCGGAAAGCAGGGATTCAATACCGGCGAGGATGGCAATTGTAAATGCAGGTGAAATCATTTCCTGCACAAGCTTCATGGAAAGAGCAGGTGCATGGAAGGTTGGAAATGCGGAATTTAATTCACCGTAAACACTGCCAATTGTATTTACCGGGAGTTTTGCAAAATATACGATTGCAGTTGTGATAATAATTGCGATCAGGGAACCTGGAATTTTGTCTGTTACTTTTGGCCAGAACAGCATAATGATAATGGCAACAACACCGATGATTGTAGAGGTGAGGTTGATCGTGCTGATATTTTGTACATAAGCAATGACTTTGTTTAAAAACTCGGAAGGAACCGAAGCAATTTCAAGACCGAAGAAATCTTTCAACTGTCCGACAAATAAAGTTACCGCGATACCACAGGTGAAACCGGTAGTAATGGTATAAGGAATGTATTTGATCAGGGAGCCAAAACGGCAGATTCCCATAATCACAAGGATGATTCCTGCAAGGATCGTAGCAACGATCAGTCCGTCAGTTCCGTACTGTTCTACAATTCCGTAGATAATCACAACAAAAGCTGCGGTTGGTCCACCAATCTGGACGCGGCTTCCGCCGAAGAAAGAAATAAAAAATCCGGCGATAATGGCAGTGTAAAGTCCCTGTTCAGGTCCTACACCGGATGCGATTGCTAGTGCGATGGATAGTGGAAGAGCGATGATCGCAACAATGATACCGGAAATAATATCTTTGATGAGCTGCTCTTTGGTGTAACCTTTCATAACATCAAAAAGTTTTGGTCTTAGTTCATTCATGTGATGATTTATCCTTTCAGTAAAAAATATATAAAATAATTATAAAAAAACTATAAACACGCAAGTTAAAATTTTAGCACTGTGCAATACCTATTTCAAGGAAAAACACTTGTTAATTTTTTGACAACTTGTTTTTTAGGCAATACATAAGGGATACAGTTTAATTCCTATTGACATAGTATGAATAGAGGAATATACTGAATATAATGATTTTACAGTGCAAATTTGTTTTTTTAATGACAAATTTTATCGGGAAGGAATATATTATGAAAGTATCAACAAAAGGCAGATATGCATTAAGATTAATGCTGGATCTTGCAGTGAATAATACCGGAGAACCGATTAGTCTGAAAGATATTGCAAGAAGACAGGGGATTTCGGATAAATACTTAGAGCAGATCATCTCTGTTTTGAATAAGGCAAAATACGTGAAGAGCATCCGTGGTGCGCAGGGAGGATACATATTAACCAAAAAGCCTGAGGAATATACAATAGGCATGATTCTCAGACTGACAGAGGGAAGTCTTGCGCCGGTAGCATGCGTGGAAGAAGAGAATACCTGTGAAAAAATCCATGACTGCGCAACAATTCTTGTATGGCAGAAGATGAACGAAGCAATCAATGACGTGGTAGATCATATGACATTGCAGGATCTCGTAGACTATGAGATGAAGGAGTGCTCGGATTATGTAATTTGATTTTTGTGATAAAAAACATCAATGAAAGAGATTAAATTTAATCATTTCATTCTTTCTATCACCGTGTTAAGATTACATCAGATTTGTTGATGTATTTTATGCAAAGAAAGAATTGCGGTAATGCTTCCAGAGATTTGTACATTTATTGTGCAGATGATCAGAATATAAGGTTCTTTCTTTGTGATAAATGAAACGATGAAGAGAAGCAAATATTTAATATGACATATAAGATGCCGCATTAGTTTCGCCTCTATGATTCGGATGAATCGTAGAGGTTTTTTGCTGGGCTTTAATAAGGAAAGGAAATTTGAAAATGAAAAACGTAAACAAATATGAAAGACAATATTTTATGCCGCCGGTCTGTGAGTATGACTGGGCAAAAAAAGACCATATTGAAAAAGCACCAATCTGGTGTTCCGTCGATCTTCGTGATGGAAATCAGGCTTTGATCGAGCCAATGAGTCTGGACGAAAAGCTTGAATTTTTCCAGATGTTAGTGGATATCGGATTCAAGGAAATTGAGGTTGGTTTCCCGGCAGCTTCTGAGACAGAATTTATTTTCATGAGAACATTGATCGAGCGTGATATGATCCCGGATGATGTGACCGTACAGGTTTTGACACAGGCGAGAGAACATATTATTAAGAAAACATTTGAGGCGGTCAAGGGTGCGCCGCATGCAGTCATTCACCTTTACAATTCTACTTCTGTGGCACAGCGCGAACAGGTATTTAAAAAGAGCAAAGAGCAGATCAAACAGCTTGCAGTCGATGGCGCAGAATTGCTGAAAAAACTGGCAGACGAGACAGAGGGGGATTTCTCTTTCGAGTACAGTCCTGAAAGTTTCCACGGCACAGAAGTGGATTATGCAGTGGAAGTATGTAATGCGGTACTTGATGTATGGCAGCCATCTGCACAGAATAAGGCGATCATCAACATTCCGGCTACTGTAGAAACAGCAATGCCGCATGTGTTCGCAACCCAGATCGAGTATGTAAGTAAAAATTTGAAATATCGTGACAATGTTGTTTTAAGCCTTCATCCACACAACGACAGAGGATGCGGTGTCAGCGATGCAGAGCTTGGACTGCTTGCGGGAGCAGACCGGATTGAGGGAACATTATTTGGAAACGGAGAGCGTACCGGTAACGTGGATATCATCACAGTCGCAATGAACATGTATTCCTATGGAATTGATCCGCAGCTCGATTTTTCCAATATGCCACATATCCGCGAAGTGTATGAGCGTCTGACCAGAATGCAGGTAAATGACCGTCAGCCGTATGCTGGTAATCTGGTATTCTCTGCATTTTCCGGTTCTCATCAGGATGCGATCGCCAAAGGTATGGCGTGGAGAGAAGAGAAGAAGCTTAACACATGGACAGTTCCATATCTTCCAATCGATCCGGTGGATGTTGGCAGAACGTACGATTCTGATGTTATCCGTATCAACAGCCAGTCCGGTAAGGGTGGAATCAGTTACATACTGAAACAGAACTTTTCTATTTCCGTGCCGGAGAAGATGCGCGAGGAAGTTGGTTACGCTGTGAAACAGGTATCCGACGAGGAACACAAAGAGTTGTCTCCACAGTGGGTTTACGAGATTTTCGAGGACAATTACATTCATTATACTCCATACTTCCAGATTTCCGAGTGTCATTTCCGTCAGGATGATGGCATTATGGCAGAGGCAACGATTCAGTATGGAGAGAAAAAGACGATTGTAGATGCCAATGGTAATGGACGTCTGGATGCGATCAGTAACACGATTAAGCAGTATTTTGGAATTACTTATGAACTGTCCACTTATGAGGAGCATGCATTGTCCCACGGTTCCTCCTCCAAGGCGATGGCTTATGTTGGTATCACCCACGATGGAAAGAATTACTGGGGCGCAGGCATGGATGAGGATATCATCAAAGCGTCTATCCATGCGCTTGTGGTAGCGGTCAACAAGCTG
Source organism: Roseburia sp. (assembly GCF_041325975.1). Taxonomy (NCBI): domain Bacteria; kingdom Bacillati; phylum Bacillota; class Clostridia; order Lachnospirales; family Lachnospiraceae; genus Roseburia; species Roseburia sp. Next base: position 24,549 of record NZ_JBGLEJ010000001.1, on the reverse strand, counting down.
CCGGAGATGACCAAAGATGACAATCATCAGGATGACCGTCTGGTTTCCATGTTAAATTATATCCAGACAAATTATCAGACTGTAACATTAGAGAATATGGCAGAACAGTTCCATCTGTCAGAACCATACATTTCCAAATATATTAAAGATAAATCCGGTAAAACATTTGGAGAACACGTTGCACACACCAGAATGAAACGTGCCAAGACGTTGTTAAAAAATGGCAACATGACAGTTGAGAATATTTCCTATGCGGTTGGTTATCAGAATGTGGAGCATTTTAACAGAACCTTTAAGAAAACATTTGAGATGACACCACTGCAGTACCGGAATTTAAGTAGAGAGTAAACCAGAGTTTAGGTTTTGAACTGCCGCTTGTAGGTGGTGTTACGGATTTTCGTAGGTTATGTTAATTGCATGCCTATAAAGTATTTATAAACATAAAAAATAGAACTGTTTGTTTTCAGGAACGCTTCCGCTTGTTGTCGCTGGCAGCGGTACTAAGAAAGCATCCATCGTGATTTCAAAATCCAATTACATTGGCTTTTGAAATCGCAATGTCTGCTTTCTAAGAACCGGCCGCTCCCAAAATCCTGAAAACAAATCAGTTCTATTTTTTATTAAGCCAAGACTGTGTGGCATGCAATATCCAGATTGTGAAAATCCGTCAATCCAGAATACGAGCGGCAGAAATCAAAGCCAACCAAAGTTCCATAACGTAAATTGCAGATTTTGTGGTGCAATTCACAGCGTTGATTGGGCATGTATAAGAGTTCTCTCACAAGTCATTCACAGCGTAAATGAAAAGAAAAACGATATAAACAAATATTATTTTCTTCGTGAGCTATGAAGATGGGATTCTAAAAATATTTTCCCATGGTGAAATTATAGAACACTTCCAGAGCTGACGCTTCCATTGAAAGAGGCTGCTGCGGCAGATGAGCCACTGTCGCAGGTGGCTGTATCTACAGTGCCTGCATCGGCGGTGGCATTTAACTCGGCATTCATCTGAGCATTCATCTGAGCTTCCATCTGCTGTAATTCACTCATCTGCAGTCCGACATAGGACAGATCGACCGTTGCTGCACCGGCTGCCGAGGAGCTGCCCCCGTGTTTGTAATCCATGGTATTTTGCAGATACTTCATATCTGCTTCGTTGATGTTGCTGCGTTCTTCATTGCGGTGCATACGGCGTTTGCGGATGATCTCCTGACGTCTTGATTTCTCTTTCTGTACCTGTTGGATCTCCTCCGCCGCCATCTTTTGTTTCAGATCATTTTCTTTCTGGTGGATACGGCGTTTCACTTCAGACTTCTGCTGCATTTCTTTTGCTGATTTTTCACGTTCATATTTCCGCTGTAAATTTTCTTCCTGTTTCAGATTAGACACCTTGGACTGGGCGCATTTTACCATTCTTTTTGCGTGTGCGAGGGCAATCTGTACCTCACTGTCATCATATTCCCCGGTTCCGAGGCAGTGCTGTAAATTATTGACGGTGCTTTTTGCCTTGGTGAGAACTGCAGCGGCAGTCCGCGACTTTGTGGCGCGGATAAGCTGTGAGGAGATTTGTTTTGCATTATAATTAAGAGATTTTTTGGTTGACTTCCCTGTGCTAAAGGAACTGCTTTTGGAAATTCCAGTGTTTCTTGTGTTGATCGTGGCAGTGGAGAAGCCATTCATCGTTCCGCCAAAATAATTGCTTACGGTTAAGTTCATCTTTATTTCCTCCGTGAAATAAATTTGACTACTTGTTTCGATAATTTATATATCGGCAGGTTGGAGAAGTTTGTTCAGTTAAAAAATTCTTTTCAGAAAACATAAAAAAAGGTATGATAGGAACTGAAGTTAATCGGATTCGAAAAGAAAAACAAAGATTAGATTGCAATGAGGCACAATATGAAGAAAAAGAATAAAAATAAATCGTTAGTTAGTCAGACAATCCATATGTTTGTAATTCAAAGTGCATTGCTTGGAATTGTAATTGTTACCTATATTTGTGTCTCATATTACACAGTTTTGGAAAACATGCAGACAAGTAGCAGAAATCTGCTTCAGTTATATGGAAAAGAACTTGAGAATAAACTTGAGAATGCAGACATGCTGTTAGAGCGTTTGATTTATAAAAATAATGATTATGATATGCTTCAGAGCGAAAAAGAATCAGAACGATATTATGCTTCCATAGAGATAAAAAAAATTATACAGGAGCAGATTACTTACGATCAGTATGTGGATGCCGTTGTGATTGGAGATAGTACATATGGAAGCTGTCTGGATTATGAGAATAGCGATATGGCTTATCAGGAACGTGAAGATTTACGTCAATATGCCTTGGAGAGAGCAAAGGAAGGTAGTGCAAAAGCAGAGTGGATGATTGTGCGGATTGGATTGCAGAATTATGTGTCCAAGATGTATGTATGGCAGGGAAGATCAGCCGGTATTTTCATTTCTGTTGATCATTTTATGGACAATGTAACGAAAAAGAATTTGCAGAAAATTTTTATATTATTGAAAGATGAGCAGCAAAAGGTATGGGGTGGATGTGGAAAACAGGAATTTACCTGTGAAATTGGGAAAGAATTACAGGCGACACCTCAAAGTCTCGGTGTGTATAAGAATGATTATACACTTGCCGATGGGAAATTGCAGTTATCGGCGTATGTAAGTAAGTCTCAGGTTGTTGGACAAATCCGGTGGAACATGATATTAGTATTATTCGTAATACTGATACTGGCAGGCTTTTCAGTGTTTTTTATTAACTTTTTGCGAAGAGAAATGCTTGCACCAATGGGACATATGCAGAGAAGCATGGAACAGATGCAGACTGGAAATCGAGAATATCGTATTACAAAAGAATTTGAAAGCAATGAATTTATTGTATTAAAAGATGCGTTTAACCGTCTGATGGATGAGATCATGAAGTTAAAAATCCAAAGCTACGAAAAACAGATAGATCTGCAGGAAACAGAACTTAAATGCATAAAACTTCAGATAAGACCACATTTCTTCCTGAATGCAATGACCACAATCTCAAGTTTGAGCCAGCAGGGAAAAAATAAAGAAATTGAAAGCTATATCAGTGCGCTGTCAAAGAACATACGCTATATGTTCCGTGCAGGTTTGCATACAGTGTCACTGCAGGAAGAAGTAACACATGTAGAGAATTATTTTGAAATGCAGGAGTTGAAATATCCGGGATGCGTGTTTTACTATATAGACATTAATCCGGAAGTGAGAGAGTGGAAGATTCCACAGATGATTATCCATACAATCATAGAAAATGAGTATAAGTATGCAGTAAATATCAATCAGATGCTTACGATTCTAATCAAAGCATCAAAAGCGGATGTAAATGGCGAGGAGATGCTTTATGTTGAGGTAGAAGATGATGGAGCCGGATATCCTAAAGAAGTACTCCAATTTTTTGAAAATCAGGAAAATACGATTTCAAAGACAGGGGAGCGTGTAGGTTTAAAGAGTGTGAAACGGATGATGGAACTTATGTATGAGCGTGAAGGATTATTTACAATCAGTAATATTGAACCACATGGATGTAAAAATACATTCCGGATACCAGCGCATGCAGTACAGGAAATGAAAGAACAGAAACAGATAAAAATGGATTAATAAGATTACAAAAGAGGATTGTGCAAATGCAGGTTTTAATTGTAGATGACGATATGGCAACGGTGGATGTCATTAAAAATTCAGTAAAGTGGAAAGAACTTGGTGTTTCAGATATATTTACAGCTTATAATATCCAGCTGGCAAAAGAGATTTTAAAAGAACATAATATTGATATTGTAATCAGTGATATTGAGATGCCACAGGGATCTGGAATCGATTTGCTGGAGTGGTTTCGGAGAGAAGAGCTTCCGGGAGATTTTCTGCTTTTGACCTGTCATGAGAGTTTTGACTATGCATCCAATGCAATTAAGTATCAGGCATGTGAGTATTTATTAAAGCCTTTTGATGTGAACGTTATGGAGGCAGCTTTAAAGAAGATTATTTTAAAACGCATGGAAACTCAAAAATTACAGGAAAACAGTGAGTATGGAAAATGGTTAAAGGAGAACCAGAATCATGTTCAGGTTGCTTTCTGGAGTGAAATATTATCGGGACATATTGCAGGGAAAAACGAGGTTATAAAGAATGAAATCGAAAACCGTAAATTGCAGATTAACGTAGAACAGGATTATAATCTGATTGTTTCCAAGATAACAGAAATCAAAAAAGACCGAGCAAAAATGAGCCCGGATCTAATGCTTTTCGTAGTTGAGAATATTCATTCAGAGATTTTTTGCGGATGTCCTGATAATAGCTCGGTTGTGTCAATGGACTATGATAATTATTATATTGTTGCGACGGTTTGCCAGAAAAAAGACAGTGAAGAATTAAAACAGTGTTGCAAATTATTACACACAGTTTTTAAAAAAATATTTTCATCTGAAATTACCATGTGTGTAGGAAAGCCTTGTAAGATAGAAAATTTTTATAAAACATTCCACCGGCAGCAGAATCTGATTGAAAGGAACGTTGCATTTTATGGCAGTTATTTTCAGGAGGATGACGCAGCAGAAATTCAGCAAAACATTAAAAATGTTTTTGAGGTTGATAAAATAGAACAATTTTTATCCGAAAAGAAAAAATTAGAAATTTTAAGTTATATGAAAGCAATGCTACATGAAAGGATTTATGATAAGACTTTAAGTGATCGGGTTTTATCCAGAGGGAAAGAGGAAATTCTTCAGGCGGTTTATACTTATTTTGGAAAAAAAGAGATTCAGATATCAGGTTTATTTGTGGATGATAACTTAAATCAGTTAGGTCAGAAAGCTTCGCAATCTGTATTGGATATGATAAGGTGGACAAATTATCTGATTGACTGTACTTTCCAATATGAGGAAAGTGTCCAAAAGAATTATAGTCTCAACGAGAAGGTTGATCAATATATCAGGGAGCATTACAGAGAAAATATTGGAAGAACTGAGATTGCAGAACAGTTTTATCTGGCACCGGAATATTTATCAAAGACTTATAAGAAATTAACTGGTAGAACAATCAAAGATACGATAACAGAATACAGGATTGATGAGGCGAAAAGAATGTTAGAGCGCGGTGAGCGTGTGAGTGATGTGGCAGAAACAGTAGGATTTGACAATTTTACTTATTTTTCTACGATATTTAAAAAATATACAGGCGTGTCGCCAAATCAATATTGCAAAAAATAGAGAATCAGATTTGGTTCTCTTTTTTTTGAAAGTATGTATCCTTTTTTTGAAAGAAAGAACGAGATAAATCTGATAAATTGATACTATCAAAAAAAAAGAGGAGGGTTTTTCAGATGAAAAACAAAAGAGTTCTGGCAGCTTTATTAATAGCTGCAATGACAGTAGGTCTTACTGCATGTGGAGGAAGCTCAGATTCTAACGGATCTGCAGCAGGAACTGAGACTGGAAGCACAAAAGCAGATGGAGATTATGAGCAGGTTACTTATGCATACAGTACATTTAATAATATCCCGACAGAGGAAGACTTAGATGTTGTAGAAGAGGAAATCAATAAGATCACAAGAGAGAAGATCGGTGTGGAGGTTACGTTAGAACCGATCGCATTTGCAGATTATCCGAGCAAAGTAAGTCTTGCTTTACAGGGCGGAGAAAAAATCGATATTTATGAATCCCTTGGTGATTTTAATAATTATGTATCTACTGATATGACATATGAGTTAAATGATTTATTAGATCAGTATGGACAGGGAATTGTAGATGCGATCGGAGAGGACTGGCTTGCAGCCTGCACAGCCGACGGAACAATTTACGGTACACCGACTTTAAAACCAATCGCATTAACACCAATGGTTATCTACAGACAGGATATCGCAGATGAGCTTGGACTGGATATGAGTTCTGTTAATTCCATTGAAGATGTTACTGATATTTTAAAACAGGTGAAGGAAGCTTATCCGGATATGATCCCGCTTGCACCAGTAGAACCAGGCCGTATCGGTTTAGATGTTACTTGGGGAGATGTTGATTTCCTGACAGATTCTATGTATTCTCCAACAGGTGTGTTAATGGGTGATGACCTTACGGTAACAGATTTATATTCTACAGATATCTATAAAGAGAGATGTGAGTTAGTAAGAAGCTGGTACAATGATGGTCTTGTAATGCAGGATGCAGCAACAACGACAAGTGCAGCAGCAGAGACAATGAGTTCCGGTAACTACTTCTGCTACATCGCAGCATATAGCTATCCGGAAGCTGACACAGCAGCATCCTTAGAGGCTCAGTGCGGCGGATATCCGATCGGGGCAAAAATGATCGGCGATGCATATCTTTCCACTGGTGATGTTAATATGGTAAGCTGGATGATCTCTTCCACAACAGATGTTCCGGAAGCTGCTATGAAGTTCTTAAACCTTACTTATACAGATGCGGATGTAATCAACTTACTGATCTATGGTATTGAGGGAAGAGACTATGTGAAAAACGATGATGGAACTGTTTCTTATCCAGAAGGAGAAGATTCTACAACCGTACCATATACAGCACAGTTAAGCTGTGGAACATTAGGAAATTATTTCTTAATGTACTGCCTAGAAGGATCTGATCCGGCATCTCTTGACTGGGAATTAGAGCAGAACAAGATTGCAAAGACATCTCCTGCAATGGGCTTCACCTTTGATTCCAGCAGTGTGAAGACACAGTACACCGCAGTAAACAATGTTATCAAACAGTATATGCCGGGATTAAACTGCGGAAGCTTAGATCCGGATACAGAAATTGAAAAATTTGTAAAAGCATTGGATGATGCCGGATACCAGGATATTTTAAATGCAAAACAGGAGCAGTTAGATGCTTGGGTTGCACAGCAGAAATAAAACAGAGTGACACGGTTTCACAGATATCAAAAGGCTGCCGCATGAAAATGCGGCAGTTCTACAGAAATGGAGAATAGAATGGAAAAGGCAATTGCAAAAAGCAAAAAAAGAAAATTTAAAAATCTGCCGCTCTTTATGATTGCACTGCCGGGAATCGTCTACTTACTGATCAATAATTATATACCAATGTTTGGTATTTTCCTGGCATTTAAGAATTATAGTCTTAGAAAAGGTGTATTCGGAAGTGACTGGTGCGGTCTTCAGAATTTCCAGTTTTTGTTCAAGACCAAAGATGCTTGGATTATGACCAGAAACACAATTTTATATAATGTGGCTTTCATTATTATCGGAACGATCGTTGCAATTGCAATTGCTGTGATGATGTGTGAACTTGGAAAAAAAACACGCGTTAAATTTTTCCAGGCAGCATTGCTTTTGCCGAACCTGTTATCCTGGGTCGTTATTGGATTTATAGCCTATGCATTTTTAAATGCGGATACCGGATTTATCAATAAAACAATCCTTGCAGGACTTGGATTAGACCCGGTATCATGGTATTCCTACACCGGAGCATGGCCGGCAATTATTATCATCGTAAATCTCTGGAAGAACATGGGATATCAGTCAATTGTTTATATGGCAAGTATTTCAGGTATTGATAAATCTATTTATGAAGCCGCAGCGATTGATGGTGCAACCAAAATGCAGCAGATTTTCAGAATTACGCTGCCAATGTTAAAACCGACGGTTATCACATTGACCTTAATGTCGATTGGAAGAATTTTCTACTCTGACTTTGGTCTGTTCTATCAGGTACCACAGAACTCAGGAGCATTATTTAATGTAACGCAGACCATTGATACCTACGTATACCGTGGATTGATGGAATTAAATGATGTTGGTATGTCAGCAGCAGCCGGACTCTATCAGTCATTAGTGGGATTTGCTCTTGTATTGATCGCAAATGGCATCGTACGTAAAGTAGATTCTGAAAACGCATTATTCTAGGGGGGCAGAGATATGACCGAAAGTAAAAGCTTTAACCGGGTGGCAACGATCATCCTTACCATATTAGTCATCATTGCAATGCTGCCAATCCTGTTGATTGTCATTGCATCATTTTCGGCGGAGTCATCCCTGATCCGAAACGGATATACTTACTGGCCGGAACAGTGGAGCTTAGATGCTTATTATTACATGGTAAAGCAGAGTATTATGATCTTAAGATCTTATGGAGTTTCTTTCCTGGTAACCTTTGTTGGTACCGCATTAAGCGTAATTATCACAACCATGCTCGCATATCCAATGTCGAGAAAATCTTTCAAGTATCGTAACGCACTGGCATTTTTCGTATTTTTTACAATGTTATTTAATGGTGGTATTGTACCGTCTTACATTATGTGGACAAAATTTTTCCATATCAAAAATACGATCTGGGCATTGATCATTCCGAACTATCTGGTAAGTGCATTTAATGTTATTCTTGTAAAAAACTATTATCAGAACAGTGTGCCGGATTCTTTGATCGAGGCAGCACAGTTAGATGGTGCATCTGAACTGAAAATCTTCTTTAAAGTCATGCTTCCGTTAGCGGTTCCAACCGTAGCAACGATCAGTTTGTTTACAGGTATCTGCTACTGGAATGACTGGACAAACGGTCTGTATTATATCAGCAATGAAAAGCTGTATAGTATCCAGCAGTTGTTAATGAAGATCATGAATAATATTCAGGCAATGCGTTCCAGCTCGAATGCAGCCCTGATCGGAACAGGTGCGATCGACTTGCCGGGAACATCTATCCGAATGGCCATGGCAGTGATCGGAATTCTTCCGATTATGCTGATCTATCCTTTTGTACAGAAATATCTGGTAAAGGGTGTTGTTGTCGGAGCCGTAAAGGGTTAATTTCATAGAGAAGTGTAGACAGTCTGCACAGAAGAAATAGTAGTTCGTGTTCGTGTGCATATTTCTTCTGCGTGGGCTGCTTTTTTAGGAGAAAAGAATATGACAGTAAGAGAGTTAGTAAATAAGATTAGCGAGAAGACCGGCGTGACACCGCTTCCGGAAGAAAAGACATGCGATCATCTGATGACGGGAAGCTAGGACATGGAAGTAAAGGGAGTTGTTTCGACTTTTATGGCAACCGTTGATGTGATCAGACAGGCAATCGACCTGGGAGCAAATTTTATTATCACACATGAGCCAACCTGGTTTTCAGGGGCAGATGATACAGAATGGCTTTCTGATGATCCGGTTTATCTGGAAAAGAAAAAGCTGATCAAGGAGCATCAGATCGCGATCTGGCGTTTTCACGACCATATGCATATGGATGTAGATGACGGTATTTACCGTGGTTTTGATGAAGAATTAGATTGGGGAAAATACCGTGTAAAATGTGACGGTGACCTTGGATGGTTTGGAGCAGTTTATGAGCTTCCGGAAACAACCCTGGAGGAGCTGGCACATTTTTTCCAGAAAGAGCTGGATATGAAGGTGGTACAGCTTGTTGGTGATCCAAAGATGCCGGTAAAACGAGTCAGTGCGTTGGTCGGAGGCGGAAGTCTTGGACTTGGACAGGAGAATCTTCCGATGCGTCATATGCATGCAGAAAATATTGATGTTGTGATCTGCGGAGATATCACAGAGTGGACACTTTCTGCTTATGTAAGGGATGCAGCACAGCTTGGCATGAAAAAAGGTATGTTAGTGCTCGGGCATGAACGGAGTGAAGAGTGGGGCATGAAACATCTTCCAGCATGGCTTAAGAGTATCACAGAAGATCTTCCGGTTACCTTTGTGGATGCGGAAGAACCGTTTACTTATATTGTATAGGAGGAAAAAAATATGACAATCAGAGAAATTACAGACAAAATTTTAGAGTACCATCCAAAATTCGATGCATCCTATGATGGATGCGACGGTTTCAAATCAGGAAATCCGGACGACGAATGTACAGGCATTGTATCAGCACTTGTACCAACTGTGGAAGTAATTAAAAAGGCAGCAGCGTTAGGATGCAATCTTTTATATGTACATGAACCATCCTATTATTCTACACCGGATTATCCGGACTGGAGAGCGGGATTTGAGAACAAGATCTATGAGGAGAAAAAAGCACTTTTAGATCAGTATGGAATTGCGGTCTGGAGAGATCATGACCATACACATGCACACAATCCAGATGGTATTTTCACTGGAGTGATCAAATATCTTGGATGGGAACAATATCGTGTAAATGCAGATACAGAAGGAATGACAATGTACTTTGAGTTTCCGGATATGACAGTGGAAAAGATGAATGCATTATTGAAAGAGAAGATGTGTTTAAACGGAATCCGCTATATTGGAAATCCGAAGGATAAGCTTAAGAAAGTTGCGATGGTCGGACATTTACTGCCGAATATATTTGAACATCAGCCAACAACCGGAGATGGCTTCTGTAAGGAGTATGCAACCGAAGTGATCCGTATAATGGAAGAGGAAGATGTGGATGCAATCATTCCGGGAGAGACAATCGACTGGACTGTGATGTCTTATATCAGAGATGCAGTACAGCTCGGAAAAGTGAAAGCAGCATTCAATGTAGGACATTTCAATCTGGAGGAGCTTGGAATGAAGTATGCCGCGGACTGGATTCCGGAAGTGATCGGGAATGCGGTGCCGGTGCATTATGTGCCGAGTGGAGATATCTATAAATTTGAGTAAATAGAATATCAGGTACAGAAAGTAATATTTTTTAGCGTCGGGATTAGAATGAAAGTCAGCAAAAAGATTGAGTAGATCTTTTTTGCTGGCTTTTCTACATTAGATGATTTATAAAATGAAATTGGTTATAAGGTTGAAATATAAACGTAAAATGTTAATTTCAAACGCAAAATATCGAATGGAATTGATATTTTACGTTTTAAATAGTATAATTTACGTATAAAGAATTGGAAAATTACAAATAAACGGAGGTGGTTTTGATGAAAACATGCAGTGAAAAGGCGTTAGAGTGGAATGTTACGCCTCGTACAGTAAATGCAATGTGTAAAAACGGAAGAATTCAGGGAGCAGTAAAAGAAAAAAGAACCTGGTTAATTCCTGACGATGCAGAAAAACCTCTGGATGGAAGAATATCAACCGGGAAATATAGCAGAAAAAAGACAGGAAAAGAGAAAAAAACACTGCCAGTAGGAATTTCGGATTATGTACGTGCACAATCGGAGTATTATTATGTTGATAAGACGCTGCTGATCAAAGAGTTTTTGGACAGAAAACCATTAGTCTCATTATTTACCAGACCAAGAAGATTTGGTAAAACTTTAAATATGGACATGCTCAGAGTATTTTTTGAAATATCAGAGGATGATACCAGCAAGTATTTCACGGATAAAGCAATTTGGAAATGTGGCGAAAAATATCGCAGACATCAGGGAAAATATCCGGTTATTTTCTTAACCTTCAAAGATGTAAAATTCGATACGTGGGAAGCAACCATAGGCAAAATCCGAGGATTACTTCAGGAAGAATATGGGAGGCATCAGGAATTACTGAGCAGTGACAGGATCTCTCAGTATGAAAGAGAATATTTCGAGAAGATCTTAGGAGCTCTGGCAAATGATGTGGAGCTTACGTCTGCACTTGAGCGGTTATCTAAAATGCTTACAGTCCATTATGGTAAGGCTCCGATTATCATTATCGATGAATATGATACACCTATTCAGGAGGGATATTCAAAAGATTTCTACGATGAAATTATCGGATTTATGAGAATTTTTTTCTCTGGTGCATTTAAAGATAACAAGAACTTGTCTTATGGATTTTTGACAGGAATTCTGCGGATCGCACAGGAGAGTATTTTCAGTGGACTGAATAACCTTTCAGTAAATACTGTGATGGATGAAGAATACGACAGTTTTTTTGGTTTTACAGAGAAAGAAATAGAGAAACTGCTTGCGTATTATGGTATGTCAGAAAAAGAAAATGAGCTCAGAGACTGGTACGATGGATATTTATTCGGGAATGAAGAAATCTATAATCCATGGTCAGTGATCAATTACATCTCAAAAGGATGCATCCCGCAGGCATACTGGGTAAACACAGGAAAAAATGAGATATTCGAAGAAATTATGAATGCTGCAACAGATGATATTGTGGAAAAACTGCATATCTTATTACAAGGTGAGATTGTTATTGCGAGAATAGACCAGAATGTTGTATACAGATCGCTTGCAGAAGATCCGGCAAACATCTATAGTCTGTTGCTGGTTGCAGGATATCTGAAAACACAGAAAAAAGATTTGCAGGCAGACGGCTCCTATCTGTGTGAGGTAACTATCCCAAATAAAGAGATTGCATCAGTTTACAAGAGTGAAATCCTGTCACATTTTTTACAGAAAGGCATTATCACAAGAACTACTGCAAATAAAATCGCAGAAAGCCTTTACGCAAATGACCATAAGAAATTACAAAGCGCTGTGGCGGAATATCTGGATAAATCCATAAGTTTTTATGACGGCGGAGCAGAAGGATTTTATCATGGCCTAATGCTGGGGTTGATAGCCTTGATGGACAATCAGTATAAGATTAAATCGAACAGAGAATCAGGTGATGGAAGATATGATATATGTATGATTCCCAGAGAGAAACGATATCCGGGTATTCTATTCGAATTAAAATGGGAAAAGAATCTGGAAGAAGAGGATCTTAACCTTCTGGCAGAGGAAGCATTGCAGCAGATTACTACATTAAAATATGATGCTGATATGCGAGAAGACGGAATAACAGATATCTTAAGGTTTGGCATTGCTTTTTCAGGGAAGAAAGTCAGGGTAAAGACAATAATATAGGGAATCAAAGAAAAAACGCTGGTTTCGGCAGATAAAGGAGTTCCTTTAAAATGCTGGTTCTGGCGTTTTTTTGTTTGTGCGTTTTGATAGAAAAAACAAAAATAATATGTGCAAAATGCACAAAAGTAATCTTGCAAATAAAATAAAAAGTAAAAAAATGACAATGGAACAGGTGAAAAAAGGAAAGAGTAATGTGAAGCATGACAGTATAATAAAAACATCCTAGGAGACAGACAGGGATGTATGAAGGAGGAAAAAAACATGAAGAAAAGAACGATTAGTTTAATGCTTGTTGGAGCAATGGTAGCAACGATGTTTGCTGGATGCGGAAACAGTGAGGCAAATACAAATGCATCTTCCACAGAAGCCGGTAAGACAGGTGGTGCAGAGGCTGGAAACGTATCTATTTCGTTTTATACAACTGAAACAGGAAAGGATGATATGTTCCAGGAATTAATTGCTGATTTCGAGGAAAAGAATCCAGGAATCACAGTTGAGTATATTGCAGCAGGAGACGATCAGTTACAGCAGTGGATGGCTTTATATTCAAGTAATGAAGGACCAACAGTATCCCTTATGGATCCGATTAACATCTATGAGAATCAGGAACGAATGAGAGATCTTACAAACGAACCTTTAATAGATAACATTGAAGAATCAGCACTTACAACAATGACATTTGATGGAAAAATATATGCAGTACCTGGAACTGCAGCAGGTATTGGTATTTTATATAACAAAGCAGTATGCGATGCAGCAGTAGGTGGTGATTTTGATCCATCTACGATTAAAACAAGATCAGATCTGAAAGATTTATTTGATAAGATTGAAGCAACCGGAGTAGCAGCAACCTGTATTACAGGTGTTAACTGGTCAATAGGAGCACATTATCTTTGCCAGACATATGGTGCTGCACTTGGTTCAACAGACGAGAGAGTTGCTTATGTAAATAGTATTATCAGTGGTGAAACAAAAGAAATTGACAATGATGTATTTAATGGTTATATGGATACATTCGATCTTCTTGCTGAATACAATTATAATAAAGCAGATCCGTTAGTTGGTGATGTAAATATGGATGCACAGGCACTTGCGACAGGTGCATGCGGTACATGGTTTATGGGTGACTGGGCATGGACATATCTTGCAGATGTTGTAGAGGATGGAGCTGAATTCGGATTATTACCGATTCCACACAGTGATGATGCATCAGATGTGATTAACCAGAGCATTCCGACATCTTATGCCAAGGGATATTGTGTAGATGCAAGCCAGAATACTGAAGAACAGCAGGAAGCAGGAGTAAAATTTATTGAATATCTTACTTCTGATGCGACAGCAGAACAGGTAATGGCTAAGACATGCGGACAGGCACTTCCTTATAAAAATGCTGACGTGACAATTGAAAGCCCGCTTGGATTATCAACAGCTGGTTATATTTCTAAAGGACTTACCTATGATTTCTATGGTACACCAAATATGTGTCCATCTGATATCTGGTATGAATGTGGAGCATATATGTGTGAATATCTTGCAGGTGCATGTGACAGAGAAACACTGGCATCAGAAATAGATGCTTACTGGCAGAAACAGGAAGCAAGATAATAAACATAGAATCAGATGTGGGGAGGGATTACTTCCCCACATTTCTTTTTAAGGAGAAAGACATGACGAAAAAGAAAAACAAAAAATTGATCAATGTTCTTCAGTTTGCCGGTTTTGGATTCCCAGCACTATTTATCTGGATGTCAGTAGTGATTATACCGTTTATTTATGGGATCTGGATCACATTTACAGACTGGAATGGATTAGCAATGCATATTAATTATGTTGGCTTACAGAATTATATAGATGTATTCAAAGATGCAACATTTGTGTCATCATTTGTGAAAACGGTAATTTATGCATTCTTTACAGTATTGGCAAGTAATATTGTTGGATTTGCCCTTGCATTGGCTGTAACTAGTGGAATTAAAGGTCAGGGATTGTTCCGTACCGGTTTCTTCACCCCGAATATCATTGGTGGAATTATACTTGGATATATTTGGAACTTTATATTCTCTTATGTATTAACAGCAGTTGGAAAGAGTATGGGTGTCGAATGGATGTCTACATCCTGGCTGACACATCCTACAAGGGCATTGATCGCATTAATTATCGTAAGTTCCTGGCAGATGAGTGGTTATCTTATGGTAATTTATATTGCAGGTTTAACCAATGTTCCAAAAGAGCTGATCGAGGCAGCACGTGTAGACGGTGCAACCGGATGGCAGACGATTATGAAAGTAAAATTGCCATTAATCCGCAATACGACAGCAATTTGTATTTTCTTATCTATTTCAAGAACCTTTATGTCATTTGATATGAACTTATCACTGACAGCAGGAGGACCATATAAGTCCACAGAATTAATTGCCTATAAAATTTATCAGACTGCATTTACAAGTATGGAATTCGGAAAAGGACAGGCTCAGGCAATTGTATTATTTGTGATCGTTGCAACAATTTCTCTGTTACAGGTTTACTTTACTAAGAGAGGGGATGAAAAATAATGGCAAAGACAAGAAAAAGAGTGGTTTTTTTAATCACATTTATAATATTAATTTTCTTTATGGTACCTTTTTTTGTACTTGTAATAAATTCATTTAAAACGACGAACGAATTTATTACAGCCCCATTCTCATTACCGAAAGAGTTCAATATTGAAAATTTTAAAACTGCAATTCAGCGAATGAATTTCTGGTCGGCTCTTAGAAATACAGCTGCTATCACTGTTGCGTCAGTTGCAGTAAACATGCTCATTGGATCTATGACAGGATATTTCTTTGCACGGAAAAAATGGAAAATTAATAAAGTTATATTCGCAGCATTTTTAGCATCAATGGTCGCTCCATTCCAGGTGTATATGATTCCATTGGTTAAAATCTATGCGGGACAACTTGGATTTTCCAATAATCTGATGATGGTTGCATATATAGCGGTAGGATTAAATCTTCCTTTTGCTGTATTTTTGTATAAGGGATTTGCGGAAGGTATACCGGAAGAATTGGATGAGGCAGCAAAAATAGATGGCTGTAGTTTTACAAGAACATTTTTCAGTATTATTATGCCATTATTAAAACCAATTATTATTACAGTTACGGTATTCGTTGCGATGGGAGTATGGAATGACTTCCTTATGTCAAGTTTGTTCCTGACAAAACAAGAAACAAAAACACTGGCAATTGCAATCAAGACATTCCTTACAAATCATACAGCCGAGTATGCTCCGATGATGGCAGGTTTGTTGTTAAGCATTTTACCAGTGCTTGCATTTTATCTGTTAGGACAGAAGTATATTATTGAAGGTGTTGTGGCAGGCAGTGTAAAGGGCTAATCTTTTAGAGAAGTAAGAAAAACCCCTGGAGTGCAGCCATACATTTTTTTGAATGTGTTGATAAAAGATTTTATGTTAGGAAAACCATTATCAAAGGCACATGTTGTCAGATTTTCCTGACCATTTGCAAGCTGTTCAGCAGCATGCCCGACGCGGACAATGCTCAGATAAGAAAGAAAATTTACACCGAGTGTTTCCTTAAAATGTCTCGAAAAATAGCTGGAGGTATACTGAAAATGTTCTGCAACATCTGTAAGAGATATATCTTCCTGATAGTGTTTTTCAATATAATCAGCGTAAGAAGTGGCAAGGTGTATTTCCTGTCTGCTTGGAATGGAATAAGAAACATCTTTCTTAATACAGCCAACAGAAAACAGAGCTAAAATCTCATAAATTTTACTCATGAGAAGAAAGTTGTATGTGTCACTTAAGGGATCCATGTTAAAGATATCCAGGGATAGGTTCTTAATTTTTTCAGTCAGTGCAGTATCACCCGGATTGTAAAAAAACAAATCTTTTCCGAGCCATTTTTCGATAAAGGGCAGAGAAAACAAAATACTGATTCCGGTAAAACTATCAGAAGGTGCAATGTATCTGCAGGAATGAAGTTCACAGCTGTTGATGAGCAGCCAGTCTGATTCTTTAAAATCAAAATTATTGCTTCCGGAATTAAAACGGATATTTCCTGTTAAGGTGACAGTCAGTTCAATACTTCTGTGAAAATGAAGTGGAGAATAAATATAATTTCCTTCCAGATTATGACGGTATATTTTTACAGGAAGCAACGAAACAATATCGTTGTGTGCTTCATATAATTGCGACATTTATTTCAGACCTCCTTTAAATAATCATGTATGCAGTAAATACATAAAGATACAATCAATTATATTTTAGCACATAAAATAAGAAATTCAAAATAAATGCATCAAACCGGAAAATGAAAATATATATCTTTTTTTTGAAAGAATTTAGAAAACAAATCTAGTATATTTAAACTAGAAAAATAAACGAGGTAAACGATCATGGCATTATTACAGGTGAATACTTTTTCACAGGCACTCAGCAGAATTATTACATTTCATATTATATTACCGAACGATGCACCACCGGAGATGCTGGCTGGTAATTCAAATTATGACAGACCGATGAAAACCTTATATCTTTTACATGGTTTTTCGGGAAGTACACAGGACTGGCTTACAGGAAGCTTAATTCAGGAGCTGGCTTTAAAATACAACCTTGCAGTTGTAATGCCGGCTGGTGAGAACAGTTTCTACTTAAACGGAAAAGGAACCGGACGTGGATACGAGACATTTACAGCAGTAGAGCTTCCGGCATATTGCCAGAAGACATTCGGACTGTCAGATAAGCCGGAAGACAACTTTATCGGTGGATTGTCCATGGGTGGATTTGGAGCAATTCATACAGCATTAAAATATCCGGAATATTTCGGAAAAATGTTTGGCTTGTCCTCAGCCCTGATCGTGAACGGAATCAAAGGGATGAAGCCGGGAAGCCACAACGATATTGCAGATTATGATTACTATACACAGATTTTCGGTGATCTGGATAAATTGGATGAGAGCGAAAACAATCCGGAATATCTCGTGACAGAAAGGCTGAAAAAAGAGGAGAAGATCCAGCCGATTTTCATGGCTTGCGGATCTGAAGATTTCTTACTGAATGAAAATCATGAGTTCCGTGATTTCCTTTTGAAAAACAAAGTGGATTTTACATACAAAGAAAGCACAGGAATTCATGACTGGAAGTTCTGGAATGAATATTTAGAGCCGGCAATCCAATGGCTCATTGAGTAGAAAGCAAAATTATTATAATGTATCATTAGAACAGATAAGCTTAAAAAGATAAAGGAGACGATTAAGGATGAAATCAATTGCAGAAATCACAAAAAACATGACAGACTGGCAGCCACCAGTGATCCCGGAAAATATCGCACACGGTGATATGCCGGGAGACAAAGTAGAGATTGGCGAAGGACATGTGCAGAAAGCAAATGTCATTTTCAAAGAATTACTGCCAATGTTAGAGGAAGCTTCTGAAAAATCCGGGACAGGCAAAGTAGTGATCACGGTCTGCGGAGGTTCCGGAGTTGGAAAATCAGAGATCGCTTCTTTATTATCTTTCTATTTAAAAGAGGCAGGAATTGGAAGCTACACCCTGTCCGGAGACAATTATCCACACAGAATCCCTGTATACAATGATGCAGAGCGTCTTCATACCTTCCGTGAGAGTGCGTTAAAAGGAATGGTAAAAGAAGGTACCTTTACAGCAGAACGTTTTGAAGTGATCCATGAATTCCAGAAAAACGGAGATGATGCCAATCCAAAACACACAGAGGAATATGACTGGTATGAGTCTTACTTAAGAAACGGAAAAGAGGGATTAAAAGGATACCTCGGAACAAATAATGAGATCGGATTCGATGAAGTAGAAGAGATCGTAAAAGAGTTCAAGGCAGGCACTGATGAGATCTGGCTGAAACGCATGGGAAGAGAAGATACAGAATTATGGTATGAAAAAGTAGATTTCTCTAAGATCCAGGTTCTCGTGATCGAATGGACACACGGAAACAGCGATAACTATAAAGGTGTGGATATCCCTGTTTTATTGAACAGCACGCCACAGGAGACACTTGCACACAGAAGAGCGAGAAACAGGGACGGTGCAACAGACAGCCCATTTACCATGATGGTACTGGAATTAGAGCAGGCGATGTTAGAGCATCAGGCTCCAAAGGCAAAGATCATCATTTCAAAGAGCGGAGAGCTGTTAAGCTATGAAGAATACTGTAAGCAGATGGAGGAGGGAAGATAACCATGAATATCGGACCAATGTTAAACGCCTACCCGGACAGCATGGGCGGCACGTTAGATGATATCGCAGCATTTTTACAGAAACCGGAAATGAAGGATGTATTTTCTTCCTGTTATGTACTGCCAAGTCTGTTCCATACAGACTTAGACAGAGGGTTTTCTGTGATCGACTATTCTTTGAATAAAATGCTTGCATCCAGGGAAGCACTGGACAAATTAGAAGGACTTGGGATTGATTTAAAACTCGATTTTATCTTGAACCATGCATCGGTACTGTCAAAGCAGTTCCAGGACATCATAAAAAATGGTGATAAATCAGAATACCGTGATTTCTTCATCGACTGGAATAAGTTCTGGGAAGGCTGCGGGGAGATGACAGAGGATGGTTATATCCAGCCGGATCAGAAATATATCAAGGACATGTTTTTCCGTAAACCGGGATTACCAATCCTGATGGTAAGATTCCCGGATGGAAGGGATGTCCCATACTGGAACACCTTCTACCAGGAAGTGACCTACCGCACGGTTGATGCACAGGATCTGATGCAGGCAGCGGGGCTGCAGTATACAGAATCGGTGATGCTTGCGGAAGTGTTAAATACACAGACCAAAGAAGGAAAGAAACCGGCAGAGATACTGGCTGCCGACGGAAATGCAGAAGTGACCCGATTTATGTCGGATGAAGAGAAGAAAAAAGTCGTTGATTATATGGAAGCCGGCAGACGCTATCTTGGCCAGATGGACTTAAATATCAAATCCCCGCTCGTATGGGAGTTTTACGACAATACCTTAAAGACACTCGCAGGATATGGAGCTAAGATCGTGCGGCTGGATGCATTTGCCTACGCACCGAAAGAGCCGGGAGAGAAGAATTTCTTAAATGAGCCGGGAACCTGGGATTTACTTGAAAAAGTACGGAAACTGGCAGATAAATACAACCTGACCTTACTCCCGGAGATCCATGCAAGCTATGGCGAGAAGAATTATGAGCAGATCGCAGAGAAAGGCTATATGACGTATGATTTCTTCCTGCCGGGACTGATCATCGACGCACTGGAGAGCGGGGACGGAAAGCATCTTGCCGACTGGGCGAGAGGAGCTGGTAGAGAAGAAGACATCCATACCGTCAATATGTTAGGATGCCATGACGGAATCCCACTTCTTGACTTAAAGGGATTATTATCAGAAGAACGTATCCAGAACCTGATCGATACTGTTGTCGGAAGAGGCGGTTATGTCAAAGACCTTCACGGCCAGAAGAACATGTATTATCAGGTCAATGCAACTTACTACAGTGCACTTGGGGAAGACGATGCAAAGATGCTTCTTGCGAGAGCCTTACAGCTGTTCATGCCTGGAAAACCGCAGATCTGGTATCTTGATCTGTTTGCAGGAAAGAATGACCATGAGGCAGTCAAGCGTGCCGGAGCAGGCGGACACAAAGAGATCAACCGTACAAATCTTACCACAGAGCAGATGGAAGAGGCATTAAAGAAGCCGGTAGTAGCAAGACAGTTAGAGCTTCTCCGCTTCCGCAGTACCTGTCCTGCATTTGGGAAGGAAAGCAGGATCATGATAAATTCAGATGGAAATAAGATGGAATTTACATGGGAGAATGACGGATATCAGGCAAAACTGAAGGCAGATCTGAAAACATTCGAATTTGTGATTACAGAAACAGCACCGGACGGACAGACAAGAACACTGTAAAATATTTGGCCATTTTCAAATTTTAAATATAAATACTGTATATCATCCAACAGGTCTGCACAGCAATGGCAGACCTGTTGAACTATAGAAAAGAGGACTCTGATATGAACTATAATATAAACGAACAGAAACTTGGTTTTGACCGCGTCCTGCCATGGGAAGGACAGGTTCCGGCATTGGTAAAAGAAGGAGAACATTATTTTCTTCAGGTAAAGGCACCGGAGGCAGAGAATGTTACATTTACAATGAATGAGGAAGAATTTCCATGCACCAGGGAAGATGACGGAATCTGGCGTATGGAGTACACTCTCAGGACAGGAATACAGTATGTGCAGTTGAAGATTGATGATGTGGAAGTTGTGACACCATTGCTTCCAATTACCTATGGTTATAGCCGTCCATATAATTATGTAGCACTTGAGATGAAAAATGAAGAGTTTTATCAGGTAAAAGATGTGCCGCACGGAAGTGTCCGCAGGGAATACTTTTTTTCAAAGGTTACCGGAGAGTGGGAGAGCTGCATGGTATACACTCCATATTGCTATGAAGAAGAAACAGAAAGAGAATTTCCGGTATTATATCTTCAGCATGGACATGGAGAAAATGAGATCGGCTGGACTGCGTCCGGGAAGGTGAATTTTATTCTGGATAATCTGATCGCAGAGAAGAAGGCGGTTCCAATGGTGATCGTTATGAGCAACGGAATGGTTCAGACAGTGACAGAAGAAGGCGAGAGAATCGTTGATTTTAAACTTTTGGAAAACCAGCTTCTGACAGATATTATGCCTTATATTGAGAAAAAATTCCGTGTCGGAAGGACGAAGAAGATGCGTGCGATGGCAGGTCTTTCCATGGGATCCTTACAGACGAGCATTATCGGATTTAAGCATCCGGAGTACTTTAGTTCACTTGGAATATTCAGCGGATTTGTGACAGATATCATTCAGGGAAGCCCGCTTGACATGGTTGACCGCGGAACCAGTGAGAATGAACATATGAAAATTTTGGATGATGCCAAAGTATTCAATAAAACATTTGACGTTTATTTCAGGGCAATGGGAGACAAAGATCCGTTCTGGGAGAATTTTGCACATGACGATCAGATATTAAATGAAAAAGGGATTGATCAGATACGCAACGTATATCCGGGAGCACATGACTGGAACGTATGGCGCATGTGCATTCATGATTTCGCACAGCTTATATTTAAATAAGAACTGCTTCATGGGAAAAGAAACAGGATGTAAAACAGATTAAGTTTACAAAGGAGATAAGGATATGGCTTTTTTACAGATTGATTATAAATCCGAAGCATTAATGAGAGGTGTCAATATTAAGGTAATACTTCCATCAGATGGCATGGCAGGAAAGTGGGAGCCACCATATAAAACACTTGTATTTACTGCCGGGTTACAGTGCAACCGCGACGGAACTTATCACATACCTTGGGCTGAGAGGACAGTCTGAATTAAAAGGAATCGCGATCGTACTGCCGGATGGCGAGAATCTGTTCTATCAGGACCTACCTGACCGTATGACGTTTTACAGTACTTATGTGGGAAAAGAGCTGGTAGAAGTGACAAGAAAAATGCTGCCATTATCTACAAAGAGAGAGGATACCTTTATTGGCGGAATCTCTATGGGGGGATATGGTGCATTATATAATGGGTTTAAATATCGGGATACGTTTTCTAAAGTAGTAGCATTCTCGCCGGCTGCCGATGCCTGCATGCTTCTGGCAGGGTCCGAGGCACCTGGATTTTCAAGAGCACAGTTTGAGGGCATTTTCGGAAACAGAGAAGCATACTATGGAAGCGAGTGTGATATGTGTACACAGTGGACAAGAAAAGATGTGGATAACAGACCGGAACTGTTTCTGTGCTGTGGAAAAGATGACCGTCTTGTATATGATGAGGTAGAAAAATTAGAAAATGCTTTACAAAAGGAAAATATTACTCATGAGTATCGCAGCGGACATGGCGATCATGAATTTTTCTACTGGGAACAGATGATGGATCCGGCATTTTCTTTTCTTGCCGGGATTGAGGAAGGAACAAAAGATAAATTGTTGATACCGGAACAAGGAGAATAGGATGAATTATCATATTGAGAAATTAAATGAACAGACGTGGCTGATAGAAGAATATAGTAATACGGCAAGTGCTTATATGTACCTGCTCACCGGAAAGGAAAAGGCATTATTGATCGATACCGGATTTGGAACAATTCCACTGAAATCAATATGTGAAGAACTTACTGGGCTTCCGGTCACTGTGGCACTGACGCATGGACATGTAGACCATATTGGCGGAACCGGAGCATTTGAGGAAGTATGGCTTGCAAAAGAAGACAAAGAACTTTATGAGGCACACAGCAGAGAGGATGTCCGTCATATTTTTACACAGGATGAGCTTCTCCCGGTAAAAGAAAATTGCAGTTATTTTGAGAATGAGATGGTATTTGAGATTGGTGACAGACCGGTGCGTGTGGTAAGGACACCGGGACATTCTGTCGGATCAGTATGTTTCCTTGATGAAAAGAACAGATGGATGTTCACCGGGGATACCTGCTGTAAGGCTCATGTACTGCTTCAGATGGAATTTGCGGCACCGATGCAGACCTATAAGGAATCACTGGAAAAGCTGATCGCTATGGAATCTCTCTACGATATTACCTGGCCGGGACATCATATCAAACCGGTCGAGAAACAGGTGATACATGATTTCCTGACAGCTGTGGAAGGAATTACAGGTGGCACAATGGAAGGTGCCTGGACCGAGCTTCCTATGGGCAAAGCAAGACTGTTAGAGTATAAAGAAATCGGAATCGAATATTAGATAAAGTATGAGGCAAGAGATATTTTAATCTTTTGCCTTTTTGTTGCATGAAAATTTAAAAGAGGCTATACTTTTTTGTATATTTCAAATTCATCAAAAATGTATGAAGTTTTTACAGATAGAATAGGAAGGACTCATCCATGGACATCAAAGACTGCATCATTTACGAAAAAACAATCCCTGCCCACCCGGCAGTATATGACGATTTCCCGGAGAATCTTCTGCCGGAGCTGGCGGAGTACCTGAAGTCGCACGGAATCGGGAAGCTATACTGTCATCAGACGGAAATGTTTGAGAAAGTGACTTCCGGGAAGAATGTTGTTATCACAACATCAACGGCGAGCGGCAAGACCTTGAGTTTTTTACTTCCGGTTTTACAGGATATTTTGAAAAATCCGCTGACAAGGGCAATTTTCATTTACCCGACCAAGGCACTTGCGGCAGACCAGTACCGTGCGATTGCACCGTATCTGGAATATTTTGGAGAGAACCGTATTGTGGCGGGCGTGTATGATGGGGATACGCCGGTGGCGGAGCGTACAAGAATCCGGCAGAGTGCCAATATTATATTGACAAACCCGGAGATGGTGAATGGGGCATTTCTGCCGAATCACAGCAAATACGGGTTTGATTTTATTTTTTCCAATTTAAAATACATTGTGATCGATGAGCTGCATACCTATCGTGGAGCGTTCGGTTCGCATCTGGCAAATGTGTTCCGCAGACTTTCAAGAGTATGCCGTTATTATCATTCCAATCCGCAGTTTCTTTGCAGTTCTGCTACGATCGCCAATCCGGTGGAGCTTGCAGCAGAGATCTGTGGAAAGCAGTTTGCACTTGTGGATAAGGACGGCTCACCAGCAGCAGAACGTGGATATTATCTCATCCAGCCGCCGAAGATCATGGGGAAAGACGACAACTA
The DNA here is from genome assembly GCF_041325975.1 of Roseburia sp. Classification (NCBI taxonomy): domain Bacteria; kingdom Bacillati; phylum Bacillota; class Clostridia; order Lachnospirales; family Lachnospiraceae; genus Roseburia; species Roseburia sp. The sequence continues at coordinate 153 of NZ_JBGLEJ010000001.1, read as the reverse complement.
TTATGGGCAGGTCCGCATTACGACAGTGGCGGCAGAACTTTTGCCGGAGCTGATGGATGAAGGAAAAAATTTTATTGCGTTTACGAAGTCAAGAAAGAATGTGGAGATCGTCTTAAAAGAGACGAGAGATCATTTGGAAGCGGAGGGATTTTT